>CABULH010000014.1 GCA_902492455.1 uncultured Oscillospiraceae bacterium
GCAGCCGGTGCCATAGAGCTGGCCCTTACCCGGAAAAACGGGTGATGAATTTGGTCGTTATTTGGTCGTTATAAACGCCAAAATCGGCGGATAAAGACCAAGGCTCGCAAAAAGGAAATGGTTAAAAACATAGTAATATCAACGATTTTCGGCAATTGCGAAAGGCCGCAAAACCCAGGAATACAGATTCGTAATCAGCAGGTCAGCGGTTCAAGTCCGCTCACCAGCTCCACTAAAAAAGCAGGCAATGATTCATTGATAAATGAATCATTGCCTGCTTTTTTATAAACAGAAAGAGAAAAAAGAATAAAGTACTTTTTCTCCTGAGCCTGGCGCAGCATCGGATAATATGATATAAATGAATGGAGATGGTTTACCGGCAGGGAGGGAAGCATATGAAGAATACGGAAGCCCTTTATCAGCAGATTCATGACCGGTTGCTGGAGGAAATAAATGCGGGAGTCTATCAGGCGGGAGAATATCTGCCGCCGCTGCCGAAAATCTGCGCGCAATTCGGCGCAGGGGTGGCCACGGCTCGACGAGCGCTGCATATGCTGGAACAGGAGGGTTTCCTGCTGTACGGAAGCAATCGGCGCTATATTGTCCATACGCCGGTCGGAGAAGAGCAGTTTACGGAAGGCTATATTCGGCGGCAATTATCTAAGCGAACCGCGATGGCAGATTTATATGAAGCGGTCGCCGTGCTGTATCCCCGCCTGCTGATCCACGGCCTGCGGTTATGCACGGCGGAGCAATTGGCGCAGCTGCGGAAAATTTGCCGGGAAATGGATGCCTGGCGCGTTCCACTTTCACAGATTGCGGAACGTTCTTTGATGATCTATCAAAAAGCAGTGGAACCATTGGGCAATCCCCTGGTGACGGATTTATTCACCCAGGTTCATATCTTTTTGGCGATTCCTCATGTGTGGGGCTGCGAGAGTTTGAATTGGATAGAAAGCCGATACGCAACTACGGGACTGGAGTGGGAGGAAAGGCTTTCTCTGGCAGAGGAAGGGCGATTGGACGAGGTGGAAAAGCTGTTGGCGGATTCCTGCTGGCAGCGGCGGGATGCCACTGACCAGTTTATACGAGAAATTGCCAAGAGTTTACCCGATAGGGGCAGCCGCAGATTCTCGGGAAAAGAAACGGCTTTTGATTGGCGGCCCGGCAAAAAAAAGAGTCAGCTTACAGAGGTGACCACGGATCTGGTTGGCCGAATTATGGCAGGAGATTGTCGGAAAAGCGTATACCTGCCTTCGATTTCAGAGATGGCCGCGGAATACGGTGTGGCTCGGGTTACCGTTCGCCAGGCGGCGGAACGGCTGGAACGGTTGGGACTTACCCGGTTTATTTCCCCTGGAAAAATCGCCGTCGTCTCCCGTGAAATCAAAAAAGACACGGCCATTGCTCATCCCGAAATAGCTCAGCTGCTGCTGACCTATCTTTGTGTTCTGCAGATTTTGGCGGATACAGTGGACGTAATGGTGGGGGTTATTCCCTGGACCACGGCGCCGCGGGAAATCGATAGGTGGGAGCGGGATTGCTTGGAGGCTCCGTTTTCGTCCGCACAGATCATTTTTGGATGGATTGTGGAAAAGATCCCCAATCCGACTCTGCAGATGATTGGGCAGGAATGCTATCAAAGGCTATCCTACGGTTATTGTCTTGCCGGGATGATGGGGGAGGAGGAAAAAAGGGCCTTGCGGACGATAATATCGGAGAAGATCCGGCAGTTTGCGGCCCAGCTTCGGCGGCAGGATTGGCAGGGATTTGGAAGCGGATTTGCGCGTTTTTATCAGTTGTGGTTCCATATTGCCCGGGAGAGATTGGCTTCTATGGAGGAAATGCATCATCTGACGCCTTTACCGCGATAAAGGCAGAGATAAAGCAAAAGCAAGGCAGACAGCGCGAACCGCTATCTGCCTTGCTTTTGATATTATTACAAGTCGTCCGCGTCTTGGGAAGGGACGCCTCCGTCCTCTGGGGTTCCTGTGTAGCTTCCCAAAACATCCGAGATTATCTCGCCGCGGCCTTGGCTGCGCAGAGTATGGGCCTCTACTTCCACTTGCTGGGTGGGAGTAAGGCGATTTTTCTTTTTTTGGCCGGCTGTTTTCGGGTCCATATTTTTTAATAATCCTCCACGTGCATCTGAAAGTAAGCCTGGGGATGCTTGCAGACGGGGCAGAGGGTGGGAGGCGTTTCTCCCGTGTATACATGGCCGCAGTTGAGGCAGATCCAGACTGTGCCGGCCCCTCTCTTGAAGACCTTGCCGGATTCCAGGTTGCCGTGAAGTTTGTTGAAGCGCTGCTCATGCAGGCTTTCGATTTTCGCCACCATCTCGAAGGTATTGGCGATTTCGGTGAAACCTTCCTCTCTGGCGGTTTTGGCGAATTCGACGTACATTTCCGTGGCTTCGTAATGCTCGCCTGCAGCGGCGTCCACCAGATTATCTGCCGTGCCCGGCATACTGTTGTCATGCAGCCGCTTGAACCAGAGTTCGGCGTGCTCCTTCTCGTTATTGGCAGTCTCGTCAAAGATTTTGGCTATCTGAATGTAGCCGTCCTTGCGCGCCTGGGCCGCGTAAAAGGTATATTTGTTGCGGGCCTCGCTTTCTCCTGCAAAGGCGGCCATGAGATTAGCCTCGGTTTTGCTCCCTTTGAATTCCATCTGAATTCCATCCTTTCCTGCGTTTCTGTCCGGGTTTCGAATCTAGTATGGCCGGACCCGGGAAAACAAATACATCCAAAGAAGAAAAAACTGTAAATAATCCGTCTTACAAACAGGAAGATACCATGATTAAATGAAGAAAAGGAGATAAAGATATGATTGAGAGATTTACATAGGATATCCGGAAGCGGCATTTTGGTACAGCAACACAAATTATCTGCTTTCCTGTATTCTTCATCAGGTTACCGGCTGCACGCTGCTGCAGTTTCTGCGGGAGAACTTATTTGAACCCATGGATATGGAAGGCTGTGCCTGGGAAACCTGCCCCCGTGGGGAGACCATGGGCGCCACCGGCCTGTATATTGCCACCCGGGATATGGCTAAACTGGGGGTTCTGTACCTGCATAACGGTATGTGGAAGGGAAAACGGCTTTTGTCCGCGGAGTGGACGGCCCAGGCTATCTGCCGTCAGACGCCGTATGCTGCTTACGGGTTTGTTTTCTTGGGGTGGGCGAATGGCGCGCATCAGCAAACCGTGACCGTATTGTCCAAGGAAAATATTGTATTGGCGGCGCATGCCTTTGCGGATGAATAGGATTATTTGGCTCTGCGGCGGCGTGCGGAATTGGTTGTATGAATATAGTGAAATAATACATCGGGAATTATGGATTTATACTTCGATTTATTTCATGTTTTGTTACTGCTGCTAGAATATAAATTGCCAAAAACTGGACAGTATTTCTCAAAAGGTACCAGTTTGCTCGAAAGGCTTCGCGCTAAAATTGGGGTTTTCTATAAAATGCGGCGAAGCGTGTACTTTTCCGTTGACTAAATCGGTAAAATTAACTATAATCCCATGTAAAGACTGGGGAATCGAGAAAGGCCTGAAGCTGATAAAGCTTCAGGCTTAGATTACTCTACGGCTGACAGACGGCAAGCGGCGGTTTGTTCGGCGTACGGACTGCAGTTGGCAGTCATAAATACGGCAGGTGTGAAGGGAGGTCGGCAACGTGCGGGATGAGCAGGTATTGTACGATGTTCATACCGGTGTTGCGCAGCCGGAAAAGGTAAGATGGCGACCTTATAACGCGGCTAAGCTTTTTTTTGATATTTTGCTTTCTTTATGCGGTCTTTTAGTATTATCCCCCTTGTTTCTGATAACAGTGGTAGCGATTCGGCTGGATTCCAAGGGCCCGGCATTCTATAGCCAGAAGCGTATCGGTAAAAACGGCAAGCCTTTTAAAATGTACAAATTTCGCAGCATGTGCGTGGATGCAGAGAAACAGCTGGAAAAGCTGGCAGCGCTTAATGAACGTGACGGTCCGGCTTTTAAGATCACCGAAGATCCCCGGGTTACCCGGGTAGGAAGGTTTATCCGCAAAACTTGCATTGACGAACTGCCGCAGCTGCTGAACATACTCAAAGGCGATATGTCCCTGGTAGGGCCCCGTCCTCCTCTGCCCAACGAGGTGGCAATGTACACGCCTTATCAGATGCGCCGCCTGGGAGTGACGCCCGGACTGACCTGCTATTGGCAGGTAACCAAAGGCGAAGACACTTCTTTTGAGGAATGGGTGGAGCTTGATTTGAAATACATTCGGGACCGCAGCTTGAAGACGGATGTGAAAATCCTTTTCTGGACAGCGCGGGTGGTGCTGCTGGGTAAGGGCGCTATGTAAAACCGGATAATAGACAAAAGGCGCCGTGAAATGCATTTCAGCATTTCACGGCGTTTGTGCTTGTCAGTAAAGTATGGAAAGTGTTACGGCGCAAAGACAACGCGCCTCGTCTTTGAACGTAAAAAGCAGGGCGCCGCTGTGTTTTACCCGGTTTAAGGAAAACGGAGAGTATGAGCCGTGCGATTTCATCCAGAATAGAAAATACGTGGATATTCGACGTAAAGCTCCATCGAGAAGGAAATTATTTTTGTTTCTGGCGGCTGGCGAAGGCGGTTCTCACCTTGACGCGGAAGCTGGGAACCGGTATAATCTAACTTCAAGAGACAAAAGGGGAAGACATATGAAAACCCAATTGGAAAACACTCTGTGGGTGGATTTTCACACCCATGTGCTGCCCAAAATGGACGATGGTGCTCGCAGCCCGGAAATGGGAGCGGCCATGCTGCAGGAGTTGGGAAGGCAGGGCGTGAAGACGGTGTTCGCCACCTCCCATTATACTCCCCACCGGGAAAGCCCGGCAAGTTTCGCCGCACGGCGGGATCGGGCGGTTGAGCTGTTGCGGGCGGCTGTATTTCCGGGATCACCGCTGGTACGTCTGGGGGCGGAAATATATCTGGAACGGGAACTGCCGGAACAGGGATTGGAAACGCTGTGCCTGGAAGGCACCAGATTGATTTTGCTGGAGATGCCTCGTCAGCCCTATAAACCGTGGATGCTGGAAAAAATCCAGAATATTGCCTATGCTATGCGGGTAACTCCGGTGATCGCCCATGTGGATCGGTATCTCAGCTGGTATTCCCGGGAAGATTACGCCCAGCTGTTTTCTTTTTCCGATTGTCTGCTGCAGATTAATATGGAGGCGCTGACCGACCGGGCGGCCCGAAAATTTGTGCTGCGGCTGGCGAAGGAGGGATATGCCCTGCTGCCGGGGAGCGATACCCATAATATGGAGACACGCCGTCCCAATTTTGATGAAGCCGTCGCTGTCCTGGCAAAAAAAAGCGGCTGTATGCCGATATTGGACGCTCTGCAGACGGGGATGGAACAAGCGGGTATCTCCTGGTAACCGAAAGGCCGGGGAGACGACATGGAAAACCCTTTTGGGCAAAATCTGCCGGGACGGCTGTGTTCCCCGGCGTATGACGCCTGCCTTCGGAAACAGGACCTGATGGCCTATGTTTTCGGAGACGGGGAACCTTTGTTGCTGCTTCACGGAATCGGACCGGGAGCTTACCAATGTCACCATGAAGGGCCGGTGGTAAGCGTGGGAGATTTATCGTTTCTGCAAAAAGTACATAGACGGCTTCAGAGCTTCCGACCCGGAGGCTTTCCGACGGTTTTCACAGGAATACAACGTGGACTTGGAATACAGAAAAGGGGAGAGCTACGATATCCCATACCGCTGCCGCGCTGAGCGTCCGCACCGGCGTGGAACTGCGGGAGCTGGATATTCCGCTGCTGCAGAAGACGCTGCGGGAGGCCGGCGCTTATCTGCCAGATGAAGTCGGCGGTCGCGCGTAGGGAACCGTATATCCGTCAACAGGAGGAACAGGCATGTTTTTTAGTAAAAAATCCAAACCCGCCGGGCCGGTGGACTTTATTGTGGCCGGGCTGGGGAATCCGGGCAAGCAATATGAGGCTACACGGCACAACGCCGGATTTATGGGGCTGGAGGCTTTGGCGGAAAAGCTGGGGGTCCAGGTGACCCGTATCCGCTTCAAATCCTACTGCACGGAGGCGGCTATTGGAGAAAAGCGAGTGCTGCTGATGATGCCCCAGACCTTTATGAATCTCAGCGGCGAAGCGGTATGCGAGGCTATGCGGTTTTATAAGCTGCCGCCGGAGAAAACCTTAATCATGGCGGACGATATTTCCCTGCCGGTGGGAACCATTCGTCTGCGGCGCAAGGGCAGCGACGGGGGACAAAAGGGGATGCGCAGCATCATTACCCTTTCCGGCAGCGATCAGTTCCCCCGCATCAAGCTGGGAGTGGGGGCCAAACCCCACCCGGATTATGATTTGGCGGCTTGGGTACTCTCTCGCTTTACTAAGGAGGAAGCTCCAAAAATAGTGGAGGCAGCCCATCGAGCCGCTGATGCTGCCGAGTGGATTGTACAGGACCGGATGGAAGAGGCCATGAACAAATATTCCGGATAAGGCGGGAACGAGCCGACGGAGCGCGGAAAGATTCCGGGGAATGGTTGGAAGGATGGACAGAGGATAATGGGCGTATTTGAACGAGGGCTGGCTTCACTGCCGGCATATAAGGCGCTGTGCGGTGATATCCGGGCCGGCCGGCTGCCGGCGGAACTGACCGGGTTGGGACATATCCATAAGGTGATATTGCTGCACGCGCTGAGCGTCACTTTGGGACGCCGGGCGCTGCTGCTGACGGCGGACGAGGCGGAAGCCACCCGGGTTTGCGAGGATCTGGAGGCTTTGGGTCAGCGCCCGCTGTTTCTGCCTGCCCGGGATTTGTCCCTGCGGCGGGTGGAATCCACCTCTCGGGAATACGAACAAATGCGTCTGGGAACCCTGGCACGGATGGCCGCAGGGGATTTCGATTGTGTGGTGGCCTGCGTAGACGCCGCTGTGCAGTACACACTGCCGCCGCAGATTTTGCTGAGCCGGACGCTGCGGCTGACGGCGGGGGCGCCGCTGCCGGTAAAGGATCTGGCTGCCGCCCTGACCGCGGCAGGGTATGAGCGCTGCGAACAAATCGAGGGCGCGGGACAGTTCGCCGTGCGGGGCGGTATCGTGGACGTATATCCCGCCGATTGCCCTGCCCCTGTGCGGCTGGAACTATGGGGAGACACGGTGGATACCCTGTCCTATTTCGACCTGCTGACCCAGCGGCGGACCGATCCTCTCAAGGAAATCGCCATTCCCCCGGCGGCGGAGATCATGTATGACGACGGCCCGGCTTTGGCGGAAAAAATTGCAGCATTAGCCGCCGGCCTGCGGGGTAAGGGGGCGGCGGCTCAGCGGGAAAATCTGCTGGCGGATACGGACCGGCTTCGGGGCGGAAGTCTGCCGGCCTCTCTGGATAAATACATTCCTCTGATTTACGAGAAGCCCGCGACCCTTTTCGATTATGCGGGGGAAGCATTGGTGTTTGTGTCGGAGCTGGGGAAGGTGAGGGAACGGCTGCGAACCGCCCACTGGCAGCTCCATGAAGATATTGAGACGCTACTGGAAGAAGGGCAGCTCTGCCGCGGACTCACCGATTACGCCCTGGAATGGGACGGGGTGGCGCTGGCGCTGGAACGGGGAGGCTGTATCCTGTTGGAAGCCTTTGCTCGTTCGGGTCAGGATTTAGCCATCCGTTCGCTGTATAACCTCAATGCCCGGCAGCTGCCGGTATGGTCTGGCGGCATGGAGGTGCTGGCCGATGACCTGCGGGATATTCTCCACCGGGGACAGGCCGCTATCGTGCTGGCCGGCTCGGAGGAAAAGGCTGCGCAGACCTTGGCGGAGGACCTGGTAAAGCAGGAACTGCCCGCCCTGTATGCGCCTGCTCCTGAAGCGCCGGTGAAGGGCCGGATCCTGGTGATGAGGGGAGGCCTGTCCGCGGGCTTTGATTTTCCGGACGCTGGCTTTTCGGTGATTACCCATGGCCGGGTATCCTCCGTCCGCCGCAAAACCCGCCGCGCCAAACGCGATAAAGGGGCGGAGATTCACAGTCTCTCCGAGCTGACCATCGGAGACTATGTGGTTCACGCCGCCCATGGTATCGGTTTGTACCAGGGTATCCACCAGCTGGAAATCCAGGGAGTGGTGAAGGATTATATCAAGCTGCAGTATGATAAGGGGGATACCCTCTACGTTCCCGTCACCCAGCTGGATTTGGTTTCCAAGTACATTGGCACCAAGGATGAGGTGAAGGTCAAGCTTCACCGGCTGGGCGGGCAGGAATGGCAGAAGACCAAGTCCCGGGTACGGGCGGCGGTGAAGGATATCGCCAAGGAACTGATCGCCCTCTACGCCAAGCGGATGGGTACTCCGGGCTTCGCCTTTGAACCGGACGGAGAGTGGCAGTACGATTTTGAACGCCGGTTCGAATATGAAGAGACAGAAGATCAGCTGCGCTGCATCGAAGAAATCAAGGGGGACATGGAGCGTTCCATCCCCATGGACCGGCTGCTGTGCGGAGACGTAGGCTTCGGCAAAACGGAGGTGGCCCTGCGGGCGGCGTTTAAATGTGTCTCTCAGAGCAAGCAGTGCGTGCTGCTGGTCCCCACCACCATCCTGGCCTTTCAGCATTACAATACCATCATCCGGCGGTTTGAGGGGTTTCCCGTCCAGGTGGAAATGCTCTCCCGGTTCCGTACGCTTAAGCAGCAGGAGGAAATCCTCCGCCGTACCGCCCGTGGAGAGGTGGATATCCTGGTGGGCACCCATCGGATGCTGTCCAAGGATGTGAAATTTCACAATTTGGGCCTTTTCATCGTGGATGAGGAGCAGCGGTTCGGTGTGGCCCAGAAAGAGCGGATCAAGGAATTGGCGCCCAATATCGATGTCCTCACCCTGTCCGCTACCCCTATCCCACGGACGCTGAATATGGCCATGAGCGGAATTCGGGACATGTCGGTGATCGAAGAAGCGCCCCAGGACCGGCGGCCGGTGCAGACCTATGTGCTGGAGCATGACAATGGTATTATCACCGACGCCATCCGTCGGGAGCTGCGCCGGGGGGGCCAGGTGTATTATCTCCACAATCGCGTGGAGAGCATCGAGCGCTGCGCCGCGGGCATTCAAATGCGTATTCCGGAAGCACGGGTGGGCTTTGCTCACGGCAAAATGACCGAAGAACAGCTGTCGGATATCTGGCGGCAGGTGCTGGAGCATGAACTGGATATTCTGGTGTGCACCACCATTATCGAAACCGGAGTGGATATTCCCAACGTCAACACCCTCATCATCGAAAATGCGGACCGGTACGGCCTGTCGCAGCTGCATCAGCTGCGGGGACGGGTGGGCCGTTCCTCCCGCCGGGCGTTCGCTTATCTCACCTTTGTCCGGGGAAAGGTACTCACCGACGTGGCCTCGAAGCGGCTGGAGGCTATCCGGGAATTCACTGAATTCGGCGCGGGGTTCAAAATCGCCATGCGGGATATGGAAATTCGGGGCGCAGGCAACCTTCTGGGAGCTCAGCAGCACGGACATATGGAAGCGGTGGGCTATGAGATGTACCTGCGGCTGCTGTCCGAAGCCGTGGGGGAGGAAAAGGGAGAGTCCGCCGGAGAGCGGGAAGCGGAATGCCTTATCGATCTGCAGGTGTCCGCCCATATTCCCGACAGCTATATTGCCTCCAACGCCCAGCGGCTGGATGTCTACCGGCGGATCGCCGAGATCCGCACCCACGAGGATTCTCTGGATGTGTACGACGAGCTGATCGACCGGTTTGGAGAACCGCCGGAGGCGGTGCAGGGGCTTATCGATGTGGCGCTGCTGCGCAACATGGCGGCGGCCTTGGGAATCTACGAGGTCAAGCAGCAGCAGGATACCCTGCTGCTCTATCAACGGAAACTGGACTTGAACGTGGGAGCCAAGATGTCCGCTGCGCTTAAGGGACGGGTGATGATCAGCGCCGGCTCCAAGCCCTATTTTGCGGTGAAGATGAAAAAGAATCTCACCCCTCTGGATACCCTGCGGGAGGCGCTGGAAGCCGCTCTGCCGCAGGAAGATCACTCTGGAAACAAATAAAATGGATCGGGTAAAGCAGCGTGTCTTTAGCCGGTGAGTCGAAAAAAGATGCTGTGCCGTTATCGGCGCAGCATCTTTTTTATCGGTTGGCAGCCAATATAGGTTCAGCCTTCAGCGGGAGTTCTATCCGGTTCAAAGGTAATCAGATCCGCTGCATAAGGCAGGGAGGCGATCCAGTCGCAGAAAACATGCCATTCCGCCAGCTTGTGATTTTTCCTCGCCCGGTACATATTCAACAGATTTTCGTAGTTCATGGTGCAGGTCCGCAGCTGATTGTAGCTGGAAGGCAGCAGCTGAATCATATCGTTCCAATACTGCTTGTCCTTGGTTTCCACAAAACGGAGACGCAGTGTTTCCAGATGTTGAATCAGCCCATCCAGCACCGCCCGGGTTTCTGGGGACATGCGGTCGCAGCTGAACTGTTCCGCCGCAAAGGACTGGGAATGGATTTTGTGCATGGTGCTGGTGGAATTGGCCACCGTCCCCACCTTATAGGTGTCGAACTCTTTCCACCAGTACAGGGGCGCGGCAATATCCACCGATACCAGGATCTGCCGCAGAAATTTGCGGTGGTCGCTTCCCGCCCGGCAGAGCCGTTTCGCCAATCCCAGATCGTTTTCGCCCAGCCGGTAATTCCCGTTTTCATCATAAGCGCTGTCGCTGCGGGCCCAGCTGTTCAGGGGATTGCGCGCTCCGCGCAGAGCATTTTCCATGTTCATTACTGAGGTGCGGGTCAATTCGATCATGGCGGCCATCCTTCCTTTTGCTGCAAAACATACCGATATAAAAATATTTTTACATCCGATAGGGAATAAAAACGGACTTTAATGACTGCACCCAGTATATCACAGATTGCTTTTTCGCGCAATCTTGATAAAATGCGGAAAACCTTGCCGCTTGATCGACCGGTATATTTTTACCTGCCGCCGCCATACTATGCAATAGACTATACCATCGAAAAATACGGTGAGGAAAATGGGTGAAAATGGCATGATAAAGATGAGCAGACGGGCTTTTGTGCGCCTTATCAGCTATACGGTGGCCCTGATTGTGGCGCTGAGCGCCGCCGCCATCAGCGGCTATACGGTGGCAAACCGCAACCGGACGATGATTGAATATGGCTACCAGCGGGCCCTTGGCGAGCTGACCGAATATTTGGGCAATATGGATATCGCTCTGGAAAAAGGGAAATACGCCACCTCGCCTAACCAGATGGAGGGGCTGGCGGCCAAGCTGCAACGGGAAGCAGGATATGCGAAAAACGCGCTGAGCCGGCTGCCGGTCAATGGGGAAGAACTTTCCGGTACCTATCGTTTTCTCTCTCAAGTGGGCAACTTCTGTACCACTCTTTCCAAACGGGTGGCGGAAGGCGGGCGCATCACAGAGGAGGAAACCGCCAGCCTGCAGCGGCTGGCCGATTATGCGGCTGATCTCACCAATCGCCTGGCTATGATGGAAAGCGCCCTGGCTGCCGGCCAGCTGCAGCTGGGAGAAGTGACCACTGTGGTGAACCGGCAGGGCGGGGATATGGATTTCCCCAGCCTGACCGACGGCTTCCTGGAAATGGAACAGGGCTTTGAGGATTATCCTACTCTGATTTACGATGGGCCATTCTCCGATCATATTCTGCAGCAGGAGCCTAAGCTGCTGGCTGGTGTGGATTATATCAATGAGGACAAGGCACAGCTGGCTGCCCGGGAATTTCTGGGCGGCAGCGCGGTAGAGCGGGCGGGAGAAAGCGCCGGCACGCTGCCCTGCTATCAGTTCACCATGGAAAACCGCCGTGTGGCGATTTCCAAGCAGGGTGGTTATGTGGTGGAATACAGCGATTCCCGTGGAATTCAAGAAGCGGCGCTGAGTGTGGACCAGGCTTTGGTTAAAGGGGAAGAAGCGTTGGCGCAAAAGGGATGGGATAACTTTTCCATGCGCTATTATAATTTGAATAACGGTGTGCTCATCATCAACTACGCGTATTCAAAAGACGGCGTCACCTATTATCCGGATCTGATCAAAATCGGAATCGCCATGGATAACGGCCAGCTGGTTTCTCTGGACGCCAAGGGGTATATTATGAATCATACCGCCCGGGAGCTTCCCAAAGCCAAGGTTTCCATGGCGGATGCCAAGAAAAAGCTCAGTCCCCATCTGCAGCCCAAGGATGACGGTAAATTGGCCCTGATCCCTTCCGAGGGGCTGAAGGAGATTGCCTGCTATGAGTTTTCCTGCATCGGCGAGGATGAGGAACAAGTGCTGGTGTATGTGAATATTGAAACGGGTGAAGAAGAACAGATCCTAATCCTTCTGCAGGATGATACGGGGGTGCTGGCTATGTAGCAACCCCCTGCCGGCACTCCCGCTTTTCCTAGAAATCGGAAAACGGTTTCACTGAATGGAATGATTAAAGGAGTGTATAGAGAATGAAGAGCAAATGGATTCTGACCCTGACGGCGGCTGCCGTCGGCATGAGCATGATGCTGGCCGGCTGCGGCGGCAAGGACACGGCTTCGGACGGCAGTTCCACCCACTCGAACCCTTCCTCTCATGCCGGAACCTCTTCCGCGCCTTCGAAAACGGAAGGCATGGGAACCATGCCGGGAATCAGCGACAATTTGTCGAACCCTGAGGCCACCGGCGGACTGGGCGATATGACCGGAAACATTACCGACAACAGCAACCAATCCGGGACCCGGTAATTTCCTGTGTGAAAATGAACACAACAGCAGGGGGCACGTGAGAAATCACGTGCCCCCTGCTGCTTCCTTCATACCTGTTGAACAAACGCAAAATCTATCCGGGCAGCGAAGCAGCGTCTGTCAGTCAAACCGGGATTCAATACATTTATCACATTCTGCCGGAGAATAAACCCACCGGTCGATGTGACCGTCTGTACGGAAATACCGCAGGGGCGCCGGCGTACAGATCTCATCCTGTGTATCGATCAGAATCAGTTTCAGCTTCATCTTTTCCGGTAGAATACTTTTGATATACACGCCGGCCCGTTGCCCGGGACGGGCGCCCTCCCGTGGCTCCGCCAGTCCGGCCAGATTGGGTGTCAGTTCCACAAAAACACCGTATTCCTCCACCGAGCGCACCACCCCCGCCACGGTTTCTCCCTGGGAGAACAGGGCGGCGTTTTCTTCCCATGTTCCCAGCAGTTCCCGCTGAGAGAGACAAATACGGCCATTATCCATTGAGGATACAACGCCGAAAATGTCGTCGCCGGGCAGGAAACGGTCTGAGGGATGGGAGATTCGGCTGACGGAAATGCTGGCGATGGGCATCAGGGCGGGAAGGCCGCAGCCGATATCGCAGAAGGCGCCGAAGGTTTCCAGCCGGGTGATACGGGCGGGGATGATATCTCCCCGGCGCAGCCGGGAGATGTAAAGATCCCGGCAGCGTTCCTGGGCGTCCCTGCGGGACAGCACTGCCCGCCGCCGTCCGTCAGGCAGATGCTCAAATCCATTGACGGTGAAGCATACCGGCTTGCTGACCCGGGAGATCAGCGCGATATCCCGGGTGGTGCCCTCTGCTATGCCGATGGCGCCGTCAAAATAAGGAATAATGCCCTCCATACAGGGCATTTCCACATGCAGATTATGTTCCGCGTCGCATAAAACCGCCCGGGCCTCCAGCACGGTCCCCTCCATCGCCGCTTCCGCCAGCCCTGCCGCCGAGCGGATGATCGCCTGGTTGCGCGGTGTATCCAGCAATGCCCCCTCCGGTAAAAATTGGTTCATTTGAACAGCCATTCCTTTCGCTGCGCCGTTGCCGGACGCAATATATTTTAGCCCCTCCGGACCTGCCATAGGATATATATGCGGCTATTCCCGGGGACATACTTCTTTTTTTGGCTCCGGCTGTCTGGAAGAAAGGGGACGTTTGCACAGATGGTCGAAAAACTTGTCTTTCCCGACGGAACTTGCCTCGTGCGATTGTAGAGCATCGACGGGTTTGATATAGTAATGATACGGATAAACCGTATCCAGCCTTCCCACAAAAGGCTTTCTTTTCCCACAACACAAGAACCCCTGCCTAATTAGGCAGGGGTTCTTGTGTTCAGGTTTTGAAATGAAGGGACCCGGGATCCTAACGATCACACTCCCAGCAGCCGCAGTCCTTTGGGATAGCGGTTTTTCAGCACGCCGCCGGAGACCTTGCCGAAGCCGGTGACGATTCCTTCTGCGGACACCGCTGTCCAGCCGTCCGGGTTTCCCGGTACGGAGAGCTCTTCCCCTCGCAAAAAGCGTTTCAACCGGTCGTCGGTCAGCGGCAGGTCCACCACACGACGGCAATCCGCAGAATGAGAGGCCATAAAAAGACCGTGGCAGGGCTCCAGCCGGTTTTTGCAGACATCCGCAGCCGGAATCCCGGCGGACAGCAGCCCTTGGATTCCCTGGGGAATACCGGCAGGCAGCAGACGCACCGTGCGGCCGTAGGTTCGAGCCTCGCCTTGCATCGGGGAAAGAAAGCAGTCATCATATAGACGGCGAAAATCTTCAGCGTAGGAATCATGCTTTTGCGAAAAGGAGAGATCGATGGGTTCGCTGCACCCTTCACGCCGAAACAAGGCGAGGAAATGTCCCTCCCCGCCGTCGGCTGGAAAAATTCGGCGGCAGCGCTGCAGAGAAACCGTCGGGTCCGCCTGCTCTTCCAGCGGCAAAAAGCCTTTCACTGCACTCCAATCGCATCCAGGCCGCCCGAAGCCGCAGTCCGATAAATCCCCTAGCTGAAAGGAAGGGAACCGCCGCAGAAACCAGACGACGCTGCCCTCGTTTTCTTCCGGCGCAAAAGTGCAGGTGGAGAAGAGCAGCCTGCCGCCGGGACGGACCGCGGCCGCGGCCCCGGCCAGGATTTCCCGTTGTCTGGCAGCGCACAAACGGATGTTGTCTTCGCTCCAATGCGTCAGAGCAGCCGGTTCCTTGCGGAACATCCCCTCGCCGGAGCAGGGAGCGTCTACCAATACCGCGTCGAAAAAACCGGTCAGCCGGCGGCACAGAGGTTCGACGGCGGAGGAGGAGACCACGGCATTGCGTACGCCGCAGCGTTCCAGGTTCTGCTGCAGAACAGCGGCGCGGCAGCGGACGTATTCGTTGGACCAGAGCAGGCCGCGGCCATCCAGCGCGGCGGCGATCTGGGTGGATTTTCCGCCGGGTGCGGCGCAGAGATCCAGTACCCGTTCTCCCGGCCGGGGGGCCAGCACGGTCACGGCGGACATGGCGGAAGGCTCCTGCATATAATAGGCCCCTGCGTGATGAAGAGGATCAGCGCCGGCACGATGCTCCGTAGGCAGAAAAAAGCCGGCGGTGGAGAAGGGCAGCGGTTCCAGCGGCAGGGAAAACAGCTCCCGCAGCCGATGAATGCCGCATTTCAAGGTATTGACCCGCAGTCCTCGCCGGAGAGGAGCAGCGGAATAGGAGGCCAAAAAGGCATCCTCGGCCTCCTTTCCCAGCAGCCGGAGCATCCGTTTTCGAAAGCCCTCCGGAAGCAGCTGGTCGGACCATTCTTCCATGGTAATCCTCCTTGGTTACAGCCGTTATAAAAAGGGATGCGCAAAAATGCCCAGCTGCATTTTGCACACCCCTTTAAATCATGCTTTAGTCGTTTAGTTCATGAATCTGATTCATCGTCAGGCCGGTGATCAGCTTGGGATAGAAATAGGTGGATTTCTGCGGCATTTTTTCGCCCGCCGCAGCCACGTCCCGGATTTCCTCCACCCGGGTGGGGTTGAGGATAAAGGCGCACTGGTAAGCGCCGGCGTTCACGTCGTCCAACGCTTCCCGCAGGCTGCGGGTATAGGTGAGATTGGTCTGGTTGGCCATATTGGCTTTATCGATGCCCATCAGCCGTTCCAGGATCAGGGTGTGAAGCACATTGACATCCAGGCCCTGCGAGGCGGCGGAAAGACCGGGCAGCGCTTCGCTCATCACAGACGGATCCCGCAGGGTCAGCAGGGTAAAGGTGTCTCCACCGGTGTAAAAACCGAAAGCCTTGCGGCGTTCCTGATAGGCATGCTCCAGGGATTCATCCAGAGAGTCCACCGCCAGGCCAGGCTGAACATCAAAATATCCGGCGCAGTCCGCCAGCAGCTTATCGGGATCAAAGTCCGGGATGCCCCGCACCAAACGATGGGTGGGGAAGACTACCAGACCGGGATGACTCATTTCCACCAGCATCATCATCACATAATCAGAATCCGCGCCAACAGGCACGCCCTGCTCCCGCAGCCAATTGCGGTAGTTGATGGCCGTCTCATATCGATGGTGGCCGTCGGCGATGTACAGTTTGGTATCCGCAAACCGACGGCAAATGGCCTGGATGATGCCTTCGTCGGTGATGGCCCACAGCCGGTGGGTCAGGCCCGCTTCATCGGTCAGTTCACTGATGGGCTGTTCACGGGCGGCCAATGCCAGAATATCCAGCGTTTCGCTTTCACCGCCGTCATCCATGTACAGGGCATAAATATCGCTGAAATTGCAGCCGGTGGCCTTCATTAAATTCAGCCGGTCGGTTTTGGCCTTGGACAGCGTCTCTTCATGAGGCAGGACGATGCCTTTGGAAAACTCCTCCAGATGCACCTGAGCGATGAGACCCGCTACACTGCGGCGGCCGCTATCTGCTGTGCTGATGTCACTGCGGCCCTCCAGATCGAATTCAATCTCATAGATATACAGGGCGGGCTGATCATCCTTCCTTAAAATCCCGTCCCGCAGCCATTCTCCAAGCACATTTCCCGCGGCGGCATACGGGTCTTCTCCATCCCGGGGCAGCTCCAGCCGGATAATATTGTGGGGATTGCGTTTCAGATAGGAGAGTCGCTGGGATTCGCTGATAATATCATAGGGTGGGCAGGTCAGTTCCTGCAGCCGTCCGGCGGCATCCGTAAACCGCAGCGCACGAAAAGGTCGGATTTCAGCCATATTGATATTCCTCCTGCATTTCTCATGCTTCTTAATGCTTCCTATTTTACCCGGCCTCATGGCCGCCGTCAAGCTTTATTCGGAAAGCAGCCCGTCGGCTTTACCAGCATAGTGCATTATGATATAATGCACTATGCTGAAGCGGAGGAAAACCATCGGCATTCAGAACCGGCAGTTTGACCCTCCCCTCATATTGAGATCGTCGTTGGAAATAGAATCCTGACAGCAATCCTCTGCGGCAAGCCGCCGGACATTCGGTGCCGGCGGCCCGCAGAGTTTTTTTTGACGGAATTATGGCGTTATGGCGCCTCATCCCGCAGTTTCTGCAGACAGCTTTTGCAGAAGGGCCTGTCCTGCGCCATTACGATATTGTCCTCCGTACCGCAGATCAGGCAGCCGGGCCTGTACTTCCGAACCAGCATCCCCTCTTCATAGGCCAGAATCTCCACTTGGGTATCCTGGTGAATATCAAAGGCGTTACAGAAGGCTTTGGGAAGGACAATGCGGCCAAGGGCGTCGACGCGGCGAACAATACCAATCATTTTCATATGATCTTCTACCCCTTTTTTACAGGTTGCCGAAAACGTTGTATCCTCCTGAAATTAGAATAATCCTCTACTATTCTAACATATTATGGATTAATTGATCTACTTTTTCTGCGCGAAACATTTTTAAATTTATAATGACGTTGTGGAGGGAAAGAGGAACGCAGGGGTCCATAAATTTAATATGGAACGGCGGTGCAAAAGTATGGTGGGTGAAAGGCTGTATGATTTGCGCAAGGACGCAGGTCTGACACAAAAGCAGCTGGGCGAGATCCTGAACGTCAACCATCACTCGATTTCCTCTTATGAAAGAAACAAAAGCGAACCTCCGGACATTGTCAAAATCAAAATAGCGCAGTATTTCCGCGTCAGCATGGATTATCTGTTAGGGTTATCGGAGGATAAACAGCCGTATCCCTTGGATAATCAAACGGTACGGCTGCTGGCAGGTTTTTCGGATTTTAAGCGCCGGGAGGTGAAAAACTACATCCTTTACCTCAACGGGAAGGATGAAGCAGAATAACGTACTTTTTGAGCTTGTCTCACTTTTACAACCGATTATACCGTCTTCCGCGCATAAAATCAATGTAAAAGCCCTGGCAGCCTCCATGGAATTTTAAAGACAGGATTGAGGATTCATTTATTAAGAACAAAAGATATCCGGAAAGGTGTGTTTTCTTCACCTTGCCGGAATGAATACGGAAAATCAGCCGATTCTATTGAGGGGCCAGCAAAACGTGCCGGCAGCTGTTTGCCGGAATGGAGGGAGCGATATGCCGAGACCACGGGGAGAATCGGGGGAGAGGAATATTATCAGCGGGCGGCTGAAACAGCTGAGAGCGAGAGAGAAGCTTTCTCAGCGGGATCTGGCCTGCGCGCTGCAGTGTCGGGGGCTGGATTTGGATAAAAATGTGATTACCCGCATCGAAACCAATAAACGGTATGTAACGGATCTGGAGCTGAAAGGTATCGCCGACTTTTTCGGTGTTTCCTATGATTACCTGCTGGGTGGCGGAGAGAAGCAGACAGATCCGCCGCCGCTTGAGCCCTAACAAGCAGAAACGGGCAGAGGCGCCGACACCAAGCCGAGGCTGTATGGCCTCGGCTTTTTTGTCGCCGCGTCGCGATTCTTACAGGAAACTTTCGTTTTCAGAATGGCAAAATGCGGAATTAGGATTGCTTTTAAATACAACATGTGCTATAATCTACTCCCGCACGGCACTATATATAGATTATCTTTTCAACATAGGAGAGGCGGACAAGATGAAGATTATCAAGCGGAACGGCTCGGAGGCGGCTTTCGACATCGCGAAGATTTCCACTGCCATCACCAAGGCCAACATGGCGGTGGAGGAGAAGGGACGCATGACGCCGATGCAGATTCAGCGCATCGCGGAAAGCGTGGTTCTCTCCTGTGAGCGGCTGGGCCGCTCCCCCAGCGTGGAGGAAGTGCAGGATCTGGTGGAGCATCAGATCATGGCTCACGGTGCTTTTGAGGTGGCGAAGGCGTATATCACCTATCGGTACACCCGTTCTCTGGTTCGCCAGTCCAACACCACCGATGACAAAATCCTCAGCCTGATCGAATGCAACAATGAGGAAGCCAAGCAGGAAAATTCCAATAAAAATCCCGTGGTCAATTCCACCCAGCGGGATTATATGGCGGGGGAGGTTTCCCGGGATATCACCAACCGCATTCTGCTGCCTCAGGATATTGTGGAGGCGCACAATGAGGGAATCATCCACTTCCATGACACCGACTATTACGCCCAGCATATGCACAACTGTGATTTGGTGAATCTGGAGGATATGTTGCAGAACGGCACGGTGATTACCGGAACGCTGATCGAACGGCCCCACAGCTTTTCCACCGCCTGCAACATCGCCACCCAGATCATCGCTCAGGTGGCCTCCAACCAGTATGGCGGCCAGTCGATTTCCCTGGCCCACCTGGCTCCCTTCGTGCAGGTCAGCCGGAAAAAGATCCGCCGGGATGTGCAGCGGGAAATCGATATAATCGGCGCTCAGGTGTCGGAGGAAAAGGTCGGCGCCATGGTGGAAGAGCGGCTGCGCGATGAAATCCGCCGGGGCGTCCAGACCATTCAGTATCAGGTGGTGACACTTCTCACTACCAATGGACAAGCCCCCTTTGTGACGGTATTCATGTATTTGAATGAGGCCAAAAACGAGCAGGAAAAGCGGGATTTGGCCGTCATCATCGAAGAGGTGCTGGAACAGCGGTATCAAGGGGTGAAAAATGAGCAGGGCGTGTGGGTTACCCCCGCTTTCCCCAAGCTGATCTATGTGCTGGAAGAAGATAATATCCGGGAGGATGCCCCCTACTATTATCTGACCCGCATCGCTGCCAAGTGTACCGCTAAGCGTCTGGTGCCTGATTACATATCCGAAAAGAAGATGAAGGAACTCAAGGAGGGCAACTGCTTCCCTGTCATGGGCTGCCGCAGCGCCCTGTCCCCCTGGAAGGATGAAAACGGGAATTACAAGTTTTACGGCCGTTTCAACCAGGGTGTGGTCACCCTGAACCTGGTGGATATCGCGCTCTCCTCCGAGGGAGACCGGGAGAAATTCTGGAAGATATTTGACGAGCGGCTGGAGCTGTGCTACCGGGCGCTGATGTGCCGCCATGAGCGGCTGAGGGGAACCCTGTCCGATGCCGCCCCCATCCTGTGGCAGTACGGCGCCTGTGCCCGGCTGAAGAAGGGGGAACCCATCGACAAGCTGCTGGTGGGCGGGTATTCCACCATCTCTCTGGGGTATGCGGGACTGTGCGAATGCGTTCGCTATATGACGGGAAAATCCCATACCGATCCCTCCGCCACCCCCTTTGCGCTGGAGATCATGCGCTATATGAATGCCGCCTGCGACCGCTGGAAAGCGGAAACCTCCATCGGTTTCGGTATTTACGGCACTCCTCTGGAATCCACTACCTATAAATTCGCCAAATGCCTCCAGCGGCGCTTTGGGGTCATCGAAGGGGTCACCGACAAGGGATATATCACCAACAGCTATCATGTCCATGTCACCGAGGAAATCGACGCCTTCGAGAAGCTGCGCTTTGAGGCCCAGTTCCAGGCCCTGTCCACCGGCGGCGCCATCAGCTATGTGGAGGTGCCCAATATGCAGCACAATCTGGAGGCGGTGCTGCAGATCATCCGCTTTATCTACGACAACATCATGTATGCCGAGCTGAACACCAAAAGCGACTACTGCCAGCTTTGCGGCTGGGACGGCGAGATCGAGATTCGGGAGGAGGACGGCAAGCTGGTGTGGACCTGCCCCCAATGCGGCAACCAGGATCAGAACACCATGAACGTCGCCCGCCGCACCTGCGGTTACATCGGTACCCAGTTCTGGAATCAGGGGCGCACCCAGGAAATCAAGGAACGGGTCATGCATCTTTGATGATCTAAGGGAGGCTCCTTTATGCATTACGGTGAAATAAAAAACTGCGACATCGCCAATGGAATCGGGGTGCGGGTCTCCCTGTTTGTGTCCGGCTGCACCAACCGCTGTCCCCATTGTTTTCAGCCGCAGACCTGGGATTTTGCATACGGCCAGCCCTTTACGCCGGAGACGGAGGAAACCCTGCTGCATCTGCTGGAGCCTGCGTATATCAACGGGCTGACGGTGCTGGGGGGAGAGCCTTTTGAACCGTCCAATCAGCGGGCGCTGCTGCCTTTTCTGCAGCGGATGCGGGAAGAATATCCCGGTAAAACCATTTGGGCGTTTTCCGGCTTTACCCTGGAGGAGCTGCGTCAGGAAGGCAGCCATCCCCGATGTGAGGCGACGGATGGCATCCTCCAGCTGCTGGATGTGCTGGTGGACGGCCGGTTCGTGGAGGAGAAAAAGGATATTTCTCTGCGGTTTCGGGGATCCTCCAATCAGCGGCTGATCGATATGAACCGCACCAGGGAGCAGGGGCGGATCGTTCTGTGGGACGAATAGCAGAGAGCTGCGGCGATAAAAGAGCTGACGGATTGAAACAATCCGTCAGCTCTTTTCAAAAATCAATGAAATAGAAACGCCCCGAAGTTGGTGACGGTGTTGGGGCCGTTGTGATAGGGCATGCCGCAGGCTGCCGCCAGCCGGGACACCTGCATGCAGTAAGCCTCCAAAGAGGATATAGCCTTGTCCGGAAAACGGCAGGGCTTGTCTTCCACTTTAGCGCAGACCGGGCAGACGGAACAGCCGCCCGCTGTGAGAAGAAGGTATCCTGGTATTTGGTCTGCCACCCGGCTGCGAATGCGTTCCGCCGTTTCCCCAAAGCGCCGGCCGGCCGCCTCCATTCCCTCAAAATCAAAGGAATCCTCCATCTGTCCCACCGCTTGGAAGACCAAGGCGTATCGATATTGCCGCGCACGGGCGATGACCTCGTCCGGTTCGCCCACCCCCGGCGGACAGGCCCAGTTTTTGCCGTAGCTGCCGCAGGCGTTGGCGGCGCAGTAGGCCCGCAGCCCTTTGTCAAAGGGAATTTGCGCTACCTCGATTACCGCCGCCCGGGCCGCGCCCTCCTCCAGACAGATATCCATCAGCACTTGTATATCCATGGTGAATCAGCTCCTATGTATGATTCGCTGTCGCGATCCAATTATAGATTCCGAAGGGGCAGAACGCCCAGTCCATCCTTGGAAATCAAATGTTCGGAAATGCCCAGTTCTTCTACCCAGCGCCGGGTCTCCAGCGTTTGCCACGGACCGCTGTTTCTACCGCCGCCGCTGTCGTTTTCCCACAGCCAATTGGGTGTGGGCCACAGGCAGACGCGAGGGGCGACAGCCGCATAAAAGGCTTTGTTGACTCCGTACTGGCCGTGATGGGCCATCTGTACCACATCCGCCCGGATATCCTCTGGCGGCAGAGCTTTCAGTAAAGTATCTCCGGCCTCCTCTCCCAAGTCGCCGGTAAACAGCACCGACCGTCCCTTGTCCACCGTCAGACGAAACACCACGCTGCTGTTATTGACGGCGTTGGCCGTGATTTGCAGATCAGGTACCCGGAGTACCTGAAAGGTCATATCATCTATGACAAAGCGATCGTCTGCAGCCACCCGGGATATGCGGCTTCCGGCTATCTGCACCAGATTGGGAAGGCACTGAAGCGCATGGCCTCCCGCATCATGAGATGTCAGCCACTCGTGAGAGGGGAAATTGCAGAGAATACGATCCGCGGAAAATGCGCAACGCTTGTTTTCCAGCAGTTCGGTCAGAGCGCCGATATGATCGTCGTGAGCATGGGTGAGGAACCAGGCTTCCACCGCGGGTCGCGGACCCGCCAGCTTTTCCAGCAGGGCCAGCAGCGCATCGGCGTCCGCCCGGCAGCCGCCATCCATGACGATCAGCCGCCCGGCGGCGGTACGCAGAACGTAGGACATCATCTGACAGGAGGACTGGGCCGGCAGCTGATATAAACATGTGGTATTCATTTTTTCATTCCTTTATCATATATTTTCCGGCGGGTTTGGTTCCCCGCTGTTTTTCTCGATATGATGAATGTCCGGCGCCGATGTAGGACGACGGAAAAGGGCGCCGATACAGGATATGGCGTGCCGTACCGCCTGAAGAGATTTATCCCCCAATCCCTGCCGTACCCGGTTGGAAGCGTGGAAGTGAAGGTAGACCACGCCTTGCAGCTTGGCATCCTCTAAGGAGGAAAAACCGAAATCCGCCGCGTCGTCCAGCCCCAGCATCAGCCGCATTTCCGAGAATACCGCCCGTCCGCCCTGTTCCCCCCGGGCAAAGGCGTCGGCCAGTTCTTTGACTGAATATCCCTCGGTCAGCTGTTCCCGCCAGCGCAGGGCGTGGCCGTGGCAAGAAAACCACCAAAAGGAACGCCGGCGCCCGAATCCGCCCGGCGCGGAGATATAGGCATCCCGCAGACGTCCGTCCACATACAGACGCAGCATCACACCGCCGTCGGCGCACATTATTCCCACTGCCTGAGAGCGAAGATGGCCGGTCAGGCTTTTGCCCAATCCATCCAGCGCCACAAGATCCAGCCGGTCGGCGCAGTCGTCGTAAACAAGGGTCCCTTTCTCCCGGCGGACAAAAGCCACTGTCCGTTCCGCACTGGCCTTTTCACAAGGGATCAGGCCCTGCCGCTCCATCTCCGCCGTAACCGCATAGATAATCCGTTCCCGTGCGGCTTCCACCGGTTCCTCCGGTCCCAGCTGCAGGCAGGCGTAGCTCAGCGACATGACGCACCCTCCCATTCTTTTTATTTTTTATCATACCGCGGAATGCTGGAAAATTCCATCACATTTTGTGAACAAATCATATTGACACCGTCAGATGGCAGTAATACAATATGTAGTATCGACCGTCAAAAAAACACCAATATATTCCAATTTACTGCATGGGTTTTCGCTGGAGCCCGTGGCAGAGGAACGACTTTGTTCAAAGAAAGGATTTGAAATCATGGAAATCAGCCAGAATGCCCGTACCGTGCTGGAACGCCGATATCTTGCCAAGGATGGTGAGGGGAAGCCTACCGAAACCGTGGAGGGGCTGTTCCGACGGGTAGCAAAGGCCATCGCGGTCTCGGATCTGAACTACAATCCTGATGCCGACGTGAAGGCGCTGGAAGAGGAATTCTATCAAATGATGACCGCTTTGGAGTTCCTGCCCAATTCCCCCACCCTGATGAATGCCGGGCGGCCTCTGGGGCAGCTGTCGGCTTGTTTTGTGCTGCCGGTGGCGGACAGTATGGAGGATATTTTTGAGGCCATCAAGCAGGCGGCGCTGATTCACAAATCCGGCGGCGGAACGGGTTTTTCCTTCTCCCGGCTGCGGGCTGCGGGCAGCACGGTGAACTCCACCGGCGGCGTGGCCAGCGGGCCCATCAGCTTCATGCGGGTGTTCAACATGGCTACCGAGGCGGTCAAGCAGGGGGGAACCCGCCGGGGCGCCAACATGGGCATCCTTCGGGTGGATCATCCGGACATTCTCAGTTTTATCAACTGCAAGGCGGATAACGCCGATATCACCAACTTCAACATTTCCGTCGGCATCACCGAGGCCTTTATGAAGGCGGTGGAAAAAGGGGAGATGTATGACCTTATCGAGCCCAGTACCAAGAAAGCGGTGGGGCAGCTCAACGCCAAGGAGGTTTTTGACAAAATCGTCTATGCTGCCTGGCGCAACGGCGAGCCCGGCATCATCTTCCTGGATCGGCTGAATCGGGACAATGTGGTTCCCGCCCAGGGGGAGATCGAATCCACCAACCCCTGCGGCGAGCAGCCTCTGCTGCCCTATGAGAGCTGCAACCTGGGCTCCATCAATCTGGTGAAAATGATAGAAAAGGGACCAGACGGCCGTTATTCCATCAATTGGAATAAGCTGGCGGATACCATCGGCAAAGCGGTTCATTTCCTGGATAATGTGATCGATGCCAATCAGTACCCGCTGCCCCAGATTGATTTCACCACCAAGCAAACCAGAAAAATCGGCCTGGGCATTATGGGTTGGGCGGATATGCTGCTGTACCTAGGCATTCCCTATAATTCCGACGAAGCGGTGAAGCTGGCGGATAAGCTGATGGGCTTCATCACCACCACCGGCCGCAGCGTCAGCGCTCGGCTGGCCAAGGAACGGGGCGCTTTCCCGCTTTTTGATGAGAGCATTTATAAGGATGGGGAGCCCCTGCGCAACGCCACCGTCACCACCATCGCCCCCACCGGCACCCTGTCCATCATCGCGGGGGTTTCCTCCGGTGTGGAGCCGGTATTCGCTTATGTTTATATCCGCAGCGTCATGGACCGCACCGAAATGCTGGAGGTCAGTCCGGTGCTGAAGGAAAAACTCACCGAGCGCGGGTTGTATTCCGATGCGCTGATGCGGCGTATCGCGGAGGAGGGCACCATCGCCCATATCGAGGAGATTCCCGAAGATATCCGCCGGGTGTTCGTCTCCGCCCATGATATTTCTCCGCTGTATCACACCAAGATGCAGGCGGCTTTCCAAGCCCATACCGACAATGCGGTGTCCAAAACCGTCAATTTCCCCAACAGCGCCACCAAGGAAGAGGTGGCAGAAGTGTATATGCTGTCCTATCGCCTGGGCTGTAAGGGCGTCACCATCTATCGGGACGGCAGCCGGGAAATCCAGGTGTTGAATCTGGCGAAGAAGGAAGAGCATGCTGAAAAGATGGAAGCGCCGGCAGAGGACGCCGCGCCGGTGATCGAGACGCCGCCGGCAAAGCCTTTCGTCATCACCCCCCGTCCTCGTCCAGATGTAACCCAGGGCCTGACGGAAAAGGTGGCCATCGGCTGCGGCAATCTGTATATCACGGTGAATTATGATGAAAACGGCATCTGCGAGGTGTTCACCAACACCGGCAAGGCGGGAGGATGTCCCTCCCAGTCGGAGGCCACCTCCCGGCTGGTATCCATCGCCCTGCGCTCCGGCCTGGATGTAAACACTATTGTCGGTCAGCTCAGAGGTATCCGCTGTCCCTCCACCATCCGCCAGCCAGGGATGAAGTGCACCTCCTGTCCGGACGCTATCGCCCGGGTTATTCAGAAGGTGGTGGCTTCCAAGGAGTTTAAGGCGGCCGGCATTCATGTGGCTCCGGCGGAGCCGGCCGCAACTGCGGCGGACAAGCCGGTGCCCGCCGTGGCCGCCCATATTCGGGAATGTCCGGAATGCGGGGCCAAGGTGGAACATGAGGGCGGCTGCGTTATGTGCCGCAACTGCGGGTATTCCAAGTGCGGCTGATTCTTAGTTAGGATAATAGATACATAAACCCCGGGGCTGCTCATTTGTGAGCAGCCCCGGGGTTTTATACCGCGATCAATTGGTTTGGGCTTCCGCCAACCGCCGGATTTCTTCCAGAACGATGCTTTTGGGCGCGCCAGGTATGGGACTGGGCAAGCCGATATAATATCCCTGGAGATAATGGATGCCGCTGCGGATAAGATATTCCATTTCATCCCGGGTTTCCACCCCTTCGGCGATGAGCTGGATTTCGCGGCTGCGGGCATAATACACGATGTTTCGCAGAATCATCTGACGGTTGGCATCACGGTCGATGTTCCGCACGATGGACATGTCGATTTTAAGATAATCCGGCTCCAGCGACAGCAGGGTGGTTTCACCGTTGTAACCGGTGCCATAGTCGTCCAAAGCAATCTGGGCCCCCCAGCGGCGGCTGATTCCCTTTTTGCGGCGGGCCATTTCCTCGTCCGGTTTTTCCTCCTCCGTCAGTTCAACCACCAGCCGGCTGAGATATCCGCGGTTTTCCTCTTCGAAGGCGGCCACATCCTCCGGAGTGAGGATTTGGTTGGAGATGGAATTGACGAACAGCCGGCAGTTATCGGGGAGATCACAGCGGCTGAAATCCTCTAGGGCCCGGAACCAGGTCATCCGCTCGATTTGGTACAGCTTGGATTGGGAACGGGCCAGATTCAGAATGATGTCCGGCGAAGGCAGAGAGTCCAGCCGGGAGCGCATCAGCGCTTCGTAGCCGAAAACATTGCCGGTATGGGCATCCACGATAGGCTGGAAATAATAATCCACCAGCCCGCCATCCAGCAGGCGGTTCAAATCCTCTTTGCTGTGGAGCAGATAGGCATCCCGGTTATAGCTTTCCTTATCGAACTCATTGAATTCGCCTTTGACTGTGTTTTTAACCTTATACATGGCGAAATCTGCGTATTTCAGCAGCTGCTCATAAACGGTGGAATCCTGCGGATACCAAGCGACGCCGGCGGAAGCCCGCACCTTGAAGGAGGGGTTGTCCGGCAGGGGGAACAGGGTGTGGGTCATGCCGTCATGCAATTCGTCAATGATACAGCGCACTTCAGTTTGAGAGGAATACCCGTGTAGGAATACGTAAAATTCGTCCCCCGACATCCTGGACAGCACAGCGTCGGAAGGCGTGTGCCGGCGAATGACATCTGCCGTGCAGCGAATATATTCGTCTCCCTGGTCATGGCCGTAATTATCGTTGATATATTTCAGATTATCCAGGTCCAGCATAATCAAAGCGGCCACGCCCAGCTTTTCCGGATGCTGGAACAGCTGGCCCATCCAATTGTAAAATGCCCGGCGGTTGAGCAGACTGGTGAGCAGATCGTAATCCCGTTCATATTCAATCTTGCGTTTTTCCTGTATCTCCTGGGTGACGTCGGAGAGTACGCCGATGATCCGTTCCTCTCCTTCCAAAAGCTTCATCCGCACCCATTTCTGTGTTTCGTCGGCAGTCAAGTGGTAGATGTGTACGCCGCCATTCTCCTGTACGCTCTCCAGGCAGCGGCTTTCCAATGATTCCATAGCGGTGCGGAAATCTTCCACCGCATCGGTGGCCGGGGTGAATTCAGGGCCCAGCAGCCGGGAAATATCCCCGGTCCTGTAGAAACGGCCGACGAGTTTATCATATTCAAAGGCTACGATGGACAGCCCGGCCAGTTCAATAATTTTGGACAGCCGCGCCGCCGATTCCGTTACCCGGACGCTCAGCTGTTCCACTGCGTCGGTCATCTGGTCGATTTCTGTAATGGAAACCTTATTCAGCCGAACCGGCTGATCCGGATCGCTGGCCTTCAGGCTTTTCACCACGGATGTGATGGGGCGGGTCAGGAAGCGCACGACAATGCACACGCCCACTATGCCGATCAGCAGGGAGGCTAGAGCCGCCATCAGAATGGTGGTTTGTACCCGATGGTAGAAGCCCAGAAGATCTTGATCCCGTACCACGCCGATGACAGCCCAACGGTCGCTTTCAAAGGGCGTATGGGAATTATAAAGCTGAAGGTAGGACACACAGCCATATGCGGATTCGGTGACCCGGTCGTTTTTCTCCGCCGAATAGATGCTGCCATAGGCGGGCTCATTCTCAAAATCCGTTTGCTGCTGTTCACCGAAAATCTGTTTGAAGACGGAGCCGCTGGAAACAACATTGGCGAAGGTATTGCCCTCTTCTTGAGAGACGGCCAGTAAATATGCGCCTTTTCCGCTGCCCAACAATTCGTCGGAGGACATCAGGGTGCGCAGATAATCAGTGGTGAGCTCCACACCGGCCACACCGTAGGGCAGACCGTCTTCTCCAAGCAGGGGGACGGAATAGGTAATGATATCCACATCATTTTTGTCCATGCGGAAGGAAGGGCTCCAATAGCCGAGATCGGTATTCTCCACGCCGCGGTAGTTTTTCGCCGCCTGGAAGGGCTTCTGATAAAAATCAAAATCGGTAATATCGCCGGTATCATCGAAGAGAAAACGAGGCTGCCAGAAGATATCCGTAGCAAAGCCAAGCCTGCGCACCAGGGAGGAGGGACCTCGTTCCACCAGCAGGTCAGAATTGTCGGCGGGACTGCTTTTGGGGTCCATATCCCGTAGGTAAAGCCCGGTTTTGTCGGCGGACCCATCCCCCTCCAGCACCACAAATACTCCGGTTACACCGTTCCGGCGCAGCAGAAGGATCATATCCTCCGATAATTTTTCCAGCACGGTTACAGACAGACTGCTGGAAACCGTCAGATGCTCTGGTGAAGCGTCGGCATCATCCAGCAAAGTCTGAATCTTCGTCTGAAAGCTGTCCACCGCTTCTCCCATATTGGACCAACGCTGAATCATTTCATTTTGCAGATAATTTTTTCTGTTGTTCACCCGTTCGGTGAGAATATCGAAGGCGTTGGTGCGTAGCTGTTCCACGGTTCCGCCGAACAGCAGGGTAACGGTGAAGAGGCTGGACTGCACCAGCATAACCAGCGCCATGGGGATCAAGATTTGGATAAGAATCGACCGGCTGGCCGGCTTTTTTTTGCTGTGCGCCATGGCTTCATCACCTCCCCGGTTTGAGATTCTCCCTGCAGTTTGTCGACAGTTGCTACTTTGCCGCTTCCCGCAGCGCTTTATCAAACGCTTTGTACCACGTCTCGAAGTTTTCGTCCGTAACAAAAGAGGCGGCGGCTTCTTTCCGGGACATACCTCCCGCCACCAGTTCTTCCACCGCGGCCAGGTCTTCTTTCACCTTATCCATCATGCTGTTTTCCAGTACCTTACGGGCATCTGTTCCTCCCGCAAAGGCTTTGTTGGTATACATAGTATATTCCCGCACCATATCCATCGCCACCGGCAGGGTCTTTTTCAGATGCTCAGCATACGAGGCGGCAGATTCCTTTTCCAGCGCCTGCGCCAGTATCTCCTGGGTATTGGCCTCCTTCTTCACCGGCAGGTAACCCGAGGAGATGGAGAAATCCAGATTACGCTGGGCGTCGGTGAACCATTTTAGGAAGGTGACCGCGCCGTATTCCGTTTTCTCGTCGGACTTGGTCACCACCATACCGGCGCCCTGCTGCACCGCGTACTTTTCTCCATTCTTAAAGCAAGGAGCAGCCATCACCAGCGATTCGATGGGATAGCTTTCGGTATCGCTGACGTTGACTTCATTTGGGAAATAGGCGGAGCCAGAGGTGGAACCCACCAAAGCGATGATGTCTCCGGTTTTTACGTCGTCGGAGCGAAATTTGCCGTTGGCGGCAAACCAGCCCTGTACATGGGGAACGTAAAGGTTATCCCAAAGCTTGCGGACGATTTCCTTGTCGTCCTGAATGGTCACCCGCCCGCCGGAGACGGAAAAAATCTCCTTGCCCAGCTGACGGCTGCCGATGATCATATAGTTAGCCACAGCGTCCCGGCCAAAAAAGGCATGGCCGTCGCTCCACTCATAATACCGGCGGGCGGTGGCGGTGACGCCTTCGATGGTGGAGAGATCTTCCAGCGAGGCGCCGGTTTCACCGGCGAATTTGTCCCAATCGGTTTTGTTGAGCATGAAAACCTCGGTGGATTTGGCAATGGGGAAGATTTTCAGATTTTCTTCCACATCCAAGCGTCCCTCGGTGATATATCCTGTGACATAGGCGTTGATTTCTTCCTGCGTCAGATATTGCTCAAGGGAAGCCACCAGTCCTTTTTGATCCAGCTGATAGGCGGTGTCTGCGTAGGCCGCGAAGATGTCGGGGATCTCACCGGCGCCTACCTTCTGATCGGCAGCGTCGATAACCTTTTGAATTAATTCATTGACATTTCCCTGACTGAAAGCCTCCACCACGACGCCCTGTTCCCGGCCGGGTCCTTCATTGAACTGGGAGACAAGGTCGTCGAAAGCGGTTTTTTGGGGACCGTTATAATAGTGCCAGATCTCCACGGTTACCGGATTTTTTGGATCCAGACGAACAGAAGCGTCGGGATCGCGGCTGCACCCCGTCAGCAGCGCCGCCGTTATCGCGGTCAGACCCGCCATTCCGGCAGTCAGCAGCCGGCGGCCTCTTTTTCTCGGCATTGGATAATCCCTGCTCTCTCAAATATTTGTTAAAACCTGAATATGCGAGGATGCGCTGTCTACCATTATAGCTACTCCTGCGCGCTTTTTCCACATAAACTTTTAAAATCCTTTTTCTATCGTCAGATATTCGGACAATCCCCGTCTTGTAAACCTTAAGATTCCATGAAACATCAGCTCCCGTCGTTGCAAAAAGCCGCCGATTTTTGTATACTGTGGGAGATGGACTTGTGGAAATATGCGAAAGGAGGGAACGCCATGCGCATTGAGCGGGGCAAGGTTGTGGATTTGGCGAAGAGATATTCCCATGCATGGCTGTTTTTGATCTTCGCCATGCTGGGGCAGCAATTCAGTCTGCTGGAACAATATGTAGTGCCCAAGTATTGGGTGTACTGCTGGGTGGACGGATTGATTCCCTTTGTACCGATTTTTGTGATCCCCTATACGCTTTGGTTCGCTTATGTGGGCGGCGGGCTGACGGTGCTGTGCCTGCATGACCGGCAGGATTTTATCCGCGCCTTCGCCTTGCTGGCCTGGGGAATGTTTATCACGGAGGTTATCTATCTGGTTTTCCCCCACGGGCAGCCGCTGCGGCCGATTATTACCGAAAACGACATCTTCAGCCGGTTGGTCCGGGATACGATATATGCTAATGATACCAACACCAACTGCTGTCCCAGTCTGCATGTGCTCAATCAGCTGGCTGTACACATCGGTTTGTGCAAATCCAGGCTGTGCAGGGATAGAAAGTGGTTCAAGCGTGCATCGTTGGTGTTTACCATTCTGGTATGCGCGTCCACGGTGTTCCTCAAGCAGCACTCCATCATCGACGTGATGGCGGCTTTGGCTTTGGAAATCCCGCTTTACCTGCTGATTTACAAGGTGGACTGGAAAGGACTGTTCCTGCGCCGTGCGGAAAGATTACCCGGGGAATATTCTGTTGAACCGGCGGTTCCACAAAAAGAAAAGGTGCGGGAAACGGTTACGATGGAGTGAGCTTGACACCAAAATGCTTATAGCTGTTCACAAAGAGGGAAAGCCGCCGGCGGCTTTCCCTCTTTGTTTACCTTTTAAATAATGGAAGGCATTGCTGACTTTTTGTCAGAACAGAACAAATCCCGCCCCGCGGCAGATATATTGCCATCTGCCCGGAGCGGGATCCCTTTATTCCAGTTCGAAAGCGCCGGTGTAGAGACGATAATACTGCCCTTTTTCAGCGATCAGTTTCTCGTGGCTTCCCCGCTCGATAATGCGGCCCTGTTCCAGGACCATGATCACATCGGCGTTCTGTACCGTGGACAACCGATGGGCGATGACGAATACCGTGCGGCCATGCATCAGCCCGTCCATGCCCCGCTGGACAATCGCTTCGGTGCGGGTATCGATACTGGAGGTGGCTTCATCCAGAATCATGACCGGCGGGTCGGCTACCGCCGCCCGGGCAATGGACAGCAGCTGCCGCTGTCCTTGGGAGAGGCGGCTGCCGTCTCCGTCGAGCTGGGTGTTGTAGCCCTCCGGCAGCCGTCGGATAAAGTCGTCCGCTCCTGCCAGCCGGGCCGCCGCGTATATCTCCTCGTCGGTGGCATCCAGCCGGCCGTAGCGGATGTTTTCCATCACGGTGCCGGTGAACAGGTTGGTGTCCTGCAGGACGATGCCTAGACTGCGCCGGAGATCGCTTTTACGGATTTTGTTGATGTTGATGCCGTCATAACGGATTTTGCCGTCCGCAATATCATAGAAGCGATTGATCAGATTGGTGATGGTGGTTTTGCCCGCGCCGGTGGCTCCTACGAAAGCCACCTTCTGTCCCGGTTCGGCGTAGAGAGTGATGTCGTGGAGTACCAGTTTGTTTTCCTCATAGCCGAAATCCACGTCATATAACCGAACCTCTCCCTGCAGGGGGGTATAGGTGACGGTGCCGTCGCTGTGGGGGTGCTTCCAGGCCCACAGACCGGTGCGCTCGGCGGTTTCGGTGATGACGCCTTTATCTTCCTGGGCGTTGACCAGCGTCACATAGCCGTCGTCTGTTTCCGGTTCCTCATCCATCAGCTGGAAAATGCGTTTGGCGCCTGCCAGGGCCATGACCACCGAATTTACCTGCTGGGATACCTGACTGATGGGCTGTGAGAAGCTCCGGCTGAGCTGGAGAAAAGAGGCGATGGCTCCCAGGGTGATGCCGCCGATGCCGCTGATGCCCAGGGCACCGCCGATGATGGCGATCAGCACATATTGGAGATTGCCCAGATTGGCGTTGATGGGCATGAGGATATTGGCAAAAACGTTGGCGGCGGTGGCCTGCTGGCATAGTTCATCGTTGCGGCGGTCAAAGTCCGCCTCCGCGGCTTCCTCGTGGCAGAAAACCTTGATCACCTTCTGGCCGTTGACCATTTCCTCGATATAGCCGTTGACATCGCCCAGGGCTTCCTGCTGTTTGAGGAAGAAGCTGCCGCTGCGGCCGCTGATAAAGCGGGAGACAAAGAGCATCAGCGTCACGCAGAGCAGCACCAGCACCGTCAGCACGATATTGGAAAACAGCATGGCGAAAAAAACAGTGACGATGGTGATAATGGAAGAAAACATTTGGGGAACGCTTTGAGAAATCATCTGCCGCAGGGTATCGGTGTCGTTGGTGTAGTGACTCATGATATCGCCGTGAGTGTGGGTGTCGAAATAGCGGATGGGCAGTTCCTGCATCCGGGAAAACATCTCGTCCCGGATTTCTTTGAGCACACCTTGGGCGATGACCACCATCAGGCGATTGTACAGATAGGTGGAAAGGATTCCCCCCAGATAGACGGCGGCCATGATGAGGATCGCCTGCAGCAGACCGGTAAAGGAGGGGTTCTCCATAGCCAGCAGGGGGGTTATGTAATCGTCGATCAGAATCCGCAGGAAGAGGGAACCGGCCACGCCGGCTAAGGCACTGAACAGAATACACACCAGCACCACACCCAAAGCGGCCTTGTGACGACCGCCGAGATAGGAAAGCAGCCGTTTGGCGGTTTTTCCATCCAGTTTGGCTCCGGGAATGCGTGCGCCCCGCATGGGGCCTCTGTTAGGCGGCGTCATGGTCATCGCCTCCCTTCTGCTGGGATTCATAGACTTCCCGGTATATCTGGTTGGTCTGCAGCAGCTCTTGGTGGGTTCCCATCCCGTCGATATGGCCGCCTTCCATAACAATGATCTTATCCGCATCCTGGATGGAGGAGATGCGCTGGGCGATGATGAATTTGGTGGTGTCGGGGATCTCCTCGCGGAATGCCTTGCGGATCATGGCGTCGGTGTGGGTATCCACCGCGCTGGTGGAATCATCCAAAATCAGAATTTTTGGCTTTTTCAGCAGCGCCCGGGCGATGCACAGCCGCTGCTTCTGGCCGCCGGAGACATTGGTTCCTCCCTGCTCGATATAGGTATCATATCCTTCGGGAAAGGTGCGGATAAAGCCGTCCGCCTGGGCCAGGCGGCAGACGCGCTCCAACTCCTCATCAGAGGCATCCTCACATCCCCAGCGGAGGTTTTCTTTGATGGTGCCGGAAAAAAGCACGTTTTTCTGCAGTACCATAGCCACCTCGCTGCGCAGCGTTTCGATGTCGTAATCCCGCACATCGATGCCACCCACTGTTACCCGTCCTTCAGACACATCATACAGCCGGGGGATCAGCTGGACCAGTGTGGTTTTGGAACTGCCCGTACCGCCGATGATCCCTACGGTTTCCCCCGCCTTAATGGACAGCCGGATGCTGCTGAGGCAATCCCGGTCCGCTTCCTTGGAATAGCGGAAGCTGACATCTTCAAACTCTACCGAACCGTCAGGCACTTCATAAACCGGATCCGGGCCGTTGTGAAGATCGCTTTTTTCCTCCAGCACCTCCACAATCCGTTCCGCGGAGGCCCGGGAGATGATGATCATGACAAAGATCATGGAGAGCATCATCAGGCTCATCAGAATCTGGGTGGTGTAGGTAATCAGGCTCATCAGCTGGCCGGTGGTCATGGTTTCAGAAACGATCATGCGGGCGCCGAACCAGGAAATCAGCAGGATACAGGCGTATACCGCCAGCTGCATCAGCGGGCTGTTAAAGGCAAGAATCTTTTCCGCCTTGGAAAAATCACGGTAGATGGTTTCCGATACCTTACCGAATTTTTCCTTTTCATGGTCTCCCCGCACATAAGATTTCACCACCCGGATACCCCGCAGATTCTCCTGTACCACGCTGTTCAGCTTATCATAGGTGCGGAAAACCCGTTCAAAGATCGGATGCGCCCGGGAGGCGATGAGATACAGTCCCAGGCCCAGGAATGGAATAACGGCCAGAAAGATCAGGGACAGCCGGGGATTGATGCTGAAAGCCATAAAGAGAGAGAATATCAGCATCACCGGGCAGCGCACCGCAATCCGAATGATCATCTGATAGGCGTTCTGCACGTTGGTGACGTCGGTGGTGAGGCGGGTCACGATACTGGCGGAGGAAAATTTATCGATGTTGGAGAAGGAATACCCCTGCACCGCGTAGAACATATCGTGGCGCAGGTTGCGGGCATACCCTGCCGAAGCGACCGCAGCATACCGTCCAGACAAAGCGCCGAAGAGGAGAGATACGATGGTGGAAACCACCAGGACAGCGCCGATTTTTAAAATGACGTTCATGTTGCCGGCATTGATGCCGTCGTCAATGAGACTGGCCATCAGCAGAGGGATCAGAACCTCCATCACCACTTCCATTGAGACAAAGATGGGTGTGAGAATGGAAGCCTTCTTGTATTCACGGATGCTGCGGGCTAAGCGTCGGATCATATGGACTCCTTTCTGATTTTATCCCGGCAGGGAATAAAACCTTACGTGTCAATTTTTTGAGGATGATTTGCTGCTGCGCGGCTATTCCATATTCTGGATCATTTTTTTAAGAACACGCCGAAAAACCTCCAGTTCCTCTTTGTCAATGCCTTGGATCAGCTTTTCTTCCGTCCGTTCCCGATCGGCTTCCACCATCTTGTGGAGATCCAGTGCCTTTTCTGTCAACACCAACTTTTTCAGCCGGGCGTCGGACTCCACCGGAACCCGATGAATCAAATCGTTTTTTTCCATCAGCTGCAGGATACCGGTGGCGGTAGAGCGGCGGATGGAAAATTGGGACTCCAGATCCCGTTGATAGATGTCACGATCCCGGTTTTCATACAGATAACCGATGACCCAGCCGTGCATACCCGTTAGATTATCCACATACTGTTTGTTACCGTTATCGTCAATAAAACGTTTGATGAGTAAGGACAGGGTTCGGATATCAAACCCCAAATGTTCTTTGGGAAACAACTTGTTCGCCTCCTTACTGTTAGGTTACTAACATTATAATGAGGCGGTTGGCAATTGTCAACCGTTATTATCTTAAAAAAATAAGGAAAGAAATATCAATATATAGTAGTATATGATTGCTTATTATCAAATTATAGTATTTTAATAGAGATTTTACGATGATATTTGTACATAATTGATTGTTCTGTATTACATCCACTGTATATAGAGAAATTGTATAGAAATTTTATGATAATAACAACAAGTGGATCGAAAAGTGTGGCATGTATTCACATTATTTACAAAAACTTCAAGAGTTCCAATTAATGGTGATGAATAAAAGCGTGGGTTTCCTCCTCAATTATGCATTATTCGTGTTGAATTGCTTATATCACCGAAAATTAGCCATTGAATTTTGGGACAAATATGCTATAATCTACTTCGACCTTGAGTTAGGAAAATATTGGTAGTTACTACCATGTTTTACTAAATTGGTTTTGCACGGAGCCCAATTTCCCGAAAGGAGTTGTTGGCGCAATGAACAACGTTATATCCAGATATTTACAGGATGAGGGCGTCGCGGTTTTTGAAAAGAAAGGAGACGGCAGAACCTATCTTTGTAAAGCTAATGAGCTTAACTGTCGGCTTTTGGGGATTCCGTATCCGGAAAGTCTGGGACGGGATATCCGGCGTTTGTTCGATCCGGCATTTGCCGAGCGTGTCTGTCGAACCATCCGGCGGGCTTTAGAGGAAAAAAGAGCATTGAAGTTTCTGCAGCGGCATGAGGACCGAGAGGGGTTCCGATGGTGGTTGGTTGTAGCGGAGGCAATTCCTGATAGAAGCCGGCGTTTGGTGCGTTTTTCCTCCAGTATGGTGGACGTATCCGCGGGGATGGAAGAGCCGATCTGTTCGTCGCGGCCGGTGGAGGAGATCCCTTATCAGGCGTTCCTGGAGGGCGCCAGCGATGCGATTATGGGAATTCAACTCCAGGATGAAGGCGGATTGCGGCTTTTGTATGCCAACAGTCTGTTCCTCAGTTGGGTGAAGCATCCGCTGGCCGATCTGCAGAAAATCAATTTGGAGGAGCTGATGTCACCGGATATGCGGCGTTTTTCTCGGGAATTGCTGCGGGAATGCTTGGAACTGCGGCATTCCGTAGAGGGTACCTATCACTGGCAGGCAGACGGAAACGAACGTTTCTACCATGTCACCCTACGTCCTTTGTACACACGGGATGCTTCCGAACTGCTTGTTTTCATTCAGAATGTGACCGAAACGATTTTGGACAGGCGTAAAAAAGATGAGCTTCTTTATGAGTATGAGTGCTATTTTCAGTCTACGGTTAACGGTGTGGGGCTGATACGTCTGGAAGAGGACCTGTCATCATCAATTCTGCGGGCCAACCCGCCCTTTCACACCTTTCTGACATTTTTGCGCCGGTATCGCGGGGAGGGACGGAACGAACTGATCTTGCGGCAGATTCAAAGGGAGAAGAAAAGGCTGCAGCTGCAGATTAAGTTGCCGGTGAATGACGAATGCGCCTTGTACTACGATCTTTGTATCATGCCCATTCTTTATGAAGATCGGGTGGAGAAGCTCTTTATCACCTGTGTGAACACCACCCAATCGATGCAGTTGGCCGGCATAAGGGCGGCACGGCTGACAAAGCGGGAAGAAGAGGTGCTGGGATACATTGTTGCCGGACAGCCCAATAAAGTCATCGCACTTCAGCTGCACGTTTCCGAGGGCACGGTGAAGCGGTTCGTATCCAATATGTATAAAAAGCTTCATGTCCAATCCCGCAGCGAACTTATCCGATACTGCCTGGGTGATCAGTATACAGCTATGGCGACTGAAACGCTGCCCAGAGGGCAGTATGTAGACAGTGTAAACAACTAAAGTGGTATTGTGCTTTCCCCGTATTCCTTTTATACTATTTGTAATCAATAGGTAAATAGATTTTTGAAGAGTAGGAGTGTACAAATCATGCGATTCTTCAGCAAAAAACGGCCTGCGGAAAAAGTGACTGTCAAAAAGGTGAAAGGGTATAAGTTGGAGAACAGCAAGATGATCCCCAACTTTGGCGTGTTTGTTTCGGTTCGGGACCGGAAAACCAAGCAGATCAGCATGGCCGATTTTCTCGATAACTATTCGGATAAACACACGCTGGATCGCGTTATCGAGAAGCTGTTCAGAATCGATCCGCATCAGGTGCAGGATATTGTGGACGACATCAAACGCGAGAGGGAACTGGATGAGATGGAGTTGTTGCTGATGGAGGAAAGAACGCAGCAATTCTGAAGTCAAACCGAAACACCTACTCTTCGCCATTCGCCGCCTGGAGGAAGCGGCGGAAATGATCATATAAAAATCCGCGGCCAAAGCAGTTTTCTGCTCTAGCCGCGGATTTTTTTGCGTTCATTGAGGAAAAATTCACTCCCGGAATTCCAGAAGCTTGTGAGGCGCTACGTGGAGCGCCTGGGCGATAGCGAACAAAACGTCGAGGGAAACCCCCACGCTGGCGACCTCAATTTTGCTCATATGGGTCTGATCAATCCCGATTTTTTCCGCTAAAACCTCTTGGGTATAGCCATTGGATTTCCGGTAGTAAGCGATATTGAGGCCCAGTTTTCTGTAATACTGCTTGTACTCGATTTTCATCCGCTCACCTCTTCTTTTATTGTACAATGGTTTGAATGGTAATTTTATAGACTGACAGACCATAAATAATCATTTACAATGCTTATAATGTGCTTTATAATATTTGTCAGTGGATATGAATAAGCATATCGGGGATGTATTGCGGCGGCGCACCGCATGCCGGGAATCAAGGAGAAAGACGGAGGATCCCCCGTTTGTGAAAGGAGAATACAAGCATGAGAATTGTGAAAAAAATGGATGAGATGGGGCGGCTGGTGATTCCCTTAGCCATTCGGGAGGCATTGGGACTTCAGCCAAATGCGGATGTGGTAATGGAATTGGAGGGAAACCGCATCGTACTGCAGAACGGCGACAGGCGCTGCCGGATCTGCGGAGGCTGCGAGGAGCTGATCTCTTTTGAAGGGGGACATCTCTGTCGTTCCTGCATCAGAAAGATTCATCGTCTGTGAATTTCATGATTTCTTCAGAATTATCTCTTCCTGCGGCGTGGACAAGAGAGGGACAGCTTGGTATAATAAAGGGAGGCGGATATGACCGCCTCCCTTTATTATCACCATAAACGGAAAGGATGATTCCGATGCCCTTTTATACATTGCTGTGTCGTCAATGCGGCAAACGGTTTGAACAGCTGGCTTCCATAAGAGAAAAGGAGAACCATGCTATTGCCTGCCCGGACTGCGGCTCTGCCGACTGTTCCACCGATTATTCCGCCGGAAGTGCCAGTGTGCATTTGTCCGGCGAAGGAAATGCCTGCCCCCACGCCGGAAGCTGCGGCGGATGCTGCCATGGGGGGCATTGAGATCATCCGCCGCTGCGCTGCGCTGGCGCTGACTTTTGTGCTGCTCTCCCTTTCACTTGCCGGCTGTCAAAAGGATACGCCGCTGGGGAAAAGCTTTCGCTTTTCTTTGCCGGCGGAGCCGCGGCAGCTGGACCCTCAGGTAGCGGTGGATGCCGCCTCTGTGGTGGTGGTGTCCGCTCTGTTCGAAGGGCTCACCCGATTGGATGAGGAGGGGAAAGCCGTGCCGGCAGCGGCGGAATGGTCCGTCTCTGACGATGGGCTGACCTATACTTTTCACCTCAGAAAATCCAAGTGGAGCAATGGGGAGCTTGTCACGGCGGACGATTTTGTCTTTGGCATGCAGCGGGCGGTATCGCCGGAAACCGGTTCCGATCTATCTGAGAGACTGTTCGGCATTCAGGGAGCCCGGGAGATCAACGCCGGTCAGCTTCCGGCAGAAGAATTGGGGGTCCGGGCGGTGGATGACAGCACCCTGGTTATTACCCTGACGGAAGCGGATGCCGGATTTCCGGAGAAGGCGGCCGGTACGCCCTTTTTCCCTTGCAGCCGCCAATTTTTTGAAAGTACGGGCGGCCGTTATGGCTTGGAAGCGGAGTATCTGCTCACCAACGGCCCCTTCTCCTTGGAGAATTGGGCTCACGGCCAATCGCTGCGGCTGACGAAGGCAGAGGGGTATCATGAGCAGGATGACGTTTATCCGGCTGTGGTGCGATATATTATCGGCGGATCGGCAGATCCCCTGGCCGCTTTGAAGGAAGGCGGGCTGGATGCTGCGGAGCTGACTCCCGAACAGGCGGCGGAGGCCCGGGATGCGGGCATGCGGGTGGTGGAACTGGAGGATACGATTCAGATGCTCTGGCTGAATAATTCGGTAAAGGCGCTGTCCTCCGCGAAAATCCGTGCCGCTCTGCGGGACGGGCTGGAATGGAATGCGATAATGGAGCAGGTGGACAGGACGGTTTATAGCCCGGCGGCCGGCTATATTGCTCCTGACGCGGTGGTAGAGGGGAACGAAAAATATCGGATTGCCGCAAACGCCCGCGGCTTTTCCACCAACCGGGCTGCCGCTGTTGAAAAGTTGGCAGAAGGGCTGGCGGAAAAGGAACTGAAAACGATGCCCCGCTTCACCGTGCTGTGCGCCGATGATGCCTACAGCCAGCGAATTGCGCTTTATGTGATCCAGTCCTGGCAGAAAAATTTGGATGTCTATGCTGAACTGCAGCCCCTATCCGCTTCCGAACTCACTGCTCGGGTAGCGGTGGGAAATTATCAAATTGCCATCTCTTCCTCCATGGCGCCCGGTACGTCGGCTATGGAGGCGCTGGGGATGTATACCAGTACCGCGTCCAAAGGAAATTGGGCCCGTTTCAGCAGTGAAGAATACGACGCGCTGTTCACCCGATTGCAGACAGGCGGAAGCGGCCGGGAAGAGCTGGATCAGCTGGAAGAAAAGCTGATGGAGCTTTGTCCTTCTATCCCTCTGACCTTTCAGCGCCGCTATATGGGAATTCCGGCGGCGGTCAGCGGATTGATCATCCGTCCCTTCGGCGGAGGTGCTTACGGCGCGCCGGTGGATTTCCGCCATGCGGGCAAAAGCGGGGATTGAATTCTTGCATCCGGCGACGCTTTTATGCTATAATGGGCCCAGTCCGGAATTGTCATCCAACGGTGTCATTTCAGCAGCTGTGCCCCGGCGCTTGCCTCAGGCGGCCCGGCGGGACTGCAGCGGTATGAATAAAGCAACAAATTCGGCTGGGATGCGGCCGGTATATAAGCGCCCCCGGAGGGCGGCGCGGGAAGGCTTGGTGAGGACCAATGAATTGGAAAAAAATCGAAATGCGTACGCCTCTTGTGGAGATGGACGGAGACGAAATGACCCGCGTGATCTGGCAGGCTATCAAGGACAAGCTGCTGCTGCCCTTCGTGAATCTGAAAACCGATTACTATGATCTGGGGCTGCCTCACCGGGATGAGACGAATGATCAAGTGACCGTGGACGCGGCCAACGCCATCAAGGCGCTGGGCGTGGGGGTGAAATGCGCCACCATTACCCCCAATGCTCAACGGGTGGAGGAATATCATCTGAAACAGATGTGGAAGAGTCCCAACGGCACCATCCGTGCGCAGCTGGACGGCACCGTCTTTCGCGCTCCGGTCTTGGTGAAGGGTGTGTCTCCCATCGTCTCTTCCTGGAAGAAGCCCATCACTATCGCCCGTCACGCCTACGGCGATATTTATAAGAATACGGAATTGTATGTGGATGGTCCGGCCAAGGCGGAATTGGTGGTCACCGCCGCCGACGGCAGCGAAACCCGCCGCCCGATCCATGATTTTCAGGGCTCCGGCGTGGTGATGGGGATGCACAATACCGATGGTTCCATCGAGAGCTTTGCCCGTTCCTGCTTTCAGTATGCGTTGGATGTGAAGCAGGATCTGTGGTTTTCCACCAAGGATACCATCTCCAAAATCTATGATCACCGCTTCAAGGATATCTTTGCGCAGCTTTTTGAAAAGGAGTACAAGGAGAAGTTTGAGAAAGCGGGGATCACCTATTTCTATACGCTGATCGACGACGCCGTGGCTCGGGTTATCCGGTCGGAGGGCGGCTTCATCTGGGCCTGCAAAAATTATGACGGCGACGTGATGAGCGACATGGTGGCCACCGCCTTCGGCTCTCTGGCGATGATGACCAGCGTGCTGGTATCCCCGGACGGCAAGTATGAATACGAGGCCGCCCACGGCACGGTAACCCGGCACTATTACCGCCATTTAAAGGGGGAGGCCACTTCCACCAATGCGGTAGCCACCATTTTTGCCTGGTCCGGCGCTCTGCGCAAACGAGCCGAGCTGGATGGACTGGAGGATCTGGCCGCTTTCGCCGATGCGCTGGAGCGCGCCACGGTAGGGACTATCGAGAGCGGCGTCATGACCAAGGACCTGGCGGCGCTTTCCGAGCTGACGGAGAAAACCCAGGTGGATACCTTCGGCTTCCTGGACGCCATTGCCGAGCGTTTGGTGCAGGAACTGGGTGCCTGATATTTGGTTTCAATAAAAGGAAAAGGAACAGCCTGCCAAAGAAGTCCAGCCGTATGGGGCTGGACTCCTTTGACTGTCTGGATAAAAACAGCGGGGAAAATCCATTTGGATTTTCCCCGCTGTTTTTATCCAGACAGTCAGCGTATGCCGATGCGCATACGATAGCTGAAATCAATATCAAAAGGCGCACTGCCGCAGGCGGCCCTGATTACCCGGCAGAAAGAGTCCCAAGCGGCATCCAGCCGGCCGGGGGCATATTTTCTCACGTCCTGAACCCTTCCCTGGCTTTCCGCCAGGGCGATGATCCGCTGGGCGCTGCCCGGTTCCCGGCTGGTAAAAACCAGCTCTCGAGTATAGCGGAACAATCCGCTGCGTTTCATATTTTCAAGGTGTCCGTTTTTATCCCAAGCATGAGCGGCCTGAGCCTGCAGTTCCGGGCATTCCCCGGCGATGCGCGCCGCTTCTGCGGATAAGACTTGCCATGCCACTTCCGCCCGCCAATCACATACCGGCGGCCAGTCGCAGTCCACCGTAGCCATTATGCCTCCGGCCGGAGCATCCGGTGCTGCTGCGGGCTTTAAAATGCGGCCGATTTCCTGCAGGGTGGATTCCGGTTCCATCCAGTGAAAGGACTGACTGCACACCACCACATCCGCAAAGGCGTCCGGCAGCCCGGTGGCGTGGGCGTATCCTTCCCGGAAGGATACATTTTCCGGCACCGTTTTGGACTGAGCGATTCTCAGCATGTCCAGGCTGGGTTCAACCCCTGTAATCGAACCGCCCATCTGCGCCAATGCCAGAGTAGACAGGCCGGTGCCGCAGCCCAGATCCACCACCTGCTCGGGTTCCCGTTCCAGATAGCGGCGGATACAGCCCATGGCATAGACCGGAAGCACCGGCCGGACATTGTCGTAGAGTGCGGAAAAACCGGTAAAGCGTTGGGCGTTTTTTTGCAAATCCATAACAGGATCCCCCTTTGCTTGGACGGATTGGTATTCTTCTGTTTTCATCATAACGCTGCAAAAGCGTTGATGCAACCGCTTTCAATGTAATTTTACAGGCAAAACGGTATAAATTTTACCGGGAGGAGCAAAATGTATCTGTATCAGGTGATTCGGAGGATATGCATCGGCACAATCCGGCGCCATACACATAAAAAGTAACCATAAAGGATGTCGTACAGAATGGTTCGCATATTCATGAGGGGCGGTGATGCGGGTGCATCTTGTGGAACAGCAGCTTACGCCGGAAACCTTCTGTGCGCTGCGGGAAAAGGTGGGGTTCCAGCCCTATACGCCGGAGGATGTAGCGGCGGCGCTGGATAAAACCTTATATACTGCCGAAGTGCGGGACGGTTCACGCACGGTGGGAATCGCCCGGATTGTGGGGGATGGCCGTATCGTGTTTTTCATTAAAGATGTGGCGGTTGCCCCCGGTTATCGGGGAAAAGGCGTCGGTCGGACGTTGATGGAAGCGCTTCTGCGCTATGTGGAGTCCAACGCCTGCGAAAAGGCTTACGTCGGATTGATGGCTACCCCGGGCACCGAGGGCTTTTACGAGGAATTCGGCTTTATCAAACGCCCGGCTCCCGGGTTGGGACACGGTATGGTAAAGTTCGTTTCGCCCTCCTGTGAGGCGCATACGCCTCCCGCCGGCCCTGCCTGTCGGCCGATGTCCAGGCGAGTGTGACGGTGGGCGGCGTTTCGCAAAAAATGAAGGAGGGGAGCCTGCATGAAAAAGGTTATTGTCTTCGGCAGTCTGAATATGGACCTCACTATTGAATGCGAGCAGATACCCCTGGCTGGACAAACGGTGGAGGGACGGGGATTTTTCACCAATCCCGGCGGCAAGGGAGGCAATCAGGCGACGGCGGCTGCCAAGATGGGAGCTCCCACCTATATGATTGCTCGGGTGGGCGAGGATGTTTTCGGCAGTCAGATCGTCGGGACTCTGGCCGGATATGGTGTGGACTGTACCTATGTGGATACCAGCAGCCGCAGCGGCACCGGCGTGGCTATGATCATCCGCAGCAGCGGCGACAACCGGATTGTGCTGAATCGGGGATCCAACCATGAAATCACCGGGGAAGAGGTAGAGCGGATTCTGGATCGGCTGGGGGAACCGCTGGATCTGTTTGTGACCCAATACGAGTGCAGCGCCCGCGCGGTAATTGAGGGACTGGCGGCGGCTAAGAGGCGGGGATTATTCACCCTTTTCAATCCGGCGCCCGCTAAAGCGATTCCGCCGGAAGCCTACCCAGATATTGATTTGCTGGTGGTAAATCAGACGGAATGCGAATTCCTCACCGGCTTGTATCCCACCGACCTGGAGGGCTGTCAAACGGCTTTGGGACGGTTCAAGGCGTTAGGAGCGGGCGGCGCGATCATCACCCTGGGCGGCGCGGGCAGCGTCAGCCGAGTTGGCGGCGAGCTGATGATGGTGGAGAGTTACGCAGTACCCAATGTAGATACCACCGCCGCCGGAGATGCCTATATCGGTGCGCTCGCCAGCTCCTTGGTGCGGGGGGAAAACCTGGAGCAAGGAATGCGTTTCGCCACCAAAACCGCGGCTTTGACCGTTACCCGGCAGGGGGCCCAGCAGTCCATCCCCACCGCCGCCGAGGTGGAAGCCTATTTTCATCTTTATTGAGCAGTGGGAAAAGCCGGCGAGAGGCAATTCTGATCCCGCAGCAATTAAAAGAACAAGAATATCCGGAAAGGAATGGATGCAGATATGAACAAGCGGCCTATTATCATCGATACCGATCCCGGCATCGACGACGCGGTGGCCATCGCCATCGCCCTGTTCAGCGAGAAGCTGGATGTACGCCTGATCACTACAGTGGCGGGCAATGTCTCGGTGGATAAGGTGACCTATAACACCCTGCGCATTCTCAAGTTTTTCAAGAAAGAGGTGCCGGTCGCCCGGGGGGCGGCCGAACCGCTGATCCTGCCCCTGCTGGATGCCAGCAACGTCCATGGGAAAAGCGGTATGGAAGGGTTTGATTTTGAGGAGCCGGACGATCATTTGCTGCTGCCCGAACACGCGGTGAACGCTATGTACCGGGTGATTATGGAAAGCAAGGAACCCATCACACTGGTACCCATTGCCCCCTTAACCAATATCGCCCTGCTGCTGAAGCTTTATCCGGAAGTGAAGGGCAATATCAGGGAGATCGTGCTGATGGGCGGCTCCGCCGGCCGGGGAAACAAAGGCGTAATGTCTGAATTCAATATCGCCACCGATCCGGAGGCGGCAAAAATCGTTTTCGACAGCGGCCTGCCGCTGGTTATGGCCGGACTGGATGTGGGTTGGAAGGCGCTGGTTCTGCCGGAGGACAGTGCCAAGCTGCCTCAGCTGGGCGAGGTAGGCCGCATGGCTTACTGTTTGTTTCAGAAATACCGCGGTGGCAGCATGAAAACCGGATTGAAAATGTATGACAGCTGTGCCGTGGCTTATCTGCTCAAGCCGGAAATGTATCAGATGGAAGAAACCTATGTGGATGTGGAATTGAACGGCAGTATGACCAAAGGCTGCACATTGGTGGACCTCAAGGGATACCTGGGCAAACCGGCCAATGCCAAGGTCTGCATGGATATCGATCAGGAGATGTTCCGGGCCTGGTTCCTGGAAAGCATCAGCCGCTGTATATAAACGGGGGCGCAGCCCCGATATAACCGAAAAAAGGAGGCAACAATATGTCTGCCGTTATTATGTATGGTTCCGCCATTATTGCCGTGGCGGTGGTGATATTCATGCTGATCAAGAAGATGGATATCAAGATCACTCTGTTCCTGATGGGCGTGGCGCTGATGTTTATCGCCATGCTGATGGGCAACGGTATCTCGGCTGATTTTGCCGGCACCGGCGCGCCTTGGCTGGACCCCTTGAAAGCGATCGCGGATCAGTTCAAAAGCACTCTGAGTTCCGCCGGTTTCATCATCCTTATTTTGGGTGGCTATTCGGCCTATATGAGCGCCATCGGCGCCAATGAGGTCACGGTCAGTGTGCTTACCAAGCCCATCGGCCGCATCAAGTCCGTTTATATTCTGGTGCCGGTGGTTTTCCTGCTGGGCAATCTGCTTTCCCTGGTGATTCCCAGCGCCTCCAACCTGGCGATTATCCTTCTGGCAACCCTTTTTCCGGTGATGGTGAAATCCGGTATGAGCAGCCTCACCGCCGCCGGCATCATCGCCACCACCGCCACGGTAATGCCCACTCCCTTGGGCAGCGACAACGTGGCGATTGCGGAGGAATTGGCGAAGACCACTCAGTTTGCAGGATTGACCCCCACCGACTATGTTTTTCGCTTTCACGCCATTGTTTCCATTCCCACCCTGCTGGTGATGGCTTTGGCGCATTATTTCTGGCAGAAGTATATGGATAAAAAGCTGGGCGCTGACAAAGCGGGAGAACTGGAGGGCGTCAAGGACATCCAGGCTATTGAAGGCGGCGCCCTTTTCAAAACGGTTTACGCCATCCTGCCGCTGCTGCCCATTCTGCTGCTGATTGTGGTGTTCGCTATCCAGTCTTTTATGCCCGATCTGAAAATCAACATCAGCGTAGAGGTGGCCACCCTTTTCTCCTTCGTGGTGGCGCTGATCTGTGAGATCATCCGTAAGCGGAAGGTGAAAGCGGCTCTGGACGGCACCGAGACCTTTTTCAAGGGCATGGGCGGCGCGATGCCCATTGTCGCCCTGCTGGTGGCGGCCTCGGTGTTTGTCACCGGTCTGAAAGCCATCGGTCTGATTTCCGCCCTGCAAAATGCGATGACCGGCATCCAGGGAGGGGGTTTGGGCTTTGTTCTCCCGCTGATTCTGGTGGCGCTCACGGCGCTGATTGTGCTGCTCAGCGGCAGCGGTACCGCGCTCTTCTTCGCCATGGTTCCCTTGATGGTTCCCCTGGCCGCGGCGGCTGGCATCAATGTTTTGGCTGTGAGTATCCCCATGGGATTGGCCGGCAACCTGCTCCGGGCGGTTTCCCCGGTTTCCGCTGTGGTGATGATTGTAGCCGGTTCGGTTAAGAAGAGCCCCATCGAGGTGGTCAAACGCACCTCTCTTCCCATGATTGCCGGAACGGTGTTTATGTTTATCCTGTCAATGATCGTCTTCCTGCCTATGGGCGCCTGAGGCAAATTTCAATAACAGAAGAGAAAAACGGCGGTTTTCCGATGGCTTTCGGAAGACCGTCGTTTTTGTGCTTTCTAAAAGGAAAAGAAGAATCAAATATTCTGAAATACAGAAAAATAAGGTGTATGTTTTATGTATTATTTTCTTTAAAGTCTTGTTTACAATATATTGCGTCCTTTTATTTATACGAAATTCCATCCCTGTTGATATAATAGAGACATAAAGACGGCATAGGGTAGGAGTTGTTGACATGGATCACAAGGCCCAATGGATTTGGCGGCAGAAAAAAGCAGCGGACATATCGGAATATATGCTTTTTCGCAAAACGGTGGTTTACAGCCGGCTTCCGCTTCAAGTAAACATCACCGTGACGGCGGACAGCTGCTTTATCCTTTATGTGAACGGTCAACGGATACTGCGGGGCCCAGCCAAAAGCGATCTTTCCCTCCGATATACGGATACCGTGGAGTTGACGCCCTATCTTCAAATTGGTGAAAATGTACTGGCGGCGGAGGTTATTCATTATCCGGGCAACCGGCATTTGGCGAACGAATTCAAAGCAGGCCCCACGGCCCAAGTGTCCTCGATGCAGGGGGGGCTGCTGATCTACGGCGATCCCGATTGGCAGACCGATGAAACCTACCGCTGCTTGCCTCTGGAGGCTTACGCTTTCACGCCGGTGGATGATACCGATCTGATGTATATGGGACATTTCGAAGCGGTGAACGGCGCCCTCTATCCCACAGGCTGGAAGGATCCGGGATTCCTGGATGCAGACTGGCAGCCGGCGGTGCCAGTGGCGGTGAACGCGCCCTATATCATGGGCGGACTGGCAAATGTTTGGCAGGTGGAACCCGACCCCATTCCGCTGCCCTATGAGGAAGCCGTCGCCCTGCGCAGGATTACCCGCTGCGCACCGGAAATTGCAGACCGGGCGGAAGCCTTTCTCAGCGGCGGATGGCTGGAGCTGTCCGCCCGGGAAAACGCCTGGCTGGAATTGGACGCGGGGGAATACCGCACCGCTTTCCCGGAATGGGAAATCCAGGGCGGCCGGGAGGCGGAAATTCACTTTTTGTATGCGGAGAGCTACGGCTTTGACCGGGACGGAGAATACATAAAGGAAAAGCGGGATGACTGCTGCCGGCAGGGCAGCTATTTAAAAGGCGGTGAGGATGTCTACTTCGCCGATGGACGAAGTCAGCAGTACGCCCCTTTTCACTATCGCGCTTTTCGATTCATTCGGCTGGAAATCCGGGGAGGGGAGGAGCCTCTCCGGCTGCGGCTGAAGGCACTGCGGCAAACAGGGTATCCCTTGGCCGTTCAGTCCCGCTTTCATTGCGGCAAAGAACCGCTGGATCAGATCTGGGAGGTCAGCCTGCGGACGCTGAAAAGCTGCATGTATGATACCTATATGGATTGTCCCTATTACGAGCGGATGCAGTACCTGCTGGACACCCGGCTGGAAGCCTTGTACGGGTACGCAGTTTCCCGGGATGACCGGCTGGCCCGCAAGGCGCTGCGGGATTTCTACAATACCCAGCTGCCCAACGGCTTGATGCCCTGTCACTCGCCCTCCAATATTCTGCAGATCATCCCCACCTTTACCTTTTACTGGATCATGATGCTGGGAGACCATTATCTATATTTCGGGGATAAGAACCTGATTGAAAGCTACTATCCCGGTGTAGAAAAAGCGCTGGCCTATTTCACCGACCGATTGGACGACCGGGGACTGCTGTCGGATACGGGCTTCTGGCAGTTTGTGGACTGGACCCCGGAATGGAGCCGGGGAGTGCCGGTGAAGGAACCCCACGAGGTGAATATTATCCACACATTGATGCTGGTATATGTCCTGCGGCTGGCGGCGGATCTGGCGGAAGTGACGGGCCGAAGCAGCTGCGCCGAGGGATATCACTGGCTGGCGGACAGAATCGACCAGGCGGTGAACCTATATGCTTATGACGAGATGAGGGGGCTGTACACCGATACCGTGGGCCGTCCCCAATGGAGCCAGCACGCTCAGATTTGGGCTGTGCTGTCCGGGGTAGCCGACGGAGAACGGGCCAAAACGGTGATGGTAGCGGCCATGGAAAATGAGGCTGTAGCCCAATGCTCCTTCTGTATGCAGTATTTCCTCTTCCGGGCGCTGGAGAAGGCGGGATTGTATGAGGTATCCCGCGTTCAGTGGCAGCTGTGGGAACAGATGCTGCGCCTGGGAGTGACTACCTGGCCGGAGGATCCGGTGACCTGGCGAAGCGACTGTCATGCCTGGAGCGCGGTGCCTTTGCAGGAGCTGATGACCCGGGGGGTGGGACTGCGGCCGGCAGAGCCAGGCTTCACCCGGGTACATATTGCACCGCGGATGTATTGGCTGGAGGAATGCGAGGGCAGCTGTATGACCCCTTATGGCCGGATATCGGTGGCGTGGGAAATCCGGAGGGGGGAGCTGACGGTGAAGGTGGATGCGGAGCAGCCGGTACCGGTGTGCTGGGAGTTGATCGACGGGCAGCGGATGGAAGAAACCATCTCCGGCAGGGTGATCCGGTCGGTGCTGCTGGAGCCTGAAAAGGCCGTGGCCGCTGTCAAACCCGACTGATCTCCCGGTATTCGTTGGGGGTGCAGCCGGTTTCCCGTTTAAATTGCTGACAAAAATACGCCACATTGCCGAAGCCGCTTTCCAGGGCTACCTCCGAAACCTTTTTGCTGGTGGCTGCCAGCAGGGATTTAGCGCATGCGATTCGCTGAGCCAGCAGATACTCGCTTAAGGAGACGCCCACCGTAGCCTTAAACCGCCGGGTAATGTGGCGGGTGCTGAAATGGGTCATTTCCGCTAGCTGTTCCAGGGTGATTCTCTGCTGATAGTGGGTGTCCAGATACCGCAGGATTTTGGCCACCAGCGTACGGTCTTCCTCCATCTCAGCGGTGGAGATCTCCCGCCGGTAACAGCGCAGCATCATGGTGAGGATGGCGGAAAAATAGAGCTGGATCATGGTGCTGTAGCCGGTTTCCTTACGGGAAAATTCTCCTTCGATCTTTTCCACCAGCCTGCAGATTTGCTCCAGCTCATCCGGGCTCAGCAGAATCTGCTGCAGGACGTTTTTCTGACGGACCGAGACGTAGGAGGACAGCTGGATGAAATCCTGGTAATTGAAATCATCCCAGCAAACGGCGTCGCTTTTCTGCACGACCGCCGGGCTGAAGAGGATATTGATGATGCGGATGGATTCCCCTGGCTGAAAAGAGAAGGCGTGCTTTTCTCCCGGCGCCACGATGCAGGCGTTGCCCCGGGCCATGGAATAGGAAAATTCATCCATATCCGGCAGATACACCACATGGGTGCCGCTGCCGCCTACCACCACCGCGATCTCCAGAAAATCATGGGAGTGCAGGGGAGCGGGAGCTGTGGGGCTGTGCTCCCGGCGATAGATCCGCAGGGGGATCTTGGTGGAGCCAAAACCGTGTTCCCGGGTGTTGTACATCTCAAACTCATCCGATTTATACAAATCTACCGCCTTCTTTCAAAACCCCATATATTGCCGAAAAATATCGGTTTTAACTCTGCTATTATATTGTTATACTCCATAATTTTTGGTTCGTCAATCATGTAAAACCAGGGAAAGGAGATGAGGCTGCCCATGAAAAGGAGATCGTCCAGTTTTGAACGGAAGCGCGCCCGGGCCGGACTGTTCTTTGTGGCCCCGTTTATTCTGGGACTGGCTCTGTTTTTCGTCAAGCCGCTCATCGATACGGTGAGGTACAGCTTTTGTACCCTGCAGGTCAACTATGAAACCGGATTCCAAACCACTTTTGAGGGGCTGCGGTATTATCGGCAGATGTTTTTATCCGATCCGGATTTTCTGCTGAATATCCAGTCGGTGCTCACCAAGCTGCTGGTGCGGGTGCCCACCGTTATCGTATTCAGCATCTTTGCCGCGCTGCTGCTCAACCGGGAATTCCGAGGGCGCCTGTTTTTCCGGGCGGTGTTCTTCCTGCCGGTGGTGGTGATGTCCGGGGCGGTGGCGAGTCTGGTGCGTTCGGATTCCACAGCCATGTCCATGATGGGCAGCACCTCCGGCGGCATGGCTGCACTGGATATGACGGTGCTGAATGATCTGCTGTCCAGCACCTCCCTGGGAGAAGGATTCTCCAGCTTCCTTTCCACCGCCGTGAGCAGCGTGGTGGATATCAGCTGGGTGTCCGGGGTGCAGATTCTTCTCTGTCTGGCGGGGCTGCAAAGCATCTCCCCGTCCTTGTATGAAGCGGCCAAAATGGAGGGCGCTTCCTCCTGGTCGGAGTTTTGGAAAATCACCTTTCCCATGTGTATGCCCATACTTTTTCTGGTGGTGATCTACACCATTATCGATTCCTTCACCGACCCGGATAATGCCGTTATCAAAATGATATCCACCCAGGCATTTTCCAATTTTCAGTATTCTTACGCATCGGCGGTGGCCGTGGTCTATTCCCTGGCCGTGCTGATTCTGATTGTGCTGGTGACCCTGCTGATCGGCCGCCGGACTATTCTCGACCGGTGAAAGGAGAGGGCCTATGAAAGTCAGAGAGCTTTGGCGGCAGCGGCAACGGTACGACCGGCGGGCGCTGCTGCGGATCGCGGGAACCAAAAGCGTTCGGGGCGCAACCGGTCTCCTTTCCTACCTGTATCTTATCGGCATCAGCTTTGTTATCCTCTATCCCATCCTGTATATGCTCAGCATGGCCTTCCGGCCTTCGGAGCAGGTCAACGACCTTAATGTGGTGTGGATTCCCACCCGGCTGACCCTGGATAATATCGTCGGCGTCTGGCAGAACTTTGATTTCGGCACCCTGCTGAAGAATTCCGCCATGCTCAGCCTGGGCTGCGCGCTGCTGTCGGTGGTATCCTGCTGTGTCATCGGCTACGGCTTCGCCCGGTTCCGGTTTCCGGGCAAGACATTGCTGCTGATTCTGCTGGTGCTGACCCTGATCCTGCCCATGCAGATCGTGTCCATTCCCAATTTCCTGATGTTTTCCGATTTCGATCCTTTGGGGCTGGTGTCCTTGGTCCGGGTGATAAGCGGTTTGCATATCCGGATCAATATCTTTGATAATCCCCTCAACTGTTATCTGCCCGCGGCCATGGGAGTAGGCCTGAAAAACGGACTCTATATCCTGATCTTCATGCAGTTTTTCAAGGGACTGCCCAAGGAGATCGAGGAGGCGGCCTATGTGGACGGCTGCGGATTCTTCAAAACCATGCTGCGGGTGATGCTGCCCAACGCCCGGCCCGCCGTAGTAGTGGTGCTGCTGTTCGCCATCGTCTGGTATTGGAACGACACCTCTCTGGTCTCCCTGTACTTCGACCAGTTCATGACCGTATCCAGCGAGCTGCTGCGGATCTCCACCGACGCCAGCGCGCTGCTGGGCGCCACGCTGGCCACCGATATCGTCACCTGGGTCCAGGCGGGGGTGGCGCTGTCAATCTTCCCTATGATCCTGCTGTATTTGTTCTGTCAGAAGAGTTTTGTGGAAAGTATCGCCAGTACGGGACTGGTGGGCTGATGAACCCGAGGAAAGGAGGAAATCCCGAAGCAACCCATGCAGCCAAATGGAAACCCATTTATCGATAGGAGGAGTTTGAAGATGAAAAAACTGTTGTCCGCTGCAGCCGCGCTGCTGATGCTGGGTGGAATGTGTGCCCTGCCGGCTTCCGCTGCTGCGCCGTCCCTGTCCAAGTGGCATGCGATTCAGGACGAAGGGGCGCCGAACCGCACCATTGCCAAGGCGGAAAAAGGGCGCATCACCGTCACCAGCAATTTCCAGTCCGATAAAGAACCCGGCGGCTGTGCCGTCACCTGCGAGGAGCCGGTGGATCTCTCCCACTTTGAGATCACCTTCTCCCTGGATCAGTACACCAAGTGTGCCGATCAGTATTTGGCCATCGGTTTTTCTTCCGCCCCCAACACCACTTCCTTGTATGCCGATACGGAGCACCCCGGCTTTATGCTGCTGCTGCGGCCCACCGATGAGCCCAATGAGATTTCCTGCGGGGAAGGCCTGCTCAATAACTGGGATGAAAACCGGAAAAAGATCCGTGTGGGAAAATCCTCCTTTGCTCCCGGTTCCTACTTTGAAGGCACAGTGGAGGCGTCCTGGACCAACGTCAAATTGGCAGTCAAACGCAACAGCGCCAACGACGGATACGATGTGTATATCAATGACAAGAGAGTCAACAATCAGAACAAATGGGCCTTTGTCGATGACATCGCCGCGGCGACCGGGGGCAAGTGGTATCTGCAGGTAGCATATAAGGACGGCAACTACGCTCCCGCCTCTTTTACCATTAAAACGATCAACGGCGATGCGGCGGTGGATAAGTCGGCTTCCGGCAACGTATCCGGCTCTTACGGTTCCACCTCCGCCGATCCCACAACTCCTGCCCCGGATTCTTCCGTTCCGGCTACCCCAGACGATCCTTCCGCCCCTGATTCCCAGCCCTCCAGTGATCCGGACGAGAGTTCTGATCCCGCATCCGCCGATCCCAGCAGTCCCGGAAATGTGAACTCCAGCGATGCTTCCGAGCCGGCCACCTCGGATACCCAAACAGCGCCTGTGGACAGCAGTCAAGCGGCACCCGGCGGTTTGAGCGGCGGCATCATCGCCCTGATTGTGGCGGGCGTTGTGGTGGTGCTGGCCGGTGCGGGCGCAGCGGTATACTTCCTAGTGATTAAGAAGAAGAAAACAGCCGAATAAAGGACTCCGCAGATCCCAACGGGTCTGAAAAAAATAGAAGAGAGGGAAAAACATGAAAAAGTTTCTGGCTATGGCCAGCGCGGTCCTGCTGCTGGCCGGTTCCCTGCTGATGCCGGCATCGGCTGATCCTGCCGGAACCCGGGACGATTGGGTCACCGGTGAAACAGCCGGCGCCACCTTTAATCCCAACGGCACCATCACCGCCCAGGGGAACGGCGCTTATCTGGGATTAAACAAAAAGGTTGATCTCACCGCCAATAACCTGGATGTCTCCTGGACCCTGCGGCTGGACAACGTTTCTCAAGCCGCCAACGCGGACGCGGATAACTTCTGCCTCTACCTGTCCGATTCCTTGGGCAGCGCCATCCCCAGTTCAGAAGCCGGCGGCCATGTCTTCCGGGCGCGCTTCTTTATCAATAACGATGGCAAAGCGGTGTATTCCGAAGCGATTGTCGACGGCACGGTCTGCATGCCCTACGGCGGAACGGACACGGCCCTGAAAAACACCAATGAGCTGACCCTTCGCCTCACCGGCGACGGAACCACCGTTCAGCTGTATATCAACGATCAGGCGGTTTATTATGGCGGCACGCCCGACGCGGTGAAAAACGCCCTGCTCCAGAATTACAGCGGCGGAGCCTACCTATCCCTGAGCCTGGCGGGCGCGGATACCAAGATCACGGTGCTTAAGGTCAATGGACAGACTCCCTTGGAGCCGGAAACGGAAGAGGAGAAACCGGCTTGGATTACCAGTGACGGCGTGACGGTGGACAAAGCGGCGGGCACCTTCTCCATGAATGCCGTGGAGTACGCGATCCGCACCGAAAAGATTGATTTCACAGCGGCCGACCTGGATGTATCGGTGACGCTTAAAACCAGCTTCGGCAATGCCAACCAGTTTATTAGCCTGTATTTTTCTCAAGACCTACCCGCCGGCAAACCGGAAGGAGAAAAGGTAGCCCATATCCGATTTGGATGGGATAACGGCAAATTCGCTCTTAACCACGCCTGGCTGGGAGCGCAGGCCATCGGCGCCTACTGCGGAGGCTATGTGGATCACACCGACGATACCCTCTATACCATCCGGTTTAAACGCGTAGACGGCATGATCAGAATGTATCTCAACGATACCTTAATCTATGGTAATGCAGGAAACACGGACAAAACGGTCAGCGATTTTATCAACGGCCTGGGGACAGGGTACCTCACCATCGGTACCAATTCCTTTGACGGCGGCTTCACCACTCAGGTACTTCAGGTCAACGGCAAACCGCCTATGGTGCCGCCGGCTGTCATCAATATCGAAATGGCCGCCGTTCCCACCAAAACGATTTATGAATACGGAGAAGACCTATCGGTGGACGGCGGCAGCGTGAAGCTGCTGTATGACGATGGAACAGACAAAACCATCCCTCTCACCGCAGCCATGGTTTCGGGTTATTCCTCCACCACTGCCGGGGAGCAGACCCTGACGGTTACCTGTGAAGATAAGACCACCTCTTTCCGGGTGACGGTCAAGGAAAGACCGGCGGCCACGGTCACCGGCATCACGATGAAAGCCAACCCCGCCAAAACCACCTATGCCTGCGGCGAGGAGCTGGATCTTACCGGCGCACAGATTGAGGTTTCCTATAGCTATGGCGATCCCCGAACGCTGGATGTGGGCGCATCCATGGTTTCAGGCTACGACAAGGCCGTTGTGGGGAGGCAAACCATCACGGTCGCCTATGATGGAAAAACAACCACCTTTGAAGTGGTTGTGCAGCCCGCCGCAGTCACCGGCATCGCAATGAAAACTCTTCCGGTAAAAACGACTTATCAAAAGGGCGAGGAGTTGGATCTCACCGGCGCGCAGATCGAGGTTTCCTACAGCTATGGTGATCCCCAAACAGTGGAAGTGACAGCGGATATGGTATCCGGTTATGATAAGAATACCGCCGGTAAGCAGACCATCACTGTTACTTATGAAGGGAAAACCGCCGTCTTCGACGTAGTCATTCCCCTGGATATAGAAGATAAGGACAAACTCACCAAAGAGGATTGGATCGTCGGGCCGGATCAGGACAGCAACGAAGGCCGGCTCACCACTACCGCTGTCTACAATCAGGACGGCAGCATCAAGGTATCCGGCGGCAGCGGCTCTAAAGGCGCCTATATCGGTCTCAACGAAAAAATCGATCTGACGGCGGCCGATTTGGACGTCAGCTGGAAGATCCGTCTGGATCAGTTCCCCGTCGTGGATGAAGCGGACCAGGCCAACATCCAGTTTATCCTCTCCGATTCTCTTACCGGCTACAATCCCCTGTATGTGGATGAGGCCACGGCTTTCCGGGCGCGCATCTACCGTTCCTACGGGGATGAGTTCACCTTTCCGGAGGCCCTGTTCCACAATCCCAAGCAGGCTGGCACTCCCGGTGGGGCGCTGATGGCTTATGCCGGCCGCACGATTGATCTTGACGATGAGAACACCCCCACCTTCACCTTCCAGATTAAGCGGGTAGAAGGAAAAATCCGTTTCCTCATTGACGGCGAAACGCTGTATACCGCCGACGGCTATGATAAGGAAGACCGGCTGCCGGCCAAAATCAGCCAGGCTCTGGAAAAAGAATTTGCCGCCGGCGCGTATCTGTCCATCGCATGTGCCTCCAAGGCGGGAGAGCCGGTGTCCTTCACCATTCTGGAGGTCAACGGCGGCAAGGCCTGGGAGGGCGGTTCCGGCGGAGACATTTCTGATCCCGATGATCCCAATGGGCCGGATGATCCTGTCAAGCCACCTGCCACCGGCGTTGTGGTTCCCATGGCGCTTCTGACCGGGCTGGCGGCTTCCGGCGCGGCGGCAATGCTCTTCACCTCCCGCCGGAGGAAAAACCGCGGCTGACCCGCTCATCGTTTCCGCGCTGTCTCCCCGGGACGCCGCCGGCAGCCCGGGGAGGAGCCGGAACACAGGACGCGTGATTTCTCTATCAGACAACACCAAGGAAGGAAAGGTCCCATATGGTTAAGGCCCACATTCGTCCGGTAAACGGCATGCCGCGACTGTTCATCAACGATCAGATGACCGCCCCTGTGTTTTTTTACGGCTGTACCCTGTTTGAGCATCGGCTGGATATTGTGGAGAGGGAATTCAAAATGGCCTCCCAGCACGGTATTCACCTGTTCTCTGTGATTCTGAAGATGGGATCCATGCCGGAAGAGCGTCAGCAGAGCATCAACGACCTTTCCCGGTATCTGGACATGATCCTGCGCCACGACGCCCAGGCACGGGTGCTGGTGCGGCTCAATGTCTGCCAATATGGCGCCAGCGCCCGGAAATGGGAGAAATCCCATCCCGGGGAGATGGTGATCTATGAAGCCGATGTGCAGGAGAACGGCGAGGTGAAGGAGGATTTCGACTCCACCATGACCTCTCTGTTTTCCGAGGCTTGGCGGCGGATGGCGGAAGAGGCTATGGAAGCCTTTGTCGGGTATTTTATGCATCATCCGGTATATGCCGATCACATCGTTGCCTATCACATCGGCGGCGGGGAGTCGGACGAGTGGTTCCATTTCGGTTATCGGGAGGGCGGCTGCGACGTCAGCGAGGCCGCGCAGAAAGCCTTTCGGGAGTATGTGCGCCGGAAATATGGAAACGACAGAGCGCGGCTGCGAGACGCTTATGGCCGGAATGATCTGGATTTTGAAGACATCCGCATTTCCTGCCCCATTCCCGGCAACACCGGGCGGAACCCTTATCCCACCTACTATCTTTCCAAGCCGGAGGAGCAGATTCATGCAGACTACAATGAGCTGCTGTCCGGCCGGGTGGCGGATCTGATCAAGGGCTTCGCCCGGATTGTCAAGCGCGTTACCGGCGGAGACACGGTGGTGATGTGCTTCTACGGATATTGGTACGAATTGGGCGGCGATTCCAAATCCGGTCATTTCGCCCTGCAGCGGCTGCTGGAATGCCCGGATATCGATGGCTTTTCCAGCCCGGTGGGCTATTGGGACCGGGATTTGGGAGGCACAGGCCCTTATATGTGCGCCATCGATTCGGTGGTTGCTCATCACAAGATGTGGTTTGTGGAAAACGATATCCGCACCTTCCTGGTCTACCGGAGGGAACCGGGCGACACCAAGGATGGATTCCAAAATTTGTACAATTTTGAAGATTTGTACGAAGTGTATAAAAGAGAGGCCGGAACCCAAATGATCCGGGGCTGCGCCTCCTGGTACATGGACCTGGCGGGACGGGGCTGGTTCTATCATCCCGCCATCTGGGATCAGATCCGCAGCCTGCGGGATCTGTATACGGCGACGATGCCTCATATCACGCCGTATATACCGGAAGTGGCAGTGGTGCTGGACGAGGAGGAAGTATACAAAATCGCCTCGGCCCACGGCACCTTTGGCTACACCACCTTCAATATGCGGATGACCTTTTATCGGTTGGGCCTGGCGGTGGGCTTTTATTCCGGCGACGACTGGCTGGCGGGCAAGGCAGATGGCGCCAAACTGACTTTTCTGCTGAACCCCACCGGACTGAAAGGCTTCAAGGGGGAGCGGGCGCTGGAGAAGATCCACCGTCCGGGACAGACCACCGTTTTTATCTACGGCTTCGGCGACATGGATCAGACGGAGATGCGCCGTCTCACCGGTATGACCCTGGCCCGGGCAGAGGCGTGCGCAGAAACCAAGCTGCCGGTGGAGATGGAGTTTATCGGCAGCTGGGAAGGCTGCCGGAACGTCAGCGCGGGCCGGAAGGTGGATGTGAATCCCCTGTTTTATGTGGAGGACGATTATTCGGAGGCATTCGCCCGGTATACGGCGGATGAAGCAAAGGGTAAGATCGGCTTTGCCTTGAAACGGCAGGATGATTATCAGACCGTCTTTTTCGGTGGCTTTGAGCTGGACAAGGATCTGCTGCTGCGGCTGGCCAGGCTGGCTGGCGTGCGGGAATACGGTTATTTTGGAGATTACATCCTGCCCGGCCCCCAGTTGATGATTACCCATACCACCACGGCGGGAGAGAAAACGGTGCGCTTCCCGCGGGTCTGCGATGTATACGACTATTTCGAAAACCGCTGGTATGAGCAGGTGGATGCGGTTACCAAGAAGCTGGACATGGGCAAGACCTTCCTGTACATTTACGGCAGCCGCCGGGAGATAGAAGCGTGGAAGCTGCCTCTGTGGCCGGGGGATCCCATCTGAATTTGAACGAGGCTTTACGCCTGGAAAGGACTGGATGATAGAATGAAACGTTGGCTCAGTCTGGCCATGTGCCTGCCGGTGGCGCTGTCCGCGGTACTCTGCTTCGGCGGATGCACCGTGGAGAAGCCCACCAGCGAAGGCGGCGATACCACCAAGGTTGGCAAGGATCTCACGGTAGTATCCTTTACCGACCTGTATATGGATAAAGAGGGCACGGACTTCAACGACGCGAAAAAGGCCTATGAAAGCAAGTACGGCGGCACGGTTTCTTTTAAGCGGTATCCGGCCAATATGTTCATCAACAAGATGATCACCCTCATCGGATCGGGGAGTTCTCCGGATCTGGCCTATTGCCGCTGGGCGGAGATGCCCAAGCTGGCCGCCATGGAAATTCTCCAGCCGGTGGATGATTATATCCAGGTAGCGGAAACCAATTTTCCCAAGATTGCCGACAGCTATGTGTTCGGCAACAAGCATTATGCCGCCCGCATTGAACAGGTGCAGCCCTATGTCATCTGGTACAACAAGGATATCCTTCGGGCCAGCGGCTGCGACGACCCCTACACCCTGTGGAAGAATGATCCCGCCTCTTGGAATTGGGATGCCTTCGAGGCCATCGCCACCGCCACCACTGAGGACCGGAATCACGATGGGGAAACCGATCTGTGGGGGTTCGCGGGGCTGCCGTTTTTCGGCTCCTCCAACGGTGCGTCCTCCCTGCGGATTGAGGGCGAAAACGTAACCATTTCCTGGAAGGAGCAAGCTTACCTGGATAGCCTCTCCTTTATGCAGAAGCTTCGCTTCACCCTGGGCGTGGCCTGCCCCGACAATAACTACGGCGCTACCAATTTCAAGAACGGCGACGTGGCGATGACCATGGGCACCTTTGAATTCGTGTGGGCCAGCGCCAATCAGATGGACCAGGAATCCATCGGCTGCGCCCCCTTCCCGGCGGGCCCCAATTTTGAGGCCAGCGGCAGCCAGTATTCCTGCATGACCAATCTCCTGGGGATTGTGTACGGTTCCAAGAATCCCGCCGGCGCTGCGGAATTCTGCAAGATTCTCAATGAAAACGACAAGACCAAGTATCCCGACGGCGCGCCCATCGGCAACCCGGAAGCGGAGAAGTATCTGTCGGCGGAGCACAAAGAGGTGCTGCATTTCGTACGGGACAACGCCTATGTGGTGATGACCGACGGCTGGGGGACCTGGGAGCAGGACAGCAACAATATCTGGATCAATCTGTTCTGGGACAACAAGGATATTGTCGCCACCCTGGATTCGCTTCAGCCCCTCTATCAGGCCCAGATTGATGAAACGCTGAGCTTCTCCATGCCGGAGGTGGAAGAATTCAAGGGCGCGCCTGCTGTCACCTTCGAAAACGGCGATATGTCTTATCTCACCTTTGACGGCACCGCTTCGGGAGATCAAGGAATCACGGAAGAAAGCGACAAGGTCATCGACGGCAAAAGCTCCCTGGTTTTCTCCTCCAGTGAAAAGGACGCCCTGCTGCTGCGATCCTCCAGCGCCAAGCTGAAGATTCCCAGCTACCGCACTTATAAACTCACCTTTGACTGGCAGATCATTTCCGCCAAGGACGAGACCAACGGCTGCGATTTCTATGCCACCTTCCGTTCGGAAGCGGATGTAAACAGCACCGCAGGCCAAATGGGGGCGCTGACCTTTGGCGGCGTCGCCGGGGATTTCGGTACCGCCGAGGCAACGGTGAACCTTTCCTCCAATGTCAAGGATTACGTGGTGGCCTTCGTGGCCGGCCTCAACAGCGGTACTGTGGCCATTGATAATGTGAACATCGTGGAAGTGGAGTAAGCAGATGAAAACTTCCCCAAACAACGGCATGATGCGTGGAAAGGACAGGGATAGACTTATGAAATTCAGGAAAGCGGTGATCGGCATGGCTCTGGCAGCCTCCCTGACGGCATCTCTGGCGTTGGGAGGCTGCGGCGGCAAGGATGTCTCCCAGGGAAGCGGCTCTTCTGCTGTGTCCGGCGGCACCAGTACCAGCGGCTCGGAGGATGTCTCCGGCACAAATTCGCAGAACACCGCCTCCGGTACGCAAAGCAATTCTTCCGGCGGCGGGAGTTCACAGACCGGCCCCACCGCTCCAGCGGACGGAAAACGCATTCCGGCCGCTTACGGCACGGCGGACTGGAAACCCTTCGGCACCGCCGCTATCTATTCCGCCAAGGCCCAGAATACCCATATCAACAATCTGACACCCGCCTCCATCGAGTCCAAGAACGGCCGCAGCCATATGTTGGTGAACGGCAAGGAGGTGGCGCCGGTTTCCTATTTCGGTTCCCTTATGGGGCGCTACCCCGAATTAACCTATGAAACCTACGAAAAGATGCAGAAGGTGGGCGCCAACTACATCTATGTGGATGTACATATCAACGTCAGCAATCCCAACGTTCGGTATGCCTCGATCAAAACTCAGTTGGAGGACGTGCTCTACGCTTATCCGGATGCCTATCTGTTTGTTCGGTATACTCCTTGGGCGTCTGCCTCCTTCTACGGCCTGCCGGCCAGCGAGGATCTGGTTTTTGCGGACGGAAGCAAGTTCGGCGCGTGTTCGATTGCCTCTGACGGTTGGATCGAGCAGGCGGTGACCATGACCCGGGAGATGATCGCCTACCTTTCTCAGGATAAGGAGTTGGCCTCCCGCATCATCGGCTATATCCCGCTGGTGAATAACAGCGGCGAGTGGTTCAGCCAGGGCTACTGGGAAGGCATGGCCGATGTTTCCGAAGCCAATACCCGCAAATTCCGGGAATGGCTGAAATATCGGTATAACAACGACGTGTCCGCTCTGCGGAAGGCCTGGGGAGATAACAGCATCACCTTTGATACGGTGAAGGTCCCTGTGAACGTTCCCGGCCTGGGCCCGAACAATGATACCGAGCATCTTTTCCTGCTGGAAGAGGAAGACCGGATCTATGTGGATTATTCCTTGTACTACTGCGATCTAACCTGCGACCGGATCGAACAGCTGGCCCGGGCCGTGAAGCTGGAAACCGGCGGCAAAAGCCTGTTCACCTCCTTTTACGGCTACCATTGCGAGCTGTTCGGCGCGGTTTCCGGCCACTACAATCTGACCCGGATGCTGCAATGCGAGGATGTGGATATTCTCGCCGGTCCGGTGGGGTACAGTGAGCGGGAAGCCACCGGCGGCATCGCCTCCTATATGACGATTGTCTCCTCCGTGGCCGAGGCCGGGAAGATGTGGTTTGACGAAAGCGATTACCGCACCTATCTTTCCAAGGACGAAGAAACCGGCTTCAGCCCCTTCCAGAACCTGGATGAACTGATTCGGGGCACTCAAAAGGAAATGGCCAAAATGATGGTGTTCGGCACCGGCACCTGGTGGGCGGACATCGGTTCCCAGGGCTGGTTCAACGACCAGACCTTTTGGGACGAAGTGGCGGAGCTCAGCGACCTGTATATGAAATATAATCAGGTGGCAGATAATGCGGCGGTGGATGTGGCCTTCATCGTGGATGAGGCGGGCATGGCCCTGGACGGCGCTCACCGCACGGTGGATATCAATCTGATACGGGAAAGCCGGGGCCCCATTTATAAAAGCGGGTTGAATTTCGGCTACTATCTTCTGGACGATCTTCTGGACGGCAAGGTGGACGCCAAAATGCTGGTGATGCTCAGCTGCAACTCCCTCACCGACAGCCAGCTGCAGACCCTGAAAAAGCAGGTGCAGCAGGATGGCCGGACGGTGCTGTGGATGAATGGTTTTGGTGAGCTGAGCGCCGCCCAGGTAAAAGAGCTGACCGGCTTCCAGTATTCCCTGGTGGAAAAAACGGGCAGCGATACCCTTACCATGCCGGCCAACAGCAGCCTGAATTTCCCCGGCTGCACCTCTTTCGGCGCCCGGCTCTATGACGTTTATACCAAGATCGCCACCGGCAGCGGGGTTACGGTCCTGGGAACCCTTTCAGGAGGAGATCCCGGCCTTTCCGCCGTCAAGGTGGGCCAGTCCACCCAGCTTTTCTATGTGGGCTATAACCTGACCTCAGAACTGCTCCGGGCAGTGGCTGGGATGGGGGGCGTGCCGGTTTACGCCGCAGGAAACGATACCTATTATGGCAACGGTTCCCTCAGCTTCATCAACGCGGGCACGGCGGGAAACAAAACCCTGACCCTGCCGCAGAAATCCGATGTGTACTGCTATTACACCCGCAAATGGTATACCGGCGTCACCTCCGTGACCCTGAATATGAAAGCGGGACAGAACGAATTATTCTTTATTGGCAGCCAATCCGCCCTGCAGGCGGCGGGAATCGGCTAAATTCGGCGCGGGACGCGGTGGAGGAAGGCCAGTGTCCTTCCCCGCCGCACCGGCCGAAGGAGTCGCCGGGTTGTCGGAACATTGCCGGATATCGGTAATCAAAGGAGGAAGACCAGTTGAAAAAAAGGTTGCTGGCATTGGGCGCGGCTTTGGCTCTGCAGTTTCTCGCCCTGCCTGGCTTTTCCGCGCTGGCGGATCCGGCGGATGATGCTCAGCCGGGCACCCACGAGAGTGCTCCCAAAGGGGAGGCTTTGCAGAATGGAGATACCGCCCGGGAAGAGCCGCCGGCCTATTTCACCTATAAAAATGCCATTGGTTCCCATCGGGGCGATTCCTCCTCCTTTGACCGGCTGTTTTCCTCCGCAGAGGGAGAAACCGACGGCCAGCTGCTGGAGGAGCATCAAGGGAAAACCGGAGTGGCGCTGCTGGCGGAAGAGGGGAAGAGCATTCGTTTCCAGGTGGAGCTCCCCCATTCCGGGCTGTATGCGGTGGAATTGGAATACCTGTCCTATACTGAAACCGGCGCCGTGGTATCCGCGGGCTTGCTGCTGGACGGGGAGAAACCCTTTCAGGAGGCGGACCAGTTCCGGCTGGAGAATGTGTGGCACAACGCGGGTTTTACCATTGAAAAGGACAGCCACGGCAACGATATCCGGCCCGCCCAGGTGCAGGTGATGGACTGGCACAAGCTGACCCTGCGGGATCTTTACGCGGATACCTGTTTGCTGTATTTGGAGGCGGGGAGCCATACCCTGACCCTGGTGAACCAGGACGAAGGCTTCTACCTGGCCGGTCTGCGGCTTTATCAGCCCAAGGCGCTGGAATCCTATGAAGAATATACGGCGGAAAACGCCGGCAAGAGCGGGGCGGAGGACGCCTGGTTCCAGACATATGAAGGAGAAACGGCGGATTATAAGTCGGATTCCACCCTTTATCCCATTTACGATCGGTCAAGTCCGGTCACCCAGCCCTATGCGGTGCGTCAGATTCTTCTGAATACCATCGGCGGAGAAAGCTGGAAAACCGCCGGCCAATGGATCGAATGGACGGTGAAGGTTCCGGAGGACGGCTATTATACCATCGGTATGCGGGCCCGGCAGAATCTATCCCGTGGCCTGTACACCTACCGCAATATCTATGTGGACGAGAAGATTCCCTTTGCTGAATTGAAAAATGTGGCTATTCCCTACGACCGGTCCTGGCAGGTGCTGGAGCTGGGCGGGGAGGAGCCTTATCGCTTTTATCTCACCAAGGGAGAGCACACCATCCGGCTGGAAGCCTCCCTGGGAGAATTTGAGTATACCTACGGCGTGCTGTATGAGCGCCTTACCCAGCTCAATACCCTTTACCGCCGGATCGTCATGATCACCGGCACCTCTCCCGACACGCTGCGGGATTATTCCCTGCAGACGCAAATTCCCGGACTGATCACGGATTTCACCAACATCGCCAAGGCTTTCCGGGATGAGGTGACCCGGATCGAGAACCTCACCGGCAGCAGTGGCTCGGAGATGAGCTTCCTGCTGCAGTTTGCCCAGCTGCTGGAACGGATGGCGGCTTCCCCCGATACCATCCCCGGTCGTCTGTCGGTATTGAAATCGGATATCAGCACCCTGGCGGAGCTGCTGCGCACCATCACCGAAAAGCCGCTGGAAATCGATTATATCTATCTGGCCCGGGGAGATTACGTAAAACCTCAGGAAAACGCCGGGTTCTGGCAGCAGCTGGTCCATGAGGTAAAGCTGTTCGCCGCCTCCTTCGCCGCCGACTATTCTCTGGCGGATGAAAGCGGCGCGGTCGAGCGGCAGATCGATGTTTGGGTGATGATGGGACGGGATCAGGCCCAGATCATCAAAAATATGCTCCAGGATGAATTTACCGCCAAGGAGGGAATCGGCGTCAACCTGTCGGTGGTGAACGTCAGCCTCACCCAGGCGATTATGGCCGGCCGCGGCCCCGATGTGGTCATCGGCGTGGCCCACGACCAGCCGGTGGAGCTGGGGGTACGGGGCGCGGTGCTCTCCCTGGAGGAAATGGAGGGCTTTGACGAAGTGGCCGGCCGCTTCATGGAAGGGAGCATGGAGGGCTACAGCTATAACGGTCATACCTATGCCCTGCCGGAAACCCAGGAATTCATGGTGATGTTCGCCCGCACGGACATTCTGGAGGAGCTAGCGCTGGAAGCGCCCTCCACCTGGGAGGAAATGCGGGCGGTGATCCCCAAGATCGTTCAGGAAAAGCTGGAGGTGGGCATCCCCAGCGGTATGAGCAACGGCACAATTCTGCCCGCTCTGCTGATGCAGAACGGCATGACCTATTTCAACGACGACGCCTCAGCCGCTGTTTTTGATACGGCGGCGGCCATCCGGGTGTACGAGTCCTTTATCTCCTTCTTCCAGGAATATGCCGCCGAGGCCTATTACAGCGCGGTGAACCGGTTCCGCACCGGGGAGATGCCCCTGATGATCGGGAGCTTTTCCCTAGCCAATCAAATCGCAGTTCAGGCGCCGGAGATCCGCAACCTGTGGACCATGCTGCCGCTGCCCGGCACCGCCGGCGCTGACGGTAAAATCGACCGGAGCGCGGACGCCAGCGGCACGGCCAATATGATCACCAACAATGTGAAGGATGTGGACGCGGCCTGGAAATTCCTCAGATGGTGGTCCCAGGCGGACAGTCAGAGCCGATTCGCCCGGGAACTGGAGATGCAGATGGGAGAGGCGGCACGCTACTCCACCGCCAATACAGAAGCGTTTCAGACGTTGGGATGGTCTAAGACCAACCGGACGGTGATTGATTCCCAGCGGACCTGGGCCCGGGTGATGCCTCAGCCGCCCGGCAACTACATTGTGGCGCGAAACCTGGCGAATATGTTTGTCGCCATCATCGAAGACGGCGAAAACGTCCGGAAAACGCTGATCGAATACACAGCGGATATCAACACCGAACTGGAGAGAAAACGGGCGGAATTTGCCGGACGGTAACGTCCGCGGAAAATCGGAGGAATGCCTCATGACAATCAAAAATGCCAACCGTCCCCGGATCGGCTGGAAGGACGACGTGGTTAGCTACGGGATGATGGCGCCTTTTCTGGTGTTCTATCTCATCACCGTGGTGGCGCCCATCACCGTGGCGATCCTGCTGAGCTTCACCACCTATGATATGTTCAGCCCGCCCACCTTTGCGGGGCTCTCCAACTTTACCTATCTCTTTTTATCCGACAAAATTTTCATCAAGGCCCTGGTGAATACCCTGACCTTCGCCGTCATCACCGGGCCGGTGAGCTTTTTCCTCTGCTTTATCCTGGCCTGGATCATCAACGATCTGCCGCCCAAGCTGCGGGCGGCGGTCACCCTGGTGTTTTATGCGCCCTCCATCTCGGCCAACGCCTATGTCATCTGGCAGTATATCTTCAGCGCGGATTCCTATGGGTTAGCCAACGGCATTTTGATGCAGCTGGGCATCCTGGATGAACCTTCGCTGTGGTTCCAGGATCCGAAAATCAGCCTGATCCTGTTGATCTTCGTACAGCTGTGGCTATCCCTGGGCGTGGGCTTTCTGGCGTTTATCGCCGGTTTGCAGAATGTGGACCGGCAGCTGTATGAGGCGGCGGCCATCGACGGCATCCGCAGCCGGTGGCACGAGCTGTGGTATATCACCCTGCCGGCCATGAAGCCCATGCTGATCTTCGGCGGCCTCAACCAGATTGTGGCGGCCTTTTCGGTGGGGGATATCAGCATGACCCTGTGCGGCTTCCCCAGTATTCAGTATGCGGCCCACACCGTTTCCCTGCACGCCTACGACTACGGTATCCTGCGGTATGAAATCGGGTATTCGGCGGCGGTTTCCCTGCTGCTGTTCGCCATTATCCTGTTTACCTATAAACTCTTCGTTTTTGCCGTTTCCCGCATCGGCCGCTAGAAAGGGGTTATACGCATGGTGAAATCGAGTCCCAAGCGGCTGAACCGTTCCCTGGGCGGGGACATTGCCCTGGTGCTGCTGCTGACGCTGATGGCCGCCGTCATGGTGCTGCCCTTTGTGTACGCGGTGGTTAACGCCTTCAAGCCGCTGGAGGAATTCTACATATTTCCGCCCAAATTCTATGTGGTGAATCCCACCGCCAATAACTTTTTGGATCTCATCACCCTTACCAACAATTTATGGATTCCCTTCTCCCGTTATCTTTTCAACAGCGTGTACACCAGCGTGACGGGGACGCTGCTGAGTGTGTGCAGCTCCGCCATGGCCGCCTATGTGCTGGCGAAAAAACATTTTCACGGCAAAGGCGCCTGGTCGGGGATTATCACCATATCCATGCTGTTCACCAGCCAGATTATCGGGATTCCTCAATATGTCATTATGTCCACCCTGGGATGGGTGGACACCCATCTGGTGGTGCTGGCGCCCATGCTGGGTATGACCATGGGGGTATTCCTGATGAAGCAGTTCATGGAGGGGGTCCCGGATTCTATCATTGAAAGCGCCAGGATTGACGGCGCAGGGGATCTGCGCATCTGCTGGCGGATCGTCATGCCCTCGGTCAAGCCTGCCTGGATCACCCTGGGCTTCCTGGCCTTCCAGACGGTGTGGAGCAACACGGGCAACAACATGATTTATACGGAAAATCTCAAGATGCTGCCCACCGTCCTCAACCAGATCGCCGCCTCGGGCATCGCCCGGGCGGGGGTGGGGGCGGCGGCCACCCTGCTGATGATGCTGCCGCCCATCCTGACCTTCGTGATCACCCAGAGCCGCATCATCGAGACCATGACCGCCTCCGGTATCAAAGAATAACAAGAAAGGGCTGGCGCACGCAATGAAACGACTGATCGCCTTGCTTGGCCTCCTGCTGTGTCTGCCTCTGACAGCTTCCGCTCTGGCGGTGGAGCTGGGACCGGTGACGGGCGGCACAACCTACAGCTACAACTACAATCTGAAAGGGGAATCGGTGCCCGCGCCGGATTCCTATCTGCCTGTTCGGGAACTCCGGGGAGAGGCGGGGGACGAATGGCGCCTTCCCGCCGACCTGTATGTCCGGGACGGTGTGATCTATCTGCTGGACAGCGGCAACAACCGGATTGTCCTGCTCAATGGAAACGGAGAAATCACCGGCTGCCATGAGGTGGATAGGGAGAAGGTTTCCCTGGAGGATGCCGCCGGCATCTTTGTGGACACGGACGGCCGTATCTATGTCACCCTAACCAAGCAGCAAACGGTGGAAATATTTGAAAAGGACGGCACTTGGCTCCAATCCATCAAGCCGCCCTCCTCAGACGTCATCGCCACGGATGTGGTATACGCGCCCAGCAAGGTGGCGGTAGGCACCGATGACCGGATCTATGTGGTGTCCGCCAATGTTTATCAGGGTATTCTGCAGTTCAGCAAGGAAGGGGAATTTCTGCGCTTTTTCGGCAGCAACAAGGTTACCGCCAGCATCACCACCGTGCTGGAAAATCTCTTTCGCCGCTTCTTCACTAACGCGCAGAAAAGCAAGATGGAGCAGGTGCTGCCCACCGAGCTTTCCTCTCTGGACATCGACGAGCGGGGTTTCATCTACAGCTGCAGCGGCAAAACGGACGACTCCAAAAATGAACTGAAAAAGTACGACGTGGAGGGAAACAACATCCTGGCTTACGATCATTCCCCGGCACAGGACGTGGTGATGGGGACGGGAGACTATGGAGATATCGAATTCCTCTACGATACCGAAAATTACCTGAACAAAAACCGGAAGATCGACACCAGCTTCGGTGATCTCGCGGTGGATGGGGACGGCTTCCTCTACGGCCTGGATACCGAAAGGAACAAGGTGTTTCTATATGACGGCAACAGCAATCTGCTGGCGATTTTCGGTATCCCCGGCAATCAGAAGGGAACCTTCCGCGATCCTGTGGCAGTGGACACCCTGGGGGATCAGGTGCTGGTGCTGGATCAGGAACGGGGCAGCATTCTGATGTTTGAGCCGACTCCTTATGCCGCCGACCTGAAGGCGGCCGTCGCCATGTATAATCAGGGACTGTTCCAGGAATCGGAGGAGCTTTGGCTGTCGGTGAAGGCCCGCAACGAAAATCTGGCGCTGGTTTACGAAGGGCTGGGAAATGCCCGGATGGTCCAGGGAGATTATGACGGCGCTATGGCGTATTTCCGCCTGGCCAGCGACAAGAATGGATATAACGAGGCATTCGCCATGCAGAGGGACGAGACGGTAGCCAAGTATTTTTATCTGCTGTTCGCCGGTATTGCGGCGGCGCTGGCGGCTGCCTGGATCTGGCTGGCCCGCAAAACCAAGGAAGTCAAGCCCTTCCGGATTCACGACAAGAAGCGGGTGCATCCTTTCTACACGGCTATTCATCCCTTTGACGGCTTCGAGGCTGTCCGCTTCCAGGAGAAAGGCAGCGTGCTTTACGCCTGTCTGGTGATCGCGGCGGTATTTTTGGCCCGGATGCTCAGCATACAGGCAACCGGTTACATTTTCAACAGCTACGCGGACGAGGCGGTGAACCTGCCGTATGAGTTTTTCCAGGTCATTATCCTGTTCGCGGTGTTTACCGGCAGCAACTACGCGGTCAGCGAACTGAACAACGGCAAGGGCTTTTACCGCCATGTGTTTATCTCTACCGCCTACTGCCTGCTGCCCTACGTCCTTTGTTCCCTTCTCGCCACCGGCCTGAGCACGGTGCTCACCCTGCGGGAAGCGGTGCTGTACACCGGCATCAGCAGCCTGGGGCTGTGGTGGTCGGTGATCCTCATTCTGGTTTCTCAAATTCAAATTCATATGTATTCCTTCGGGAAAACCCTGTTTTCCCTTCTGCTTACTTTGTTTGGTATGATGTGCGTGGCTTTTGTGGCCATCACCCTGTTCGGGCTGTTGGGTCAGCTGGGGAGCTTTATCCAAAATATTTATAATGAAATTGTGTTCCGGCTATAGGGCGAAAGAAGTCCGGGACACCATGGAAATAGGATGGTGCGTTTTATGCCTGGAAATGATCTGAAAGAACGTCTGCAACTGGTTTCCGGCGCCATGCTGGCCTGTCCTCCCCCGGACGCCGGCTACCTCCCGCGCGGATATGAGGCGGCTCACAACATCGGCCGTTGGTGGGAAGGGGCTCTGCTGCTGGAGGAGACGGTGGGACTGTCCATTCCCCCTCTCATGGAACAGGCTATGGCCATCAACATACGGGCTTTGACAGCCAGCCCTTACGGCCTGCTGCTCAATGATCCCGAGATATTCGGCGGCGGGGCGCTGAACCTGCACAATCTGCGGGAAGGGCTGCTGGCGCTGACAAGCCTGATTCACTATCGCCGCAGCCGATGGGCCGTGTATAAAGGCCGCCAGCTGCTGGAGACCATGAAGCGGCTTTTCCATGATCACACCCTGACGCTGGAGGATATCTGCCGGGAGACGGGGACGGAAATATCCGGTGATCCCATGATCACCCCCGGTCTGGAGGATCCATATCGCCTGGAGGACAGAACCCCCACCGACGGGCGGGCGCTGGAGGGGATCCTGCGCTTTTATCAGGAGACCGGGGATGATTTGGCGCTGGAGCTGCTTCATGCCACCGCCGCCTTTCATCTGGAGCATACCCTGCGGCCGGATGGTTCACCACCGCCCTGGCTGGCGGATGAGAGGCATGTGGGACATAACCATTCTTATTTGGGCACCCTGCGGGGGCTGCTGCTTTACGGCATCCATTTCCAGCGGGAAGAATACATTCAGCGGGTTTACCGCACGTACACCCACAGCCTTTTCCGAATCAACTGCACCCATTCCGGCTTTGCCCCCCATGACCTGGGAACCCTCCGGTTTCCGGATGAAAAGGGGGATCCCTTCGGAGATCATGCCAGCTGTGCGGATGTGGCTTATCTGGCCTTTCTGCTGGCGGTTTACGGCGGACATCCGGAGCTGCTGGACGACGCGCAGCGGCTGATCAGGGGCCGGCTGTTTTACAGCCAGATCACCCAGGGCGAAGGGGAAGCCCTGGGCGCCTGGGGCACCTACGGCGGGTATTTCGGCCAGGGTGTGATCATGGATGTTTACGCCTGCATCGCCTCCACCCTCTGCCGGATTGAAAAGGATTTGATTCGGTCGGAGCCGGAGAGCATCACCCTGTATCTCTTGTTTTCGGCACAGCGCCAGGATGTGGATGTACAGGTGGATTATGGCGAGGACGCCCGCATTCTTTTGACTCCCAAGCGCCGGGCGGTTCTTCGGGTGCATCTGCCGGCCTGGTGTACCGGTCCGGAGGTGCTGACGGCGGATGGGCAGCCGCTTTCCTGGTACCGAGAGGAAGGATTTCTGATTCTGGCCCGGGATGAGCTGGAGCTGGGGAAAAGCATACAGATCCGTTTCCCTCTGCCGGTCCGGCAGACGGAGGAAACCACCTGGCGCAGCGGGCGCCGCTGGCGGATCACTTGGAAAGGCGACGAGATTCTGACGGCGGAGGAAGAGGCGGGTTAAAGCCTCCGCGTTTTATAGGAGACCGGCGATGGGAGGAACACGGCAATGAACATCACGGGAAAAAAGCTGTGCGTACTGGGCGACAGCATCACGCAGGGAGCGGGCCTGGAACGAGGAGAGGACCTGTTCTGGAAGGTTTTGGAGCAGGAGCAGGGGCTGCGTCAGGCCGTGGGTTACGGAATCGGCGGCACCCGTATCGCCCGGCAGAAGACAGAGCGGGAAGACCTGTCCGCGGACAGCTGCTTCAGCTGCCGATACCGCCTGATGGAGGATGACGCCGATATCGTGCTGGTATTCGGCGGCACCAACGACTATGGGCATGGAGACGCGCCAATGGGCGGGATGGCGGACCGATGCGAGGATACCTTCTACGGCGCCTGCCATTGTCTGCTGTCCGGCTTGCTGAACAAATATCCCGATGCGGTGATTCTGGTGGCCACACCGCTGCATCGTGCGGATGAAGCAGCTCTCAATCCTTTTACTCATTTGGGATTGGAGGATTATGTTCGGGCGCTGAAACAGACGGCGGCTTATTACAGCCTGCCGCTGCTGGATTTTTACTCCATGAGCGGCATCCAGCCCGCTCACCCGGCCTGCCGGGAACGGCTTTGCCCGGACGGCATTCATCCCAACGCCAGGGGACATCTGCTGCTGGCGCAGCGGCTGGCAGGCTTTCTCAGAGCATTGTAGAATACGCGGCGATCCAACGGGAAGAAACAGGAGGAAGAGCCTCATGCTGAAAGAAAAACGCAGGATAGCGGCGCTGCTGCTGGCGGCGCTGCTGTTGACGGCAGGACTGACCGGCTGCAGTACCGCGGGGGAGACGGCAGAATCAGAACCCTTTACCATGACCTACACCTCTTTGGAAACCGACGGTTTCGCCTTGATGACCGAAAACAGCCGTTATCAGCTGCACGCCAACGGCAAGACGGCGGAGGTGGCGGTGACGGATAAGAAAACCGGCGCCGTCTGGACCAGCAATCCGCTGGGCAGGGAAGAGGATCCGGTGGCGGGAAACGGACGCTACAAGATGCAGCTCAATTCCCAGCTGCTGATCCAATACGCCAACAAGGCAAAATCGGTCTCCATCACCAACAATTATGTCGGTGCGGTGCAGAACGGCAGCTTCGCGGCGGAAAAACTTGCAGACGGCGTGCGGTTCACCTTCCACTTTACCCGGGAAGAGCTGGTGATTCCTATGGAATACCGGCTGACAGAGGACGGCCTGCGGGTGCAGGTGGTGAATGCAGACATCCGGGAAACGGGGGAGAACCGGCTGCTGACCTACTCCGTGCTGCCTTATTTCGGCTGCGGCGTTTACGGGGAAGAGGGGTACCTGGTGATCCCGGACGGCAGCGGCGCGCTGATGCCCTTCGACCGTACAGTGGAGGAGAGCCGGCAATCGGTCCAATATCGGGCGGACGTATACGGCAAGGATCCTATTTTTTCGGTTAAGACCAGGCAGAACGCGGTGGAAAGGGTGGCGGTGCCGGTGTTCGGCATCTGCCGTCCCCAGGGGTCGCTGTTTGCCTGGGTGGAGGATGGGGATGCGCTGTCCTCTTTGGTGGCCGATCCGGTGAATCTCACCACCTCCTATGCCAACGCCTATTTTGAGGGGATGTACCGGGGCATCGACGAGGCGATGCTGCAGGAGATGAACCAGAATGAGCGCAGCATCAAGGTGTTGGGGGAAACGCCGGTTTCCCTGGAACGGTACACCGTTTTTTACAGCTTCCTTCCGCCGGATACCGACTATATGGACATCGCGGCGGCGGTGCGGGAGTACATGACGAAACGGATGTCCCTGTCCCCCTCTTCTCAGGATACGGTGCCCCTGTATCTGGAACTGACCGGTTCGGTAGCGGGAACCGCTTCTGTTCTGGGGATCCCTTATGAGACGTCGCTGCCGCTGACCGATTATCAGGAGGCCGCCGCCTGCCTGGAGGAGCTGGCGGCAGCGGGGATCGACCGCACGGTGCTCAGCTACCGCGCCTGGTCGGGGGATATCCCCTTCCGCAAAATACCGATAAAGGCCGCCGCATCCGGCAAGCTGGGCGGCAAAAAAGGTATGGCCCATTTGTTGGAGGCCGCTGCAGATGTGAATAGTCAAGTATTTCTCTCCGCGGATCTCTCCCGGCTGTATCAAAGCGGCAATGGCCTGTCCATCAACACCGATTCCGCCCGGGGACTCAGCGGCGGTATCCTGTATAACTATTCCTATCTGGCCAGCGTTTACCGCAAAGATGTCAACGGCCTGAAATGGGCCTTGCTGAAACCCGGGAAGCTGGCGGAAACCGCCGGAAGCTATATACAAAACCTGAGGAAGTACGGCGCGGCAGGAGCGGGCGATCTCTCCATCGGCTCCCTGCTGTATTCCGATTATCACCGTTCGGTGCTGGCAAAGAGGGAATCCGTGGACCGGCAGGCCGCCCTGGCTGAGGCGCAGACGGCGCTGGCCGCCATGAAAGAACCCTTCGGACGGCTGCTGTGCGATACGGGCAGCGCCTATGCCTGGCCTTATGCCACCGATCTGGTAAATATCGCGCTGACCTCCAGCCGGTATCGCGCCTTCTCGGAGGATGTGCCCTTTGTTCCCGCCCTGCTCCACGGCTTGATTTCCTACAGCGGGGGGAGGATCAATCTGCGCAGTGACGACGAGGATTATTTCCTGCGGATGGTGGAATACGGGGCTTGTCCCTTTTATTCCTTTGCCGACACCTCGGAGCATACCCTGCTGGATACCGAATATGAGGACCTCACCAGCCCCGATTTTTCGGCCTGGAAGAAGAAGGTCACCGAGGGGTATGAGCGGATCCGGCCAGTGTATCAGGCGGTGCTGAACGCGGAGATGAGCGGGCACGTCCGGCTGGCCGATAACATTACCCTCACCAGCTATAATAATGGTAAGGGCATCCTGGTGAACTACGGTGAGCAAGCTTTTACCTGGCAGGGGACCACAGTGGAAGGCCGAAGTTTTGCTCTGGTCAGCTTGGGATAAAGGAGGATTACCCTATGGACTATCCCGTACACATCGCAGCACAGCGGCATCCCGTGCTGGATTTTGCGGCGGAGGAACTGCGGAAATACATGCAGGCGGTCACCGGAGTAAAGTTGGAGCAGGGGCTGGGCGGCTTCTCCCTCCGGGTGAATCCGGCGCTGGATGACGGGCTGGACGCCTACACGGTTACCTGCTGTCCGCCGGAGGTGGAAATCTGCGGCGCCACGCCCAGGGCGGTACTCTTCGGCGTTTACGGTTTCTGCCGGGAGGTGCTGGGGGTGGGTTTCATCCTGCCGCCGGAAAGGGAGATCGTTCCCCATATTCCGCCGGAAAAGCTGCCTTTTCGCAGCTTTTCTGACAAAGGGCGGTTTCGCATCCGGGCCTATACGCCGGATATGCCGTTGGACTGCGCCCAGCCCATCGACAGGCTGGCAAAATGGGGATACAACACCTATGCCCTTAGCGCCCGGCTGTGGGAGGAAAATAAAGCCGTTATGGGTCCGGAACTGCGGAAACGGGGAATGGGTGTCTGCTTATGCGGCCACGACATCGGCTTTCTGGTTCCCGCGAGCCGGTATTTTGCCTCCCATCCCCAGTGGTTCGCCCTGCGGGAGGGAGAGCGGGTGCCCGCCCAGATGTGCTATTCCCACCCCGAATTTCTGGCGGAGCTGGCGAAAAACCTGGCCGCCTACTGCCGATGGAATCCCGACATCCGATCCGCGGTGCTGATGTTCAATGACAATGCCCAGCTTTGCGGCTGTGAACGCTGCCGGGGCCGGAATTTTGTGGATATCTATTGGGAAGGGGTGCGCATGGTCCGGGAGCAGCTTCGGCGGGAAGGTGTGGAACTGGAGATTTCAGCCATCGCCTACAATGCGGCGCTGGAATGGACCATGCTGGAAACCCTGCCCCAGCGGGAAACGGGAGGCTGTATGCTGGCCTGCTGGGGGCGCAACTATGCTCATCCTCTTAACGCGCCGGAAGACGGCTTCCAGAACCGGTTCCGGCTGGCCTTTGAAAACTGGAGCCGGCGGCAGCGGGAAAACGGCGTCCCCTTTGCCATATTTGAATACTACGGCGACCATTGGATGATGGGGTCCCTGCTGCCGCCCTTGCCGCAAAGAATTCCAGAGGACCTGGGTGTTTTTCATTCTTGTGGCGCCGATGCAATCGTGGCGCTGCATTTTCCTTACCGCTCCGCCATTCAAGTGATGCGGGAGGTAGTGGGGGAAGAGGACGCTGACGGAGAGGAGTACGATACCGAGGATTGGGCGGCCTGGCTGAATCTCTATCTGACCGGCCGGAATATGTGGGAAAGCGCCGCCTCCGAGAATCCGCTGGATGATTATCTCCGCGCCGGTTTCGGTGCTTCAGCAGACGCTGCCCGGGAACTGCTCATGCAGGCGGAAGAGGCGCTGGCCCCGCTGACCAGGTTTTCCACCGCTTTGTTCAAGCTGCGGATCTGCGACCCCTGGTTCCGGGATGATTTTTCCATGAGGGAAACAGGAAAGACCCGGGTGCATTCCTGGGATCCCGAGGAGGACAATGCCGCACTGACAAGAGAAGCGGCGGCCGCCTGCCGCAGGGCTGCACAGCAGATGGTGAAAGCGCTGGAGGATGCCGCTCGAACGCAAAAGCCGCAGACGGCAAAGGAGCTGTGGCGGGAGTTTTTTGGCTGTTATCAGTATTTGGGAGACAAAACGGCGTCCCTGGCTTATCAATATGAAGCCCAGGAACGGCTGCTGGATGGAGACCGTGCAGCGGCGGCGGACTGTTTGCGCAAAGCCCTGGAGTTGGAAGAAGCGTTTGATGGACTGGAAATCCGCCATTGTCAGGAATGGCTGCTGAGATTAGAAAATGATTGAGGAGGATATTCCCATGCGTTTGGAACGCGGAAAGCCGCTGCCCGGCGGCGTCAGTTACTGCAATCCCCTGCCTCTGCCCGATTATCCCCGGGGCTATGCCTGCCGAAAGAATCATCCCCGCAGCTGTGCCGGTCTGCCGGATTTCCGGGAAACAGCGGACCCCACCGTGCTTTATGACGAGGGGAAATGGTACCTGTATTCCTCCTGCGGCATGGCCTATGTCAGTGAGGATTTCGCCACCTGGATCCATGTGCATCTGCAGCCGGAGGATATCGGTTATGCGCCCACGGTGGTGAAGCACGCGGGGCGATATCTGCTCACCGCCAGCGGAAATCCGGAGCTGTGGGCGGCGGACAATCCCCTGGGCCCATTTGCATGTATCGGTAAGTTCCATAATCTCCGCGGGGAGACTATGGTGATGCTGGATCCCATGCTCTTTTCCGATGATGACGGAAGGCTGTACGCCTATTGGGGCGGCGGCTCCCCCATCTATGGGGTGGAGCTGGATCCGGCAGATCCCTGCTGCTTTCTGGGAGAACCGACAGAGCTGTTTCGCTATGATCCCGCGCATGTATGGGAGCGGGTGGGGGAATGGAACGAGGACAGCACCCACAGCTTTGTGGAGGGCAGCTGGATGTTTAAGCATGGGGAGAACTATTATCTCACCTATTGCGCTCCCGGTACGGAATTCAGCACGTATGCCATGGGCGCCTATCGTGGGAAGGGCCCTCTGGGTCCCTTCCGGTACCAGGAAAACAACCCTATTTTATCCAAAAAATACGGCATCGTCCGGGGGCCGGGTCACGGTTCTATCGTTGAGGGGCCGGGGAAAACCCTTTGGGCCTTTTATACCTGCACCCTCTGCCATTATCATAACGCGGAGCGGCGGATCGGAATGGATCCCCTGGGAATCGATGAAAGGGGCAACCTGTATGTGAAGGAAGCCACGGAGATCCCTCAGTGGGCGCCGGGGCTGACGGCGGCGCCGGAGGAGGGCAACGGCTGCGGCCTGCTGCCGGTGACCTTCCGGCGGGGCACCTCCGCCTCCAGTTCCGCCCCGGGACGGGATCCTCTTTACGCCACCGACGACAGTATGCTGACCTGGTGGCAGCCGGACCAGGAGGACAATCATCCCTGGCTGCAGGTGCATACCGGCACGGCGTTTGAGCTGTACGCCGTCCGGATCATCTGGCGGGAGGTGGGGCTGGATTACGACGCCGGTGTGGCGCCCGGCCCCATGCGTTATCGGATTGCGGCCCGGGGAGAGGGCGGCGAATGGATAACGGTGCTGGATGCTTCGCAGAACCAAACCGAACTGACCATAGATTACCGGCCGTTGGAGCGGGTGGTGCGGGCCAATCAAATCCGACTGGACATTTTGGAGACGCCGGCGGGCATCCAGCCGGGAGTGCTCAATTTTACCGTGTTCGGGCTGTGTCCGACGGGGGAGGACGGGTATGCGGATTGTCTGTGATTTCAGCTGGGGCAGCTGGACCGGCTATTTTGGAAAAAAATACATTCCGGTTTATGATTTCAGCGGCAGCGTTACCGTGGAGGAGGGCCGGCTGACGGACACCCAAAAGATACAGTTCGCTTATGATGATTGGGGCCCCTTTGTCCGCAGCCGGCAGTATGAGCCTTATGGGGAGACCGCCTTTGCCTCGGTAGTGCAAAACTGGTTCGATGGAATCCGGGTGGTGGCGGAGGGAGACGAAAATACCCGGCTATGCCTGCGCACCGCTATGGGGGAGCTTTGCTTCACCGCCGGGGAGCTTTGGGAGAAGAAGCACCTCTCCCTTTTGGTCGGGGAGCCCTATTCCATGGCCATGCTTCATGCGGAGGGAGAGCAGCCCTGGTATCTGGAGGATTTTCCGCCGGAGGAAGAGGTTTATTTCGGTACGGCAATGTCCGGCGGGAGGGAAAGGGACTGGTTCGGCGTCCGTGGCCGGGCCATGGCCCCTGGAGAGGAGCTGACCCTCTGCCCGGAGGGAATCCTGCTGGCTCCCGGGACCCGGCTGCAGATCCGTCTGCGCTTTTTGCTGAACGGGGATCCGAATAGAGAGCGACAGACCAGGGATGTCCCCCATTTTGATCTTTCCTTGAATGACCGCCCGGTTTGGAGCAATGCCCGTTTTACCATGTATCATGATGTATCCTCTCAGTTTCTGGAGGAGAGCGTCATCGAGGTAGAAGCCAGAGAAACAGAGGAAGCGGTGCGCCGTCTCACCCTGCGCAACCGGGACGATAAAAACACGGTGTTGGTACAGCTGATCGGCCTGCGCCGCCTGGAATGCCCTCCGCTGGAACTGGCGGGCTGTCCGTTCTGGGCAGCCGTGGAGCGTCCTGTTCCCATTACCCTGCGGGTTAATGCTCTTTCCGCCAGGGTGGAGGTGGATTACGATCCCGAGGAGCTGGAATTCGCCCTTTCACCGGAGACGATCAACACCCACCCCCTGCGGCGGCAGGTGGCGGATATCAACTGCATCGGGGTCAATGAGGAGCGGGTCCGGGTGCTGGAAAAGGGGAAACATACCTTTTGTTTTCTGCCCCGCCGAGCTGGGAAGAAGGTGACCGCCACCTTCACCGACCGGTGGAGCGGTACGGTGCTGCGGGTGGTGATTCCGGAAATATGGCAGCCGCCGGCGGATACCCAGCCCTGTCATGTGGGGGCGGAGGTGCGTACCGGCAATCCCAACGACTATATTCCTCTGCTGGAACGGATCCGGGATCAAAAAATCGCCGATCTGGTGGTGTTCCGGGATTATCACAACGACAGCGGCCATCCCGTCAAGCTGTGGGAGGCTGCGGCCTTCTGCCGGGAATATGGTCTGCTCACCGACGCCATCATCATGGACGAACAGCCGGTGGTGGCTGCGGCCTCGGCCGAGCACTGCCTGTGCGTGGGTACTCACGAGCATACGGGTATCTTTTACGGGCGGGATAGAGTGCGCAGCGCCGGCTATACCATGAAGGAGGCCCGGGACGCGGCGGTGGAGATTCTGCGCCAGGTGGCGGATACCTTCCGGGTCAGAAGAGTACCGGTGGCGGTGGGAGACGCCAGCGGCGGCAGCCGCTACGCCTATATGGCGGGCTTTGATATTCTTCGTCACGAAACCTTTGTGGGACATCATATGCTGATCCTGCCCAATGCCCGCGGCGCGGCCAAGGCCTTCGGCAAAGAGATGTGGGGTGTTCACATCGCCTCCCAGCACAACGCCCAGCCTGAACTGGAATACGGTATCCGGCGATATTATCTGGGGGTGTACCTGGCTTGGATGATGGGAGCGGGATTTGTGTTTGAGGAGGACAGCCAGTTTCAGTATTTCAAATACAACAAGATGGTATCGGGGGATTATCTTCCCGCCCGAAAGACCGCAGTCATGCAGGCGTTTTATAAATACAGCGCCACCCATCCCCGGCGGGGCCGGCCTTTAGTGGACATGGCGGTGCTGCAGGGAAGGTATGCGCCGCCGGTCAGCGGCCTCAGCGCGGCCAACAACGGCAGCGGAGAAGAGGATGCCTTTGTCAATGAAAATTATCCCGTCTGGAGCCACACGGGCAACGAACGCTGGTCCTGGGGATACCGCCAATGCGAAAAGGGGCTTCATCTGCTGGAGACCCTGTCCCCGGGGATCTTCCTGACCCCGCTGAATCAGCAGCCGGAGAAGACCCGGAAATTTTTCAGCGGCAGTCCTTTTGGAGAATATGATTTTCTGCCGGTGGAGGCTCCCGGCGATGTGATGGGCGACTACCGCCTGATCCTGATGCTGGACTGGCATACCATGGAGGAAGACGGCGAGGGGGACGACTATCATAAACTGCTGGAATATGTCCGGCAGGGCGGCGTGCTGTTTCTCAGCGTGCCCCACCTCACCACCCGCACCGACCGGGAATTTCTGGCGGATATGGATAATCTGCGGCTGTATGCCGGGGGAGATGTGCAGGCGCTCTGCGGGGTAAGTGTGCGCGGCAAATCATCGGCGGCGCTGTCGGAGATCCGGTCGGTGGAGGGATGGCTGGAAGCGGCCCCTGGTCCGGCGTCCGATGCCATCCGTCTGCCCAATACCGACAAGGATGAGGACGGTCCCTGTCGTCTGGCGGATATCCAGCTGCAGGGGGCCGAGCCGGTACTTATCGACAAAGATACCGGCAGGCCGGTCCTGGTTCGCCACACAGTGGGCAAGGGCTGGGTTTATCTGCTGTGCACCTATGCCTATCCCGGCCATGAAGCGCTGAAAGAGTGGATGCCCCGGGTGCTGCTGCGGCTGCTGGATCTGTACGGCAGTAAGCGGCTGACTCTGGAGGGAGAACGCCGGGATGTATATTGGTCTCTCTGGGGAGAAAACGGACAGGCGGACAAGGTCTATCTGCTGAATACCGACTGGACCAGGGTAGGAAATGAAAAACAGATCGCTCTGGTGACTCCTTCCGCCCGGATGGAAGTGCCGGTACGGGAGGGGGCTATGCGGGAAATATCCCTTTTTGAAGGGGGATTCTGCTGGGCCGAGGATCCGGCGGTATCCATCACCCGCATAAGCAGCGGAGAGATTGAAACGGATTACCAAGTCTGCGCCATGGAGGATACCGTTCTGCGCTTTTCCGCCAGCCGGCCGGTGATGGTCACGGCAGGAGAAGAAAGCCGCGTCATCAAGGGCGAAGCGGAATGGAAACTGGATTTCCCGAAGGCGGAACCGGTATTTCTCCGGATCCGGCCAGTAAAATAATCAAAGGCGGACGCTTTGGCGTCCGCCTTTGATTATGCCGGTTTCAGCGGCAGCGGCGATAAAATGGGATGCGCATAAAGGAAGCCACCGCTTGCACAGCCGAGGATTTCATGCTACACTGATAGCCGTGGGAAATTCCGAATCGAAGGAGAGAGCCAGAATGTATGAACAGCTGAAAACCAGCCGCCTGTATGATCTTCGGCACACCATTGCCGCACCTCTGCTGGAGAAAACGCTTTACCCCTGGGAAGCCCTGTCCGGCATCCGCGATTTTATTGAGGCTGTGGGCCAGACCCTGCCGGCAGAGGAATACGACAATCCCCGTCCCGGCGTGTGGATTCACAAGACAGCCAAGGTGGCTCCCACCGCTTTTATCGGCGATTGGGTGATCATCGGGCCGGAAACCGAGGTGCGCCACTGCGCCTTTATCCGGGGCAGCGCGGTTGTAGGTGCCGGCGCTGTTGTGGGCAATTCCACCGAGCTGAAAAACGTCATCCTCTTCGACCGGGTGCAGGTGCCTCACTACAATTATGTAGGGGATTCCATTTTGGGCTATAAATCGCACATGGGAGCCGGTTCCATCACCTCCAACGTGAAAAGTGATAAAACCCTGGCCACCGTTTCCATGGATGGGCACAAGGTGGTGACCGGACTGAAGAAGTTCGGCGCTATGCTGGGGGATAACGTGGAGGTTGGCTGCGGCAGCGTGCTGAATCCTGGCACTGTGGTCGGGCGGAACACCAATATTTATCCGCTGTCCATGGTACGGGGCTATGTGCCCGAGGGGAGCATTTACAAGAAGCAAGGCGAGGTTGTAGAAAAAGCGGAGATCCAGACGCCTTAAAATTTGGTAAAACCTTCCCGGCGTTGTTGCACGGCAGCAGAGGGTACGGTATAATGGAGAAAATCGGAGATTTTCTCTTTGAAGAATGCCGGTCGGCTTGAACAGCCTCCTGCGGCTTTGCCGCACTGGCATTCTTCCGGTGGCAGCATAACCGTACACCGACTGTGCATCCGCGTTTGCGGTACAATGGAGAAAATCGGAGATTTTCTCATAGCCCGCGGTCGTGGCACAACGGCTGTATAATCTTTAATAATGGATAAAAGGAGGGATTTCATGGGTCTGCGGGTACAAAACGTCAGCAAGTCCTTCGGCGATAAAAAGGCGGTGGACAATCTGAGCTTTGCGGTGGAGGAACCGGGAGTCTATGGACTGATCGGAACCAACGGCGCGGGCAAGACTACTACCATCCGCATGATTTTGGGTGTGATGGATCACGATCAAGGAAAAATCACCTGGAACGGCGGCCCCTTGAACCGGCGCACGGTGCGGTTCGGCTATATGCCGGAGGAACGGGGGATCTATCCGAAGGTACGGGTACTGGATCAGCTGGAATATTTCGGTCGGCTGCGGGGCATGAGCCGCCGGGACGCTGTGGCCTCCGCTCAGCGATGGATGGAACGGCTGGAGGTCACCGAATACACCCAGATGCCGGCGGAAAAGCTGTCCAAGGGCAATCAGCAGAAGATTCAGCTTATCGCCACCGTGATCCATGATCCCGAACTGATTTTTCTGGACGAACCCTTCAGTGGCTTGGATCCCATTAACACCGATGTGTTCAAAAGGGTGCTGGGGGAACTGATAGATGCCGGAAAATACATCGTTATGTCCAGCCATCAGATGTCCACAGTGGAGGAATATTGCCGGGATCTGACCATTCTCACCCATGGGCGCGCGGTGCTTCAGGGCAATCTGCGGCAGATAAAGGCGGGTTACGGGCATACCAACCTATCCGTCTCCTGCGGGCGGGACGTGACCGCCAAGGCGGAGGCGCACGGCTTGCAGCTGCTTGAAAAAACCGCGGAGGGCTGGGAATTCAGGATCGACGGCGATGAAGCCGCTCACGCATTCCTGGCGGACTTGGTCAAGGATGGGATTTATCCCGAGCGGTATGAGATTCGGGAGCCGTCCCTGCATGAAATCTTTGTGGAGAAAGTGGGGGGAGCGGAATGAAAGATATTTTCACCGTATTCGGCTTCACCCTGCGGGAAAATCTGCGCAAGCGGGTGTTTTGGGTTATCACCGTGCTGGTGCTGGTGATTATCGTGGCCGCCTGCGTCATTCTGTCCGTTCTGGGCGGCGGTGAAGAGCAGTCGCCGGGTGAAGAGTCTCCCCCCCAGGAGAAAACCGACGTCTGCTATATCGTCGATGCGAACGGCTTGGTTCCCGGCGCCGCCGAGACGCTGAATCAATCCTTCGGCAGCATTGGCTTTGAATCCGCCGACGCTTCCCGGATGGATGAACTGAAGACGGCGGTTCGGGATGACCGGACCAAAAGCATTGTGGAAATCCTGCCCGGAGGAGAGGGCGGACTGCCCCAGCTGAAGCTGTATGCTTTCAACTTCATGACCGGCATCCCTGCCGACGGCATCGCTCAGGTGGTGAAAGGACTGTACGTCTCCCAGGTTCTCGGCGCGGCCGGGGTATCGGCGGAGAACACCGCGCTGGCGCTGTCCGGTATCAGCTACAGCATGGAAACCCTGGGAAAGATGGAGGTATCCGGCTATATACTGGGCATCCTGATTACCATGGTGATTTTCTTCGCCGTGTATTATTACGGCTATGGCGTAGCCATGTCCGTGGCGCAGGAAAAAACCTCCCGGGTGATGGAAACCCTGGTGGTGTCCGCAAAACCCTCCCGGATTCTGTTGGGCAAATGCCTGGCGATGGGGGTGCTGGGGTTGGTGCAGCTATCGGCTTTCCTCATTGTGGGCGCTCTCAGCTGGTCGCTGCTGATCCCTGCGGACTTCACGATAGGCGGGCTCCCGCTGACTTTGTCCGCCTTCACCCTGCCCACCGCGCTGCTGACCCTGACGTATTTTTTGCTGGGATATGCCCTTTATGCGCTGATCAACTCGGTGTGCGGCGCCACCGTCAGCCGGGCGGAGGATCTCAGCGCCGCCATGATGCCCGCCATTCTCATCAGCATGGTGTCTTTCTATGCGGCTTATCTGGTGATGTTTCTGCCCTCGGAGGGGATCAAGCGGATTGTGACCTACATTCCTTTCACCGCTCCCTTCATCATGCCCTATCGATTGCTTAACGACACGGTGGCGGCAGGGGATATTGTTATTTCGCTCCTGCTGCTGCTGGCGAGTATTGTGCTGGTGGCCCTGCTGTCGGTGAGGATTTACTCCGCATCGGTGCTGCGCTATGGCCAGCGCATCCGGCTGAAGGATATGTTTAAGCTGAGCAGCTGATTCGGCGCGGCGGGCGGAGCGCGGACCGGGATTTCCGCAATCTCGCAGAGAAAGCGGGGCCCGGCGTGCTCGCCTGGAAAATAAATTTTTATAGTGGAATAGATTTTGAAAGGAGTTTTGTATTCATGGAAAAGACGAAGCTTGGTATTTCTGTTGCGCTGACCGCAGCGCTGCTGTATTTTTTGGGCCTGATCAGTCCCATCGCTCTGGTGGTGGCAGCGGGATATGTGCTGATTGCTGAAAAAGATCAGTGGCTGCGCAAATCCGCGGTTCAGGCTCTGGCTATCATGCTGTTTTATCAGATAGTGGTCGCTGTGATAGGGGTGGGCAGCTATCTTTTCACCTTCCTCAACAACGTGATCACCAACTTTGCCCACAGCTTCCACATCGGTTATCCGCTGCATATCGACAACATCCTCCTCAGCCTGGCTTGGCTGGCGCAGGCGGTGCTGCTGCTGATTCTGGGCTTCATGGCGCTGGCTAACAAGGGCTTTGATCTGCCTATGATCAGCGATTTTGCCGACAAGCATTTGGGTCTGCCCCGGAAGCCCAAAGCGGCGCCTCAGCCTCCCCAGACGGCTTATGCCCAGCCCAATCAGGCGTATCCCTACGGATCGGCCCAGCCTAACTATGGACAGCAGGGTTATCCTGCTCAGCAGCAGACGCCCGCCTATACTCAGCAGCCCTATACGACTTCCTATACGACGGCTCAGCCGCAGCAGCCGGTCAATGCGGGCGCTCAGCCTGCGCAGCAGCCGCTGTACACCGGCGGGCAGAACCCCCAGAACCCTCAGCCGCCGGCGGCCAACTGACACTGTAGGATAGCCGGTACATATCAATTACACGCCGCGGATCTGTCTAAAACGATCCGCGGCGTTCTTTCTGACATTCCTGCCAAAAATCGACAAAAAATTCACAATCCGCTGGTGATCCTGACTGGCTGACTTTCGGGAAGAAATGTGGTATACTGAGTTATATTTTACGGTTGGTATGATGGTTACGGCCACCGGCCGATTTTACCTATTGGAGGCATTTGGCATGAGCGTGTTTTCCGTCCCTACAAAAATTCTGTCCGGCGAAGCCGCGTTTGAACAGCTGAAAACCTATCCCATCACCCGCGCCTGCATCATCTGCGATCCCTTTGTAGCCAAATCCGGCCTGCTGAACAAGCTGCTGAAGGTGCTGGACGAAATGGGAGCGGATCGCCGGGTTTTCTCCGATATTCGTCCCGATCCGGATACCGAATTGGTGGTGGAGGGGCTGCAGCAGATTTTGGATCATAAGCCGGATGCAGTGATCGCGGTGGGCGGCGGTTCCGCTATCGACGCCGCCAAGGCCATCAGCTTCATGTATCAGAAGAATGCCGATGTGCCCAAGCCGCTGTGCGTGGCGGTGCCCACCACCAGCGGTACCGGCAGCGAGGCCACCAATTTCGCGGTGATCACCGATAAGGCCACCCATATCAAATATCCTTTGGTTCATGATAAGCTGCTGCCGGATGTGGCGATTCTGGATCCCAGCCTCATCTGCAGCGTGCCTCCGGCCATTACTGCCGATACGGGTATGGATGTGCTCACCCACGCCGTGGAAGCCTATGTAGCCACGGAAGCGTCGGACTTCTCCGATGCCTTGGCGGAAAAGGCGGTGCGGCTGATTATGCAATATCTTCCCGTCGCCTATCGGGACGGAAAGAACATGGAGGCCCGGGAGCATGTGCATAATGCGTCCTGTATGGCGGGGGTGGCGTTCACCCACGCCCAGCTGGGTATCAACCACTCTATCGCCCACGCTCTCGGCGGCCGCTACCGGCTGCCTCACGGCCGGGCCAACGCCATCGTTCTGCCCCATGTAATCGCCTTTAACGCCGGTCTGCGGGAGTCCGCCGGGGAAAGCCGCCGGGCGGCGGAACGGTATGCCTATCTGGCGGCGCAGATAGGGGTGGAGGCATTCAATCCCCAGCAGGCGGTACGGGGCTTTATTGCGCAGATCGAGAGTATGCTGGACATCTTCTCTATTCCCCGCACCTTAGAAAAGGCAGGCGTTAAAGAGGAAGATTTCCGTAAAGATCTGCCCGAACTGGCGAAAATCGCCTTGGCGGACGGCTGTACCGCCGCCAATCCGCGGCCGGTGAATCTGCAGCAGATGGAACAGCTGATTGCCCGGATATATAATGGACGATAAGAGCATATGAACGAAAAAAGGAACGGCTCCCGCTTGCGGCAGCCGTTCCTTTTTTTGTGGCAGAAATGAGTTGACGTGACAGCTGGAGGTTGGTATAGTACAGTTGGGGAGGGTGAAAAATGGGGTATATGAATCATTGGAAGAGAGTAATCGGTTGCTTTTTAATTGGCGGGATGGCCTTAACAACGGTGGGGTGTGGAGGAACGCCCGCCGGAGGAGAAGGACCATCGAACGCCGCCGCATCAACATCGTCCATAACAGATTCGACAGCTGATACCACCCGGGGAGAACCAACAAGCACTGTCTCAGCCAATCCAACCGGTTCCACAGGTTCTTCTTCGGCATTGACAACAGGAGCAGCGCCGGGTGTTTCTAAGGCTCCGGCCGGCACTGTACCCACAGAAGGGAAGGCTCCGGCCGTGGCTACCACTGCTCCGACCACTGCTTCGCCGTTTCGTCTAACGGATGAGCAATGGGCGGTAATGGAGGATTTTCATGAAGCCATCGGCCGCACGGAGGCGCTGAAGCAGATTCACTACCGCACCCATACCACGATCCTTTATGAAAATGAAAACGGCGAAAAAACAACTTACTCGAAAACCGAACGGTGGATACGGGCAGGGGAAAGGTGTTATGAAGAAGAGGAATATTTGATGAATATGAATCCTGTGCGCACTTACAGGCGCTATAATGAGCCGAATATTTCCTATTACACAAGTACGGATCCAGCACATCCGGGAGACAAAAGTGAGGGTAGCGGGTCTGACCTTCCACATAATACTTTCTTCGTTTCTTTTGGCTATCTGCCGCATATTAATGGGGCGCCCAGAGAGGACAGGCTGTACCGGGATGATATCTTTGATTTTTCGGAGGATAACGGCACTTACACCGTTCGCTATAGGGAGACCGGCGCCTATGGCGCGGAGGGCGGCACCGATTGGCTTCTGTTGCAGGATACATTTGAGCATACGATGACCTTCCGCATGACGAAAGACGGATATGTGGAGTATGTCAGAAGGGAAGAGCGCTATCTGGCAGAGACCATTGAATATCCTGTTGCAGGCAATACTCTTCCGGTAAACGCCTTTCAAACCTATGAAATGGAATGCATGGATCCGGGGATGCCGGTGGCGGTGGAAAAACCGGATTGGGCCAAGGCAATGGACCAATAATCCCCCGGCGAGAAATTGGCAGGCAGGTGCAAATGAACGAAAGAGGCAACTGTCGAAAAAAGGGTTAAAAAACTGTAATCCATCTGTAACCGGTCTGTAATTGCATTTCCCGGGCAATTGCAATACACTGGAAGCAGAACAAAACCTCAAGGGAAGGATGGATATACTCATGAAAACCAGATTTTTAACCGCACTCTGCCTGGTGGGCGCGCTGCTTCTGCTGACGCTGACGGGCTGTTCCAACACCCCGGGAGAATCCGATGCCGGCAGTTCGGCACCGGCGCAGACCACGCCTGCCGAAACCAAACCGGAGACTACCGCCCCGCCTGCCACCGAGCCGGACCCGGATCCCACCCAGCCGGCCGATCCCACGGAACCGGATAATCCTACTGAACCGGCCGATCCCACACAGCCGGCGGAGCCCACCACGCCTCCGGCGGGGGACAAAGGAGCGGCTGTGGCGGCCAAAGCCCAGAGCCTGATCGGCAAACCCTTCAAAATGGGAGCAACCGGACCGGATGAATTCGACAATTCCGGATTTATCTACTATTGCTATATGCAAAACGGTGTGACCCTGCCACGCCGGACCGGCGATATGTTCAAGGCCGGCACAGCGGTGGAGAAAGCGGATCTGCAGCCCGGCGATGTGGTGTTCTTCTATATGGACACCGAGGGCGCCGCTCAGTTTGCCGGCATTTATATGGGCAATCAGAAATTTATCTCCTGCAACAACGAGGAAAGCCCCGTTAAGGAGCAGGATATGAGCTGGCCTTACTACGCCGAGCGTTTTCTGGGAGCCAGACGGTACGCATAAGAAGAACCAATTGACACAGAAAACTCCGGGGAATGCTTTCCCCGGAGTTTTTTATTGACAGAGCGAACCGTTGGAGGTACTATCAATATATCGTGAGACACGGAGGGATTGGAATATGAAGATTGGTTTTATCGGCGCGGGCAACATGGCCGGCGCGATTATTCGGGGAATGGTAAGCGGAGGCTTCCGAGGAAGCGATATTCTGATATTTGATACGGACAGCGCTAAAATGGTGGCGTTGTTTGAGGAATGCGGTGTGACCATCTGTTCTTCCGGAGCGGAAGCGGCCGAATTGGCCGACGCGGTGGTGCTGGCCGTTAAGCCTCAGGTATTCCCCAAGGTGCTGCCTGAGCTGTCTCCGGCGCTGCATCGGCGCCGGCCGCTGGTCATCTCCATCGCTGCAGGGAAAACGCTGGAAGCCATTGAGTCCATGCTGGGTTCCGGCCTGGCGGTAGTGCGGGTGATGCCCAATATCGCCGCCAAGGTGGGGGAGGCCATGTCCGCTTATTGCGGCAATTCTCTGGTGGAAGAGGATGACCGGAGCGTTGTACGGCTGGTTTTTGAAGCGGTGGGCGAGGTGATGGAACTGGATGAAAAGCTGTTTTCCGTCTTTTCCGCCATCGCGGGCTGTTCTCCCGCCTTCACGCTGCTGTATGTGGACGCGCTGGCGCAGGCAGGGGTCAAATATGGTCTGCCGAAAGCCGCGGCGCTGAAGATCGCTTCCCAGGCGGTGCTGGGAACCACCCGTCTGCTGCAGGAATCCGGGGATCATCCCCGGGTGCTGGCCGATCAGGTCTGTTCCCCCGGCGGCACCACCATTGAAGGGGTCTGTGCCCTGCAGCGGGAGGGGTTTGAGGCAGCTGTGCTGGCGGCGGTGGATGCCAGCCTGGAAAAGGATCAGAAGCTGTAAAAAATATTGCCGGCCTTGACACATCCCCAAAGGGACGGGTATAATGGACATATCTCCAGGGATTACTATAAAGAAATTGCAGCGGCTTACGCTGGGTTCTGTAAAATGGATGAAAGGGAGAACGGGTGAAGCCTCTCTCGGGGCGGTTATCCGGGAAAGGCCAGGTTCCTGATATGAGGATTATTACCGGACAGGCCCGAGGCAGGCGATTGCAGACGCTGCCGGGGGAGGATACCCGTCCCACGGCGGAACGGGTGAAGGAGGCGCTGTTCAGCGCCCTGCAGTTTGAAATTGAAGGCCGGCGGATATTGGACCTGTTTGCCGGTTCCGGTCAGCTGGGTATCGAAGCCCTCAGCCGGGGCGCCCAGGGCGGCGTTTTTGTGGACCGCAATCCGGAAGCGGTGGAGATTATCCGCCAGAATCTGAAGGCGGCGGGCCTCACGGCTAACACTCAGGTGCTTTGCCAGGACGCCGCATCCTATCTCACCCGGCACGGCGACCGCTTCGACATCGCTTTTCTGGATCCACCCTATGCTTCCGGCCTGCTGGAGCCTATGCTGGAACGGGTGGTACCTTTTATGAATAAAGGCGGCGTCATTGTCTGCGAAAGCGATGAGAAGGTGCAGCTGCCTGAGCAGGCGGGGGAGTTTTGCTTGGATCGGACCTATCGCTATGGAAAGACGCTGATCCGGCTCTACCGTCATCGGGCGGAGTGAAAGCCGTCGGCGGAAAGGCTGGAACGCGATGAAAACAGCAATCTGTCCGGGGAGTTTTGACCCGGTTACCCATGGACATTTGGATATTATCCGCCGGGCGGCGGCGCTTTTTGACAAGGTGATCGTGCTGGTGGTAACCAATGTCGCCAAGAACCCGCTTTTCACCCAGGAGGAGCGCATGGAATTGATCCGTCGTTCTACGGCGGATATCCCCCAGGTGGAGGTGGACTGCTACGACGGCCTGCTGGCTGAATACGCCCGGCTGCATCATGCCGACGTCATAGTCAAGGGCCTGCGGGCGATGTCGGATTTTGAATATGAATTTCAGATGGCCTTAACCAACCGCAAGCTGTATCCGGAGGCGGAAACCGTGTTTTTAACTACCACGGCGGAGCATATGTATCTGTCTTCCAGCCTGGTGAAGCAGGTCGCCGGATTCGGCGGAGACATTACCGGCTTTGTCCCGGGATGCATCATCCCGGATATTATGGAAAAAATCAGAAAGGGCGAGGATCGATGACGGTAGACGAGTTGCTGGAACAGATCGACGATATGATCGACAAGGCCTGGAGTTTCCCGCTATCCGGCGGCAAATGCCTGGTGGAGGCCGACCGGCTGCGGGACCTGATTGACGATATCCGTGGGAATATGCCGTCGGAGATTCGGCAAGCCAAGGCCATTGTGGCAGACCGGGCGGATATTATCGCCACCGCTAAGCGGGAGGCCGAAGGGATTGTGCGGACGGCGGAGGAGCGGGCGCGCAATCTCATCGCTCATGAGGAGATTGTGCGGCAGGCCCAGCAGAAGGCCAATGAGCTGCTTTCCCAGTCACAGCAGAAGGCGCGGGAAATGCGCAAGGGCGCCAATGATTTTTCGGAAGATGTGCTGCGCCGCACAGAGGAGACTCTGGCGCAGCGCCTGAATGAGGTGCGCCAGGCCCGGCAGCTGCTTCGCAGCCCTGCCAAGACGCCGGAAAGCCGGCCGGAGGACCAGCAGAAATAAAAACAAAACGTCAGAAACCCGCCTGCACAACTGCAGGCGGGTTTCTTGCCATGACACCATACCGCCGCCATGAAACGGCGGTTATTTTTATTTGGCGGCGTCCAGCTTCCGCATATACCGCACGGCGGCACAGGACAGCAGGAACAGGGTTACCAGCGGCCACAGCGGCCAGTTTCCCTCCCGCAGCCGGTCCCGGATGGTTTGTTTATTGGTATGCATAGTTCTTCTCTCCTTGCCGAAATCCGTCGTCTGTGTTCATTATATCGTATCAGCAGAAGGAAAGAAGCTATAGATTGCTGTCAAATCTGGAAGCGATGTCCAGCGGCTTAAGCGGATGACAAATAGGCAGGCAAACAGTGCGTCCGCCCGGATCTGCAATTTGTGAAAGTAACGGAGGAAGCGGGCGGCGTTATATATTTCACGGCATGCGTACACGATGGAATGCCATAAGTCTATATATAATCGTACAGTCCCCGGACCGACACCTCGCCGGAATGAAAAATTCGCCGCCCTTCGGCCGTATCCACGATTAGGCCGCCGTCCTCCGCCACGCCCATCGCCCGGCCGGCAGGAAGGAGATCGCCGCCGGGGGACAGGAGCCGAACCTCCCGCCCCACCGTGGCACAGAGCGTTTCATATGGTGCCAGCAGCGGGAGAAAGCCCTGCCGGACATATATCCCCCAGACAATTTCCAATTCATTGAGGATCGCCGCCGCCGTTTCGCCATAAGAGGGAGCTGTGCCGATGAGAGATTTTATCGAAGCAGCGCAGGGGAGTTCCTCCCGCTGGAAATCTTCCTCCGTTTGGTTCAGATTGACACCGATGCCCACCACTGCAAATCGGCCTTGTTCTCCCTGACTGCTTTCGCAGAGAATGCCGCACACTTTGCGGCTGCCGCATATAATGTCATTGGGCCACTTTATCCGAAAGGATACCCCGAATTTGTCCCCTGCGAGCCGATTCAGCGCCCGGGCAACGGCTATACCGCTTACCAGCGGAAGACCGCTCCAATCCATCTCCGCCTGCCGCAGCAGTACGGACATGGCCAAAGAAGCTCCCGGCGGCACCTTCCACGTCCTGCCCAGCCGGCCCCGGCCCCGGGTTTGGCAGCCGGTGTAGCAAACCGTTCCATGGGGCAGGGCATCCCCTGATTCCTTGAGCCAGCGGTTGGTGGAATCCACCTCCTCCAGGTGAACCGTCCGCCGTCCCAGTTCCGTGGTAGCCAATCCCCGCAGCTCCGCCCCGTTCACAGCCGATTCCTCACAGTGTTGAGAACGACGCCGGCGGGGGTGATGTCCACCGTTCCGTAGGTGCCGCCGCTGCCATGCAGGCTGCCGGGATTCAAGATATGCAGCCCGTCGTCGTAATCAATCAGGGGCTGATGGGTGTGGCCGAACAGCAAAATATCGGCCTGCCGCTCTCGAGCAGCGCAGACCAGCCGGTAGAGCCCCATCTTAGCGTCGTACAGGTGGCCGTGGGTGAGGAAGAGACGCTTGCCGCCGCAGATTTCATCCCGGGCATAAACCAGTGATCCGCCGGCGGAAAAGTCGCCGTTCCCCCGCACACAGAAAAAGGTGTGATCGGGAAAACGGGCTTCCATCTCTCCCGCCTCCCGGGCGCCGTCGCCTAAATGCACCACAGTGCGTGCGCCGGGCTGGGCCAGAATGGCCTGTTCCAAAGCATAGGCGTCGCCGTGGGTGTCGGATACCACCAATATTCTCAAGAAAAGCGCTCCTTTCCGTGGACCGTGAAAAAATCATTTCCGCCCCAGTGGGGTTCATATTCCGGTGGGAATCATCATAAGTATAGCATATATGCCTGAAAAAGAAAGGGTTGATACCGATGGCCGATAACAAGTTAACCCCGGAGCAGCTCCAGGCTTTGGTACAGTTTGCCAGCAAGCGTCTGGGCACCACGCCTGAAAAATTGCAGCGCACCGTCCAGCAGGGAAACATGGATGCGGTAGCCTCCAGCCTGCCCAAGGAGAATGCCGATAAACTCAAAGAAGTTTTATCCGATAAGAAGAAGGCGGAGGCGCTTCTGAATTCGCCTCAGGCACAGCAGCTGATGCAGCAGCTGTTTAACAATAATAAGAAGAAATAATGTAACCCACAACGCCCGCCCCGCGACGGCCGGCGGCGGAAAGGAGACAGCCATGGACGGCGATATGGATCAGGATCTGGCACAGAAACTGAATGATCTTCTCAGCTCCCCCGACAGCATGCAGAAAATTCAGGCGGCTATGTCCGCGCTGGGACTGGGCGGTGAAGAGGGTGTGCCGGATGCGGAGGAAGAGGAAGAAGAAGCCGAGGAATCGGGCGGCTTGGATACGGCGGCTTTATCCAATCTCCTCAGTTCACTGACCGCCGCCCCTCAGCCGGCGCAAAAAAAGAAGAAGCCCCGGGTTGTGCCCCCCAAGCAGGAAAGCGGCGGCATGGATCTATCCATTCTTACCAAGCTGGCGCCCATGATGGCTTCCATGAACCAGGATGATCAGGATACGATTTTGCTCAAGGCGCTGCGGCCTTACCTTCATGGCGGTAGGGAGAAACGGCTGGACGACGCCATTAAGATTCTGCGGTTCATTAAAATCATGCCCCTGCTGCGGGACAAAGGGCTGTTTTAGGGAAGGAGAAAGGAGTTTTGCGCATGAGCGACGATGTAATCCGGATGCAGCAGGAGGCAGCCAATCGGGTGCAGCGGATGCAGGAAAGGAGCAGAAGACTGGTGACCGAAGCGCCGCCGCTTTATGGAGGTATACGGCAGGGACGAACACGGGAACCGGAGCCGCCTGCCGCTGTGTCTGCGCCGGCGGAACGGCGCACCGCCGAATCCCTGGAACAGCAGCGCAGAGAAGCGGAACAGGCCCGACAGATTCATCATGTCAAGCAGCCGCGCGAAGAAAAGGGGCTGGCCTCTTTGTTCAATGGAGATCAGGACCAGATGCTTCTGCTGATGCTGGCGGTTTTGCTGGTGAAAAACGGCGCCAATATCGAGCTGATAGTCGCTCTTCTTTACTTGGCAATGTAAAAACCCGCTTGCAGGCCGGGACGGCTGTTGCAAGCGGGTTCCCTTTTATTCAGTTCTTCCAAGCTTACCAAACCACGCCGAAACGTCGGGAGAAATCTCGCAAAATCCGCCGCAGGCCGCTGTCCAGCAGCAGCATTCCGCGGGAGGCAATCGGGGCGGGAATGGAGCCGTAATAGGCATGGGCAATGCCGCCAGCGATGCAAGCCAAGGCGTCGCTGTCGCCTCCCAGGGAAATCGCCAGACGGACCGCGCTTTCATAATCGTCGGATTCCAGAAAAGCCCGGATAGCAGTCGGAACGGTGCGGCTGGTACGGCAGTCAAAATCAAAATCCGGTCGAATGGCAGATAAGGGACGGGACAAATCATAGCGGAACCGCTGTTGCCGTAGCTGCGGCGTGCCGACAGCCGGGAATCCACAGCCCAGGCGCGGAACATTTCACCGAATCCGGCATCCGGATAGCGGGCGTAATACTGTTTATACCGCAGAGCATAGGCTTTCGCCACCATCGATGCCCCGTCAGTTTTATGCAGCAGTGCATCCGCCACGGCGGCAGTGAGTACACTGTCATCGGTGAACCGGCTTCCCTGAGGAAAAAGCGCAAACGCCGTCTGTTTGATCGGATGCCATTCATAGGTGGAACCAATGACGTCGCCGATCATTGCGCCCAGCATATCGCCGCCTCCTGTACCGAAAGATCACGCCTTTTCCATGAGTGAACAGATCAGATCCATGCTGTCGGGCTGAACCGTATCTTCAGCGATCTTATTTACCTGCTCATGGCCGCACTTTTGGCAGCGATAGCGGATCTGGTATCCTTTTTTGGAATGGTAGACCACACCTATCGGCTCCATCAGACCCCGGCAATCGCTCATGCGATCTCCCACCTGTTCATCCACGTGCAGCGAGAACAGGCAAAAGGGGCAATGATCACGAAAGCTGCCGTTGGTTAACGGAAGCACTTGACGGCCGCAATGCTGACAGACAAAGGCGGTGTTTTCGGTTTTTCGGCTCATGACGGTGCCTCCCCGGATTATTTTCTTCAGTATAACACGGCGGAGGAGTGGATGCAATCAAAGACCGTATTCTTCTGCTGCCGCCTCGTAGAGATTCAGCTAAATCGATCATACTTTGGTTAGGTTTTAATAAAGAAAAAAGACCGCTACAGCGCAGCAGGCGCCACAGCGATCTTCAGGGTACAGCACACGGCTCAGGAACAGAAAACATGTCGCCCAATGGTGTTGATCACCGGGCGGGAACGAATCCATTTGTTGGTAGCCGTTTTCGGATTGTAATAATAAATGGCGCCGCCGGAAGGATCCCATCCGTTAAGGGCGTCCTGAGCGGCCCGATAAGCACTTTCTGCCACCGGCTGATTAAACTGACCGTCGTTCAGACAGGAGAAGGCGCCGTTCTGATAAATCACGCCGGTGATGGTGTCGGGAAAAGAGGGGTGTTCCACCCGGTTCAGAACCACACCTCCCACCGCCACCTGGCCGGAATAGGGCTCTCCCCGTGCTTCCGCGGATATCAGCCGAGCCAGCAGATTGTAGTCGCTCTGGCTGTATTTTCCGCTTCCTCCCGAAGAGCCCGAAGAGCTTTGCGTAAAGATGCCCATGGCCTTTAGTGTGGCGGGGCCGGCAATACCGTCGGCGGTCAGCCCGTTTTTCTTCTGGAACCAGATGACGGCGGCTCGGGTTTTGGAGCCGTAGATGCCGTCGATTTTATCGTTGAAATATCCCCAGTTTTTCAGCTTGGTTTGGATCTGCCGCACTTCACTGCCGGTGGAACCCATTTTGGAGAGTGTTTCCTCCGTTTGTCCGGAAGGAAGCATCGCAATAATCAGCAGATTTAAAACCACGATAGCCACTATTTGCAGCATCCGCCGGGGACTGCGGAGAGGTGCGTTCAGGTAAATTGGTCGCATGCGGTTTAACCTCCCATGAAATTACAGGATTGCGTCATTATTTTGACCGAATCGGACGGGATTATCCGTCGGCAATTTTTGAGGCGTTTTTAAGACGGAAATTGTCTGTTTCGACAAATTGGGACAAAATCCGCAGAAAGGGAAAAAAAGGAGTTGACAAAGTAGGAGGAGTTTGGTATTATAGCAAAGCGCTCTTGAGGGCTGGGGC
>CABULH010000015.1 GCA_902492455.1 uncultured Oscillospiraceae bacterium
TGGGGGTATAGCTCAGCTGGGAGAGCGCTTGAATGGCATTCAAGAGGTCAGCGGTTCGATCCCGCTTATCTCCACCAAAGAAAACCGTCGGAGCCTTGTAATGGGCCGATTCCGGCGGTTTTTTCTTTTTAAAATTTATGTTTGCTTTTGCGCGAATGTGCAATAGAAATCGTAAATGATAAGGTATTATAAGTTTCGCAAATAAAAAAGAGGACAAGGAAAGTGCGCTCTGATAGAATGAAGTAGGTGAGACCACTTTCCCTGGAGCCGAAGGGGATTTATCGGAATCAATGGCGAATTGCTTTTACATAACTCTTTCCCTGGCGAGTATATGTGATAGCTCTTCATAGCAAATTTCTTCCTTGTTGGAGTCTGCTCCATACAAGGAATTTTTTATATGCAGGCGCTGTTTGCGAGGAGCGGCCAAAAGAGACGGTGGAGCGTCGCCGCCGGACGGACGATCATACCCGGACACGAAGTCGTCGGAAATCGGCAGAACTTCCGAAATTTTATTTCTTCTGTTGACTTGAAGCGCCGGAACAGTATATACTCATAAAGATAGTTCAAAGTATTTGTCTGCTGATACAGTCCTGTGGTTTGGCTGTCGACAGGGCTTTTCGGAGGTTTCTATGATGGTAAAAATGATTTTGTTTGATCTGGACGGCACTTTGCTGCCGATGGATCAGGAGGTATTCACCAAAGCCTATTTCAAGCGGCTGGCCGCCAAACTGGCGCCACACGGCTACGAGCCTGAAAAGCTGATTGCCGGTATTTGGACGGGTACCGCGGCGATGGTGAATAATGATGGCAGCTGTATCAACGAAGAAGCGTTCTGGAAATGCTTTTCCGGAGCTTTTGGGGACAGGGTGCTGCGGGATAAGCCGATATTCGACGAATATTACCGAGTGGAATTTCAGGAGGTTGCCGCTGTCTGTGGTTGCAACCCGAAAGCGAAAGAAACCGTTGATGTGCTGAAACAAGCAGGATATCGCCTTGCCCTTGCCACCAATCCGCTTTTTCCCGCGGTTGCCACCGAAAGCCGTATTCGCTGGGCGGGATTGGAGCCAGAGGTATTTGAGCTCTATACCACCTATGAGAACACCGGCTACTGCAAGCCCAACCCGGATTATTATCGGGATTTGCTAAAAAGGCTGCACTGCAAAGCGGATGAATGCCTGATGGTGGGAAACGATGTAGATGAAGATATGATAGCCGAAACAGTGGGGATGAAGGTGTTTCTGCTGACCGATTGTATCATCAACAAAAACGGGAAAAACATCGCAGCTTATGCGCAGGGCGGGTTTGATGAGCTGCGCCAATATATGAGAAGCATTCAACCGGGAAATCCAATTGATAAAGGAGAGTGAAATGCGGTATGTCTGAACGAATTGCGATAGTGACCGACAGCAACAGCGGTATTACCCAGGAAGCGGCGAAGAATCTCGGGGTTTTTGTGATTCCCATGCCCTTTGTCATTAATGAAGAAACCTTTTATGAGGATATCAGTCTATCTCAGGAGGCATTCTACGAAAAGCTGCAAAATGACGCCGATATTTCCACCTCTCAGCCGGCAGCCGGTGATGTATTGGATTTATGGGACAAAATACTCGAGGATTATGACGCGTTGGTACATATCCCCATGTCCAGCGGATTGTCCGGCTCCTGTGCTACCGCCACCGCTCTCGCCGCCGATTACGACGGCAGGGTTGCGGTGGTAAACAACCAGCGAATTTCCGTCACCCAGCGGCAGTCGGTTATGGATGCGCTGGCATTGGTCCAAGCCGGGAAATCCGCGGCGGAGATTAAGGATATATTGGAAGAAGTTAAATTCGAGTCCAGCATCTACATTATGGTGGATACCCTGAAATATTTGAAAAAAGGCGGGCGGATTACGCCCGCGGCAGCGGCTGTTGCTACTGTGCTGCGGATCAAGCCGGTGCTGCAGATTCAAGGGGAGAAACTGGATGCCTTTGCCAAAGCCAGAAACGACAAACTGGCCCGAACCATTATGATCGACGCTATGCGCCAGGATATAGAGAAGCGTTTCGGCGGGGCAAAGCAGTTGCATCTTTTTGTGGCGCACACCAACAACGACGTTGCCGCCCGTGAATTTGGAGCTATGATTGAACAGGAATTTGGGGTCGGCATCACCTATTGCGATCCGCTGTCTCTTAGTGTATCCTGTCACATCGGGCCAGGGGCGCTGGCCATCGCCTGTTCCAAGAAGATAGACAGCTATTTGTGAGAGAGTAATGCGATGGAGAACTCCCGAGGAATCGGGGGTTCTTTTTTCAGAACTTGATAAGGAGCAGTTCTTCAACCCAAGATTGAGATTTTACCGATTGATTGCCGCTGATTTTTGGCTTTCTATTTGTTAAGTTATGGATTAGCGGGGCTTTCCGCTGGCCAAACTTGCACTTTGAAGGCAGTTGTGCTATACTGTCGAAAGCGTTTGTGCAAGGAGGACTGTAAAGATTGAAGCACGCGAATAACAGGCGCAAGCCTTGGGTCTGGATAACGGCAGCTACATCCGCTTTGGCGCTGATTGCTTTCGGCGGGGCTTTGTGGATCTGGTACACGGCTGAAGCGGAGAGCGCCAGCGTGATAGGAACTCCCTATTTCGGCGCCGGTGAGACCAAGGATCAGGCAGCTTCCACCGCTGCTGCGGCCACTGTATCCACTGCTCCGGAAGACGCAGTATCTTCGTCTGAAGGCGTGGATGTATCCGAGACGTCCGCCATAACCGAAGCGACGGTTTCCTCGGCGGCGCCGGACGTCACCAAGCCAGCTCCCACCAAGCGGCCAACACAGGTGATCCCGCCCCAAATCACGGAGCCGGTGAAGCCTACCGAGCCGACTGCCGCGCCGCCAAAGATCACCTATGAGCAGTACATGAAGGAAACCTATTTTATTGGGGATTCCCGTACCAATCGCATGGTGATGTACGGCTATGTTTCCAATACTCGTGCCTTTGCTCTCAACGGCATCAATCACAGTGACGCCCGCAACAATCGGTTTGTGAATTTAGGCGATGGCAAACGCTACACCATGGCGGAGGCTGTAGGAATCAAAAAGCCGGTGCGCATGGTGGTTTCCCTGGGAATCAACGGGATCGGCTTTATGAGTGAGAGTGGATTTTTCAGTACCTATGAGGATTTTCTGAACGGTCTGCGTCAGGCGTCACCCGATACTGCTTTGGTGGTGCAGGCGATTCTGCCGGTTTCCGCTGCTTATGAGAAGGCAAAACCCAGCATGGCGAATGAAAAGATCAACCGGTATAATGAGAAGCTGCGGGAAATCACTGAGGCCTGCGGCGGACGTTTCCTGGATACCTCTGCCGTTTTGAAGGATGAAACCGGCGCACTGGCTTCCGAATATGATTCCGGAGACGGTCTGCACTACAATAAAACGGCTTACAAAGTGTTGTTTCAATATATTGAAGAGCATTTGGACGAAGCTATGTGATTAACGCCCGCGCTCCTTTTTGGGAGCGCGGGCGTTCTGATAAAATTTCTAAAATCCTGCTAACCAGCAGGATTTTCTTCCGACTATATGGGTGAGAGCGTTCATGAATGAACTCAAAAAAGAGGATACCAGGATGAATGTAGACGATGCGGTTCGGGAATTGAGTCGGCAAGAGTTTCTGGACAAGCTGTACGGCTTTGCCTACAAACGTTGTTACAGTGCTCACGAAGCGGAGGATTTGTGCGCTGACATTATTGTGGCTCTGCTGTCGTCCCTGCAGCGCGGGCAGAAAATTGACAATTTCCACGCCTTTGTATGGGCGGTGGCTCGGCGGGTATACGCGGATTACTGCAAAAATTGCAGTCGGAGCCGTACCCGCATCCAAAGTTTGTCTTCTCCCGAGCAAATGGATCAGATGCGGGAAGACCCTGTCGCCGCCTTACAGGAAAGGGAGGAGGATGCGGCACAGCTTCGCGGTATTTTGCGGGAGATCAGCTTTCTGTCCAAGATTTACCGGGATGTGATGGTGATGTATTATCTGGACGGGAAGAAGACCGCCGATATCGCCGCCGCGCTGCATATTTCGGAAAACGCTGTCAAACAGCGGCTTTTTTCCGCCCGGAGCATCGTCAAGAAGGAGGTCGGTAAAATGGAAACCAACTATACCCTGAAACCAATAAAATTAGACTTTATCGGCAGCGGCAATCCAGTGGGCAACGATCCTGCGGAGAAGGCGGAGCGGGCGCTGTCTCAAAATGTAGTGTATCTCTGCAAAAACAAAGCGCTGTCAGCTAAGGAGATTTCAGAAAAGCTGGGGGTGCCCATGCCCTTTGTGGAGGAGGAGCTGGCGATTCAGTGTGCCGGCACCAACGGCAGCTACGGCCTGCTGCGGCGGCTGGACAACAGCAAAACCATCGCCAACATTTTGATTTTGGATGTCCGGGAATATGAAGAGGCTACCGCTGCCTATCTGGATGTACTGGAGGATTATACCGACCGGATGGAGCGGTATCTGCGGAAAAACCGGGAACGGATTCTCTCCTTTCCCTTCCTCAATCCCCAAACAGATGTCAGGTTTATCACCTGGAGCCTGATTTCCCGCATGAGTTGGGCATTATCGAGGAGCGTGGAAGCATACCTAAGGGAGATAGAATTTCCCGAGATCAAAGAAAGCAGCCGGCCTTTTACCAGCGCCGCCGTTGCTATTCGATGCGATGAAACGCTTCATACAGAGTTTTACGGCTGCAACGGCATCAGCGGCGACAATATCTGTGGCTATTCCCAAGTGACCTTTCTCAATATTCAGGGAGAGAGAATCTTTCAACACTGGGGCTGCGGTCACAACATCTCCACCGATCCCTTGCTGATGATGACGCTGCGGGCCATCGGCGGACTGGATACGGCGTCCCTGACGGAAGGAGAAAGGGAAACCGCCGCCAAGGCTATCGCCTGCGGATATCTGAAGCGGGAAGGGGAGCGGCTTGTGCCTAAAATCCTGGTGATTCCTCACGAGGAGGAGCAGCGGTTCCATCGGCTGTCTGACGATTTTCAGCCGGAGATCGCCGATTTGACGGAAAAAATCGCCCGCAAGCTGGCCGTCTTGATCCGGCGGACGGTGCCCGCCCACTTGATGGAAGATTATCGGTGGTACAACATGCTGGCGGAGAGCCGTCTGATTTATCATTCCGTCGAGGCGGCGATTGCAAAAGGATTGCTGAAAGTGCCGGAGCAGTCCCCCTGTGCGGAAGGCGCATGGGTAGTGGTTCAGAATTAGTCTGAATATGCAGAAAGCAAACCGGATGGGGAACCGTATGATTCTCCATCCGGTTTTCTAACAATAAATTGAAAATGGAAATAACAAATTATTCACAAAATATAGGATTTATTGTAATAAATGATTATTATACTGATAACCGTTGAAAGAAACAAACAGATTACACAAAAGAGGGCGATGGCAATGGGTTGTGTAAGGTGGTAGCATCCATACTAGCCATGACAATTAAATTCAAAATAATCTGGAGGAATTGATATGTTTGATCTTGTACCCTTTGGCCACGAAGACAGAAGCATCTTCCATTATCTGGACAACATGGAGAAAAATTTCTTTGGCGATTTCAGCAAGGGATTGGCTCAGTTCCGAACCGATATCCTGGATCAAGGCGATAAATATGTGCTGCAGGCGGAACTGCCCGGTTTCCAGAAAGAGGACATCCATGTGGATCTGCGGGACGGTTACCTGACCATCACCGCGGAACACAAAGAGGAATGCGAGGAGAAGAAAAAAGAGTTCATCCGCCGGGAACGGAAATATGGCAGCTTTACCAGAAGCTTCGATGTTTCGGGCATCAGGACAGAGGAGATCAGCGCCTCCTACAATAACGGTGTACTGGAATTGAATCTGCCCAAGGCTCAGCCAGAGAACGTTCCCGCCGCTCGCCGTATTGATATCGAATAAATCACTGGGGGTTGACTGAAACAGCGCATGCAGATTTGCTGCATGCGCTGTTTGGCATTTTCGGCAGCTCTTGACTACCGGCTAATTATGGCCGTTATCCACACATCATTTTCTTGTCTTGAATAATAAACACCACACCGCTCATGGGATATACCCATTTTTCCTGCAGGTAGATGTCGCAACTGCCGGTATTGCGCATAGCGTTCTGCACCAGGCACTCGTCTCCGTCGTTGAGGAAGGGAAACATAGTAACGTGCATGGTGCTTTCGGGGTAGGACAGCTGGATATTGGGGGAATAGGTGGGTTCGCTGATGGAGACCAGAAATTCACTGTAGCCTTTCAGCTGGGGCATGTTGAACATCACTTCAATTTTGAGTTCACTTTTGGCTGTATCATGAGTGGATTGGAACTGAAGCAGAATCCCGTTGGAATTAATGGTTACCTGTTCGATTTCACAGGCGATATCGTCAATGAATACCCGCAGGGACATGTCCTTTTCCACAAAGCTCCGTTTTTCTTCGTCGCTCCAGGCGATCAGCGTCTGCAGCTGGTCTGAATCAAGAGTCAGATTTTCACGGAACAGATAGGACTGACCATGCAGTTCTTTATCCAGTTCCCCGTTATCCACAAAAAAACCGATCTGAAATTGCCGTCCCAGCGTGTTGTCACCGATATAATGCTTTTTGTATTTCAGGTCCTCGTATACCCGCATGTAACGGTCAGCCGGGAAAAGCGGATTGTTCGTGTAATCCCGCAAGGTAATACTGTAGCGAAAAAAACGGCGGATATTATAGTGCTGGCTAAGATATGGCTCCACCACACCGTACACCATCTCGCACTCTTCTTCTCCCACCAGCGTCTGAATAGTGGCACGGACAAACTCCTTTTTGGGCTGTTCGTCAAACAGATCAATGGCCTGCGGATTGCTCATCAACGTTTGGGTGATTTGTTCGGTCATCTCATCCGCCACATGTTCCTTTGTCAAATACTCATAGAGGAAATTAAAAAGAATGATCGGGGGGAGAATGCCCAGAATATTGGCGATGATATCATCAAACAGAGATGCCAGGTCCAGACCGGACACGATGTATTTCACCAGCAGCAGAATCAGCCAGACAGCGGTGGTGATCAAGGCCAGCATAATTGTGATGGTGCGCAGTCCGTGACGGCGGCTATTTTTGTCCTTTTTCATTGTATTCCCCTCCATTTAAAAGACCGGTATAAAGAGCGGGCTGTCCGGTATAGTAACTCCAGAAAGCCGTGCCATAATCATAATGCCACCATTCCGTGGGAAGATTGGTAAATCCTGCCGCCGTCATGCAGGTGTAAAGCAGCCGCCGGTTATCCCGCACTTCCCCACTTCCGCCGCCCTCAAAGGCCGTCGTATAAGCAGCTGGCGTGAAGTCGTCGAAAGCCGTCCCCATATCCAGCTCCCGGCCGTCCGGGCCGATTAAGGTGAGATCTACCGCGCCGCCGGTATTATGGACGGAGGGATGACGAATATCATAAGAGGGGACGGAGACAAACCGTTTGATTCGCTCCAGTAACTGTTCTTCCGTTAATCCCTGACCGGCGGTTTCCTGCCGAACCTTTTCGGCATAGGCATCGAAAAGGGCCTGCTGTACAGCAATGGGACGCCAGGCGTCGTAGATTCGCAGTCCGTAGCCCTCCGGAAGCATAGACAGGGCTTCCTGCAGACGATGCGCTGCTTCCGCCCGAAGAAAACAGCGGGATATGGCGCCGGGGACACCCTGGCGATGATACATCATCGTCACATCTAATGCGCCGGAGATTGTTTCTGCCAGATCCACCAGAGGCTCTGCCGATTCGCTCAGTCCCGCAGGCCGCCCAGGAAATGGGCGATTGGGAATAGGAGAGAGATTCATAGCGGTTCCTTTCCGAAGCTCCATAGCTTCCATGACGCTTCTATTAAGAATTATAGCGAGGTTTTTCGACAAAATCAATTCCGACAAATAAAAAGGCCGGCAAAAGCAGCAGCTTTGCCGGCTTTTTTGAGAATCAGCCTTATCCCCGCTCCATTTCTTCCCGGATGAGCCGGACAATCATGCCGTTCATACTTTCACCTTTTGATTTGGCAAAGGCGGCGATTCGTTCTTTATCTCCTTTAAGGACACGGACGCGTATGCTCTCGCATTTCTCTTGGTTATATTTTCTGTTGGCCCTTTTTTGAGCATCCGTTTGCATATTCACTTCTCCTTTCGATCTCTTTAATAGCACGCCGAATAAAAAACATGACGGATTCACGGCGTCCGGCTGCATGCTCGGCAATGATTTTCTTTTCTCCTTTGGGTACTCGAACGACCACTGTGTCGAATTTTTCATGATATTTTTTAATCGCTTTCTTTTCGGCTTCTGTAGTCATGTTGTGCACCTTCCTAACATTTGCAATATATAGGTGAACCTATATGTGCTATACTGCCATCGTCGGGAAAGAAGCGACATAATCGACATATAGTTATCCTACACACTTTCTATAAGCAGCAATACCCTTACCGCCCGGGCGGCTGAACCGGCGGTGTGGGGGGATATTGTTGTGTGGATGCACATTCATACAAAATAATTGTACTCTGTGGGTGTCCGAGATGTCAACGGCCTTTTTCGTTATGCCTATATTTATTCATAAATGCTGTTGCGCCGTATGGCACGCAGAAGAAATGGAGCGGGAATTATCCCCGCTCCATTTCTTCACGGATGAGCCGAACGATCATACCGTTCATTGTTTCGCCCTTCACTTTGGCAAAAGCGGCAATTTTAACTTTTTCTCCTTTAGGAACACGAAGCGTGATCATATCGATCTTCTCTCGGTCATATTTGCGCACGGCTCTGCGCTGTGATTCAGTGGCCATATTTTTCACATCCTTCCTAAAATAAGCTATCTTATATTTGTTGGATATGCCTATTGTATAAGCTAGCTTATTATGCTATACTTAACGCGTCGAAAAGGGACAAAACTAGTTGTTGTTTACTTTTTTGATAGGGGGACGAGTGTTTGGTGATGGTTAAATTTCTTTATTGGTGATTTGTATTGCACAATTGACGTGAGAATAATTCACAAACAATTGCAGAGTTGATGCACAATTTGTGGACCCATAATTTGTCTTGTTTTACCTATAGATAAAAAGAATATTGTTATCCAAGTAAAGTGAAAACCTATCAAAAAGGATAACAGCAATAGCCCGCACCGAACATGCAGTCGGTGTGGGCATAATTATACATAACTAATATTGTACGCCGTTTTGGTCTGTCCTGTCAATCAAAAATAAAAAATAGTCTGAATTTTTACGGTTTTATTCACCGCGTTAACCAGCGCCTCTGTGCATTCTGAAATTAGGACGCATGGAGGTGCTGTTTGTTATGGAGATTCGAAGATATCTTCAATGATATACCGTGTTTCTGTTGGATCAATAGCGTAGTAGTTGAGAAGGGCAGCAATCTTTCGCGTGCGACGCCGGCTTACATCCACGTCGCTTATGTATTCTACGGTCTGAAGAGGGTATTTCCTTTGTGCGGCGATACCATATGCCGTGTAATGACCGATATCAGGGTGGTACAGTCGTTCCCGACGGACACGGTAGATTATACGTTTTTTATGCATTATACTTATCTCCTTCATATTGAGATTCCTTTGTGTAGTTTTTACTCAGAATTTTATCGTCGATGAAATCAGCGACTCGCCGCCATTCTTCCTCCGTCAGCTGACTGATCCGATCACCTAAAACCGATTGAATCCTGTTATAAGCTTCCGTCTCTTTCTTTGGCTTGAGTGATGCCGTCTGATTGGCTTTTTTCTTTGAACAAAGAAGAATATACGTGGGTATACGCAGACCACGGGCAATACGATAAAGCGTGCGAAGGGTGGGGTTGCGTTCACCTCGCTCCAATACTCCCAGATTCTTAGCGGCAACACCCGATTTCAGCGCCAGTTGTTCTATGGTCATTTCCTGCCGTTGTCGTTCAAATCGGATGTTTTCCCCCACTACTTTGTAGATTCTATATGTTTTTGACACAAAATCACCTCATTTTTCAAGTGTATAGAGCTTGCGGCAAACGTCAAAGGCATATATGCCCTCCTGGAGATTCCCTATATCATGTACGTCCCTATGTATATCCCCATTCATAGGTCATCAGCAGCACATAGTTGCTGGCCTGACCGATGCCGCGGTAATCATGGGCTTCATACAGCAACCCCGGCTGATCACTGGAGGTTTTGGGCGCCAGGGCAGTGATCACCTGATAGCCCTCCGCATTGAGCCGCGTGGTGACGTTGCGTATGAAATCCACGTAGGCGCTGCGGTCCTGAGGCAGAATATATTCGAAATCCACATCCAGACCGTAATAATTCTTGGCACGCAGATTTTCCAGGATTTGGTCAATCAGCCGGTTTTGCGCTTCCGGGTTGTTTAGGACCGCGCTGGCCAATTGATTGCTGAAGGTACCTGATTCGGTCAAGGTGGAGATGAGCATGATGGGAGCAACACCGTATTCCCGGGCGATGCGGATAACCTCTTCATCATCCAGGTCAATCAGGTTTCCTTCCGGCGTAAAGCCATAGGTGAACAGTGTGATAAAGGTGAGATAGGGCAGGGTTTTGCGCAGTACGCTCCGGTCAATATAGGGATAGGCGTAGCCATTGACAGCCATTTCCCCCTGTTTGGCCTGTTCATAGTCGATTACCAGCGTCTGTCCGGGATAGATCGTGGGCAGGCCATTGAGCTGCGGATTGTTGCGCAGCAGCTGATTGATGGTCACAGCGTATTGTTCCGCCACTGTACGAAGGGTATCGCCGGCGGCCACAGTATGCACACGCCGGGGATATTGAATTACCAGCGTCTGTCCGGGTACCAGACGGGAGGGATCGCTTAATTCATTGTCGCTGATAATGCGGCTTTCCGGCACACCGGCGGATTGGGCGATACGACTAAGGGTATCGCCGGAGCGTACAACATATATGTCCATAGCGGATCTCCTTTCATGGATCGACGCCGTTAAGTGGGATAGCGTCCTTCCAGTGTATGCAGCGGTCCGGGACAAGGTTCGTATATCCTTCAGATAGCGGTTCCGGTTTTTGCATCCATATGGATAATGGTAGTAAATGAACATTGACAAATGTCATGGAATAGTCCTTACTAAAAATACCTTACGAGTTTTTTAGCGGGCAAAGGTGCTAAAAGTGCTTTCATCGTTGAAAAAGATAATTTATTGGCAGATAAAATCCTGTCTCTATTAATAGCGATTATTAAAACTGCGACACTATAACAGTGCTATGTGAAGTTGTTATGGAGGCAGATAATTGGAACGCACGGGTCTGACTACCAGAGAGGCTATCCTGGACGCGGGCAAAAATGAATTCCTCGATAAAGGCTTTCAGTCGGCTTCGCTGCGCAGGATTGTCCGTCAGGCCGGCGTTACCACAGGTGCGTTTTACAGCTATTTCAGCAGAAAGGCAGATTTGTTCGATGCTTTGGCGGAACCGGCCCATATGCACCTCTCCTGCTTTACCTAAGCACAGGAGAGTTTTTCAGTCGGCCCACGGATCATCAGCAGGATCAAATGGGAGAGATTTCCGAAAACTGCATGAATTGGATGGTGGATTATATCTATCGGCATTTTGATGCGTTTAAGCTGATCTTATGCTACGCATAGGGCACGGAGTATGAGCGTTTTGTGCACACAATGGCGGAAATTGAAAGGGAGGGCTCCTACCGTTGTCTGGATATCCTCAAAAGGATGGGCGCTTGGTCAGGGAGGCCGACGGTCAATTGGAGTATATTCTCATCAGCGGGATGAAGAAATATCAGAATGCGCTGGATGATATGTACAACGAAGAAGGTGATGTAACTGGATCTGCTGGAAAGATATCTGATTGGGCATTGTTCGCCCACGCTGGCTTCTACAGAACTACCCGTTTGTTCAGTATTCGACTGGCCTCGATAGGTTTACATAAATGGAACCACCGACTGGGAGACAAAGACTTCGGCTGCATTCTAGAGGAGCAGAACAACTGGAGGAAAGCGAATTTGTACCGATGATCAATAGCTGCGAGGTTAAGCTGCCAAATAGAGAAATCGGGTTCTTCGACTCATGTGATTGAGGAGACGGTGACTTTGGTGAGTGACAGCATAATCTGCAACGAGACACCGGATGATGAGGCGAAGGCTGCCTGACATTGAAAAAGGAGATGGGAGATGACTTCGGCATAAAAACATTTTTTAGCGTACGTCTTTGTGAACTATATACACCGCAAACAGGCTCTCCAGAAAAAAACGGAGAGCCTGTTTGCATCTGAAAATTTAGGAGAGCACAGCGGGCGGCATAAAATATGTTGCTTTTTGGAGCGTCCCTTCATTAACAGAATGGTACGGCGCGATTTTGCTGTGCTTACCAGATGCTTTATCCATAAATAAATTGTTAACAAATGAGGGATACCTTGACAGTCCAATGCTTGTGTGTATAATTGATTCTTAATAGAACAGTTTTTTGGAAAACTATATGGCGTTTTTATTATTGAAGAAGGAGGTATGACATATGGCGCGAACAACCGATTTTTTGGTAACCATCCGCCGCATTATCAAGCTGTATGACAACATGCTCAAGGGGGTATGCCAACAATACCAGCTGTCATTGATAGAAGCCAATATTATCAGCTTTCTCTACAATAATCCCGGCAAGGATACTGCCGGAGATATTGTGGAACTGCGTATGCTGGCAAAGGGAAACGTATCCCAGGCGGTGGAAGCCTTAATACGAAAATCCCTTCTTCAGCGGCGGCAGGATAATGCGGATCGGAGGAAAATCCATTTATCCCTGCTGCCTGCCGCCGACCCGATTACCAGAGATATGGATACGATCCGGCAACAGTTTCATGAAGAAGTGTTCCGCGGATTTTCAACGGAAGAAATAGCTTTTTTTGAGCAGGTTAACGGCAGAATCATGGAAAACGCTAAAAACGCTATGGAAAGAAGCGATACGAAATGACGGATGATAAGGATTTTTTAGGTAAAGAGCCAATCGGCAGGCTGCTGATGAAACTAGCTCTTCCCACTGTAACGGCTCAGGTTATCAATATGCTTTACAATATTGTGGACCGTATTTATATCGGCCATATTCCGGATATTGGGGCTATGGCGCTGACGGGCGTTGGTGTCTGTATGCCGCTGATTATGATTGTAACGGCTTTTGCGGCGTTTGCCGGTTATGGTGGTGCCCCTAAGGCGTCCATCTTCATGGGGAAGGGAGATCATGAATCCGCGGAGAAAACCCTGGGGAACTGCTTTGTTCTGCAAATTATGATTTCCATTATCCTGACAGCGGTTCTGCTGATCTGGAACCGGGATTTTCTCATGGCTTTTGGCGCTACCAAAAACACCATCGAATACGGTGTCAGCTATATGAACGTTTATGCTGCCGGCACCATTTTTGTGCAGATGACCCTGGGTATGAACGCTTTTATTACTGCTCAGGGATTTGCTAAAACCGGTATGTTGTCCGTGCTGATCGGTGCGGTTGCCAATATCATTCTTGATCCTATCTTTATCTTCGGATTCCATATGGGCGTGCAGGGTGCGGCTTTGGCGACGATTATTTCCCAGGCTATGTCCTGTATCTGGGTATTGGTGTTTCTGTTTGGGAAAAAGACCTTTTTAAAAATTAAAAAAACTTATTTGAAACTACAGCCGAAAATTGTTTTTCCCTGTATGGCGCTGGGGCTGTCTGTCTTTATCATGCAGGCCAGCGAAAGTATTATTTCGGTTTGCTTTAACACATCTCTGCGAGAATATGGCGGAGACATTGCTGTTGGCGCAATGACAATTCTAACCAGCGTCATGCAGTTCGCCATGCTGCCTCTGCAGGGACTGGGACAAGGTGCCCAGCCGATTATTAGCTATAACTACGGTGCGGGAAACGGGGATAGGGTGAAGGGCGCTTTTAAGCTGCTGCTGAAAGCCAGCCTCTGCTATTCCACCTTGCTTTGGCTTTGCGTGATGCTTTTTCCTCAGGGTTTTGCCGCTATGTTTACCACGGATGATGCGCTTCTGGATTTTACTAAAACAGCACTGCGAATTTACATGGCTTGTATGCTGCTGTTCGGCATCCAGATGGCCTGCCAGATGACTTTTACGTCCCTGGGCAATGCGAAGGCATCTATCTTAGTAGCGGTAATGCGGAAATTTATCTTGCTGATTCCGTTGATTTATATCCTGCCGCTCATTTTCTCTGCTGATAAAACCATGGCGGTTTATCTGGCGGAGCCGGTAGCTGATTTCCTGGCTGTTACCTTCACCGCTTTTTTGTTTGCATTTCAGTTTAAAAAATCCTTGGCAGCGCTTACCGATAGGGATCAAAAACAATAATCCATCGTCACATACAAAACCACTGTGCAATAAAGAATTTGCACAGTGGTTTTGTCGTTTTTCCGTGACAGTTCACCGAATGAAGAACAGAACTGATGCAGGCGTTATATATGAAGTATGCTCAGTATCATAGTGTGTTGTTGGTGCCATGGTCCTAGGAATTATTTATAATCCTGTTGAAGGTGCTAAATAGGCATTTTTCAGGAGGTGGATATGATTTTTATGCAGCAACTCCTGCTAAATTGTATCGGATAACCCTGCAGTTATGTCTCCTTTTGTGCGGTGACGATCAGCATCATGGGGCGGCGGAGCTCATCTTCCATTCCGGATACTTCCTGAATCATGGTTTCCGAAGGCTGAGGCTCCACTACGCGCAGCAAGCGGAAGCCGTTCTGCAGCAAAGTATCCAGATAGGTAGTAAGGGTTCGATGGTATTTTAATACCTCTTCTCCCAAAAAATGAGTCTGCCGCCGGCCTTCCAGAAAATAATTATCCACAGGGAAATAAAGAATTTCTCCTTTTTCATCGTAGATCCAATCTTGAGTGCCATAAGCGGTGAAAATTGGGTGTTCCACCGTGTAAGCCAGAATACCGCCGGGTTTGAGCCAACGATGAGCTTTCATCAGAAAGTTGTCAAAGGAATCCAGATAATGAATCATCAGCGAACAGAGAATGACATCAAAGGATTCTGCCGGATAGCAGGCATCCTCGAAAGCCTCTAAGCAATACCGGATACGCGGATGAGGATTGCGTTTCTCCGCTTGCTCCAGCATCTTTTCTGAAATATCGGTGGCGATAACTTCCGTGGCGCCTTCTTTGGCTGCATATGCAGCGTGCCATCCATAGCCGCAGCCCAGATCCAGTACCCGTTTACCGGTGAAGGAAGGCAGCAGAGGCTGTAGGGTTTCCCATTCACCCGCCCCCTTCAGGCCTTCTCTGCTTCGCAGCATTTGACTGTATTTAGCAAAGAAAACCTCGTCATCGTATTTATTCTCCTTCATGGAAGCCTCCATAATATCTTTTCTGACTATTATACACCTGATGCATTGTTTTGAGAATACCGGCACCAAATGCGGTCACAGAAAGGAAAATATTTCCTTCCTGCTTGCTTTCCGGCAATGGATTGGGTATCATAGAGGCAGTAACGTATGGCGGTTGGAGGGGAGGGCGGGACGGCATGACGATCCGGCATTTGCAAATTTTCATTGCGGCGGCGGACACAGGGCAGATGAGTGCTGCTGCGAAAGAATTATTTATCACTCAGCCAACGGTTAGCCAGGCAATAGCGGATATTGAGAACAGTTATGGGATTCGCGTATTCGAGCGCCTTTCCCGCCGCCTTTATCTGACTCCCGAGGGAGCGCAGATGCTGGAATATGCTCGTCATATCGTATCTCTTTTCGATGAGATGGACCAGCGTATGCGGGAGTCTTCGGCAAACCCTGTACTGCGTGTAGGCGCTACCATTACAGTGGGCAGCAGTGTGATGCCGGAACTGGTGAACTGTTTTGAAACTCAGCATCCAGAAAGTCACATCCGGGTGACGGTGGACAACACTATGCGTATTGAAGAAATGGTGACAAAAAGTCTGCTGGACGTGGCGCTGATGGAGGGGAAGGTGAAAAGTCCCGATCTTTTGGAGCGGCCGGTGATTCGGGATGAACTGGTGCTGATTGTTCCCATGCGGCATCCATTTGCAAACAGAAAATCTGTTGTTCCTCGGGAACTGGCCGATCAGCCCTTTGTGATGCGGGAGTGCAGCAGCGCCACCCGGGAATTGTTTGAAAGCCGTTTGCGGCCGTTGGGAATTCAGGTGGAAGCCAAGTGGTCCTGTCAGAGCGCAGATGCGATTCTCAATGCGGTGGTGGAGGGACAGGGATTATCGGTGGTCTCTCGCCGTGCGGCATATGGCGCTGCGGACAAAGGATTGCTGCGGATGGTGGATATCGAGGATATGGATTTATCCAGGGAGTTCAGTATAATTTACCATAAGAATAAATTTTTGTCACCGCCGCTGATCCAATTTATAGATATGTGTGTGGCGTATGGCGAATGAGAAAGGATGAGAAAATATGCGGGGATTGACGCATATCTACTGTGGTGACGGCAAGGGAAAAACCACGGCGGCGTTAGGATTGGGGCTGCGGGCTGCTGGAGCGGGCTATACCGTGATTACTGCCCAGTTCCTAAAAAGCAGCGACACGGCGGAGCTGTCTATGCTGGAGCAGCTGGGGATCACAGTGCTGCGTGTACGGGAACCCTTCGGTTTTACCTGGGAGCTTTCCAGCGGAGAACTGGAACGGTTGACATTGCGGCACAACGAGGTGTTCCGACAGGCGGTGGAACGATGCGGAGCTGGGGAAAAAACGTTGCTGATCCTGGATGAGTTGGCAGCGGCCCTCAACACCGGCACCATTGACGAAGGGATGGTTTCCTGGGCACTGCAGCATAAGCCGGAGGCGCTGGAGCTGGTGGTCACCGGACGGGAACCGCCGCAGTGGCTGACGGATATGGCAGATTATATCACGGAGATGCGGAATATCCGTCATCCTATGGAAAAGGGTGTGGATGCCCGGCAGGGTATCGAATATTGACAGCGGAAATGTTTCTCCATTGAAAATCAGAATAAATTGCTAAAAAAGCATACATCCTACAATCCTATTTCCCTTCCCTGCAGTATACTAATTATGAGAATAAGCCAAGCTCAAAGAGCGCATGGCAATCAGATGGTAGTTTGATAGTGTTTCGGGGGAATCGGTATGGGAATCGGATTGGGAATCGATACGGGCGGCACCTGCACGGATGCCGTCCTCTATGATTTTACCCAGCGGCGGATTTTGGCTGGAGCCAAATCTCTTACCACAAAGGAGGATTTGGCCCTGGGCATCGGCGCGGCGCTGGATCAGCTGCCGGTGGAATTGCTGCGGCGGACGGAGCGGGTGGCGCTGTCCACAACGCTGGCCACCAACGCCTGTGTGGAAAACAAAGGCGGTCGGGCGGGGCTGATTCTCATCGGTGGCGACCGGCAGGTTGTAGAAAAGAATGGCAATCAATATGGTTTGCCTTCAGCGGATCATATCTATTTTCTGGATGCGGAACTGGCGGAGGACGGGACCGTGCGGCGGGAGCCGGATTGGGAACGTTTTCGGCAGGAGAGCGCCGCTTTTCTGAAAGGCTTGGAGGCAGCGGCAGTGGTGTCCTATCAGGGCATCAGGAATCCGGCATTGGAGAAACAGGCGCAGGAGATTTTAAAGGAGAGCGGTGTCCGAGCCATCGGCGGCCATGAGCTGTTTTGGGACCGCAATTATATCCGACGCGGCGCCAGCACGCTGCTCAACGCCCGGCTTCTTCCGGTGATCGACACCTTCCTGCAGGCAGTGGACCGGACGCTGATGGAACGGGAGATTCACGCGCCCATGGTGGTGGTGCGCAGCGATGGCAGTCTGATGTCGGAATCATTCTCCAGGGAGCGGCCGGTGGAGACCATACTCTGCGGCCCTGCGGCCAGCGTGATGGCGGGCATGCATCTGGCGGGCTGTCCGGACTGCCTAGTAGTGGATATGGGCGGTACCACTACCGATATTGCCTTGGTGCGGGGCGGCATACCGGTAAAGGTGAGTGACGGCGTCACCATCGGCCAATGGCGTACTTTTGTGAAATCGGTGGATATTCATACCATCGGTTTGGGCGGCGACAGCGTAGTACGGCTGGATGGACAAGGGGGCGTGTCTATCGGCCCGGAACGGGTGATGCCCCTTTGCTCCGCTGCTGTTCGGTGGCCTTGGATACGGGAGGAACTGGAAGAATTGGCCCGATCCGGGCGAACATCCGCCTGCCCGCTTCAGGAATTTTTCTGCTTGGTGAGGGACATCGCCGGACGGGAGGGCTATACCGACCGAGAGTATCGCATCTGCGAAGCTCTGCGGGACGGTGCACTGCGGATTGACCGGCTGGCAGAGGCGGCTCAGGGAGATACATATACGTTGGACACCCGCCGTTTGGAGCGGGAGGGCGTGGTGCTGCGCTGCGGGGTTACGCCTACCGATGTGATGCATGTCCTGGGGGACTACACAGCCTTTGATCGGCAGGCTGCATCAGCTGCAGTGGCTTATCTGGCGCAACGGCTGGAGATGGAGCCGGAGGCTTTCGGCCGGATGGTATTCGATCAGATAAAGCGCACCTTATACGAGCAGCTGGTACACATTTTACTGGAAAATGAAAACTCAGCATATAAAGGAATGCAGGGACCCGGGCTGGATCGGCTGATTCGCGACAGCTGGAATCGCAGCCATGATCAGGAGAAGAGTCTGCTGCGGCTGTCTCTGGAAACATCGGCCGTTTTAGTGGGGATCGGAGCACCCACCCATCTGTTTCTGCCTCAGGTGGCAGAAAAGCTGGGGACACGCTGCGTTATCCCGCCTGAAGCGGCTGTTGCCAATGCTTTGGGTGCGCTGGTAGGACATATCGCTGCTGCGGTGACGGCGGAGATTGAGCCCTTTATCAGCGAATCCGGTCAGGATCAATTCCGGATTTATACCTCTCGGCAGCATTTCACTGCTGTTGAGGAAGAGGAAGCGATCAAAATCGCCCTGAAGACGGCAGAAGAGGAAGCCGTCGCCGAGGCGCGTCGTCGAGGTGCCGCAGGTGAACTGACAATTACCAGCCGTGTGGAACCGGTGATGGCGAAGGTGGGACACTCGCTGATCGACGTGCAGGAAATCTGCGTATGTACCCATGTTACAGTAACGGCGGCAGGCGGTACTGGTTTTTAAAATATTAACATTCGTTATTTTCGCATTGCCGGGCTTCATACGCCTTCCCGCTCTGTTCGCAATTAACGCTGTGTGTGTTGCATACCTTGGCTGATGACCTATATGTAAAGAAACGGCTGAAGGCTTGGGTTAATCCCGCTGCCATCAGCCGTGTTTTTATGATTTCTGGAGGGAGATGGATGAAAACCATTGAGCGGGGTGATGGCAGCGGGGGGGGGGGAAGAAAGCAGAAGGATCGGCTAAAGATCCGGTCTCTTTATTCGCCAAGGACTGTCCTCTAGAATCGCGGTTTTCTGGATAATCCGCAGGAAAACGCGGTTCAGCAGAAAAATGCCCGGAAAAAGTATTGCCATTTTACACGGAAAGGAGCAGAATAGGGGATATGTTAAGGGCGTGTTCAGGCGCCTTGAAGGGGCAGGGGCAAAGCATGTTCAGCAAAAAGCAACTGGCGCGGCTGATTTGGCCGCTGATTGTGGAGCAGTTTCTGGCGGTTGCCATCGGCATGGCGGATACGGTCATGGTCACCAGCTGTGGTGAAGCGGCGGTAGCGGGGGTATCCCTGGTGGATTCCATCAACGTATTGCTGATCAATATTTTTTCGGCTTTGGCCACAGGCGGCGCCATCCTGGCATCTCAATACATCGGGCGGCAGGATCATGAACAAGCCAACAAAGCGGCTAAACAGCTGGTACTGGTGACGGCGGGGATTTCCCTGCTGGTGATGGGTCTTTGTCTTATTGCAAACCGCGGCATTCTCCATCTGGTGTTCGGCGAAGCGGAAGCGGATGTGATGAGCAATTCAGAAACATACTTTTTCTGGTCGGCGCTGTCTTATCCCTTTCTGGCAATGTATAACGCCGGCGCCGCTCTTTTTCGCGCCATGGGAAATTCCCGGGTATCCATGCTTACTTCTCTGCTGATGAACCTGCTGAATATCGGGGGCAACGCCCTGCTGATCTACGGTGTAAAAATGGGGGTTGCCGGTGCGGCCATCGCCTCCCTGGTATCCCGTTTTGTGGGAGCGGTGATCATGCTGGCGCTGTTGCGGTTCCGCCATCAGCTGATTCGATTGGATTCCTTGATACATCTGGGATTTCATCCTCATATGATCAAACAGATTTTGGGAGTAGGGATTCCCAACGGTCTGGAGAACGGAATGTTTCAGATTGGAAAAATTTTAGTGCAGCGGCTGATCACCGCCTTGGGGACGGTTTCTATTTCTGCCAATGCGGTGGCTAACACCGTTGCGGCGCTGCCGCAGATTCCCGGGGCCGCTATTGGGCTGGCCATGATTACAGTGGTGGGGCAGTGCATAGGCGCAGGGGAACAGGAACAGGCCAAGAGCTACACCCTGCGGCTGACAGGGCTGGCGTATGCCTCCATGAGCGTGTTGTGTATCCTGGAGGTGATTTTTGTCGCTCCCATCGTCGGCTGCTTCAACCTGCTTCCGGAAACCGCCGGTCTGGCTCGGCAGCTGCTGATTTATCACGGTGTCACCTGTCTGCTTATGTGGCCCGCTTCTTTCGTGCTGCCCAACGGCCTGCGGGCTGCCGGCGACGTGCGTTTCACCATGCTGGTGTCGGTGCTTTCCATGTGGATATTCCGCATCGGTTTCAGCTATCTGCTGGTGGATTATCTGCAGATGGGGGTGCTGGGAGTTTGGGTGGCGATGACCATCGACTGGCTGGTGCGGCTGATTGTTTTTGCTGTCCGTCTGTTCACCGGCGGCTGGCGGAACAAGCGTCTGATATAGAACGAAGGCGGCCAAGCAAAGGAAAGCGGAGCTGTCCTGTGAGGACGGCCTGTATTCGGGAGATCTCACCGTCGTGTCGCTTGATGCGAAACGGTCGAGCTGGGGATTGTGGAAGCCACCTTTGTTTTTGAGGACAAAAACAAAGAAGTTCCCCCCAGGCGAGATATCCACGAAAATAATGAAGATGAAATAAACACGCCGACAGCGAGAAACTTCCTGCTGTCGGCATGTTTTTCAGATGCAGAATATGGTTCACTTAGCGGCGGGCCAAAACGGCATTCACGGCGTAATCGTTGTATAAGGCCCACATATTTTCCGGAAGATCACAATGACCGCGTTCGGGAACGGTGTGATAAATCACCCGATGGCCTTGTTCCCGCATTCCGGCGACGAAAAGATCGGAATGATTTTCTTTATTCACCGCCAGATCCTTCTCACAATGGAAGATTATGTAATCCGCCTCCGGCATTTTCTCGATGAGATGAATCGGTGACGCGGATTGGAGTACCTCGCTGACGGATCCCTTTTCGTAATAAAAAGCGCTGTATAATGTTCTGGGCAGATCGTCCCGCTCCGTGTAATGGAAGGGAAGATCACATACCGGACAATTGGCGATGCAGGCGATAGGGGTATGCCTGGCGTAAACCATGTACGTCAGGGCGGATTGTCCGCCCATGCTGCCGCCGGTGGAAACGATGGGGATATTCGGTGACAAATGATAGTGATTTATCAGCAGATCCACCAGTTCATCGGTATAAGAGACAGCCTGTTTGTTCATCCAGGCCCATGGATTATTGTAGGGAACCAAATATAATATCCCTTTGGCAGCAAAGAACAAGCCATCCGCCGTATCCCCGTTATACATATCCTGGCCGCCCAGCCCGAAAAAGGAAAGGACAACGCCACGGATGGGCTTTTGGCAGATGCGATCGTTGGAATAGGCAAAATGGTGCAGGGTATCATAGGTCATAATATTTTCCATACATATTTTCCTTTCCAGCTTGCCTTTCAATGGGCGAATGTCGAGGAAAATCCTGCTGCCATTATACTATTGGGATGCGGAAAAAGCAATATCCTTACAGCAGCCGGACTCTCTTGGAACGGAGAAATTTCTCGGCCTCGCGCAGCTCTTCCGCCGTGGGAATCCATTCTCTCCGACCGTTGTCCTCATGACCCAGCTGCACATTTTTAGAACCGCCTAAAGCGTGATAGGGCAGCAGCTGAACGCCCCGGCAGTTCTTCAGGGAGGCGGCAGTTTCAGCGATGGCCTGGTAATGCAGGGGATCCATGTTCACTCCCTTTACCAGGATGCAGCGCAGCCGGATGGCGCACCCCATATCATCTGCCCGCCGCAGATTGTGCAGTATGGGGATGTTGGAAACGCCGGTATAGGCCCGATGCCGCCTGTCATCGCTGTCCTTGAAATCCCACAGCAGCAGGTCAGCCGATGCTGCCAGAGAAGGCAGCAGTTTTTCCGGAAAATAACCGCAGGTTTCCACCGCTGTGTGCAGCTCCGCTTCTTTGACGTGGCGGAGCAGCTGCAAGCTGGCTTCCCCATGAAAAAGAGGTTCGCCTCCTGAAAGGGTGAAACCGCCGTCGCTGCCATAGAAAGCGGCGTCTCGTTCCACGATTTTCAGAATTTCCCTTGTATCCATGAGGACGGCGGCGCTTTCAATAGCTCCTGCGGGGCAAACGGCTGGGCAGCGCATACAGCCGGTGCATCGGCTGCCGTCGAATCGGTGGATGTCGCCGTCCACCGTGTGGGCGCCTGCGGGACAGACTGCTGCGCAGGCGCCGCAGCTGAGGCATAGCTGGGCTGAATAGAGAATCTGAGGAAGGGGAGATTGGGTTTCGGGATTATGGCACCAGCGGCAGCGCAGGGGACAGCCCTTGAGAAATACGGTTGTACGGATCCCCGGGCCGTCGTGGGTGGAGAAACGCTGAACTTTTGTCACTGGCAAAGTCACGGATATCCTCCTTTCGGGAATGATCTGGTGTTTAAATCTCGCCGGCGGTCTGGTTGATGACCATATTTTGCCATTCTCGATCCAGAGTAACGAAGCGGGCGTTCCATCCGGAAACCCGTACCGACAGGGTGCGGTAATCTTCCGGATGCGCTTGGGCCTGCCGCAGAATTTCCGCGTCCATGATATCCGGCTGCATAAAGAAGCCTCCCAGCCGGACAAATCCTCGCAGCAGTCCAACCAGTGCCTCCACGCCGTTTTCGCCTTCCACAGAGGTGGGGTGCAGCTTGAGATCCAACGCCGCGCCGCAGGGCAAAGCAAGCAGATTCGTCTTGCAATAAGAACGAACGACGGCGGTAGCCCCCTCCATCTCGGTGCCGGGGGTGGGAGAGGCGTTGCCGGACAGAACATCCCCCTTTTTTCTGCCGAAGGGGACGGCCGCCCGATAAGGAGCCCATTCGATCTGCCGCCCAAAGGTGCTGACTCCCGGCGGAAACAGGATAGGAACAGAAAGGCGATCCTTCATCGATGCGGTGACAGCGGCAAAATCATTCAGCACCCGGACGGTGTAAGCATCCGCTTTGTCGTCATCATTGCCGTAGCAGGGGCAATGGCTGCCCGCATATCGCCGCAGCTCCTCGTATCCCTCCCAGTTGAGCTGCAATGCCTGCATCAGCTCATCAAAAGAGATCTTTTTCTCCCGGAAAACCAACTGATCAATGGCCTGAAGACTGTTGCCTACATCCGGTGCGCCGCCGATGTGAGGAGACGTTACTTTGTAAACCGGGCCGCCGGAAAAATAGGAACGGCCGGATTCCATACAGCCCTCGGTGAGCAGAGAGATCATCGTACAGGGTACAGAGGGTTTCCATTCCCATCCGCCTCCGGGAGCGGGCTGAAGAAAGATTTCCGCTTCCTGCCGACAGATAGCTTCCACCCGCCGGCGCAGATGATCTGAAAAGTCGGCATACAGCGCGTCAAAAGAATCATAATGGGCGGGGATGCTGTCGAGGTGTAGAGTATCCTCCAGCAGAATCCGCAAAGCATCGAAGGGGATATAGGTGAAAAAAGTCTTGCCGGGAACCTGAACCTCCCAGCAGCCGTCATTAGCAAAACGGCGGGCTTCGGCAGAGGAATAGCCGAAGCGGGTCAGGCTGTCCAGAATCAGCGTTTCATTGTAAACGGCAACCACTCCGCCGCCGTGACGCATTACCTGAGCAATTTTATCCAGCAATCGGCGGGGCGTGTGCTCATTAAGACGCACGGTGATGGGAAAATCACTGATCCCCAGCTCTTCCACGATATCCAGCACCAGGTAGCTGACCTCGTTGGTGACATCTTGGCCGTCCGCATCCACGCCGGAAAGGACGATGTTCTGATAATGCTGGGCGTCTCCGCTGCCAGGCGGGGTATCGCTGCGGATCCACTCGCAGCCTTTGATAAACAGGCCGGCCAGTATCTCCCGGGCTTCGTCCAGGGTGAGAACTCCCGCCTCCAGATCCCGGCGCAGATAGTTTCCCAGCATCTCATCGATGCGGCCGATACCCGGCCAGTTGCCGCACAGCCGGGTAAAGGCAAAGGTGAACCACAGACTTTGCACCGCTTCGAAAAAATTGCCCGCAGGTTCAAAAGGAACCCGCATCAAGGCAGAGCGCACGGCGGATTTATCAGGCCCCAGAACTTGTAAATATCGTTCACGCCAGATGCGTAAAGATTCCAGCACCGATTCCATGCTTTCCAGCAGCTCACGCTGCTCCGGAGAAAGCACATCCTCCTTCAGCCGCCGCTTTACTGCGGCCTCTGTGACGCCGAGACCCTGGCGCACCACCTTATCGAATCCGGGAGTCACATGGCTGACGCTGCTGAACAGGGCTTCTCCCCGAAAGGTTGCGGGAATCAGATGATTGATCCCCATGCCCAGTGTGGCTGCGCCGGAAACCCGTTCAGCGGGGCAGATGCGCAGCGGCGCTTGTTCAGCAATACGGCGGATGGCGGCGTCGTGCCGGGCGTAGGGGGAATAGGATTCGAAACCAGGGATGTCATCCATTAAAACCGCCGGTGTCTGCTGAGATTCATCTCCGTACCGGCCATGGAGAGAATCCCAGGCGAATTGCCGGGTTTCTTCGCACAGCCGAACCGGCCGCTTTTCTTTGGATACAGTGTAAAATTCCATCAGCAATGCCTTCCTTCATCATCTTGGAGCCTTTTAATCACAGTATAAGAAAAGAAGGAGGGCCGGGCCATTGATAAAACTCTAAATAACTTGTATAATTCTATCAAATGGAATAGAGAGGCGGGCGGCACAATGAATTTGGAAACAATGGAAGTTTCTTATTTTGAAACGGCGGGACTATGTACGACGGAAGACGGCCTGCATCATCGCAAACGGCTGCCGGTGCTGTCGGTGGTACAGGCCCTGGAAGGCTCTTACAATTTTGGCCTGGACGACGCTCTCCCACGGCCCACCGGTCCATTGGGGGTATTTGTTGCGCCCGCCGACCGGCTTCAGGATATCACGCACCGGGTGGATCCTCAAAGCGGGCGAATGCGGGCCCATTGGATTTTTTTAGATGTAACGGTCAACGGCCGGCAACGCTTGGATGATCTGTACGACTTTCCACAGATATTGCCCGCCGGGCGAAATGAGGCGGTTTACCGATGGTTGTTGCAGGCGGCTGACAGGGAGCGCGGACTCTGTCATAGATTGGCGGGGGGGTATGCTTTACTGGATATCCTGTTGGAAGAGGGAACGCCGACCGAGATACAAGACGGAACGCGAAATGAAATCAAAGGATATATCCGCCAGCATTATGCGGAGAAATTGACGGTGGAAGAAATAGCGAAGCACTTCTCCTTTTCTGTTCCCACTTTGTTTCGGCGGTTTCAATGCTATTTCGGCTGCTCGCCTATGGCCTATCTCAATGAAATACGTCTGTCCCATGCGGTACAGCTGCTGGAAACCACCGACCGGCCGATAGCTGAAGTGGGAGAGGCTGTTGGATTGGAGGATCCTGCTTATTTTTCCCGGTTGTTCCGGCGGCAGTATGGCCTTTCCCCGATTCGTTATCGGGAGCGGGAACGGGGAATCCGGGAAAAACAGCAGACGAATTTGCAGACAGCCGATGAAGGCAGAACGGCTGAATGAGAAGGAGGAAAAGCCATGTGATTTGATGGCATATGTTCCTATAGTTTGGTTGAATTGGGTATCAGTCAGTCATGAGTACCAAAGGCTATGGATACGGCGCTGCGACAGGAGTTACTGTTTATTGACCCATTTTTCTGAACAGGAGAGAAAGGAGATGGAAAGAAGTTGTAAAGGCTTATTCCTTTATGGTATAAACGATGACTTTTTGACTCTCTATTTAGAAAATGCACAGGGAGATTTGTTTCAGTTTAACAATGGTGATATCCTCCATGAATAGATGAAAAAATCTATAGAGCCAAGGCCGTCCGTTTTCACGGGCGGCCTTGGCTGTGTTTGGGTTATCTAAAGACAAGCCCTTTTCGTTCAGAGGTTTTCAGCAGGATAAAATAGATCAGCAGGCTCAACGCTTCGGCGATGCCCACCGTCTGCCAGATGATCCCGCCGCCGAATAGAAGGGGCAGCAGCAGAATCACCAGGGTGTTGAGAATCAGACACCGGCAGACAGCGGCGAAAATCGCTTGGGCTGTGCGTTTGGTGGAATAGAGATAAGCGGAAATAATCAGATTTTGGGAGATAAAGAGGAAGGCCCAGCCGAACTGAGGCAGCGCCTCAGTGGCGGTGCTGATCAGTTGGGGATCCGAATTGAACAGGGAGCAGATGGGACCGCCGAATGCCAGGAATAACAGATACATTCCCACGCCTCCTGCCAGATTGATCAGCAACCCCGCCCGAAAATACCAGCGCAGAGAAGCTTCATCCTTCTTACCGTAGCTTTGTCCGATTAAGGGCTGCAGCCCTTCGGATACGCCGAAGAAGATACCCATGGATAAGGAGGTCAGATAAGACAGCACACTGAAGGCGGACACCGCCAGATCCCCCAATACCTTAATCAGCACCTGATTCATCCACATGGTCGTTACCGGTGTACCAAACTGGGAAATCATCTCCGGCAGACCGCGCTTGAAGATTTTCCAGAACAGCGGCGGTGAGAGCCGAAATTTTTTAAAGCGAAGAACACCTTTTTTGCGGATAAAATGGATCAGCAGAATCAGCAGCCCGGATACCTGGCCTAAACCGGAGGCGACGGCAGCGCCTTTAATTCCCCATTGAAGCGGGAAGACAAACAGCCAATCCAGAAAAATATTGGTCGCCGCGCCGGTGACGACCGCCACGCTCACCAACAGCGGAGAACCGTCATTCCGAACAAATCCCTGCAGGCTGATGCTGAAAACAAATGGCAGGGAAAAGGCGCTGTAATGAAAGATATAGTCGGCGGTCAGCTCCAGAAAAGTTTCATTGGAGCCGCTGACAGCGGCTATCTGCCTGGAGAAAAGCATACCCGTCGCCATCAGCAGCGCGCCGATTGCCGCGGATATAACCACGGCGTGAAGAAAAGCGCTGTTGGCCCCCTCCTGATCGCCGCGGCCCAGACGAATGGCAGTGACCGTAACGCCGCCGATGCTCATCAACATCGCCAGGGCGGTAATAATAATGGTAAAAGGCATGGCGATATTCACGGCGCCCAGAGCATCGATTCCCACGCCCTGGCCTACAAAGATACCGTCCACCACTACATATAAAAAATTGCAGCAAGAGCTTGCCACGGTGGGGAGTATGTAACGGCAGAGATTTCTCCTCCTATTTTCCATATTCACAATCATTCCCTCTCATCATAATAGCCGGACAGAAAACCGGATACGCATTCCTAAAAATCCGGATTCCTGCGCTGCATTCATCTGGGGTTATCAGGCAGCTGTTTTTTCTCATCAACCCCAGATCTGTCGTGAATCTCCTCCCGAAACAGCTCCAGATAACAGCGGTTGGTATCCAGCATCGCTTCTACCGCCGCTTCACCCATTCGATGGAGAACCCGCTGCTCCAGTTCAAACACCTGATCAATGTGTTGCTCAGCGAAGCGGTCTCCTTTATCAGTAAGGAGAATCCGCTTGCTTTTGGCGTTGCCGGCCTCCGGCTCCAGGATAATCAAGCCCTGGCTTTCTAGCCTTTTGAGCGCAGAATTCACCGTCTGCTTGCTTAAGGTCCACTGGCCGCAGATATCTTTCTGCCGACAGATTCCCTCGGTATCCCGCAGGGAATACAGCAGCCAAAAGGCGCAATCCGATAGACCGCTGCGTCGTGCCAGTTCACTATAAAGCGCATCTGTTTCTTTATAAATGGCATTGTATGTATGCAGCTGCTGCCGAAGATGAGAGATTTTCATCATCACTCCTCCTTTTAGTCCGAAAACGGACTATTGATATTCTAATTGAAAGATTGGTTATTGTCAAGAAAATAAAAGAAAAAATTCTTAAGCTTACTTGAGAAGGTTGACAATAAAAAAAGAAAATTCTATAATCTAACTGTGATATCACTAATAGCACACTTGGGGGCGATAGTTTGCTGGTAATCGATTACCGCAGCAAAACAGCGATTTATGAGCAGATCAAGACACAGATCATGGAATTGATTGCCGTGGGTTCGCTGAGGCCCCATGATCAGCTGCCTTCCATTCGGGCATTGGCCGCTGAACTGGATTTAAACTTCAACACGGTAAAGAAAGCATTCGGAGAGTTGGAAAGCGCGGGAGTCATCTATTCCTTGGCGGGAAGAGGGTGTTTTGTGGCGGAAAACGCTCTGGAGAACCGCAGCCTGCGCCAACGGGCGTTGGAAATGTTCCGTGAAGGGGCACTGACTGCCCGGGCCGCCGGCATACCATTGGAGGAGGCCGGGATGATTTTGCAGGAGATTTATGGGCGAAAACTACAGGAAGAAAGGCGGGAAACTTGAGATGCTGGTATGCGACGGGATCACCAAATCCTTTGATGCCTTTACAGCGGTAGAGGATGTTTCCTTCACCGTGGAGGACGGCTCCATCTGCGGGCTGGTAGGGTATAACGGCGCGGGGAAGACTACCCTGCTGAAAATAGCGGCGTCTATTTATCGGCCGGATAAAGGCGGCTTTTTATTTGACGGTAAGCTCAGTACCGGTGAAGAAAAGACCCGGCAGGAGATTTTCCTGCTGCCGGATGTGTTTTATTATTTGCCCCAGGCGACATTGCGGAGCATGGCGGCTTTCTACAGCGGTTATTATCCGACTTGGAGCGTCGATACCTATCATAAACTGTTGGAACTCTTTGATCTGGAGGAAAAGACACGGATACAGCGTTTTTCCAAAGGAATGCAGCGGCAGGCGTACCTGGCTATTGCCCTGGCTTGCCAGCCGCATTATCTGCTGCTGGATGAAACCTTCGATGGATTGGATCCCTCCAAGCGCAATCTGGTGCGCCGTATTCTGATGGAGTACATTGCAGAAAAGGAAGCTTGCGTGCTGCTGGCCTCTCACAATCTGCCGGAGTTGGAAAATCTCTGTGACCATATCGTCATTTTAAATGAGAAGAAGGTGGCCTTTGACTGTTCGATGGACGATGTCGGACGGGACATCCGCAAATATCGGTTAGTTTTCCGACATCCGGTGAAGGAAGAGCAGTTCCATGGATTGGATTATCGCCGGTTCAGCCAAGACGGCGGGGTGATCTCCCTGATGATCCGGGGGGATGAAGAGACTGCGGAGGCGGCGCTGCAAGCGCTGGAACCGGTGTTGCTGGAATCCTTTCCCCTTTCTTTAGAAGAGGTATTTCTGTATGAAATGGAGGAGAAGCGCTATGACCTTACAGGGCTCTTCTAAACGAAGCGTGTTATCCCATGCGGTATGGTCCACTCTGCGGCAATTCTGGCTGCTGCCCGCCGCTTTCGGGGTGATTCTGCTGGCGGTGATTCCCGGATGGCTGCTGGAAAAGAGTGCTCAAAGTCATCTGCTGGAAGGAAATGTGGCTTTTTTTACCGCTTACGGCGCTCTGACCGCGTGGGTGGCGCTGCCCGCTATGGGTATCCTGACGGCGCTGGGATTATTTTATTTTCTTTTCCGCAGCCCGGCGCTCTGCGCTTATTTCACCCTAGGCATCGGTCGAAGCAGGTTATTTGCGATTCGGTATTTTCTGGGAGCGGGCATTCTGTTTATCAGCCTGTTGCCTGCTATGCTGGCGAGTTTGACAATCAATCTGTTATTTACGCAGGCGTGTTGGGAGTTGTTCCGTACCTTCCTCTACCTTTTCTGCCTCTCTTATCTGGCGATGATGGTCCCCTTTACCCTTACCGCGGCGGTTGTCACTATGTGCGGCACCTTGTCGGAAGCGGCGGTTTATACGGGGATTTGGCTGTCTGCGCCTCATCTGTTGGGTTGGATTGCCGGTACCTTTGCCCGGGCGCTGCTGCCGGGTTCGGCAGTGGACGGTTACGGCAATATTCTGGACGCCGCCACCTCCTCCGTTGTTTTTCATCAAAGCGTTTTTTTCCCGGAATATAACACCAGCCTTTTTGAATGGTCGGTCTTTTTCGGGCCGTTGACCTTTCCGGCAATGGATATTGTTGAAAAATCAAGCATTGGCTCTTATAACGGAGTGATGGAGTGGCCGGAGCTTAGTTGGTGGAAAGTGCTTGTTTGGCTGTTGGTAATGACGGCGGGGGCGCTGCTGGCCTGGCAGCTGTTCCTGCGGAGAAAGGGAGAACAGACCGGCTTCACCGGCCAATGCCGGGGCCTGGTGATCGCCACCGCTTTGCTGGGCGGACTCTACGGCTGCGGTCTGATATGGGGTCTGAGAATGAACACGCCGCTGCGGTTGCTGCTGGGAATTCTGGTTTACGGGGCGGTTTTCTTTCTGATCGGTATCGCCGGTTTTCGGGGAATCGCCTGGATCAAGCGGCGTTGGCCGTCATTGGTGGTCTCAGCAGGCGGTGTATTGCTCATCGGCATCATCCTTGCCACCGGAGGACTGGGTTTCTCCCAGCGGATTCCCGCAGTGGATAGCATCGAGAAAGCAGAGATTGGCTATAGCGGCGATACGGATTTGATGGAAATGGTATGGCGGCGCAATGCAGACGCCTTAGCTGTCAGGCGAATCACTTATACCAGTCCCGAAGATCTGACGGTTATAACCGGTCTGCACAAGGCAATGGCGGATCAGGGGCGGCCGGTGCCGAATGGGAAGATCGCTCAGCCGTATAAAGAAACAGCGATTTCTATTCCACTGGATATCATTTATACCTTAAAGGATGGACGGGTCATCCGGCGGATTTATGATGTGAATACCTTTGAGATATTGAAGCGGCTGCTGGAATTGGATAAAACCGAAGCGATGGCCGCTTATATCAAAGAGAGGTTTGCGGAGTTTCTGCAGAGTGAGAACGAGTTCGTCCTTTACGATAGCTATTTTCAGCATGAACAGATTTTAGAGCTGGAGGCCATGGAGCGAAGGGAACTGGTGGCATGCCTGGAAGCGGATTATCAGGCGCAGAGCCTGGAGGACCGCTATTTTCCCGAAAAGGATGCCCGCATGATATTGCAGCTCGGGAGCTATGGGAGTGTTACCTTCCCGCTCAGCGACGCTTATTCCCGGACTCTGAATTTCTTGGAAAAGCGGGGTTTGACGACCCAGACTAAGCTGCCCGAATCGGAAAGCGTGACCTTATATTCCTATAATCCAACAAAGGGAGACATGATGTCAGGAATTCACCAGAAATATAATGGAAACGGCTGGGGAATTGCATTGAGTAGTATCGAAGATGCTACGCCCATCCAGCTTTCGCCGGAGCAGACGGCGGCGCTGCTTCCCAAGCTGCGCAGCGCTTATTTTGCCAGCGAGCCGCTATATGCGGTGAGAATAGAGATAAAGGATGAAACAGAGGAATATCCCAGGACCATTTTCAAGTGGCTTCCCGCAAAAGATCTTCCTGCCGGAATTCTTCCGGAATGATGCAAAAAACAGGAGAGACAAGGTTGTCTCTCCTGTTTTTTTGCGCCGATGCCTCTTGACAAGTAAGAAAAATAGTGTATTATTGTATTAGATCGATAATACAATAATACAAGAAAGGAGACGGGAAGTTGTTTGAAGGCAACCAGTACGATTCCAATATCCCGATTTATCTCCAGATTATGGAAAAGATCAAACAGCGAATCGTATCGGGGGAATGGAAGCCGGGGGAGCGAATTCCTGCCGTGCGGGAATTGGCGCTGGAGTTCGGCGTCAATCCCAATACCATGCAGCGGGCGCTGTCCGAACTGGAGCGGGAGGGTCTCCTCTTCAGCGAACGTACGGCCGGCCGCTTTATCACTCGTGACAGCCGCCTGATTGAAGAGATCCGAGAGCAGATGGCGGAGGATCTGATATCCCGCTTTCTCACCCGAATGCGCCGGCTGGGATACAGCGGAGAAGAGGTGCGCTGCAAGCTGCTGTCACGGCACATGAAAGACCCGGACGGAGAATGATCCGGGAAACATTGACAGGAGGACACGGGAGCAGATAGCCCGACAGCCTCGGAAAGGACATGGAGGGAAGATGGAAACTTTAATCGACATCCGGCATCTGCACAAAGCGTACGACCGCGGGCCGGTGCTGCAGGATTTGAACCTGACGGTGGGCAAGGGCCGCATTGTGGGGGTGATGGGACCCAACGGCTGCGGCAAAACCACCTTGTTCAAGATTTTGACGGGACTCATCAATGACTATACGGGAGAGGTGCTGATCGACGGCCAGCGGCCGGGAATTTACACCAAATCCATATTGTCCTATCTGCCGGAAAAAACCTATCTCAGCGATTGGATGAAGGCCGGCGACGCTTTGAATATGTTCAGCGATTTTTATCAGGATTTCGACGCCGCCAAGGCCAAAGAGATGCTGGGTACCTTTCATCTGGATGAGGGGATGCGGCTGAAATCCATGTCCAAGGGAATGCAGGAGAAGCTGCAGCTGATTTTGGTGATGTCCCGGGCGGCTAAACTATACATTCTGGATGAGCCTCTCAGCGGCATCGATCCGGCGGCGCGGGATTCTATTCTGGATATTATATTGAATAACTACAGTGAGAATTCCACCGTGATGCTCTCCACCCATCTGATCTACGATGTGGAGCGGATTTTCGATGATGTGATCATGATGAGTTACGGCCAGCTGATAGCCGCGGACAGTGCCGACGCCATCCGGGAAAAAACGGGAAAATCCCTGGATGCTTATTTTCGGGAGGTATTCAGATGCTGAAAAAACTGCTGAAGTACGATTTCCGCTCCGGTTTTACGGTGATGGGAATCTTTTATCTGGTGATGGCGCTGTCCTTTCTGCTGGGATTGCTGTTCAAGCAATTGAAGGTCCAGCAGCTGCTTGGCGGTATGGCGGCGGTGCTGCTGATCGCCGGTATCTCGGTTATCTTTGCAGCCATGGTGATTGCAGTGGTACGCTTTCATAAGAACCTTTTCGGCGCGGAGGGGTATTTGATGCAGACCCTGCCGGTGAGCAAGGGACGCCTGATCGCTTCTAAGGCTATCATGGCCTATGTCCTGCTGCTGGTTGGCGTCACAGGGACGGTTTTGGCAGTTGCGGGTTTCCTATATCTGGTCGACGGGCAGACGCTGTGGGATATGCTCGTCAGCGCATTCGGCGACATGTTCGTGCCGATGATGATTTATATCGCGATAGCGGCGCTGGTGCAGATGGCTGCGATGATCGGTGAGATTTTCGCTGCGGTTACCTTAGCCAACACCCGGCCTTTTATTAAGAACAATATCATTCTATCGGTGGTATTTTTCTTCGCCGCCAATACAATCGTTGGTTTGCTGGAGATGGCAGGTCTCTTCTTTATTCCCTTGGGCCTACGGTTCTCCGGGCAGGGGGCGGCGCTGACCTTTGAAACCACTCTTTCCTCTATTCTGCAAATCGGAGGCAGCACCAATGATCCTGCGGCTCTCGCCACCGTGTCCTTCGGATTGGGCTCTATCATTGTGGATGCCGCCGTCGCCGTGGGGCTGCTGATTTTGGCCCGGTGGCTGATGACCCATAAGTCCTCGGTGAAATGATACTTGCTGTCCAATTCAGCAGACATTGAATAGGATAAAGAAAAGATAAAGCTGCGGCTGTTCATCCTGAACAGCCGCAGCTTTTGTGCAGATAGGGTGGCAAAAAAAGAGCAAAAGCCAAGCACAGAATGGTGTCGTTTTCCCGCTTTTATATTGCTTTTTCTTTCCGGCATTCGTATACTTATAGTTGGGGAAAGAGGAGGAATGACAATGGAGCCGGTGATATGGAGTACCGAGAAGCGAAATTTTTTCGTCCCGATTATCTGTGTGGAAAAGGATAACTGCCGGGAACTGGAAATCCTAGACAGGATGTTTCTGCTGCTGATTGTCACCGAAGGGATGGCGCGTTTCCAGGTGGGAGAGCGGGAGATCACCGCTGTTGCGCCCTGCTTTGTGGCTTTCAGCGAGGAGTATTCGCCGAAACTGCTGGAGCAGAAAAAGCTGAAGGCGCGGTCGGTATATTTTCATCCGGCCTTCCTTAACCGCAATATGACATTTGCCTTTATGCGTTCTCCGCATTACGAAGACATCGCCATGCGGCACAATATGTTTCTGATGGAGCCGTTCCTGGAACATCGTTATATCATTCCCATTCTGCGGGAGTACCTGCCTCGCATCCTGGATGCCTTTGAAGAGATGCGTTCCCACATCCGGAGGCTGGAGGATCCCTATTGGCCCTGCCGTACCAGGGCGGGATTTATCGATATGGTGATGATGCTGGAACGCCATTATCGGCTGCTGCTGGATGGTAAGCTATCCTTCTCGGAAAATCCCGGCAAAGAGATTGTCTGCCCTTATGTAGAGAGGGCGGTAGCTTATATGGAAACTCATTATATGGAAAAGCTGGCCTTCTCGGATATTCAGAAGGCCAGCCGGACCAACCATACCACCCTTACCCGAAATTTTAAGGAACAGATGGGGCTGACGGTGATGGAGTATTTGCAGGATTATCGGATCAAGGTTGCCAAAAAGCAGCTGGAATTTACCGATATTCCCCTCAAGGACGTGGCCCGGCAATGCGGCTTTTCCACCACCGAACATTTTTCCCGGGTGTTTTCTTCTGTGACCGGTAAACCGCCGGCGGCTTACCGGAAAAAGGCGGTGGAGAAACGGAAACAGGAAGTGAATCCCTTGTCCGGTCAGGTCTGATTAAGCGAAGCGCGGCGGTTCGTCGGGAACCGGCAGGGGAATCTCGCAGGAAAGAGCGAAGGAATAAAGAATACACTGCCGCACCGGCAGTTCCAATATTCGCTGAAGGGCGTAGGCGTAGATATGCAGCTGCTGCCGGTAGCGTTCCGCCAATTCCATCGGCGTTTTTACGTGATCGGTCTTGTAGTCTACCACTACAAGGCCGTTTTTTTCTTGGAAGACGCAGTCGGCGATGCCCTGGATCACCACGGATTCCTCCGGGGAATCTGCAGGCAGCGGATCTTCCGGCAGAAATAGAGCAGCGGGGATATCGATGGTGATGGGATACTCCCGCATACAGCGGTCGGCGGCCTGCATACGTTGGTACAGCCGGCTGCGGAAGAAGCGGATTACCTTATCCAGGGGAATGCTTTCTCCCTGCTGAGGGGTGAGAAATTTCCGCTCCACCAGCCGCTGCACCTCCGCCTGGGGATCAGCCGCTGCCGCCGCGAAGGAAGCGAACTGCATGAAGGTGTGCAGAGCGGTGCCCCGCTCTGCCGGCGTCAGGCCGGTATGTCCCAGAAAAGCTGGGCGCTGGGTAGCAGTAAAAGCGCCATTGTCGGATTCCGGGGCAGCCTCCGACGCTCCCAGCTTAGCCGGTACCGTCCCCAGCGGCGCGAAGGGATAGTGAAAGGCTGTTCGCTGAAGCAGCAGCTGGTAGAGATCTTCATCCGCTGGCGGGAGAACCGCGGTTTCTTTTTCCGCTTCGGCAGGAGAAGGCGCCCGCAGCACCTCGATTTTCCAGGGGTGATCAGCGGAGCAGAGGGAAAGATCCTCGCTGTCCGCCATTTTGCGCAGCAGGTCGCCGGAGGGATGCCGCAGGGCGGTGGACAGCAGCCAGTCGCCCATGCTGCGGGAAGAAAGCACCAGATAGGGGGAAAGGGTTTCTCCCTCACCCAGAGCGGCGGCCAGGCGATTCAGCTTGGATGCGGGATCCTTGACGGACATGGTCATGATCAGCTTTTCCTTAGCCCGTGTCATGGCGACATACAGCACCCGCAGTTCTTCGGCCCGTTCGCTTTTTCGAATTGCCAGGGAAACCGCCTGACGGGACAGGGTATTATGCTGACGCAGAGTTTCCGGATCCCGCCGAACCAGGCCAATCCCGGCTTCCGGATGCAGCAGCAGATCTCCTTTGGTGGAATCGGGATTGAACAATCCGCCGGTTCCAGCCAAAAAGACCACGGGAAATTCCAGCCCTTTGGAGTTGTGAATGCTCATAATCCGCACCACGTCTGCATGCTCCGATACGGTGGAAGCGGGAGCCAGATCCATTCGCTGCTGCTCCAAGCGGTCAATATAACGGATGAAAGCAGAGAGGCCACGGAAGCCGTTTTGTTCAAACCGGCGGGCGTAGTCCAGCAGCAGCCGGAGGTTGGCCGTGCGCTGGGCGCCATGGGGCCGGACGCCGGAAACGGCCAGCATCCCGCTTTCTTCATAGATGCGGTGGAGCAGCCGGTCGGCGGGCATGGTGGCCGCCAGGGTGCGGTACCGATTTATGTCCTGCAGAAAGCCGACACATTTTTCCGCCAGGCCGGGCAGCGGTGGAGAGGGATTTCGGCTCATATTCCGCAGGGCGGCGAAAAGAGGACAGCGCCGGTCGGGGGTACGGACGGCGGCCAGTTCATCCGGCGTAAAGCCGTATAGAGGGGAGAAAAGTACCGCCAGCAGCGGTACATCCAGCAAAGGATTGTCGATCACCCGCAGAAGGGATAAGGCCGCGGCTACCTCCGATGCGGCGAAGAAGCCGCCGGCGGCGGCAGTCCAGGCGGGAATACCGCATCGCCCCAGTTCATCCGCATAAGCGGCGGCATGAGCCGCCTTACTGCGCAGAAGAATGCAGAAATCCCCGTAGCGGGCGGGGCGGGCGGTTCCCTTATCCGTGACGGTGAAATCCGCCATCATTTCCCTGATTCGTTTGGCGATAACCCGGGCTTCCGCCGCGTCTTTGGTATCCTCCTCATCGTTAAGGGAGGAATCCACCACCAGCAGTTCGGCGGCGCAGTCGGGATTTTCGGGGTAAACGGCGGAGGGGACCAGGGCTTCCCGGTCGTCATAATCGATGCCGCCCGCTTCCCGGGTCATCAGTTGGCGAAAAACGAAGTTCACCGCTTCGGTGACCTCCGTCCGGCTGCGGAAATTGTTGCCCAGGGTGATGGAGGCGGGGAAATGCTCCCCGTCATAGGTTGGATAGCTGTCCCGGCGGCGGATAAACAGCTCCGGCATAGCCTGACGGAAGCCGTAGATACTTTGCTTGACGTCCCCCACCATGAACAGATTGGTCTCATCCCGGGATAAAGCACTGAAAAGAGCGTCCTGGGCGGCGTTGGTATCCTGATATTCATCCACCAGCACCTCGTCGAACCGCTGAGACAGTTCCAGAGCCAACGGCGTCCGGTGGATGACACCGTCCTCATCCCGCTGGATCAGCAGTTTTAAGGCGTCGTGTTCCAGATCGTTGAAATCCACCATCCGGCGTTTTTTCTTCTTCTCCGCGAACCGGGCGCCAAACTGCCGGACAAGGGCGAAGAGGACGGAAACCAGACGATGAGTGACCGCCATGTCCTCCCGACATTCCTCCTCGGTGCCGCATAGGGTGTCGGAAAGCTCCTTGACCCGTTTGCGGGCTTCCTCCCGCAGTGTTTTCACCCGTTCCTTACGAGGCTCGTCTTCGTATTTCCGCAGCACCCCCAGTCGGCCGAAGGAGGCTGCCGTGTCCAGCAGTTCGCCGCAGGCGTCCCAGGAGCATTCTGTGATTCCCGCCGCAGCGGCGGTTAGGGTATCAGCATCCCGTTCCAGTACCCCGCCGTAGGCGGCCTCCATTTTGGCTTCCTCCGCTGCCATCCGTCTGGCCTTCCGGATAAGAGAGGCCGCATAGGACAGCGTGTCGGCAGCATTTTCCACTACAATTCGTCCCCAGAAGGTTTCTTCCAGCGGTTGATTGGTGTCAAAGGCGGCTTCCTTATCCGCCAGCCATTGTTCAGGAAAAGGATGGGATTGGACAAATCCGTAAATCCGGCGAACCGTCTGCATCAGGCCGCGGTCGTCCCGGCCGGAGCCCAGCAGGGCCGCCAGTTCCAAAAACACGAGGTCCTTTTGCCGGTAATATTCCTCCAGCACCTCCTGCAGGGCTTCCTCCTGCAGCAGAGTGGTTTCCGCTTCTTCCGCCACTTTAAATTGCGGAGAGAGATCCAGCAGGTGAAAGTATTCCCTCAGCAGGTTGGAGCAGAAGCCGTGAACGGTGCTGAAGTTGGCCCGAGGCAGCAGAAGCTGCTGCCGCTGCAGCCGCCCATCCTCCGGATTCCTGGCGATAAGCGCAGTGAGTTCGGCGGAAAGACGCTGCTTCATTTCAGCGGCGGCGGCCTTGGTGAAGGTTACCACCAGCAGCCGGTCCACATCTACGGGATGCTCCGGATCGGTGATCAGGCCAATAACCCGCTGTACCAGCACGGAGGTTTTGCCGCTGCCAGCGGCGGCGGACACCAGCACGGTTCCGCCCCGGGCGTCGATACATTGCTTTTGTTCCGTTGTCCATTGTCTGGCACCCATGGAATGCGGCTCCTTCCTGTTTACTTTTTCTACCGGTTGGCGGCGGCCGTTTCCTCAGCTGCCTGCAGGTCCTTCAGCACGGCGGCGGTGTCATCCTCCCGGATCCGCCGGACGGGATCGTCCGCTTCATGGCCGCATACAGCCTTATAATCGCACCAGGCACAAGCGTCGATGCGGTTATTCTGAGCGGGCAGGGCGGCGATATCGCCGCTGCGCAGGGTTTCGGCCATTTCTGTGAGCAGCTTCTCAATTCGCCCTTTGATAAGAGCGAACTGCCGCAGGGACGCCACGCTGGAGCCGGCGGCCACCGCCTCTCCGCTCTCCGAGGAAGTGAGCCGTGCGGGAATAAACAGACCGGCTGCGTCCAGCTCCATAGCCCGGATGATCTCCGGGTTGTCCAGCAGGAGGCCGTTCATCCGCATTACCTTTACCTGCGCCCGCTCTGCGGCCGTTTCATCCGTTCCCCGGTCAATTTTCACCACCGGCAGCTTGGCGGGCAGATACAGCACGCCGGCAGGCGTCACTTGCCCGTAGCGCCTGCCGCCGTTGATCCAGATAGACATCAGATAGATCAGCATCTGTACATTGATGCCGTCCATGACTTCTGCCAGACGAAATTCCTTGTAACCGGTTTTATAGTCCACCACCCGGACATAAGACACGCCGTCCTTTTCCAGGATATCCACCCGGTCCACCTGACCCTGGACATAAACCTGTGTTCCGTCGGGAAGGGTGAGGAGCAGCGGCTCCACGGCATCGGGATGCTCCTCATCCGGCAGACCGATGGGCAGCTCGTAATCCACCGGTACGAACCGGCTTTGACGCATCTCCAGCACCACCTGCCACAGCAGGCTGCCGCAGGTAGCCGTCAGCCGGGTAAGAAGATAGGAGAATCGGCTGGATTTATTCTCTGCTCCTCCCATATAGGTATCCACATATTCCTGCACGGCATCCGCGGTATCCGTCAAGGCTTGCTGTTTGCGCACGGTATCGAAGCCCTGTTGGGCGTAGACGGGCAGCAGCTTTTCCATCACATAATGGGCCAGGGTGCCGAATTCGGCGGCATCCAGATCCGCCGGCTTGCGGGATTTGGCCCGCAGGCCGTACTGACAAAAATAAGCAAAGCGGCAAAGATGGTATTTTTCCACCCGGGAAGGAGAGAGGCGCAGATCCTTGCCGAAAAAGCGGGCGGCCTGGTCCGGATCCTCAAAATGAGCGGGCCGTCCGGCTGCCGCCCGCTCCATGGCGGCGATTCGGCCGTGATAAGCGGGTTGTTCCCGAAAGAAGCGCTGCAGGGAGGCGGAGACAGGGGTGGGATCCCTCCACAGCGCCGCCATGCGGGAAAAGGCATCTGCTGCCGATTCGATATCCCTGCCGTCTGCGGCTTCTTCCTCGCCGCGGCGGCAGCCGGGCAGAATCTGTTCCACCGTGCCCACCAGTGCGGAGGGCGCCAAGGTTTCCCCGGTGGCATTGCCGCGAATATAGCTGACAAAGAGCTGTTCTGAGGGAGCGGACAGGGCCATATAGGCGAAAAATCGTTCTTCCACAGCTTGAAAATCGCCGGTATCGGTGATGGGCAGTCCGCAGGCGATGAGCTGTTCCCGCTCCTTTTCGGTGAGAATGCCCTGTTGACTGGGATTCGCCGGAAAAACCCCTTCATTGGCGCCCAAAATAAAGACGATTTTTGGAGAGGAAAACCGCATCCGGTCGGCGGAACCAACCTGTACCGCATCCAGGGACTGGGGCGTTTCCCCCAGATCCAGAATACCGCAGGCCAGCCGGAGCAGTTCGGTCAGTTTGGCGGGGGGGACCTGCGAATCTCCCAGAGCGGAGGCAAACTTGTCTAGCATCCCCATCAGCACGTCCCAGATACGGGAGAGATTCCGGGCCATGGCACGTTCGCCTGTTTCCTCCAGCTGCCGGACCCGGAAGCGGAGCATGGCGTCCGCCTGGATCTCTATGAGATATCGGTAAATGCCCATGGCGAAATCCCGGCCCTTCAAGCGATCGGCTTTCATGACCATCTGCAGCCGCTCCAGCGGCCCGGTCAGCCGCCGGCGCTGTCGATTGAGGCCTTCCAGCAGCCGCCGGTTTTCTTCTGTTTCCCTTACCGACAGCCCTTCCGGGTTCCAGAGCCATTCCTGCTTCCAGCGACTGCCGTTGATTCTCCATTGGAACACATAGTTTTCCAAGGCGGCTATGGTTTGGGAGGAGAAGGGCACCAGACCGGTTTTCAGCAGCCGCAGCACATCCTCCGTGTCCCAGCCGCCGGTGGTTATATCCAAGGCGGACAGAATCAGCGTGACGAGAGGATCGGTGAGAATATCCCGGCGGGCATCCATATAGTACGCAACGCCTTCCTGTTCCAGGACTACATCCAGCACGCCTTGATAGTCGGCAAAATTCCGGGCCGCCACGGCGATATCCCGACAGCGGCTTCCTTCCCGCAGCAGCCGGCGGATGGTTCGGGCGGTCCAGGCGCATTCTGTGTAAATATCCGCACAGGAAGTGAGGGTAACGGCGTCGGTTTTCTCTTCCAGCGTTTCCGGACAAGGGACGAAGGCGCCTGCTTCCAGCAGCCGAAGCGCTTCGTTTTCCGCCCGATGATTCTCCGTCAGGTAGATTACCTTTGCCACGGGAACGCCGCCGTCCTGGGCCAGCCGCAGCAGACGGGAGGCAGTGCGGACGGCGGGGGAAAAGCGGCTGCAGCCATTTCCGGTTTCCTGTAGGGTATCGGTGCACAGGGTGACTGTCAGCCGTTCAGCCTGGCGCATGGTTACGGCCAGCACCTGCAGTTCCTGGGCGGTAAAGCCTTTGAAGGCATCCACATATACCGCCGTCCCCCGCAGCAGAGCAGATTCCGGCAGCCGCTGCGCCAGTAGGGTCAGATCGTCCAGCGGATCCACGTACGCCCCTGCCGCCATGGCTTCATAGGCTCCCAGTATCAGGGACAACTCCTGCGTTTTGCCCCGCAGGGTGGATTCCGGAAGGGTTTGGGCGGTTTCCTCCAGCATTCGCGGCGTGACGGCACACTGTTTGCATTCGGTGAGCACCGACAGCAGAGAGCGGATGTAAGCCGGATCCTGAATATGACGGCGGTAGAGGATAAGGTTATCTCCTACCTGTTCCAGCGCCTGACTGAGAAGCAGGGCACGGACGCAGTCGTCCATTCGCCTGCCCGCCAGCCCGCCCAATTCTCGGAAAACAGTTTCCGCCAGGCGAGTAAAGCTGAGCACCTGGACCTTCCCGGCTTCGGAGGCTCCCAGCCGCTCCAGCAGCGCACGCTCGCTCTCAAAGGAAAATTGCTCCGGCACCAGCAGAATGTGGGCTTTTCCGTTCCCCCGGCCGACGGAGGAAGTGAGCTCGTCGTATATCTGCCGGGTTTTTCCGGAACCGGACCGGCCCAATATCAGCTGCAGCATGGCGAGCGCCTCCTTTCTCCTTGGTACATTTCAAGATTTCAGTATACACCATTTTTCGACAAAAGAAAATGAAAAAGCGAAGGAAAATGAAGAATCTGTGATTGACAAAGGGAGCGAATGCTTTTACAATGAATGTATTAACACTTGTTATATGAAAGGGGATGCCATCGTGAAATTTGAAGCGATCAGCTACAACCTGCCGGCCAATCCCTCGCGCTATCGTGTAGCCACCTGGAAAAAGCTGCGGGAGCTGGGGGCGGTGTATCTTCAGGACGGCGTGGCGATGGTGCCGCAGCAGGCGGGGATGCACGATCAGCTGGAGGAGCTGAAAGAGAACATTCTGTCCTGGAAGGGCCGGGCCTGCCTTCTGACCTTGGCTTTTGACCGGGAAGAGGACGAACAGGAGACGCTGGCCTCTTTTGCCGCCGCCCGTGAAGAGGAATACGCGGGCATCCAGGAGGACGCTGCCCAGGCGCTGGCCCAGCTGCAACGGGAGAAGAAGCAGAAAAAGAGTGAAACGGACATCGACCGGTATCTGCTGGAACTGCGCCGCCTGCGTCGCCGGATGGAAACGGCGGAAAGCCATGACTTCTTCGGCGCGGATAAATCGGCGGCACAGCAGACGCTGGAGGCGCTGGCCGCAGTTCTGCCCGCCGACGATAAGCCGCTGCGTTCTTCCAAGCAGCCGGCCGCCTCGCCCAAGACAAAGCCGGTGCCCACTGCTCTGGAAACAGCGGAGAAACTGCGGCAGCTGGAAAAGGAACGGGAAGAGCAGGCTGAGAGAGAGGAACGGGACGATAGGGAAATGCCGGTTTTCCTGTTCTGATTTTCGCCTGAGATGAAGCCCATGGAGAATCCCTTGACAGGCCCTGTTATTCCACGTACAATGAAAAAAGAGTTTCTCCTGATTATATAAAGGAAAGGTGTGGAAATACATGACGGAAGAAAAAGCGGTAACTACCATGACGGAGGAAGGCGTTCCGGTGTTGACTCTGGAGCCGCTGGGAGAGACGGCTTTGGCCGAATCCGCTCCTGCTGAAGTGGAGCCGGTGCTCACCGAGAATACGTTGACACCGGAGGAACGCAAGATGGTGGAGGATTTTGCCGCTACCATTGATGTTTCCAACAGCAACGTGATCCTGCAGTACGGCGCCGCCGCCCAGAAAAAGATCGCCGGATTCTCCGAGAATGCGCTGCAGAACGTGCGCACCAAGGATCTGGGTGAAATCGGAGAGATGATGACCAATTTGATCGGTGAGCTGCGGAATATGGACGATACAGAGGAGAAGGGCGGTATTTTCGGCTTCTTCAAAAAAACCTCCAATAAGCTTTCCACTATGCGGACAAAGTACGACAAAGCCTCCGTCAATGTGGATAAGATCTGCACCGTGCTGGAAGATCATCAGATTCAGCTGATGAAGGACGTGGCGCTGCTGGATGAGATGTATAAGCTCAACCTGACCTATTTCAAGGAGCTGTCCATGTATATTCTGGCAGGCAAGCGCAAGCTGGAAGAGGTTCGCACCCAGCAACTGCCTCCGCTGATGGAGAAGGCGCAGAAAACCGGTCTGCCGGAGGATGCTCAGGCGGCCAACGATATGGCGGCGATGTGCAACCGGTTTGAGAAGAAGCTTCATGATTTGGAGCTGACCCGGATGGTATCCATTCAGATGGCGCCTCAGATCCGGCTGATCCAGAACAATGATACGGTGATGACCGAAAAGATCCAATCCACCCTGGTGAATACCATCCCGCTGTGGAAGAGCCAGATGGTGCTCTCTCTGGGACTGGTGCATTCCCAGCAGGCTATGCAGGCCCAGCGCGAGGTCACCAACATGACCAACGAACTGCTGAAGAAAAACGCCGAGATGCTCAAAACCGGCACCATCGAAACCGCTAAGGAGTCGGAACGTGGTGTGGTGGATATTGAAACCCTGAAGCAGACCAACGAGACGCTGATCTCCACCCTGGACGAAGTGATGCGTATTCAGGACGAGGGACGGCAGAAGCGCCGGGAGGCGGAATCCGAGCTGGCCCGGATCGAGGGTGAACTGAAGCAGAAGCTGCTGACGGTTCGCAGCTGAGCGCCGGCCGCAGAAAAAATATCCGGAGAAAGGAAACGGTTTATATGAAGAATTTCTCCTACTATATGCCCTCCAGGATTTTTTTCGGCCCTGGGGAGCTGAACCGGCTGGCAACAGAACCGCTGCCGGGCAAAAAAGCGCTGCTGGTGGTCTCCGCAGGCCGCTCCATGAAGGACTACGGCTACCTGGACCGGGTACGGGAACTGCTGCAAAAAAACGGCGTCCCGTCCGTGGTGTTCGACCGTATTCTGCCCAATCCGCTGAAAAGCCATGTGATGGAGGGGGCGGCGCTGGCCCGCGCTGAAGGCTGTGATTTCGTGGTTGGCTTGGGCGGCGGCAGCAGCATCGACTCGGCCAAAAGCATCGCGGTGATGGCGGCCAATGACGGAGATTACTGGGATTATATCCACGGCGGCACTGGAAAAGGCATGCCGGTACTCCGCGCCCCTCTGCCGGTGGTGGCTATTACCACCACCGCCGGAACGGGAACCGAAGCGGATCCCTTTACGGTGATAACCAAGGAGGAAACCGGGGAGAAAATCGGTTTCGGCTGTGACGGCACCTTCCCGGTTATCTCTATTGTGGATCCGGATCTGATGACGAGTGTACCCGCTCATCTGACGGCCTATCAGGGATTCGATGCGCTGTTCCATTCTACGGAAGGCTATATCGCCGGCTGCTCTACCTTTATGAGCGATATGTATGCATTGAAAGCCATCCAGCTGATTGGGACTTATCTGCCCCGTGCGGTAAAGAACGGGGAGGACAAGGAAGCACGGACTATGGTGGCCTTGGCCAACACCCTGTCGGGTATGGTGGAATCCACCTCCAGCTGTACGTCGGAGCACTCGCTGGAGCATGCCTTGAGCGGTTATCACCCGAAACTGCCCCACGGAGCCGGGTTGATTATGGTTTCATTGGCCTATTATCGGACTTTTACCGCCGATGTACCTCAGAGGTATATCGACATGGCCAGGGCGCTGGGGCGGCCGGATGCAGACAAAGCGGCGGATTTTGTGGACGCTCTGGCGGATTTGCAGAAAGCCTGTGGCGTGGACGAGCTGAAGATGTCTGATTACGGCGTGGACGGCAGCGATCTGCGGAAATATGCTCTCCATGCGCTGGATACGATGGGCGGTCTGTTTAAAGTGGATCCCCGCCGGTTAACCGTGGAGGAAATTACCGCGATTTTGGTAGCATCCTATCGTTGATATAAGGGACGTCTGGGAACATTTTCAATATATTTAGGAAAAGGCCGGGACAAAACGATGCGTTTTGTCCCGGCCTTTTCCTGTCTTGAATATCCGCCCCTTACGGCTCGGTGACGGGTTTGGCTTTTTCTTTCGTGTGTTTTGCTTTTCCTTGAATTTCCGGAACCGGTTCCTGCTCGTTGCGCGGCTGGGTATGCGTCCATTCCGGGCGCTTCATGCCCTTTTTCGCCATACTACAAATCACCATCCTTTTTATGATTAGTGTGTCCGTGGCCGATGGAGTCATACAGAGAGGGCAAAAAAGAACCCTGATTTTGAACCGAACCAGAAAAAAGGACAATAGACAAAGGCCCCCTGATGTAGGAAAATAGACTACAACAGGGGGTCTTGTTATGGGGAAACGGAATTACACACACGTTCAGGCGCTGCTGCCTGAAATCAAGACGATGCAGTCAGAGAGGAAAACGCAAAGGGAAATAGCGGAGCACTATGGCTTTAAGGACAAACAAGTAGTGAAAAAGCTGCTTGAGCGGGAACGCGCCAGGCAGCGAAAAATGGAAGCTGGAATCATCCCACGGCCCAAGAGCAGACCAAGAAAACCTATCTCATCGGGAGATGTTCTGGCAGAGCAGGCATACGAGATACAGCGTTTACAGATGGAAAACAAAGCTGCTGCGGGATTTTCTGCAATACACAGGAAGGAAGTGAAGGCAAGGGTAAAATACCACATCATATATCGTCACAGAACAGAGAATCCGGTGGCAGTCATGTGTAAATTCTTTGCAGTATCCAGAAGCGGATATTACGCCTTTGTCCATCGCCTGGGCAGGACTGAGAAGGATGCTGCGCTTGCCGAGCGCATCGCGCAGCAGCGGGAACGCAGCTTTGGCACCTACGGTTACCGGCGGATGTGGCTATGGCTGAAAAGTCAGAATATTTTCTGCAATCCCAAAACTGTGCTGCGGATTATGAAGAAATATGATCTGCTGTCTGAAATCCGCCGCCGCAGGAAGTGGCAGCAGATGGGGGCAGCAGGTCCACAAGTACAAGAATCTGCTCAACAGAGAGTTTCACGCAGACAGGCCCAACAGCAAGTGGGTAACGGATGTCTCCTACATCCAAACCAAGCAGGGGGTACGTACCTATCTATGATCCGGGACCTCTACGACAACAGCATCGTGGCCTACAAGACCGGAACACAGCAGACGGTGAATCTCGTTCTGGATACTCTTCGCCTGGCGATGAAGAAAGAGAAAAAGAAGGCCGCTGCGGAGTTGCACCTCCACAGCGACCAGGGGGTTCAGTACACTTCGCAGGCATACTTCAACCTGACACAAGCATACGGTATTACGCCGACCATGTCAAGAAAAGGAAATCCGTATGACAACGCCACGGCTGAAAATTTCTTTTCCATTCTTAAAACAGAGTGCATTTACCGCCACAAACCGGCCACCTTCTCAGAAGCTAACGAGATGACTGACCGCTATCTCCACTTTTACAACTACGAACGCATCCAGTTAAACACAGGAGAGGCGCCGCGCCAGCGGTGCCTCTCCTCCTAAAACTCAATATTTCCTACCTGGGGTCTTTTTTCTGCTGTCCACACAACATGGGGCTGTTCAATAGGAAAAGGGTACCATTTCCGTAAAAATCACACATTACTATCTGCGACAGTAAAAGAGTTTTTCCATTATTGAAAAATCCCAAATCTTTGCGCAAATCAACATTGTATGAAACGATAGCAAAATTTTATATCAATCTTATTTTATCATTTTCAACATAAAGTGCCTGTCCGTCAGACAAATATATTTTAGCTGACGAATTGGTTATTTCAGTTGCCTTCTGTCCGCTCCAATGTGGAATTACGGGGTTCAAAATAATATGCAAACCATTATCTAAATTTCCTGCAGCATACATGCTTCCTGCACTAATTCCAATATATACAAGCCCATCATCAATTGCTCTTTTTAATACTTCGTCAAAGCCTGTTCTAACCATTTCCCGACAAAGAACGGTGCTGTCTCCGCCACTAACAAAAACAGCATCAAATGTACTCAATTCCTCAATAGTCAACAATCTGGAAACCATTGCTGGATTAGCGATATGCGCTGAATATGTTCTCTTATACTCTTTAGAAAGAAGTAATTCTAAGTTATAAATTAAAATATTATCATATCTAATCCCCATTTTTGCAAGTTCGTCCAAACATACAGCAAATCCTTCCCTTGCGACATCTGTTTCATATCCTGCCGATGGAATATATAGTATTCTCATTTCTTTTGGGCTTTTTTCAATAATATCAGTAAACATTTTTTTCATTCTATCTGATAGACCGGATGATGTTAAAAATAAATGTCTATTATTCATCTTAATATTATCTCCCCTACAACTTCTAATTAGTTTGCTTATTTAGATTATATCTCTCGTACATGAATTTATCTACCCTTTCCCCATTGTTATGAATGGTATTTCTTACATTTGTCCATATCGTTTTATTTCGATGTGGAAAATTTGGGCACCATTTTAGCGCCAAATCATCAAAAACAATTGCAAATACTATTTTCTATTGTGTCCCGGATTGCCTCATCATGAAAGGATGGAATGCAAACGATAATATGCAGCAAGTCTTCAATATGGTTGATAACATCGTGATGTTCCCCTATAAACACCATCAGATACTCTTACGTTTCCATATGGATATTTTCAGAATCAATGAAGAAAGGGACTGATTATCGTCCAGAAGCGTATATAAGCCACCTATTCCTTCTTTCAGTGAAGTTTGCTTCAACGAAAACAGGCGACTCGCTGCTTAACAGAGGCAGTGAGAAAATTGAAAAAGACTTGAAACGACGATTATCCTGCGTATAATAAGAAGAAGGCTGTGTGACAGGAAAAACGTGCCATTCCTCAGCTTAAGACATGGATGGAATTTAGGAATATCGGAGGCGGCGGCGTGTCGATTGGAAAGTTTGGTAAATATCTCAAGCCTTATCGGGTCCAGTGTACGCTGGGGCCATTTTTCAAGCTGGTGGAAGCTGTCTTGGAGCTGTATCTGCCGCTGCTGATGGCCCAGGTAATCGATAAAGGCGCCCTTACCGGCGACAGCGGTTATGTAATAAGAATGGGCGGCGTGATGCTGGGCATCGTCACAGTGGGGCTTTGCTGCGCCCTGATCTGTCAATATATGGCGTCCGTCACCTCCCAGGGCTTCGGCACGGAGCTGCGCAATGCTATGTTTTCCCATATTTCCCGCCTTTCCCAGCGGGAGGTGGATCGGTTCGGCACCCCTTCTTTAATCAATCGGGTGACGGGGGATGTCAATCAGCTGCAGTATGCGGTGGCAATGCTGATCCGGCTGGTGATTCGGGCGCCTTTTTTGTGTATCGGCGGCATCATTATGGCGCTGAGCATCGATTGGCGGCTGTCCCTGGTGATTATAGCGGCGGTGCCGTTGTTTGTGCTGGTGATCATCCTGGTCATGCGCAAAACGATACCCCTTCACCGTACGGTTCAGGGACGGCTGGATAAGTTAACCAGGATACTCCGGGAAAATCTGTCCGGGGTACGGGTGATCCGGGCTTTCGCCCGTACCGGCGAGGAACGGCGGCGCTTTGCCGACAGCACGGCGGATCACACGGCCGCCGCTATTCGTGTGGGACGGCTGTCCGCCCTGCTGAATCCGGTGACCCAGCTGATTATGAATGCGGCGATTTTAGCCATCGTCTGGTTCGGCGGCGTACGGGTGGAGGCCGGGGGAATGACCACCGGTGAGATCATTGCTTTTATCAACTATGTCAATCAGATATTGCTGGCCCTGATCGTGGTAGCGAACCTGGTGGTGACTTTTACCAAGGCATACGCTTCCGCCGGACGGGTGCTGGAGGTGCTGGATACCCAGCCATCGGTATTCGGCGGGGAAAGCTCTCCGGACAGGGATCCGGCGGCGCCGGCGGTAGAATATCGAAATGTCTCTTTTTCCTATGGCGCGGGTGATGAGGAACTCAGCAATATTTCCTTTGCCGTGGACAAGGGCGCGGTGGTCGGCATCATCGGCGGCACCGGAGCGGGAAAATCCACCTTGATGAACCTGCTGATGCGTTTTTATGATGTCACCGGCGGGGAAGTATTGGTGGAAGGGATCGACGTGCGGCAGTATCCATTGGAGGAACTGCGGGATATGGTGGGGCTGGTGCCTCAGCAGGTGGAGCTGTTTTCCGGCACCATTGCGGACAATATCCGATGGGGGAAAGAGGACGCCGATGATGCAGAGGTAAAAGAAGCCGCCCGGATGGCCCAGGCGGCGGAGTTTATTGAGCAGAAAAAGGACGGATACGACACGGCTGTGGAACGGGGAGGAACCAACCTTTCCGGCGGACAGAAGCAGCGTATCGCCATCGCCCGGGCATTGGTTCGCCGTCCCGCCATTCTGGTTTTGGATGACGCCTCCAGCGCCTTGGATTATGCCACCGACGCCGCACTGCGCCGGGCGATTCGGACGGGTACCAAGGGAATGACGGTGTTTATGGTATCCCAGCGGGTCAGCGCGGTCAAGGATGCGAATTTGATTTTGGTGCTGGACGACGGCCGGCTGGCCGGAGCGGGCCGGCATGAGGAACTACTGGCGAACTGTGAGGTTTATCAGGAGATCTGCCGGTCTCAGGAAAGGGGGGAGGAGCAGTGAAGAATCCAGCGAATAAGAAGCGGCGGGGCACCTTCGCACGGCTGATGCATTATGTTGGTCGGCGGCCTTGGCCTCTGCTGGGGGTATTCCTCTGCGCTTTGATAGGCAATACGGCCATCCAGTTCGCGCCGCGGCTGGTGGGGGAAGCCATCGATCTCATCATCCCTTCCCCGGATAATGACTTTTTTCCCGCGCTTCTGCGGACGCTGACGTTGATCGGCGCACTGTACCTGACAGGTGCGGTTCTCAACTGGCTCACCGCTTTGTGCGCCAATCTGTTGGCCAACCGCACAGTGCAGGCTCTGCGGACGGATTTGTTTCACAAGCTGGGAGAGCTGCCTCTAAACTACTACGATACCCACTCCCGCGGGGATGTAATGAGCCGTTTTACCAATGATATTGACGCCATTTCTGACGGATTGAATCAGGGAATCGTTCAGCTGATCTCCGGTGTTATCACCGTATTGCTCTGCTTAGGCTTTATGCTCTCCCTGAACCCCGCCGTGACCCTGGTAGCGGTGTTTGTCACGCCTTTATGCTTTCTGGTTGGTTTCGCTATCACCAAATACGGCAACCGCCGTTTCCGGGAACAGAGCCGGATTCAGGGACAGCTGGGTGGCTATGCCGAAGAACTGATCAGTGGCCAGCGGACGGTGAAGGCTTTTGGTTATGAAGAGCGGGCGCAGGAGCGTTTCCAAGCCATCAACGCGGAGCTTTACCGATGCGGTTACCGGGCTCAGTTCGCCTCCGCACTGGTGAATCCCTCTACCCGTTTTGTCAATAACATCGCTTATGTGCTGGTGGGGGTATTCGGCATTCTGGCGGTGATCCGGGGAACCCTCACCACCGGCGGCGTGGCCAGCTTTCTGACCTATACCGCCCAGTTTTCCAAGCCCTTCAATGAGATCACCTCCATCACCATGCAGCTGCAGCTGGCGCTGGCTTCCGCCCGCCGGGTATTTGCGGTGATGGACGAGGAAGAGCAGACACCGGAACCGGCGGATGCCCGGGTACTGGAAAAAGCGGAGGGAAACGTGGCTTTTGAGCGGGTTTCCTTCTCGTATACCCCTGACCGGCCGCTGATCGAAAATTTCAATCTGAAGGTAAAGCCGGGGATGACGGTGGCCATCGTTGGACCCACCGGTGCAGGTAAGACCACCCTCATCAATCTGCTGATGCGGTTTTATGAGGTGAACGACGGCAGGATCACAGTGGAGGGGGAGAATATCGACTCTTTGACCAGGGACAGCCTGCGCCGCAGCTTCGGCATGGTGCTGCAGGAAACCTGGCTCTTCGCCGGTACGGTGCGGGACAACATCGCCTACGGCAAGCCGGATGCTACCGATGAAGAGGTGGAGCAGGCTGCCCGGGCGGCCCATGCTCACAGCTTTATCCGCCGTCTGCCGGAAGGATATCAGACGGTGATCGCCGAGGACGGAGGCAACCTGTCTCAGGGCCAGAAGCAGCTGCTCACCATCGCCCGGGCTATGCTGCTGGATCCGCCTATGCTGATTTTGGATGAAGCCACCAGCTCGGTGGATATCCTCACCGAGTTGCGGATTCAAAAGGCGTTTCGTCGGATGATGGCGGGAAGGACCACCTTTGTTATCGCCCACCGCTTATCCACCATTCGAGACGCGGATCAGATTTTGGTGCTGGATAAGGGCAACGTAGTGGAAACCGGCACCCACGACCAGCTGCTGGCCGCCGGCGACTTCTATGCCCGGCTATATAATTCTCAGTTTGCCCCGTCGGAGGGATAAGTAGAATATATGGATTCCGTCCAACAGGGCCGTGCCAATGCACGGCCCTGTTTCTTATATTGCCTGATAAGGCCCGTCAAGACAAAAAATGCCATTTGTTAGAGGCTTGTCCTCTTCCGGTTTTTCCAGAACTTCACGGCGAATCAGTTCCTCCAGCACATATCCGGCAATACCGTGAACATAGCAGGAGACCCATTGATTAATCTGGCTGTCCAGCCGGCTGGGAACAAAAGAAGCGAATCGGGTTCGCACATGATGGATATATTCTGTCAGCTGCTTTTCCAGTTCCGTATCGCCATCCAATGCAAAACAATCGATAAAGGCGGCGTACTGCTCAGGGGTGAAGCGAGGAAATCGCAGAAAATAGCACCCTTTTCTTTTCTCGATCAAGTGCGCCCGCAGCAGCCGTACCAGCGCGTCTTCATTCAGCAGCCCGTCAGGGATGCGACAGCCCTTGCACTGGGATGGAATCCGATTTTCCGTGAGCCACCGCTGACAAGCATATACCTCGTTGTCGAAATAGCGATTGACGGTATGGTAATATAAGCTGAATTCCGGCTGACTGCAGCAATTGAGACCGCAGTTATAGGGATCAGGCTCTTCATGCTGATCGGCGGTTTCGGTGACGATGAACCAGCCGTAACCGCCGTCCTTTCGCTGGGGAAAGGGACCGTTTGTCAAGCCGATTTGCTCCTTCATCCGACGGATGCTCCTGCGCAGACAGGAGGGAACGGCGATATAGCCCAGATGAGCCATGCCCATGTCCGACCCCTGGAAGGATATGGCGGAGACAGTCTCATTCTGAACCTGAAAACGATTTTCAAAGTGATCCGCCAGCCGGGAGGCTAGGGGTGCGAGATCGGTTTGGAGTACCCTTTGATCCTTATGCCGCAGGATAATGAAGTCGGCGGCGTATCGGCCGCCTGCTTCACGGACGGCATCGCCATCCAGAAGACGCGGCAGTTCATCCTCAATATACAGTGCGGGAATACCGGTGGCAAGACTGATTTCCTCAACATTCAGCGGCTTTTCATAGATCGCCAGACAGATCGCCCGGGCCAGCTGGGTGTGGAGATATCGGTCTGTATCCATGGAACCGTTACAGGCCTGCGTATTCCAGTTGATGCGTTGGTAAATCCGTTTTGCGGGATATTCGTCCATTCTTTCCCTCACTTTCCGGCGGCCGACGTTCAGCCGCCATTTCACGGTGGTTGCCGGCAATTGATATTTGCGGCACAGTTCCTTCACCGGGAGTTCGCCAATATAGTAATCCACCATCAGATTCCGGTATCCCATGGATAGGGTGTGGAGTCCGCGGAAAACCGCATCATGTATTTCACGATCTGCCAAATCCTCAGTAAAATCTCGTTGAGAGGGCATCTCGGTCATCCCTTCCTCCATGAATACCTCAAGCTGTCGGTTCCGGTCGGTCAGAAAACGGGCATAGCGGTTGCGGGCGATTCGCCAGACCCAGGCGTCAGGATTGACCACAGCATACTTGTCCGCTCCCTCCAGAATATAAAGGAGGATTTCTTCCGCCAGATCTTCCGCGTCACAGCGATTGGCCAAACGATTCAGGCAGAACCGATAGATGGGTTCGATGTATTGGTGGATCTCATCCTTTTGGAAGGACATGGCATGGCCCCCTTTTTTGTACCGGATAACGTTATCGACTATATAGTGCAGGGAAAGGGGCAGCGGATAGGCGGGAAGGAAAATTATTAGAGAGACAGTAGCTGGTCCAGACGATGATTGCGATTCTCATCGCTGAAATTTGCAGCATCTGCCGGGGATTCGGGACAGAGAATGTCTGGAATAAGAGAATTTTCATCATCCTGGGCGGCGTTGGGACGCTGAAACTCGCAGGTGGACACCCTGAAGGGAATGTGTAATCCGGGAGTAGTGAATCGTCTTGGAAGGCCATATGATGTAGGGCGGCCACCTGTTGGTTCCCCTACAATAGTAGCCAGGTTGTTGTCCCGCAGGGTGACCGCCATAGTCCGGGCGCTGCTGAAGGTAAGTGGTGAGACGGCACAGAGCAGCTGCCCGGTATAAAGCGGCGTATCGGCGGGGGGGTTGGGACGGATTTGTTCGCCGCGCGGACGTATGAACGCTATCCCACCGCCTTCCGCTCGCCGTTTCATCCCGTAGCCGCGATAGGTGTCGATGGCTAAATAACCTAAAAAGGTATTGATAACAGCATCGGTACCGCCTAGGTTTCGGCCGAGATCCAGCAAAATCCTGTGGATTCCTTGACGGGTGACGGTGCGAAAGAATCGATCCAGTTCATCCCGGAACTCTGGACTGTCCCGATTGGCGTCCAGACAAAAAGCGGCGCCGTTATGACCATAATATGTACGGATGCTTTTGCCATCGGTGAAGCCAGGGTTGTCAAAGGAATCGGCGACGGCGGAAAAAGGCGCGGGAGCAAGCGCGCCGGAAATCTGTTTCTCGTCCCGTTTTGCCTCTAATTCATACTGCTGACAAAAACCGAAAACCGCCTGCAGGTTCAGCGTGCTGAAAAGGTGATGATTTTCCTGGGGATAACAGGTGGTACGACCCAGCAGCAGATACTGGTTTTCATGGGACAGCCAACGGGACAACCGTCCTAAATAGTCATTGGTTGATATACCGCAGATCGCCTGCAGCCGATCTCCTTGCCGCAAAAATTCATAGTCCCGCATCACTGTCAGTTCGCCCTTGATCCAGCGGACAGCCAAGGGAAGACAGGGCGTGTTCGCATGATAAGGGATTTCCAGATTGGTATGACCATCTCCAGGTAAAGCAGTGAGTCGTCCGAAGGTGATGCGCGCCTCTTCTTTTCCCAGATACCTCTGTTTCAGAAAAGCGGCGGCTGAATCCAGCATATGAGAATCCTGGGTATAAGCTGGGTGTACCCGGCGGATGGTAGAGAGAATAAAATCAAAATCCTGTTCAAGTACATCCATATAGCGCGCCTCCTGCGCATGTATTTGTGACGAACATGACCCTTAATCACTAAAAATGATCTCTGTACAAATGCGGTGAATAATATCTCATTATACCCCACAAAACCGGTTTTCAAAAGCCTTTTATCGACTTATTGCGGGGTGGTTGAATAATCATCGAAAAAATGCTAAAATAATACAATATGCCGCCCTGGATAAGTGGATTATCAGCGGGAGAATGGGAGTGGGAGTATGAGCTTCAAGCAATGGGTATTGCCTGCCCTGGATAAGGACAGCGCGGCCATATTGGCCGAGGAGGGACAGCTGCACCCGTTTTTGGCGCTGATGCTGACCACCCGCGGTATCCGGACCCCGGAAGAAGCGGCGGATTTCCTGTTGTCCGGTGAGCTGGAGGATGATCCCTTCGGATTCGCGGATATGGATGCGGCGGTGGATCGAATTCAGCGCGCCATCGACCGCGGAGAAAGAATCGCGGTTTTTGGAGACTATGACGCAGATGGCGTTACCTCCACCGTGCTGCTGTATGATTATCTGGTTTCCCGGGAAGCCAACGTCTTTTATCAGATCCCTCTTCGGGAGGGAGAGGGCTACGGCCTCCACAAGGAAACGGTGGATCGTTTGGCGGAGGCTGGCGCGCAGCTGATTGTCACGGTGGACAATGGCGTTGCCGCGGTGGAGGAGGTAGCTTACGCCGCCTCTCTGGGGATCGACGTAGTGGTGACCGACCATCACCAGCCGCAGGAGAAACTGCCGGAGGCGGTGGCGGTAGTGAATCCTCATCGGGTGGACTGCGGCAGTCAATTTAAAGATTACGCCGGAGTGGGAGTGGCTTTTAAATTGGTTTGCGCCCTGGAGGGGGACGGCGAAGAGATGCTGGACCGCTACAGCGATCTGGTGGCGCTGGGCACCCTAGCAGATGTGATGCCTCTGACCGGGGAGAACCGGCAGCTGGTAAGAGCGGGGCTGCGGCTGCTCAACAGGCGCTCCCGAATCGGCCTGGCGGCTCTGGCGGAGGCCGCCGGCGTGGGTGGGAAGGTTCACACCTCCACCTCGGCGGTATTTACACTGGGGCCCCGTATCAATGCGGCAGGCCGGATGGGAGCGCCGGAAAAGGCGGCGCGGCTGCTGCTGAGTCAGGATCAGGAGGAAGCTAGGCAGCTGGCGGAAGAAATACAGCGGCTGAACCAGGAACGCCAGGTCACTGAGGCCGCGATTCTGGAACAGGTCGCCGCCTCCCTGGATGCTAATCCGGCACAGCTGTCCGACCGCGTGCTTGTGCTGGCGGGGGAGAACTGGCATCACGGGGTGGTGGGGATTATTGCCGCCCGGATTACCGAACGCTACGGCAAGCCCTGCATTGTCTTTTCGATAGACGGGGAGGAAGCCAAGGGTTCCGGCCGCAGCGTCAAAGGCTTTTCTCTTTTCCAGGCTATTTCCGCCTGCCAGGAGCTGCTGCTGAGCTTCGGAGGGCATGAGCTGGCCGCGGGCGTGGGCCTGAAAACCGAACAGATTTCAGCATTCAGGGAAAAAATCAACGCTTATGCAGCCGGATTAGGCGATATGCCGGTGCCTCAGCTGGCGCTGACCTGTAAGCTAAAACCCGCCCAGATGGATCTGGAAAAGGTCAATCTGCTGTCAGCGCTGGAGCCGTTTGGAACGGGCAATCCCGCGCCGGTATTCGGACTGTTCGGTATGCGGCTGGACAATATCACCCCTCTGGGCGGAGGCAAGCATCTGCGTCTGTCCCTTTCCAGAGATGGGGTACGGATAGCCGCTTTAAAATTTCAAACTACGCCGGAAGCCTTTCCTATTCGGTGCGGGGAAACGGTTAATCTGGCGGTGACCCTGGAGGCCAACGAATATAAGGGGACGGCCAGCCTTTCGGTAATCATCCGGGATATCCGCTACGCGGACACCCGGCAGGAGGATGTACTGGATGGCATGCGCATTTACGACGCGGCGGTGCGACGGGATCCGCTGCCGAAAAATCCAGAAACGTGGATACCGGCGAGAGAGCACACCGCCGCCCTCTACCGTTTTCTCCGCCAGGAAAACGGCTGGAACGGGTCGTTGGAGCAACTGATGCATCGGGTGTCCGCTCCCGAAATGACCTACGCCCGGCTGCGGATTTCCCTGGAAATCTTGTGTGAGGCCAGTCTGGCGGAAGTCAAGGATACCGGCGATAGTCTGCTGGTGAAGCTGCTGCCGGTGGCAGGCAAGGCGGATCTGTTGGATACCCCCATAATGCGGTTTTTACATAGCGCCGTTCCCCAGGCGTGAGAGATGAGGATGATTGGGATGCTGGTCCGGAAAGAAGATATCATCGTTGAACTGAAACGGCTGATTATCAAAAGTGAAAAACCCTATGACCTGGAGGTTATCGACCGGGCCATCGATCTGGCCTGCCATTCCCACGAGGGACAGAAGCGTCATTCAGGAGAGGAGTATGTGTGTCATCCTCTGCAGGTGGCCTGTATTCTGGTGGAGCTGGGTATGGACAGCGAAACCATCGCCGCCTCTATCCTTCACGATGTGGTGGAGGACACGCCGGTGGAGCTTCAGGATTTGAAACGCCAGTTTGGCGAGGAAATCGCGGAGCTGGTGGACGGGGTTACCAAACTGAATAAAATCCCCTTTTCTACCCGGGAGGAACAACAAGCGGAGAATGTGCGCAAAATGTTCCTCGCCATGTCCCGGGATATTCGGGTGATCATTATCAAGCTGGCGGATCGGCTGCATAATATGCGCACCAGCAGCGGCTGGGATCCCCAAAAGCGTCGGGACAAGGCCAAGGAAACCATGGACATCTATGCCCCGCTGGCGCATCGGCTGGGTATTCGGGCGGTAAAGGAGGAGCTGGAGGATATCTCCCTGCGCATCCTGGATCCGGTGGCCTATAAGGAAATTGAGGATGCCCTGGCGCTGCGGGAGAATGAGCGCAACGCTTTTCTGGCGGATATTCAGCAGCGGATCAAGGAACGGCTGGCGGATTATGGCATGACGCCCTTCGTTTCCGGCCGTATCAAGAGCATCACCGGCATCTACCGCAAGATGTACATGCAGGGACGCTCCTTCGATGAGATTTACGATATTTATGCGGTGCGGGTGATTGTGGACACGGTAAATGATTGCTATAATGTGCTGGGCATTGTTCATGATATGTTTCGCCCGTTGCCCAACCGGTTTAAGGATTATATTTCCACCCCCAAAGCCAATATGTATCAGTCGCTGCATACCACCGTGATCAGCAAGGAGAGCATTCCTTTTGAAGTGCAGATCCGCACCTGGGAGATGCATTACACGGCGGAGTACGGCATCGCTGCCCACTGGAAATACAAACTGGGTATCCAGCGTAGGGATAAGCTGGAGGAACGGCTGGCCTGGGTGCGGCAGTTTATCGAAAACCAGAAGGATGTGGACGATGCCGAGGATATCGTCCGCAGCATCAAAACCGATTTATCCTCCGACGACGTGTTTGTATTCACCCCCAAAGGAGATGTGATCACCCTGCCGGTAGGGGCCACGGTGATCGATTTCGCCTATGCCATCCATTCCGCCGTGGGCAACCGGATGGTGGGCGCTAAGGTGGACGGCCGCATTGTCTCCCTGGATTATCAGGTGAAAACCGGCGAGATCGTGGAGGTTCTTACCTCCTCCGCCCAGGGACGGGGACCCAGCCGCGATTGGCTGAATATTGTTAAAACCAGTGAGGCCCGCAATAAAATCCGCTCTTGGTACAAGAAAGAGCGCCGGGAGGAGAACATTGAACAAGGACGTGCGGAGATGGAGCGGGAGCTGTCCCGCAATCTCATCCGGCTGCCGGACGACAGGATGCAGGAATTCCTGCTGAACCAGGCGAAAAAACAGCACTGCGATACCTTGGAGGATTTTTTCGCTGCCATCGGCTATGGCGGCGTGCTGTTGTCCCGTATTATTCCCCGGATGAAGGAGGATTACCTCAAGCTCATCAAGGCCGAGGAGGTTCAAGCTCCCGAGGCGCTGGTGACGGCCAAAAAGCATCACAACAACGGCGGCGTTATTATCGAGGGGATGGACAACTGTCTGGTGAAATTCGCTCGCTGCTGTAATCCTGTGCCGGGGGACGATATTATTGGTTTTATCACCCGGGGTTATGGGGTTTCCATTCATAAGAAGGACTGCGTCAACGTCCCCAGGGATCTCTCCCTGACGGCTGAACCGGAGCGGTGGATCAAGGTATCCTGGGAGGACAGCGTAAAAGACGAGTTCAAAGCCACCCTTCATGTGGTGGCCCGCGACCGGCAGGCTTTGCTGGCCGACGTCACCACCCAGCTGGCCTCCATGCATGTGATGATCCACGCAATCAATGCCAGGGAGCCCAAAGACGGCCAAGCATCCATGACCCTGACGGTGGGGGTCAGCAGCTTGGACCATCTCCAATCTGTGATCGCCCGGCTTTCCCGGATTGAAGGGGTATATAACATCGAGCGCAGCGGTTTCTGAGGCTGTAAACGGAGAGGAGACAGGTCATGAAAGCGGTGATACAGCGGGTGCTGTCCGCTGGTGTGACGGTGGCGGGGGAAGAGGTTGCCTCCATCGGACCGGGAGCGTTGATTTTATTGGGAATAGCGTCAGCGGATGATGAGATGCTGGCGGATAAGCTGGCGAAAAAGATCGCTGAACTGCGCATTTTCGAAGATGAAAAAGGCCGAATGAACCGCTCGGCGCTGGATACCTGCGGCAGCCTGCTGGTGGTGTCCAACTTCACGCTGTATGCCAACTGCTCCCATGGCCGGCGTCCGGAATTCCTGTCGACAGCTCGTCCGGAAAAGGCGGAGCCTTTATACCGGCGATTTGTGGAGCAGCTCCGGGAGCAGGGGATCCGGGAGGTTCTCACCGGCCGGTTTGGCGCGGAGATGCAGGTGTCCATGGTGGGAGACGGTCCCGTCACCATTGTGCTGGACACAGACGATCTGGTGAAAAAATAATCCGCAGCGGACGGAAGAAGGAAGGAAAAACATATGCAGATTATACGCCTGCCTGTGGGAGAACTGCAGGCCAATTGTTATATCCTTTATGATGAGGAAAAGAATGCCGTTGTCATCGATCCCGGGGCGGAGGCGGAGGCCATTCTGGCGGCGGTATCCTCTCACGGATTAGCGGTGCGTCATATCCTGCTGACCCATGTTCATTTTGATCATGTGCAGGCAGCCCGGGAGGTGGCGGCGGCCACCGGCGGAGATATTCTGGCCCCGGAAGGGGACTGGGCGGCCTTGTCGGATCCCCGGCTGAACCTGAGCGGTCTTTTCCCCGGCGAGAGCCCTTTGACCCTGCAGGCGGATGGCAAGCTGCGGGAGGGGGATGTGGTGGAGGCCGGGGCGCTGCGGCTGACGGTGCTCCATACGCCCGGACACACGCCGGGCAGCAGCTGCTTTCTGTGTGAAAATGTCCTTTTCAGTGGAGATACCCTTTTCCGCTTCAGCATGGGGCGAACGGATTTTCCCGGCGGCAGTTTTCAGGATATGAAGGAATCTCTGGACCGCCTGGTCGCCCTTCCTGGAGATTATACCGTCCTGCCCGGGCACGATGCCGCCACCACTATAGCGGAGGAACGAGCGGATAATCCCTATATAAACGATCATTTTTACGATTAACATGGATAGAGAGGAACGCCGGTTCTATGACGCTGTTGATCCGCGGTCACAATTACCGCTTTGAAATGGAGAACATATGCCGTCTTTTTCTGCCCCAGGAAAAGGTGGTGGTACCAGAGACAGAGGAAGAGAGAGCCGGAGCTGAAGGCGTCCTCGCGGTGACGACGCTGGACAATAGGGGAGAGGAAACGGTTGTCCGCTGTTCCCTACGTTTGGAGGATTTCCGGGAAGAGCTGAGCTGCCAGGTGGATAACAGCCATCCCGCTTACAGCGAGGAATGTGAGCGGCAGATGGCCACCCTGCTGTACCGACTCTTTGTCCGTTTGTTTGGGCAGGAGCAGGATTGGGGCATTGTCACCGGGGTGCGGCCCATCAAGCTACTGCGTCGGCTGGTAAGGCTGTACGGACGGAAGGAGGCGCTGCGCTATTATCGGGAGAAACTGTTGGTCAGCGAAAAAAAGACGGCGCTGGCGTTGGAGACGTTAAAACAAGAGGATGCCATTTTGGCCTTATCCCGGCCGGATTCCTTCAGTTTGTATGTTTCCATCCCTTTTTGCCCCAGCCGGTGCGATTATTGTTCTTTTGTTTCCCAGACCGTTACCCGGGCGGCTAAGCTGATGCCGGCGTATGTGGAGCTGCTGGCGCGGGAACTGACGGAAACCGGAAGAATCGCCGCTGCTTTGGGACTGCGGCTGGAGACGATTTATTTCGGCGGCGGCACCCCTACCACCCTGACGGCGGAGCAGCTGACACTGCTGCTGGAGACGGTGGAGAAAAGCTTTGACCTGTCCCAACTGCGGGAATACACGGTGGAGGCGGGGCGTCCAGACACGGTGACGGCGGAGAAGTTTCAGGCGTTGAAGGCGGCGGGCGTGTCCCGCATCAGCATCAATCCCCAAACGCTGCAGAATCGGGTGTTGGAGACCATCGGTCGCCGTCATACGGTGGAGCAGTTTTACGACGCTTATAATTTGGCGCGCCGATGCGGTATGAATCATATCAACACCGATCTGATTGCCGGCTTGCCCGGCGATGATTATCCTGGGTTTGCGGATACCGTCCGGGGAATTTTGACACTGGATCCGGAGAGTGTCACGGTGCACACCCTGTCCATGAAGCGGGCCTCGAATCTGGTGGTGCAGCGCCGTGCGGATTACAGCGGCGGCGGAGAGGCGGCTCGGATGGTGGCCTTATCCACCGAAGAACTGCCCAAAGCCGGATACCGCCCCTATTATCTTTACCGTCAGAGCCGGACGGCGGGCAATCAGGAGAACGTGGGCTGGTCCAAGCCCGGACACGAGGGACTATACAACGTTTATATCATGGACGAGACCCATACAATCCTGGGCTGCGGGGCCGGGGCGGTAACTAAGCTGAAACAGCCGGGAACCGATTATCTGGAACGGATTTTTAATTTCAAGTTTCCCTATGAATACAATTCCCGATTTCAGGAGATGCTGAACCGCAAGGCGGGAATACAAGAGTTTTATAAAAAATATGGTTGCGCCGGAGGACAGGCGATAGAGGGGAGCCGATAGCAGGCTCCCTTTTTCTATAGGTTGGCGAATGTGTTTGCAAAATAACAAAAAGTGATTGACAATATATGAAAGAGAGGGTACTATATAAATAGTTCCGTGCACGTGCACGGAACGAGGTGAAGGAGGTTTGGATATGATCACATCCCGTCAGCTGGCGGAGATGGCGGGAGTTTCCCGCGGTACGGTAGACCGGGTATTGAATCATCGGGGCGGCGTACGGCCGGAGGTGCAGCGGCTGGTGGAACGGCTGGCCCGTGAAAACGGTTATGTTCCTAACCGGGCGGGCAAGGCGCTGGTGATGCGGGGGCCTCTGCGGGTGGATGTACTGTTGAATTCTGTAGGTAACCCCTTTTATGATGAGGTGCGGATCGGCCTCCAGGATGCGGCAGCGGATTACGCGGATTTTTCCCTGCATATCCATGTGACGGAGATGAAGGGATATGATCCTGCTGTTCAATTGCAGCAGCTGGAAATAGCTAAAACGGCGGGAGCGGCGGGCGTCATTCTGACGCCGCTGAATCATCCGGCAGTAGCGGCGGCCATCGAAGATATGACGGATAATGGTTGTCCGGTGGTGGCGCTTAACTCTGATCTGGAAGGCTGCTCTCGTCTGGCCTATGTGGGCTGTGATTATATCCGCAGCGGACAGACTGCCGCCCATATATTGGGCCTAGTCGCCGGCGGCAGTGGGAAGGTGCTGGCGGTGACCGGATCTTTGGAAATGCTGGGACACAGCCAGCGGATTGCCGGTTTCCGGGAGGTTCTGCAGAAGGAATATCCGGCGATGCATATAGCGGAGATATTGGAAAACAACGATGATGAACAGCAATCAGCCCGGTTGGTTGCCCAGGCGCTGAAGTGTCACCGTGATGTGACAGCCCTATATTTTGCGGCAGGTGGGGTGGCAGGTGGGGTGGATGCTGCCGGAGCCGATGATGTGAGGCGGACGATTATCGCTTGTGATCTGACGCCGGAAAGCCGCCGGATGCTGGAGGATGGGCGGATCCAAGTGATTATCGGTCAGCAGCCCTATTGGCAGGGACATACGGCTATGAAGCTGCTGTTGGATCACCTGCTGCTCTCCCGGCAGCCGGGAGAAGATTGCTGCTATGCCCGTAATGAAATCCTGACAAAATACAACGCCTGATCGGCTGCTGAAAGCGGCAGAATATTAACCGTTTTTTGAACAATCGGTCGAACAGATAAATACGTCTGAAGTGTGCACGTGCACAAAATGATATAGGAGGAATCATTGTGAAAAAAGAGTATTTCCCCGGTGTTCCCAAGATTGCTTATGAAGGTCCCAAATCTACAAATCCTATGGCGTTCCGCTATTACAATCCCGACGAAGTTATTGCCGGAAAGCCGATGCGGGAACAGTTGAAATTTGCCCTCTCTTACTGGCATACCATGTGCGCTGAAGGTGCGGATATGTTCGGTCGGGGTACGGCGGACAAGAGCTTTGGTGCAGCTGATCCATTGGAGATGTACAAGGAAAAGGCTTATGCCGCCTTTGAGTGGATGGATAAACTGTCCATCGACTATTTTTGTTTTCATGACCGGGATATCGCCCCGGAAGCGGCCACTTTGGCCGAAACCAATGCCGGACTGGATGAGATTGCCGCTCTGCTCAAGCAACTGATGGCGGAGCATGGGAAAAAGCTGCTCTGGGGCACGGCCAATTGTTTCAATAATCCCCGGTATATGCACGGGGCGGGTACGACTTGTGAAGCAGATGTTTTTGCTTTTGCCGCGGCGCAGATCAAAAAAGCCATCGAGATCACCACGGCCTTGGGCGGCACAGGCTATGTTTTTTGGGGTGGCCGGGAAGGCTATGAGACGCTGCTGAATACCGATATGGGGCTGGAACTGGACAATATGGCCCGGCTGATGCGCCTGGCTGTGGATTATGCCCGTTCCATCGGTTACCAGGGAGATTTTTATATAGAGCCCAAGCCCAAGGAGCCCACCAAACATCAGTATGATTTTGACGCTTCCACGGTGTTGGCTTTTCTGCGAAAATATGATTTGGACAAGGATTTCAAGCTCAATATCGAGGCCAATCATGCTACTCTGGCGGGGCATACTTTTCAGCACGAGCTGCGGGTGGCCCGGATTAATGATGCTTTCGGCTCCATCGACGCCAACCAGGGGGATCTGCTGCTGGGCTGGGATACCGATCAATTCCCCACCAATGTTTATGAAACCACTTTGTGCATGATGGAAGTGCTGGATGCCGGCGGTTTCACCAATGGCGGTTTGAATTTTGACGCCAAAACCCGCCGCTCTTCCTGGCAGCCGGAGGATATCGCCCATGCCTATATTGCGGGAATGGACGCCTTCGCTCTGGGACTGCGCAAGGCGGTGGCAATCCGGGAGGACGGCCGGCTCAACGCCTTTGTGCAGGATCGTTATGCCAGCTTTGCCACGGGTATCGGCGCGGATATCGTTGCCGGCCGGGCTACAATGGAGCAGCTGGAAAAATATGCGTTGGAAAAAGGGGATGTGCAGGCCGCGGGAAGCGGACGGCAGGAATACCTGGAAAATCTGCTCAACAGCCTGCTGTTCGGTTAAGGAGGAGAAGAGCATGAAGCTTCTGCTGGGAATTGACCTGGGAACCTCCGCCACCAAGACGGTGCTGTTTGACGAGGAATGCCGGGTAGTGGCCTCGGCCTCACGGGAATATCCTCTGTATCAGCCGCGCAACGGCTGGGCGGAGCAGGATCCAGAGGACTGGTGGCTGGCGGCAAAAGATACCATCCGGCAGGTAATGGAATCCGCCGGTGTGGCGGCTGGGGATATCGCGGGAATCGGTATCTCGGGCCAGATGCACGGGCTGGTGATGCTGGATAGGGAGGGACGAGTCCTTCGACGGGCTATCCTGTGGTGCGATCAGCGCACTGGAGCTCAGTGTGAGCAAATCACCCAACTGGTAGGAGCCGACCGGCTGATTGCGGTTACAGCCAATCCGGCCCTGACCGGATTTACCGCTTCTAAAATCCTGTGGGTACGGGAACATGAGCCGGAGATCTATGCTCGCTGTGCGCATATTTTGCTGCCTAAGGATTATCTCCGTTACAGGCTGACAGGGGAATTTGCCACCGAGGTGTCCGATGCCTCGGGAATGCAGCTGCTGGATGTGCCTCATCGCTGTTGGAGCGAGGAGATTCTGCAAAAGCTGGATATCAACCCCGTCCTGCTGGCCAAGGTGTACGAATCCCCCGAAATTACCGGTGAAGTGACAAAGGAAGCGGCGGCGGACACCGGTCTGCGGCCCGGTACACCGGTAGTTGGCGGCGCCGGAGACAATGCGGCTGCTGCGGTGGGCACCGGAGTGGTGACAGAAGGAAACGCCTTTACTACTCTGGGTACCAGCGGTGTGGTATATGCTCATACCGACCATCCGGCTATTGATCCGCAGGGCAGGGTACACACCTTCTGCTGTGCAGTACCCGGCAGCTGGCACGTCATGGGCGTAACCCAGGCGGCGGGTTTATCGCTGAAATGGCTGCGGGACACCATGTTTCTTGATGCGGTGCGCACGGCGGAGGGGATGAGGGTTGATCCCTATGTGCTGATGGATCGGCAGGCAGCCCGGGTACCCATCGGCAGCAACCGGCTGCTGTATCTGCCTTATCTGATGGGGGAGCGCACTCCTCATTTGGATCCAGACTGCCGGGGAGCCTTCATTGGCTTATCGGCCATGCACACCCGGTACGATATGCTGCGGGCGGTGATGGAAGGAGTGGTCTTCTCCCAGCGGGACAGCCTGGAGGTGCTGCGGGAGATGGGGGTGAATCCCCAGACGATGTTGGCTTGCGGCGGCGGCGGACGCAGTCCCTTATGGCGTCAGATGCTGGCGGATGTTTACGGTTGTCCGGTGGCCACCACGGTGTCCCAAGAGGGGCCGGCACTGGGAGTGGCGATCTTGGCCGGCGTAGGCGCGGGATTGTATCCCAGCGTGCAGGAGGCTTGCCGAAGGTTTGTCCGCATCAATCCGGCACAGGAGCCATCGGCGGAGAGCAGCCGGGAATATGAGCGGTATTATCAGCTTTACCGTCGGCTGTATCCTGCGCTGAAGGATAGTTATAAGGCTTTGGCGGAATTGGGAGAATAAAAAGCAGGAGATGAATGCGTTTATGACGTATTCATCTCCTGCTTTTTTAACTGTAAGAAAAATTATTTAATATCTTCATCCATATAAACACGGGACCCGGTTGCACCTTTTTGTCCTTGATATTTCCCCATATAAGGCTGTAAAGCGGTATCGTCCATTTCTGCAAAAACTAGCTGTCCGATCCTGCGCCCAGCTTTTAATTCTATTGCGCAACGGTTGGCATTAAATAGTTCCAATGTGATTTCGCCTTCAAATCCGGGGTCAACCCAACCGGCATTTTGAATAAACAGTCCCAATCTGCCTAAAGAACTTCGACCTTCGACAAAGGCAGTCAAATTATCTGGCAGGCTGACATATTCCATCGTAGTTGCCAGAACAAATTGTCCCGGTAATAGGATATAGGTATCTGTCTTAATGGTTTTGTATTCTATTTTATCTTCTAGGGTGATGATGCCGCTTGACATATCCTCAACGATACTGAATGTGTTACCAAGTCGAATATCGATACTTGCTGGTTGTATCTGATTGTTTTCTAGTTGGGAAATGCCTAAGGCATGACTATCAAGCAGTTTCACTAAGGTTTTATCCGAAATAATCATGAATGTTATCCCCTTTCTACTTGATGGAGAACCGGATAGTAAACGATCGACTTTAGGCAATCCGGAACATAGTCGTGCTGAAATAGTAGGCTGCTTTTTTATACCACAAAGCGGCGCGCGAAGCGCGGAGCCCACATTGATCCGAAACGGCATTGACCGTTTCGGAGTGGTTCAATGTTCTCTCAGCCGTCCAAAGCCTTGCATAGCATGGCTTTGGAATACGGCGTGAGGTTATTATACCATGACGGGGAGTAATTTTCTACTTTTAATGCTCTAATAAAAGAAGTTTTTTGATACTTTGTATTCATCGATATTCATAGCTGCTTTTACAACAATAAGGACATGTGCTATACTAATTCTGCGCGGCTCATTCCGAAGAATAGGCCATTCCGCAATAAAGGTCGAGAAAAAGCAGTGCCTGTTGATGTAGACTCCTGAAGGAGGCGGAGGAAATGGAAGACTGGGAAAAAATCCACGCGGTTAATCGTATGCAGGAGTACATTGAGGCGCACATCCATGAAGAAATCACCCTGCAGGAATTGAGTGCTGCGGCGGGATACAGTCCTTACCACGCTTTGCGGGTTTTCAAGGAACTGACCGACCAGACCCCCTTTGCCTTTATTCGTGCCATTCGGCTAACGAAAGCAGTGGAAGCGCTGCGGGATCCCAACCAAAGGATCGTGAATATTGCCCTTGGCGCCGGATTCGATTCCCACGACGGCTTCACCAGAGCCTTCTCCAAACGTTTTGGTCTGACCCCTCAAAGATATCGACAGGAAACCCCGGCGATTTTTTGCTTCACCTATACGCCGATTGCTTATTATTACGAACATGTAAAAAATGGGAGGAATTGCAGAATGGAGAAAAGAAGGGTGCCCTCTACCGTAACGGCTACCGTTATAGAACGTCCGGCGAGAAAGCTCGTGCTTTTGCGTTCCAAGCAGGCGATGGATTATTTTTCTTTCTGTGAGGAGGTTGGCTGCGAATGGCATGGACTTCTGGACAGTATCCCGGAGAAACTGGATCCGCCCGCCCTGCTTACCTTGCCGGCTCATTTGAAAAAAGAAGGAACCTCGGCCACAGCCTGCGGCGTGGAAGTTCCTTTTGACTACAACAAGCCGCTGCCGGAGGGCTATGAGATGCTGGACTTGCCTCCTTGCAAAATGCTGGTTTTTCAGGGAATGCCTTATGAGGATGAAGGGGATTTTGGGGAGGCGCTTGGAATTGTTTTTGAGGCGATAGAAAACTATCAGCCGGAACGGTATGGATATCGGTATGCAGATGATGTAGCGCCTCGTTTTAATTTCGGTTCCTCTGCGGAAAATGGCGCCAAAATGGCCGTACCGGTGATGAGCTTGGACGATTAGATTAATTGGGGACGTTCGTATCTTTCAAAACGGTGGCCCGGGCGGCATAACGCAGAGAGCGCCCGTTGTCTGCTCATTGAATAGATAGGACAAGGGAGAAAGAATAATGAAACTGTATGTTCAGCAGATGATGGATTGGAACTGCTATGCATTCTGCGCCGAGAATGCAGAGCAAGCATACTGGGATTATTTTAAAAACGAATTGTGGTGGCAGGTGGGAAATCACTTCATCAAAACCTACGACAATGTGCAGGGTTTTTCGTATTGCGCGGAAAATTTCGCCAAGTATGGAGAAACAGCCATTCAGCAGCAACTGAAAATCATACCGGCGCCCTGGGAAAAGGCCCTGAACTTTTTGGTGCCCGAAATGAAAAAGCTGGGGGTCGATTGGTATGTTCATGGAAGCGCGGCGATGGCGCTTTGGGGAATCGCCGTCGAGCCGAAAGATCTGAATGTTATTGTGCCGAATTACTCCGATTATGAGAAGGTCAGGGATCATTTTTTCTCATTGGCGATAAGGCCTTTTGAACGCTGCGAGAATTGGCTGATGAGCGGGCTGGGGGATATTTTCGTGGAAGCCACCATCGGGTTTGCGTTTTGCAATCAGGAGCTGGAGCCGTATGATCTGAGCAAATTGAAAAAAATCGTTTATAAGGGAGAGGAGGTGTATATTTCCAGTCTGGAAATGCTGAAGCAGGATAACGAACACTTTCATCGGTCGGATAGAGTGCAAAAGATAGTCGAATGCATGGAGAGAAGCAGAACGCGATAAGATTTTGCGAAAGGTGGAATATCCCGCCAGAATCGAACGAAGTCCCCGGAGAATTTATTTCTCCGGGGACTTCGTTTATTGCAGGGACGGATCCTCAGGACTCTCTGAAGAGTTAGGGATCTTTCTCATATCATGTACCTCATTGGCGATATGCATCAGCAAACGATTGATGTTTTCCAAACTGGCGCGTATTCGATTGAGGGTGAGGAAGAGCCAGACCACTAGTATCACAGCCAGTACCGTAGCGGCTGCGATAAACAAGCCGGTGAAAACAGAAGCTATTGGCATTGCTCACGCCCCTTTCTATGGATTGGGGATTCTACATTTAGTTTATCGCTTTTTCGCCATTCAGTCAACGTTTCTTATTTGACCGTCACTTTTTACTTTTCTTAGCGATTGGATTATGTTCCGAGGGCGCCAGCGCCCCTTCTGGCTGAATTACGCCATCCCGAATCAAGCGTACAAAGATGGGAACCAGCTCCGGGTCAAATTGCCGGCCGGCCTCTTCCTCCAGGATAGACAATGCCTTTTCTGTGGGATAAGGTTGCTTATAGGCGCGTTTGGAAACCATGGCGTCAAAGGAATCCGCTATGCAGAGAACCCGAGCGCCAAGGGGGATATCCTGTCCAGCGATGCGGCGGGGATATCCACGGCCGTCCCAACGCTCATGATGTCCGATAACTGCGGGAATTACATAATCCAGCGATGGCAGATGGCGGATGATCCCAATGGAATTCTCCACATGAGACTGCATGATCTCGTATTCCGATGGAGTCAATCGCCCCGGTTTGTTGAGAATGTGCTCCGGAATACCGATTTTACCAATATCGTGGAGCAGCGCGGCTTCTCTGATCATCTCCACATGGTCGCTGTTCAGATTGCATGCTTTTGCTAGTGCGGTGGCATAATAGGCGACATTCTCTGAATGACTGAAGGTGTAGTGATCCTTGGTATCAATGGCGGCAGTAAGCGCATAGATGGTATTTTCGTATTCAGAATAGATGCTGCTTCTATCCGACGGCATCGGTTTGGAATCGGATACCTCAGCCGAGTAGCTGCCGTTGGTATATGCCATAATGGCGTTTTTGCCGTGGCGCTTGACATGATAAACCGCCATATCCGCATTATCGATCAGTTCTTTCACCGTAGCGGCGGCATAAGGAAGAGAGCAGACGCCGCCGCTGACTGTCAGCATTTTCAGCGCATAGTCGGTGGTGGATTTATTCATATTCAGTATCTGCGCCCGAATAGATTCCGCCAGAGCCTTGGCGCTGAGCATATCGTAATCCGGCAGAATGATGGCAAATTCCTTTCCGCTGTAGCGGGCCACCTGACCATGATCGCCGACGCTGGCCCGGATAATCCGTGCTACCCTCTGCAGGGCCAGATCGCCCTCTTTGTTGCCGTATAGCTGATTATATAATTTGAAATCATCCAGATTCAGAATAATCAGGGAAAGGGACTGACCGGGGGCTGTCTCGTAGATCGCCTGCAATTCTTCATGGAAGTATTTACGATTTAGCAAGCCGGTCAGTTCATCGGTACGGGCTTCCAGGTAAGCCCGTTCGTACAAACTGGAGTTTTTTACGGCAATCGTAGCGATGGAATCCACCGAGGAGAGAAAATTGATATCCCCGTAGGTATAATGATGATTTTTGGTTTTGGGAGAGAGCATTACCAGACCGATTAGCGCATCCTGATCCTTCAGCGGAGCGATACATTCCACACCCAATTCTTCCAATTGGCGCTTTTCCTCTTCCCACATGGATTTGTAGGTGATGGTAAGGCGGAATTCGCTCATCAGCAGGCTGTCCTCATGATTCCGGAACCATTGCACCAGAGGATGATCCGGACGCAGACAGAAGGTGCGTTTGTCCAGCGGGCTGCTGCTGCGTGCGATGGTATAGAAATTCGTGGCGGGATCAATGACAAAGATATAAATTCGCTTGACGGGGATTGTTTTTTCAATCACTGTCAGGGTTTCTGAGAGAATTTCGTCAATCCGCAGACTTTTGGAAGCAGCCAGACTGAATTCCTTCAGATTCTCCGCATGGATGATCTCTTCCTTGACAAACACATTGTCGATAAACCGCTTCATAATGCAGTAGATCAAACAGGTACAGATCGTAAATGTCAGGGCGATCAGCAGAGTATCATAATCGGCCAATGCGGTGAGGTGATTGCGGATAAAGGAGGCCATGGGATCCAGCAGATTGATGAAGATAATCACCGACATCCCAGCCGACAGGGCGTAACAGCTTCCGCGGGAGGCCAGCAAGGTCAGCTTGAACAGCCGCCGACGGTAAAGGGCATAGAACATGCAGAGCGCAAAGAGCACACCAGCGATAATGTCCACGGGAATACCGGCGAAGGCAGGAATGACAAAGGCGATATGGCCGATGAACATGATGACGATGCCTACGATAATGGGAGAGAGACGCTTGCGGGAAACAGGATTTTTCTTTACTTCTCCCAGCAGCAGGGAAAACATGTGAGCAATGATGGCCGTGCAGAAGATAAACAGAAAAACCACCGGCCAACGGACGGTGTAGGTAAAGGTGACGCCTTCCTTCACCGGCGGAGCTAAGAAAAAGCCGGTGCACCAGTTGATCACATCGATGATCAGCATAATCGTGAACCAGAACACCTTATATATCCGTTTCTTGCAGTCTACATAGGCGTAAGCGAAGTTGAAAAGGGCGTAGCCTAGAATCAGCAGACCAAAGATGGAAACATGGTACCAGAAGGCAATAGAAGGCCACAGCTCCATGCGCATCAGCAGGGAGCCGCCGGTCCAGAAAATCATGGCGGTCAGTACCAGCAGGAAAGCGTTGATCATGCGGCTTTTTTGAGCTGCCACCATGGTCATGAAGAGGAAGGCATAGCAGAACAGCGCAATAACCGATATAAAGGTAAACGATGTAGTCATGCAGCCTTCACCTCCTCTTCCTTTGCATTCCCGCGGGGATTATTGATATTCCAACAGTTCCTTTACGTCGTAGGCGGACGGATTCAATCGCCGAAGGGTTCGGCCTGTGTGAGAATGAAACCGTTCAAAAGTACCGCATTTCAGTATGGTAATCTGCAGAGGCTCAATCCCCAGCAGCCGTTTCAAATCTTTATAGTCGTTGTCCATGTGCCGAAAATAAATGCCCAGCTGTTCCCGCAATATTTCTTTGGTAACCGCCTGATTTGTCAGAGCATCCGAGCCAATCTCTGCATACAGGTGAAGATAGGGGCGATTTTCCGGGCTGTATTCCTTACGGGCGGTCCAGTCCGCAATAGGCAGACCGGACAAAGATACCACCGATTCGATAGTGTGGGCGGATATCCGGGTAAAATTGGCGATATCGATGATGGTGGGGACACGGTCGATATAATCAAAACGGGGAATGTGTGTACCGTCTTCTGTGTTATCCCTGCCGGTGCATCGATACATATCTCCCACACGGTAGCGCATAAAGGCGCCGCCTTTAAGCACGGAGATCACCAGCTCATACTTTTCGCCTGGGATCACCTCATCCATGAGATAAGTCTTAGGCTGGTAAGCGGGATCATCAATGTTCTTTTCCATTTCTGCTTCAGGAATAAACTCGTAAAAACAAGCGTCTGGAAAAAAGTACATCCCGTTGCGGGTCCAGGTCTCCGTTCCAATACAGGTGGGTTCGGTCCCCGCAAAAAGCTCCATGGGGCGCACCCCCCACAATTCTTCCAACTGATCCTTATAACATCTGCTGTCGGTTCCGGCACACATGAAGCCCTTGAGCTTGAACAGATCTTTGGGCATCAGAGGGCGATTTTCTTCCTTGCAGCGGGATTTGGCCCGCAGCAGCCGAACAATCATATGCGGGGAGCAGCGGGACAGCATCTTGAGTGAGGAACCCGAGGAGCCTCCTTTGCTCATAGAGGACAGAGTGGTACTGACATAATAGGCCACGCTGCCCACTCCGAAGAAAAACTCGATGTCCTTTTCCAGACCCATCTGGAATCCCTTTTTGTTCCGTTCGCTGAAGGACATTTTTACCGCATCCTCCACCGACGGCAGAAAACTCAAGCTGATCTCATCCCGCAGCGCCAGCGGAAAAAGACCGGTTGCGTAAGGCAGGGGGGCTAGGGCATAAAGAATTTTATCCGTGGTTTTGACGTCAAAACGGCCTCGTTCATTGCTGGTGGAAAGAATCAGGCAGGCCAGGATATTATTTCGGTAGGTCTCCAGCATAGCTTGAGTATAGGGTGCAACTTTAACAGGGTGCCTGCCGCCTTCCCATGTGGTCTGGATCCAGATGATGGGATTATCAGGCAGCATGTCACCCTGCTTGAGCAGCAGTACGTCTGCATAATCTTCATAGGTAGTCAAGGGAATGGCGCGGCGAAATTCCTCAATGGTACGGGGATGCTTCCCATCCAGAATCTTTTGTCCGAGAGCACAGCCGCTCCAAAGGGAAATCTGTTCTTCCATCAGCCGTCGCTGGATACGCATGTAGCTTTCCATATCCAGATCAAGAAAGCCGCAGTATTCCTGCCATAAAGCGGCATACTGCTTCTTCTTCAGCTTTTCCTCAAATTTCAATCTGCATCCCCTCCTCTCTTCAGGCTGCCGATGCAGCGCCGCAGGCTAGTCGGTGTGGGCAGCAGGAAGGGTGTTTCCTGCCGGTACTCCCCGTATTCTGTAAACATATGCATGAACGTCCACCGATCCTGAAAGAAGGCGTACAGTACGTCCAGGATCGTATATACCAAAAAGGCCGCCAAAAAAACCGGCTCGCCGAAGGCCAGCCAGAGACTGCCATAGAATAATGAAAGCCACAGCACCCCAGGATGGCGGCATAGGGCGTACACGCCGGTACGGCAAAGGGGTGTAGGTCCAGTATCAGGACCGTAAGTGGCAGAAAATGGCAGCGCAAAAAATAAGGTATATACCAGCAGGGCCAAAAAAAGGAGAGCCAGAATTCCTCCTGTGGCAGCGGCAGCAGGCCGGTCCGTCAAAGATTGAATACACGCCCACATCGGCGCAGCTGTGGCAGCCAGCAGCAGCAGACAGCCCACTGCGAAGCCAAACCTGCAGAGTCGGAAACGACCGGTGACGCCGGCAATATCATAGAGGAAGAACAGGCCGAAGCCAGCGCAGCCCAGCAGCAACCAGATCACGGCCAAAATCCCCCTTTAATCTGTATAAAGACGCATGTTGTTGTATAAATTCTTTAGGATCCTCCAAGGCAAAGGCTGAAAAACTTTGATATAGCATCGAAGGATACAGAGAGTCACGTTAGAATTATAGTATACTTTCCTAAATTTCACAATAGTTGATTACAAAATAATCGATATTTCACCATTTCTTATAAAAAAGGTCAAAGGAATGATTGGAAAAAGTAATGGCTTTGTCGAAAAAGGATGGGTGAGGTCTCAAAAAACAAAATCAAAAATTGTAAAATATAAAATTTTGAAATATGAGACTAATAATTGTTCGAAAGAATGTGCGATTTATTCACAATACGGATAAAATGAAAAAGCGCCGTTACTCCGGCGCTTCATAAAATATGTATAGAAAACAGGTAGGATGGGAAGGATGGTTATTCCCAGGTAAGTTTAGGCTCATCGCTGTTATCTTCCAGGGCTTCGTCAATCAATCGAATCATCTCTAGCGTGCTGCGGAAAGACTGTCGTTTATCCTTATCCACCCATTGAATGGTGCCCTGCCAGGTGGCATTGCGGCGAAACTGTACATGGATGATGAAGGTCGCTTGTTCCTCTTTAGATTTGTCGCTCATGCCGTCCCTCTCCTTCGTCCCTTTGCGATTTTTTTTAGCCGCGCTGTTGGAAAAATGCCGATAATCCTCAAAGCGGCCGGGGAAGGACAACGCATCAAAAAGATTTTCCATTGCCGCCAGTAATTCCAGGCCGTCGGAAAAGGCCACTGCTTTATCGTAATGGGCGTTGTAGACCCATCCGGTCATCACGCGGTTTTCATAAGAAGTGACCTTGACAGTCGCCACTGTGGACATAGCGGTCACAAACGCACTGTTAATTTTTGGCACAGATAGGGTCACCACCTAGTCTTATGACTACAGTATATCGTGTTTCGGTCACAAAACAGTCACAAGCTGAGACCGAAGAGATTAATCCGACAGCTTCTTTACCATGGTATCCGGGTTTGAGCTGTAGGCCAGGGCATATTCCCGGGAGATGCGGCCGGCTTTATACAGCCGCAGCACATCTGTGTCCATGGTCTGCATTCCCTGATCCGCACCGGCGTACAAGACGTTATCCATTTGATACACTTTGGATTCACGGATCATGGTGCGGATGGCAGGGGTGGCCACCATAATTTCAAAAGCTGGGGCCAGCTTGCCGTCCACGGTGGGAATCAGCTGCTGGGACACCACTGCCTGCAGCACCATAGACAGCTGCACCCGAATTTGCTGCTGCTGAGCAGGAGGAAAGACGTCGATGATCCGGTCGATGGTTTTGGCGGCACCTATTGTGTGGAGGGTGGATAGCACCAGCTGGCCGGTTTCCGCGGCGGTGATTACTGTGCGGATGGTTTCAAAATCGCGCATCTCTCCGAGAAGAATCACATCCGGCGCCTGCCGCAGGGCTGCCCGCAACGCGGTATCGTAACCGCCGGTGTCGTGAGTGATCTCCCGCTGGCTGACGATGCAGCGATGATGCGTATGGAGATATTCAATGGGATCCTCCAGAGTGATGACATGGCCGCTGCGGGTGTGATTGATCCGATCAATCATGCAGGCTAAGGTGGTGGATTTGCCGCTGCCGGCCGGACCGGTAACCAGGACCAATCCTTTCTGGCGGTCGCACAGGCTCAGCACTGCCGGGGGGATATGCAGCTCGGAAGCATCCGGCAGGGAGAAGGACACCACCCGAAGCACTGCGGAGAGGGAACCACGCTGTTTATACGCACAGCAGCGGAACCGGCCCAGCCCGCTGACGGAAAAGGAAAAGTCATCATCGCCGGTATTCAGCAGCAACGCAAGATCACGCTGATGGTCCAGGGCGTAAATTTGTTTGATCAGATTTTCCGTATCGTCCGGCGTCAGTTTTTCTTCCGCAGCGTGGGCTACCCGACCGTTGGTTTTATAACTCAAAGGTCCGCCGGACACAATAAGGATATCCGAGGCGCCGGCCTGCATGGCGTCGGACAGTATCTTCAGCACCTGCATTTCCATAGGAGTTCGTTCCTTCCGTTTCTTGATGCATCAAACCAAAATTAATCACCCGGCCAAACATTGATGCCGTCATCCCCCAGGTCTTCGCCTTGAGTGGAACACAGCTGTCGGGATATCACCCGATAACGGCTCTGTTCATTTAGCGGCAACAGTTCCAGCAGCGTTTGAATTTCTCGGTCTTTTCCCGCCGGAACCTTCAGCAGCAGACGGTCGTCCAGCAGGGTGACCGCCTCCATTTCGGCTAAGGATTCCTGAAATAGGGATGCGTATCGGGCATCGGCTTCCTCAGGGGCAACGGTACCTCTGTCCAATTCCAGAGCAAGAGCGGTCCGCGCCGCCGTCAGCTTTTGATCGACAGCGCTGAGCAGCGCTTCGGTGCGGGCGTCGGCGGCATAGTATTCCTCTGCCGCGGTGAGCGCCCGATTGGTCAGCCGCAGATCGGACCGGGCGGAGACCAAGGACAGTACGCCGAACGCCGTCAGACAAAGCACAATGAATATCATGAGCACGGAGGAAGCGCCCATGGAGCCGAATCGTTTTTTTGTCATGCCGCCGCCTCCCTGGGACTGTACCGCCCCAATGTTAGACGGCAAAGCAGGTCTCCCCGTCCGCTGTTTTCTTTGCCGGATTCCATGATCCGAATCTCGCCGGTCTCCAGATTGCCGGCATCAGTAGCTGTTGTTTTTAGCTGAACTTCCGCCAGCAAACCATTTTTTTTACAGATATAGAGGGTGGAGTTGTCCGATTGATTGACGGCGGTCCAACCGTCGATTGGATCAAAATAGGAAACTCCCCGGGCGCGGAACAGTTCAGCAATATTTTCCGCCAATTCCATGGCATCGCTGCGCAGGGTGCTTTGCCGCTCCTGTTGATGGGCTGAGACGAAAAGGCGCAGTGTCACCACGGTGGAAAGAGAAAAAAAGAGGATCACCAGGGTCAGCTCCATCAGGAATACAGCGGAACCGCTTTTTTTCATCGTGTGGCCCCTTCCTTTCTCTGATTGCAGATTTTGCGCGCCCGTTTATCCAGCACGTTTCTGAATATGCAGGGTATGATCCTGGCCATCGGCACCTCGGGAGATTACCGTCAGCAGTCCATCCGCCGATTCCTCGATGGAAAAGGCAGCCAATGCCGCCAGTTCTTCGCCGTAAGAAGGGGTGAAAGCATCCCCCTGCATCTGGAACATCTCCCGCAGCGTGCCGTCGTAGAAATAAATCAGGGTTTCGAAGGTCTGTTCTCCCGACTGTTCCGGCAGCACCAACACAGTCAGCCCATCACGGTTTTCCAGATTGGCCTCCGGGGCGGAACGCACCTTATTCGCCACATAGGACAAGGAAGCGCGCAGATCACTGCGGGCATCGGTTCGGCGGACAATTCCCTGATATACCTGGGCGCCAATCAGCACCAGCAGCAGCGAGAGCAGCGCGAACAGACCATACAGCAGCAGCGCGAATAGCGCATCCACGGAATGGTTTCTCTTCATTCAGCGGTCCGCCCCCTTTCGTCGGGTGTCCCACCACGGCGAACCACCAATACAGCCGGCCGAATGTTTGAGCCGATGGTCTGGTAATCGATCACATAAGTATCATGATCAATCACCAGGCCGTAATGTTCCTCCAGATAAGAAAGACTGGAGGGATAAGCCCCCTCGATGGCATAGCAGTTGACTAAAGATTTCTGAATGGCCCGTTCCACCGCTGCTTTCTGCTCATCCTCTGAAGTGGAGGAAATCTGAGCAAGACCGTAAAACAGCAGCGCAGCCAGAACAATAATTATCGTCAAGGGCAGGAACCGGCGGATCGCCGAACCGCGCTTAACGGGATACAGATGCATGCGAACCGCCCCTTTCCACAGGTATCACGCCGCCGGCCTCAGCCGATAGCGGAGAGGATGCTGATTAAGGGCAGCATCACCGATAAGAGGATGCCGCCGATAATTACGGATAGAAGAATCACTAGGGTAGGCTCGATCACCGCCACCAGGGTGGACAGGCTGTCGTCAATTTCCTCTTCATAATGCGCGGCCATCTGCCGCATCACATCGTCCAGCCGGCCCGCCCGTTCGCCGGTTTGAATCAGCCGGGCATAAAGCCCGGAGAATAGCTCCAGCTCCAGCAGTGCGTCAGAGAATGCGATCCCTGCGGCAACCTTTTCCCGGCACTGGATTATTTTTTTCTTCACTATAGGATCCGCTGTGAGATCCTCGGCCAATTCCAGGGAATCGTCCAGATTGTAACCGCTGGAGAGCATCATAGACATAACCGAGGCGAACCGCCCGGAAGCGATCCGGCGATAGACACCACGCAAAAAGGGCAGCTTTCCGCTGAGACGCACCAGCCGTTCCCGCCCCCCCGGAATGAGGAATACCACAATCAGCGTCACGATCAGCGCCAACAGTACCGCCACTATAATCAGGGCACAGCGGCCGATTAGATTCCCGGCGGCCAGCATACTTGTGCCGGCTCCGGAAATCTCTGCGCCTAAGCCTTCCAGAACCTGAGAGAAAACGGGCAGCACGGCAGCCACCAGCACACCGATTACCGCTGCCATCAGCACAACCAGAATCAGTGGATAAAGCACCGCGCTGCGCACGGCACTGCGGAGCTTATCCTCCCGCTGATAATACCGACTTAGAGCCTCCAGAACCTCTTCCAGCTTACCAACTTTTTCGCCGATGTGAATCATCTGCACCATATAGGCGGGAAAAACATCCGCGGCCCGGACGCCCTCATAAAGGGAACCGGTTTCCTCAACGGTATCCGCGATTCGCTTGAGCAGATCCCTGCCGGAGGGGGTGCCTTGATCGGTCAGGGTCTGGAGTCCTTCGTTCAGCGGTACGCCGGCTTTAAGCAGCAGCGCCACCTGGGTGCAGAACACAGCGGATTCTTTGGCCGGAATCCGTCCGGACGCCCGGATTTTCGTCTGTTTCATGGTTATCCCCCTCAATAAACACGCAGCTGGGTATACCTGCCGCCGTCCCCGATGTAGTCTTCAATGTTTTGGCCTTCTGCGGCGCCGAAGGTAGCATCCATCAGCTTCCATTGGCCGCCGCTGAAATAGATCTTAAAAGCGATCCAGCCCTTTTCTTTGGTGTAAACCAGATTCCATGCGTGACTGAGATTCTTGGGCGAAACAGTGCCGATTACCAGCTTAACGGGAATATTCTGAGCGCGCAGCATAGCCGCCATCAGGGCGGCGTAATCAAAACAGATGCCTTTCCCAGTTTTAAGGGTATCGTCCACATCGGGGAGATAGCCGTTGAGCTTTCCGGCAATAGCGTCATCCGCCTTTTTGTAGTCATAGGCAATGTTTGCGGTGATATAGGAATAAATCGCCTCTATTTTCTTCAAATCGGTGGATGCTCCCACGCAGAGATCATAGGATTTCTTCACCGCTTTGGAGGATGCGGAAAAATCGATGTATTGATTGGGATAGAGATAGGGAGAATAGGCGTTGGAGATTTTGACGTTTAAGGTAACAGCGTAAAGCTGACGATAACGGGTGCCGGATATATTTTCCATCACCCGAACCGTGTATTCACCGCTGCCGCCCTGCAGCGAAAATACCTCATAGTTTCCATTTTTATTCAAATCGTAGTTATATGTATAACCGTCGAATTTGATCTGGACTTTGAGCCGAGGGGCAGAACTGACGCACTTAACCATAATATATCCGTCGGATGTGTTGCTGGCGTCCACCGTAGCGCCGTTTCCCTGATGGACAATTTTACCGGATGCCACCGGTGTTTTTATTGTAATCGGGCCTTGATATTCGGGAGTGGATGGCGTTGTGGGCTTGGTGGTAGGTTTAGCTGTTGTGTTGGGGCGGGAAGTGGCCGGAGGCGGAGAAACCGCGGAAGAACCACTATGAGAATTGTTGGATGATGGAGAACCGGAAATTCCGCTGCTTGTCCCGCCGGAACTGCTGTCAGAAGAACCGCCGGGACCACTGGATTCCTCATTGGAACTACCGTTGGATGAGGGCGGGATGTTTGACGAAGACGAATCCCCGGAAGAGGACGCGCTATGCGAGACATCAGGACAGCCGCTTTCCGTCACGGATTCATCTCCCGACTTGTCGGAGCAGTTGGAATTGTCAGAGTTGTCCGCGTTTTGAGAACTGGAGGGGGAGAAAGGGGAAGAACCGGACGATTCGCCCGCTGGACCGCCGCAAGCGCTGAGCAGACAGGCCGCGGTAAGCAAAAGGGCGAGAAGTCCGCCGGATCTCTTACGCACTAGCTTTTCCCCCTTCCCGGGTAAATGGTTGCTTAATTTAAGAAGTAACAGGATCTACGGCTTCCAAACGATATTGAATCCGTACCGATTCCATAGGATATTGCTTGGAGAACAGTTTCAGCAGACGGTCCAGCACCATGCAGCCATTGCTGCGGGTGGTCTGGGGCAGCATCAGCACCAGTTGGGTAGAGCTGTACATAGCCACCGTATCGCCACGACGGAGATGCTCCACTACCAGAGCCTGGAGTTCCGCCATCACTCGTTTAATGGTATTCACATCCGGAACTTCTCCCCGATTATCGGTAACGGTGATCAGACCAATATGGATGGGCATGCCACTACGGGCCATCACCCGGGCATTGACCCGATAGATGTTTTTGAAAATGGCATAATCACAGAAAAAAGCCCCCGGCAGCCGGCTTACTTCTCCCAGGTCCTCCTTAATCGCTGCCAAATCCATTTCCACATTATGCATGCTTTTGATGATTTCCTTATACAGCTCGGTAGTTTCCGGCGAAAGGGTGACGCCAAACTCATCATAGAACTGTTTGGATATGCGCTGATAATGCTCCACTGCCATCTTGTGGCGGCCGTCACGGCCATAGGCGGTCAGCAGCAATCGATGAATCTCCTCTTCAAAGGGATTGAAGACAATAGAAACTTCGCATACCCGAATAGCCTCGGCATATTTGCCCAGGGCAATCAGATTTTCAGCAAGCAGGCGGACGCACTGATTGTATTGACTGGCATAATAAGCGCTTTTGGAAACCACCCAGGAGTAATGAGACAACCCCGGCAGAAAATCTCCGGTGTACTGCTCAAACGCCTTGCGAGCCATATCCAGCTTCTCCTCCGGATTCATCGCAGCCTTGGCTTCCCGCCAATAGCGATCGAAAAGCTCTGTGTCCACCCGGCAGGGAATGGCGGAGTTCCAGGTATAACAGTTATGCTCAAAGGAGATGAACTCCACGTTATCCTCGCTGCAGAGGGTTTTGAGAGCCATACGAGCCCGATATATCAAATTTTTCAGAATGTGAAAAGGATTGTCGTAATCCTCCTCCGGCCACAGATCTTCCATCATGCGGTCAATGGGAATCTCTTTTCCACGGTTGGCTAAGAGATATTCCACCAACGCCCATACTTTTTTGCTGCGGCCGATATTACCGGATAGTTCCCGATCACCATAACGGATGGAAAATTCTCCGAACATTCGGACTGCCAGGACCGGCCTATCTTGCATATCTTCTCCCAAAACCATCAACTCCAATCCGGGAGCAATTGAGTTTATTATACTGTAGTTTTGACCGCCCTGCAACTGTTTTAATGGATTTCAGTTGAAAGTACAAAATTAAATTTTTGGATTTTTATATATAATTAAGGTTAAATATAGGCGGTCCCGTCTCAAAATAAATTTCCAAAACTTTTTTTAATGCAGAGAAACTTGTGACCGGAACGTGACCGGCGGAGAGTAAAATACAACCATAACGTAACACACGGGCGAGGCTGCTGCTGGGGCCGCAGCTATGCAAATAAGGAGAGAGACGTGATGGACAGAATGTACAAGAAGATAGGCCGCCGCCTTCTTTCCCTGGTTCTCGTGACCTCGATGCTGCTGACGGGTTCCTATTTTGGCTCGATGGTGGGGGAAACGGAACAGTCGGGAACCGGCAATTTTTTTGTATCGCCGGATGATAACGAAGGGCTACTGGAAAAGACGGCGATACCCGTAGCGGGTGAGGAGGGCCAATATGACATCAGCTTGACCCTCAAGCCGCCGAAATCCAGCATGGGGACCATCACAAAAACCACTGATATCGTGCTGGTTATTGACAGGTCCGGCAGTATGGGATCCGGATGGGGCAATAACAATATCATGGGTGATGTCAGAAATGCTGCTGTCGGTCTGGTGAACACTGTGCTGGCGGACGGTGTGAAAGGTGTCCGGGTGGCGGCGGTAAGCTTCAGTGGTGAAGGTGATGGCGACATGGCGGAAGACACCAGTTTCCAATCCTTCTCAAACTCCGCTTCTACAGTGAATACCTTTATTCAAGGAATCACGGCCGGTGGCGGAACCAACACGGAGGCAGGTTTCAAAAAAGCCTATCAACTGTTAGAGGGAAGCGCGGCAGAGCAGAAGTTTGTGGTCTTCTTTTCCGACGGTGGTCCCACTTTCCGTCTCACTTCGGTAAAAGAGGAAGTATGGGTTGGTGGACTGTTTGGCGGCGGAGAGTGGGTTAATTACAATTACGGCACAGGAAGCAGCGACAGCAGCGGAATCAACGCGGACTGTGCGCTGGCATGGGCTGATTTGCTAAAGGCCAGACCGGATCAAACCACGAGTAGATTTGTCACCGGCACGGATGACAGCACGGCCTGGGTGTATCAAAATCAAAAGGGGCGGGCTGCTACCATCTTTACGGTGGGCTATAACCAGGATCTCAGCGGCTATGGTACCCCGGGCGATGAATACAATTATAATATTAGTAATCCCAATCAAATCAACGGGATTTTCCAGAAGATCCAGTCTACTATCGTTACCAATCGGACGGTACAGGATGTAGTGTTGGAGGATATCGTCACCGACCAGTTTGAGATTCTGAGTCTGCCTGCTGGTGTGCAGGTAGAGGGGCAGGAGATCCCTTTGGGGAGCGAGATCGCTATCAACGGCCAGAAGGTCACCGTTCCGTTGGGAGAGATTAGCTCCACTTTGGAAGGAGACAAAGTTATTACTGTCACATTCCGGATACAGCTGAAAGAGGGCATTATCCAGGAGGCCGGCACCTACGAACTTCCTACCAACACTGCGGCCAAGGTAACCTACAAGGAAAACGGCGAGATATTTTATCAGATCTTTGAAGTGCCTTCCGTTCAGGTGGAAGTCCTTTCCCCCGGCGAGTTGTTGGATATGAGCAAGGACGCACAGCTGGTGGACTGGATAAACCGGATCTACAATATCACCTTATCGGCAGAGGCAAAGACCAGCACTACTGAGACAGAAGCGGAATCCAGGGATATTGTTTTGGTGCTGGACAAATCCGGCAGTATGGCTTGGGGTGCTTCTGAAAACAGCACGATCAACGGAAAAAGGGTGGGAACATTTAGCCAGGTAAAAAATACGCTGGATACCACCAAACAATATTACTATTACACCAATACATCCAGTTGGAGCAATCCTGGGAACTCTTCTCCTAACGCAAATCGTATGGAGTACAGAAACGGTAAATGGCAAAAACGGAGTCAGTCTGGTAACAATTGGAGTGATGTTGAGGACGGCGATGTCGTTTATATCCGTAACGACCGGCTGTGCCAATTGAAGGACGCGGTGAATAGTTTCATCGATCAGGTGGCGGCCAAATCTCCTAACAGCCGGATCGCGGTGATATACTTTGCGAGTGATGCTGAAAACAGTTCGAATGGATTCCGTATCTTAAATTCTTCCGATAATATCAACGCTCTGAAGACAGCGGTGAACGGAGCAAGAGCCACCGGCGGCACCTATTTGGGTGACGGCTTGGAGCTGATAAACGAGAATCTGTTTACTGCGGCTCCAGCCACAGGTGACCGGAAACGGATGGTGGTTACCTTCACCGATGGAGCCTACAACGGCAACCCAAAGACGCAGGCTGATACCTTGAAGGGAACTAAGGCGGCGGAAATCTACTGTGTGGGTCTCTACCTCACCACAAGCGCAGAGCAGAATCTGAGAGATAACGTCGCCAGCCCGACGCAGGCAGGGGACGAGGTGGATCACGTGTTAACCACCGCCGATGCTAGTAGTTTGACAGAACTGTTTAACAAAATTACTTCTACTATCGGTGGAACCGTGGAAGGCGTTACCATTACCGATGTGCTGGATTCCCGGTTTGAACTGACTGCAGAGGAAAGAAACAGGCTGGAAGCCAGCGGCGTTGCGGTGACTGTTGTGGATGGGGTTACCACTATCGTCTGGGAAAATCAAACAGTGAAGACGGGCGCTGAAAAATGGACTAGAACCATTCAGGTGAAAGCCAAGGATGATTTTCTTGGCGGAAACAATATCTCCACCAACGATCAGCCGAAATCCGGCGTTACTATTGATGGCGTGTTTGAAGCATTTCCGGATCAACCTGAGGTGAACGTGCGCATCGACCTGACAATGGGCAATGCGTACGAGAAGATCTTTTTGGGAGAATCCGCTCCCGCGCCTGTTGCGAAAGAGGCGGAAATGAAAAACAGTACCGACAACCGAATCGTCTATACTTGGAATGTGGATAAAGACGCAGTCATCACTCCCGATAAGACAGGAATCTATACGTACACGCTTACCGGTGCCATCAAATCTGAAGTCAGTGGAGCACAAGCCAAGGAAAGCTGTACGATTGATGGGAAGTTGTATGAGAATTCCACTTATCTCAATGCTGTCGGCACTTACACGGTTGAAGTGATCGCCGGAAGTTTAACCATCAACAAAACCCTGACGAGCGACACGCCGGTTGATACCGCAACTCCCTTTGTATTCAAAATTGAGCGGCGTGAAACGACGAATGGGCCGGTGATAGAGACTTTCTATCGCACCATCTACACCGGTGAAAACAAGTTGGGCGGCATCACCATCGATGGTCTGAAAAAGGGTCACTATACCGTGACCGAGCAGACCGATTGGTCTTGGAAGTATAGTCTGGTAAGCAGCACCGGCACCCAGGGTACGCTGGGAATGGAGAACGGTTATACCGACACTGCTATATCCGTTGCTTTCGCCAATAAGAAGGTTAAGGACAACTGGTACGGCGCCACGGACGGCGTAGTCAATGTGTTTACGGAGCAGGAGGGTTAGGATGAAAACGAAAAAGATACTGGCACTGCTGGCATCTGCACTCCTGCTGATCTGCCTGGTAGTCGGCGGCGCAACCCTGGCGGCGCTTTACAGCAAGACCAATGAGAAGCAGAACGTCTTTACCACAGCCAATCCCTCCGTGGATATCGAGGAAAACAGCAGCGGTACACCGGACTCCAGCAACGACATCCCCGTCGAGAATGGTATTGCTGCAAAGCAGGTGAAAATCCAAAATACCGGCGATATTTCGCTTTTCGTTCGCGTGATGCTGATCCCGGGTTGGAAACAGGCCGGTGATACTGCTGTGGCGGGTGATATGAACTTCGGCAACAAGCCGTTTTTCGATCCTGCCGATTCAACCAAGCTGGTGATGGGGGATGTTACCCTGCAGCTGGCAGCAAATTGGCAAACCTACTGGTTCTATGATGAGTCTGCCAATTATTTCTATCATCGTACTGATGTTCCCACCGGCGATTCGACGGCATTGCTGCTGGAAGCGGTGAAACCCACCGAAGGAACTGACGTTAGCGAAGAGTTCTGGGACGCTTTACAAGTGGAGGTCATCACCGACACCATTCAGTCGGAGGGCAATGCGGCGGCCGATGCTTGGGGCAAAACCGCTAGGGATCTTCCGAACGGCAGACGGGAACTGCAAGAATGATAAGCAGGAGGGTCCTCCTTGATTAGAAAAGTTTGCAATATTCTTTCCACTGTTTTGATTGTGCTGATGCTGCTGATCGCAGGCGTGCTTCTGGTTCCCTATCTTTTCGGCTACCGGCCTACGGCAGTGCTGACGGGCAGCATGGAACCTACCTATCATGTGGGCAGCGTGATCTTCGTCAAGGAGGTGGAACCGGAAGAAATTCAGGTGAAGGATGTTATCACCTACTCCACCCCCGGCATGGGTTATCCCACCACCCATCGCGTGATGTCCATTGATACAGATAAACAGGTGTTTGTCACCCAGGGGGATGCCAACAATGTGACGGATGGAGAAATTGCTTTCAGCCGACTGTTGGGCAGACCGGCAAAAATCTCTCTCCCCCTGGTAGGTTACATTTCCAATTCCATTCAAACCACACTGAGCGGTAAGCTGATAGCCGCCGCCGTTGTGCTGGCAATCATACTCCTGGTTTTTCTGCCCGATCTGTTCACTAAAAAGACGGATAAGGCAGCTGCAGTCCCTAAGGCGGAGGAAAGCAGTTCCGGTGAGGGAGCCGACGCCGATGAAAATCGTCAAGGTTAAGTTCAAAATATAGAATGTGGAGGAAAAATTACATGAAAAAGAAGAGTGTTCTCGCCGTTGTCCTGTCCCTGTGCCTGGTGGCCGTCGTCGCTATCGGTGCTACCCTTGCTCTGCTGAGCGATAAGACCAACACTGTTACCAACCGTTTCACTGTTTCCCAGAAGGGTATCGACATTGACCTGAAAGAGCCGGCTTGGGATGGCATCGATTTTGGTGCTACTGAGGCTGAAAATCCGGATGATCCTGCTCTCGGAATTAATCTGGCTGAAGACATTGTTCCCGGCCGTGAGATCCCCAAGGATCCTACTGTGAAGAATACCGGCAATCATGACGCTTGGGTTGCCATTGAACTGGAATATCTGAAAGATGGCGCCGCTGCTGCGTTTGCGGACATCGCTGCTCAGGCTGACATCAATTTTGATGCCACTAACTGGACCGAAAAGGCCGGCAGCAATAAGACGGTTTTCTATTACAACGTGCCGCTGGCAGTTGATGCGGAGACTAAAACAGCCCTGTTTGATACTGTGACGATTAATGAAGAACTGGAAGAAGTATTTGCTTTCGACATCAAGATCACCGCTTATGCCGTGCAGGCTGAAGGTGTGGCTGATCTCGCCGCTGCCCAGACCGAACTGGATGCTCTGATCGCTGCCAACTAAGAAATCAGACGCACGTATTCCCGGAGTTGAAATTATCCATATCTAACATTTGAGGAGGATCACTTTCATGAATAAAAAAGGTTTACTGGCCGGTGCGCTGGTCGTCGTTTCTGTCGCTGCGATCTCCATCGGTTCCACCTTTGCCCTGCTGAAAGACAAAACTGCGACCAAAGCAAATGTCTTTACCGCCACTGCCGGCCTTACCGGTCAGATTAAAGAAGACCTGTTCGATGGTCTGGATTATGATGGTACCCAGGTTGATCCCCAGCCGGAAAAATTGGGTAAAGATTTGGCCCTGAACGTAGTTCCCGGCCGTGTGATTCCCAAGGACCCTCAGGTGAAGAACACCTCCGCTACCGATGCCGCTTGGATCGCCGTGAAGCTGGATGTCAGTTGTGACGGTAAGACCGGCGCAGAAGCGCTGGCGGAAATCGCCAAGTTTGCCGAAATCGATTTTAATACCACCGATTGGACTGTCAGTGCCGATGGCCTTACCTACTACTATAAAACGATTGTAGCGGCCAACGGCGGCGAGACCACCACGCTGTTCAACACTGTGACGATTAAAGATGTGGACAATGCTTCCGCGATTAAAGGCTTTAATCTGAACGTCACCGCTTATCTGCTCCAGGCAGAAGGTACCGAGGCTGCCAACGTTCAGACCGCTTTTGCCACCGCTTTCAACTGGTGAGCAAACCGATATCGGGATAACAGGAGGATTATACAATGACGATGAAGAAAAAACTGACGGTGATTGTCACTGCCGTAACTTTGGTGGCGCTGATTGCCATCGGCGCGACTCTGGCTTGGTTCACCGATTCCAAAGAAGTCACCAATGTGGTGACCATGGGCAATGTCCGCATCACCCTGACCGAGCCGATCTTCAGCGCGGAGCATGAGAACAACACTATCGCCGATGTGCTGCCCGGTCAGCCCATCGTGAAGGATCCCACCATTGAGAATGTGGGCAATAATGACGCTTACATCCGCGCCAAGATCGAAATCGTCAGCGAGAACGAGAACTTCACCGCTGATCGTGCGGCTGAAGTGGAAGCGGCGCTGGATGTGACCAATGGGTGGGTCAAAGGTGAGGACGGCTACTACTATTATCAGAATGTCCTGGCCGCTGGCGCGGACCCCATCACCCTGTTTACTGGCTTGACCATTCCCACTAGCTGGGGCAATGAGATGAAGGATGTCACCTTCGACATTAACATCACCGCTTATGCCATTCAGTCGGATTATTTCACTCCAGATAAAGAAGAAGACATTATTGTTGGCTGGAGTGCGGCTGAAGCTGCTGAATAATTTTCAGGTTTCACTTATTTGCAGCCATGTTACTGAGTAAAGGAAATGATGCCCAATGAAAAAGAAAACACCGCAGAAAGCCGCTGTCTTCTTTTTGTCCCTCTCGCTGCTGGCGGGCGGCTTTATGGCCAGTGCTGAGGTACGCCCGGCGGATATCACCATCACCTATGATGGTTCTCGGACGATTCAGACTTCCGAAAACGACTTTTTCGGCGAAGCCGGAAAGAATCTGATGCCCGGGAGTTCCTTTACGAAGGAAATGGATATCGTCAACGACAGCGAGGACGATATCGTGGTGTATCTAAAGGCGGAAATTGGCGAGGATGTGTATGCCAAGTATCTGGAGGAACATCCGGATGCACCGGAAATAGAGGGAAAGACATATGCGGAACAGCTGATCAAAGAGTTGCCCATGACCATCACGGCACTGGATCGGCAGGGGAATCCTGTGGAGGTCTATTATAAAGGGCCGGCCTCGGGCGATCCCCAGCACAAGGACACTGTAACGGATAATCCCGGACTCATCGCCCGGTATCCCAATACCGAACATGGCATTGTCATCGGCCGCCTTTCTTATGGCGCGACGGCTAACCTCACCTTCCAGGTGCAGGTGCCAACCAGCCTGGGAAATGAATATCAGGATACCTTCTCGCTGGTAAAATGGATTCTGGTCTGCGATGCCACTCCTCCGGAGGACATTCCGGACGAAACGACGCCTTTAACCCCACCAAGCAGCGGTGATGAGGAAATTCCGGATGATCCGCCGCCTATTGACGGCCCGCAAACAGGGGATAGCAGCTTCCCCGCTATGGCTGCTCTTCTGATTGCAGCAGCCTCTGCTGTTATCATGGTTTTCTTCTTCCTGCTTTTGGTGAAAAGCCGCAAAGAGAAGGAAAAAGAAACAGCGGAAGTTACCAATCGAGTGATCCGTTAATGAGATGAATACTGGAAAGGGACCGGCCAATATGCCGGTCCCTCGTTTCAGTCTGTCGAAAAAGCCGGTTTGCGATTTTGCGCAAACCGGCTTTTAAGCGTA
>CABULH010000016.1 GCA_902492455.1 uncultured Oscillospiraceae bacterium
CTCTTTCGGATCTCTTGCTCCCATTATACCATATCGCTCGTGTAAACACTATTTAGGACAATTTCTTTTCCGGCACCAAGTATTGCTTCTTGGGAAGTTATTGTTTTACTCATGTTAAACCTCCAGACTGAACAATGTTCATTTTATCAACTCTGATTTTGGTTGTCAAGTAAATTTATATTTAGGAGCCAAGTAAATTATAGGCAACAGAAAATGTCAGAACATACCTGTGATATGAGTCGATTGTATACCCCAGCCCCAGTTAAAGCTACTTACAATATGGACAGCAAACGAGAAAGGCGTGGATAAGAAATGATTCTAAAATCCACGCCGCAATAGTCGCGAGAAGCCCCCCAAATGCTTTCCTCGCTATCGTTAATGAAGGGTAGGGTAAGCATCATCCGCGCTACGTGGGGATACCTGCCTTTTACTGGGCAAACCGGTTTAAGCTAAATGAATGGTTTCCAAATCATCCGGAATAAAAATATTTCCATTAAAAAACTTCTTGCTCTCGTTGGTATATAACTCTTTGCGGCAGCCATAGGTGGCTTGCTCAGTATGAAATAAAATTAAGTTTTTTACACCGTTTTGCTCTGCCAGCTCGCTTGCTTCTTTTACCGTGCTGTGGTGATACTGATAGGGTGTGTGAATGTGCCGATGGGCGTATAAGCAAAATGCTTCGCACATCAGCCAATCTGCTCCCTTCACATACTGGGCTGATTCATCATGGAACGGTTCGTCGCCTAAAAAAGTTAACGTATGTCCGCTATCCAGTGTAAGCATAAAGCCGTATTGCATAGACTTTTCTGAACGGGTATCAAAAAATGTAACAGGGTATTCCATAATGGTCTTTTGCTCACCATCATGTACAGATACAATATGAAGGCGGGTTCCCACAAGTGCTCTTTCTGCTTTGCGTAAAAGCATCCCGCATATTGCGGTGAGTTTTTCTGCGACTATGCGGTTGCAGTAAACATAGCAATTGCCTTGATAATTTCCCAGCAACATTTGGTAGCAAATCATTCGAATCGCGACTATGATTCCTAATATATGGTCGGTGTGTTCATGAGAAACAATAATATGCCGCAGGTTGCTCCAATTTAGGCCGGCTTTTTCAAACTGACGGAGTATGCCATCACCGCCTCCCCCATCCACCAGAATAAAATTTTCATTTCGACGAATAGCAAAATAAGTGTTTTGGTATTTTGTTACCAGGGCAATCCCTGTTCCCAGCATTGTCAACCTTTCCATCTATAACCCTTTTTATGATTCTCAATTTATTGGTAAATGGCCAAATCTCCGGGGAGCTAGCACCTCGGAGATTTGGCTGAACCTATTGAGTATTCTTATGATACCATCGTTATACGCGGCTTATTAGTTTTCTTTTGCCGTTGCCAGCTCAGCTTGATTCTTTTTTGAACAACTTGTAGAGCAGATTGCCGCCTTTGTCAATCAGCCAGCCCAAAATAGCGCCAACCACAAGGCCAATCAGTGTATCTACAAAGTTAAACCCTGATCCAAAGAAACAAGAGCAACCTGCAAACATACCGGGAACAAAGGAAAGGACGCTCCAATTTGCAGAAACGCACATTATGGCTACCACAATAAAGATAGAAATACCCAGTGCGAAGGGAATGGGCAGTATGCCAGAAAGGGACACAATCGACCACCCGCCCAGCAGACCAAATATGGTGCTTGTCATGGTTTTGATAAAGCCTGTGTTGCCGCCCCCCGCTGCAAATGTGCATGCGCAAGAGATAAATGCAACCCATGTGAGCATACCTACAGCACCGCCAACCTCGCCTAAAACAGCTGCTAAAAGACCAGCCACAATTCCTGTTGCAAGCAATGCGTTCATCTTTTTCCCCTTTTCAGTAAGTTTTATAAAATAGATTGTTTCTATTCGCTTTTATTTCACAACACCTTTAATGTCACGATACATGCCGGGCTTCCAGCGCTGGTTCAGCATATCGTCCATGCATTTGCAGCACAATTCTGAAAACTCTTTGTCATTAATGTGCATATCCGCAATGATTAAATCAAGATTGGTATTGGATTTGTCGAACCTCTCTTCCAAAACGCGGCGCATTAGGGTCGCGCGGCGGCTCCAGCGGGGATCCTTTTCATCTGGTTCCCAAACGGGGCCATCACCGTTTCCTTCTGCCCATCCGCGTTCCTTGGTGCAAATCTCTTCGCGCTGATCATAGGCAGACCACCCCTGCATGGGGATGATAAATGCTGTGGGGCCATTGGTTCTGTTCAGCCTTTCAGCTAAGTAGTTGGATAGCTCCTCAATCTCTTCCAAGGTTGGCACCATGATGGTAACACCCTCGTTGTGAATGTAAGGCAATTTAGTGTCGCGGAATCCCTTGCGCTTGCCTGTTTTAAAGTCATCCAGATACTCTTGGGGAATAGAACTCATGGGGCCGCAAGCCCCCTGATCCAAGCCGCCGGGGCATACGATCTGGGGAATGCCCATATCGCTGGCAGCAGTCACACGCTCTCCAACCCAAGTATCGGGAACACCGTAGGGACTCTTGTACATGTTATTGGTCAATTCGCCGGTTGTAAGGTCAAAGATTGCGGTAACATCACCGGAACGAATCAGGTCTTCCATGGTAGCGCCAGTACCCACCTGGTGAATAATGATGGAGTCCCAGCCTCTGTCCTCCATAAACTTGGTGCAGGCATTGACTGCGGGAGTGGTGGTTCCATAAGCAGTGATAGCAACAAGAGGCTTGGTTTCTTCAGTTTTAACATCGCCCACCTTAGCCATTGATACGACAGCAGCGGCGGCATTGGCAACCATTTTACGGGTAACAATGTTGATGCCTTGCTCTGCTGTGGGGTTGACAATATAAATATCTTTATTGCCCAGCCACATGCTTACATCACTGGAGGCCATGTCGGTCAACATAATTTTGGGAACACCGAAGGGCAGTGCACGCATAACGTAAGTTACTGTCGTAGTACCCACCGAGCCTGCCCATGAAATAACACCATCGACCTTGCCCTCATCATACAGCTCCATAATTTTCTTTGCACCTGCAGGGCCAACAATACCAATAGCTTTCGCGCGAGGGGCATCCGAGACTTCTTTTTCGCTAACCCCTGCGGTTTTCAATACTTCTTCCCGGGTGATGTCAGCCCAATCAGCAGACTGGCCCAAGCTCAGATCCATAACAACGGGATTCCCGCCATATACAGCTACTTGGTCCGCGAGAAAACGGATTTCATTAAACTTTGTGTCAAGCATGCCTGTAACAATGATATTAGGTTTCCGATCCATGATAACTTCCTCCTGTATAATAATAAGACTTACTGGTAGATCGAGAGGCTTTTAAAGGTCTGGGTTGCCGACAAAACAGCCTTTTCAATGGGCATGCGTTCAGCTGCAGAGCCGCCAATAAAGCCTTGTGCATTTGTGTGCTTATACACATATTCAACCTGCTCGGGGCCTTCCATCGGGCCGCCATGGGCAAACAGAATAACATTGGGGTTCACCTTGCGTGCAGCATCAAACATTTGCTGGCACATCTCTGCCACCTCTTCAATGGAATAACTTGTTTTCGCACCGGAAATGCCCCCTTTGGTAGATCCAAAGTGCGAAGAGATAGCCGATGCGCCGGCCTCTGCAAGAATAGTAGCTTCTTCCGGAGTAAAGGCATAGGCGAGGGTAAACATGTTTTTCTTGTGGGCTGCGTTGACGAACTCGACCTCTCTGGTCCACCCCATGCCGATATTTTCCATCTGATCCATTACTTCACTGCCATAGATTTTCATCATAAACGGGTTGATACCTGAAATGCCGGCTTCCCACAGCATATCCAGATGCTTATCATGGGGCAACAAGGGGTTAGTGGCACCGCTAAGAGATAGAATAGGGGTATCCTTTACGTTGGCCGTTATTTCAGGGGCCAGTTTAAAGATGATCTCATTGATGTCGCAGTACGGCATCAATGGGGCCAGAGAGCCCTGACCTTTTAACCGCCAATAGCTGGTTGCAGAGACACAAATCAAGTCAGCGCCTCCTTTTTCCTGTAATTTGGCTGTAAGGCCGCATCCACAGTTAGGCATAAACAGAGGCTTTTTCTCTTTAATCTGGGCTTGCAGCCTTTCGATTACCTCTTTTTCGGTGTAACGCTTTGCCATAGTGTTTCCCTTCCTTTCTTAATTTGAATACAGCCATGAGCAAAACTCAAAAAGTGTAGTGATTGCAATGGTTTCCGGCCATGGCTGAAACCGAAAATCACTCATATATTGTAGAAAGCGGAGCCTCTTTTTGGTAAAATTAACTTACAGAGAAAATCAACCAGAAAGGGGCTGGCCGCTATCTACCGACAGGAAATCATCCAGGATGTAACGCTGTTTACATCCCAAAGCGCCGCCATGTTCTACGACAAGCTTTTTAGCCGTCTGGACTTCACGCTGCCCAGAGCGGTAACCGGGCGGCGAGGCTTTCCCAAAGAAGCCATGGTCTGTGCTTTTATTGTTATGAAATGTGATGGCTTCTCACAAATCACAGATTTGGTGGATTATCTGGACAACAATCGGCTCATTGCTCACTATTGTGGCTTCAATATCATGGAGCCTCTGCCGTCCTACTGGACCTATGACCGTTTTCTACGAAAGCTGAATAACACTGAGTTAAAGTCTATCATGGCGGATCTGGTACGGCAGTTGTATGAGCTGGGTATTGTGGATGCCTCTTTCATCGGCCTGGACTCTACTCCAGTCATGGCGAACACAAGGCAGAACAATCCAAAATCCTTTGTGAAAGACAAATTCTCCAAAAAGTCGCATCCGAAATGTGACCCGGACTGCGCCTTGGGTGTCCATTCCGCCTCTAACCAGCACAATGAACGCCGATATGAGTTTTACTGGGGATACAAAAGCCATGTGCTGGTAGACTGTATCTCCGGGCTGCCTCTATACGAGCTGACCACACCAGCCAACATCATGGATTCCACAGTTGCCGTTGACATCCTCGCCGCAGCCAACCAAATCATCCCTTTGCAGGGGTGTTCCTTTCTTGCGGATAAGGGCTACGATGCGAAAATCATCTACAACACCGTGAAATCGGTCTATGATGGGGAAGCTTTTATCCCCCTCAAAAAAACGCAATTCCAAGAGCAAAGCGCTTCCAGCGGGCAACCTGATCTGTGATGCTGGACTGGCTATGCACAAGGATGGAAAAACAACAGACAACGGGCGTACCCGCCAGAAATTTTGCTGCCCATTCCGCCAGTCCAAGCGCGGTGTTTGCCCCTGCAACCACAAGAATTGGAACAATGGGAGGAAAAACAGGGGCTGTGTCAAATACAGAATCGTTCCCTCAGATTACAGACTTTCTATTGACCGCCATTGTCTCTATTTCAAGAGAACTTACGCTTTGCGTACGGAGTGCGAGAGATACAACTCCCGCTTTAAGGCGTCCGGCCAGGAACGGCTATGGGTGCGTAACGGAAATAGTGCGGCAAACCTCAATACCTTGGCCCACATCTCCGCTTTAGCTGTTGCTCTGGCCGCTGTTTTGTCTGGCTCTCACTCCTACCGTGCATCTAAATCTTTTAGGCGGTCTGCTTAACCGATGATCCTATATGAATTTTTCGCTCGGTTTTCCTCCGAGCTTGGATTTTGTACGCTTTTTCGGCCTACCCGGCGTTTTTCCTTCATTGGCCTGTTCCGATTATCTTATTTAGAACCAGTTTTGCTCATCCCTAAATTTGAATATGTTGTATTTCTTACAAAACGCTTCAGCATTAAGCTCTAAGATGCCGGAGATATCCTCTGGGTTTGTGGCCGCAGAACCGCCCATTTTTAATAAAGAATTTAATATCTCTACCGTTTCAGCCTGTCCGTAAAATGGATAATCTGATCCCAAAAACAATGTGTTGGTATGCCCGGCCCATACCTTCACTTTTTCCAGCAAATCAGCCATCGGCTTACCGGCATGACTTTTAAGGCGTCCTATATTTGTGCTGATGTCTGCATAAATATTTTTGTGCTTGCGTAGCATCATGGCAGTTTCATCATACCAAGTGCGGCCGGCATGCCCTAAAATGATGGGCAAATCAGGAAAATCGCAGGCAATCGCATCAAACCGTATCGGCTGACCATAGCTGTCTCGAGTGGGGGGCAAACCGATGCCTCCGCAATGGAACAGGATTGGCAATTGATATTCTTGCATTTTCTGATAAATTGGGTATAGCTTTGTATCATCGGGATAAAATTGCTGCATATTGTTATGCAACTTTAATCCTTTAAATCCTTCGCTGCCAATCAATTGCTCCAGATAAGATAATGCATCCTGCTCCAACGGGTTAATAGTGCAGAATCCTTTTAACCGGTGGGGGAACAATGCTACCTGTTGCTTTATATAATTGTTAAAGCAACAGAGCTGCTGGTTTGAATACTGTGGGCCAAAGGGAAGTGCCGAAACAATTGCCTTATCAATGCCAGATTGATTCATAGAGGTTATTAAGCCCTCGGCAGTTAATTTTTTTATTGCTTCTGGCTTTGCCCTGTTCCCAAAATAGTCTTGCAGATAAACCGGCGTTTTCTCCGGTGGCCAAAGATGGGTATGAACATCTATTCGCATCCTGTTCTACACCTCCAAAATCCCCCATAAGCTTAAAGCTTGCCTTAATTCAGAATGTTGCTTTGCTGCCTCTTGCAGAGAAATTTCATTGACAACAGCATCAATCGCCTGCATCATGGCTTTTGCGCCGGCTGTTGCGCCGCCGGGATGCCCCTGAACCGAACCACCGGGGGCAAGGATAATATCTTTTCCAAGATCGGTAATAAAGCGTTGTACAAGCCCTGGATGTACGCCTCCCCCCACCGAAGGCATTACAGGCTGTATGCCGCACCATGGCAGTGACAGTGCTTGCGCCGTTTGTAAATATTTCAAGCGTTGTAAAGGATACCCGCCATAGGGTGTGTTAATCATTACAATATCAGCGCCGCATAGGCGTGGCAGCTTGCCCAGCGCAATCGGAGAGCTCATACCACTGATGGCCCCTTCATAAAACATACCCGAGCCGGCATAGTGACCCATAACCGGTATATCTACCGTTTGAGCAATGGCCCTGAACATACTGTAACCAACTGTTGCAAAGTTTAGCATGAGCATTTCTGCACCCGCATCCACCAGCCGTTTAACATGATCAAGTAGCCTGTCTGCACGTTCGGTGGCATTTACTATATAGCGGGTTTTTTGCCCCGTTTGTTCAAATACTTGTCTTGCCGCCTGATTATATGCCTTAACCCGCTCTATGGCCGGGCAGAAAGATGGGTTCCCCAGCAGTTCATCGTCCTTTATAAAATCTACCCCGCCCAACGCAGTTTGCCGAAAAATATCGGCGCCCACTTGGGGGGAAAATCCAGTACACGGTTTGATCATGTTTAAAACCAGCGGTCGGTCTGAAATTCCGGTTAATTCTCTAAGGCCCTTAATGCCAAAGCGCGGCCCGGCAAACTTTTCAAGATAACTTTTGGGGAACTGCACATCTAAAAGCTTTACCTGTGCAGAAGTAGAGGCGTCGTTACCCAATAATGTTGTCAACACCATGGGCAGACAATCCTCAAAGTTAATGACAGGATAGCCAATCTGAATCAGATAAGGAATAAACTCCACTGCTTTGAGAGTGCTTAGTTCCTGAGGAGGCAGCTCTTGAATAGATACTACGCACCCCATATGCGTGTCTCTCATTTCTTGGGTAATGCCCGGCACCGGAACCCATGTACCAATGGTCTGCCCCGTTGCCATTGATGCCGCTTTATCTGAAACATCGCAATCGGCAGGTAGTTCTATGTAATATGTTGCTAATAAATAATTTTTATCGTGTATCTCTTCATGGATACTGAATAAATTGTTCCCCACAAGTGGCCCTCCTGGATTCATGTTTTGCTAAAAAGCATTGACTCTAAATAAATAATATCCAACATCTATTTCGATTGCAAGATGCTATGAACAATTTCGTGATTGTATCACACTATTGTGTTCGATACTGGGTAATTACGACGAATATATCAAACAAATGGATGTTTACTCAAACAATTGTTAACATAATTGTGGGGTTCAGCGAAATTAATGTTTGTAATTTGTTTAAGTATATGATACAATCTTAATAAACCAACGCGTTGAAGGGTGGCGATAGAGTTGAGCAGTAAAAAGAGTGCTCGGTTAAATCAAATATTGTCTATGTTGGAAGAAACAAGTACGCTATCTGTGAAGGAAATAGCGCAGCGTCTTAATGTTTCTGAAATGACAATAAGAAGAGACTTAAAAGCTATGCAACAAGATGAGATTATTAGAAGAAGTCATGGAAAAGCATCCTTAATGCAAAACAGCCGGGTCGAAACGCAATATGATAATTACGAGTTGCATTCTGAAAAAATCCGAATGAATGAAGAAAAAGAGCGCATTGGTAAGTACGCCGCTTCGCTTGTTCATGAGGGTGATGTTTTTATTATTGATACTGGGTCGACTACAGATAAGCTGGCAAAGCATATACCAGAGAATATCGAAACAACAATTTTATGCTATAATTACAATGTAATGACCTATCTGGTGCGCAAACCATTAGTGAATATTATTTTTCCTGGTGGGTATTTTCACCCCAATGGCCAGTTTTTTGAGTCCTCACAAGGGATTAAGTTAATTGAAGAGATTCGTGTAAATAAGATATTTATTTCTGCATCGGGGATACATGAAAATCTAGGGATTACTTGTGCAAATAATTATGAGGTGCTCACAAAAAGAACCGCACTTCAGTCCGCCCAAACCCACATACTTTTGGCGGATTCCAGTAAGTTTGGTATAATTCGGCCTGCTTATTTTGCGCAGCTAAGTGAAATTGATATGGTAATAACCGACAATGGATTACCACATGAATGGAAAGAAATATTGGCTGGCAATGGTATTGACCTAAAAATTGTATAGCTAATAAAAAGTAAGAACGGCCTGCTATGCAGGCCGTTCTTTGCATTGCGAACACTACTGCGCTTAAATGAACATTATATGTGAGATTTGGCGTGATTACACTCTGATGTGTTCAGTTTAATTGTTTTGTCCACCAATTATTGTTCGATTATCTTGTGCAAGTAAACAAATATTTGATTATTCTCTTGAATGATGTTTTAAACTATCATATCATAAGCATATTACCATCAAAAGAGGAGTGTGCTTATAATGAACTCAATCGTAATTGGCTGCGATAACGCTGCGGTTAATTTGAAAAATGCTTTAGTAGATATGCTTCGCAAAGAAAACTACGAAGTGGAAGATGTGGGTACTTTTTCGAAAGACGATGATATCGTATATCCCCTTATTGCCGAACAGGTATGTCATAAAATAGCCGAAAGCAATTTTATGAAGCGAGGTGTGCTGGTCTGCGGCACCGGCATCGGCATGTGCATGACAGCAAATAAAGTAAAAGGCATTCGTGCCGCTGTTTGCCACGATATCTTTTCAGCTCAGCGCTCGATTTTGAGCAATAATGGCAATGTAATTTGTTTCGGCGAGCGTGTCATCGGCGAGGAGCTGGCAAAAACTATTCTTCGGGAGTGGGTTAAACTAAAGTTTGTTGACGGGCCTTCTACCCCAAAGGTACAAGAAATAATCAATGTTGAATCGCGCAATTTTGTCTGATTGGGGTGCCTGTGATGAAAAAACTGTATATCGGGACAAACACAAAAATGTATAAAACCATTCAGCAAACCTGCCAGTTCCTTTCCTTATTAGGCGAAAGGACAGAGGACATCAGCCGTGAACAATGTGAAATATTTGTAATCCCCTCTTTTACCAGCCTTGAATCCGCAGCTAAAATCGCTCAGGAAGGTAACATCAAACTGGGTGCTCAAAATATGGGGTGGGAAGACGAGGGGGCTTTCACCGGAGAAATATCACCGGTTATGTTAAAAGAAGTGGGCGTACAGATTGTGGAAATCGGTCATTCAGAGCGGCGCCATGTTTTGCATGAGAATGACGTTATGGTGAACAAAAAGGTTCATGCTGCCTTACGTCATGGGTTTACGCCGCTGCTCTGCATTGGGGAGAATGAAGAACAAAAAAATTACAAGATAAATCGTGAAATATTGCGTACACAATTAAAAATTGGGCTGTGGAACATCACCAAACAGCAGGCCTCGCAATTATGGATCGCCTATGAACCGGTTTGGGCTATTGGCATCAACGGTAAACCGGCTTCAAAAGAGTACGCTAATGACATGCATGGGGTAATAAAAGAAACACTTCAAGAGCTGTTTGGAACAGAAGCATCGCAAAAAATCCCCGTTTTGTATGGCGGCAGCGTAAATCCCGACAATGCGGTGGGGCTCGCCCGTATGCCTTATATTGATGGATTATTCGTCGGTCGTAGCGCATGGGATGCCAACAACTTTGCAGTACTGATACAAAATGTGCTGCAAAGTTGTTAAGCGCAGACACAAAGCAGCTTATGGCTCCACATGAAGGCGAGTATGCACAAGACTAACAAAAACGGAAAAGTGAAACGATGATTACTAGTATATGACTTTTTTACCGTATGTGGCGAGTTGTGCGTGAAAGACTATTTACTAATCCATACTTAAATGTAGTAATGTAGTGGTATCGAGAGACTATGAACTGCAATCGTTTTTGCACGTTTTAGATGACAAGTCAGTCTTTTTTTCTTTGTTTTGGTTGTATGAATCTCGAAGTATTTCAAAGCTTTCCTGACTGATTGCATGCTCGATTTGACAAGCCTCCTGTTCAGCAATTTCTGCTTCGACACCCGCTTCAATTAGCTGCTCTGTAAAAAAGCGGTGTCGTTCATAGATTTTTCTGGCAATCCCACGACCTTTATCAGTCAGATGCAGGAATCCATCATTATCCATAACAAGAAATCCATCTCTGCGAAGTGCGCTGGTGGCATGACTAATGCTTGCTTTGGAATAACCCATGTACCGAGCAAGGTCTATGGAGCGTACTGTGCCGGATTGCCGTTCAAGGACTAAAATTGCCTCCAAATAATCTTCGCCGGATTTACGGATTGTCATAATCGCCTCCTGTCCTAATGCAGAACATTTCGCTGATAACACAACCTGCCGCCCTCAATGTATAGGATACTGTCCGCCGCCTCCGCGATCAGCTCCATATCATGCGTAATCAGTAATATACAACGTCCTTCAGCAGCAAGTCCTTTGAGAAGGTCAACAGTCAGATGCATATTGTACCCGTCCAGCCCGCTGGTCGGCTCATCAAAGACCAGCAATTTTCTTCCGCTTGCAGCGGCAAGTGCCAAGAGGAGCCGCTGCTTTTGCCCGCCTGAAAGAGATACAGGATGGCGTTGTGAAAAAGTATCCAGTCCCATTTCTTGAAGCCGAGAAAAGGCCGCCTCTTTCAATTCCGTTGTTTCCTTTTTCCCGAGTGAAAATTCATCCAACACGGTAGGAGCATATAGCTGATAATCGGAATCCTGCTGTACAAAGAAAGATTTTTGTGTGCGGCGTTTGCGTTTCAGCAGTTCTCCGTCAAGCTGAACGGTTCCCATTGATTGATATAACCCGGTGATGATCCGGCAGAGCGTGGACTTTCCCGCTCCGTTAGGGCCGGCAATCGCAAGAATTTTTCCGCCTTGAGCGGAGAAGGACACGTCCTCCAAAATCTGCCGACTGTCCAACATACAGGAAATTGCTGAAACTTGTAAGACATCGTCAGAGCTTTGCTTAAATGCACCGCCTACTCTAAAGCTTGGCGTGCTGAAACTGCGCAGTCCCATTTTCACCAGTTGATCGGTTGCCAGGCTTAATGCTTCATCGCGGTTATAGATTCCAGAAATTTCACCGTTTTCCATGAAAATAAGACGATCAAAAGAATCCCGCACATAATGAAAGCGGTGTTCTGAAAGAATGATGGTATGGCCTGCAGCTTTCAGCCGGTATAGCAACGTCCCAAGACGCACCATTGCCTCACTGTCCAAGTTGGCCGACGGCTCATCGAGGATGATCACCTTTGGCTCCATTGCGCAAACGGAAGCAATCGCTACAAGTTGCTTTTCACCGCTGGACAAAGGGAATATCCTTCGATCAAGGAGCCGGTCAATGTGCATCTGACCGCAAACTGCATTGATCCGCTTTTGCATTGCCACACGTTCCAGCGGGATGTTTTCCATGCCCAGCACAACTTCATCTGTGGTATTGGTGGCGAAAAATTGGCTGCGGGGATCTTGAAATACGCTGCCGACCATGGTGCCGAGCTTATGTATCGGCATTTTCAACGCATTTTCGCCATCAAGAGAGTAGCCGCCCTCCAACTTCCCAGGGTAAAAGGAGGGACAAAGCCCATTGAGGATGCGGGTAAGCGTTGTTTTGCCGCAACCGCTTTTCCCGGAGAGGATGATCAGTTCTCCCTTTTCCACATGAAGGTCTATATTGCGGAGCTGCCCCACCGTTTCGTTTGTGTTTTCATAGGCAAAGGAAAGGTTTTGCAGTTTTATCAAAAGATACCCCTCCTTTCCAACAGAAACACAATCACAGGGATTAGCAAAGCAACAACGCAGAGCGCTGCATCCCTCCATGCAAAGCGAACAGGGCGATAGGAAATCGTTTCACCTGAAAAACGCACCCCTCGTACCGTCATGGATGCGGAGAGCTCCTCAGCGACTTTCGTTGTGCGCAAGATTAGTGGAATCAAGATATACTCCACCGTAGAGGGAAGATGGGTAAGCGTATGGAATACGCCTACCCCAATCCCGCGAAACCGCTGTGAATTTCGGATTGCATGATACTCACCGCCTATGGTGGGGAAAAACCGCAGCAAAACGGCAAGCCCAATTCCCACGGCCTTAGGCAGCCGAAGCGCCTGCAGGGACGCCATTAAAGCACCCGTTGGCTCTTGGGCAAGACAAATGGCAAAAGATAGTGGAATCATCGCTTTTCGTCCAAGTACGCCCATATTGGAAAATGCAAGGCCTAAAAAGTAAAAGTTGTCGTTTGGAAGGAGCTGCACACCGATCCATGCAAAGCCTGTAAATACAATGTACGCAAATATATACACCGGGACATTGTGTGCTTTTTGCGTAACAAGATGTAAGAGTATACACCATACGAACAGGCATAGGCCACCCTTATCAGAGTGAATCAGGATGATAGACGCAACCCCGATTAGAAGATGAAACAGCCATGTCCTGGAGTCTATATTTGCACCGCGTTGTTTTTGCGCCGCGCTCATGCGACACCGGCAGGCTTAAAATGCTTGCCCAACATTTTGACGCCAAGCAGATAACCGCCAACACAGAGGACTGCTGTTACACACAGAGAAATCAGGATATTCTGCGGTGCACACCAAAATTCCGCCGTCTGATTTACAGAAGCTGTTGCCGTGGCTTCGTCCATGCCTAAATCCATATAAATCTTGACATAGCTTCCTCTGAACAGGAACAAGTTGAGAGTGCTGCCCATTGCGTTCAGGCACCACATGAGAACATGGGGAATGGCAGGGCGCACCTTGCTTTGATAGCCGCCACCCAGCATGATGAGTTCATTGACAACGGCCAGAATGTAAAAGTACAAAGCTGCATATGCACTGCCCATGATCAACATATAGGTCCCATACAGAGCGGCGATGATGAACTGTGTTCCGATTTTTGGGCACTTACGGATCATCAGTACATAGACAATACCGTTTACAAGGCCGATCAAACCAGGCTCAAGAAAATAGAGAAGCTGCATGTTTGCTGCAAACGGCAGCATAATCAGGTAGCCGATGCCGATCATCAGGCAAGACAGTACGATGGCAAGGACAAAATCCTTAAGGTTTAAAACTTTTGCTTTCATTGTTATCCTCCTAAGATTGTTTGAATGTATAACTTCCAGCTTGACTTTGCAGACCCCACAGCCGAGCGTAGAGCCCGTCCGCTTCGGCAAGTTGGTCATGTGTTCCTGCTTGGGTGATCCTCCCATTTTCAAGAACAAGGATCTGTTGTGCGCCACGCACAGTTTTTAAGCGGTGTGCAATCATGATAACAGTCCGTTTTTTTGATATTTCATCCAAAGCGCGCTGCACCATCGCCTCATTGTCTGCATCGAGAGATGCGGTAGGCTCATCCAACAAAAGGATTGGAACATTTTTGAGGAAGGCTCTTGCCAATGATACTCGTTGCCGTTCGCCGCCGGACAGCGTTGCACCGCCCTCGCCGACCACGGTATCATAGCCTTCAGGCAAAGCGGAAATAAAGTCATGGCAGCGCGCTTTCTGACAGGCGTCGATCATTTGCTGTTCGGTGATCGCCTCATTTCCAAAGCAAAGATTTTCACGGATCGTGCCACGGAACAGATATGCGTTCTGCATCACCATAGACACCTGTGCGAGAAGACTTTCCGGCGCAATGCTGCGCAGGTCTTTCCCCTCCATTCGGATCTGTCCCTTCTGATGATCCCAGAAACGCGCCATCAATCTAAGAAGCGTGGACTTTCCGCTGCCGGAGGGGCCTATCAAAGCGGTGAGCGCCCCGGCAGGCGTTTCAAAGCACGCATTGTGGATCACATCATGACCTTCAGAATAGTGGAATGAAACATCGTCAAATGTGTAGCTTTCACCACAGCTAGTTTTATCCGTACCACTGGGATCCGGGGTTGTCATTACCTTGTCGAGCCGTTCTCCGGAAAGCGACATTCCGCGCAAGGCGGAAATACTGCTGACTACCGTCAAAGCGGGCTCGGTCATCTTTGTGGCGATAACGAGAAACCCCGCAAAGTTGAGTATAGTAAGACTGCCGCCCATCAACAGGTATAGACCGACTGCCGCTGTTACTGGAACAATAAACTTAATGAGCGACGCACATACAGTGGATAGGCTTCCTGCAACTGCCTCATCCCGGAGAGATGCCATACGAAGATCGGAGATCGCGTTTTCCAGAGCGCCAAAGCCATCCCCAGTACGATGATAGGCCTTTAGATCCTTCATGCCGTGCAGGTACTCGTTGAGTTGCGTGGCTGCTCTTGTTTTGGCTTCCATAACCTGACGGCTATGTTTTTCCTTTACCTTGGCAATTTGAAGCATCAAAATCGCACAAACGGGAAGCATTGCAAAGATCGCAGCGGCCATCCGCCAATCGAAAAACAACATAAAAATGAAAGAGAGCAAGAGCATAAAGCCTACGCCGATGGGATAGGGCAGCCAATAGCACATGGTATATTCCACGTTTGCAAAGTCACTTGCAAACGAGCTTATCAGCTCACCGGACTCTTTTGAGGAAAAGAATCCAAGAGGTTGGCGGCGTAATTTCTGAATGTATGCAATACGCTTGTCAGCCGTGTCATTGTAGGCCCTTCCGTATGTATTATAGTAAGAAATCAACTCAACAATATATTGCAGCACTACATAGCCGATCCCAATAGCCGAAATCCGAATTAGAAGCGAAACATCAAGCGTGTACGGTGGGTAAAACGCCTGTCCCAGCGCATAAATTGCAACGTATGCAAGAATTGCAGGCAGAATGCTGACCGCTTGTGAAAAGAACAGCCAAAAAGTCGGCTGAATAATTTCTTTCGGATGATGGAACGTAAATTGCCGTATCATCTTAAGCATAGACCGACCCTCCCTTCATCTGCCAGCCTTCCGTTTCGTTCTGGATAGCCCACAAATGAGCATACAGGCCGTTTCGCTGGAGTAAAGCATGATGCGTTCCGCTTTCTTTTAGCTGGCCGTTCTCCAAAACAAAAATACAGTCTGCATCCTGAATGGAATAGAGGCGATGCGCGATCATGAGAACGGTTTTGCCCCGCAGCAGCTCTGCCATGCCCTCGCGCAGGGCAAGTTCGTTTTCCGCATCGGCAAAGGCCATCGCCTCATCCAAGACGACAATGGGCGCTTTTTTCAGCATGGCCCTCGCTATGGCGATGCGCTGCGCTTCTCCGCCGGAAAGCTTGTGGCCGCCATCTCCCAGCTTTGTATCGTAGCCATCCGGGAGTGTCATGATAAATTCGTGGCAGCGGGCGGCTTTTGCTGCCTGTTCCACATCCTCGCGGGAGACATTGCGGTGCATAGCAATGTTGTCATAGACGCTTTCTGCGAAAATGTGGGTGTCTTGGAACACAAAAGCGATCATATCCATGAGAGTTTCAGATGAATATTCCCTTATGTCTTTGCCGCCCACTGCGATAGAGCCACTTTCTACATCCCAGAATCGGGCGAGCAATTGTCCAACTGTGGATTTTCCACCGCCGGAGGGGCCAACCAGGGCAATAAATTGTCCAGCGGGGATGTCCATTGTAAGATGATCTACTGCCATACGGCGCAGCGGATCAGCTGCATTTTGATAGGAAAAGCTCACATCATTAAAACGGATCCCTTTGCTGCTTTCTGACGCAGTTTCTACACCTTCAGGCATAGGCTGCATATTTAAGACCTCGTCAATTTGATCCATGCGGACAGAGAGGTTTCGCAGATCCGCGCCAAACTCTACCAGTTCCATTAAGGGACTAATGCAGGCAGGACCAACAATAAGGAACATCAGCAGTTCCATAATCAGGTCGTGGTCTCCTGGGTTAAAATACAAGAGGATACTGCCAGCGACGAGAAGAAAGGCAAGAACGGAAATTGTGATGGTCTTGTATGCCCCAAAGATAGGCGTAACACGTTTCAAATAAACTTTCCAATGATCCCTGTTTTTTTCGACCAAGGTTGTCAATCTCCGTGCCGCTGCCTCCGGTCTTCCAAAAATTTTTTCTTCTTCCATTCCCGCCACATACTCGGAAAACGCGGCGTCGAGTTCAGTGGAAGAACGATTCAAATCGCTCCATATTTTTTGTCCTTGTTTACCGCCGAATGCGGAAAACTGAATGACAAATGCCAGTAATAAAGCCCCGAAAATTGTCAGCGCAAGGGGAATGTTCAAAGAAAACATCAATACTGCAAAAGCTGTTAGCAGCAGACCTGCGCCAAAGATGTTTGAAACATCATGGGCGATGATGTTTTCCATTTTTTCAATGTTCTCATTCATCATCTTCTGGACTGCACCGGATTGCCCTCCTGTGTAAAAGCCAAGGTTTAGTTTCCCCATGTGGTCCAGAATACGCATTCGCAAATCATACAGGGCATTGAACGCACAGGCGTGGCAGAGAAAACTGCCAATCACTGAAAGCACAATGCCCAAAGCAATGCTGCCTACAGTAATAGCACCCCAAGTCCACACCTCGCCCGAATTGACAGATATTCCTTCGAGCGAAGCAAGCAGAAATACCCGAATAATTCGGTACACAGTATAGAACGGAACACCGGACAGCAAGACGCTGATTGCAGAACAGGATACTCCGAATATATATTTCCCCGGATTGCAACGGGCGGTTTGAAAGACACGGAGAATGACATTTTTCTTTGTCTCTCTCATAATTCTCCTTTCTCCGCTCCACCGTACATGACAGACTGGAGAGGTTGTTCTATTGGGTTAGACACCGCTAACCTATTCATATTCTACCTGCCGAATCGAAAATGTCAATGCGTTGAAAAGTGCCTCGTTGGCAGTTCAAAAAATCCGAGTTTCCTAAAATACGTTGAATTTACCGGGGCTTTTTGCTATAATAGGACGTGGAAAGTTGTTTGATGCTAACCAAAATTCGTGTCAAAACAGAAAGCGCAATGCCTTAATAGAAAATAGGAGGAGAAGCATATGATAACAATTCATAGCATTGAAGATATGTTGAATTTCTATGCCTCTCTCGGCGGTGTTCGGAAAGATTCGATAAACGGTTTTTGCTATATGTTTCCTCGCCGGAATTCCAAGGTGCGTTTTTGGGGCGACCTGCATGGTTTTTCTGTTGCGGATGCCGACTTTACCTATCCTCAGAATACAATCGTTCGCACACAATTTAGCCACCGGTATATAGGTGTCGGATTAAGTGAGCAGGGTGAGATAGAGACTTATGCGCAGAAAAATCACTCCCTTCATTTTGGCGAGGGCGTCAACTGTTTTGTCTTTGACTCTCCTGTCCCTTTCTTTATGAAAATTTCCGGTGGTCAACGATTGCGTTTCCGAGGGCTTTATTTTCAGGAAGAGTTTTTTACAGACAACCAGATTCCACTCTACGACAGTTTTTGGCGTGATGCGAAGAATACCATCAATGGTTCAGACCTTCATGCACCAGAGTTAGTATCCATTTATCGTCGTGTAGAGCAATGCAATATGACAGGACTTGGCTTCGATACTTGGCTGAAGGGAATAGGATTAGAAGCTGCCGGACATTTAATTAGCCTTGTGCAACAGCTATCGCAACAACAACCTGTCTATTTGGATAACGGGGAAATCCATGCTGTTGAGCAGGCAAAAAAAATCATAGAGACAAACTTAAAACACACTCCCACAATTCTTGAAATTTGCAAGAAGGTTGGCGTAAACAAAAATAAATTGCAAGAAGGGTTTCGATTAACTGAGGGAAAAAGCGTGGCAGAATATACTCGTACACTACGCATGAAAAGAGCACTTGATTTATTGGAAAATGGTACTCTTTCGATTGCCGAAGTTGCGGAGACTGTCGGTTATCATGGAATTAGCAACTTTTACGCCGTTTTTCAAAGAACATTCGGCAGTACTCCCGCTGCCATTCAAAAAATGTTGGGAGCGAAGTGAATTCTTTAGTTTTATGTTGAAGTAACAAAAAAAGCCCGTACTCCTGAGCAAATCAAGAGTACGGGCAAATTTATGCCTCCGCCGTTATTGCGGAAGCAGCAGTGTGGCGAGGATATCGCCGTTTTTGACGAAGGGATCCTCCCAGTATCGGGAGTCCACAGAGTAGTCGCTGTTGTCGCCGAGGACATAGTAGCAGCCCTCTGGGACAAGGAGAAAAGACCCATCGGCCCGAGTTATGTTCTCCCCGGGCAAAGCAAAGATCCGCTTGACCAAGACTTTACCATCATGCGTGAAAATGATGATATCGCCCTTTTCAAGCGGACCATATAGTCGGAATCCCAATATGTAAGAGCCGGAAGGCAAGGTGGGCTCCATGGAGGCGGTCGGGACATAGCCAAACAGGAATACGGTTTTCATCAGGACGAGTACCACAGCAGCGCAGAGGATGGGAAGCAGCCAGAAGCACATACGTCGCATTCTTTTGCTTTTCATCTACCGTACTCCCCATCAAGCCCCTGTAGCTCAGGGCGCTGCTTCAGATAGCTGCGCGCCTTGGATACCCATGCCGTCACATTGTTGGCGCTGGCGCCCATCTGCTCTCCGATTTCCCGGCTGTTATAACCGTCCGCCATGAGGCGAATCGCCCGAATCCCTTTCGCCGTGACGCCGCTGGTCTCCTTCAAAGCTTTATCCAATATGGAGTCAATGCCTTCATAATCATCCCAAACTCCGGCATCCAAAGTACAGCCAAGTAGCACCTCCGGATCGGCGGCACATTCTGTCGTCGAACGCCGGGAGGCATAGATGAGTGCGCTGCATATTTCATTCCAAATCAGCCGGTAGGCGTAGGTTGAGAAACAGCCGCCCCTGTCAGTGGCGGCCGCCTTGCACAAGCCGATGCAGCCGATTTGGAAGATATCATCGTAGGTATAGACGCCCAATTGGTTTACGCCGTGGACCTTGTCCTTGATAACTTTGCCCACGAGTCCCATGTTTTCGCTGACGATTCTTTGTTGCGCTTCGTTTAGCTTCATGACGCCACTGCACCTCCTTCACAGGAGCGAAAGCAGATGCGAGAGGTTTTCTGCTGCCGTTCCAACAGTTTTTTGCTCTCCTCAATGACCTGCATGCAGTAATACTCGCCCAGATAACCGATGTGGGCCTGGGACAGCGGCGCCTGAAGAAGCCCCGCCAGCCAGAGGTATGCCTCCTGCTTGGCCATCAGGCCGCTATGATGCAGCTGATCAAAATAGCGGTGCGCCTCGTTGCGCAGCGCCCGCAGCTCACGGTTGGCCGGCGTCCCCACAGGGATCGTTGTTCCCGGATGGGTGCGCACATAGGTGTCGCACTGGGGATAGTGCGTGCAGACATAGAGCATCGTGCCGCTCTTATTCTCATGATAAATTCCATCGGCGCTGCGCAGCACGAGCGTCCCGCCGCAATAGGGGCAGCGCATGCCGGATGGATTCATTCCCTTCTTCTTTTTCTTATGTTTCATCATGGATTCACCTCCTGTCGGTTTCAAAAAAGAAAAGGCCGGAAAGCTACTGTAGACGCAAGACGGCGAAGGGGATGTTCTAAATCATCTCCAACATCTTGTTGATCGTCCAAGCAGCCTTCCGGCCAAACTTTCAGATGTGGCTTGCGCCGTGTGGATCGCTCTGTGCGCAAAATCCGTAACAGTTCCCACTCCCGCGGGGAGGGTCAAGCTCCGGGAGCTCTTCCGAAGCACTGAAAGCCTGAGCGCAAGCCCCTGCCACGATTAAAGAATAGCACACTGCGATCCAAAAGTCAAGCGTTTTTGAAATAATATCTTGTGCTTTGTCTCAAAATATCACAAATACTTTTGCTTTTTCAATCCCATCTCAGTCTGGGAACTTAATTGTCTTCATCGTCATACTCGTCGTCATCCCTTCGGTTGGAAGAAGTGCTGCGTTTTTTGACGATGCGGATGGCAATCAGGCTGCCCACAGCCAGAAGCATACCGCCGCCAAACAGGATGATGTGCCCCACGGGAATACCGCTGATGGAGGCTTCACCTTCACCGGCGGGCTCCACGGCTTCCGCATCGGGGTTGTCCGGATTGTCAGCCGGCGCGTCCTCATCTGCTGCTGGCGTCTCCTCTGGAACCACAGTTCCCGTATCAGGCTCGGTTGTGGCAGGGGTCTGCGTATCATCGGGGGATGGAGCTGCAATGGATGAACTGAGACAGGAAAGGGTGTAGTTCATGCTGCCGCCCAATTCCGTGCGGAGAATGCCGTCATCTCCCACAACAATGACGCCGGGGTAGGTCCCGGTATCCGTCTTTAGCTGAAATTCCACACCGGCCCACTCTGGGCCAAGCTGCAGCTCCAGCGTCATGGGCTGCTCCACCTGAAGCTCTGTCCCATCCGTATCGGCATAGACCACACTCGCGGACAGCGCCATGCAGCACAGCAGGGCAGCGAAGACGCTGAAAAAAGATCTCACTTTACGATGTTTCATGAAAACCTCCTATTTCTCGGTTTTGTTGGGTTCCGGCTGTGTGCCGGAAAAGCGAATGCCGCATTTTACACAGACGCCGTCCATCCACATATGCCGGCATTCCTTCGCCTGAGACTGGCTGACGCCGCGGCCCTTCGGCTCGCGGTTGCGGGGCTTTACAGGTGTTTTTCGTTTACTCATAAAGATGGCCTCCTCAAAAAAGGAATGGGGATGCGCCGCATGGCGCACCCCATTCCGACAGGTTATTTCTCAGCTGCGATATGACCGTTATCCTTGCGCCGTTTCCTCAGATAGAAGAACACGGTAACGCCAGCCCCGGCAAGGCCGACGCACATCAGGCTGATCCAGAGCGCCAGATTGGCGTCATCGCCGGTCTTTGGCACGTCCACAGTGACCTTCTGGTTATGAACGTTGACCGTGAGCGTTTCGTTGGCGACCAGGGTCACGGTGACCGGGTCGGCGATCTTATAGCCCTCGCTGGCACTGTTCTGCAGCTCCGTCACCACATACTCGCCGATGCGCAGGTTTTCAATGAAGATCTCACCGTTAGCGTCCGTGGTGAAGGTCATGTCGTAGCCGTTGGCACCGGTCACGCGGAAGGCAAAGCCCTCTTTCTTTCCGTCGCTGGTGGTCTTGATGATTTTCAGCGAGCCTTTCAGCGCCTGGTTGATGAAGCCTTTCCCGGCCTCGTTTTCGATTTCGTAGGTTTTGCTGTCGGTATCAATAAAGACATAGTAGGCATTCCCATCCAGCACGAACCCGGCCGGAGCGGTCTTTTCCTTCACGAATATGCCGCCGTATTCCAGATCTGTCATCCAGTAAATGCCTTCCGAGGTCTCCTCCATCGTGCCGAGAAGCGCATCGTCCTTATCAAGCGCCTTGTTGCCGTTGGTATCGCGGTAGACTTCAAATACAGCGCCGGTGAGCTTGTTGTCCGGATAGTCGGCGTCCACCTTGGTCAGGGTGACGCTGCCGCGGATCCTCTCGTTGCTGATTTCGATCTCAATGACCTGCTCATTCTCAGAGATGGTCACCGGGAACAGCTCCTCACAGAGGACGAACCCTTCCGGCTGCCCGATCTCCCGCACGACCCAGTTGCCAACAGGGACATTGTCGAACCGGAAAGCGCCATTCTCGCCGGAGACTGCGGTCATCAGCGCAGTGCGTGTGCTGAACTCAGTTTCAGAGGCTGCAAACAGTCCAATCGTCGCACCAGCGAGCGCCTTGCCGTCTTCATCCACCTTTAGACCGGATACAGAGCTGTAGATCAGCTCGTTGACGATGGGCTCGCCGTTATTGGCAGCAAGCGTCACGGTCTGCGTGTTTTGGTCGGCATACTCGAACACCACCGGGTATTTCGTGCCATTCAGTTGGTAATGTACGTCCGTGGCGATTTCCCGCAGATAAAAGCTGCCAAAGGGCAGATCGGTTTTGCAGGAGGCTTTGCCGTCTACGCCGACCGAAACCACCTCAATCAGTCCATCGGCAGGAATCGTGCTGCCGTCGGCGGCGGTCAGTGTTTCCGCTGCATACAGGCCGAAGGTAACGTTGGCTATTTCGCCGTTGGCGCCGATATCGAAGAGCTTGTCGGTCTCCATGGATTTCTCAAGACTGATCTGCACCTTTTGCCGTTCGTTGTAGAAGCCGGCGGAGGTCTCTGTCAGCTTGACCTCCTGACCTGCATAGACCAGTTCAACCGTCACGGTTTCGGTGTTGAGGGTCATCCCAAAAGGCGCATGGGTCTCTGTGATGACATAGCGGCCCAGATATAATTCCTTGCTGGTGGCCATGCCGTCAGACCCGGTCGTGATGGTGTCCACCACCTCGCCGGCGGAGGCCCGGAGCGTGCCGTCCAAGGTATAGATGTCTTCCAGGGCGACGATGGAATAGGTTGCGCCCTCCAGCCCGGCAGCTTCATAGACCGGCTGGTACAGTTCGCTCTCATGCGCAACGCTGCTGAAAACCTCGCCGGTCTTGCTGATGTGGATAAGCCCCTTTTGCGGCATGTTGTGCTTGGTCACCGTGACCACATCGGAAGTGCCGTCTACTGTGAAGGGCACTGGCTCCGAATCCAGCACATAACCGTAGCAGGTTTCCACCTCGATCAGCTCATAGCGGCCGTAAGGAAGCTCATAAGGGAGCATCAGCGAGCCGTCGTCCGCCGTGAAGAAGGTGGTGATGGTGACAGGGGTCGGGTAATATACGGTTTGGGAGATCAGCTCGCCGGTGGACAGGTCGCGGATCTGGAATCCCACACCGGCCGCCGGGATGATCTGCCCGGTTTCCGCATCGTGCTTTTCGACCCGGATGAAGCTGCTGATGGTCAGATTGTTCAGGATGTAGGAGTAGGTCTGTCCATCCGAGCTGATGAATACTGTGAAATCAGGGATAAACGCCTGCCCGTCCATGCCCTCGATCTGATGGACGGTGTAACGACCATAAGGCAGATCCTTAGAGATGGCGATGCCGTCGGCATCGGTCGTGAGCAGATCGCGCTCGCTCTCCTTAGCGGCGTCATAGCTGCCTGCGCTGGCCAGATAGATCTGGAACCGAGCGCCCTCCTCGGGCTGCTCGATCAGCCCCTCGTTTCCGGAGGCCTCGATATTGTCAGGGTCCACTGGCGTCGGTTCCAGGTTTTCCGCAGATTGCGTGTCGGTCTCAGGAGCTTCGATGATTTCATCCTCCTCAGGCGCCGGATCTGCAGCGTCTTCTTCCAAACCGGTCTGGAGCAGGTCCACCTGTTCTTCTGCTGCAGCGCTTTCGACTGGAGTGATTGACGCATCTTCCCCCTGCTGAGTCTCGGCCGAATCGGCGGGCAGCTCGTTTGGCGTGGCCGCCTCAACAACAGGCTCAGGAGACTCTTCCGGCTGTTCGATGATTTCCACATCCTCATCCTCTGCGTCGATATGCTTGATGAGCCGGATATTGCCTTTAATGATCTCTTCGGTTACAGCGTTGGAGGTGGTATTGTGTTCAATGGTGTAGAGTGCGGGGTCAGCACCAACTCTGTGAACCGTGGTATCGAGAAGATACCCCTCCGAGGGCTCGATCTCACGCACCGTCCAGTCGGTATCACAGATATATTCCTTACTGGTAAACTGGCCGTTGGCGTCGGTGTAATAAACGTCCACCAGGTCGCCGCCTTTATAAATGCCATATTGGGCACCGGCCAGTGTGGCGTCGCCCTGGGGCTCTCCGGTCTCGGCGTCGGTCTTGGTAACGGTGACGGTAAATTTCTTGAGGATATTCACGAAGCTGCGCTCCGCCACCTCGTTCCACTGGATGGAGACAGTCTGGGAGTCGGGGATGACATAGCGGATAGCCGTATCCACCTCTTCAATGGTGTACGGCGTGCTGCCGCTGATGAGGACATTGTTAAAGTGCGCCACACCACTGGCGTCGGTGACGGCATACCCATCCACGGGCAAACCCGAGAGAGACGTCCCATAAAGATGAAATTTTGCACCCTCTACGAAATTGTCCTCCGAGCTTTTGACAACCTCCAGAGAGCCTCGCTTGAGTACGTTGCTGAAGGTCACGGTGGAGGTCTGGCCGCCGACAATCGTCACCTGCTGAGAGGACTGAGGCGTGTAGCGGTCGATGTTGCCCTCAGTTACGGTATAGGTGCCCGCAATGAGGTCGCTGATATCGATCGTGCCGCCGGCGCCGGTGACCACATTTCGGGTGATACCGTTGCCGGTAATGGTAAAGGGAATGCCGGACACCACACCATCCTCGCTGGTTTTGACCAGGTGCATGGTGCCTACAGCTTCCATCTCCAGACGCAGATAGGCGCTGACCGGGTCAGACACATTCTCGCCGTAGGTAATGACATCCTGAATGCCGCCGCCCTGATTGCCGTCCGTCCAGGTGATGACGCCGGTGCGGATGCCGGCCGTTTTGCTGGCGGTCACACGGATGTCGCCGACTACTGCGGTGTCGGCAGTGATGGTCAGCCGGTTGCCGCTCTTAGAGAAACTTACGCCCGGTTCAGACGAACTGAAGGAGAAGCCGGACAGCACATCGTTGGTGTCGGTCAGGGTAACGCTGTAGTTCGTGCCGTTCCACTCCAGCTCATAGGAGCTGGCGCTGCCATAGCTGCGTGCACAGAAGCTGGGGATGCTGGCGTGATTCTGTACGCTCGTGACCATGGAATTGTAATAGGACATGATCTGGCTGCGCAGCGGGTGCGAGTCGCCGATATAGCTCCAGACTGCGCCTTTGCCATAGGCGTCGGGATTCACCTTGTTGAAAGATGCGTCTCTCTCACCTACAACAGTCTCCCACACCAGCAGCTGCGTGGCAATCGCATGGCTCATGTTCGCCGCATCAGACGCATTCTGGCTTCGCCAGGAAGTAGAGATGTTGCCCTGATACCCATACTGCATGATGCGCCCCAGCAGTACCTTGACGGTATCCGGAGAGATGGTCACATTGTTGCTGGCGGGGTAGTTCTCCCAATAGTTCTCATCCCTGCTTGTGAGCGTATCGCCGGAGTATTGTCCGATACCGGGCTCAATGCAGTAGGCGACCTGGCCGTTATAGGTTCCGATGGAGTGGATCGTCGTGTAATTATGGGACATGTAGCTCCAGCCGCTCATAAGCTCTGTGGCCGGATGTCCCCAGGTTGTCCCCGAATAATTGCTGTCGCCGTCACGGGGGAAGTCCACCATATAGGCGTCCACCGTTGCGGCGGCAAACACAGTCGTGGTCAGGGACGTCAGCGTGGTCAGGCACATGAGCAGTGCCAGAAAAGCCGAGAATCCTCTTTTCAATGCCTTGTGTTTCATAAAGTTACCTCCTGATTTTGGGCAGAAAAAAAGCACACCGTTTCCGATGTGCTTTCCTCTGCGCTGAATTAGTGGCTCAGGCGTACCCGATATAGATGTCATATCTGCCATCTGCTCGAAGCTGTGCCCAAGCGCAAAAATATGTCATGCCGTCTGCTGCGTATAGATCCAGTCTTGATTTGATGTCCCGCTCCAGATAGATGGACTGCGCACTGGCGATGATGGGATTATCCCAGCAATCTGTGGCTGTGGAATCATAGGTGAGCCCGATGCTCTGGCCATAGGATATAGCGAAAGATACCCAGTAATCAACATCAAAAGCTGGTTCCGGGTCAGGCTCAGGGGTAGGTTCCGGTTCTGGAGCAGTAGTCTCGGCAGGTGGGTCGGGGGTCTGGATAGCTGGCTGGGAAGTCTGCGGCTGTGAGACCGGCTCTGTTGGATCTGTGGCCAGCGGCTTGGACGGCTTACTCGAAGTATCCGCCGGCGGCTCACTTTGATTTTTATCGCCATTTTCCCCAGTGGGTATGGAGGAAACGGGCGCATCCTTCTCTTGAACCGTTTCTTCATGGATCTCCTCCGGAGGCAATTGCTCCGATGGCGTCGGTTCAGAATCGGTCTGGGGTGGCGGGGATGTTTGCGTGATTGAATTCTCCTCGTGGGTCCACATCTCGCTATTTTCAGGGCTCTCGGATGGGTCTGGGGAAGCGCAGGCGCAGAGCAGCGCCATCATGCATGCCAGGCTTAACAGTATCATTCGTCTCATGACTCAGTTCCTCCTTCATATGGTTTTCACCAAATTACACGGATGAGTCTTGAGATTTACAATTCCGCCGTCAGCCTGCCAGGCGCAGATACCCGCGGGTGGCTTCCTCCACGCAGCGGTCGAGGATTTCGTAAAACCGTTCTTTTGTCAGCTCTGTGTCCAGCCAATGGGTGGCTCGGTAGGAATAGCAGCCGACGTCCTCGTTGATGGCATGGCTTCCAAGGACGCTGTGCAGGTTCAGCTCGTTCATGAGTCTGCGTTTTTTCATGCCGTCCGGCTGATCAATGGCTTTTGCCAGGCAGATCACAATAAGAGGGTGCAGTGGAGAAAAGGATACCTGCATGTAGTAATCCCGGTATCCCAAGGTCAGGGACGTTTCATCCTGATCTTCCACCGGCAACTGCGCCAGAATCATCTTCCGCGCACGCTCTGCAATTCTCTTTCTACGAGCCTGCTCCTCCTTGCTCAGGTTATAGCAATTCAAAGTGGTTCTCCTTTCAAAAAGACAGGATGCAGCTGACGCCGCACCCTGTCTGAAACAGTATTTTTGTTCTTCACAAACCCAGTTCTTTCGAAATGATTTCTACTGTGTCCAACACATCGTGAAATTGCAGCTCTTTTGCATAGGCGTTTTCAGCAGCGTAGTTGCGCCATAGTGTATAAAGCTGCGGCTCTTCACGCATATCGCTGAGAATTTCGCACCAATCTTTCAGTTCTTCAAGCGAGCCTCGCTTGCTTGCCGTATGTTCCGCCGCCTGCCGGAGCACATCAATGCGGATGCTGCTTTTTCGTTCTCGGTACAGCGTGTGCAGGTCGTAAAAATCTCTTGCTCTGGTGTCGCCAATATTGCGCCGGATGATGGTTTCATACTTTTCCGCCATGACTGTCTCCAGAGTGTAGGCCATGATAGACAAGCTCTTATCCTCGAAAATCAGCGGATAGTCGTATCGGATTGCTGCCGGCGTGATTGTATCTCCTGTCGTAATGTCAATTTTCATGGGGCTGTTGATTTTCCCATATTTCACATTTACGGTGATACGAAAGTTGTTATACGCATCGTCCTCACGGATCGGCTCGATTTTCTGAAACTGGAACGCAACGCCGTCATCAAGCGGTGTTTCCATGATTTCCTTGATGATAGCCACGATTTTTTTCTTCCATCTGGATGCCACGTACAGTCGTGTCCATATCCATCGTGGTCCGGCTCGGTACGCCAATCATGGACGAAATCAAAAGCCCTCCCTTGAGAATGAAGTTTGAGTTATATTGCGATTCAGCAAGCCGCTCCAAAATGCGCTCAAACAAAAACATCTGCAGAACTTCCTGTGCACGAAGATTGTTCTTTGCAGCATAATTTCGTATAGCGCCCTTTACCTGTTCCGGCGTCTTCACATCAGCACCTCCATGTATGTCCTTATTTGTTCTTCTATGCCGAGCTGCTTTCCGTATTTCAGCAGCTTACGGCTGTTGGTGTGGTTCTTGAAGTAATCCTTGAGTGCCTGGGTATACAGCTGCAAATCCATCTGGGCCTTTGCCCGGATCAAATCACAGATGCATCGTTCCTTATCATACAGACTTATCGTGCCGCCCTGGGGCGACTTTGTTGCCGCAAGGCCAAGCCCGTAAATCTCCGGCATCACATAATGGATCCGAACATCAGGGTTGTCACGCTTGATTTTGGTCATGTTCGTACCTTGCGGTACTGTGAGATCCAGAACATGCGGCGTCCGGTCTGACAGCCCCCAGAAGAAAAGCGCCGTGCCATAGGAATACACCGCCTTGGAACTGCGCGCCTGAAGGAGCGCATATTCGTCGGTTTCGCCGTCGATTGGAACATATAGACCCTTTGCAATGCGCTCAAGCCTCCCGGCGTTCACATATTGACCAAGATGCATCCGGCTAAGCCCCGCTTCCTCAACCTGTGCTGTGCGGATAAAGCCGTTGCTGCTCTCAGCTATTTTCATGAGCTGCTCCCAAATCCTGTCCATCATGCATCACCATCCTCGCCCTTTACAATCGTGCTTTTGATTATATCATTATAAAGCACGATTGTAAAGCGATTTTGAGAATAGTATTTGCAGATATCGCAGGTATTATGCGGTCAATTTCCTGCAAAGCTACCTGGGTGTGGCGATATGGGTGATCGCACCCCAGATTCGGTTGGACTCGTTGTTGATGCCCAGAATCCTCACCGTTACGCGAGAGCCTCTGGGCGGGCGGCCACGCTTGGGATAGCTGCAAAGACAATCAATGCCGCCGTCGAGGGAAACGAATACACCGTTCATATCTACCATGCTGACCGTTCCCACATACCGGTTGCCCACTGTGTAGCGGCGCAGCGCCTTTTCATACGGGTTTTCACCGGCCTGCTTGATGGAGGCGTTCACCTTGATATGATTCCGGTCGCTGCGGTCAATGCTCAGGATCTTCACCAGAATCCTTTGCCCAGGCTGGAAGCTGGCGCTGGCATCCAGCATCCGCTGATAGCTCAGCTCCCGCAGAGGGATATAGTTCTCCAGACCAAACAGATCCACAAAGATGCCCGCCCGGATGACCGACACGACACGTGCCTCGGCGCAGACGCCCTCATACAGCAAGTTATTTCCATCCCGGTCTACACCGAAGTAGTATTCACGGCGCTTGGCGGCCATGGCCTCCAGACGGCTGCCGACTGCGAGACCGGATTTCTCATCGATGCCCTTGACGATGAAATCCACCTCTGCGCCCAATCTCTTGGTGAGCATATAGTGCAGCACATCTTCCGGCATGCGGCCTCGAAAATCATCGGGCGGTTCCACCGCCTCCTCTGCTGGAATAATAACCTTGATATCGCCATGGTAAATGACTGCGAGAGAACGGGATGGGTTGTCGGCCGGTCGTTCCACGCCCTGGATCGTCCCGGTCAATATCCGTCTGGTCTTGAGGGATTCCACCAGGTCAAGCAGGTCGTTTCTGGCCTTTTCCGCATCGGTCTCAACGCCCAGCCGGTCGTCGATGGATACCACCGGTGAACTCGGTCTGGCAGCAGTGCGCCTGCGGCGTGTCGCGCGTTCGGCCGCTGCGGCTTCCGCCGGTTTTTCCGGCTCTGCGTCAGACTCGGATTTCTTCGCTCTGGGTTTCCTGGTTTTACGGGCCGGCGGAGCCTCTTCAGGTTCGCCCGGCGACGTTTCAGAGTCAGTCTGGGAGGGAGGGCTTTCTTGGGGACTCACGACGCCGTCTTCGATCGGATCCGCACCGGAATCGGTGTTTTCTGAATCAGTCTGAGGGGACTCGGATTTTTCAGGCGCTTCATGAGCCCCTTCTGCGCTGAATTCCTCCTCCAGCGCAGATTCAGAATCAGTCTGGGAGGGGGAGTCTGTTTCAGGCAAGATCACCTCCTCTTCAGCCCGGGATACCTCATCCAGAGAAGCCTCGGTGTCAGTCTGGGAAATCGCATCTGCTGCAGCGCCTTCCTCAGGCGACTGCTGCTCCAGAGCCATCTCTTCTTCGGGGATCAGTTCTTTCTTTTTGGTTGCCATGGTATTTCCTCCTGTCAATTAAATAGACTCTCGGAATCTCTAACCCATTGAAATCACTTGGGTTGGAGGTTCCTTTTTTATCGAAATCACCCACTTTTTTTCAAAAAGGGCTTGACAAACGGCCAAAAAAATGTGGCGCTTCGCGCCCTTGTTTACAGAAGTGACTTTTTGCGAACAGGGGGCGACTTCGATGTTACCGATTTATCCCGGTGGCCATATGGCCTACCAGAATTTTGTGGTTGAGCAGTTGCGCAACCACTATGCCAACCCGGCAGAATTGCCGGATAGGCTATTGGACATTGCCGAGTGCTTTTGGGAGAAGAACCTGACGGGCATTGACACGCTCATGCAGGAGTGCTACTCCCGGTTTGGACCAAAACCAAGACCTCCGTCTTGTATGCTGCGCTCTGTTTTGCTGTCCATCGCCTTGGGGGTTCCGTCCTACACGAAGTGGGTAGAACAGATGAAAACGGTGCCTGCTTACGCCATCCTGAGCGGATTCAAGTTTGGAGATACGCCTGGAATTGGCACCTTTGCAAACTTCTTCTCCCGACTCTGGCAGCTTGACACGAGCAACATACAGCCCCACGAACAACCGCCCAAGCGGAAGGTGAAGAAGCCTAAGAAGGGAGAAAAGGCCGAATCAGTTGAAATACTGACTGTTGGTGAGCTGATTCAGCAACTTGAAAAACAGGCTCCTTCTGAGAAGCAGCCTTATGCTCTTCTCTTTAAGGTGTTTAAGCAGGAATTTCTGGACGAGTCAACTGCCAGGGGTTTAATCAACCCGTCTGCTCTGGCTCTTTCTGGGGATGGAACCCCCGTCGCAACCTCAGCACAGCAACGCAAAATGAGGCTGTGTAAGTGCAAAGAACAGGGCATTTCAGATTGCTCGTGCAACAGGTATTTTTCGCAACCGGACTGTGATAGTGGCTGGGATTCACACAGAGGACGCTTCTACAACGGCTATGCCCTCTATATGTTCACTGCTTCAGACTCTGAGAACGATTTGCCGGTGTTTCCTTTGCTGCATTCGGCCTCTCGCCACGATGCTTTGGGGTTTGCCAACACCTTTTTCACAATGAAGACCTTCTTGCCGGACTTCACAGTGTCTAAACTGCTGCTGGACTCCGCCCACGATGCTATGCCTGTTTACGAATACTGCCGGAAAAATCACATCGTTCCATTCATTGATTTGAATGTGAAGCGGGGGATTAAGCAGAAATACAAGGATGACTTCACCATTGGTGGTGATGGCGTCCCTGTCTGTTTGGCTGGACTTAAAATGCGACACGATGGAGTTGAACTGGCCAAGCGCCGCTCTAAGTTCCGATGCCCTCTGACGAACCGGATATCCGGTGTCTGCTCATGCGAAAATCCTTGTTCTTCGTCCAAGTTTGGCCCCACTGTCCACCTCGCCATGAAAGACAATCCTCGTCTCATCAATATCCCGCCACGGGACTCAGCAGAGTGGGAAACGGAATACGCTGCCCGGACTTCCTCTGAACGGTGCAACAAGCGTATTAAAAACGACTTCAATCTGGAGGGCGGACACCACCGTTGCTCGAAAATGTGGTACTGTCGCCTCTACGCCACTATGATGCTCCAACACTTAGTGGCATGGGACTTGCCACATGAATCGGCCTTCCGAACAGCACTAAAAGCCGCTGCCTAAACGGGGAAACTGAATACTCTTGAAAAGGCGTATCCAGCTATACGTTTGCTTTGCTTTGCCAATTTCCGTTGCCATTTCGCTTTTCGGGTCTATCTACCCCCTCTCGTTGTCCGGCCCCGGTCTGAGGGTGAAATCTACTCAAGATTCCGAGAGCCTATTTAAAATTCAGTTGGCGGTGCAGCTGAGCTGTATAGGCTCTTTCGTTTCTTACCTGCCGGTTTCTGCTCCTCCGGCGGCGGGGTAAAATCAGTCTGGGACGGTTGGACAAATGCCGGCGCCGGGCTGTAGTCCATGATGCTCGTGCGGACGATTTGCTTTGCCATCGGCAGTTTTTCGTAGTCCAGCTTGCGAAGCTTGAGCACATTGTGCCCGCGGATGACCACAAGGAGTTCATCGTTTGGTATCCGGAGCACCTCGTCCGGTGTGAGCAGCCGCCGCTTGCCCTGCCCCTCGGTATGACGGTATTGAGGGATAACCTGGGCGACGGCAATGGTCTTTTTGACGGTCATGGTCGAGTTTACTTCGATAGACATATCCCCGCTGCGCACGGAAAAGTAGTCCGCTGTAACGTCGTCCGTGCATCCGAGCATGAGCTGCAGATCCACATTGCCGATAATCTCGGCCCAGAGGTTGTTGGGGTACCGGTTTTGCAGCTGCCCTAGGCTCTGCACCGCCAGCATCACATAAATGGCCCTGCTCCGGATGACTGAGAGCGTCCTGGCAAAATCTGAACCGTCTGCTGCGCCGCCCAGCTTTCCCACATTGTTGAACTCATCAAAGATGAGATTGACGGGCACTGCGCAGCGCATCTCCGGTGTGCTGTCCGCATACCGGGTGAGCTTGATGAACAGGAACGAGAAGAACAGGGATGATAAAAATGCCATCGTCGTGTCCTGGTCGCTCAGTATGACGAAATAGGCGCATTTGCGCCTGCCGGGAGCTGTTAGATCGATATCGCTGCGGCTGATGATATTGCGGACCGCCTCGTTCTGAAGAACCTGGAGCCGCGTGCCCAGACCGAGGACGATGCCGGAGCGGACGGTGTCGCTCGCCTGCGCAAACAGATTAAAGGGCGCACGGGCCGGATGGTCGAGTGGCAGCTTTTCAAAGAGGGCGGTCAGCTGCCGCTCGCTGTTACGGGTCAGCAGCTGGTAGACTGCGGCAAGGTTTTTCTCTGCGGGGCTACGGCTCCTGTCCTGGTCGATATATAGAACCAACGCCTTGAGCAGATTGGCCTCGCCGTTATCCCAGAAATGGTCGCCCTTGCCCTCGCTGGTGTTGGCGATGATGACGTTTACGAGCACCTGCGCCAGCAGGGTGTCGCCGTTCAGGTCAGACATGCAGTTCCACGAGTCGCCATGCGCCGGGTTCACGAGATTGAACACCTTCACCTCATACCCATTCCTGCGGAACATCTCGGCAGTGTCGCTGTAGAGTTCGCCCTTGGGGTCTGTGATCACTGCGGATTCCCCGCGTTTCAGTATAGTAAAGAGCGCCGGACGGATGACGCCTCTGGACTTCATGGTCCCGGACGCACCGAATACAGCGATGTGCCGGTTGAGTCTGGTGTTTTGGGGTAAGCAGACGGCAGAACCATTCTTCTCTCCGAGAATGACGCCATCTGCCTGCTCGAACGATTTCACCTCCAGAATCTCTCGCATTTCCTTATCGCTCATCCAGGCAGCGGTGCCATAGGTACCGTATTTGCTGCGGGTAAACCCGCGGGGATCGTAATCCTTACTGCTGAAGCGGTCGTGCAGCTTTACATAGGCTGCGATACCCGCTCCGGCCAGTATCAGGAAGCCAAGCCCTTTGAGTCCGGATCTGCTGAAGGCGAAGCGAAAACACACAAGCGGATTCCAGTCTACCGAGGCGAGTGTTGCCTGACCCGTCATACCGCCGGCATTCAGCCATGCGTCATAGTTCTCCATCAGCTGGCCAAGCATTCCGCCCAGGTAAAAGAGCGCCGCCGAACCCAGTATGGCGGCGGCGATGATTCCTATTTTCCGGGTCTTATCATTCAAGTAACTCCTCCGATCCGGCCCCAAGCTCCGCCTCCACCGAGTCCATGTCGATGGTCTTGAGCGTAACATGCGGGGCCAGATATTCCCGGAGGAGGGGCACCTGGTCCGGGAAGCAGAGCACCTCAAACCGTCCGGTCTGGGGATTGACTGCTTCGCGGAAGCGGATGAGCCTGGCAAGGTCGCCATCCAGATGCGAAAATATATAAACGCCGTCCACACAGGCGTCGTATTCCATGAAGCCCTTATTATATGACCTGCTGCCGGGCTCGAACAGCAGATCCATCAGCCTTTCATTCCAGTCTGGGAGAGTGAGCATTCTAAGTCGCCGCATTCCGTCGGCATTCATGGGGATGAAATGCACATGGCGGTAGATTCCGTCAAAGCGCAGCTCCAGCCGCCGGCTCTTCTCGGATTCCAGCAGCGTCTGCAGCGCCGTTTCCCCAGACTCACCAAACAAAACCGCCGAGTCCAGCTCCTGAAGACTGGCATTCATACGGGCGACCTCGATCAGATTGTGCAGCGCCTTAAACTCGCCCATCCCGTTCCATTTCATCGCTGCGCTGCGGGAGTTATACACAGCGTAGCAGCCGCCAGGATAAAACAGGGCGCCCACCATGCGTGCGAACATGGTTTTGTTCTGCTCTGCCAGACTGATTTTCTTAATGTCCCTCGCCAGGTAAAAGACGGGCGTGCCAGGCACTGTCCGGCGTATCTCCCTGTTTTGCAGTTTGGGCAGGGCATATGGGCAGGACTCGATTCCGGAGCCAGCGCACATAGCCATCGCCTCGGCGACACGCAGATTGCGATCCCGATGCGCCGCATCGCCGGGGAAGCGATGTCCCCAGAAAGACTCCATGTAATATCGGCAGGCGTCGGGATGGATCCATTCCAGTATGGGGAGAGCGCCCTTGTAGAACCGAACGGATTTCGCAGAGCCCCTGCCACTCAACTGCAGCAGCTTTGTCGTGATGCGCTCGCCAGTTTCAGGGTTGCGAATCTCCTGAATGGATGTCAGCCTGTGAACAAGCGCCTTGATCACACGCTCATTGCCGAGCAGCTTCAGAGTGCAAACAGGGTATTCGCCGGTGATGGCAAGCGTAGTGACGAGCCGATGCGCCTGACTGCCGGGTCGCAGGGTGAGCATTTTTTCAAACCCAAGCATGCGGGCATTTTCCGACATCATGACTGCTCTCGATGTCGGAATTTCCCCACAGAAAAGCCCTCGGAAACGCCCGTATTTCCGGCGTTTTGGAGGGTTTCAAACAGCTGTATTCTTGAGAGCCGCATTTCAGGCCGTTTTTACATACCTTTTTTGCCCCTTCCCGGGTCGTTTTCATATAGCATCACCCCCTCGTCCGGGATCACCTTTTCGGTAATCAGCCAGTTCGGAAAGTCGCACGTCGGAACTACATAGACCTCAGTGCGCTCCTCGCTGCCGGCTGCGCTGCAGTAATAATGGCGGCACAGAGAGGGTGCGTCATCGTCCATCACATACAGGGCGATGATATCCGACACCATATTGATCTCAATGTTGTCATGGTCCCTCCGCTGCCGTTCCGGGCGTCTTTGATCATAGACATGCCGGTAGATCAGCACGCAGTCGGAATACCGCACCGGCGGTTTATCTGCGAAGAACTCCCGTATAGCCGGATAGAGGAAGGAGCGGATATAATTCGCCGAGCCTGCTTCCTTCTTGGGAAGCAAAAGCGGGATCCGCACACAAAACCAGCCTTCCATGGTAAACCCGATCTCCACAGAGATGTGCTGCCGGATCAGGTTTTCCACATCCTGCGCCGCCAGGGGATTACCGGTGTAGGCCGGCAGTGCCCGAGCCAAAAGGGTTATGCGCTCGCTGACGTCCGCCAGACGAAGCGCCACCTCATAGGCGAGTTCCATATTGCCGATCTCAAACATATAGCGTGTGTTTTTCGCCGCCATGTCCAGCTTTCGAAGTTGATTTTCAAACTTAGCCAGCGTCCGGGCAAAGGATTCGTTCGTTTCCATTGGCTGCAACCTCCTCCGCATAGAATGTAATGTCCGGCTCCTCCTGCCCGGAGAAGTTGACGGTAGCAAACAAGCATGGCGCCTGCGGCAAAATGAGCTGCGGCGCCATGTTGATGTTGGGCAAGACGATGATGTATTTCATGTCCTCGTCCTGGGGCTGCAACAGCTTGGTCAGGTGCTGTTCGCCGTCATAGAGGACAACAATTTCGTAGCCTGTATTCCCCTTCAAAAAGAAGAGCTGTGACGGGTACACCGCCGGGTAGTGAGCCATGGGGTCCACATAGTCGATAAAGCGCAGCAGCACCCACACCGCAAGGATAATGCGCTGGTCGGGCTTGCACATGTCGTCCAGCCCCAGGTAATATCCGCCGCCCACATCGGAGATCCGCAGATCCCGTTTGAGGTTGCGGATGATCTTTTCCGCTGTCTGGGGCGATTTATCCCGAAGCAGGCGGATGACCTGTGCTTTGGGAAGTGCACCGTATTGGGAGAGCCATTTGACCACATGCCTTTCATCATCAAGCAGCATTTCGATTTCACCTCCTGATTGTGCGTATTTTGATGGGAATACGCATTTTAAGCACTATGCGTTTTCTCTTTCTGCCGTTCACGGAGGATGGCCTCCAGCTCGGCCCGGTCTGTGGTTATCATTTCCGTCTCTGTCTTGGACGCCTTTACCACCACCGGCACTTTGTTGTTATTGGAGCTGATGAGCGCCTCGCCGCGTTCAAATTGGGTAATGGCGCGAATCTCCGTGCGGGTGAGCTTGAGCGTTTCCTGCACGTACTGCGCCTCATCCGGCTCCAGATTGAGAATGATCTTGTTTTTACTGTTGTTGATAATGGCGCGCCCATACTTCCCGTCTTCGAGGCCAAAGAAATCGGAGAGATCCTGACTCGCACAAATGGCTGACGCTCCGAAGCCCCTGCAGACCTTAAAAACCTCCAAACAAAATTCAGCGGCCATCCGGTTCGAGCTGGCCCCGATCAGCTGCCAAATTTCATCGATGTAGATGGCCTTGCGCTTGGTGCGGTCAGACTTCACCTGGTCCCAAACATAATCAAGCGCAATGAACATACCAACGGGAAGGAGCTTGCCCTTTAGCTCGGACAGGTCGAGGACGATATACTTGTTGCTCAAGTCCACATTGGTCTGCTGATTGAAACTCTGGGCGGAGCCGGTAACAAAGCGGCTGATGATGGCCGCCAGCCTTTGCGTCATAGGGTTTTCCAGCAGATGCTTGTGCAGATCGCCCAGGATGGGCATCCGCTTCATCTTCGGCGGAGTGGCCGTAATGTCCTCATAAATGGAAATGTTGTCGTGGGTGATGCCGAACTCCGCATAGGTCTTGATGAGGGCTTCATCCAGCATCTGCTCCTCCTCGTTGGACATGTCCGGTATGAGCAGACCGAAGAAGGTCATGAGCTGCTGGATCTTCCTTGCGAGCATGGAGTCCAGCTCACTGTAGTCAATCTCATCGATCAGCTCCATCTCCGGCGAGATCGTGTGCCGGATCTCCATCACGTTGATGCAGTGCGGCGAGCCCGGTGCGATTTTGATAAACTCGCCGCCAACCTTATTGCAGGCGCGGCGGAACTCATGTCCCTTGATGGGAGCCAGGATATAGCACTGGATGCCGCGCATCCGCATCCTGAGGGCGAGAAGTTGCATCGTAAACGTCTTTCCTGCGCCCGAAGTGCCGAGCAGATTCAGGTTCGCATTCTTGTGCATCTTGGTGTTGAACAGATCCACGATGCACAGCGAGTTGTTGTGCCGGTTGACGCCCAGCAGCACGCCGGTGTCGTCCGACATCTCGAAGCTGGTAAAAATATAAGTGGAGGCGGCGCCGCTGGTGAGCACATTGCGCTGCGCCTTCTTCTCCAGCTTCGGGGAAATCTTCAAAAAGGGCATCACCGATTGCAATGCCGCCTCCTGCTGGAAATTGCATTCGCTGGTGTACATGTCCATGCTCTTGAGCATATCCACCATCTGCTGCTTGCGCCACAGAAGCTCCTCATAGGTTTTCGCCGAGACCGTGATAAACACGCTCATGTAAAAGAGATCTTCGTTATAGTTGGCAATCCCGCTTTTGATGAAATATCCCGCCTGGATGGAATTCGCCAACTCCTCATAGTCGGTGCTGGTGTCCTGCATCCCCTTGAGCTTGGTGCGGTTGAGACGGATTCGCTGCGCCACCTTATCAATGGTCTTGCTGCGGTTCTCCCGCCTCAGATGCACATCCACATCAATACCGTCCCCGGCGTTGATGAGCGAGGACATCCAGCCTGCCCGGACCCGGTTGGGATACCCGTTTGCTTTGATGTAAAGAAACGAGTAGTACAGCCCGTCCATGATGATGTAGTTGTAATGGCTCAGATCAATGCCGCGGGGCGCCAGAAAATGCGCCATGCGGATATGCGGGACGGGGTCGAGGCCGATAACCTTCTTTTTAGCCGCCATGGTATCGACTACCACGCGGTTGACCCGGGCGGAAAAGGGCTCGTCTACACAGGAGCGCCGATTGAAGAACATATACAGCATCTCCGCCGTGGCCTCGTCCGGGTCCTTGGGTTGGATAATGCTGTTGCCGCACTGGGCGAAATAGGCCCGTGCATTCTGTTCGGCTGACTGCAGCATGCCGTAGATCTTTGCGTAGTCGTCACTCTCGTTGCGGCCGATCGCCTCATACTGAAAAATCAAAAAGAAGCGCCTTGTGAGCGCCTCTCGATTGCCTACGTCTTTGATCAGCTTGATATAATCCTCGCCAAGCTCCTTGCACTGAGGATTGTCTTCTGCATCCAGCTCCTCCCGGATCATGGCGATATGCTTATCTGAGTCCGCCTTCCGGGTGATGGATTTGAATTGCAGGCGCGTGGGTGAGATCTTCAACCAACTGGCAAAGCTGCTGATGATATTAAACTGCTCCTCATCGGAGCGCAGCGTGAAATTGATCGGTTCGATCTCCAGTATCTTAATATAGCGCCCGTCCGTCGTTTCAATGATGCCGTTCTTCAGATCCCTGATTGGCAGAAAGTCCTGAACGAACTCAAGCTTTTCGCTTTTGGCGCTTTTTCTTTTTGATTTGGCTTTGGTCATAGCGATATCCTATCCTCCTGAAATGCAGTTTTCTCCGGTGCGTCCAAAAGCGGATGATATGCCCGATATATTGAAACAGCGAGCCTCCATCCACGCCCATCACCGAGATAACCGCCAGCGGCAGCAGCGTCAGCGTCATGACCACGATGCGGATCGTGCCGGGCATGGGAATCACAAAAAGCTCCGGGTATCCCACCGCAGCGACAAGCAGCACCGTTTCTATGGCGTTGCGCGTCTCAATCATCCCGCCCAATAGCTTGCCGCTGTCGGTATAGTTTGCGGGGATGGCGTAAACATTGCTGTACTCTTTCTCGTCCATAAAATCACCTGCCTAACCTGTAAATCGTGGCTGTCGTCGTATAACGGCCTAGACGCAGCGCCTCCTGGTGATCCGGCACAAAGATGTCAACCCGGTGAATATCGTTCTCGATTCCCGAGCCGCCGCGGTCCTCCACGGTATACATCGTGCCATTTATCATGATCTGCGTGCCGAATGGGTAGTGGCTGGACATGGCAACCATTCCTCTGGCGGCTGTCTTGCCGCTGGCGGTGATGCCATCCGCATTGCTGCCGCAGCAGATTGAACAGGCGCAGTAATGAGTGACTTCAACTTTCAATGTAGAGAGCGGCGTGCGGGTGGTTGACTCTGGCACTGCGGCGTCAAAATCCACATTGGCGGGCCGGCGGTACTGCGTCACATAGTCCGGGGAGTTGAGCACCACGCCGCTGCCGCTGGAGCAATGTACCCACATCTGCTCGCCGTTGTCACCCACGCCTGCGTAAATCAGGACGTGGTTCACCGGAACGGTGCCCGGCGCCGCCATAAAGCCGAGATCGCCGGGAAGAAGCTCGTCCTCCGTGATGGCATAGGTGTTGTCCCACTGATTCCACGTCCCGGCATAGAGGCTCACGCCGAGCGCCGTCTTATAGACCCAGTCGGTAAACCCGGAGCAATCCAGCCCATAAGGACGGATCGTGCCGGTGGAGTTGGAGCCGGTGGAGGTGACGAGCTTGGGCGTATTCCATTCGTCATTCCAGCCTGCCGCAGATTTACCGCCCCAGAAGTAGGGAACCTTGCCTACCAGAGACAAAGCGGTGGTAAGGATATGCTTTCTTGTAGCGTTACAGTTCTGGCGATTGACGAAGGCGATCAGCTCGGCATCGGTCAGCGGAACCATTTGCCCGCTGCCCAAAGTGCCGTAGAGCGTCATCTTGAGAGAGTTGGCCATGTTCTGGATGGCCACGCTGTAGGTCACATTGAACTGGTCATAGGTAGCGTCCGGGTCGATGCCAAAGGCGTCGATGATGACCGATGAATCAAAGGGATGTATGGTGCATTCCACGTATTTCACGATCTCGGTTTCCGGAGCAACCGTCTCTGTGCCTGCTTGCGCATAGTAGGTCTCGCTGCGGGTGCCGGTGATCGACCCGCCGCTGTAGATGGGAATGGATACTGTGACGGGCGTATAGGCAGTTTTCGTCACCGCTTCCGTGGTGGTCTCAGCGCCGTCCGGCTCATAGTAGGTCCTTCTCGCTGTGGTATAGCGATATTGCGGCACACCGTTGATCGTGCCCGTCTGCGCCTGTGAGGTCACGACTGTGACTGTCACCGCCCGGTAGGTCGAATAGGTCAGCGGAACGGTCTGCTCCACCTCTTTTTCCTCATATGTAACGGGAAACATGCGGCCAGCCACATTACTGAGCTTTGCGAGCATGTCTTCCTTGCTGGTGCCCTGCTGCTGCAGGGAAGCGGAGTAGGCGGCCAGGATATAACTGACGTCGTATCCCGCAGAGCTCTGCGCATAGTTGATCAGCGCCTCCATGCTCATATCGTAGTCGTATCCGCCGTCGGCAATGATTTGCTCGACTTTTTCAAGAGACAGCGTGTAACCACCGTCAACAGCGGCGGAGACGTCCGCCGCAAGGTCGTTATAGGAATCCATCAGCGTTGTCGGGTTCTCCATATCTACCATCGTCCCATCTAATCCGAATACGCTGTTGAGAATAATGGATGGCAAGGATACAATCAGCATGATGATAATCAGGAAAAAGAGGCAGATGCAGATCAAAATCTTGTATAGCGTATGACGGAGCGCCCAGGCAGCGGAAAGAATTGCGCCCCAGGGACCGCCCGCAGCAGTACCGGCGGCGACCTCAGCAACAGCCTTTCCGCCCTCGACGCCGGCTTGGACAGTTGCGGCTGCGGCGTTTGCCGTTGCCTCAGCGCCGGCTGCCGCCGCCTGCTTGGCCGTCTCCTTGCCAGCCTGTTTGGCGGCGTTCGCCATCTGTTTTGCGCCCTCAGCATAGTTGTCGGCGCCGTCGCCCATCTGCCTTTTGTCGGGCTCTGCCATTTCTTCACCTCCAGTATGTCAAGCCGCAGAAAGCGGCTATATTTCTGAATAATTCGCACACAGCAGACGGCCGGAGAGACAGTTTCCATCCGGCCATCGCAGTGTGCATGAGATTAGTTCTTACGCTTTGGCGGTTTCGGTTCGATATCCTTGCGCTGCTCCGGTTCCCCAAAGCGGCTGGGCGTGGACTTATACCGAACGGATTCCACCGATACTGTGCGGACATTCTCACCATCGTAGACAGGCTTGCCGTCTTCATAGACAGGCCTGCGCTCCACAGCGGGATCGCCGTGTACGGCAATCCACTGCTGTCCACGATTGTCTTCGTATACCTGATAATCGCCGCGGGGCGCCGAATATCGGGCTGTGTCGTAAAAAGCTGTTCCTGAGCCATCTGCATGACGGACCTCGAAATGGCCCTCCTCACGATGGCTGCTGTCAACCTGTGCGACCTGCTGCTCGTAACCGGGCATGAAGTCGCGGAATACCGCCTGGTTATAGGCTGAAGCGGCGTCGCCCTGCTCAAAGGCAGGAGCCTCAGCCTGCTGCTGCATGGCGTACCAGTCCACACCGTTGGCGGACTGCATAATGGTGTGGGGCGCATCAGGTTCACTGTAATATGCGCTGTTGTACCAGAGGCTGTTGCCAGATTCTCTGCTGGCCTCGATAACGCCATCCCCAACCGTGCGAAGTGTTGTCCCCTCGGCGGCGCCAGGGAAAGCAGCCGCCACCTGCGCAGCTTCTGTCGCGCTGCCGGTAAACTCAGGCGCATCATAGAACGCACCGCGTCCTTCGCCGCTGGCCATCTGATACCAGGTGCTGCCATCCGACGCCGTGACCACGGAGTGAGGCGCAGAGGGCTTTTCAAACTGTGCAGCGTTATACATTTCCACACTGCTGCTCTTTCCGTCGGCGCCGGTGGTCGTTGTGCTGATGTGCCCGCCGGTGATCTGCGTGTCTTTCAAAGAGTGGCCGCTCAGCTGAGGCATATAGTTGCCCAGGCTGCGGTCAGCGATGTCGCCCGCAATGGTGCCGGAGACGCCGGAAGGACGGGCTGCCACAGAGGAGATTGACTCCCCGGTGAGCGTAGCGCCGTTTCTGGCTGCAACGCCGCCGAAGGCGCGTCCGACAAAGCCGACGCTGCCGCCCATGCCCATGCGCGTGCCGCCGTCAACAACGGCGTCACGAACATAGGAGTTGCCCTTAAATTTGCTGGCAAAGCCTGCAGCAAAGCCGCTTGCCGCCGCACCGGTCCCGGTCGCCGTACTCCCGCCGCGGAAAACGCTTCCTGCGCTTCGAGCCCCATGGCCGACGCCGCTGATGACTCTCGCCGCCATCAGCAGCTCCATACCCATGCTGGAGCCGGTCTGCGCCACATTGAGCCCCATGGCCGCAAGGTAAGAGTCGAACTTCTGCGCGGTTTTGAGGAATGCGAGCGCACAGAAAAGCCAGAGAAATATGGAGCCCTGCCCGGAGCTTAATGCGCCGCCGTTGCCGATGTACTGACCCACCGAGGAGTTGAAACCTCGCAGGAACCAGACATTGAGTACCAGCAGCAGGAGCTGCGAGCCCACCATGCGGCACCAGCTTTTGAATACCTGATTCGTTGCTTTCGAGCCGCCCATGGCAAAGGCCAGGGGCGAGGTGTAGCAGAGCACACCGACCACGATATATCTCTCGACCGCCTCCAAAAGCAGTTTGAAATAGTTCCACCCAAGGGCGATGAGCAGGATCAGAACCAGTATGGGAGCGACGATTGTGATTGTGGATACGAGCGTCACAAGCCCATTGGTGAGTACTTGCTCAACGCCCGCAAAGGTGAAGTCCTCCGCCGTCATGGTCAAGTCCATCAGGGCTGTGTAGGGTGCGCGGGCGATGTCCAGCGTGATCATGAAGATCGGCTTTGCATACCCGATGAGCAGCGCAAAGATGGCGCTGCGGGCTACCAGCTGCCAGGGGTTCTCAGCCTCGGTGATTGGACCGCCGAACACACGGAACAGCTGCCAGACGGTGATCAAAAACAGCACCGCCCATGCGGTGTACTGCATGATGTCAAAGGCCGCAGTGATGAAGGGGAAGTATTCCTCCATTGCGGTCATGTCTGCGCCGAGAGCGCCCAGAAAAATGCCGGATACCGCATCCATGATCTGCGAGGCAATGCTCGATATCCAGGTGACGATGCCTTCAAAAATCCAGTCTAAGATAATAAATCACCTCCTACAATATAGTTACGGTCATAGGCACGGCAGCCAGCCGTGTCTATTTCCATCTCAAAGCCGAAGCTCCCATCTGGTCCTTTCGCCGATTTAGCCTGTGTACTGACCGCCGGAGATGAGGGGCTGCAGATAGGCGACGATAAAACCCAGCGTGTTCAGGACAATCCAAGTGACAACGATCCTTTTCAGCCAGCTCGTCGCTTCATCCACCGCCCGCTGGTTGCGGGAAATCATACGGACGATCAGCGCAATGGCTGCAACGGTCACCGCCACGATGGTACTGATTGCGACCAGCTGCCCGTAGATGTCCTGCATGATTGCGGAAAAGCGATCCCAGATCGTCTCCGCCATCACCGGCTGTACGGAGATGATGAGTGCGCAGGCAGCGCCGACCATGGACCAGTAGAGTTCCCTGATGCGCCGCTGCTTGCCCGAAACAAGTTGCTTTGACATGTCTTTACCTCCTGTTTTCATCTTCCGGGCACAAAAAAACGCCGTTCCGAAGAAGCTCAAAAGCTCCATGAAACGGCGACTCTTGTGTCCGGTCCTACTATTGGACGCTATCAGTTTAACATTTTCCCATTCCCATGTCATCGGCGCACACCTTGCCAATTTTCCGCCTTTTTTCCGCCATCCCGTTTCCGCTCAGATACTCTCCAGCAGCGTCAGCACCTCCAGCCAGGAATCCACCTCACCGGCGGGTGCCGACCACAACCGAATGGACAGAATTGTGAAGGCCTGCTGGCGAAGCCGGTAATAGTGCCGGGATGAGATGTCCAGCCGGTAAAGCAGGTCGGTGTGGCTCAACTTGTCCGGGGCGATGTAGGTCAGGTAGATCAGCTCGTACATCTTCGCACCGTTTTCCGGTTTTCGTTTGAGAACACTGAGCGCCTCATTGACCCGATCCAGCAGCAGTCTTGATTTGCGCACGCTCTCCATGCGGCTCTCCAGCTTGCGGTTGTTCATGCCAAACTCCAGATCCATCCTGTCCAGCAAGGCATCCAGGTCACCCAGCGGGTGATCCAGTTCTTCTGCAACGGTTGCGGGAAAGCACTCCAGCGCCCAGACGATGTTCCGATAATGCTGGAGGAGCAGGAGGGTATTGTGATACATATTCCGCTTTTTCTCCTTCTGCGCCTGCCGGATCCGGTCGTTGTCGATCTCGCGGTCTTCCAAAATGCCTCGTTTGGTCAAGAGGTTGATAAAGGCAGAGGACTGGGCCGAAAGCTGGCTCTCCTGCTGCTCATAAAGCGCCTTATTCGCGCTGTCTTGATGTTTGCTCATGGGGATTCTCCTTTGCTTTTTCGTTGTAGCATCGGGCACAGGGCCCGCGTATGTGATTCGCAGTAACGGCTGGGGATGTACTACTCAACCTTCCGCAGTCATAACTACAATTCTTACAATTCCAACACAGAGAAAGATACGCGCGTATTATAGGGGCCGAAAGTGCAACGCGGCCTTGCTGCGCTGTTTCTCCAGACTGGAGCTCCGGCTGCGCAGCGATGCTCCGGCTATACCAGAGGATCATTTTGTTTAGCCTGAGGTTATCCGTCCCCGCAATATGCGTATTCCCGGCTGAAATGCGTATTTGCCCAATTATGCGCTCGATCTCTGCATAGCTGGGCAGTGAAACCTCTGTACCTGCCGGGTACAGTTTATTAAAAACGAGACAGCCATAGGCGCCGGGCAGACGGTACAGAGCGAAGGCATCCCCATGCTTTTTGAAAAACCTCCATACCTTTGTCTTTTCCCAGTTCCACCGCTGTCCCAAGGTCTCCAAAGTCAATGCGGCGCCATAGGAGCCGTACTGGACGGCCGGCGCAAAAAAAGAAAACGCATTGCGCGGATCCTGCCAAGTGGTATGGCACCAGAGATCCAGCCATGCGTCTGATTCCTCAAATGTGTGATTCTGCTCCGCCAGCCGCTGTGTGATGCTGCGGGGAAGGCAGAGAAAGCCGTAGCCTTCGGTGGTGTAGACAGCTCCGTCCATGCATTCCGCACCGGAGCATTTGACGACCCAGTCCTTGATATAGTAGCTCTGCTTCTTAGTGGCCGTGTCCAGGCTGTATTCGATATATCCCAGTTCCTGCAGCCGGTCCATGATCTCCAGCGCCCGTGTGCGGTTCTTGACGCCCAGAATGCTCTTGAGTCCCACCACGCCCCCAGACCACATACCGGGCATGACATCATTGACATGGCCGCAATAGCGGACCTGTCCCTTGCGAAATGCCGCCCTGGAAGCCAGTCTGGCCCAATAGCCCATGAGCCCCTTGCCCTGGGGCAGGTGGGTTCTGGGCAGCTTGACCCACTGGTATTTGAGCAGACATTTCATAGGGGCATTCCTCCTTCTTGGCATAGCTAAAGACAGTCTCATAATTTGAAACTGTCTCTCATACTTATAGTTACTTATAGTAAGAGCCGGATGTGTACACATCGGCTCTTATGATAAGAAATAGCCGAAATCCTTTTCAACTGATGGGGTTTACTCGGTCACGACTTGGCCAATCCACGATAAAATCGTATTCTGGCCAGGAAGACTTGTGACATCCTCTCCAAAGATATTTTAATTCTACCCTATAAACAAATCCGACCCTTGATTTTTTAGGGTCGGATTTGTTATGATTAACTTACATAGCGATACCCAACGAGGGACATTCTTGGACAGCCGAGATTTTGCTTTTGCTAATATTTTGCTAATTGGACGCTGGGAAAAGCTATGGAACACATGATATTGAGCATCACGGCAAGATAACGTCATCCGGCAAAAACCGCGGTAAATCAAGGAATTTGGCACATCCCAACGCACCAGACGGACCATGCAGAGAGCTATGATTTGTTCTCCTAAGGGCTAGTTGCAGGTTCGATTCCTACTGGGGGTGCCAAAAAAAAGCGCCGTAAAACATTTTGTTTTACGGCGCTTTCCCTTTACTCTTTTAAATTATTTATTTTTGGTGACCGCATTATACTTTACTTCGGCAATCCCATTTGATTATACAGCTCACCCAGTTTGGTGAGTTCTCCGGTGCTATAATCAAAGAGAGCGGATACACCGCCATAAGGATCGTCTGCTCCGAAGGGATACCAAGCATACCGTTCCACATATTCCCGCTTATCCAGCTCAGGCAGCAATTTTTCCATAAACGCATAGGCTTCCGCAGGATCGCCTACCCCGCCGCCCCAGGGACTCGCGTTACCGAAATTAGCCAGGGCAAATTCCGTAATCCAAATGGGTTTTTTCCAGATTTTCCAGGCCAGATCCAATGTCTCCAGGAAACCGTCGATATCCGTCTGATCATAATACATATGCATCACGACATAATCAACATCCATTCCCGCATCCCGAATATCCTCCATAAAGGGATAGAACCAATAAAGACTGTTCGGCGCATGGGCTGCCGTACAGGGTGAACCCAGACGCAGACCCGATTCTGTAAACTTAGACCAAGCCGCGACCGCATCCTCCACCGTCACGTTGGCTTGGGTCGGAGCGTCGGGTTCATTGAATCCCAACACCGTTTTATATCCCTGCTTCACCAGCTTATCCAATCCCAAATCCGCGGAGTTTCCCCAGATCATTGGCACAAACTCCACATTCTGACTCATACCGGCAGAGGGAACGCTGTGCCAGTTATAATACCAGGAGAGCTGCATATCTTCTATCCGGTGAAGCGTACCCCAGCCAATACCTTTTTTCGTCACCGTAAAATTGCGTTTATCGGTAGGAACACGGGTACCATCCTGCAATACCGCTGTCACCGTCACGGTGTGCTTCGCCACTTGAACATTATACCATTCATATCCGATAATACTGGCGTCGCTCGGCGCAATGATGACAGGTTCTTCCTCATCAAATACTACCTCATACTGCCGCACATCGCCGATGGCCTTATTCTGATACCACTGCAGATAAATGGGGCCGGCACCAACCAATTGTCCCTCTTCCGGATATCGAATGGCATTTTTCGCCCAATTTTCCTTGCTGCCGGTGTCCGGAACAGCAGGGTCTACCATTTCCTTTACATCAATAGGCGCGATTTCCCACTCCTGAGCGGTGCTGCCATCCGCAGCGTTTTGGGTCAGTCCGGCTGTGTTGGCAGAACTGATCGCTTTGCCGCTTTTCTTATTGGAAAGGGTAAAATAGCCATTTGTGGCCGCTTTCTTGCTCCACAACTGATTGTCTGCGCCTTCGGCATACTCCTCTAACTGCAGCGCGCTGCCCTCTTCGGTATCCTTTGCTGCAATAACCAGTCCTGTGGCCAGGGATTTCAAGACGATATTCCCGCCCTCCACTTCCTGGATTTCAAAGACTTGTCCGATGTTATGGACGAAAGGAGTCAGCGTCAAAGCGGAACCCGCTGTCGTACCGCCGACCTGTATACTCCATGTCAGATGATTTGCTACCGATAACAACGTATAGTAGGATTTACTCACGTCAAGATCCATTTTTTCATAGCCTTCAAAGAAATCATTATCAAATACTCCGCTAAAATCCAAGGCATCAACGGCATTCTCGTCAGGTCCAGCCATACTTACAGGATTGTTCGTACTTGAATCACCCCCGCTTTCCTTTGGATCCCGGTTACAAGACGTCAACATAATTGACAGCAACAAGACGATTGCCAGCAACCCGGACAACTTCTTCATAATAGCTTCCCCCCGATTAAAATAAGATAGCGCCCATCTTTAGATGATGACAGCATCGCCATCATACTGAATTATTTCCATTATGTAAATATTTTTTATACACTATTTTTTATAATTTTGCTCTGTCTTTTATAGTTTTTATATGCCTATGTCCCTTTGTATCTTGTCCTCTAAGACGATTTATGATAAAATATCATCGGATAGACATGTGGCATGCTGTTTTTCGTCTGTATCAAAGAAGAGGGATGGTTGTAATGGGAAAAAAGACATTAGCAGAATTCAAGGCATTCATTACGCGTGGTAATGTTCTGGACATGGCCATTGGCGTCATCATGGGCACCGCTTTCGGTAAAATCGTTACTTCCATTGTCAACGATATTTTGATGCCTATGATTGGTCTGATCCTAGGCGGCTTGAATTTTTCCGCATTATCTCTGCAGATTAAGGACGCTTCCATTGCCTATGGTGCGTTTATCCAAAACGTTATTGACTTTCTTATCGTAGCACTCTGTCTGTTTTTGATGATTAAATTTGTATCTAAACTGACCGCCAAAAAGAGAGCGGCAGAGGAAGCGGAGAAAGCGGCTAAAAAAGCAGCTGAAGAGGAAGCTGCCGCTGCCAAGGCGGCGGAGAAAAGCGCTGAGGTCCTGCTGCTGGAGGAAATCCGCGATTTGATGAAAAAGGAAGCCTGAATAGGCTTGCAGCAAACACCCCTTGCGGAACTTCTTCGTTTCCGTAAGGGGTGTTTTATTACTATAAGGAATATAATAATGTATTTTACCTTTTGTTTTAAAATAAATTGGTGACTTATTTATTGACAGCGTTCGCCATTAGCGGGTCTTCCTTTAAAAAGATACCGCCCAATCTTATTTCTACTTTCTCCCACATAATCCTACCTGATTGTTTCTATATGGCGATGATATAAAGAAATCGCGGCATAGCTGCCTGTACGGGTGGAAAAACTTCTCCTATCTAGCAATAAACAAGTATATATTTTAAGACCACTGATTTTCAGGAATTCGCCAAGATTCCGGATAATCATGCCGGCAATGTGAGTTCGATTATCTGGTATATTACAACAAGAGATCCGGAACTATTTGGCGAGCCGGCATACTCTCTCCCAGTGATTCCAGTCAACAAAGGAGGCTGAACATCTATGACTAAGAAAACCAAAAGAACCGCCGCGCTGCTTTCCGCTGCGGCAGTGTTGGCAGTAACCTTTGCTATCGCATCACAGCAGGAATTGACTTTAAAAATTTACACCATAAAAAGCAAAAAAATCACCCGGCCAGTGCGGCTGGTTCATCTCAGCGATCTGCACAGCACCCGCTATGGCAAAAAACAAGCAGTATTAACGGCACTGCTGGCTGAACAACGGCCAGACGCAGTGGTGATGACCGGAGATATGGCCGATGACCATATTCCTCACGATGGGATCCGGGAGCTGCTGGAACAGATCGGCAGCGTATATCCCTGCTACTATGTCGCCGGCAATCATGAATTTTGGTCCGGAGAAATAGAAGAAATTAAAAAAATGTTTCGCTCCTATAATGTGACGGTGTTGGAAGGAGAATCCCATATCGCAAACTTAAACGGACAGGATCTCTGCATCGGCGGCGTAGATGATCCCAGTCTCAGCCGGGATGACCGTCAGGGTGACCTCACCCGCTGGAGAAAACAGCTGGAGAACTGCGGGGACTCCCGGGATGATTCTATATTTTCCCTTTTGCTGTCTCATCGTCCGGAACGAGTGGCGGACTATCAGCATTGCGGTTTTGATCTGATTCTCTGCGGCCATGCTCACGGCGGACAGGTGCGAATTCCTGGTTTGGTCAATGGTCTTTTCGCCCCGGATCAAGGACTCTTTCCCTCTTACGCCGGTGGTCTGTATCAGCTGGAAAACAATGCGGTGATGATCGTCAGCCGAGGTCTGATGCGGGATTCTCTTCCCCGCATCTTCAATCCTCCGGAACTTGTAGTGATAAATCTGGAACCGGATACCGCCTTATAAGCCGTCCAAAATATCCATTTTGTAAAACAGATTATATATTATCCTTTTTGGATACAACGATACTTCTTTTCTTCTCAAGATCCCCGTCATCTGCCGACAGAATCTGAAAATTTTCTGATGCATCCTGCAGACGTTTGTGCTATACTCAGGAAGTATGAGCAATCAGAAAGCAGGAGTCGAAATGAAAGCCGGTAAATTATGGGGTGGGCTTTTTAACTGGGTCCGTGGACAGGCGGTCTGTCTGATCGCGGCGGGATGCGCGGGTATCTCGTTATTCTTTGTGCCGCCGGATGGCCAAACCCTGAAATCTGTGGATTGGAGGGTACTGGGGCTGCTCTTCTGCCTGATGGCGGTAGTTGCCGGGCTGCAGGCCTGCGGCTTATTCGGCGCGTTGGCTCAGCGGTTATTGGCCGGCAGAAAGTCCCTGCGTCTGCTCACAGCAGCACTGGTGCTGCTGCCTTTCTTCTGTTCCATGCTGGTTACCAATGACGTTGCTTTGCTGGTGTTTGTTCCCTTTGCCATCATGGTATTATCCCAAATCGGCCGCAGTCATTATCTCATTCCCACGGTGGTGCTACAGACGCTTGCTGCCAACTTAGGCAGTATGGTGACCCCAGTAGGCAATCCTCAAAACCTCTATCTCTATGCCCGGTACAGTATTGCGCCCATGGATTTTTTCGCCACCGTTCTTCCGCCGGCACTGCTGAGTCTCACCGGTTTACTGGCCGCCTGCAGTTTATGTATTCCCAATGAACATATTGAAGTGCGTTTTCTGGAACATGTCAGCATCTCAGACAAGCGTCGTTTGCTGCTTTATTTAGCATTGTTTGTGTTATGCCTTCTAACGGTGTTTCATCTGCTGCCGGTAGCGGTTCTTACTATTCTGGTAACGCTGATGCTTTTGTTGTTTAACCGGGAGCTGTTTCGCCGGGTAGATATTGGGCTGCTGTTCACCTTTTTCTTTTTCTTTATTTTTGCCGGCAATTTGGGCCGCATCTCGGCGGTGCGGGAAGTGCTGACTTCCCTTACTGAGACCGGTTCCGGCCTTACCGCTGTTTTGACAAGTCAGTTCATCAGCAATGTACCGGCAGCGCTTCTTCTCTCGGAATTTACAGAAAACTGGCAGGGTCTCTTGACTGGTGTAAATATCGGGGGATTGGGCACCCCTATTGCCTCTCTTGCCAGTTTGATCTCTCTAAGGCTCTATCTCAAGGCGCCAGAGGCCCAGCCAAGAAAATATCTGCTGTGGTTTACCCTGGCAAATCTTTTTGGTCTGGCAATACTTCTTCTTTTTGCCGCGCTGTTGGGAATGCTTTAATTATCATCCTGCATTTGAAGAAATTGCTTATGAACAATACTTCCTTATAAAAAAGAGGGAGGCCACGTTGGCCTCCCTCTTTTTTATAAATCAATACGTCCGTACAGTGTAGCGGAACTTTCCTTTTCCGACTGCGTTTTGGAAGGCGGCGTAGCGCCGTCAGCCGTGGGCAGTGGATTACTGCGGGGGATGAATTCTCTTACCTGACGAGGCGGCCGCTCAGGGGCCACATCCGGACGGCGTCCCCGTTCGGGCCGAGCCGGACGTTCACCACGCTCCGGTCGTTCGGACCGTTCTCCCTGTTCTCCCCTGAATTTTCCGCCCTGACCGCCGCGGCCTCCCCGACCGCCAGATTTGCCTCGGCCGCCGGAGGAACGACTGGCTTTGTCTTTGTTGGGATTGTCATCGGATGGACCGATTACCACATGACGATTCGGTTCGCTGCCTACACTCCAGGAGGTCGCACCCTCAATGCTCTGCACCGTGGTGTGAATGATGCGTCTCTCATAAGGGTTCATAGGCTCCAAAGAGGTCCGCCTGCCGGTCTTGGAAGCCTGATTTCCAATGCGCCTCGCCAATTCCTGCAAGGCTTCTTCTCGTTTTTCCCGGTAGTTCCCAACATCGATGGTCACACGATAATAGCTGTTGTCAACCCGGTTGGCTACCAAACCGGTCAAATACTGCAAAGCATCCAGGGTTTCTCCCCTCCGGCCGATGATAGAACCGAATTCGTCTCCGGAAAGGGATAGCTGGCAGCCCTTCTCCTCTTCCTTAATTTCGATATCCACCTTCTCAAAACCCATAGCGAAGAGAATATCTTTGAGATAAGCGGCTGCAGTGGTCGCGGCAGTTTCCTCCACATAACCCCGAACCCGGGCGGGACAGCCGCCGAACAGGCCGAAGGTCTTTTTTTGCGGCTGCTGCAGGATTTCCACCTGCATCCGCTCGACGGGAACGCCCAGTTCCAGCGCTGCCGCCTGAGTGGCTTCCTCTATGGTCGCCGCCTCTTTGATGGCTTCTTTCAGCACGTTTTCCAGTCCTTTCCACTCTGTCATGTCGGTTTTATGACAGCCTGCTTTCCCTACATTCTCTTCCGTCAGACAGAAAAGCAGGCGGCAATCCGTCTTTTATTGCTGATTATCTGTATCCGATATTTCTGCCGCTGTTGCGTCCACATTCTCCTCATCGGCAACCGGTTCTGTCTCCTGCCGCAGATCTGATTCCTTATCATCCTCCGGCTGGTCATCCTGTCCGCTCTGACCCTCCCGGCGTTTGATCTTATTGGGGTTTTTGGACGCGGCCACCGGCTTCTTTCTCGCGGCGATGGCATCCAACCGCGCCTGCTCCGCCGCTGCGGCCGCCTCTTTTTCCGCCCGTACCCGTTCCTCTTCTTCCTTTTTCCGGGCTTCCGCCAGCCGCTTTTTATCCTCAGCCTTCTTTCGGCGCCGCTCTTCATACTCCGCTTCCGCCTGTGCACGGATTTTTGCCGGATTATAAATATGATTAAGAATAATCGTCTGGATCACAGCAATAATGTTGGAACATATCCAGTATACGCCGACACCGCCGGGCACCGTAAAGGTGATGAACAAAGAGAAAGCGGGCATCATCACCAGCATCATGGTGTTCGAGCAGCCTTGGCCAGGCTGATTGGCGCCCATGGACATTTTGGTGAAATGCATGGAGATCACGCTGGAAGCCAAAGCGGTCAGACCGGAAATCAAAGGAATGAGCCATAGGATATTGATACCCTTGAAACCGCCGTCAAAGGGATTATCCAGCAGCGTTCTGCCAAAGAAATCAAACTGACCGCGCAGCTTGATCATTTCATCATAATACTTCTGAGATTCACCGGGAGCCACCTTTTCGATGTTTGCCAACACATCGGTTTTGTAGGCCTCCAGATTCTTCATCATCCGCAGTTCTTTATAATAGCCGACAAAATCATTTCGGGGGAGTTTACCTGCATTTTTATCCTCAGTCTTTCCATCCTCCAGCAGCGGGTTCTGCATGGCGTCCACCGAAGCGTTGATCACCGTATCCGGCATATGCGCCAGATTCTTCAAAGGTGTGTAGATCACCGAGATAATACCGAAAAGAATGATCATCTGCACCACCATCGGCAAACAGCCGCCGGTCATGCTGACGCCCTCTTTTTCGTACAGTTCCTGCTGTTTCATTGCCATTTTCTGGCGGTCCTGGGCGTACTTCTTCTGTATACGCTCCAGCCGGGGAGCCAATTTTGCCCGATCCGCCTGGCTTTTCTGGGACTTCAGTGACAGGGGGAAGGTGGCCGCACGCACCACAAAGGTGAAAAGAAAAATCGCCACGAAATAATTGGGTATGAGACTATAAATAAACGACAGCACATATCCCAACGGTATGCCGACTATATCAAAAATAGCTCCCAACAGGAACGTCCCCCTATCTAATGGTCAGTAAAATCGGTGGTTTGTGAGGAATCTTCTTTTTCTCGTCTTTGCCGGTTCTTTCTTTGCCGCGGCTTTTTTTCGGGCACCGGATCATAGCCGTGCCCGCCCCAAGGATTGCAACGTAAAATACGCCATACCGCGAGGCCGGTCCCCCGAATGGCCCCGAACCGCTGGATCGCCTCAATGGCGTAAGCCGAGCAGGTCGGTGTAAATCGGCAGGAGGGCGGCGAGTGCGCGGAAATGGCACGCTGATACAGCCGAATCAGCCAAATCAGCAGCTTTTTCATCTTGGTAGCACTCCAGCGGCCTTCAGCTGCGCTTCCATGATCCGCCGAAGCTCAGTACTCTTGCAGGCGGCGGTCCTACCCCGGGCGACAAACACAAAGTCCCATCCCCCGTGAATGTGGGGCAGAAGTTCCCGATATGCGGCGCGGATCACTCGGCGGCATCGGCTGCGAACAACCGCATTACCCACCTTTTTACCTGTGGTGATGCCCGCCCGGGGCTTGCCAATGCGGTTTTTACGTACATAGGTCACCAGCAAGGGATGAACCTGGGATTTCCCGCGATAATACAGCGTTCGGAAATCCTTATTCGTGTTGAGCACGGCAAATTTCATCCCTGCATCCCATCCTGTTCCCCGCGTCCCTGTCCGCCTATGGTCTGCCTACAAAAAAGAGCCACACGATGGTGGCCCCTTTTAATAGGTAAGACGTTTTCTACCCTTTGCTCTTCTGCGAGCCAGCACCTTGCGGCCGTTGGCAGTAGCCATTCTCTTGCGGAAACCATGTTCCATTTTACGATGCCGTTTCTTCGGCTGATACGTGCGAAGCATCCGTCATCCCCCTTTCGGACAACCATTAAAGGCCGAGGCCTTGCGAGGTTATATTATATAACAGATCTTCTTAAAAAGTCAATATAAAAAAGCATAGGCAAAGGCTTTTACCGGTAAATAATTTTTTAGGCTTGTGGATGTACTAATAAAAACCACAACATATAGCGGTTTTATTTATTTCTTTCTCTGTGACAAATTTTTTTGACAAACTGCTTTTTTACCTATCACATGCCCATAAAGGGCCTTAAACGGCCGATTTTCGCTTTTTTCCTTATTCTTAAGGTTTTTCCTTTTTTTGATTTTCTCAAGCCAACAGCGTTGAAAAAGCGGAAGGAGTATGCTACAATTAAACGTAAGCCTTTATAAGGGGTTCTGTCGCCCTGCAAAATAATCTTTCGGCGGCTGCAAGCATAAGGTAAGGAGTTTTTGCTTCATGGAAACCATCAAGGAAGTCTGGTCCGGCATCTTGGAATATCTGCACAATCAGGATGATATCAGCGAGGTGGCTTATAATGTATGGATCACCTGCATTGAGCCGTTATCCATTGAAGATGGCGAGGTGGTGGTTTATGTCCACACAGACTTCCAGAAGAAGATTGTCACTGAACATTATGCGGCTAAATTCCGTGAAGCTTTTGAAAAGGTGATGGGCATTCCCCTGGGTCTGCGCATCCGGTCCGGCGAAGAGGACCGGGACTCCAGACCCGCCCCGGCAGCAGACGACGGCAACTTATTCGCCGGCAGATCATCGGATCAGGAATACACATTTGAAAATTTTATCGTGGGTTCCTCCAACAAATTTGCCCATGCCGCTTCCCAGGCGGTGGCCAGCAAACCGGCCGGTTATTATAATCCTTTATTTATATACGGAGGATCCGGGCTGGGAAAAACCCATCTGCTCTACGCCATCTGTAATGAGATTCAAAAAAATACCCCTGATGTCAGGATCATTTATACCAAAGGAGAATATATCACCAACGAGCTGATCGAAGCCATTCAAAAAGGTCAGACGGCGGAATTCCGTTCCAAATATCGCCAAGTGGATGTGCTGCTGGTGGATGATATTCAGTTCATCTCCGGCAAAGTCAGCACCCAGGAGGAATTCTTTCACACCTTTGACGCGCTGCATCAGGCGAACAAACAGATTGTGCTGACCTCCGACCGGCCGCCTCGGGAAATCGCCACGCTGGAGGAAAGGCTGCGCACCCGTTTTGAAATGGGGCTATTAGCGGATATTCAGCCCCCGGATCTGGAAACCCGGATCGCCATCATCAAACGGAAGGCACAGCTGCTGGATCTGCATATCAGCGACGATATCTGTGAATATATTGCCAATCAGCTGAAAAGCAACGTCCGTCAGCTGGAAGGCGCTGTCAAGCGTATGCGGGCACAATATCTGCTGGCAGGCGATCAGCCGTCCCTGCTTACTGCACAGAACGCCATCCGCGATATCCGCAACGACAGCCAGCCGGTGCCCATCACGGTGGAGAGAATCATTACTGAAGTAGCCCGTACCATGAACGTGACTCCGGAAGATATTCGCTCCACGAAAAGATCCTCTCCCATTTCCCAAGCCCGTCAGGTGGCGGCTTATGTCGTTCGCAGCATCACCGGCCTGCCCATGAAATCCATTGGAGAAGAATTCGGTACCCGTGACCATTCCACCATCGTTTATGCGATACAAAAGGTGGAGGCACGGATGCAGAAGGATCCCTCTTTTAAGGGCATGGTAAACGATATTATCAAAAACATCAGTGAAAAATAGACCCTTTCCCCGCTGTTTTTCATCTGTGGAAAAAACGGACACTTGTTTTTTTCAATAATGATTTCACCGCTTTCCCCTGTCTTTTCACCGTCTTTTCTTCCACAAGACACCGTCTTTCAACTGGAAACGGGGGAAAGTTCGCTTCAGCCGAAAACAGAAATTCCACCAGTCTTTTCACATTCCACAAACAGAAATACACCAGTCGGTGAACACAAAAACACGGTTTCCACTTTTTCCGTTTTTTCTCGACAGCGTTTTCCGCGGACAGCTTGTCCGCTTTTCAGCCTGGAACAAGGGTTTGTGAATCCTTTCCACCATTTCCACAGCCCCTACTATAGACGACTGAAATAAAGAAATTCATTTCTCTTTAAGACATGGGAAATGGACAATCCCCTTCCAAATTAAGCATATGCAGTGTTGAAATGAAATAGAACCGGGTTTTTAAAAAAGAAAACCGGAAAGGAAGACAGACATATGAATATAGTTTGTGACAGAGCAGCTCTGTTGGAAGCTGTGGGAAATGTACAGCGAGCGGTATCCGGTAAATCCACACTGCCGGCGCTGGAGGGAATCCTGCTGCGGGCGACAGGTTCTTCTCTCTTTCTGGCGGGCTATGATCTGGATCTGGGCATCACCACCACCATTGAGGCGGCGGTGAAGGAGCCGGGAGAGATTGTGCTGACGGCCAAATTGTTTGGAGAAATTGTGCGTAAATTGCCGGGCGAACAGGTGACATTAATCACCGACGATAAATTCAATACCCAGATTCGCAGCGGTATCACGGAGTTTTCGATTATGGGCATTGCCGCAGCGGAATATCCGGAATTGCCTTCGGTCAGCGACGGCGTTGGCTTTACGCTTCCCCAAAATACCCTTAAAAGCATGATTCGGCAAACACTGTTCGCCGTGGCGCAAACCGATGCCCGGCCGGTACACACCGGTTCTCTTTTTGAAATAGAAGCGGACAGCCTGCGGGTGGTTTCGGTGGACGGCTCCCGCTTGGCGATGCGCTGTGAGGAAATTCACAGTACCGAGACCAGTCAGTTTGTGGTGCCGGGAAAAACCCTGAGCGAGGTTCTCAAGCTGCTGAAGGATGAGGAGACGCCGCTGTCTCTGGCGGTGGGGCGCCGGCATATCGTGATGGAGATCGACGGCTACGCGGTAATCAGCCGGCTGCTGGACGGAGAATTTCTTCCTTATCGCAAAGCGATTCCCCAGCAGGCGACCACCACCATACGGGTGAAAACCCGGGAACTGATGGATGCGGTGGAACGAGCCTCCCTGGTAATTAACGACCGGCTGAAATCTCCTCTGATCTGTGATTTCCGGGATAATCATATCAATCTTTCCTGTACCACGCCTTTGGGCAGCGCCAACGACCGTATCGATGTGCAGATCGATGGACAGGAGGAAGAGATGGGATTCAACAGCCGCTTCCTGCTGGACGCTTTGAAAAACACGGAGACAGATGAGGTGCGCATTGAGCTCAACGGCGCGCTGTCCCCCATGAAGGTGTTGCCGGCTGTGGGAGAGAACTTTCTGTTTTTGGTGCTGCCGGTGAGGCTGAAAAAATGATGGAACAACAAATACTAATACACACGGAATTTATCCGGCTGGATGCTCTGCTGAAACTGGCGGGACTGGCGGATACCGGCGGCGGCGCCAAACAGATGGTGCAGGCCGGTGAAATTCTGGTAAACGGAGAAATATGTACCCAGAGGGGACGCAAACTGCGGCCCGGCGACCGTATCTGCCATAAGGCCGGCGGAAAAGCCGTTGTGGTGGAGGGTGAATAAAACCGCCTGGTAAAGGCATGGACAGCGGATCGGAAAGGCGGGATAAGGCATGGTCGTCCGGGAACTGGAGACAGAAGGATTCCGGAATCTGACGTCCGGCCGCTTTCGTCCGGGATCAGGCGTCAATATTCTTCACGGTGATAACGCCCAGGGAAAGACCAATCTTCTGGAAGCCATCTGGCTTTTTACCGGCGGCCGCAGCTTTCGGGGAGCCCGGGACGCGGAATTGCCGGCCTTTGACGGAGCAGGAGCGTCCCTATCCATGACTTTTCACGCCCAGGAAAGGGAGCAGGAAGCAGCTATCCGCATTGAAAAACGAAGGATCGCAACTTTGAACGGACTGTCCCTCCCGACCGCCTCCAAATTGGCTGGGATCTTCTGTGCCGTGGTTTTTTCTCCTTCACATCTTTCTCTGATTAAGGATGGACCGGAGGAGCGGCGGCGATTCATTGATACCGCTTACTGCCAGCTGCGGCCGGGTTATATAGCCACGTTAGCTGAGTATCAGAGGGCTTTGGTTCAACGCAACGCGCTGCTGAAGGCAATTCGGAAGGATGGAGCGGATCCGGATCTGCTGGATATATGGGATCGGCGGCTGGCAGAATACGGCAGCCGGGTGACGGCAGCCCGAACCGCTTATTGCCGGCGGATTGCCGGGCCGGCGGAAGAAATCTATGCCGGGCTTTCCGGCGGCCGGGAGACATTGTCATTAGAATACATGGTTTCTGGTGGAGAAAGCGGATCGGCGGCGGAGCTGGAGGAACGGCTGCGGCAACGGCGACAGACGGATATTGCCGCAGGATTCACTACGGTTGGCCCTCATCGGGACGATCTTCATGTGGGCATCGGCGGCTTGGCCGCCCGGGTTTACGGGTCCCAGGGCCAGCAGCGTTCAGCGGTGTTGGCGTTGAAAATGGCTGAGGCCTCGCTGCTGAAGGAAGTCACGGGGGAACAGCCCGTGGCACTGCTGGATGACGTCATGAGTGAACTGGACGTAAACCGGCAGGATTATGTTCTCAATCATATAGAGGGGTGGCAGGTGTTTATCACTTGCTGTGAACCGGCGGCAGTGCTGCGCCTCACCGGCGGCAGCCTGTTCCGTGTGGAGAAGGGAATCATTACGCCGGAAACTTGATTCAATGGGGAGGAAAAGGGAGTGTATCTGCATCTGGGACAGGATACGGTGGTCCGGCTGGATGAGATTGTAGGAATCTTTGATATGGACACCTCCACTATCTCCAAACACAGCCGGCAATTTTTGACCGACGCGGAAAAAGGCGGCCGGATATTCAATGTTTCTATGGAACTGCCCAAGTCCTTTGTGGTTTGTGTGGATGAGGATGGTACGGAGACTGTTTATATATCGCAGATATCTTCAACCACCTTGTGCAAACGGACCGGATTCATGGATGGAATCGCCAATATAGGGTAGCGCAGAAAGATAGAAAGCACACAGGCAATGAGAAAAAGGGCGCCGATGCGCCGACGGAGGGTTATTATCCAATGAGTACAGAAGAAGAGCTGCAGGAACAGGAACTGGAAAACAGCATGGTGAGGGCGGAAAACAAGCCCTATGACGAAAGCCAGATCCAGGTACTGGAGGGGCTGGAGGCTGTCCGGAAGCGTCCGGGTATGTACATTGGCTCCACTGGACCAAAAGGCCTGCACCATCTGGTATATGAAATTGTGGACAACTCCATCGATGAAGCGCTGGCGGGCTTCTGCACCCATATTGAAGTGGAAATTCTGCCTGGTGATGTGATCACCGTACGGGATAACGGCCGCGGCATTCCGGTGGGTATCAATGAAAAGCTGGGCATCCCCACCGTGACGGTGGTGCTGACGGTGCTCCATGCAGGCGGTAAATTTGGCGGCAGCGGCTACAAAGTTTCCGGCGGTCTCCACGGCGTGGGTTCCTCTGTGGTTAACGCCCTGTCCGAATGGATGGAAGTGGAAATTTCCAGAGATGGAAAGGTATATGCCCAGCGGATGGAACGGGGCATACCGGTTAACGAGCTGTCGGTTATCGGCGAATCCGAGCATACAGGTACCTTTATCCGCTTTAAAGCGGATGCAGAAATCTTTACCGAAACCACCGAATATGATTTTGAAGTGCTGCAGAAGCGGCTGCGGGAGCAGGCTTTCCTCAACGCGGGATTAAAGATCACCCTCACCGACCGGCGTGATCCGGAACATGAAGTGGAAGAGGTATATTGTTATGAGGGGGGAATCTCCTCCTTCGTGGAGTTTATGAACAGGACCCGGGGAAATCAGGTGTTGCATCCCCAGGTGATTCATATCTCTACCACCGACGGGGACTCCATTGCGGAGGTGGCTCTGCAGTATAACGAAAGTTATAATGAGAGCATTGTTTCCTTTGCCAACAATATTCACACGGTGGACGGCGGTACCCATGAAACGGCTTTTAAGAATGCCATCAACCGCATTTTGAACGATTATGCCCGCAAGCATGGTATGCTCAAGGATAACGACGCCAATCTCAAGGGAGACGATGTACGGGAGGGCTTGACGGCAGTTATCAGCGTAAAACTCAAGGACGCTCAGTTTGAAGGACAAACCAAGGCCAAATTGGGAAATACGGCTATCGGGACGCTGGTGAATACCCTGATGAACGAGAAGCTGGTGCCCTTCCTAGAGGAAAACCCGTCTGTGGCCAAGGCTGTATTGGAGAAATCCATCAATGCGGCCCGGGTGCGGGAAGCGGCCCAGAAAGCCAGGGAATTGGCGCGAAAAAAAAGCGGTCTTTCCTCCACCCGCATGCCGGAAAAGCTGGCGGACTGCATCTGGAGCGATATGGAACGCACAGAACTGTATATCGTTGAGGGAGATTCCGCCGGCGGCTCGGCCATCCAGGGCCGGGACCGCAATTTCCAGGCGATTCTGCCCCTGTGGGGCAAGATGCTCAACGTAGAAAAAGCCCGGCTGGATAAGGTTTACGGCAATGAGAAGCTGATTCCCATTGTCATCGCCTTGGGCTGTGGGATTGGAGACGATTTCGATCTGTCCAAGCTCCGGTACGGCAAGGTGATTATTATGGCCGATGCCGATGTGGACGGCTCTCATATCCGAACCTTGCTGCTGACCTTTTTCTTCCGTTATATGCGGCCGCTGGTAGACGAGGGGCATATCTATATTGCCCAGCCGCCTCTGTTTAAGGTTTCCAAGGGCAAACAGGTGCGTTATGCCTTCTCCGATGAGGAGAGAGATCGTTATATCGCTGAATTTGGCGGTAATGCTGATATTCAGCGGTATAAGGGCCTTGGTGAAATGGATCCGGAACAATTGTGGGAAACCACCATGGATCCCGCCTTCCGCACCATGCTCAAGGTGGAATTGGAGGATGCGGCCGCGGCGGACGAGGCATTTACCATTTTGATGGGAGACAAGGTGGAGCCGCGTAAGGAATTTATTGAACGCAACGCCAAATATGTCAGCAACCTGGATATCTGATAATCGGTAAGCCGAAAAGGCGGGTGAGAAGATGGAACAGCCGGCGGAAGGCACATTTACAGCGCTGTGGCGTTATCAGCTGACGGAAGATGAGATCTACGACGGATTGCGGCGCAGCGGCGTCCGACGGGCGGGTCCCACCCGGGACTGGTTGCAGACAGCGGTGCTGGGGCTGGTAGCCGTGTTCTGTATCATCGCTTTTTTCGGCGGTGGAATGCAGGAATGGGGATCTCTTACCATTGCGGTGCTGGCCTGTGCTCTGATCGCAGTGTTGTGGATTGTCCCCTCTCTGCGCTTCCGTTACGAAGCGCGGGAGATCGCCGCCCGGGAGAAAACACTGACAGTCCATATGGATGAAGAAGGCATCGCCTTTGGTGAAAACGCGGAAACGGTTTTTCCTTACGGCAGTTTTCCCGTGCGGGTATATGAGGACATGATGATCTGTGAGCTGCCGGGGATGCAGATGTTTTTTCTTCCCCGCCGCGCCTCTGCGGATGAGATGCAGTGGCGGGAAGCCGTCCGACGGCTGGAAAGGCTTTAATGCGGATAAACGCAGACAGGAGATGACGCCATGCAGACCGAAACGCCGCCCCGCGCGGAGTTCGAGGTAAAATTGGAGAAGAAAGAATATATCGCGGCGGCGCTGATCGGCGCCCGCCGCAGCGGTGCGCTGCGGTCTGCGCCCTTAGTGGTGGTGGTTTCTCTGGTGTTGTTGGCGGCGGGAATGTTGACTATGAATTGGTTTCAGGCAACCTCTACCATTTTGGTGCCGGTGGTTATGTGCCTTTCCTGCCCATTGCTGCTGATCCTGTTTTTTGGGGTGGAGCCGGGCGGCGTGCGAAAACGGGCGGCAGCGGATTTCGTCACTTTTGATGAATTGCTGCAGCCGGCTACCGTGCGGTTGTATGCGGATAATGCTGTGACCGTTACACCCACTCTTACACTGTATGACCAATATGCTCTTATCCGGGAATGTGTGGAAACACCGGATCTGGTGATACTGATTAAGGATCGAGAGCGGCAGCTGGTAATTCCTAAACGCTGTCTCCCAACGGAAAAGCGGGAGGAAATTCTGGAGTTTCTCCGGCTGACCTTTATCCGGCGCCGCCGGGTGATGCGCAGCTGGCTGTTCTGACAAGCTGGGAGACGGGAGGTAACGGTATGAAGCAGGAAAAAAGCGGAACGCTGGCTTTCAGTGTGCTTTTAACCAAGGATGAATATGTGCAGACCACTGCCCGCATTCAGCAGGAAGCCCGCAGCAGAAATTTGCCTCTGCCTACGGCAGTAGGCGCGCTGCTGACAGCTATGGGGATAGCCGGACTGTTTTTCGGGGACGCCATTTCCCTATCTCCTTTTGCCGCAGGTTGTCTGGTGCTGTTGGGATTGTTTTTTGTCTGCTTCGACGGTTTGATTGCGCCGATTCTGGACCGGGCTGCCGCCGCCCGGGAATATGATGAGAAAGACGAACTGCGCATGGCGAATCTGTACACCTTTGAGGGTGACAGCGTCCATGTGAAAAATGGCCGGATGGAAGGAAAACTCCCCCTGCGTCTGGCCACCCGCTGGCAAAGGTCAGCGGATCTTTACAGCTTATCCTTCGGCCGGGAATGCCATGTGATGATTCCCCGGCGGCTGATGAATGAGGATCAGGACCACGCCCTGCTGGCATTGCTGGAACAGGAGGCGCCTGGTCGGAAAAGCGGCCGGTGACCGGCATAGCCCTATCCAACGGTTGAGAACAACCCTTGGGCTGAGGGGCGGATTTTTGGGGTGGTTTGTGGAAAGTAGGTGGCCCTTTGCAAATGGAAGTCAATCCTGTACCTCCTTCCTGGCAGAGGGAGCAGGGATATACATTGGATTTCCCGGTGGATCTAAGCCGGGAAGATTACATTGAGTTCAATTTATTGGTGGCTAAGACCAAAGGAGTGCTGCGGCATTATCGGGAGATGCTGATTTTTGGCGGTTTCCTGATGGTGATATCCATTGGAATACTGGTTTTGCAAAAGCTCCGTTTTGGACAGGTGAGTCTGGCGGCCGTGCTGATGATGCTGATCTTTCTGCTGTTGGTGGGAGGGCCGCTGGCCGGTTTGCCCGGACATCTGCGGCGGGGAGCGGCAACGGCTTATGACCGCACGGTTGAACAGGGATATCGCTATGCCGGACGTGTACAGCTGGAGGAAAACCGCATTCGCAAAACCGGCAGTTCCAGCGCGGTTGCTATTCAGCTGGACGAAAGGGCCGCTATGATTGAAAGCCGCAATATGCTGGTTATCCTGTCACCCGGCAGCAGGGCCATTGTAATTCCCGCCCGTTATCTGAGTCGGGAGAATGCCGCTGTATTGCTGCAGCGGCTCAGAAATGCAGTGAAAGGGGAAAATCAAAAAGTCTTTTCCCCCCTCCTTCCTGCTGTTCGCCAAGAGGCAGAAAAAATGGTGTTGGAGGAAGACGACGACAACAACAGAGAAACAGAACCACTGACATTGGAGATACAGTACACGAGTCAAGAGTTTTACATGCTGCTGGCCGACCGGGCGCTGCGCACATTTCTAAAGAGGCTGCCTTTCTACAGTGCGTTCGCAGTGATCGCAGGCGTTCTCTGCGGCTTGGCAGCAGGTGTATTATGGGGCATCGCCATCGGTGTGTGCATTCTGTCTGCGGTATATCTGTTGAGTGTGGAGGGTGGCCGGCTGCGGGCGAAAAAATTGACCGCAGGCTTAACGAAAGAGAACATGACCTTACGACTGGTCTTGACAGAAAATGGACTGCTGCTGCGCCGACGAAACGGTGAGGAACGACGGATACCCTGGGATGCGGTAAAAAGGGCGGTGGCGCGGCCCAGCTGTGTGGAATTTACCGCCCGGGATACCTTCGTCCGGATACCCAGACGCTGTATTCCCGACATGGACAGATTGAAGGATTTAGTGGATGATCATATTCGGCCGGGAACCCGGCGGAATTGAAGCAAGGGGAGCTATATACAGATACGAAATAATGATATTAACCAACAAAGGAAAGCGGGGGAATCGGTGTGGATTGGAAAGATTATCCCAATGAACAAGGCGGACCGGAAATGAATCGTCCGTCAGAAAATCCTGTGCAGCCACAACAACCGCAGACGCAATTTCAAAATTTGCAGGCGAACGCCCAGATGCATGTCACGGCGAATATTCCCGGCAATCTGTCAGGGCAGGATAGGCCGCCGTATTGTCCGGAACAGAGTCCGCCGGCATCCGTGTATCCCTCGGCGGTAAACGGATATGCAGGAACGCCCTATCAGGCGCCTTATGGGGGGAATCCCTACGCTGCTTATCCGCTGCAGGGACAGCAGGTAACCACTGTATACTATACGGGTTCCGGTTATAATGGGCAGAATACCCCGGCAGTTCAGCCACCGGCGGCTCCTTCCTATCCCCCGCCAGCGGCGCCTCCGCAAGAGACGATCCCTCCATATGGATCACCACAGCCATATCATCAGCCGGTCTCTTATGGCCAGGGGGGCTATAGACCGGTTCCACAGGACCGGCCCCCGCAATCGCCGGCAGGCCCTGGGTATGGGCAGCCCTATCAGCAGCCCAATTATCCGCCTCAGCCGTCGGCAGGCGGAAGGGGATACCCGGTTTATCCGCCCCAAGGACAGCCTCCGGTTTACAATGTTGTCTCCCGGCCGGTCTACGCGCCGCCGGCAGATCTGACAAAGCCGCTGATGGTCACCGGTTCCCGGCGGGTCACACCGGATCAATACAAGAGGCTGAACCAATTGGGAAGCGGATTGGTAACAGGATTTGTAATCGTTGCTTTGGCTCTGGCTTTTATACTGGGCATTATAACCATTCTTCTGTCCAATGCTTATGAAACCTCCGGTTTTATACTCACCATTGTCCTGGCAACAGCCTCGGAGGCGGCGGGAAGCATTCTGGCCGCAGTGCTGTCCGCCCGACGTGGCCGCGCCATTCGGGAGGCGTATGCCTGTGCCGAAGCCGCCGGGAATGGAGAATCTGTTCTGGAGATTTATCATGACCGGGTGGAATCGGTATCCTCCCGAGGCCGCAGCGTGGTGCCATTTTTGGGAGCGGTGCTGTGGGAGACTTCGGATATGCTGATCCTGGTGGGTCAGGGCGGTACTGTCGTTTGGCGGGCAGAAGATTTGACTCCGCAGGACGGACGGACCGTCAATCATATTCTGATGCAGCGGGTGGGGCCGGGCTTCCGGCGAACAAAAGAACCTTTTGTTCCCTGCGCCCCCTTTCCCATGCCCCTGCCCACTATTCGCAATGACGATGAGGTTCGGACGGTGGTGCGCACAGTGGATCCGGGAATTTCCATCGGGAAAACCATCGACGCAGGACTGGGGCGGATTATGCCCATTCTGGTGCCGTTGTTCACCATTTTGGGATTGTATCTGTCGGTTAATTTCGCCATCACCCCCAGTTTTACCGTAGATATCGCCCTGTTTGTGCTGCTTTGCTGGTGTATTGGCTTTTTGCTGGTGGTTGGAATCCTCGCTCTGGCGGGAGCAATACGGCGGAACAAATATCAGCCGGTTGACCGGGAAATGGCTTATGCCTTTACCCGTGACGGTATGGCTTGGCGTCGGGCGGGGGTAACGGTATTTATCCCCCACGCTTATATCAAAAAGCAGCTGCGCACCGACGGCGTGGAATTGAAAACACCCTATGGAAAGACGGTTATCTACTGGGAAGACGCCCAGGATCCCGCTGCGCTGCAGGAGGCTTTCAATCTCTCCGGTCCCAACGGCTGGGGAAATTGATGCGCAACGGATGGACAGAAGAATCCGCTTGATTGACAGAAATCCAGAATCATGAATCACAATGTGCCACTGGACGGGCACGGAAAGGCTTGACGCAGAATGGAAGAACAACAGAAAGTACCGGCGAAGGTGATTCCGGTCGACTTGGAGAAGGAAATGAAGAAAAGTTTCCTGGATTACTCCATGTCGGTCATTGTAGCCCGCGCCCTGCCGGATGTGCGGGATGGGCTCAAGCCCGTTCATCGACGCATCCTCTACACCATGCATGAGAATAACCTGACACCGGACAAGGCATACCGCAAGTGCGCCGACACGGTAGGCACCGTGCTGGGCCGCTATCATCCCCACGGCGATGCTTCCGTTTACGACGCGCTGGTCCGGCTGGCTCAGAATTTCTCCCTGCGGTATCCTCTGGTGGACGGCCACGGAAACTTTGGTTCCATCGACGGCCATCCGGCTGCCGCCTATCGATATACTGAAGCCAGAATGAGCAAGATGACCCTGGACATGCTGGCGGATATCGAAAAGGAAACGGTGGATTTTACTTCCAACTATGACGACCGTCTGAAAGAGCCGGTGGTACTGCCCTCTCGGTTCCCCAATTTGCTGGTTAATGGTTCCACTGGTATCGCGGTGGGCATGGCCACCAATATTCCGCCCCACAACCTCTGTGAGGTGGTGGACGCCATCTGTCTGCTGATCGATCAGCCGGAGGCGGAGCTGCCGGAAATTATGGACTGCATCAAGGGACCGGATTTCCCCACCGGCGGTGTGATTATGGGCCACGCCGGCATCCGGGCCGCATATGCCACCGGCAGAGGCCGGGTAATCGTCCGCGCCCGGACCGATATAGAGGAGCACGGCAACGGCCGGTTCCGGATCGTCATCTCTGAAATTCCCTACCAGGTGAATAAGCTGAACCTGGTGAAATCCATCATCGAATTGGCGGACGAAAAACGGATTGAAGGGATCCATGATGTGGTGGACCACTCTTCCCGTGAAGGCATGCGGGTGGTTATCGATCTGAAAAAGGACGCAAATCCTCAAGTGGTGCTCAACCAGCTGTTTGCCTTCACCCAGATGCAGATCACCTTTGGCGTGATCATGCTGGCGCTGGTGAATGGCGTGCCCCGGGTCCTCACCCTTAAGCAGATGCTGGAGGAATACATCAAGTTCCAGTGCGAGGTTATCACCCGCCGTACCCGTTTCGAACTCCGCAAGGCCCAGGAGCGCGCCCACATCTGGGAAGCGCTGAAGGTAGCGGTGGATTTTATCGATGAAGTCATCAATATCATCCGCTCATCTACCGATGTGCCGGCCGCCAAGGAACGGCTGATGGAACGGTTTCAATTTGACGATGTACAGGCGCAGGCCATCGTGCAGATGCGTCTGGGACAGCTGTCCGGCCTGGAACGGCAGAAGATCGAAGAGGAATTGGCCTCCCTTCATGCCCGCATCGCCGAGTTGCAGGCTATTTTGGCTGACGAGGGGAAAATTAAATCCATCGTTAAAGATGAGTGCCTGAAAATGCGGGACAAGTACGGCGATGAGCGCCGTACCGATATTTCGGCCGTTTCCGGCGAAGTGGATATTGAGGATCTGATCCCGGTGGAGGAATGCGTCCTTACGCTGACCCGCTTCGGCTATATCAAACGGCAGGCCGCCGATGTGTATAAAACGCAGCGGCGGGGCGGACGGGGCATTATGGGCATGGCCACCCGGGATGAGGACGTCACCGAGACCATGTTCCTCTGCTCCAGTCACGATTATGTGATGTTCTTCACCTCCAGCGGCCGGGTCTATCGGCTCAAATGCTATGAGGTGCCGGAGGGCAGCCGCACCTCCAAAGGGATGAACATCGTCAATCTGCTGCCGCTGGCGCCGGAAGAAAAAATCACCGCCATGATTCGGGTATCCGAGTTTGAGGATGATCGTTATCTGTGCATGGTTACCCGCGCGGGTATCATCAAGCGCACCAGGTTGAATGCCTATTCCAACGCCCGGAAAAACGGGTTGATTGCCATTGATCTGGATGAGGGCGACGAATTGGCCTGGGTGCGGATGACGGATGGCTATCAGAAGCTGATTGTGGCCACGCGCAAGGGCATGGCCATCTGCTTCGACGAAAATGACGCCCGGGTGGTGGGCCGCACCGCCCGCGGGGTGAAGGCATTGACTTTGGGTGAAGGCGACGAGGTCGTGGGTATGTCCGTCTGTCGTGAAGGCGGCCTTCTGCTGACCGTGACCGAGACCGGCTACGGCCGTCTCAGCGAATTGTCCGACTACCGTGTCCAATCCCGTGGCGGCAAAGGTCTCACCAACTATCATACGGAGGATTTCGGCAATGTGGCCGGCATCAAAGTGGTGGATTGGGATGATGATATCATTCTGATCTCCTCCGACGGAATCATTATCCGGATGAGGGCGTCGGAAGTCCGTTTGTGCCGCCGTCCCTCCAAGGGTGTGCGGGTAATGCGGATGGAAGAGGGTTCACGGATTGTATCTCTGGCTCGGGCGGCGCATGAAGATGCTGAGGAAGAAACAGCCGAATTAACGGAGAATGCGGATATGGCGGATGCTGAAACTGAGGATAATTCGGCTGCGGCAGAAAAGGAGCCAAACCTTCCTGAGACGGGAAATGAATAAGAAAGACCGCTGTCAAACGTGACGACGCCGAAAAGGGCTGCCCTGCCGGACGGGACAGCCCTTTCGGTGACTATGCGTATGAAGGCGCGGAGTTTTATGGGACGGGAAAACGATAGTTAAGTTAAAGCAGACTTTTCAACAAAGGGGTGAGGAAATGTGGAAAACCTGACGGACATCGGCGCAGTTCGCCGGCTGCTGGATAAGTATGATTTTCGGTTTTCCAAAGCCCTGGGCCAGAATTTCCTCATCAATCCTTCGGTTTGTCCCCGGATGGCGGAGGCCTCCGGTGTGGATCGCAGCTCCGGAGTGCTGGAAATCGGTCCGGGCATCGGGGTATTGACCCGGGAACTGGCGGCCCGGGCGGGCAAGGTGGTGGCGGTGGAACTGGATCAACGGCTGCTGCCGGTGTTGGAAGAGACCCTCCGGGATACCGGACCGGTCAAGGTGATTCACGGCGATGCCATGAAGCTGGATCTGGCCGCTTTGCTGCGGGAGGAGTTTCCGGATATGCCGGTGGCGGTCTGCGCCAATCTACCCTATTATATCACCTCCCCTATCCTCATGGGTTTGCTGGAAAGCCGGCTGCCCTTTACCACCATTACAGTGCTGGTGCAAAAGGAAGCCGCTCAGCGGCTTTGCGCCAAGCCCGGTACAAGGGAATGCGGGGCGGTAACCCTCGCGGTGCAGTATTATGCGGAAGCAAAGACGCTGTTTCCTGTCTCCCGAGGAAGCTTTCTGCCCGCCCCTAAGGTGGACAGCGCCGTGATGCAGCTGCGCATTCGCCGGGAACCTGCCTGTGCGGTAAAGGACGAGGCCTGCCTTTTCCGCTTGATACGCGCAGCTTTCGGTCAGCGGAGGAAGACTCTGTCTAACGCGCTGACCGGGGCGGGCATTACCAAGGAGGAAGCTGGAGCGGCGCTGGCTGCGGCGGGAATCGATCCCGGCGCCCGGGCGGAACAGCTGCGTTTGGAGCAGTTCGCCGCTTTGGCGGATGCGGTGACGGAGAGAGGAATACTGGCAAGCAGATAACGCGAAGGGAAACGCGATCATGGAGTATAGATGGAATCCGGAGCAAATGGCGGAAGTATTTGTGCTGCCGGCAGCGGTAGCGGATCGGCATATCCGGCTGGCGGGGCCGACCCAGCTGAAGGTGCTGCTTTGGCTGGCCAGATCCGGCCGGGGAAGCTTTGATGCCGCGGCCTGTTCGGCAGCTATTGGCTATTCACCGGCGGACTGTGCCGACGCGGTACAGTATTGGCTGGAGACAGGGATTCTGATGGCGGCGGGAGAAACGGAGCAAACCGAAACCAAGGCGGCGCCGGACAAATCCAAGGAAAAAGAGAAAAAAGTAGAAACGACGTCTCCTGTTAAGGTAAAACAACCGGCAGAACCAACGGCTGTTCCGCCCCTCGCTTCCCGCCCGGCTGCCCGGCCGGCGGCGGTGAAGCCGCAAATGAAGGAAGTGCTGGCCCGGCAGAAGGAGTCTCCGGATTTTTCCTATCTGCTGGAGGCCGCGTCCGCCCGGCTGGGCAAAGCCATCTCCCCCGGGGATATGGAAACCCTGCTGTATCTCTTTGATACGGCGGGTTTGCCTGCCGAGGTGATCATGATGGTGATCGAATATGCGGTGGCGGACGGTAAAACCAGTATGCGGTATGTGGAACGGGTAGCGCTGGATTGGGCAGATCATGGGATTGACAATATCGCCGCTGCAGAAGCGCATCTCTGCGGCCAGGAGCGGCTGCGGCAGTCCTGGGAACAGGTGCGCCTTCTGCTGGAGCTGCCCCAATCGGGTACAGCGACGCAAAAAGCCATGGCGGACCGCTGGATAGCGGATTGGCGAATGAAGGATGATCTGATTCGCCTGGCCCGGGATATGTGTGTGGAAAAAATCGGCAAGGTCCATTGCAGCTACATCGATAAAATTCTGGAGCATTGGCATCTGGACGGGATCGATACGGTGGAGAAGGCTAAGGCGGACAGCCAGCCCGCTGCCAAGAAGAAACCGCAGAAGGAGACATCCCTGGACATGGATGCCTACATGGAACAGGTGATGAGCCGGGCGCCGGTGTATAAAGGCAATTCTTCCAAATAGAGTGTACAATAATAGAAAGAAGATGGCGGTATGCAGCTGTGCATTGATGTTGCTCCATGCAGGGTCTGAAACGGGCGTTGACGGCATGGAGCAAAGAATAACCAAAAGATAAACGTCCGATCAGGCTTTGCATCCTTATACCTGAAATATAAAAGGAGCAAAGCCGATATGAAACGTATACAGCTGCGCCCGGCTGGGAAAAAAGCCTTTGCCGGCATGCGAAATTTTCTTTTTCTCTGGGCCACACAGGCTCTTTCAAGCCTCGGCAGCGCGATGACTGGATTCGCGCTGATCGTTTGGTCCTATCAACAGCAGGGTTCGGCGCTTACCACCGCCCTGCTTTCCGTGTGCTCCTATGCGCCCTATGTGGTGCTGGGCATTTTCGCCGGAGCCTTCAGCGACCGGTGGGATAAAAAGCGGACAATGCTGATTTGTGATACGCTGGCCGCTGCCACCACACTGGCGGTTTTGATGCTTCTGGTCACCGGAAAACTGCGGATTCCCCATCTTTATCTCATCAATGCTCTAAATGGGTTGATGAACGCCTTTCAACAGCCTGCCTCCGATGTGGCGGTGAGCCTGCTGGCGCCCCGGGAGCAGTATCAGCGGGTAGGAGCGCTGCAGTCTCTGTCCAATTCCTTGGTGACGATTCTGGCTCCGGTGCTGGCATCCACCCTGCTGGTTTTCGGCGGCATGGAACTGGTGATTCTAATGGATCTGCTTACCTTTGCCGCGGCGTTTCTCTCTTTGGCCTTCTTCATTCGGATTCCCCGGCCGGAAGCTGCTGAAAGCCGGGAAAGGGTGATCACTTCCGTGCGCTCCGGTCTGCGATACCTGGGGGAGAACCGGGGTATTTTGGATCTGATCCTTTTTCTGGCCGCCATCAACCTCATAGCCTCCGTCTATAACGCCGCGCTGCCGGCCATGCTTCTTTCCCGCAGGGGCGGCGGCGAGACGGCGCTGGGACTGGTAAACGCCTGCACAGGGATGGCGAATGTGGCGGGCAGTGTGATGGTGTCTCTCTGCCGTCCGCCCAAAAGCCGGGTCCGGGTAATCTGCAATGCGCTGCTCTTTTCCATGGGGATTGAAAATCTTCTGCTGGCATTGGGCAGAACCTTGCCGGTCTGGTGCATAGGAGCGGTGCTGGGCTGGCTGATGATCCCGGTGATGAACGCCAATATGAACGCTCTGCTGCGCAGCCGCATACCAGTGGAGATGCAGGGCCGGGTGTACGCCGCACGGAACACTCTGCAGTTTTTTACCATCCCAGTGGGATATCTTTTGGGCGGCGCATTGGTGGATCAGGTATGTGAGCCGCTGATGGCGGCACAGCCTGCGGGAAGTCTGCTGTGTTTTCTTTTTGGAGAAGGCAAGGGGTCAGGCGCCGCGCTGCTGTTTCTGTTGCTGGCGGTGGTGGGTGAATTGACCTGCTTGCTGTTCCGACGGGATAAACAGATTTGGGCGCTGGAAAAGGACGGCTGAAGAGGCAGACGAACAGGAGATGGAATGGAGGTTCGGGAAAATGGGATATAGCCGGGAAGTATATGATGCTGCTGTGGCGGAGCTGGAGAAGCGCCGTATTGAGGCGGTAAATCGGGCCGCGGCCCTTAAGGACCGTATGACCGCTAAATATCCCCGGGTGCGGGAAATTGAAACGGCTATGGCCAGCTGTTCGGTGCGGGTGGCTCGGGCGGTACTGGATGGCGGTGACGTGGACGCGGCCGTGGAACGGATCAAACGGGACAATTTGGCTTTACAGGCGGAGCTGGCCGCGCTGCTGACGGCGGAAGGAGAAAGCGCTCGGGATTTTGAGCCCCGGTACGTCTGCCCCCATTGTGACGATACGGGATATGCCGGCGGCAAAATCTGTTCCTGTTTGCAGGTGCTGCTGCGGGAGGAGGCCTGCCGCCGTCTCAGCCGGATGGTGTCCATGGAGCTTACCAGCTTTGAGGATATCCAGCTCTCCTATTATCCGGAAACCCCGGTGGAACCCCGGTCGGGGATGACCCCCCGGCAGTGGATGGAGGGGGTGGTGACCTTCTGCCGGGATTACGCGGCAAACTTTGGTTCTCGGTCGGAAAATTTGCTGTTCAGCGGACCCACCGGCACGGGAAAAACCCATCTCTCTCTAAGCATCGCCCGGGCTGCCACGGAAAAGGGCTGCGGTGTGGTGTATGGTCCGGCCCAGGTGCTGCTGCACCGGCTGGAAAAGGAGCATTTCGGCCGGCAGGCCGGAGACAGCGAGGATATGCTGCTGGAATGTGATCTGCTGATTCTGGACGATTTAGGCACGGAATTCGGCAGCCCCTTCACCACCTCCTGTCTGTACAACATCATCAACACCCGGCTGCTGGAAGTCCGCCCCACCATTATCAGCACCAATTTAAAGCCGCCGGAGCTGCTGGAGAAGTATGGCCAGCAAATCGCTTCCAGGGTGGTGGGATCCTATCGCACGCTGCTGTTTATGGGACAGGATATTCGTCAGCTGCGGGCATCTCAGCGAATGCGGGAGGGCTGAACCCCGGCGAAAGGGGTCGAAAAGGGAGATTATTGTAAAACCTTTGTAACGTGAGGTTACAATCTTGTGTTGTTTCTTGACAACGGCAGGGTTTGCTAGTACAATCCAAAGGGTAAAAAATGGGAATCTTATGAATGAACCGGCAGCGGCGCCGGGAAACCGAAAGGTTGGTTTGACATGTCGTTAACGGATGGTCTTTGCATGGGCTGTATGAATCCCCTGCCGGAAGGACGCAATGCCTGCGGCATCTGCGGCTATCCCGCGGGCGGGGAAAATCCGGCGCCCTATCTGCCGGTGCGCACAGTTCTGTCCGACCGGTACACGGTGGGGCGGGTGCTGGAGACCGGCGGCGATGCGGTGGTATATATCGGCTTTGATCAGGTGCAGAAGGCGCCCATCACCATTCGGGAATTTTTTCCCAGCACTCTGTGTGAGCGCGGTGAAAATCAAGAGGTGCGGGTGATTCCCGGTTGTGAGAACACCTATCAGGATTATTATGCCGAATTCCGCAATCATGCCCGGGCTTTGGCCAGAATGCGGGACCTCCCCGCGCTGATCCTGCTTTATGATATCTTTGAACAAAACAACACCGCCTACACGGTAAGCGAGTTTTGCGAGGGAATCACCTTGGAAACCCGGCTTCAGCAGGCCGGAGGCCACCTTCGCTGGGAGGAAGCGCGGCCGCTGTTTATGCCGCTGATGGCATCCTTGGCCTCTCTGCACGCGGCGGGGATCATCCATCTGGGCATCTGCCCCAGCCAGCTGATCATCGGCACGGATGGGAGGCTGCGGCTCACCGGCTTTGCCATTGACAAGGCGCGGATGGTAAATACAGACCTCAAGCCTCAGCTGGCGGCTGGATATGCGGCGCCGGAGCAATACGGCTTCGATACCGACTGCGGTGCGGCGGCAGATGTATATGCGTTGGCCGCCACCATTTTCCGTGCCTTAACGGGCAATCCTCCTCCCCTGGCGTCCACTCGGGCCAGAAGCTCCGATGATCTTTTTGTTCCGGCAGATATTGCCCGGGATATGCCGGATCACGTGGCCGCGGCGCTGTTCAACGCCCTGCAGGTACCGGTGGAAAAACGCACGCCTACGGTGACCGCGCTTCGGGATCAGCTGGCCGCCGCGCCTGCGGTGACCCAGCTGATCAATGAGGAGAAGCTGGAGCCCAAACGGCCGGTACCGCCTCCTATGGTGGTGGAAAAGGAAGAAGAGCCGGAGGAAGAGGATGAAGATGTTCCTCCCTCCTCCAATAAGAGCCGAAACGTCAAGGTGGCGCTGCTCATTGTGGCAGGCGTCTTTGTGGTGCTGATGCTGGTGGCCTTCGCCGTTTTATTTATGGTATTCCCCGAGTTGTTCGGCCGGTCCGGAAAGGAATCCTCCACCCCCTCGGTGCAGTCGGAGTTTTCCTATGTGCCCCCCGCTTCCAGTGAACCGGCCTCCCAGTCTCCCGGCGAGATGTTCGCCGTGGAGGATCTCCGCGGGAAGAGCTATTATGATGTCAAGGATAAAAGTTTCAATGGCGGCATGAAGCTGGTGGTGGAATACAAGCAGTACAGCAGCGAGGCAAGGGGAACGATTCTATCCCAGGAGCCTGCCGCTGAGTCCATGGCCGCTTACGGCACGGAAATCCGCATTGTCATCAGCGCGGGGCCGGAGGAACGGACCATTCCCAATTTGGCGGGCTGGAAAATGGAGCACGCCAAAGCGTATCTGGAGGAAATGGGCTTTAAGGTGGAAGTGATGATGGTGCAGATCTCCGACTATCCCAAGGGATATGTACAGGAGACCTCGCCGCTGGCGGGTGAAAACCGCAAGGAGGGCGATACCATTATTCTGCGGGTCAGCGACGTGGAAACCACCACTCCGCCGCCCACCACTACCACCGCGCCTACCGATTCAGGATCCGGTGGCGGCTGGTGGGGAGATTTGTTCGGATAAAAGGATAAAAGGTCCGTTGCGGGTTAACCGCGACGGACCTTTTTCCACGATTGGGGATAATCCGGTATCATCGGTTCCCTTTTCCTCGCCTATTCATTGAATGGTTCCTGATGGGGTTGTTTCTGACTCGCCGGTTTCTCCGTAGCAGAGATCGAAATAAACATGGTGTGAAATCCTTGATATTCTATATAAAGAGAATCACCGGCCGTGTTGTGAGCGTAAAATCGTTTTTCGCTTTTACTGTAATCGACGGTAAAGCCATCCTCGATGCATTCCTGAATATAAGCATTGTAATCGTCTATTTTGGTTTCGCCTACATATGCGTGAAATTCGCGGGTTGAATCTAGACTGATCGTTCCCATATTTGTTTTAGGAACAGGAATCAAAGCGGCCATTCCAATGGATGGCCAAACAAAAGTTCCGTTCGCCTTAGGCGCGTCAAGCATAATGGAGTATTTTTCGCTGTATTTGAAATAGGATATTCTCAACCTGAATCCGTCTTGATTATAAGCGGTATATTCGGCCGCAGCGGCTTCACAGTCAACGGTAAACCCTTGTTTTTGACAGTTGGCAGTGTAAGCCTGATAATCTTTTTCTGAAGAATCATAAATATCCGCCCTGAAACAATCCTCGCGGTTAAGATCAATTCTTATTTCTTTGGAAGCCGGTTTGGGCAGAATTGTACTGATGCCCATATCAGGCCATACGGATCTTATTCCATGGCCACACGCGGCCAATAGCAGCAATACAATCGACAGCTGCAAAATCAAAAGGATTCTCGTAGAAACACCCCCGACAGTGTGGTTTGGAAATTGTTTTTCCATACACGGCCCCTTCCCTCTAATCTCGCATATTGAACGGGGCGCCACCAAATTGAGTTTACCTACTATCGTGAGCATATCCAATGCGTTGGGAACAACGGTGGATGATCTGCTATGCGACAGCTTGGAGGAAGCGCGGCGGCCGTTTGAACGGGAGGCATCAAATCTTCTGGCGGATTGCTCTCATCGGGAGCTGAAGATTATTACCAACACCATGCGGGCGCTGAAAGAAAATCTGCGGAATTCCTAATCGTAAACAAAAGAAAGCGCGCTGCAGAAACATTTCGTTTCTGCAGCGCGCTTTTGCTTCGAGTTCAGGCGTTTCTTCCTTGGTGTCCCAGCTCCCGATAGTTCCCCAGGAAGGTAAAGGCGGGCATTTCCTCGGACAGGGCGCAAAGCAAATCCCGGGTACCGGGCTGGGAAATCGACCCTTCAAAATCCAGATAAAAGGCATAATGGAAGCCGCCGTCCCGGATGGGGCGGCTTTCGATTTTGGTCAGATTCAGTCCCTCTAGGGCAAACCGTGCCAGCGCCCGATAGAGAGAGCCGGTGGTATGAGGCAGTGAAAAAATCAGACTGATCTTGTCCGCATCCGCCGGAATGGTGAGCCGGGAGGAGATGGCAATGAAACGGGTACAATTTTTGTCAACAGATTGAACAGAATCATCTAATATATTCAACCCGTAAATCTCACCCGCTTTTCTGGAGGCGATAGCCGCCAAGGCGGGATTTCCTGCTTCCGCCACCATTTTGGCGGCTGTGGCGGTATTGCCGTAGGGAATTGTCCGCCAGCCATGAGCGGCGATGATATCGGCGCATTGAGACAGCCCCTGGGGATGAGAGCAGACCTCCCGGATATCGGCCAGAGAGGCGCCAGGCAACCCCAGCAGACAATGAGAAACCGGCAGTTCCACCGCGGCGGCAATGGAAAAACCGCCGGTCATAATCAGATCATAGACTTCTCCTACCGAACCGGTGGAGGAATTTTCCACCGGCAGCACCCCGTAATCCGCTTGTCCCGAACGGACCATTTCCAATACGTCCGCCCAAGTGGAAACAAAGATGGGACGGTGTTGCGCTTCCCGGGTCAAGGGGAACATCCGGCCCGCCGCTTCATCGGAATACGCACCTGCACAGCCTTGGCAAACCACACGGGCCAGCTCCGGCGGCAGCAGGGAGCGAGACGCCCCTTCCAGCGCCTCCCGCAGAGGCTGGCCGGCCCCCAGCGCCCGATGCTGCAATGCCCGGGAGACATCCATCGTGGAGGCAAACACCAGAGCGGCAGCTTCCGCATAATCCGCCCGTCCCTCCTTGCAGCAGACAGCCCTGACCTGCTCCAGCACCTGCTGCTCCCGTTCTTCGTTGAGCACCGGCAGACCGTGGGCTGCTTTATAAGAAGCTACGCGGAGGGAACAATCCATCCGGCGGCAAAGCAGAGGAATCAGCTGGTCATCGATAGCGTCGATTTCCCTGCGTATATCCTTTAAATCGTCCATCATCCAGTCCTTCTCTCCTTTTTATGGCCGCAGGGTGCAGGCCTCGCTCTCCAGCAGGTCCAGCAGACCCAGGGCCAGCGCCGCTTCCACCACCGGAATCGCCCGAGGGACGATGCAGGGATCATGCCGCCCCTTGACAATCAGCTCCGCTTCCCGCCCGGTTTCCAGATCCACAGTTTGCTGTTTCTGACCGATGGAAGAGGTGGGTTTGATCACCAGCCGGCACAGCAGAGGCATACCGTTGGTAATGCCGCCGATGATGCCACCGTTATGATTGGTGGTGGTGACCACATTGCCCTCTTTATCAAAGGCATAGGGATCGTTGGCCTGGCTGCCCCGCAGAGCGGCGAAGCCAAAGCCTACCCCAAATTCTACCCCCTTGACGGCGGGAATACCAAAAAGCAGCGGCGCCAGCCGGTTTTCCACTCCGTCGAACATGGGAGAGCCCAGCCCTGCGGGCAGCCCCACGGCGGCTGCTTCAATGATGCCGCCCACACTGTCCGCCTGCAGCCGGGCCTCTTCCACCGCCGCCCGCATGAATGGCCCTTTATCCGGCTCCAGCAAAGGCAGAGGGCCGGAGGCAGCCAAGGACCTGAGGGTGTCCGCTGTCAGGTTTACCGGGTCGAAAGGCGTGTCATCCACTGCCGCGATCCGCAGGATATGCGCGCCTACCGTCACCCCTCTCCGCTCCAGAATCTGGCGGCAGATAGCCCCGGCGCAGACCAGCGGGGCGGTCAGCCGGCCGCTGAAGTGTCCGCCGCCCCGGATATCGTTGTACCCGTCGTAGCGGACATGGCCGGGATAATCCGCGTGGCCGGGCCGGGGAAGCCGGCCCAGATTGCCGTAGTCACCCGAACGCTGATTCTCATTTTGAATCACTACGGCCAGCGGCGCGCCGGTGGTGCGGCCGTTCAGGATACCGGATACCAGCCGGGGGGTATCGCTTTCCCGACGGGTGGTGGCGGTCTGATCCCTGCCGGGAGCCCGGCGGTCCATCTGAGCCAGAATTTCCTCCATGCAAAGGGCTTCCCCGGCGGGCAGTCCATCCAGCACACAGCCGATGGCCTCGCCGTGGCTCTCCCCGAAGATGGAAAGGCGCACGCGGTTACCGATGGTCGACGACATGGGCGTTTCCTCCAATCCTATTGAAATCCTCAAAAAATCCCGGCCAGCTCTTTTCCACACTGTAGGGATCGGTGACCTCCACTGCCTCTTCGCAGCCCAGAGCGGCCACCGCCATGCTCATCACGATGCGGTGGTCATTGCAGCCGGGAACCCGGCCGCCCTGCAGCCGGGGGACGCCTTGGATCACCAGACCGTCCGGCCGCTCCTCCACATGGCCGCCCAGAAGGGTCAGACAGTCGGCCATGGCGGCCAGCCGGTCGCTTTCCTTCAGCCGCAGCCGGGCGGCATGACGGATAACGGTGGTTCCCTCCGCCAGGGCCCCAGTCACTGCCAGCACCGGCACCAAATCGGGAATCTGAGAGGCGTCGATATCGATGCCGTGCAAGTCCGCCCGGCGGCAGCGGAGCAGGCCGTCCGACCAGTCCGCATCGGCGCCGAAGGCCTGGAACAGCGGCAGCGCTTCCCGATCCCCCTGGGCGGAAGAAGGATCAAGGCCGGTGATCGCCGCTTCTCCGCCCAAAGCTCCCGCCGCCAGGAGGAAGGCCGCCTGAGACCAATCCCCTTCCACCTGCACGTCGGCGGGTTGATAGGTCTGACGGCCGGGAATATGCCAGCCGTGGGGCGTTTCTTCCGTCCGGACGCCGGCGCGCGCCAAAGCGTCCAGGGTCATACGGACATAGGCCGCCGATTCCAGGGGGGAAGTTAAACAGATATCGCTGTCCTCCCTGCAGAGGGGCAGCGCAAACAGCAAACCGGAAATAAACTGGCTGGACACGTCGCCGGGCAGATCATACCGTCCCCCTTCCAGCCGCCCTTCCAGCGTCAGGGGAAGACCGCCGCCGCTGTGGAAGCGAAGGCGGACTCCATGGGCCGGCAGACAATCGGCATAGACCCCTAAGGGCCGCTGAGGCAGCCGACCCCGGCCGATAAAGGTGGCGGGAATGCCTAAGGCCGCCAGTATCGGCAGCAGAAACCGCAGGGTGGAACCGCTTTCCAGACAGTCTACCACCGGGGCCGCGGGTGCCGCCGCCCGATGAACGGTTACCCGATTTCCGGTGTGGATAAAAGAGGCGCCCAAGGCTTCCACAGCACCCAAAGTGGCCCGCATATCGGCGGAGGGCAGGATGCCGTCTATCCTTCCCCCGCCTGCCAGCGCCGCGCATATCAGGGCGCGGTGGGCGGCAGACTTGGATGGCGGTGCGGCGATGGTTCCCGCTGTGCGGGAGGGCAGGATGCGGGCAATTGACTCCATATGGGCTCCTCCTGTTGATCCCGGCAGGATAGAGGTTCAGGCCGGGAAGATTGGAAACGGCAGGCCGGAGAGAAGGAATGCGTTATCCGGCGAGGTTTTGATCAGATTTCTTCGCCCCGAAGGAAGCCTCCCAGCAGGGCAACCGGCAGGCGGTAGATGAAACTCTCGCCGATGGTTTTCAGCAGGGCCAAGTCAATGTCCGTGCCGCTGCGTTTTTTATCCAGCGCCACGCCAGGGAGATAATCATCCAGGGTGGCGGTGTCCGCGATGGGAAGATGATGCCGTTCCAATGCGGCGCAGATCCGCTCTACCGTGCCCTTTTCCGTCAGCCCCAGCCGCTGGGACGCCTCGGTGATCAGCACCATGCCCAGCGCCACCGCCCGGCCGTGGCTTAGGGTGCTGTAGTCATAGTATTTTTCCAGAGCATGGCCCATGGTATGACCGAAGTTCAGCAGCTTCCGTTCCCCGGATTCGGTCTCATCCCGTTCCACCACTCTGCGCTTGATGTCGATGGCCCGGAGAATGGTTTCTTCCAGATTTTCCGGCAGCACTGCCTCGCCGTTTTCCAGCCGATCAAAAAGGGCGGCGTCTTTGATACAGGCGGCCTTGATGATCTCCGCCATGCCGTCGGCGAAGGTTTCCGGCGGGAGGGTGTCCAGGGTATCCGGATCAGCGATTACCCGAACAGGCTGCCAGAAGGCCCCCACCAGATTTTTGCCCTCGGGAATATCCACACCGGTTTTTCCCCCCACCGAGGAATCCACCTGGGCCAGCAGAGTGGTGGGAATCTGGACGAAGTCCATTCCTCGCAGCCAGGTGGCGGCGGCAAAGCCGGTCATGTCTCCGGTGACACCGCCCCCCAGGGCAACCAGCAGATCCTTCCGGGTGAAGCCGCCCGCGGCTAAGCGGCTGTAAATTTCCGCAATTACCGAAAGACGCTTATGTTCCTCTCCGGCGGGAAAGGTGAACACGGAGGTTTGGTAGCCCGCCTCTTCAAAGGAACGGGCGGCTTTTCCTGCATAGAAGGGGAAAACGTTGGAATCGGTGACGATCAGGGCTCGCACGCCGCCGTTTACCTCCCGGCTTAGGGAGCCGGCTTGCTCCAACAGTCCTCGGCCCACCAAAATATCGTAAGGGCGCGTGGTATTAACCCGCATGGTTTCCATAGATGATCTTCCTTTCCCGGTTATTGTCGGGGTACCACGGCGAAAAAGATCACATCCTCCCCACCGTTGTTTTCCAGACTGTGAGTATGTTCTTTGGGGCAGTAATGGCATATGCCGGGCTCCCAATTTTCCACTTCGCCATCTAGGGCAGCCCGTCCCCTGCCTTGTAAAATATACAGGATTTCACTGCTGTCATCATGGCGGTGGCCTCCGATGGAAGTGCTTGGAGCCAAGCAGCCCCTTATTATGCGGTTGTTTCCGTCCGCAACCATGCATGCCGAGGTTTGTTCCCGCCCGCCATGGAAGCCGAGTAGAACGGTTTCCTCTGTTATATTCAAATCAATCCGCATCCGGAGGGAGTCCCATTGGGACCAGCAGCCCTTCCTTGATTTCCCGACCCCGGCGCAGCACGTCCTCCAGCCGGGAATGATCACCTGCCGCCACCGCGTCCCGGCAGGCGGTCAGATTGGCAATAAGGGTGTCGATCTCCTCCGTCAGATGATCGGCATTGAGGAGAAACAGCTGGCTCCACAGCTTCTCATCCACCGTGGCTACCCGGGAAACATCCCGATAGCTGCCGGCGGAATAGCCGTTGTGTTCCGGGCAGCGGGGGGATTTGACGTAGGCGCCGGCCAGCACATGAGGCAGCTGACTGGTGAAAGCGATCATGCGGTCGTGGTGATCCGGAGTGGTAACGGTGATCCGGCCGCAGCCCAGAGCCGAGGCCAGCTCCTGCAGGAGGGATAATGCCGCGGGGGGAGTATCCTTTTCCGGGGTGAGGATGTAGCTGGCGCCCTGAAACAGACCGGCATCGGCATTGGAAAAACCGCTGTGTTCTTTCCCCGCCATGGGATGACCGCCGATAAAATGGAGGCCGCTCTCCCGGCAGAGGGAACTGCAGACTTCCACCACCGCCCGTTTGACTCCGCAGACGTCGGTGACAACCGTACCCGATGGCAGCAGAGCGCGATTTTCCCGCAAAAAGGCGATAGCGCTTTCCGGAGCCAGGGCCAGCACCAGCAGGTCCGCCTCCCGGAGCAGCTCTGGACCGCCTACCGCATGAACAGCCTTCCGCTCCCGGGCAGCCTGCAGCACACCGGGATCCCGGTCAATTCCCAGTACCCGGCAGCCGCTGTGGCGGCGCAGCGCCATGGCCATGGAACCGCCAATCAATCCCAAACCGGCTATGGCAACGGTGAGAGATTGCAGACGGGTCGATTGGTCCATTCGATCCATATCGTCATCGCCTTTCTTCGCCCGCACGGGCGGCGGTCGTTTATTTTTGGGCGGGATTCATCTCTTTGCCGAACATTCCGGCCACCGACCGCAGCCGGTCCGCCAAAGCGTCGAACTGATCCGGCGTGATGGACTGGGCACCGTCGGACAGAGCATGAGGCGGATCGTTGTGGACCTCGATAATGAGGCCGTCCGCCCCCGCCGCCAGGGAAGCCAGGGCCAATGGCTCCACCATCCAGGCGATTCCGGCGGCATGGCTGGGATCCACCACCACCGGCAGATGAGACTGTTTCTTGAGGATGGGGACTGCGGAGATATCCAGGGTGTTGCGGGTCATGGTTTCAAAGGTACGGATACCCCGCTCACAAAGGATCACCCGTTCATTGCCGGAAGCCATGATGTATTCCGCGCTCATCAGCAGTTCTTCAATGGTGTTGGCCAGGCCCCGTTTGAGCAGAATGGGCTTATCGCATTTGCCCAGCTCTTTCAGCAACTCAAAGTTCTGCATATTCCGGGCTCCAACCTGGATGATGTCCACATCCTCGAATAGAACCAAATGGGCGGGCGACATGATTTCGGTGACAATGGGCAGGCCGGTTTTCTTTCGGGCGTGGCGCAGCAGCTCCAGTCCTTCCGCCCGCAGGCCCTGGAAAGCGTAGGGAGAGGTGCGGGGCTTGAAGGCGCCGCCCCGCAGGAAAGCGGCCCCCGATGCCTTTACCCGGGCGGCTACCGCTTCAATCTGTTCCTCGCTTTCCACCGAGCAGGGACCGGCGATAACGCCCAGCCGTCCGCCGCCGATTACTGCATTGCCGCCCAGGTCGATAACGGTGTCGTCGGGATGAAATTTGCGGTTGGCCTTTTTGAAGGGTTCCTGTACCCGTTTGACACTCTGCACAATATCCTGCGCGGCAATGGACTCAATATCCACGGCTGCCGTGTCTCCCAGCAGGCCCAGTACGGTGCTGTGCTCCCCGTACCAGGCGTTGACCTTGACCTGGTTCTGTTTAGCTAAGCGGGCGGAGAAATCCTCCACCTGTTTTTGGGTAACGCCGGGTTTGAGTACGATGATCATAACGAATCCTTGTCCTTTCCGTACCCGCCGCCTGGGCGGGCAGTCATTGAATAGATTTAATTTTTTATAAAAACAAATCAGGCGGGGCTCATACCATGAGCTCCGCCTGAATAGATTACAGTATCGGCCGTTATCCGGCTGCATCCGGCTGTCAGCGTGCGCGTCATGGTTCCCTATGCGATTTTTCGGCGTAGCAAAAATAGCCCCGGCCCATAAAATGACCGAAGCAATAAGTGCTAAATCGATTGTCAGCCGTTAACCGCATGAAAGGAACCTCCGCCTATACCGGCATGATTTTTTCCTTGTTCATCATAAAACGGGAAGGAGGATTTGTCAACAGGAAATTCTTGAAATTCCCAATTACACGGAAATCCCGCATGCTTAACCGCAGATTTCATGAATTTTGGCGGCCACATTCTCCGGCTCATCTTCCCCGCTTATCGTCACTGAAGCGGCGGCTTGATACAGCGGTTCCCGCCTGGCCATCAGTTCCCGCACGGCCGATTCCTTGTCCGGCCGGCGAAGCAGCGGCCGGGTATCGTCCCCTTCCAAGCGGCGCAGCACCGTTTCCGGTGAGACCTCCAGCAAGACAATGGTACCGGTGGCGGCCAGGGCGGCGGCGTTTTCCGAAAAGGTCAGTGCGCCGCCCCCGGCGGCGATCACTAGCCCTTCCGTCTTTGCCAGCGCGGCGCACGCTTCCCGTTCCCGGCGGCGGAAGTCCTCTTCTCCAAAGCGATCAAAAATTTCCGAAACGGTCATGCCGGCCTGTTCCTCGATAAAGCTGTCCATATCCACAAACCGCCGGCCGGTGAGAACGGCCAAACGACGGCCCACCGTGGTTTTTCCACAGCCCATAAAGCCGCAGAGAATCACATTTTTCATAGAAATGGCCTCCCTACTGAAACAGCCGTTCCATCTCATCCTGGGCGTCGGCTACCAACGCCTGGATATCCCTCTCCCGAAAAGCGGCGCCGTACCAGATGGTATGCGCTACAGCGGCCTGCCACACCAGCATGGGCATTCCGGCCACTGTTTTGGCGCCTGCCGCCGCAGCCATTTCCAGCAGCCGGGTACGCCGGGGATTGTATACCGCGTCAAAGACGGCGGCACAGCGCTCCACCGCCGCCTGATCCACCGGCGCAGCATCCGCATGCGGATACATTCCCACCGGCGTGGCGTTGATCAGCAGGTCGATTTCCCCTTGGCCGGCCAGCATATCCAGGGAGACGATGGTGTAGTCGGTGCCGGGGGCCAGGGTGAGAACATAGTCTTTCAGCGCCGCTGCGGCTTCCCGGTCCGCTTCCCGGACTGCATTAACGATGGAACAGCCCTCCAAAGCGGCTTCACAGGCGAAGGTGCGGCCTACGCCGCCGCAGCCCAGCAGCGCCGCCCGCCCCTTGAGAGGGACTCCCGCCGCTTTGAGGGCGCAGAGGAAGCCGTCCGCGTCGGTGTTATGGCCCACCGCGCCCTCCGGGGTGACAGCGATGGTATTTACCGAACGATAGAGGGCGGCCCGACCCTCCAGCCGGGTTAAAAAGGGAATCACCGCTTGTTTATGGGGAATGGTGACATTGAGTCCTCGGGTCTCTGCCAACAGGGCGGGAAGCTTCTGGGACAGGTCAGCCGGAGCGATATCCACGCTGCCGTAATCCTCTTCCCGGCCCTGCAGGGCAAAGAGGCGGCGGTGAATAAAGGGCGACATGCTGTGGCCCAAAGGATGACCAATCACGGCGTAACGGGAGAAATCCATCGAAAAAACTTCCTTTCCGGAATAATTTGGAGCGCAACGAAGAATAATTACAAAGAATTTGCGAAAAGGTCATTGACAAATCGTGGGAATCCTAATACTATTTTGGTGTGATCCCGATTGAGCTGGTTCCCCCCGCAGGAGGGACCTTACTGTAAGGGGAGTACCCCTGCGCATGGGACCGTTACTACTATAGCACAAAGCCGCTTTCCTGTCCATTTCCCGGAGGCGGGCCAATCCATTACTTTTTGGGAAGGATGAACGAGATGGTATTAGAAAAGGTCAAGATGATCCTCAGCAATCAGTTCGATGTGGAGGAAGACGCTATTACGCCGGAAACCAACATTGCCGACGATCTGGGCGCGGATTCCCTGGACGTGGTGGATATGCTGATGTCCCTGGAGGATGAATTCGATGTGGAGATCCCCGATGAGGAGATCGAGCGTATCCGCACGGTGGGCGAGCTGGTCTCCTATATTGAGGAGAACATGTAAAATCATACAGGACTGGAATCTGCGCGCTGCGGCCGATGAGGCGGCGGCGCGTGTTTTTTTGGAGGATCCTTGGAACATGGAACGGCGGATCGTGGTAGAGGGCCGGGAGATCATGTATGAGCTGACGGCCAAGAAGGTGAAGAATCTGAATCTGCGGGTGCAGCCGGACGGGCGGATTACGGTTTCCGTTCCTCGCGGTCTCTCTCCGGTTCAGGCGGATCGGTTCGTTATCTCCCGGGGCGCTTGGCTGCTGCAGGCGCTGGAGCGGACGGCAGCCCGGCGGGAAGCCGGGGCGGCATCCGGCCCCCAGCTGTGGGGAAAACCGCTGGAGATCGTGGAGCGGACCGGTTCTCCGGCCGGCGCCGAATTGGTGAACGGACGGCTGCTGGTGACGGCTTCCGATCCGATTAAGCTGCCGGCTCTGCTTCGACGCTGGCAGTCAGAGCAGGCGGCGACCGCCTTTAAAGCACGGCTGGATCAGTTATACCCTTTGGCTGCCGCGGACGGGGTGGCGTATCCCCAGCTGCGGATACGGCGCATGACTTCCCGATGGGGCAGCTGCGCGGCGGGTATGGGGACGGTCACCCTCAACGCAGCCCTGCTGTCCCTGCCGCCCTTCTGCTTGGATTATGTCATTCTTCATGAGCTGGCCCATTTCATCCATCCCGACCACTCCCCCGCTTTCTATGCGGTGCTGGACCGATGGATGCCCAGGCACCGAGAGATACGGCGATGGATGCGGGAGGTTTCCCCGCGGGCGCTTCTCCTGGGGGAATAGGAAAACGGATTAATGGAACCGAAAAAAGAGGCCGGCAACTCCTAACGAGTTGTCGGTCTCTGATCTGGATGCTTTGAGAAAAAAGATGATTTCTCATGAAGAGCTGACAGTTACCCTTGCATGGATTCATTCCATTGCGACAGCCATTTGTGTTTATCTTTTGAAACGGCCTCCACTATATCCCGGCCGGAGCGAAACCCGTCAAATGTACCGGCGGCGATCTCCTGCAGAACCATATTGAGTATTTCCTCATAATACTTTTCCGGATTTGAATTGCTGTTAGTTTGGGTAAAATGCTGCCGCGTCTCCTGTTGAGAGATGCCGGCGTAGATTTCCTTTACTTCCTGCATTAATGTCTCTCTATCCATAATAATCCCCCTTATATACTATGGATATATCGTTTACTTCTTGAAAGCTTTTATACAGTGCTTGTATGCAATAAGAGATAAATCTAACGCCGCCGCGACCTCTTATAGTCTGCGGCGGCGTTAAAGGATACGAAAAAATGCTGCCATGACGGCGAGGAGAACAAAAAGCGGTCGGCAACTCTTTATGGGTTGCCGACCGCACATCTGGGAGTGCGAGATAAAATAAATCTCCGGCGCCGCAAGGCGCAAACCGCAAAAGGCGGCAGCGAGCTGTCGTGAGAGCGCTTGCAACCGAACAGGCGAGCTGAGCGTGACTTTTGGCGATTGGGGATCACACAATACAATGCAAAGACCTTCCCAATGCCCGGGAGTACAAAGAATCCGCAGAAACACACTTGTGAAAAAATGCTTCTGCATTGCCACCATACTAACATCATTGGTCGTATGATGAACTGCAGATTATATTGAGCCGGGAAAAAGATAAAAATACCGATGAGAACTCAAATGAAACCTCATCGGTATTTTGCTTTGTTTATATCCCGTATGTTCCCGTAATCGGATCTTGGAACAGCGGTATCCGCGGCGCGGCAAAGGTAAACACCGCAAATAATACACCGATCAGGCAGATGACTCCAAAGGCGAGCCATGGCCGCTTGCACCGCAAACTGTTCTGTTTGAAAAGCCGTGTTTCAAGGAGGAACGCCCCCGCCGCCGAAATGAAGAATATCGCAATGTTGACCCAATCCGGCGATTTGCCGAGCACACCGTTGTAGGTGTAAAACAGCACGGGGATTAGCACAAGACCAGTCAAAGTTCCAACTAATTTCACACACCAAAAATTTTCGTAATTCTTGAAGAAGCGGTTCTGTATCAGCGCGAAGATAAACAGAGGAAAGAACAGCAGCTTCATGTGCTCCCAGGTGGATTCGTTCACAGCCGAAAACGGAGCAATCAGAATGTTCCCCTTCGTCCAGTCGTACAGAAAATGCAGCAGCGTTCCGCCGAGCGCTGTCAAAGCAAACCCCGCAAAATGCCAAAGCGATAAATCCCGTTTCGTAAATCTCACCGCCTATTATTGGGTATTAAAATTTTATGTATGAGTAAAAAACTTTATTCCTCCGTCCGCGCGTGATCATTTCTGCACCGCAGAAAAAGAAAAAGCCTTTGAATCACACGATTTCAAAGGCTTTTTGTAAAAACGAGACAAAATGAATCCGAACGTTTTTTAAAGGGGATTTGAACCCTCGTATCACATAAAAAGTTGGTAGCGACAGTGAACCGTCGTGAGGACGCTGATAATGTAGAATAAGTTTCGCAAAAAGAAAAGTGGATAAAAGAAGACATGGATT
>CABULH010000017.1 GCA_902492455.1 uncultured Oscillospiraceae bacterium
AGAAAAAAGAGGAAGCCCTCTCCATGCTGAAAAAGTGGTTCCCGCAGATGGAGAATTTCTCCGGGCAACTGAAAAAGTACAAGGTCACAATCAATGACCTGTTGGCGGAAAATGAGAAGCTGGAAGCAAGGGCAAAGGCCAGTGAAAAAGGCAAGATGAAAGATACGATGGAACGGGCAAAGCTGAAAAGCGAACTGGACAATTTACAGCGGCTGGTTGACCGTATCCCGCCGGATATACTGGCGGAACTGAAACGGCAGCAGCGGCACACACGAGAGAGGTAAACGCTATGGACAGATATTCCGATAACATGACAAATCATCAAAACAGGGAGGACACTAGATGGTAAAAAGCGAAAGCGACATGATTTCTATACCCCGCACCGGGCAGGTCATTACGGCAGAGAACGGGACGCAGTATTTTGTATGTGGGAACAACCGTATCAAAATCTCCGAACACTTCGCCGCCGCTGGACAGCCGCTTGGCGATCTGATCGTTGATGTAGTCCGGCACACGGCGGAAAAAGCCGTTTCCGCCTGACGGCCCAGCGTTGATATACGCCCACGCTTATGGTATAATTGCCCCAGAGCAAAAGTATTGTAAGCGTGGGTTGTTTCTTTGAAAAGGAGGATTTTTTACGGTGAAACAACCTTACAATACTACCATTTACAACACGGCTCTTTATCTGCGTTTAAGCCGTGACGATGAAAGCTACGGCGACAGCGTGAGCATTGAAACACAGCGGACAATCCTGCAACAATACGCAAAAGAACATGGGCTTCATGTGGTCGGCGAGTATGTGGACGACGGCTGGAGTGGGACGAATTTCGAGCGTCCGAATTTTCAGCGCATGATGGACGATGTGGACGCAGGGAAAGTGAATTGTATTGTTACGAAAGACCTATCCAGATTTGGTAGAGAACACGTGATGATGGACTACTATCTGGAATTTCTGTTCCCGGAGAAGCGTGTGCGCTACATCGCCATTGCAGAAAACGAGGACACCGAAAAAGGGCTGTCCGATTTCGTCCCTTTCAAAAACCTGTTCAACGAGTGGTTTGCAAAAGATACGAGCCGCAAGGTAAAGGCCGCTTTCAAAGCGAAATTTGCCGTAGGCGAGCGTATCGGCGCTTATGCTCCCATCGGGTACAGGAAGCACCCGGAGATTAAAAACAAGCTGATAATTGACGAGGAAACACGCTGGATAGTGGAACGGATTTTTGACCTTGCCGTCCACGGCAGAGGTGCGGCCAGTATCACACGGATATTGATTGAGGAAAAAGTACCTACGCCGGGATATATCAACTTCCGACGGGACAAAACTTTCGCCAATATCTATGCGAATGCGCCGGAGGAAAAAAGCTACGCATGGACGATAGCGCAGGTCAAAAGTATTTTGAAAGATGAAACCTACATCGGCCATACTATCCACTACCGGGAAACAAACATCTCCTTTAAGAACAAGCGGAGAATACGCAAGCCCCAGAGCGATTGGGTGCGGGTGGAGAACACGCAGGAGCCGATTATCAGCGAGCAGGTTTTCAATCAGGTGCAGGAGCAGATAGCAAGCCGCCGCAGGAAGTGCAAGGACGGTACGACACAGATTTTTTCCGGGCTGGTAAAATGTGCGGATTGCGGCTGGTCGCTGTCCTACGGGGAGAACCGGCAGAACAGTAAGCCCTACGGCCATTACCATTGTAGCAAGTACGGGCAGGGCACACGCCAATGCTCCATGCACTATATCCGCTATGATGTGCTTTACGCCTATGTCCTCTCCCGTCTGCAATACTGGTCGGGGCTGGTACAGCATGATGAAGAACGGCTCTTGAAGCGGCTGTTAAATGCCACTGATAAGGGACAGGCCGCCGCAAGAAAGAAGCAGGCCGCAGAACTGAAAAAAGCAGAGAAGCGGAAAGCCGAAGTCGATACCCTGTTTGCCCGGATGTATGAGGACTGGGCGGCGGGGCGTATCACGGAATACAACTTCTCTATGCTGTCCGGGAAGTACCAAAGCGAACAGGCTGAACTGGACACAAAGATTGAACAGCTTCAATCCGCTATCGCCACTGAAAGCCAGAACGCCGCAGACGCAGAAAAATGGATTGCCTTGATGAAAGAGTGCGTCAATCCAACGGAACTGACCGCCGAACTTTTGAATACGCTGATTGAAAAAATCGTTGTCCATGAAGCGGTCAAAGGTGAGGACGGAAGCCGGGAACAGGAGGTAGAAATCTTCTACCGCTTTATCGGCAAAATTGATTGAATGATACCAATATCTTTAACTATGTGATACCGGGGAATCGCTGCCCGACACGGATAAGCTGCTGCCCCTGAGCCGGATGCTGGAGGTTTCCGTTGACGCTTTGCTGCGGGAAGAGGGGGACCCGGCCTTTCCGGCGGCGGACAGCGCAAGGGGAGAGGCGGCGGATTCCCGGGGAAACGCCGCGGGAGCTGTGGGAACCGGCCTGCTGATCGCCGGGCTGCTGGTATCGGTGATCGGCTGGGAGTATTGGCAGACAATGCCCGCCGCCGGCGCGGGGCTGCTGCTGCAGATTGCCGGGGCGGTGCTGTTCCCGCTGCTGCTGCGGGGGCGGCGGGAGGGGCGGCTGCGGCGCCGGTTTTATACCGCCGCCGTTTGGCTGATCGCGCCCTTCCCCGTTCTCTGGTTCGCCGGGTTCCTCTGTAATTTTTATCCCAAGCCCCGGGCCCATTGGACGGAATACGCCGTCTCCGCCGTGCTGTATCTGCTTGTCTGCGGTTTGCTCAGCCTTTTGCTGCATCGGCGGCGGTGGTCAGAAGCGGAAACGCGCCGGGATTTTGAGAAGAAACCTGGCGGTACATTATAAACTTGTGGAGGCGATCTGCAGGATGCATGCACCGCAGATAGAAACAGAAAGGCTGCTGCTGCGGCCGTTTACCGAAGCGGATATGAAAGCATTGCTGGGAATTCTTCAGGACGAGGAAGTGAATACCTTTTTGCCCTGGTTTCCTTTGAAAAGCGTGGAGGAAGCCGCGGCATTTTACAGGGAGAGAATCGTCCCATGTCTCTACTATTACGCGATTTGTTTCAAGGAAGATCATGTTCCCGTCGGCTATATCAAGACGGACGGGGCGGACAGCTATGATTTCGGCTATGCTCTCCGCCGGGAGTTCTGGCATAAAGGGATTGTCACGGAAGCAGGCAGGGCCGTTGTACAGCAGTTGAAGCGGGACGGCGTCCCCTATATCACGGCCACCCACGATGTGCATAATCCGCGAAGCGGCGGGGTCATGCGGCAGCTGGGGATGCAGTATCAATATTCCTATGAGGAACAGTGGCAGCCAAAGGATTTTTTGGTGACCTTCAGAATGTATCAGCTGAACTTGGATGGGAAAGATAACCGGGTGTATCAAAAGTATTGGAACCTTTATCCTACGCACTTTATAGAAGAGGGTCTTTAAATCTTCCATGGCGGACGGCCGCCCTATGCGGGTGTATTGGATTGCACTGAAAGGATTGGCTGAAAAAAGCCGGAGGTGAGCGAACGCTCGCCTCCGGCTTTTTGGGTGGGGATAATTGTGCAAACAAATTGCCTGATATGATTTTACATTTGCAATTTATATTATGCAAAATAGAAAATAATTGTTGAAATACGGCAAAATATGTGGTAAAATTTGGATATCGGATGGGATGCTGAATCTTGAGCAGGGAAAGGATGCTGCGTGATGCGTGGATGGAAGAGGCCGCTGGGAGTTCTATTTGCAGCGGGAATCCTTTTGACTGCGGGGATTTATGCCAAAGAGGAGGGACCTTCTTCCAAGCTGGAGAGTACTGCCGAGAGGAAGTCAAAAAGCGCCGCCGATGAGCCGGATAAGGAGCTGGCTCAGCTGAGAAAAACGCTGCAGAATTATATCAAGAGCCTGGATAATGAAACTTATTCAATGATTTATCGGGCTGGAGGCGGGAATTTCGCTGACCTGAAGGAAGACGCCGCGTATGATTCTCTGCAGGTGCTGGGCAAATCCAACGATTGGACCATCTGCCTGTGGCGGGAAAGTCTTACGGCCAAATACGAAGGGGTATTTTTTCTTGGAAAATATGCGGTGATGTTTTACGAGTTTTATTTTCCATATGAGGCGGGGGTTTATGTGATTAAGGGGGATGAGGTGCTCTACCTGCAGACAGCCTGCGAGGAGGGTGTGATCGACCAGGAAGCGGTTTACCACATGCTGCCGGAGGATATGCAGTGGGGGCTGAAGGCAGATCATCCCCTAGCGAATATAGATTCTTCCATTCATTAAGGGATTGGTCCGCGTCAATAAGAGACCAAGGGCGGCTGGGAGAAATGAGAGCATAGGAAGCATTGCAATACAAAACAGGAGGCGGGGAGCAATCCCCGCCTCCTGTTTTGCTGTTTGTTTTAAAACGCCCGGCGGGTATAATCGAACCCGCAGTGATCGAGGAATTCCATCGCCATGAGGGTGGCGCCCATCTGGTTGGGATGCACCCGGTCCCAGGCGATGCAGGAGGAATGCCGCACCCGACAGAAGCGTTCATACATTTCCTGGAAATCCACCAGAATGCAGCCGTGTTTTTCAGCCAGTTCCCGGCAGATGCGGCAGTACTCGTCCATCCGAGCCCGCATTTTATCCTCCCGGTTGGGTTCCATGTAATAGGGGGTGAGGAGAAAAATCCCCTTCACCGCACCCTTCACCTTGCCGATCATGCTCTCCAGGTTGGCGGCGTATTCCTCCGGCATCACCTGCTCGTCCGGTATGGCGGGACTGTCGAACTGCCGCCACACATCGTTGATGCCGATGCAGATGGACACCCAATCCGGCTTCAGCGCCGCCACGTCCCGGTCGAACCGGGCCAGCAGATCACGGCTGGTATTGCCGCTGGTGCCCGCGTTGGTGACGCGGATGTTCAGCTCCGGATAGCGGGCCACCAGCAGGTTTTCCACCACCCGGACATAGCTGCGGCCCAACCGCTCAAAAAGCCCCTCGCCGATGGGCTGGGCGCTTTCCATATCGGTGACCGAATCCCCGGCGAAGACAATCCGATCCATGTTTTCAAAAATCATTCTGTCTGCCTCCCCTTTTGATCTTGGCCCATTTTATCATAAAAGGGGAAAAACTGCCAGAGAAAATTGGAATTAATCCAGCAACTTTTCCAGATAGATCATGTCGGTCAGCAGCTTTCCCCCTTCCCAAATGGGGTGATCGTAGTGCTGAAGGAAAAAGTTTTTTACCCGGCCGCATTCCCGAAAACCGCATTTTCGATAAAAGGGCAGGGTGAGGGGGCTGTCTCCCGTGCCCACCAGCATCCGGCGGCAGCGGGGGCGGTAATAGCTGCACACATAGTCCATCATGGCCCGACCGTAGCCCTTCCCCTGATAGGCGGGCTCGGTGGCCAGGTTTTTGATCTCATACTCCCCGCCGCCGTTGTCACATACCACGCAAACCGTCCGCAGCCCGCCGTCGTACAATGCCAAAAGCTCTCCCTGCTCCAGATACCGGTCGATCATGCTTTCCTGTTCGTCTCCCAGTAGCAGGAGGGGAAGATATTGCTTTTTGTTTTCTGTGATGATTCGAACTTCCATTGTCACAGCCCCCTCAGGAAAGAGTATAGCACGGATAGCCGGCGGAATCCAGCGCCGGGACGCACGGCGCTTTGTGGCGCGGAAGGGATTTTCGAGATGAGGGATAAAGCCCCCAAACGGATGAAGCCCTTGGACCCATGTACGAGGGTATTTTCCAGGAGTTGGAGAGAAGCTCCAATCTCCACCCCGGCGGGAAAACGGCGGTTTCACAGCGTCAGCTGTGAAATGCTGGCCACAGTTAACGGCCAGCAAGACGTTTTCCAGGAGTTGGCACGCAGTGCCAATCTCCCGTTAGCTGCCGGTGGAGCGGTAGCGGCTCACCCCGAACCGCCAGATCCTCCAGCAGGGCAGAAGGAACAGGACGGCGGCCAGCGGAGTCAGCAGGACGGGCCAGGGGGCCCGGTCCAGCAGATAGAGTAAAGGATAATACTGAACGCAGGCCAGGGGCACCAAAAAGGTGAAGAAGAAAAGCAGCGGCCGGCCGTAGATCACCGCGGGATAGCGGCCGAACTCCTGGCCGCCGTAGGTGAGGATATTCATCACCTCCAAGGCGTCGGTGGTAAAAAAGCAGAGGGCGGCGTGAAGGAGTAGCAGGGAGAAGAACAGCGCCGTCCCGCCTGCCGTCATCAGCAGCAGGGCGGCGGCTTTGGGCCAGGTCCAGCGGACTCCGGAGGCGGGCAGGGCGTAGGCGAACACCAGCAGCGCCTGCAGCAATCGTCCCAGCCGGGAAAATTCCATTTGGGCAGCCAGCACCTGGAAAAGGGCGCTCCGGGGCCGGAGCAGCACCCGGTCGAAGCCGCCGTTGCCCAGCATCCGTTCGAAACCGTCGAAGCCTCGTCCCACCAGCTCCGCCAGAGAGGCGGACAGAAGCACCGTGCCGCTGCACAGCAGCACCTGGGGGAGGGTGAAGCCCTCCACCGTGTGGAACCGGTCGAAGAGGAAATAGATGCCGAAAATGGCGGTGAAGGAGGTGAGGAACTGGCCGAAGATCATGAGAAAAAAGGAGCTTTTATACACCAGAGCACAGCGCCAGTGCAGGAGAAAATAACGGCCGTAGAGACGCAGCATGAACAGCCTCCTTTCTATTGACAAGCGCGGATCATCCCCCTTGAACCACCACCCGGCGCAGGGTGCGTCCCATCCACAGCCGCCCCAGCAGCAACAGAACCGCCAGCCAGAAAAGCTGCAGGGCCACGCCGCCGAAGGCGGCTCCGGCGACGGCGCCGCCTCCGTAAATCCGCATGGGCAGGTCCTGGATGGAGGCGAAGGGGAGCAGCTCCACCACCTGCCACACCCTTTCCGGCAGGAAGGGCAGGGGGATGACGGCGCCTCCCAAAAACTCACTCAGGGCGGTTACCATCATCCGGACGCCATAGGGGGACAGGGTGTGGAACATGGCGATGTACATCAGCAGGGTGAGAGCGGAAACCAGGAGGGTTCCCAGGGCCAGGGAGAGGGGAAACAGCAGCGCCGCCGTCAGGGAGGCGGGCGGTCCCAGCCGGAAGGGGGCGGGGAGCAGGGCGGCGACGGCCAGAATGGGAAGGCAGCGCAGCAGGGCGGCGGATACCCGGTCGGCGCAGCCCCGGATCAGCCAATGGGTGTACAAATCCAGGGGGCGGCACAGCTCATAGGCGATGCCGCCGCCGGTGATCGCTTCCAGGATATCCCGGTCCACGCTCCAGGTATTCAGCAGGGCCAGGAAAGCCTGCTGCAGCCAGATATAGGCGGCCAGCTGGGGCAGAGGCATGGGAATGGCGGCGGGATCGGAACGGTAGAAAGCCCGATAAGCCAGCAGCCGCATAAAGCCCCAGAAAAACTGGGTCGCTACCCCCGCCAGGGCCGCGACGCGGTATTGCTGTCCCCGCAGGAAGCGAATGCGAAAAAAGGAGAGGCAGGGCCGCAGCCGCCGCCCCTTCATGTTCCGCCTCCGTCCTTGCGTCCCGCCGCCGCCAGGATCGTCAGGCTGGAGAGTTCCCACTGCTTTTCCCCCTGCCGGTAGGCGGCGACGCGGCGGTGGAAGCGGCGATGGATCAGCTCCCGCAGCCGGGCCTGTTCCGCTTCCGTCAGGCCCTGGGGAGCCAGCCGCAGCGCCTTTTCCATGGAGGACAGAGCGGCGAACCGCTCTTCTTCAAAGGCGGCCAGCGCCCGCTCCGGCGAGGTATCCGCGCTGTCCGGCGCGTCCGTTTCCACCAGGAAGCGCAGGGTGATTTCCCGAAAGCCACAGGCAGCCAGCAGGGGGCCGAAGGTCTCCGGCGGCTGGGGATAGGCGCACACCGTCGGCAGGGATTGCCGCGCCTTTTCCGCCGCCGCCCAGGCTTTATCCAGCAGCGCCCGCTCCTCTCCATCCGCGGGAAGCCAGCGTTCTCCGTGAAGGGAAAGCTGTGGGAACACCGACAGGATCACCACTCGGCCGCCGGGCTTCAGCACCCGGCGCTGCTCCCGGAGAAAGGCGTGGGGTTCCACATGTTCCATCACCGTGTAGGAGAAGCAGAGATCGAAGCGGTTGTCCGCAAAAGGCAGGGCCAGGGCGTCCCCCTCCAGGAAGGTGCAGTCCTGTCCTTCCGTCTTCGTCTGCTGCTGGGCAAAGGCGATGTGGCGGCTGTCCCGGTCCAGCCCCGTCACCTGGAGAGCCGGCAGCCAGGCTTTCAGGCGGCGGCAGAGCAGTCCCGGGCCGCAGCCAACCTCCAGCGCCGACATCTGCTCCCGGGCCCCCAGCACCTCCAGCCACTGCTCCCGGTTATCCTCACGGAAGCGCCGGGCGCGGGAGAGGTTGAGCTCCTCCGGGCTTTGAACGGTATCCGACCAAAAGGTGTTCATGGAAGATTCCTCCTACTTTCAGAATCAGCTGCCGGTGGAGCGGTAGCGGCTCACCCCGAACCGCCACATCCCCAGGGAGATTCCCAGAAAAAGAAGGCCGACAGGCAGGGAGAGCAGCCCCTTCCACAGGGGCTCTCCCCAGCCGCCTATCACCGAGGCGGGATAGTAGCTCACCAGCAGGATGGGCACCAGGAAGGTGAAGAGCAGCCGCAGGGGCCGGGGCTGGTATTCCGGCGGAATCCGGGTGATCTGATACCCGGCGTTGGTGAGAATATAAATCCAATCCAGTCCCTTGACCGAGAAAAAGGCGACGCCGGAGGTGAGGACGAACACCCCGGCATAGAGAATACAGCCTCCCGCCAGGGCCAGGAGAAGGAGCAGCATCCGGCCGGGGGTGAAGGGAAGGCCCAGCCGGGCCATGCACCACAGGGAGACGGCCACGCCGCTCACCGCCCGGGAGAGCCGGTTGATCTGGAAGGCGGAAGCCGCCACCTGGAGGAAGGTGGACCGGGGCCGCAGCAGCACCCGGTCGAACTCCCCGCCCTGGACCATCCGCCAGGGGAAGCAGTCGAAGCCCCGGAAGAGCAGCTCCGCCAGACCGAAGGCGGCCACGGCCATGGCGTACATCAACAGAATCCGCTCCATCGACCAGGGCCCGATGGAGCCGAACCGGCGGAAGAGAAACAGGGTGCCGATGGGATCGGTCACCACCACCACGATGGTGTGAAGGAAGAGCAGGGGCCAGCCTTTATATTGCAGCCCGGATAGAAAGTGCAGCCGGATATACCGGCCGTAGAGCCGCAGGCCGTTCATTTTCCGCAGGGACGCCATCTTTATCAACCTCCTTGCACCACGATATTGCGCAGGCGTTTTTCCGTCAGCAGCCAGCCCCCGGCCAGGAAGGCGGCGGTCCAGGCCAGCTGCAGCAGCAGGGCTCCCGGCAGGGCGGCGGGGGCCATGGCGCCCAGATAGAGCCGCAGGGGGATATCCAGATACCCGGCGAAGGGCTGGAACAGCAGGAAGCTCTGGAGAAAATCCGGCCAGAGCTGCAGGGGCAGGTAAGCGCCCGAAAGGACGCTGGAAAGGAGCATCAGGGTGAAGGTGGGGCCGTTGCCCCAGGTGACGTTGAGCCGCACCGCGGCGATCAGGCCGGCGAAGGCGGAGCAGAGCAGAAAGGCGCTGCCCGCGGAGAGCAGGGCGCAGAGAAAGCCGGTCAGGGAGGCGGGAGGGCCCAGACGGTAGGCGGCGGGCATCAGCAGCCCGGCCAGCAGCACCGCGCTTCCCCGCCAGATCAAGGGGGTGAGCCGGGCGGCGGCGCTTTTCGCCAGCCAATGGAGGTAGAGGGGGAGGGGGCGGCAGAGCTCGATTCCCACGTCCCCGCTTTCGATTTTCCGCTGGATGTCGCCGTCGATGCTCATGGGCTGCATCAGAAACAGCAGCTGGGCCAGCCAGGCATAGGTCACCATTTGGGGCAGAGTCATTCCTCCGGCGGTTTCCGGCAGGGCCGCCCGGCTGCCGTAGGTGAAAAAGACGGTGTAGACGGTGATTTCGATCAGGCACCAGAAGACGCTGGTGGCCGCCCCCGCCAGGGCTGCCACGCGGTACTGCAGCCCTTCCGCCGCCTTGATGCGGAAGAGGGAGAGAAAGGCGCGGCCGTACCGGCGGCGCCCGTTTGCCGCCCCCCTCATAAAGCCATCTCCCGGTACATGGCGGCGATGATGGCGTCGATGTCCTCTTCCTCCACCACGATATCCCGCAGTGGCAGGGCTTCCGCCAGCCGGGCCACGATCCGGTGGGCGGGGATCCGGCGGGGATCGAAAAAGACGGTGCAGGCGGTGCCCTCCATCCGCACCTCTTCCGCCCCTTCCACCGCCGCTGCCGGCGCCTCCCGCTCCAGGGTGGCCCGGACCCGGTGGATGGGGGCGTACCGGTCCTTGAGGGCCTGGAGGCTGCCGTCGAAGAGCAGACGGCCCCGGCCGATGGTCATGATCCGGCTGCAGAGGCTTTCCACGTCGTCCATGTCGTGGGTGGTGAGGATCATGGTGACCCCATGTTCCCGGTTCTCCCGCTGAAGAAATTCCCGCAGCGCCAGCTTAGAAACCGCGTCCAGCCCGATGGTGGGTTCGTCCAGGAAGAGAATCCGGGGCTGATGGAGCAGGGCCGCCGCCACCTCGCAGCGCATCCGCTGGCCCAGGGAGAGCTGCCGCACCGGGGTTTTCAGCAGGGCGCTCAGCTCCAGGATGTCCGCCAGCTCGCTGAGCCGCCGCCGGTAGTTCCCCTCCGCCACGCCGTAGATATCCCGCAGCAGCTCAAAGGAATCGCTGACCGGCACATCCCACCACAGCTGGCTGCGCTGGCCGAACACCACCCCGATTTGGGAGACGTGGGCCACCCGCTGCTTCCAGGGGGTGCGGCCCAGGATGGTGCAGCTGCCCTCCTCCGGGGTGAGGATGCCGCTCATCACCTTGGCCGTGGTGGATTTTCCCGCCCCGTTGGGGCCGATGTACCCCACCAGCTCCCCTTCCTCGATGGAGAAGCTCACGTCCTCCAGCGCCCGGACGATCCGTTTCTGCCGTTTTACCAGCCCCTTCAGCGCACCGAAGCGGCCCGGCGGCCGCTCGTATACCGTGAAGCGTTTGCCGATGTGTTCCAGGCGGATTTGCGCCATGTCCATTCCTCCTCCGGTTTTGGTCCGCTCAGTATACCATCGGAAAAGGGGAAATGCCAACCGCCTGCCGGGGGCTGGGACTCCTTTTCCCTAATCCGGAGGGGGAATGGAGGAGAATTTGCCTTTTTTCGCAAAAATGCTTGACAAATCACCGCTTTTTGGCTATGCTATAACCATAATCTACGTAAGAATACGTGGGGTTTTCTACCTTGTTACCTTTTAACAGGGGCTTTGTTTCTTAGCGCCATTTTTAATAGGATTGAATAGAGGGACAGCCGTTACAGACGGCTGTTTTTTTGTATCCGCCGGACCTTATGCGCGTCGGCGCTGTAGGGATAAAAACAAAAAGGAAAGGGTGAGTTCCGATGAAAAAGGAGAGAAGAGCGTTCATACGGAAAAACGGGAGGGAATGCGTCCGTTAACCGGGTCTCCCTCCTGAAAAATGGAGGAGTAAAATGGCTTTTCAATGGATTAATCCCAAGGAATTTTCCTTCAACTGCCTGCTGCTGATGGACCGGTATCTAATTCGGATGGTCTGTATGGTTGACGACGAACGCTACGCCCGGCAGATGGGCATCGCGCTGGCGAACCATCCCGCAGTGGCTTGGTACTGCCAAACCAAAGCGCCGGAAGCGGCGGAAAGGGTGAAGGCGCTGATAGCCGCCGCTCCCGCCGGCTGTTCCCGGGAGGAAATCCGCGCCGCCGAATGCTTTGTCCTGGACTGGAACGACTGGGCGGTGGTCTACGTCTATCCCGAGGTGATGAACCGCAACTGTGCTTACATCTATGACTGGGACAAGAGGCGGCTGCTGGAGCTGACGGACTTCCGGGACAAGGTGGTGCTGGATGTGGGCGCGGGCACCGGACGGCTGACCTTCGCCGCGGCGCAAGAGGCCCGGCACGTTTATGCCAGCGAACCCTGCGACCGGCTGCGGGAATACCTGCGAGAAAAAATCAGCCGGGAAGGAATCCCCAATGTTTCGGTGCTGGACGGCTTTGCAGCGTCCCTGCCCTATGAGGACGACACCTTCGATATCGTCATGTCCGGCCATGTGGTGGGAGACGATTACGGGACGGAACTCGCGGAGCTGGAGCGGGTGGTGAAGGACGGCGGCTGGGTGCTGGACTGCATCGGCGAGAACCGCGGAAGGGCCGAGCCGGATCAGCAGATGCTGCGGCACGGCTATGAGCCGGTGTATTATTTGGGCAAAACCGGCGGAGACATCTACCGCTACCGCAAGCAGATTCATAAGGCGCGGCGTTAGAATTGCATGCCTCCTCCTTACACCAACGCAAGGAGGGGGCTGATTTATCCGGGCGAGCTGGATGAGACAATATGATCTGATTTGGTATGATGTTAGATGGTTAGTACGAATGAGGAGATTGACAATGGGGTTCATACAGGTTTTTGGAAAAAGCATTTATTTTGAAATGTTCGGCACAGAAAATGAGAAAACCTTGCTTTATCTTCATGGTGGTCCGGGAGCAAGCTGTTTGGATTTTCACAATCAAGCTAAAGCCATTGGAAAAACACACAGAGTATTTGCTATTGACCAATACGGCGTATTGCGTTCCCAGGCGATAGGCGCTGACGAAAAATATGGAATGAGACTGCAAATTGATATGTTGGAGGAAATGCGCAGATTATGGAATATAGAAAAATGGTCTCTGATCGGGCATTCTTATGGAGGCATGCTGACCTGCCTATATGCTTCTCTCTATCCGGAGGCCGTTTCATCTGTTGTTTATGAGTGCCCCAGTTTCAATTTTGTTTTGTCTGCAAAATCCTCCGCAGTATTTTTACGGCAATATTTTCAAAACGCCGCCAATGAAGAGGGGATCAGGCGCTGTGAAAAAATAGAAAATACGATATATAGGGAAGGCGATACGGCGGTTGTAAGAGATTTGATCAACGCGCTGTCCCTGGTAACCGATCCCAAGGTGAGAAATTATCTGCATAATGTATCGTATGAGGAGTATGCGTCCTGTTTTGTAACCGATGAAATAACAGACGAAATGTGGGCCAAAGGTCAAACGCACCTAGAGAAGCTGCTGGAGGATCCGACTATCGCGGCGGACTTTCTGCCGCTTTTGTCTCAGAATCCACAGCCTGCGCTTTGTATGACGGGCAAATATGATCCTGTTTGCGGAGCAGACCAAATTCGTACTTTTGTTCAGCAGGCCGTCCATCCACATGTTGTGGAATTCTCAAACAGCGGTCATTTCCCGAGGATAGAAGAAGCGGCGGCATACACCGAAAAGGTTTGCGATTTTATCCGTCAATACGGTGGGTAAAATGCGAAATGAAAAAAGCGGAAGGGAGATCTACCGCAAGCAGATCCGCAAGGCGTAGCCGTCCATATCGGAAACTTTTGGAAAATGGTGCGGCGAGGAGGTATAACTATGAACGATTTAGAGAAAATCGGTCATGAGACGATGGTCTTTCTTCGCGGGCAGTATCGACTGAATGAAGTTGGAAACGGCATAGATGAATTGAAATTGAAACAAGGCCAGAAACCATTGTCGCCATAGGGAAATGCTTTATATTCTCAATGCGGCCAGCGTTGTGATTTATGTGTTCATTATGTGCATACCGATTACCGTTTCATGCTCCATACGGATACCCATGATGCCGATGAAATTATCTGGGGAATACTTTCCTATGTTCCGATGCGATATAAAGGAGATTTTCCTAAGAGTAAAAACTTGACAGAAAAACCCACCCATCTTCGCAATTCCTGCAAGGATGGGTGGGTTTTTCAAAAGATTTTCCTATTTTAGAAGGGCCTCTTCGTTTTTATCCGCCCTCTCTTGGGCGGGGAGAGGGTCCGGGGACTCCGCTTTGTCCAGCTCCGCCAGCAGGCCGGGAAGCCGCTGCTCCAGCAGGTCCCGCAGGCGGGCCAGCTGTTCGGCCGGGGCGCTGCCCGACACAGCCAGGGAAACATCCTTGTACAGCACGATGCGGGGGAAGGTATAGTTCCCGAAAGCGGCGGGTCTGGAGACGTTGACCGGGACGCCTTTGGCCTTGCATTCGTCCGAAATGGCGATGTTCACCGACTCCACACCGGTGGCGGCCACGCAGATATAGGCGTTGGTGCAGTCGCCCCGGTAATAGCGGCGGGGAATATACCGGATGGCGCGGGTTTGATCCAGTTCCCGCAGCCGGTCGCAGAGGGTGGGGCTGATCACCGTCACCTTGGCTCCGAATTTCAGCAGCGCGTCCACCTTGTCGGCGGCGTAATCGCCTCCGCCCAGGACCACGCAGTTATTTCCGTTTAAATCAATATAGAGGGGAAACCCAAACGCCATTTCTTCACCCCTTCCGCGACAGCGATCCATGGGCCGTCAGCCTTCCCAAAGCCGCCGCGCCCCTGTTTCGGTGTCATTATAGCACAAAGTTCGGCGTTTGCCTGTTAGCAAACGCGAAGACACAGCCGGTGTACGGTTGCGCTCCCACCGGAAGAATGCCAGTGCGGCGAAGCCGCAGGAGGCTGTTCAAGCCGACCGGCATTCTTCAAAGAGAAAATCTTTGATTTTCTCCAGTATACCAGGACAGCAATGCCATCGGAAGAATGCCAATGCGGCGAAGCCGCAGGAGGCTGTTCAAGTCGACCGGCATTCTTCAGAGAGAAAATCTTCGATTTTCTCCAGTATACCAGGATGACGCTCCCACCGGAAGAATGCCAATGCGGCGAAGCCGCAGGAGGCTGTTCAAGCCGACCGGCATTCTTCAAAGAGAAAATCTTTGATTTTCTCCAGTATACCAGGACAGCAATGCCACCGGAAGAATACCGGTTTTGGACGTATGTCCAAAATGCGTGCTTCCCCTATAGCACGCAAGGCATTCTTCAAAGAGAAAATCTTTGATTTTCTCCGTTCTCTCAGCCGTCCGAAGGCTTGCAATGCAAGCCTTCGGCTTACGCCGTGAGGTTATTATAGCATATGCCGCCAAAAATGACAAGAAAAAACCTTTACAGTAAGAAATTCTTCATAAATCCCGGTTTTTCCGGGGGTTTTTGTCAAAAAAGAGGGCGGATATGGGAGAAGCGCAGGGTGGCGGGGTCCATCTCCGCCTGATAGCCGCCGCCGCAGGGCAGCTGATACCGGTAGAAATCCTCGCCCTTTTCCCGGTCCTGCTCCGCCAGCCGGCTGAACAGGGTCATGATGCAGCCGCCGTGGAGCACCACCGCCGGGCGGCGGACGCTGAGCCGCCGGGTATCGGCGGCGATCTGCCGCAGGCCGCCCTCCAGCCGGGCGAAGAATTCCTCCCCGCTTTCCCCGCCGGGCGGGGCGGTCATGCCGGCGGAATCAATCCACCGGCGGTAGGCGGGGTCCTCCTTAAGCTGCTCGTAATTCTTCCCCTCAAAGCTGCCGAAATCCAGCTCCGCCAGGGAGGGGAGGCGGATAGGCACCATCATGGGATAGATCAGCCGGGCGGTTTCCAGGCAGCGCTTCAGGGGGCTGGAGTAAACCGCGTCCGCCCGGGGATACCGGCCCCGGGAGAGGGCGTCCTGGATCTGGCGGATGCCTTCCGGCGCCAGGGGCTGATCGTCCCCCTGGCCGATGTACCGCCGTTCCAGGTTACCGGCGGTGGCCCCGTGACGGATGAGAATGAGTTCCATGGAGAATCGTCCTTTCTATGGGGAGATTAACGCTTTGCGTTAACTCCTGGAAAAAGTCCTTGTACGTCATAAGGGAGACGTACATTTTGCAGCTGGTGCTGCAAAACCGGCCTTTTTCCGGTTGCTTGGAGATTAACGCTGCGCGTTAACTCCTGGAAGAACTCCTGTCGGTCGGAACGACCTCCTGCGGCAAAGCCGCACCGGTGTTCTTCCGGCTACTTGGAGATTAACGCTTTGCGTTAACTCCTGGAAGAACTCCTGTCGGTCGGAACGACCTCCTGCGGCAAAGCCGCACCGGTGTTCTTCCGGCTACTTGGAGATTAACGCTTTGCGTTAACTCCTGGAAAAAGTCCTTGCGGACCGATAAGGGAGGTCCGCATTTCGTGGCTATGCCACGAAACCGGCCTTTTCCCGCCGAGGTGGAGATTGGCGCTGTACAGGGGAAGGGGATGAGGTGTATACTAGAATCCAAAGGAGGGAGAGGGATGGAACACAGTCTGGAGATGATGCTTTCCCGGATGGAGGACATTCTGGAGGATAACGCTTTCACCGCTTATCTGTACGGGTCGGTGACGATGGAGGATTTCCGCTGGGGATGGAGCGATATCGACCTTCTCTGTCTGACCGAGAGGGAATTCTCCGCATCCCAGGCCCGGCGGCTGGCGGGGCTGCGGCAGGAACTGCAGGCTGCCGAGCCGGACAACCGGTATTTCCGCTTATTTGAAGGCGGGGTTCTGCCCTTCGGCTGCTATGAAACCGGCGGGGAGGCGGACGCCGCCTACTGGGGAACCAGCGGACAGCGGGTCGCCCGGCGGTTTGAGGTGAGTGTGTTCACCCGGCTGGAAATCCTGGATATGGGGCGGTTGGTACACGGGCGGGAGCGCCGCGGGGAGATGCGCCGTCCCGGGTATCCGGAGCTGCGGGAAGGGGTGGCGGCGCATTACGCCGTCATCCGGCGGCACGCTCTTTCGCCCGCGGCGAATCTGCACACCGCCGGGTGGATGCTGGACATTGCCCGCTGTCTCTATTCCCTGCGCACCGGGGGGATTATCAGCAAAACCGCCGCCGGGAAATGGGCGATGGAGCAGAGGCTGTTTCCCGACAGGCGGGTGATGGAGCGGATTTTGCAGATTCGGCGGGAACCGCTGCGGTATCGGGAGGATCCGGCCGCTCTGGAATGGCTGGCGGGCTTGGAAGGCGAGATCCGGCTTTTCACCGACAGGCTGGGCCAGGAGCTGGAACAGGAGAAGCAGCGCCCGGACAATGAGGTTCCCAGCGGGCGGATCTCTGTCTAAATCCATTTTTTGAATCAGCAGACATTAAATAAATAGGGAGGCCAGGGCCAGGAGGAAGAGCATGGTGAGCTGGGAGAGCTCCACAAAAAAGCCCAGCAGATCGCCGGTGACGCCGCCGAACTGCTTGCGGGTCATGGAACGGTACCACCAGAACAGCAAGCCCGCTCCCACCGCCGCCGCAGCGGCGGCCAGCAGGCCCTGCCAGCCGCCGCACAGCCCGCCCAGGCCCAGCAGCAGGATCAGGGATAAGGCGGTTTCCGCCGTGCCCAGCATGGCGACGCCCCGGGCCGCCCGGCTGGCGAAGAGGACGCCCAGGGTGCTGGAAGGGGTATAGGGGAACCGGCTGCCCGCCACCACCGTCAGGGAGCGGGAGAGGAGATACACCGTGCAGGCGGCGGGGAGCAGGGCGGGTTTTGTCAGCAGCTGGCTCCAGGCCCCCAGCTCCAGCAGCAGCAGCCCGGCGCAGCAGAGCACCGCGAAGGGGCCGCAGTGGGGGTCCTTCATGATCGCCAGTTTTTTCTCCCGGTCCCGCCGGGAAAAGATGGCGTCTGCCGCGTCCAGGAAGCCGTCCATATGCAGGCCTCCGGCCAGAAGGATGGGCAGCAGCACCGCCACGGCGGCGAAAAACAAGGGGGAGGCGGCGAAAAAGGCCGCCAGCCGGGTCCAGCCGTAGACCAGGCCGCCGCAGAGCAGGCCCACCACCGGCAGGCAGCCCAGGGACCAGCGCATATTGTCCTCCCGCCACTCGATTTGCGGCATGGGGACGGCGGAATACATGGAGAGCGCGATGATGAGAGAATCCAGCATGGGAGATCGCCTTTCTTTACAATGGATTTGGCAGGGGACGGATGCATCAGGTAAAGCCGCCCCGTTCCACCAGGAACAAAAGCTCCACCGCCCAGAAGGTGAGGTCGCAGGCCAAGGCCGTGGGGGAGGAATCCTCCGTTTCCAGCCGCACATCGGTATAGGCGGTGGGATGGGACGGAAGCTTCAGCGGGGAATACCGCTTATTATGGGGCTGCTGCAGATTCATCCGCAGAATCCCATCCTCCTGCAGGGCTTCCTCGATGGCGGTCACCGATTGGCGGATGATCTCCACCTGATCCCCCGCTCCCGTCATGGCGATTTCGCTCAGAGGACGGCGGTAGGCGATGGTATCGATGACATTCACATCGAAGGGGCGCAGGGGGCGGGCCAGGGCGAAGCAGGGGCCGCTGAATTTCCCGGCGATGCGGATCTGCATCTCGTTATCCGGCTTCATCACGGCGTTGATATGGTTCAGCGACCGGGCCAGCAGATCGATATTTTCCCGGGTGCGCCAGCTTCGGGTATAGGCCAGCGTGGCAAGAGTATACAGGTTGGGAAAATAGGTGTCGGCTTCTATATAGGGAACATTATATTTCCGTTTTAACCGGGGATTGTAGTGGGTGATCTCCTCCAGGGAGGCGATGGCCCCCGCCTGGCGGAAGCCCTGGAGACAGATTTCCTGGAACCCGCGCAGCTCCTCAATATCGTCCCCATACCCCAGCATGGCCTGCAGGGTATAGACCAGCGCCATCAGGCAGTTGCCGCTGTTCAGGCCCAGAAACCGCTTTTCAAAGCGGGGGATTTCCGGCGGGATGTAGGAAAATTCCTCCCGCAGAACCGCTTCGTCCCGCAGGGCGGCGACAAAGTTGGACACCATGGGGTGGGTTTTGGGGATGCGGTAATAGGAAAGCAGCCGGGCGGCGCATTCGCCGTCCTGAAAAGGGGTTTCGTGCAGGGTCTGGCCCCTCCAGTGATCCCAGCTGTGCATGCCCCGGCCGATATAGCCGTCCGGCTTGACATAGCTCTGCACCAACTGGAAGGCGGGCAGCCGGGTGATCTGCTCCAGCAGCGCCTCCTCTTCGGAAGGGGACAGATTTTGCAGCAGCTCCTTTTGCAGCCGGTACCGAATCACCGGTCCCGCCTTCTCCAAAAGGAAATCGATGGAGCGGGAATGGGTTTGCGCCACGCTCATGGAGAGCGCCTCCTTCCTTTACAGAGGTTTGCCCAGCCAGCGGGCGACGGCCTTGTCCTGGACACCGGGGTTCAGCTCCCGCACCCGTTCCAGGATATCCTCCCGGGCTTGAGCCGGGTCCAGCGTTTGGGCCTCCTTTTCCGGTTTTTCCCCGAAAAAGCAGTAGGTGGTGCAGTAGGTGGTGACCGGCCAGCCGTAGGGCGCGCCGGAGAGGGAGGTTTTCCGCGCCTCCCCGCTGACGACCACAAACAGGTATTTTTGCAGAAAGCCCAGGGCGCTGTCAAAGGCGGACCGGTCCTCCCGGCTCACCTCCAGGGCGGCGCGCAGCTGCACCATATGGCAGTGGGGCGCTTCCCGGATGCGCTGATACAGGGTTTTCGCCAGGCGGGGAACCAGCCCGTCGGCGTAAAGCTCTTCCATGGACCGGCCCCGCCGCCGGACGGCGATAAAGCGGGGCAGCCATTCCCGGGTGATCCAGCCGCTTTTGCCCAAAAAGAATTGGCCGTAGGCGAATTCCGTCCGCTCGGTCACTGCCCGGATGCGCCAGACCCAGGGGTCGGTTTCCGGGTCGCCGGTATGATAACGGAGATGTTCCCCCATCCAGGGGGCGAGGCTGAAAACCCCTTCGTCATTGCCGCCGCCCATGGCGAAGCCCGCCGTCAGCAGGTCGGCGCAGAAATCCGCAAAGGTGCGGATGGGAAGCAGTTTCATGGGATGTGGCTCCTTTCAGATTTCGTCGATGCCCACCACATCATAGTAGGCCGCCAGCGCCTGATCCAGCAGCAGGGCGCCCAGCGCCCCGCCGGTGCCTTCTCCCAGGCACATTCCCGCCGTAATCAGGGGGGAGAGGCCCAGGGCGTCCAGCAGCAGGCGGCCCGCCGGTTCGGCGGAGCAGTGGGAGGGCAGCATATAGTTTCGGGAAAGGGGGACCAGCCGGGCGGCGCAGAGGGCCGCGGCCCCGGAGATCACCCCGTCCACAAAGGCGGCCAGCCCGTTGGCGGCGCAGCCGATGTACAGCCCGCACAGGGCGGCGATATCCAGCCCTCCCACCTTGGCGATAACGTCCAGGGGATCGGCGGGATCGGGATGATTGCGGGCGATGGCCCGGCGGAGCACCTCGATTTTGTGGGCGGTGCGTTGAGGGGTTCCCGCCCCCTTGGCGGTAACCAGCTCCAGCGGCTGGTCCAGCAGCAGGGCGGCCACGGCGCTGCTGGTGGTGGTGTTGCCGATGCCCATTTCCCCGGTGATGAGGATCTGTATCCCCTCCCGGGCCGCTTCACAGGCGGCGGCGACGCCGGTTTCCACGGCGGCGCGGCATTCCGCCGCCGTCATGGCGGGACCGGCGGTGATATCCCCGGTGCCCCGGCGGACCACCCGGCGGAGCACCCCGGGTTCGTCGTAATCGGTGGCGATACCCACGTCGATGACCTGGACCTGCGCGCCGCAGCCCCGGGCGAAGACATTGATGGTGCCTCCGCCCCGGGCGAAGTTCACCGCCTGATCCGCCGTGATGTGGACGGGGGAGGGGGTCACCCCCTGGACGGCCACCCCGTTGTCGGCGCAGAAAACCACGGCGCGCTTGTGATCCGCCCGGGGCGTCGGGCTGCGCTGGACGCCCGCCAGGCGGATCACCAGGGTTTCCAGCCCGCCCAGGCTGCCGGGCAGCTTGGCGCGGCTGTCCCACCGGGCCTTGGCGGCTTTCATGGCGGCTTCCTCCGGGGAACGGACGGCCGCCGCTGCTTCTTCCAGAGTCATGGAATCCTCTCCTTGCGCGGATATGTGATATATGGGAAACACAGCCGGGATAACCCAATGGAAACAGGGACAAAAACCCGGATTGTTTTTTTGTCGAACCGATGCTATAATAACCTCACGGCGTATTCCAAAGCCATGCTTGGCAAGGCTTTGAACAGCCTCCTGCGGCTTCGCCGCACTGGCATTCTTCCGGTGAGAGCGTCGTCAAGGTTTACTGGAGAAAATCAAAGATTTTCTCTTTGAAGGAGGTGCCGCTGATGGGAATTACCGATGCCTTCGACCCACAGGGTGAGGAGATTATCCAGGCCAGAAATAACGTCCAGGCCGTTGAGGATTTTCCTCCCGTGGTTCTCTCGGTTTTTTCCGAAAAGTTTCTCCATTTGCTGCTGAAGAGGTATGAAGCCAGGGAAATCGCTTCCCTGTGTGCAGGCGGAAGGGCCCTGCCCGTTTACACGGTTGCCTACAAGGAGAAAACCTTCGCGTTTTTTCACACGGGAATGGGCGGCGCGGCCTGCGCTGCCTTGCTGGAAGAGATCATCGCTCTCGGCGGGAAAAAGATATTGTACTTCGGCTCCTGCGGTGTTTTGGACAAGACCGTCGCCCAGGGTGGTTTGCTGATTCCGACGGCTGCTTACCGGGACGAGGGGGTCAGCTATCACTACGCCCCGCCGGGGGATTATCTGGAGGTGGAAACCGCCGCCGCTCTTTCCAGGATTTTCGATGAGCTGCGGCTCCCCTATCGGTTGACAAAAACCTGGACCACCGATGCTTTTTATCGGGAAACCCGGGGGAATCTGGAAAAGAGAAGGGCGGAGGGCTGCGCTGTGGTGGAGATGGAATGCGCATCCCTCATGGCAGTGGGCCGGTTTCGGAAAAAGAAGGTGTATCAGTTTTTATACGCCGCCGACTGTTTGGACGCGGAGCATTGGGATCCGCGCCTGCTGGGGAAGATGCCGGATGATTTTCGAGAAAAGCTGCTTTCGGCGGCGTTGGAAATCGCGGCGAGGCTGTAGGAAGAGGAAAATTTCAGTTCAGCTCCCGGCGCATCACCAGGAAATCGGTATACGCCGCCGTTTGGCGAAAGCCTTCCTTTTGGTACAGCCGCAGCGGACCGGGGGAATCCCATTCGAAGCGTTCGCTGTGCACCTCCGGGAATCCCTCCACGGCGGTATACCCTTCGGCTTTTGCATCTGCCAGCGCCCGCCGCAGGAGGGCCGTGGCGACGCCCTTCCGGCGGTATTCCGGAGCGATTTCAAAGCAGATCACCGCTTTTTCCCGTTTTTCCGCCGGGGCATGGAAAAGGGACGCTCTGCCGCTACAATAGGGTTCAGCTGGAAAGCTCGCCTTGTCGTTGACGTTGCACCAGCCGATAGACACGCTTTCGTCATAGGCCAGGTAGCCCCGCAGACGGCCGGCGGCGATCTGCTGCCGGGCGATTTCCCGGGAGACAGGTCCAGGATTGGCGCAGGCGAGAGAGTAGGCCGCCTCATATTCGGCTTTGCTCATTTGGAAAACCTGGCAGTAGCACCGATAGGGAGAAGCATCGGTGAAGGCCCTGTTTTCAAAAAAATCGAAGTAATCTTCGGACAGCTCCGGCGTCAGGGGTCGGATGGTGATGGTCATATTTTTACACCCTCCTATGGCTTCTTTTCCTCATGATAGCACAGGGGAGGCCGGATGTCCACCGCTTTCCGGCAGGATCCGCGTTTGGCGGCGCCGGTTAAAAATACACAGGATCAGCGAAAGGATGGAGCGCAGATGGGAGAAAACGGAACGTTCCGCACCAGCTTCAGCGGCTTTCACAAGGGGGACGTGCTGAACTACATAGACGCTTTGCAGGCCCGCCAGGCTCAGGAGACGGCGCAGCTGCAGGAGGAAGCGCAGCATGCCCGGGAGCAGGCCGGTCAGCTGCAGGCACAGCTGGAGGAATCCGCCCGGCTGGCCGAGGAGGCGCAGGCCGCCCGGTTGGCGCTGGAGGAGGAGAACACCCGGCTGCGGCAGCAGGCGGACGAGCAGGCCCGGGAGGAGCAGTCCCTGCGGCTGCGGGCCGCGGCGGCGGAGGATTATCAGCGGGAGATCCGGCGACTGAACGAGCGGCTGCGGGAGCAGGAGCAGAGGGCGGAAGCGGAGCTGCAGCAGCGGGTGGCCGTCTGCCGGGAGGAAGAAGCGCAGCGGCTGCGGGAGGCCCGGGAACGGGCGGACAAGCTGCAGCGGGAACTGGAAGAGCTGCGGCAGGCCACGGCTGCCAGCCGGGGCGGCCGGGAAAAGCTGGAAGCCGCCCTGAAGGAGAGCGAGGACCGCTGCCAGCATCTGCGGGCCGCGGTGGCGAAATACGAGGATCTGGTGGGAGATGTGGGGGGCTTCATCATGGAGATACGGGCCATGGGACAGCACTTCCTGGAGACCACCTACAAGCGCAGCGAGCAGGGGCTGGAAGCCCTGGACGACGCGGTTTCCGCTCTGGAGCGGCAGCTGGCCGACAACCGGGCGGAGGTGGAGCAGGCCCGGCAGGATCTGCTGGACAGCAGCACCGCCGCCGGGCTGAAGCTGGAGGAGCTGATGCAGGGGCTGGAGGAATCCGCCGCCAAGGCTCCCGCCGTCATTGAGAAGGACGCCGGGGAAGCCGCCGGCCGGGACAGCCAATTTTTTCGCTGAGCCGCCGGCAGGCGGCGACGCGGACAGCGCGGCCCGCCGTCCGTCTCCCAGAAAGGGAGGCCGGTGGATGGAGCTGCTGCAAAAAATTTTATCCGGTCTGACATGAAACGGTTATGTTTTAGGAAAAATCGGACTATACTACAAGGGATGATGGTATGAAGACCTACACGCTGCGCGCAGAGGAGCTGCGGGCCGCCGCGCCCGCGCTGCGGGCGCGGGACAAGGTGCTGCTGTCGGGGGTGATCTACACCGCCCGGGACGCAGCCCACAAGCGGCTGAAGGCGTTGATGGACGAGGGGAAGCCGCTGCCCTTTCCCCTGCAGGACGCGGTGATCTATTATTCCGGCGCCACCCCCGCGCCGGAGGGACTGCCCATCGGCGCCTGCGGCCCCACCACATCGGGGCGGATGGATATTTACACGCCCCGCTTGCACGACGCGGGTTTATGTGCTACTATAGGAAAAGGCGAGCGCTCGCCGGAGGTGGTTGAGGCCATCCGGCGGTGCGGCGGCGTGTATCTCTGCGCTCTGGGCGGCGCGGGGGCGCTGGCCGCCAAAAGCGTGGCGTCCTGCAAGGTGATTGCGTTTGAGGATCTGGGCTGCGAGGCGGTGAAACGGATGGAAGTCCGGGATTTCCCGCTGATCGTGGGGATCGATTGTCACGGCGGAAATCTGTTCGCAGGCGGCTGATTCGCCGGATATCAATATAAAAGGAGTGCATCCCATTGGCGGAACTGAAGTATGAAATTGTAAAAGAGTGCGGCGTGCTGTCCCAATCCCCCTCCGGCTGGACCAAGGAGCTGAATCTGGTGAGCTGGAACGACCGGGATCCCAAATACGACATCCGGGAGTGGGCGCCGGAGCATACCAAGATGGGGAAGGGCGTCACCATGTCCGCCGACGAGATCATTCTGCTGCGCGACCTGCTCAACGAGATCGATCTGTAAGCTGCTTATTCCAGCGCCGTCCTTGTGCGGCGCTGTTTTTCTGCGGAGGGAAACATGAATATTCTGGAAATTCTCAAGTCGATTCTCCAGGGCATTGTCCAGGGCATCACCGAATGGCTGCCGATCAGCAGCACCGGTCATATGCTGCTGCTGGATCAATTCCTGCACATGACGGTATCGGATGATCCGGTGCGCAATCAGGCCTTTTTCGATTTGTTCAAGGTGGTGATCCAGTTCGGCTCCATCCTGGCGGTGATTGTGCTGTATTTTCACAAGCTGAATCCCTTCTCCGGGAAGAAATCCCCCCTGGAGCGGAAGGACACCTGGAAGCTGTGGGGCAAGGTGCTCATCGCCAGCATCCCGGCGGGGGTCATCGGCATCGCCTTTGACGATCTCATCGACGGCGTGCTGTCCTCCCCCTATGTCATCGCCGCTACCTTGATTATTTACGGCCTGCTTTTCATTGTGCTGGAAAGCCTGCACCGCAAGCCCAAGGTCAACAGCTTCGGCGAGCTGAACATCCCCACGGTGCTGCTCATCGGCGTCTGCCAGATGCTGGCGCTGATCCCCGGCACCTCCCGCTCCGGCGCCACCATCTTGGGCGCGGTGGCCCTGGGCTGTTCCCGCTATGTGGCGGCGGAGTTCTCCTTCTTCATGGCGATTCCCGCCATGGTGGGGGGCAGCGGCATCAAGATGCTGAAGTTCGCGATGGATTACGGCCTGGGCTTCTCCGGCCTGGAGCTGGCGGTGCTGCTCACCGGTACCGTTGTGGCCTTCCTGGTTTCCCTGCTGGTGATTAAGTTCCTGATGAGCTTCATCAAAAAGCACGATTTCAAGCCCTTCGGCTATTACCGCATTGCGCTGGGCCTGCTGGTGATCCTCTATTTTGCGGTGTTCCAGTAAGAAGATTAAGAAGCAAACAACCCGTGCCGCGGATGTCCGCGGTACGGGTTTGCTTTTTCAAACGGATGGAGCGGGGATTCTCACTCATTCGTGGGAAGGCGAATCGTCGAACTGCGCTTTGATGGCTTCGTTTATCCGCGCGTCCATACCATCGGGCAACAGAAGAAGGTCCTCCTCCTTGATGGATATTTCAGCGATATCGTCTTTCTCTCCATACTGAGGGAAGTTTACGAGAACATATCCCTTCACGCTGGGTTCTATACAGATCCACCCCTGCATTCCTTTATGTACGCCAAACTTTGCGTAGCTTTCCTTTTCCACAATGACCTCAACGCATTCCATCATTTTCATATTATTTACCTCCATACGGTGTAGTTAATTGAATTTGTCCGTTGGGATAGACCATCCAGCCTGTAATAAAAGATACCATGCCGGCTCTGTCTTTTCGAGGGATTTCTACCCGTATACTGAGGCGTTGGCCATCTTTATTGAGAAATCCTAAAGTATAATCTCCGGATATATATTTCTCCAAGCCTTGCTTTTCAATTTCACTTTTCAGCCAATTTGAGTCCTCAACAGAATACCCCCAGCTTTCAAACGCTTTATTCTTGCCATGCTTATAAACATTGTCAGGATCAAATAAGTAAGGGTTAAATTTCGAATAAGGACAGTTGGATGAGCTTTGAGTGAATACATCATTGTAAGGGACTGCTTCTAAAATGCAATGGCAAAAGGGATGGTGCGGCCATTGGGGAGTCTTTTCTTTCGAGAACCAACATTCATCCAGTTTGAGGCATTCTGCGCAATGACTATCGCTCAAATTCCTGTGTATCCACTTGTTCCATTTTGGTGGGGTCGGCGGCCGCTCACCCCATATCGCTGCTTTGAAGACTTCCGATAAATAGTCCAACCCGATTCTCCTTTCGTATGATCTTCTTCTCTTGGCGAAAATACAGTTCGATTTCTTTCTATAAAGGTCTCGGAGAGGGGAAAGAGGGGATTCTCACTTATTCGCGGGAAGGCGAATCGTTGAACTGCGCTTTGATGGCTTCGTTTATCCGCGCGTCCATACCATCGATTGACAAGAGGAAACAGGCCGGATGGGGCGAAAAAGGGCGGCTGACTGCGTTCTCGTTCTCGGCTTGCGCCAGCAAGCCGTCGAACTGCGGCCTTGCCGGCCACCCTTTTTCATCTCCCTTCCGGTCCCTTGAGAGTTTACCGGAAGCCAACCGTGTTCCCGCCAAGGCGGACGACGAGATAACGCAGTCGGGGGCACGGTTGGCCCCGGTAAACCCTGTTTCCCTTTGTCAATCGATGGTACCCTCAGGCAACAGAAGAAGGTCCTCTTCCTTGATGGATATTTCGGCGATATCGTCTTTTTCTCCATACTGAGGGAAGTTTACGAGAACATATCCCTTCACGCTGGGTTCTATACAAATCCACCCCTGCATTCCTTTATGTACGCCATCCTTTGCGTATTTTTCTTTTTCCACAATTACTTCTACGCAATCCATTTCTTTCATCTTACTGACCTCCATACGGTGCAATGCAGATAAGAACATTTGTTCTATATTATACACTGTATTCCAAATTTTGTCAAGGCTATTCCGGCTTCTGCATCGGGCAAGCGCGTCATAGTGGGGGAGGGGACATCAAGGTGCTGAAATTTAGGCTGGATTGCAGTCTGGGCTTCTCCGGGTTAGCTGCCGGCGGTGCTGCTCACCGGCACCATTGTGGCTTTCCTGGTTTCCCTGCTGGTGATCCTCTATTTTGTGGTGTTCCAGTAAGAAGATAAGAAGCAAACAGCCCGTGTCACGGATGTCCGCGACACGGGCTGTTGCTATATAGAATAGCTATTTTGCGACTTTCCAATCTGAAACAGTGATTTCGTAATAGCAATACTCACCGCTGATCTGTTCATGTTCTAAAATTTCTTTATACGCGGTTTTTATATGGCGTAAGCCGCTTTTTTGCAGGACTCGTCCGCTGGCGGGATTGTCCTTGTGATGGTAAGAATAGATTCTCTGCGCGCCTAGAACGGTAAAAGCAAAATCTATGACACAGTTACACGCTTCCGTCATGATTCCCTTATTCCAGTGCTTTCTGCTCAGCGCGTAGTGAATGGAAAGACTGTTGTTTATGTCGTCGATATCGGCAAGATATAGATAACCAATGGCCTCAGCATTCTTTTTCAATACGATAACCCAGTGATAAGTATCCGATTTTTCGTATTCATTTATCCAACCCGAAAGCAAGGTTTTCGTTTCGTCTATATTCTTGTGTGGTTTCCATTGCCAAAAACGACAAACTTCCGGATCGGTTACCCAGTTGCGATACATATCATCCGCATCGGAAATTTGATGCCTTCTAAGAACAAGGCGATTTGTTTCCAAGAATTGTGTTCCTACGTGATGAAGCATGGTGATTTCACCTCCGCTCAGTATCCATCCTTCCCGTGTATTGCTTTCCTATAGTCTAATTGTGGTGATGATAAATGTCAAATGGGTTGTGGATTAAGGGGGCTTGACAATTATATCTTACAAGTGTAAGATATAAACACTTACAGTTGTAAGATAAGGAGGGATCGGGATGCGCGCCCTGCCGCATATTTCCGACGCGGAGCTGGAGCTGATGCAGATTTTATGGAAGAACCGGGAGGAGGAGGGATATCTTCCTCTGAGCACGGCGGAAATTATGGAGCGGCTGGGAACCGGCTGGTCGGTTTCCACCGTTTTCACCCTGCTGTCCCGGCTGGTGAATAAGGGGGCGCTCGCCTGCCGCAAGGAGGGCAGAGCCAACCTATACACCGCTTTGATCCGGGAGGAGGAATACCGGGGCCGGGAGACCCGGCGGCTGGTGGACCGGCTGTATGCCGGTTCCCTCAAGGACATGGTGGCCTCCCTATGCGACGAGCGGGTGAGTCCCCGGGAGCTGGAGGAGCTGGCAGCGCTTCTGGAAGAAAAGAGGAAGGGTTTATGAGGGGGGCGGTGCTCCAGGCCCTGCCCACCCTGGCGCTGGTTTCCCTGCTGGCGGTGATTCTGCTGCTGCTGGCGCCGGTGCTGAACCGCCGCGCCGCCGCCGGGGTGCGGTGTTTGATCTGGGGGGCGCTGCTGCTGCGGTTGCTGCTGCCCTTTTCCCTTTACGCGCCGATTCAAGTGGATGTGGAGGTGCCGGCGGACAGCCGGCTGCTGCCGTTGGAGGATGATTCGGCCGGCATATCCGGCGTTGCCGGTCCCCAGGAGGAAGAAGCGGCGAAGCCGTCCGGGAGGGCTTTCCCCTGGGGGCTGCTGGTTTGGGGCGCCGGGGCGGCGATGTTCTGGGGCTGGCACGCGGGGGTGATGCTCCGCTTTAGGCGGCGGGCGGAGAGGATGCGGCGGCCCTGGCCGCCGGAATGGCCCCAGCCGGAGGGCATGTCCGCCCGGGTATCCGCCGGGGTGACCGGCCCGGTTTTGGTGGGATGGCGGCGGCCGAGGCTGTATCTGCCCGCCGAAGGCTGGGACGGGGAGGCGTTGGAATGGGTTTACGCTCACGAGGATCGGCATCGCCGTTCGGGGGACATCCTCATCAAGTACGGCCTGCTGCTGGTTCGGGGGCTGCTGTGGTTCCATCCGGTGGTGCATTGGCTGGCTTTCCAGCTGCGGCGGGATCTGGAGCTGCGCTGTGACGAGGCGGTGCTGAAGAATTTGGAGGCCGGGCAGCGGCTGGCTTATGGCGAGATTCTGCTGCGGATGGCGGGCCGGGGCCGGGGACGGGGGCTGCCCTTCCCGGCGGCCGGATTCCTGGGCAGGCGTTCCCTGATGCGGGAACGGATCGAGGAGGTCCTGCGGGAGGGCAGGCGCAGGCGGGGGACCTGGCTGCTGCTGCCGGTGGCGGCGATGCTGCTGGGGATCTCCCTGGTGGCGGTGATGCCCGTCGCCGCGGCGCTGCCGCTGCCTTTGCCGCCGGTTTCCCTGCCGCCGGGAAGCCCAGGCGAGGGGGAAACGGCTCAGCCGGAGAGCATCCGGCTCAGTTGGCCGGTGCCCGCTCACCGGCATATCACCGCCTCCTACGGCTACCGCTGGGGGACGCTCCACGGCGGCATCGACATTGCCGGGGGAGATGCGCCGGTGATAGGGGAAAGGGTGGTTGCCGCCGCGGACGGCGTGGTGGCGGAAGCCGGATATTCCCCGGAAGAGGGCAACTATCTCTGGCTGGATCACGGCGGCGGCTGGCGCACCTTTTACGCGCATCTGCAGGAAACGGAGGCGGCCGTGGGAACGCGGGTGAAGCAGGGAGAGGGCATCGCCCGGGCGGGGAACACCGGAAGGGTGAGCGGGCCCCATCTTCATTTTGGACTGTACCACCAGGGGAAGGCCTGCGACCCGCTGCCCTATTTGATCGGATAACGGGTGGAGCAGCGGCAAGCTTCAAGGGAAAAGGATGGGGAAGATGAAAGGAAAGCAATGGCTGGCGATGGGAATGGCGGTGCTGCTGCTGGGAAGCGGCTGGCCGTCGGCTCCGGCCCGGGCGGAGAGCGAAAGCGAGCTGCGGGACAAGCTGTCGGCGCTGGAACGCCAGGAACAGGAGCTGAAGGACAAGGCGGCGGCTTCCAAAAAGGATTTGCAGAATCGGCAGCAGCATTTGGAGGATCTCCGCGCCCAGATCGACAACATCGTCCGGCAGGTGAGGCTGCTGGACGGGGAACTGGAAGCGCTGGAAGCGGACATCGGGGAGAAGGACCGGCAGATTGAGGCGAAGGAAGAGGCGGCCGCCGGGCTGGAAACCGATATCGCCCAGCGGCGGCGGAAGCTGGGGACCAAGCTGCAGCGGATTTCTCAGACCGGGAGCTTTTCCAGCCTGCAGATGCTGCTGAATGCGGACAGCTATGTGGATTATCTGGTGAAGAACCAGTGCATCCGGCAGATTACCGAGAAGGATCAGGCGGATATGGACGCGCTGGAAGCGGATATCCACGCCCTGGAGCAGGAGCGCAAGGCGCTGGAGGCGAGCCGTCTGGCGGTGGCGAAGCGCAAGGAGGAAGCGGAGGCCCTCCGGGGGCAAACCGACGGGAAAAAGCGGAGCATGGAAGCCGTTTACGCCCAGGTGCGGGACACGGTATCGGAAATGGAAAAGGATCAGAAGGTACTGGAGAAGAATCTCAAGGAAAACCAGAGGATGCAGGAGGAGATGGATAAAAAGATCGCGGCGCTGAACAAGAAGCCCAGCGAGGCGGGGGATTACAAGGGCGGCACCATGTTCTGGCCGGTGCCCACCATCCACACCCTCAGCGACTGGTTCGGCCGCCTGCGGAACGGTAAGCCCCACAAGGGCATCGATATCGCCAACCATCCCACCATCCCGGTATACGGGCAGAAGATCGTCGCCGCGGCGGACGGCAAGGTGCTCACCGCCTTCACCGCCAATACCACCGGCGGCGGATACGGCTATCATGTGATTATCGACCACGGCACCGACGCCAAGGGGCAGCGGATCACCACCCTTTACGCCCATATGTCGGAGGTGTTCGTCAAAGCCGGGCAGACCGTCAAGGGCGGCGAGACGGTGCTGGGCAAGGCGGGCGACACCGGCCGGGTCAGCGGGCCCCATCTTCACTTTGAGGTGCGGGTCAACAACGTTTGCGTGGACCCCATCGGCAAGGGGTACGTCAAACCGTAAGGATAAAAGGATAAAAAGAGAGCCTGGGAACACATTCGTGTTCCCAGGCTCAGCGTCTCAAAGAAGGCCTAAACGGAGACCGGTTCCTTACTATCGGGCGTGATCCATCCATCACGCTGTGGGGGCCTTATGCCGCAGGCGGATTCAGACCGATATTCAGGATATGCAGAGTGTCGTTCCACCAATAGAGGTAGGGTTTGGTATAACCCGCACCGGAAAGGAGGCGATTCAGTTTTGCGCAGTTATTGTCCGTCCACTGTTTAGCCTTGGCGTAGTCATTCGGGTTTTGAAACCGGATTGTGAGCATATTGCTTCCCGTCTGGTACTGGAGGCGGAAGATACGGATGGTTTCCGTTTCGTTATAGGCTGTGAGATAACAGCCTTGGCGCACATGGTAATAGAAAGGCGTGGGATCTTTACCGTCTCCGGGAATGCCAATAGAGTGGCTGTCATCCAATCCTTCCAGCTCATCGGGGGAAACACAGAAATAGTCGCGAAAAATATACGGGTTTCCACTGGCGTCCGTCATGTCGGAGTCGTTCCATGTCGGGTCGATATATAGATAGCTTTTACCCTCTCCGTTTGCGAGGATGATTTCGTTCCATGCATGGGAGCGATCCGCGCTTTCCCTGGTTATACACGCGGGGCCGTTGGGCGTTTGCGCCAGTACATAATCAAAGGCATACGCATAGCCCACGCATACCGCGGAGCGCTTCACCAGGGCGCCGTAAATATCCCGGATATGCTTTCCCTGCAGGGACTGATCATAGGCTGCAAGTCGGCAAATTTCATCGTGTACAATCTCAGCCGTTTCCCATTCATCGGCATTTTTCGGAATTTTCGCCAGTATCGCAGCCGTGACACGGTCAATTTCCTTCTGCATGGAGGAAATATCGGACATATCACTATTATATTGGAAGGAAACCAAGCCGCCGAAGGCGTAGGTCTGTCCCGCCTCCGGTTCAATAGGGCCTATGTGATCCACTATGCCGGAAACCCAAAAGCAGCCGACATCCAGATTCGACCAGTCAAACCTAACCAAATTTTTCACGTAGACGGTGGGCTCCATATTGCGGACAGCTTCCCTAATCTCTTGATTGGCTTCGTCCCACCGTTCCAGATCCTTGCCAAAATCCACTACTCGGACGCCGGGCGGCGGACCGTTTTTCGATTCATCCCCGGATGTCTCCCTAGATGAATCCTTGGAGGAGACGTGGATTCCCCCTCCATAAGAATGGTTAGCGGCGGGCTGGCTGGCGCAGCCTGTGAACATACTGGCATACAGTGCTGTGGCAAGCCCAAGGACAAAGTATAGTAAGCTTTTCTTCTTCCTGTTATTCCGGGGGGCAGAAGCGTTTTTTGATGACAGTATTATTGTTTTCATCCTTATCTGTTCATTCCTTTTTATGGCAGACCGGTTGACGGATGTCGGTTTATATTTTATCCATAACATAATACTAAAATCTGATGAAACCATTTTATTCTTTCCGGGCTACAAAGCGTTATCCTCCTTACTGGGTGTCAGCCCAGCGGCGTCGTCTGCCTTTTCTGGCACAATTCATCCTCGATGAAAGTTAGTATAACATGGAGGCAAAACGGAGTCAACAGGTCAGAATCCTTTCCGCCAAGCCGTGAGGAAACCAAAAAATCCCGGAAGCGCGGGAGCGCTTCCGAGACGGATGAATTATTCCGAATAGTTGGTGAAATAGCCCTGAACCAGCACCACGGGGGTGCCCTTATCGCCGCTGCCGGAGGTCAGGTCGCACAGGGAGCCGATCAGGTCGGTGAGGCGGCGGGGGGTGGTGCCCTGGGTCACCATGCTGCCCTTCAAATCCTGGTCCTTCTGGGCGATATAATTGGAGATGGCCGCCTTCAGCTCTTCGCCCTTGAGGTCGGCAAAATCATTGTCCGCCAGGTATTTCAGCTTTACCTCGTTGGGGGTGCCCTCCAGACCGGAGGTATAGGCGGGAGAAACCACCGGATCGGCCAGCTCCCAGATCTTGCCCACCGGGTCCTTGAAGGCGCCGTCGCCGTAGACCATCACTTCGATCTGCTTGCCGGTGGCCTGGATCAGCTTTTCCTGCACCGCCTTGACGAACTGGCCGCAGTGCCGGGGAAAGAGTTTAACGGTTGTTTCAGTGGCCTTGTTGGAGCCCAGCAGGCCGTAGGAAGCGTTGTAGCCGCTGCCGTCCACCGGGGCGCTGAGAATCTCGTCCAGGCCGTAGACGGTTTTGGCTCCGGCGGCTTTCAGCAGCCGTTTGGTGCGGTTGCGGGTATGGATATCGCAGGCCAGCACATCCGGGGTTTTGGTGAGGATGGTGGTGGCGTTGTTGGAGAAAAGCACCTCCACCTCGGCCCCTTCCTCCCGGATGAGGGAGGTGTAATACTCCACATAATCCACGCCGGTGAAGGTATGCTTGCGGTAGCCGAACAGCTCCCGGTATTTTTTCTCGGTGAGCACGTCGGTCCAGGGATTGACCCCTTTCTCATCCAGCTCGTCCGGATCAAAAAGATGATTGCCTACCTCATCGGAGGGATAGGCCAGCATCAGGGTAATTTTATCCGCGCCCCGGGCGATGCCCCGCAGGCAGATGGCAAAACGGTTGCGGCTCAGAATGGGGAAGATAACGCCCACGTGCCCGCCGGGGAATTTGGCGCGGACATCGGTGGCGATGGCGTCCACCGAGGCGTAGTTGCCCTGCGCCCGGGCCACGATGGCTTCGGTCGCCGCCACAACGTCCTTATCTTGAAACGCAAAGCCTTCGCATCTGGCAGCCTCCAGCACGGAATCCGCCACGATCTGCGCGACGTCGTCTCCTTCACGGATGATGGGGGTACGGATCCCCCGGACCACGGTTCCCACTGTTCTAGACATACGCGTCCTCCATTTCTCGTTCCCGGTTGCCCTGTTTTGACAAAACCTGAAACATTATACACCATAAGCCCCGCCGGTGTAAATCCTTTTTCGACAATCCCCGAAAAATTCATTTCTTTTTCCCGGCTGAAAGCCAGGGAGATAAAGAGAAAAAATAGGGTTGGCTTTTGTCTGGCATAATGATAATATTATGCCAGACAAAAGTGAGGTGATGATTTGACGTCTAAGAAACTGGGTCGCCCTACGACTGATCCTCGCCCCCACAAAATCAGCATCCGCCTCAATAACAAAAGCAAACAGATACTGGATGTCTATTGTCTGCAAAATGCAGTCAACAAAACGGAGGCTATCGAAAAGGGAATCGAGAAGTTGGAGGATGACCTCAAAAAATGAAGGAAGCGGCGCGTCTCCGTCAAAGTCAACGCCGCTTCCCCTGCCGACACATGCCCGAAGGCAGATGTGGTGAAAAGCATCTAATAAAGCTTAATTTTCTGCATCAATGGGTTTATCTTATACCTTTTTGGCTTTCTCTTGTTCTTTTTCAAGTTGTTCCAATCCTAAACGTATCAGATCTAGCGTTGCGGCAGAACGGCTTGGATAACGATTTTCAAAGCGGAAATCGTCAATGCGTTTTAACAATTCATCATCAACAATGACTGTAAAGCGTGGCTTTTCGGTTGGCATTACTGTCACCTCCTTGCAGTTCATATTATGCACAGGTTCATAGGTTCTGTCAACAATTTTGTGAAAACCTCTTGACGGGTTCAGAACCTATGAACTATAATAAAGAAGGCCTACCGGTTCTGAACCTATGAACCTCAAAGGAGGTGAGTATATGGCTGCAGCACTTACAAGGTTGACATTTGTTGTGACAAAGGAGATGGAACCACTCCTTTCTAATGTAAAGAAGAATCAGTTTTATGACTGCACACAGTCTGACATGATTCGTGCATTAGTGTTGGCAGGACTGGACGCTTTGGATGAAAAAGGGGCAAAGGAAAAGCGACCCGCCAGGGCCGGATGAATATTTGGTATTTTGAGGAAGTGTGTAGATGGATGTTTCTAAACTGACTTTTGGGTTGGGAAGAGCAGAAGCTATCCGTCGGGGTATTATCGGCCTAAAGGGAGAAAAATAGGGTTGACTTTTGATATACATAAGTGCTATGTTTATGTATATCAAAAGGAGGTGAATACTTGGCAAATTCAAAAATGGGGCGTCCTACTGACAATCCCAAAGACAAGACGCTTTTTGTTCGTTTGGACGGTGAAAGCAGCGAAGTATTAGAAACCTATTGCGAACAAGAACAGGTAACAAAAGCAGAAGCAGCACGGCGTGGGATCAAGAAGTTAAAGGATGACCTCAAAAAATGAAGGAAGCGGCGCGCCTCCGTCAAAGCAAACGCCGCTTCCCCTGCCGACACATGCCCGAAGGCAGATGTGACACAAATACTATAACATGTGCCGCGTCTCCTTTCAAGCGTTGTTGGCGAACAATTTGAGAAAGGAAAGAAAACGATGCGCAGCTGTATAACCGAATTTTTAGACCACCGGATGGAAGAGATCGCGCAAAGCCTCCGCAGCAGCAACGCTGCCTATTCCCTGGCCGTGGAGAAGAGCCAATTCCTCTTTGAAAGCATCGAACCGATTATAAGCAATAAGAAGGATATTTGTATCAGTGTGGGGGACTGCACCAACTTTCGGGAGTATTTCGAGCTGGAAATGGAAGCCGCCGCCATCATGCAGAGGGAATTATACCGGCAGGGGTATCTGGATTGCGTCAGCCTCCTGGTAAAGCTGGGATTATTGACGGGCAGGGAGGCCCCGCTATGAGCGCCATTTTTCCCTGGGCATCAAGCCGGGCACGGTCCTGATGGCCGAGGTGTTCAACGGCGGAAGCATCGCCAACGAATCATAGCGCCGCGCATAAATATACGCAAAGCGAGGGCTGACGCAATTTGCGTCAGCCCTCGTTTGGATTACAGCAGCAGGCGGTCCAGCGCGGGAACATCCGCCGCCAGGACGTCCGCTCCCGCCTCCTCCAGCTCCTGCCGGCTGCCGTAGCCGTAGAGAACCCCCACCGCCGCAAGGCCGCAGGCGCGGGCTCCTTCCACATCGTACCGGCGGTCCCCGATCATCGCCGCATCCTCCGGGTGTGTGCCGGTTTGTTCCAGGGCGAAGCGGATCACGTCGGTTTTCCGGGTACGGGCGCCGTCCAGCTCGCTGCCGCAGACGGCGGTGAAGCAGGACAGCAGCTGGAAATGCTCCAGAATCCGCCGGGCGAACACGGTGGGCTTGGAGGTAGCCAGGATCAGCCGGCGGCCCTGGGAATGCAGCCGCTCCAGCAGCTCCGGGATGCCGAGGTAGACCTGGTTTTCAAAGATGCCGGTGACGGCGAAATATTCCCGGTAATGGGCCACGGCGGTTTCCGCCCGGGCGGCGGAAAAGCCGTACCGCTCCATGAAGGTTTCCTTCAGGGGCGGGCCGATGAAGGGATAGAGGGCGGTGCGGTCCTCCACCCGGATGCCCTCGTATTCCAGGGCGTGCTGCACCGATTTGGTGATCCCCTCGGCGGGATCGGTCAGGGTTCCGTCCAGATCCCAGAGGTAAACGGATTTTTGCATCGTCGGGCCCCTTTCCTGCCATGTGTTTTTATCCGCCGTCATTATACCCAGCGGGGGGGAGATTTGTCAACGTGAGATTGATGCTGCGCATCAACTCCTTGAAGAAGCGCTTGCGGGCCATAAATTGAAGCCCGCATTTCGCACCATCGGTGCGAAACCGCACTTCTTCCGGTTGGGTGGAGATTGGCACTGCGTGCCAACTCCTGAAAAAAGGCCTTGTACGTCATAAGGGAGACGACCATTTTGCAGCTGACGCTGTGAAACCGGCCTTTTTCCGGCTGCTTGGAGATTGGCACTTCGTGCCAACTCCTGGAAAAGCGTCTTGCTGGCCGTCAACTGTGGCCAGCATTTCACAGCTGACGCTGTGAAACCGCCGTTTTTCCGGTTGCGTGGAGATTAACGCTTCGCGTTAACTCCTGGAAAAAGCTCTGACGGCGCATAAGGGAGCGCCGTCTTCCGGCTATACAGCCGGAACCGATCTTTTTCCGCTTGGGTGGAGATTGCCGCTTGCGCGGCAACTCCTGGAAAAGCGTCTTACTTAGTTAGACGACTATCTAAATGTTCTTGACCTGGGAGGGGTGGAGGCGTATAATTAGATCATCATCTAAATGAAAGGAGGGCGGGGGTTTGGGTTTTCCGGAAACATTCAAGGCTCTTTCCGATCCCACCCGGCGGGAAATTCTCCATCTGCTCAAAAAGGGGGATCTATCCGCCGGCGACATCGCGGACCGGTTCGACATGACCGCCGCCACCATCTCCCATCACCTATCGGTACTGAAAAACGCGGATCTCATCCTCGACCGCCGGGAAGGAAAATACATTTATTATCAGCTGAATCTGTCGGTTTTCGAGGAGCTGCTGGGCTGGTTCAAGGATTTCATGGATAAGGTATAAGAGGTGATCAGCAATGAAGATTAAACAATGGATAACCCCCGGGCGGGTGGTGTACGCTCTGATAGCGGCTGCTCCCTTTATCATCGGGGCCGCGGTTTACAGCCGTATGCCGGAGCAGATGCCCATTCACTGGAACGGGGCGGGGGAACCGGACAACTACGCCTCCAAGGCTTTCGCTCTGCTGGGGCTGCCGGCTTTTATACTGGCCCTCAATGTGTTTGTCCAGGTGGTGATCGCCCATGATCCCAAGCGGGAAGGGCTGCGCCGCGCCAAGGCGATGCTCTGGCTGGTGAAATGGCTGCTGGCCGCGCTGCCTCTGTTTGTGCAGATCATCACCATCGCCCATGTGCTGGCTCCCGGGCGGGTGAACGTGGGGCTGCTGGTTTCCCTGGCGATGGGGCTGCTGCTGACGGCGGTGGGAAACTACCTGCCCAAGTGTCCCCCCAACTACACGGTGGGCATCCGCCTACCCTGGACCTTGGCGGACGAGAACAACTGGCGCAAAACCCATCGGCTGGGGGGCTATGTAATGATGGCGGGCGGGCTGATCCTCACCGTCATGTCCCTGACCCCCTGGCGGGCCTGGGCGGCCGCGGTGATTCCGGTGATGGTGCTGGCGCCCTGCGGGTATTCCTTTTATCTTTTTCGGAAGAATAAGAAGGGCGAATAAAGCGGCAAGAAAGGAAGCAACGACATGGAGGCTATGCTGGAAATCCGCCATTTTACCAAAGCGTATCACGGCCGCAAGGCGGTGGACGATCTCTCCCTGACGGTGGAGCCGGGGGATATCTACGGCTTCATCGGCCACAACGGCGCGGGGAAAACCACCACCATCCGGGCGGTGACCGGGGTGCTGGATTTTAAGGAAGGGGATATCCTGGTGAAAGGGATATCCGTGCGGGAGAATCCGGTGGGCTGCAAGCAGATCACCGCTTACATCCCCGACAATCCGGATTTATACGGATATCTCACCGCCATTCAGTATCTGCGCTTCATCGCGGATGTTTACGGGGTGGAGCAGGCCCGGCGGCAGGAGCGGATCGCGGAATACGCCGGCCGGTTTGAAATGACCGATCATCTGGGGGATCTGATTTCCACCTTTTCCCACGGCATGAAGCAGAAAACGGCGCTGATCGCCGCCCTGCTCCATGATCCCCAGCTGCTGGTGCTGGACGAACCCTTTGTGGGCCTGGACCCCAAGGCGGCTCACATCCTCAAGCAGATCATGGGGGAGCTTTGCGGCCGGGGCAGCGCCATCTTTTTTTCCACCCATGTGCTGGATGTGGCAGAAAAGCTGTGCAACAAAATCGCCGTCATCAAGGAAGGCCGCCTGATCGCCAGCGGGACGCTGGAGGAGGTCAAGGGGGATCAAAGCCTGGAGGACGTGTTCATGGAGCTGATCGATGATGAATAAGGGGAAAAAGGCCAATGCCGTCGGGCTGCTGCTGGGGCTTCAGGCCCGGCAGTGGTTCGGCGTCAACAAGGCGCTGCACACCAAGGAGCCGGGGGAAAAGGCCAAGCTGCTGGCCTTCGGCGGGCTGATGGTGCTGGTGGGGGCGCTGTGCATCTTCACCTCGGTGATGTACAGCGTGGGACTGGCGGCGCTGTTCGGGCCTCTGGGCGCCCTGCGGCTGCTGCCCGGGGCCATGATGACCGCTTCCTGTCTCCTTTCCTTTTTCACCACCCTGTATAAGGCGGGCTCCCTCCTTTTCGGCGGCGAGGACACGGAGATGCTGCTGGCGCTGCCGGTGAGCACCCGCAGTGTGGCGGCCAGCCGGCTGCTGGTGCTTTACGGTTTAAACCTGGCCTTCTGCCTTCTGCTGATCCTGCCGGCGGGGATTGTGTACGCGGTGTACACGGCGCCGGGACCTTTCTACTACGGGGCGCTGGCGCTGGGACTGCTGCTGACGCCTCTGCTGCCCGTCGCCGCCGCCGCGGTGATCGGCTGCGCGGTGACGGTGCTCACCGCCGGCTTCCGCCATAAGAATCTGGTATACACAGCGGCGCTGATGCTGGTGCTGGTGGGAGTGGTGGTCCTGTCCATGATGGGCGGGACGGTGGATATGTCCGGGTTTATCCAGGCGGCCACGGAGGCCATCGCCAACGCTTATCCTCCGGCGGTGCTTTTCATGGGGGCGCTGTGCGACGGCAGTCTGAAGGATCTGCTGCTGTTCGCGGCCATCTCCATCGGGGTGTTCGTCCTGTTTGTTTGGGCGGCGGGACATTGGCTCCGGCAGATCCACTCCCTGTTGGCGGCGGGGCGCACCGGCTCCGGCTACCGCCTGAAGGAGAAGAAGCCCGGGTCTCAGGCCGGCGCCCTCTGCCGGCGGGAGCTGCGGCGGTATTTCGCTTCCCCGGTGTATGTGCTCAACACCGGCATGGGGCTGGTGCTGATGCTGCTGACCGCCGCGGCCAGCCTTTTCGCGGGAACGGACTGGCTGGACGGCGTCCTGGGCATTCCCGGCGCGGCGGCGGTTATTGCGGATATTCTGCCCTTTATCCTGGCGCTTTTCCTGTCCCTGGGCTGCATCACCGCCTGTTCCATCTCCCTGGAGGGGCGGCAGCTGTGGCTGGTGCGCAGCCTGCCGGTGACCGCCGGAGCGGTGCTGACCGCCAAGCTGCGGGCCTCCTGCTTGCTGCAAGGGCCGGTGACCCTGGTGAGCGCCCTGCTGTTTGTGATTTCCCTGCGGCCTGCGCCGGGGCGGGCGGTGCTGTTCTTCCTGCTGCCCATGGCCTATATGCTGCTGTTCGCGTCGCTGGGGCTGTTGATCAATCTGGCTTTCCCCAACTTCACCTGGACCAACGAGACGACGCCGGTGAAGCAGAGCCCGGCCATGCTGCTGGCTCTGCTGGCCGGGATGGCCTGCGCCGGTATTCCCATGGCGCTGCTGCTGATCTTCCTGCAGGGGGAGAGCCGGATGTGGGGTTCCTACGGCGTTTTGGCGCTGCTGGCGGCGGCGGACGGAGTGCTGCTCCGGCTGCTGCGGACCAGGGGGGCGAAGCGCTTTGCTCAATTATCCTAATGGGAGGGGAGATTGCCGCTGTCGCGCCAACTCCTGGAAAAAGCTCTGACGGCGCATAAGGGAGCGCCGTCTTCCGGCTATACAGCCGGAACCGATCTTTTTCCGACTGCTTGGAGATTGGCGCTGCTGCGCATCAACTCTTTGAAAAAGGCATTGAGTCCCCAGAGTGAATGTTTATCCTTCACTCTGGGGACTCGGCTTTTTGTGGTGTTCGTCCATGTGATCAAAGCGGGAGGGGGATGGGTGAAAACCGCAAAAGACGCGGGTAGCAGCGGGAGTGTGAGAAATCTTCACATCGTGCGAAATCCCGTTGGAATTGGTGGACAAAATGCGGCGGAGAATGATAGGATAGGGAAGTAGTCAAGGGGCGCACTGCGGCAATCAACTGATTCAAGATATGCTTTCACCAAACGATGCGAAAGAGGGGAGGTGTGGAGGGGGCGGTAGCCCCTCTCCGCGCAACAATCACCCGCCCTCAGGCGACAAAAGCGGGGAGAAATCCCCGCTTTTGCATCAGCATGGAGAAAAAAGTGAGGCTTTCGCCACACGGTTTCTCCATGCTGATGAGGCCGATGGGGAAAAGGATAATCCAGTACATAATTTGTACAGTGGTCGTCCTGCTGCTACTTATGGCAAGCGCCGTTAAAGTAAAATAACCTCCACGCTCTGGCAAGCGTAGAGGTTATGCAGAGACCAGAGGCAACCCCACAAGCGCCCCTTGTCTACCCTCATTATAGTGGGAATGGGCGGAAAAGTCAAGTGAACCGGATGCGGGCGGAGACGTGAAATGCATTCACGTTTCCGCCTGTTTTTTGTTTTTGCAGGCATTTTTCCGGATAGCGCGGGAGGAAAAAGATGTTAGGGTTTGTTGGGTTGTTTTTCCGGGGGGATTTGGTATAGTGGATTTGGGCGATGGCCGGAAAGGAAGTGGGCGGATGGACAAAACGGACGAACGCGAGGCGGTGGTCTGGGCGGTGCTGCAAAACAAACGGCTCGCCCAGGAGCTGGAGCGGGTGCGGGAAGAGCGGGATCTTTACCAAGCCTGGTGGCGGCAGGCCATCCGGAAGGAGGGGGAGGGGGATGTGCGCGCAATGCCGGCAGACCCCTTGTGATCCCCGGTGCCCCAACGCGGAAGAGCCGGAGCCGGTTTTTATCTGCGGTTGGTGCGGGGAGAAGGTATGGGACAATCTGGCGTATGATATGGAGGGCGGCATACTGGTATGCCGGGACTGCGTGGAGAAGCGGGCCCGGTATCTGTGATGAAACGGAAAGGAGGCGGCGGCCATAGCCCGCCCGCGAAAGGAAAGCTTGGATTTCGCGGGGTGGCGGACGGATATCTTTGACAACGACCCGAAGATCGACAAGCTGTTGGAGGGTCAGGGCGCGGCGGGATTTCTGGTTTATTTTTTCCTATGCCAAAGGGCTTATGGGTCCCAAGGATATTATTATTCATGGAGCTACGACGATGCGGCGACTACCGCGAGGAAGATCGGCGGCGGCGTTGGGTCCGAGACCGTGAGACAAACGGTCGACCTGTGCTTACGGATTGGGTTGTTTGACGACAAGCTGTTCGCGGAGGACGGGATTTTAACCAGCAGGGGCATCCAAAAACGGTATGCCCTGGCGATATCCGAACGGACGAAAAGGCCTGTTATAAAAAAATACTGGCTTCTTGGAGAGGATGAAGAGGCCGGTATGATTTCCTGCGCCCAAAAAAAGAGTTTTCCGCCGGAAAACCCGGGTTATCAGGGGGCGAAACCCGGGTTATCCACCCCTAAAGAAAAGGAAAGAGAAAGAAAAGAAAAGAACAGTAAAGGAGAGAGCCCCCCGCGCGCGCAAAAAGAGGAGCTGGAAAAGCGTTACGGCAGCGGACAGGTAGAGCTGTATATCGCCAAGGCCGCGGCCTACGGTTATCCGGCTGAGGATCAGCTGAAAAAGGCGGCGGCATGGATGGCGGAGGATCAGGCCAGGGGAAGGCTCAAGGCCCGGGAGGCCGGGTCCCTGGACATGGAGGCGTACACCGAGATGATCAGCAAAGCGCCGCCCCAATATCGGCGGAAGAAGCAGGATTAGCGGAGAGGAGGAATCGGATGGCGAATTATGCGGGAGGGGCCACGGCGGTGTGTCCCTTTTATCAGCACGAATCCCGGTACACTGTCACCTGCGAAGGGTTATACGACGACTGCGTGCAGCAGGTGAAATTCAACGAGGCGGCGGACAAGACCGCTTATGTAGCCCATGTCTGCTCCAGCTTTTCTTATAGGCGGATGTGTCCCATCGCCAGGCTGCTGGAGGAAAAGTGGAGTTAACGCAAAGCGTTAACTCCTGGAAGAATGGACACAGCTCGAAAAGGGTGGATATTGTTATTTTCCCGGCTGTGTCTTCGCGTTTGCTGGCGCAAACGCCCAACTTGCGGGGTGGTGCACATTTTGCAGCTGACGCAGCGAAACCGCTGTTCTTCCGGCGTGGGGGAGATTGATGCTGACGCATCGATCTCCCCTGTTCTCAGAATGGAATGCGCTCAAGCCGCGCGGGCTCTGCCTTTCTTTCGCGCGAAGAAAGGCAGGAAAGACGCGCCAGGGAGGGACCCTTTCGAATGGGTCCCTCCCTGGACCCACCCCCACGGCCGACCAAAGGGCCGGCGGCCCTTTGGAAACCCGTTTAGTGGGAGCGGAAGTCGGAGATGGGAGATTACCTGAGAAAGAAGCCAGGAGTTAAGGCGAAGCCTTTACTCCCCCCACCGGAAAAATACCAGTCTCGATGAGTTAATGCGAAGCGTTTACTCCATGTGACCGGCAAGCGGTTCTTCCAGAGCAAAACGTGAAGCGTTAACTCCTGGAAAAAGGGGGGAGAGATTTTTTCCGGGGACTGTTATGCTAATGACGAACCGGCAGAGCGAGTCCGGTGGGTGGGGTTGGAGGACAAATTCGTCAGGAGGGCGGGGAAGGGGCAGGCGGTTACAGGCCGCGGGCCGCTTTCCTCGCCTTTATCCAGACAGAAAGGCGGCGATGATGCCAATTATGCCGGATATACGCAACATCGATACCCAGCGGGCCATTGCCGACGCCTATATCGCCAACGGCGGCAACGGCGAAAAGGCGGTGACGGCGGCGGGATACGCGGAGAAATACGCCCGGAGCCACGCTTACAGGCTGATCGCCCGGCCGGAAGTACGGCAGATGATCCGGGAGCGGGGAGACGCCATCGCCGGCCAGCGGCTGGCGGGAATGGAAGAGATCAACGCTTTCTGGACGGCGGTGATGCGGGACGAGGGACGGGACATCAAGGACCGGCTCAAGGCTTCCGAGCTGCGGGCCAAGGCGGCCGGGGGATTCCTGGACAAGGTGAGTCTCACCGGTCCCGCGCCGGTGGTGATCTGCGGTGGCGACGACCTGCGGTAGCATCTACCTCCCCGACGTGGTGGGGGGAGGCTACGGCGATTTCTGGCGCTGCCGGGAACGCTACCGGGTGCTCAAGGGGGGCAAGGGCAGCAAGAAATCCGCCACCACCGCCCTGAACTATATCACCCGGATGATGGCCTATCCCGGGGCCAATCTGCTGGTGATCCGCCGCGTCGGGGACAACCACCGGGCGTCCACCTTCGCCCAGCTCCAATGGGCCATCCGCCGTTTGCAGGCGGAGGACTTCTGGAAGGCCACCACCTCCCCTATGGAGCTGACCTATCTGCCCACCGGGCAGAAGATCCTTTTCCGGGGGATGGACGATCCCCTGAAGCTGGCTTCCATCACCGTGTCGGCGGGGGTTTTATGCTGGGTATGGATCGAGGAAGCCTTTGAAATCGAGGCCGAAGAGGATTTCGACCTCATCGACTTATCCGTGCCCCGGGGAACGGTGCCCCCGCCCCTGTTCAAGCAGACCACCCTGACCTTCAATCCCTGGAGCGGGCGGCACTGGCTGAAACGGCGGTTCTTCGACAAGCCGGCGGACAATGTGCGGACCTTTTCCACCACCTATTTGTGCAACGAATGGCTGGACGACACCGACCGGGCGGTTTTCGACCGGATGCGGCGGGAGAATCCCCGGCGGTACCGGGTGGCGGGGCTGGGAGAATGGGGCGCGGCGGAGGGGCTGATCTACGACCGCTGGGAGATGCGGGATTTCGACATCGACAAGGCCCGGCGGATTCCGGGCATCCGCTCCGCCTTTGGGCTGGATTACGGCTACACCAACGATCCCACCGCCTTGTTCTGCGGGCTGGCGCTGCCGGAAAAGGGGCTGCTGCTGGTGTTCGACGAAATCTACGAGCGGGGGCTGAGCAACCGGGAGATCGCCCGGCGGGTGAAGGCGGCGGGATACGCCAAGGAACGGATCATTGCGGACAGCGCCGAGCCCAAATCCAACGACGAGCTGCGCTTCCTGGGGCTGCGGGTACAGCCCGCGGCCAAGGGCCGGGACAGCGTCAGCCACGGGATTCAATATTTGCAGGGATATCGGATTCTCGTCCACCCACGGTGCGGGCATTTTGCCGAGGAAATCGGCGCTTACGCCTGGGAGCGGGACCGGGAAGGCGCCCCGGTGAATCGGCCGGGGGAGGAAAACAACCATTTGATGGACGCCATGCGGTACGCCATGGAACCATACATCCGCAGGCGTTTTGGTTCGCCGCCGAGGAGCCGCCGGTTCGCGCCGGCGGGAGTGACGGCGGGAGATATGCAGGGAGGATGGGATATATGATGGAAATGTGGATAGCGGCGGCCGGATGGGCGGCCGCGGTGTTTTTGGCCGGGCTGCTGGTGGGGAAGGAATCCGCCGGAGGCAGGCTCCGCCGCCGGAGAAGGACGCAGCGGCGGGAACGGCCGCTGGAAGCGGAGGAGGAAGAGGCGCTGCTCCAGGCGGAGAAGGCCAGGCGGGAGTGGAAGAATTTTTTGAGCTATGACGGGTGGGAGATTAACGCTTCGCGTTAACTCCTGAAAAAAGGCCTTGTACGTCATAAGGGAGACGTACATTTTGCAGCTGACGCTGCAAAACCGGCCTTTTTCCGGTAGGTGCTTATCCAAGGGATCGGGGAGATTAACGCTTCGCGTTAACTCCTGGAAGAGCAGCTTGCCGGTCAGCAGTGAGACCGGCATTTCGCAGCTAACGCGGCGAAACCGCTGTTCTTCCGGTTACGTACTCTTCTCCGGTCGGGTGGGAGATTAACGCTTCGCGTTAACTCCTGAAAAAAGGCCTTGTACGTCATAAGGGAGACGTACATTTTGCAGCTGACGCTGCAAAACCGGCCTTTTTCCGGTAGGTGCTTATCCAAGGGATCGGGGAGATTAACGCTTCGCGTTAACTCCTGGGATACGGGGCGAGTAGCCCTGAATCTGGGAGATTGATGCTTCCAGACTGTCGAAAAACCAGTAGGGAAAATAGCAAGGTGTACAAAATTTCGTGTTCCTATGGAACACGAAGGGCACCCCCGGCGAGGGTGCCCTTCGCCCAAACCTTCCCCCGGAAGGTTTGGGCTACCCTCCTGCGCTTTATTTTCTTAAGCTTTTCGCGTCCTGCGGGACGCGAACCAAAGGCTTTGCCTTTGGAATCCACCGCCTTTTGAAAAAGGCGGGCGAAAACTTTATTTTTTACAAAGCGGCTTCTTTGACAAGCTGTGGAGGTTGACGCGTAGCATCAACTCCCCCGTAGGTGTTGGGGAATGGGAAAAGGGGTTTGGTCTTTTCCCATTCCCCAGCGCATAACATCCCCAAAGCGAAAGGAGTCAACAGCATGGACGAAGAAAGATTGTCCCAGGCAGAATCCGCACCACAGGAGGACGCCTCGGACACCCAGGCATGCACACCGACATCCCCTTCTCCGGGCGAGGACGAAAGGGCGGGCACCATCCCGCCGGTGTTCCTGGACGGAGAGAAACAGGGCGGCGCGGAAGAGGAGGGCGCTGGAAGGGGGAAGGCTGACGGCTCCGCCGTTACCATCCCCGTGCGGTACAACCACGAAACCCGGGCGCTATCCCTGGATCAGGCCCGGGTACTGGCCCAGAAGGGCATGAAGTTCGACGAGTTATCCCCCACCCTGGAAAAGATGAAATTTCTGGCCGCGGCGGAGGGAAAGAGTCTGCCGGAACTGGCGGATCAGCTATTGCAGCGCCGGGACCAGGAGCTGTACGACGGTCTGCTGGAGGAATGCTACGGCGACGAAGAACTGGCGAAGCGGATGTTCGAGGCGGAAAAGGCCAAGCGGCAGGCCCGCTGGGAATCGGCCAGGGAGCAGGAAGCCGCCGCCGTTGCCCAGGATCGGGAGGAGCTTCACCGGCGGCTGGCAGACCAGTATCTGGAGCTGAAAAAGCTGGTTCCGGATATCGGGGAATTTTCCCGGCTGCCCCGGCAGGTGATCGAAGCCGCGGTTGACGGCGGCGTTTCCCTGGCGGACGCCTATCTGCGGTTTCAGCACGGGGAGAATCAAAAGATCGCCGCGGCCAAGGCGGCCCGGGAAGCGGCGGCCCGGGCGGCGGCGGGGTCCCAGGCCGCCGGAGCCGGGGAGAACACGGATCCGGCTATCGACGCGATGCTGGCGGGGATTTGGCGGGGCTAAGGGGGGGAGATTGGCGCTGTCGCGCCAACTCCTGGAAGAGCAGCTTGCCGGTCAGCAGTGAGACCGGCATTTCGCAGCTGACGCAGCGAAACCGCTGTTCTTCCGGTGGGGTGGAGATTGGAGCTGCGCTCCAACTCCTGGAAAAAGGCCTTGTACGTCATAAGGGAGACGACCATTTTGCAGCTGGCGCTGCAAAACCGGCCTTTTTCCGACTGCTTGGAGATTGGCGCTGTCGCGGCAACTCCTGACGGGCGAAAACTTCCTCGGCCGCTTTTCCGCAAATGGGATGACTGGACGAACCGGAAAAACTCAATTACATCATAACAATTGTTAAACAGGAGGAAACAAGAATGGCAATCAACACTTTGGCGTTTAATTCCAAGCTCACCGGCGAACTGGACAAGGCGCTGGTGCAGGAATCCAAAACCGGCTTTCTGGCCGACAACAACATGCGGGCCAAGTTTGTGGGCGCCCGCAACGTCCTGATCCCTGAGCTGGACATGCAGGGGCTGGGAGACTACGACCGGGACAACGGCTTTGCCAACGGCACCCTGACCCTTTCCAACACCACCTACACCCTGTCCCAAGACCGGGGCCGGCAGTTCCAGATCGACCGGGAAGACGAGGACGAGACCGGTGTGGCGAATCTGGCCGGGCAGGTGCTGGGCGAATTCGTGCGCACCAAGGTGGCCCCGGAGATGGATGCTTATGTTCTTTCCAAGCTGGCGGCCGCGGCTGCGGCCCAGTCCAACACCATCACCGGCACCCCGGCTTCCCAGGCGTATTCCATGCTGAACAAGGCCATCAACAGCGTACAGGAGGCGGTGGGCTACAGCACCAACGAACCCCTGGTGGCCTTTGTCAACGCCTCCTTCTGGGCGGATCTGATGGGTACCGATGAGATCACCCGGATGCTGACGGTGGGGGATTTCAAGAAGGGCGAGGTCAGCACCAAGGTCAAGATGCTCAACGAGGTGCCGGTGATCCCGGTATCCGACGGCCGGATGAAAACCTCCTTCACCTTCTACGACGGGGTTACCGACAATTCCGGCAGCTCCGGCGCCAACGAGAAGCCCGGCGGCTTTGTGCCCGCCTCCGGCGCCAAGAGCATCGGCTTCCTGGTGCTGCCCAAACGGGCCGCTTCCCTGGTGAAGAAATCCGAGACCATCCGCACCTTCTCCCCGGATCAGAACCAGAAGGCGGACGCGTATCTCTTCCAGTATCGGCTGTATTATGATCTGTTTGTGCGGAACGCCTACAAGGACAGCATTTATCTGTATCAGTATTAATAATAAGGCTTAAAGGGGGACACAGATCAGGCGAAGGAAGGGCGGGGGAATGCAGACGAGCAGCATCCCCCGCCCCCCAGGCGGTAAAGGTGGGGAAGGGCAAGCGGCTTTTCCCCGTTTTTGCGCAGCCTGGAGAAAGTGTCCGGCTTGGCCGGGCTTTTTCTCCAAGCTGCGGCTCACCGGAGCGGGCGCCTTCCTGATCTTTTACTCGTAAGGATTCCACCCGCTGCGGCGGGGAGGGGGGCTTTGCCCCTCCACCCCACAGCCTTTTGAAAAAGGTTAACGAAAACTTTTCCAGGAGTTAACGCGCAAGCGGCAATCTCCAAGCACCCAAGCGGAAAAAGATCGGTTCCGGCTGTATAGCCGGAAGACGGCGCTCCCTTATGCGCCGTCAGAGCTTTTTCCAGGAGTTGGCGTGACAGCGCCAATCTCCAAGCAGTCGGAAAAAGGCCGGTTTTGCAGCGCCAGCTGCAAAATGGTCGTCTCCCTTATGACGTACAAGGCCTTTTTCAAGGAGTTGGAGCGCAGCTCCAATCTCCCTGACGACAGGCGGTGAACCTGATGAGATAGAGCAGATCAGTACAACAGGATCGGAGGATGAAGGATGAAAAGAAAACCTTGGGAACCGGAGCAGATGTTTTCCGAATATGAGGCGGGGCGGACCTTCAAGGCGGGGTTGGGCCGCCACGGGCTGTATGAGCAGAGCAAAACCAACGAGCGGTTTTATGTGGGGGATCAATGGTACGGCGCCCGCTGCGGCAACGACCGTCCCCTGGTGCGGCACAACGTCATCAAGCGGATTGGGGATTACAAAATGGCGGTGGTAAGCGCCAATCCGGTGACAGTAAACTATTCCGCCGAGGGGGTGCCCAACACCCTGACGATGCGGGGACGTACCCGGGAGGCGATGGAACACATGGCTCTCGGCGGCGATGAGGCGGGGGAAGCGCCCTTTTCTTTATCGGAAGAGGAAGAGATCAACATCGCCATGGCCGCCCTGTCCGACTACTTCAAAACCACGGCGGAACGGGTGAAGCTGGACGATCTCAAGGAACAGGCCCTGCGGGGCGCCTACATTTCCGGCACCGGGGTGCTGTACACCTACTGGGACGACCGCATTCCCACCGGGCTGTACGCCGACGCATCCCGCACCGCCCCCATTCAGGGGGACATCGCCTGCGAGGTGCTGGACATTGAGAACGTCTATTTCGGGGATCCCAATCTTTACGACATCCAGGCCCAGCCTTACATCCTCATCTCCCAGCGGAAAAGCGTGGAGGAGCTGCGCCGGGAGGCCCGCCGCTGGGGCCGTCCGCCGGAGGATATCGCCGCCATCAAGCCCGACCGGGACATAAGCTATATGGCCGGGGATCGGGCGGACGATGAGCCGGAGGGCAGCCGCAAGGCCACGGTGCTCACCAAGTTCTGGAAGGAATGGGACAAGGACGGGCGCACCTGCCGCATCAAGGCGGCCATGACCGTGCGGGGCGCGGTGATCCGAGGGGAATGGGACACCCGGCTGCGGCTTTATCCCCTGGCGGCCTTCCGCTGGGAACGGCGGCGCAGCTGCGCTTACGGGGAAAGCGAAGTCACCTATCTGATCCCCAACCAAATCGCCATCAACCGGATGATTACCGCCAGCGTATGGGCGGTGATGATGCTGGGAATGCCCATGACCCTGGTGAACCGGGATATGGTGCCCGACGCCCGGATCACCAATGATCCCGGCCAGATTATCGATGTATGCGACGGGGGCGCGGGACTGGGCAACGCCATCGGCTATGTCAATCCGCCCAACTTTTCTCCCGCCTTCGACAACAACATCACCTCCCTCATCGCCAACACCCTGACCCAATCCGGGGCCAACGACGCCGCGCTGGGGGATATCCGGCCGGACAACGCCTCCGCCATCATCGCGGTGCGGGAGGCGGCCACCATGCCCATGCAGACGGTGCAGAACCGCTTCTACTCCTTTGTGGAGGATCTGGCCCGGGTGTGGGCGGATTTCTGGGTGAGCCTCTACGGCCGCCGCAGCCTGAAGATCGAGGACGAGCAGGGGGTATGGTATCTGCCCTTTGATGGGGAGAAGTACCGCAATCTGCTGATTTCCGCCCGGATCGACGTGGGGGCTTCCTCCCTGTGGAGCGAGATCCAAAGCGTCAAGACCCTGGATAATCTGTTTGGAATGCAGATCATTTCGCCCCTCCAGTATCTCCAGCGGCTGCCCAAGGGCACGGTGCCCGATTTGAACGGGCTGATCCGGGAGCTGCAAGAGGCCGACCGGGCAGTGCAGGCGGCTGCTGCGGGGACGGGTTCCACCGAAGAGGGAACTGCCGCTGCGGCGGGGACCGGCGGAATGGAGGCCGCTGCCGTTGAAGCCGCTCCGACAGGGACGGATGCTGCCGCTGGGAGCGTGGATCCCCAGGCGGTGGTCGCCGGGCTGCCGGAGGAATACCGCCAGGCTTTTGAGGCTCTGCCGCCAGAGCAGCAGGCGGCGCTGCTGAAGGAAATCGGCATATAAAGCCGGGCGCAAAAAAGCCGGGCGGAGGATCTCCGTCCGGCTGGTATGTTCCTTTATGTTCTGCGAAGTGATTTTAATGGTTTTATTTCACAAGACGCAATTCCTTAATCTGTGTGGTGTTGGATTTGGTTACAGCTTCCAGGATATGAACGGTGCCCTTGATATCCTCGACATCCTCCGCCACCTGATCCAGCTTTTTGAACTTCTCGTTCATACCCTGCTGGCCTTCGCCAAGCAGCCGTAGCTGGGTTTTGACGTCATTTTCTTGGGTAACTTCAATCGTTGTAACGCGGTGCTTGACCTCTTCCAGGTCGGATTTTACGCCAGCCAGATCGGATTTTACATTTTCCTGGGTAACTTCAATCGCCGTAACGCGGTGTTTGACCTCTTCCAGGTCAGACTTCACACCGGCTAGATCGGATTTTACGCCAGCCAAGTCGGACTTTACGCCAGCCAAGTCGGACTTTACGCCAGCCAAGTCGGACTTTACGCCAGCCAAGTCGGACTTTACATTTTCCTGGGTAACTTCAATCGCCGTAACGCGGTGTTTGACCTCTTCCAGGTCAGACTTCACACCGGCTAGGTCAGACTTCACACCGGCTAGATCGGTTCTTATCGGTTCAATGGCTTGCTCCAGTTTGGACTCCATCATTTGGCTGATGGCTTCCAGCATTTCCCTATCGACCATATTTTTCACCTCGCTTTTTTAAGATATCACGTCTAGGAGAGATTGGCAAGGGGAAGTTTTTCACATTACATATTATCAGCAAATCATTTAAAGGGGTGTCATCATGAAAACGGGAATGGACGTTCTGCAGCGGGCCTTGGGCCTGCTGGGATATACCGGAATCGACGGTGCGGTGGACGGCGCTCAATCGGCGGAGCTGATCCGGCGGGGACTGGACACCGTCAACCAGGTCATGGCGGATTTATGGCCGCTGGAAAAGAGCATCCAGTACATGCCGCTGCTCTCCATCCATGAGGAGGTGCCCCTCTCCGCGGCCGCCGTGGAAAACGCGATGCCCTACGGTGTGGCGATGTTCCTGGCCCAGGCGGACGGAGACGGGGCCAATCAGCAATTTTTCGCGTCCCTGTACCAGCAGAAGCGCTGCGCGGTGCGGCGGATGGGATACTGCCGGGGGGACGTGCTGCCCCGGGTTTGGGAGGGTTGAAGATGCGGATACCGAAAATGTCCGGCGGCAGCCAATACCGGGTGACGGTGCCCGCCTTGGACGGCGGGGTGAACCTGAAGGATGCCCCCAATCTGGTGGAGGACAATCAGCTCACCGACGTGCTGAACATGTGGTGGAAGGATCAGGCCCTGCGCACCCGGCCGGGGCTGAGGGCGACTGAGTGTGGCGTTGGCAATTCCTCCATCGACAGGGAAGCGATCATTGGAACCAAAGACTTTAAGGGATATAAGAACGAAGGATTTGATACATACGGTGAAGAGGATTTTTATCGCTCTGTTTGTGTGTTTGATTACTATGAAGACGATGACACCTATCGGGCGGTAATGCGGAATCTTTTTTATGACGGCACAATATGCTGGCCATTTGAGGACAGCATCGGCGGGAAAAGCATTTACAAAGCTACCGCGATGTATATCGAAAGCAAGGGAATCCTGCTATTCAGCGACGGGAATATATACCATACCCCTACAAAATACGATCAGCCTTACACAGATATGAAACCTCATATCTATGCACCGCTGGTACTGATGAATGGAATTGGCGCAGCCAGTATAGATGCGGCAGCGGTTACCGGCACGATGTTTGAAAGCTACAATATGCTGACTCCTCGTTTCCGCTGTCAGTACACTACGGACGGCAAGGGCATTTATTTCTTCTTGCCGGAAAAGTATTTAAATGACACCGATATTCAGGTATCCTATACCACCCATCAGGGTGAAATGCTGGAATTTACCATTCCGGCGGGAGCAGAGACCTCCAATACCCTTTCGGGTATCAGCGTAGGAATATCCAGGAGAGGGGGCTATTTCTGGTTTAAAAATACATCCGGCCCCTTCGCCTGTCCCTCAGCCGGTTTCAGCAGCAATGTAGAAATTACAGTGGAAAAAGATTCGGAGGAGAATTTACTGAAGATATGCGGGATGCAGTTCTATACCTGGTTCGGCGGGGATTCCGACGGTATCAACGGTGGATCAAGGCTATTCGTCAGCGGTAATCCCAACGAACCCAATCTGGTGTATTGGAGCGACGTTGACAATCCCCTATATTTTCCGGAAAACAACTGTGTCCGTGTCGGGGACGCTGGAGAAGCCGTTACAGCCTTTGGCAGACAAAACGATATGCTGGTGATTTTTAAGGATCGGGAAATCTTTTACGCCGCCTATGCAGCTGGTAATTCCTATACTGCGCAGGACGTTATCGACGGCAAAGTGACAGATGTATCGGCCAGTTCCGCCTATTTCCCCGTTACGCAGATCAGCTCCAATGTCGGATGCGACTGTCCGGATACCATCCAGCTGTGCAACAACCGCTTGGTTTGGGCCACATCGGAGGGAAAGGTGTATGTGTTAGCCACAGCCAACCAATATAACGAGCGTAATGCTTACGAGTTATCGGGTATGATTCGTCCGGATTTACTGAAGATACCGAAGGAGAAATGGGCCGTTGCTTCCGCGGGCGACTACTGCAACCATTATGCGCTATTGGTGGATAATCAGATGTATTTGTTTGATTATGGAGTGTCCGCTTTCGTCAATGCTTCAGCTTATTCCAGGGACGAAAACCTGCAGAAAAATATCTGCTGGTATAAGTGGGATATAGGGATTGACGGCATCGATTTTATACGATTTCTGGCGCGGGACACAAGAGGCGTATTGATCGGTAATCTGCGAGATGAATCGGGTATACAGCATGACGTACTTTATACCTTGGGAGAAGGGGAGGATATGGTTCCCCGTCAAGTTACTGGAACCTGGGAATGGGAGTTTGATTCCCGGCCCATTTTGTCGCGGTTCCAGACCAAGGTGTTCGATTTTGGGCAGCCGGAAAGGCGCAAGAAGATCCGGCGGCTGCACATCGGGGCCACCGATACGGCGGGGGACGCCATCAGTCTGTCTTATGTGACGGAGCAGGAGGTCCGGGAGGATGCGCTGCGGCTGGGGGCCTACGGCACCGGCGAGATGCGGGAATGGTGCGTGACGCCGGGGGTGAACCGGGTGAGGCAGTTCGGGATACGGGCGGAGAGCAAAGGGGCCATGGCGGTGGACAACATGACGCTGAAATACGAGGTCAACGGGGAGGTACGGTGAAATGGCAAAGACGCAGGCGGAATACATCGAAGAGCAGAATAGGGCGGCGCAGGCGGAAACGGAGAAGCGGTGGAAGCAACGGGAGGAGCAGGACGCGGCGTATATTGCGGCGAACAACAGCGCGGTGGATCAGAGCACGGCGGCGGCGCTGAAGCCCTACGAGACGCGGATGGAGCAGCTGCCGGAGGAATATCGGAAGCAGTACGATTACAACGCGGTGGAGGAGCTGGTGCGACAGAAGCAGGTGGCGGAGACGATGGCGAACCTGGGTCTGACGGATTCGGGTCTGAACCGGACGCAGCAGACGGCGATCGCGGTATCGCGTGGGAACGCGGACGCGGCGGCGCGGCTGTCGCAGCAGGAAAAGACGCAGGAGCTGCGGGATAAGATGGACCAGCTGAAGGCGACGGGGGAGATCCAGAAGCAGCAGACGGCGGCGGAGGTAAAGGCGAACAGCCAGGCGTGGCTGAACAATCTGCAGAGCGCGGCGTATGAGAACGCGGCGAACCGAGGGACGGCGCTGTATGAGGCGGAGCAGCAGCGTCTGGCGGACGCGGCGGCGCTGCAGAAGCAGCTGGAATGGCAGAATCAGCAGGCGGAACTTTGGAAGGCGGCGAACAGCCAAGTGGAAGCCAAGCCGGTGATAATGCCGGAATCGGAGTTCATGCGGCAGAAAAGAGAGGGAAACAGCACGCTGAAGGCATATGCCACCTATAACGATTATGTGAAAGCAATGGAGCGGGAACGCGCAGCGGACGAGGGGGTCATCGTCCCCAAAAGCACGGCAAACACGGCGGAATTCATTCGAAATGTTACTAGAAATGAATTCACCAATAAATCTGCCGGCAAGAAATACAACAACGATTTTGATGCCTATGTGAAAGACACCCTTGCCAGATGGTACAACAACGGCCGACTCGATAAGAATGAATTTGCCTTCCTGATGGATTATTACGGGGTTGGGAGTTGATAATGTGGCATTCACTTTTGACGAGATCAAAAATAGCATCAAAATGGGTAGTGCTCCTCAGGGGTTTGAGAATATTAAGAAAGAAATCAGCACTGTACAGTATGATATAAGCGCAGGCGACGTGAATCAATGGCTGGAAGACGCTCGGAAGTTTATGCTGGATTCATCTTCCTCAAATGAGGAGGATATCCGCTCAACAAAAAGTAATCTTAGAGATCGTTCCAGGACAATCCAGGCGTATCTGAATCGCAACGGAAGTTTATATGGAGAACAGGGAGGTGCGGCGTTAAAGCAGGTCAAAGAATTCTCCAAGGTTATAGAGCAAATACCAACTGTCCGGGATTCTTCGAGTACGGATATTCGAAATTTGTCCGCTGCTCAATTGCAAGAGAAAATCGATCAGCTGCAGACAGAAGTGGACCAGGCAAAAGCGGAGCAAACGGCAGTAGATAAGTCGCAAAACATTTGGAATAAGATGCTGAGCTCAAAACAAAAAGACAAAGTGATAACAGACAATAATCGGTTGATAGAAGAAAAACAGCAGGAAATTACCCGCTATAAGCAGCAGCTGTATTATGCGCAGCGGGGTGAGGAGCTGGCAAAGCTGCCGACGGATGTTCAAAAAAAGCTGACGGACTATATTGACGCGGAAATTGCCCAAGCTTGGCTGAATCAAGGCACATGGCACGGATTTGAAGATACGGACACGAAGTTCCTGATGAAAAATGGCAAACGGTATACGGTCAAAGAGCTGCAGGCTTTGGCAAAGAATTATTCCACAAAAGAGTATTATGATTTTCTAGATGGTCTGGCAGCCTATCAAGTGGATGGACGGGAACTGGCCGAGTACATTCAGCTGAAATTGGGACAGGATTATGTAAAGGAGAATCAGAAGGACGATGAAAGAGTGGCGGAAGAGCATCCGGTACTGAGCAGTATCCTATCGATATTGGCAGCGCCTGGGAAGACGGCAGGGCTTATTGATACGGGAAAAACCGCGCTTTACAATGCGATCACAGGAGAGCAAAAACCCATCGATTTCAGCGATCCGGTATATGAATATGCGCTTTTTCAGTCCAATGTCAGAGATCAGGTATCCAGCAATATTGACAGTGATGTAGGGCGATTCTTCTATCAGACGGGGATGTCACTGGGAGATTTCGCAACGCTTGCGCCATTAACAGTTGTTCCGGGAGGAAAGGCGGTGACGACGCTTCTTCTTGGCGGCGGCGCCGCGACGGATACGGTGCTGGACATCAACAACCGTGGCGGGACAGCGTCGCAGGCGTTTTGGGGCGGCTTGGCGGCGGGCGTGGCAGAAGCAGTGTTTGAGAAGTTCAGTCTGGATGCGATCGTAAAACCGAAGAACATCACGGGAATCAAGACGTTTGTCAAGGAGTTTCTGCGCGGAGCGGGAATAGAAGCCACGGAAGAGATGGCGACGGAGATCACGAACATCATCACAGACGAAGCGATCATGGGGGATAAATCGAGCTATAACCTCAGTGTGAAGCAGTATATGGAAAATGGGATAAGCCGGGAGGAGGCGGAAAAACAAGCTCGACTGGATTTGATAAAGCGGGTGGGTCTGGCAGGAGCAGGCGGATTTTTGTCCGGCGGAATGATCCACGGAATCCAAGGCGGTTTGAATTGGGCGGGGAACTACAGAAGCGGCGCTAGCAATTCAGCACTGGAAAATTTGCCGGGAGTGGCGGAGAACCAGTCGTTGCAAAACCTCCAGGAAAATGGTAGGATGGGGATAGAAGGGAGCGGTGAAAATGGCAGAATACAAACGGCCCAAGAATTTCGCGGAGGCTATAGCGATGTATACGGGGAGTCCGGTGAGGGAAACCAAGGAGCGCGAACCTTTGACGGAAGAAGAGCACCAGAAGAGACGCGAACTTACCGAGAAGATTCACAGTCTTTCCAAAGAAGAGTTTCTGAAGCAGTTCAAGGAGACCCAGTTCGACGACTGGACAAACACGGTACAGGACAAATAGCGTATATTCCGGCGGAACAGGTAGCGGCGGAGAGCGAAGCGGGGAAGGCGGAGCTGGGGCTTCGCAAGCTGGGGGCCCCGGTGGTGGTGACGGAGGGGAATTTTGAAACCAACCGGAACGGGCTCACCACCCTGCATACCGATGCGTCCACCGCCCCGGGCGGCGCCATTTACATATCCAACCAGACTCAAATCCCGGCGGAATTGATTGTGGCCCATGAGGGGCTTCATTTTCTCCAGAGGCAAAACAGTCCGTTGTATGATAATTTTTATGATGTTTTGCGTGAATACATCGATTTTGATTCAAAGACATATGATGAAGTAGCTGGACAAATCAACGAAGAGCACTATGGCGGACGGCTGGATTTGAAAGACCCGGATAGTGTCGGGCCTATATTCACGGAATTGTCGGCGTATATCCATCAGTGGATCAATGCAGATCCGGCTTTTGCCCGGGAAACCTTTAGCGGTATGTTCCGGGATTGGGACGCGGTGGTGGAGGCAAGCCGGGCGCTGCGGGAGGCCATGGATCGCGGCATCCAAACGGAAGGGAGTGGAGAATATGGCGGAGAAAAAGAAATCGATATTCGACAATATCAAGGTTCCACTGGAGGACTTGACGGAAGAGGAGAGCCGGGCGATGGACAACGACCCGGAATTTCAGAAACGGCTGGAGAAAACAATAGCCGAGTGGGACAAACTAGATTCACAATTTGGTCGGGACAAAAATCAGGGGAAATAGAGTTTGATGCTGTCAGGCCGGAATATTACAGCGAAAAGCAGCAGATAGATTCGAATACAGGCTCGGAATACGGATGCACAGTTTACTACTTGCCGAAAGGAACCACTATTACATTTGGAAATGAAAGTATGGTGATGAGGCAAGTAGCATTTGTATTGCCGAATACGAGTGCTATTTTTGTTTTAGACGGGACGGCAAAAGATTTTATCCATCACGAACTATTTCACTTGTTGTTGGGAAAGAACCAACCTCGCGAAAAGGCATTTTTGAAAAATCTGAAAAAGAAAGCGGACAAGTCATCGGATGCGTTTAAGGAATATCGAAAACTGTGTGAAAAGCAGTATGGTAAAAATGTATCCACCGCTATTATTCGGGAAGAAATCGCCTGTGATCTGTGTGAATATGCCATGTCTGGTTCATTGGAAATGTATGGCCGATTAAAGGATTTGTTTACCCCTGAAGCATTAGAAGCGTTGTGTGAGAATGCAAGAAAGGTGTTTGCGGCCAACCGAACCGGGAAGCGAGTTGGTGAAGGAAATTCACAAATCCAGCCGTCCTCAGACCGAAATCCCCGGTATTACCTGGAGGAATCAGCGGAGACGAATGCGGGAGATGTGAATAAAGTTCACAATTTGCAGGCGGAGAAAAGCGCGCCCTCTTCCGTTGACGGGAATTCAGGTGGCGTGAATAATATTCACACAGGCGAAATGCTGGCAAGCCTGCGGGAAGCGGGGGCGTATGAAGGGTTGTCCGCCTACCTGCTGCGGCAGGCGATTCCGCAGGCGGAAGGAAGCAGCCTGGCGGCGTTGGTGCGGGACAGGCAGGCGCAGGCTCCCGGACTCAGCCGAACCCAGGCGGTGCAGGATTTGGCGGCGGAATATGTGGACAGCCGTCTCTTTACCGATGCGGATGCTATCCGACAGTTGGCAGAGGCCCGCCCGGAAACCGCCCGGCAGATTCTGGATTGGCTCCGTTCCGCCGAATCCCCCGATGAATCCCTGATCCAAGCCGAAAAGCTGTATTCCCAGGCGTTGGGGGATGGGGATGCATCATCGTTAATGTCGGAGCAGATTTCTCTGACGGAAGTGAATGAGGGAACTGCTAAATTAGGGGATAGTTTTGGTAAAATGGGTAGTTATGTAAATAATCCCGGAATAAAAGTAGATTGGTTCCAATATGCTGAACACGGATATGAAAGAATAGCAAAAAGAGGAATGAGTAAGGAACAGGTTAATACAATTGTAAAAAATGGAAAGGCATTGTCACAAAATGGTGGCGACAAATTCGCATTCATAACAAAAGAAGGCGTTGTTGTAGTATCTAAAGAAGGAAAATTGATTACAGCTTGGGCCGACAGTTATTTTGACGATGCTATGAAAAACATAATAAAAGCGTTATTTGGCGATTCATAAAGGAGGAAATAGACTTGCTAGAAAATATTACTAAAGCGATTATTGAATTTGATCCTTTGGATTTGCTGCCATATGCACCATCAGATGAATACGATGAAGAAATTCATGAGATTTACTCCTTCTTAAAAAACAATGTAAATTGCGATCTAGATACATTAGCCGGTGAAATTTATGAAGTATTCAAAAAAACACTCGGTGATGATGTATTCACCAAAACGATTGCCGATTGCCATCAGGTAGCGAGTAAGATACTGAAAAATTAATATCTGGGTGATATTCTGCTTGAGGGGCTATGCCAAAAGGTATAGTCTCTTTCTTTATACCTTGCGAGCAACAATGCGGCGGCGCTGCAGAAGCAGCTGGAATGGCAAAAGCAGCAGGCGGAAAAGCAGGCTGCGGCTTCATCCGGGAGCAGTCAGCAAGGAGGAAGCCAGAAGGCAACTGCGGAACCATCGGGAAAGAGCGCATCGGCTACATCGACAGCGGCCTCGGCTCCGTCCGGCGGATCTAAAAAGACTGCCGGCAGCACCTCTTCCAGTTCCACCGGAGGCGGCAGGTCCGGCAGCGTTTCGGCAAAGAATTTTTCCAAAACGAGCGAGCAGATGAAAAAGGAGAGCCAAAAATTACGCAGTCCTAAAGAAACAGAATTGCTGTTGAAGGGGATGACCCCCACAGTAATGAGTTTTACAGAGAATGTGCAGAAGGATTACGAGAAGAGAACCGGTAAAAAGCCGGGTGATTTCTTTTATACCGATGATTTCAGAGAGTTTGTATACAGCAAGTTCCAGCAATCCATTCAAAATGGAGTGAATTATAATGCGGACGAAATACGGACCGTGATGCTGACATACGGATTTTAAAGGGTGGGAGATTAACAATGGTTTTTTCATTTTCCCTAGATGATCTGAGAGAAATTGCGAACTCTCCCGCATATGAAGGGATGGATCTGTACGATATCGATCAGATAAGGAGACAGCAGAAATCCCAACAGCAGGAGACGATGGGGCCCAACGATTTACTTTACCAGGAGAAGAACAGAAAAAACCAGCAATTGGCGGAAGAACTGGTGGGGCTGTCCAAGGGGAACGCGGGGGAAAAGCTGCTGTACCATATGATGTCTGCGGCGGATCAGATCGCCAACATCGGGAAGAAACCGGGAAGCCCGCCGTCCGCGTCCCAATATGCGTCGGCGCAGCTGCGGGAGGAAAGAAAAGAAGAAGAAAGTCCGCTGGAAAAAGGGCTGTACAAATTCAACGATATCCAGAACCGGCAGGTGGGAAGCAAAATCGCGGAGAGTATCAGCGGGAATCCGGCACTGGAGGGGCTGTATGCAGTCACATCGGGAATGGGACAATATGCGGAGGATTTGAACAGCCTGCGGTACACCACGGCGCAGCCGCCGACGGCGAACGCCTATGCGGCAGGGGAAATCCGCTCGAATATCAACTGGGGCCCGGAAATCATAAAGGGACAGAATCTGGGGCAATCGCTGTTTGATCTGGGTCAAACCACAGGAAGACTGCTGCCGTCGATTGTATTGGGAAAAGCAGCGGGAGCGCCGCAGCAGATGGGATCTATATTAACGGGTGTTTCATCGATGGGAGGGGCGCGTGCGCAGGCGCTGCGGGACGGCTACTCAGCAGGCGAGGCGCTGGTATACGGAGCGGTGAACGGCGCGCTGGAAGGCGGACTGGAATATGCGCTGGGCGGCATTGGTACATTGGGCAAGGGTGGAACGAGCAAGGCGCTGTCGAAGCTACCGGTATTGCAGAAGCTGAAAGAAATGCTGCCGCAGGCGATCAAAAGCCCGACGATGCAGAAGGCGCTGAAAACCATGGGATCGTATATCGCGCGGATGGGAGACGAAGGGTTTGAGGAATATCTGCAGGCGGTGATCGACCCGATGGTGAGGAATCTGATTCTGAAAGAGGACAACGAGTTGGATCTGCTGTCGGACGACGCGCTGTATGCGGCGTTTTTGGGAGCGCTGACGGCGGGGATTCTGAATCTTCCCAGCGCGATGACCGGAGGCATGAACGGCGGGAATGCGGAGAATCAGTCGTTGCAAAATCCCCTTGAAAATGGTAGGATGGGATTAGAAGGGAGTGACGGATATGGAGGAGAAGCAGCACAAACCGACATTCGCGGAAATGGTGGCGCAATGGACTGGGAGGCCGGTGAGAGAGCCCAAGGAGCGCAAGCCAATGACGGAAGAACAGCGCCGGAAATGGGAAGAATTTATGCAGAGGACGCAGAATCTTTCCAAAGAAGAATTTCAGAAGATGTTCTTCGGCGATCAGGACGAATCGACCAGCACGGAGAAGGACAAATAGCGTATATTCCGGCGCAGCAGGTAGCGGCGGATAGCGAGGCGGGGAAGGCGGAGCAGGGGCTTCGCAAGCTGGGGGCCTCGGTGGTGGTGACGGAGGGGAATTTTGAAACCAACCGGAATGGTCTCACCACCCTGCACACCGATGCGTCCACCGCCCCGGATGGCGCCATCTACATATCCAACCAGACCAAGATTCCGGCGGAACAGATTGTTTCTCATGAGGGATTGCATTTTCTCCAGAGGCAGAACAGCCCGCTGTACAAGAATTTTTATGAAGATATCTACCGCAATGCGGATTTGCTATCTAAAGGTTATAATGATTTAGCAGAACAAATCAATGAAGAACATTATGGCGGGCGGCTGGATTTGGATGATCCGGACAGCGTGATTCCCATATTCACGGAACTGACGGCGTATATTCATGAATGGCTGACAGTAGACCCGGAGCACGCGAAGAACACCTTCGGAGGGATGTTCCGGGATTGGGACGCGGTGGTGGAAGCGAGCCGGGCGCTGCGGGAGGCCATGGACCACGGCGTTCAAACGGAAGGGAGTGGAGAATATGGCGGAGAAAAGAACTTTCTTGGAGGATATTTCCGAAGAGGAAAGCAAAGCGTTGGACAACGACCCGGAATTTCAGAGATGGTCTCGAGAGATAGACCAAGAAGCCAAAGAGAGACAATTGAAACTGAAAGAGGCCGAGCAGAATTCGAAGCAGTCCAAGAAAGGAACCTGAGCAAAAAGCAAAAACGTGATTCCAAGATTGCCGACCGCTATGGATATGATTTGTATCATGTACCATACGGCTCAACGATGACCTTTGATGGAGAAAGCCGGGTGATGGAGCAAACCGCTTTTATAAGGTCTGGGTTTGATGCGGTTTTTGCGTTGGATGGAACAGATGCCGACTATATTCATCATGAACTGTTTCATCAGTTTATGCGAAAGAATCAACATGGCGAAATGCGTCTGTTGGATAGTGTTGAGCGTCGGATTGATTATGACAGTGATAATTGGAACAGATATAAAAAGGGTTGTCAAGCACAGTATAAAGAAAAAGCCTCTCTTGATATTATTTACGAAGAAATCACGGGTGATCTGTGCGAATATGCCATGTCGGGATCGGAGACCATGCGAAACCGGTTGGAGGGCTTATTCGAACCCGGGACGCTGGATGCTCTTTGTAAAGAAGCAAGAAGGGTGTTTGCGGCCAACCGAACCGGGAAGCAAGTTGGTGAAGGAAGTTCACAAAACCAGCCGTCTTCAGACCGGAAATCCCGGTATTACCTGGAGGAAACAGGAGAGAGGAATGTGAACAATATTCACAATGCTTCTCAAGAAAAGGCAAAACCGTTGAGTGCGGAAGCGGCGGTGAACACAGAGAAGGGACAGGCCCAGCAAACCACGGTGCAGGGGATAGCAAAGGTGACGGACGGCGAGGTGGAGGTTAAGCTGCGGGAAGGAAAGACAGTGCCGCTTGCCGATGTCGAGTTCACCAATCCGACGCTGGGAAGTTTGTATGAGGCCGCGGGGAACTACGTTACCGGCACCGCCAAGGCGTTTGTGGCCGGATACGATGGAAGTCTGCCGCTGACCCAGTACCAAGCGGCATTCGAGTTTATCCATAATCAGGCGGTGAAGGGCGTTGCCATGGACGCGGCGGTGGAAGCCGCGGGAGATGTGGGACAGCAGCTGAGCAATAGCGCCCGCAAACTGGCGTATAACTCCGGCTTGAGGGATGCCCAAGTGTTGCATTCTCCGGCAGATAATGGTAGGATAGAAGCTGAGAATGAGATCGAGTTGGTTCCGGATAAGCAACTTTCTGTGGATATGGGTGCCGAACAGGTGCTGGATAATTTTGAAGAAAGTGCCCAAATGGATTTGAGTGAAGAAGGAGATCGCGCTGGATTTAAATACAAACATAATCCGTCGGATAATCCGAAAGTTTTAAAAGATGTTTACGAAGATTCTAGTGCCATATATGGTTATAGACCGAGAAAAGATGGTAGTTTGTCTGCCTTTGCAGATGGAAATTGGTCTGATGCTGATTATGTTGAGTATGCCAGAAAAAATAGAATTGAGTATCATAATAGAAATGAGTCCGCAATTATGAAATTAGTATCAGAGATGCGATCTCAAGGACGTAACAATGAACAAATTGCAAGAGCAGTATCGAAGTACAGAAATCAAAGTAGATTAAATGCCTATTTGGATGCAGACGGAAACATATTAGATCAGGTTGGATATGAGCAAGCCTTGTTACATAGCAAATCTTATGATGATCTAATAAAAGAAGGGAAAACTAATGAAGATATAATTGAATCAGCTACGAGAGGAAATCCAGGAATGGATGCCTGTACCGGATTGTATGATGTTTATTATACTACTTATATGGGGGGAGAATAAATGTGGGATTCTATTGATAAAGAGAATTACAAAATATTTGTTAATACGAATATTGATTTGATGCTAAAAATTATTAAAGTTGAGAATCATCATGAGATCCACATTAATTATAAGGGGTATAATATTGCGTTTCCAATGGAAGTATGGGGGTTCGGATCAGCTTGTGAAGAATGGGGAATAAGGGAGAAATTGGAAGGGGATCCTGTAAAAGATCCAGCAAATATATTTTTTGTTATCGAAATAGCGGATACCAGAGCATTTATGGATTTAATATACTTCTTTATAACAGAAAATAATGCTGATGGAATGTTAAGAGAAGAATGTCAAGCAAATTGGTCTGAATAAGAGTCTATAATAGATTTGATCCAAAAGAAGCTGTACCAACTATGGTATAGCTTCTTTTTTTATTATCTCATTGCGGGACGGCTACTCAGCAGGCGAGGCGCTGGTATACGGAGCGGTGAACGGCGTGCTGGAAGGCGGACTGGAATATGCGCTGGGCGGCATTAGTACATTAGGAAAAGGAGGAGCATCCAAGCTGCTGGGAAAGATTCCGGTATTGCAGAAGCTGAAAGAGATGCTGCCGCAGGCGATCAAAAGCCCGACGATGCAGAAGGTGCTGAAAACCATGGGATCGTATATCGCGCGGATGGGAGACGAAGGGTTTGAGGAATATCTGCAGGCGGTGATCGACCCGATGGTGAGGAATCTGATTCTGAAAGAGGACAACGAGTTGGATCTGCTGTCGGATGATGCGCTGTATGCGGCCTTTTTGGGAGCGCTGACGGCGGGGATTCTGAATCTTCCCAGCGCGGTGACCGGAGGCATGAGCGGCGGGAATGCGGAGAACCAGTCGTTGCAAAATCCCCTTGAAAATGGTAGGATAGGGATAGAAGGGAGCGGAAATATAGATGAGCATTTATATAACGATGGAGGAATTCGAACAGGCGATCAAGGAGGGGGCGAAAAAGCCGATGACGGAGGAAGAACGTCGGAAAGGCAGAGAACTTACCGAGAAGATTCGGAGTCTTTCCAAAGAAGAGCGACTGAAGATGTTCAAGGGAACTCCGGACGACGACTTGATCAGCACGGAGAAGGACAAATAGCGTATATTCCGGCGCAGGAAGTGGCACCGAACAGCGAAGCGGGTAAAGTGGCGTCGGGCCTTAGTGGTCTAGGTGTTCAGGTGATAGTGACGGAGGGAAATTTTGAAACCAACCGGAATGGGGTCACCACTTTGCACACGGACGCGGTAACCGCTTCGGACGGCACGGTATATGTTTCTAATCAAACGAAGATTCCGGCGGAGCAGATTGTGCCTCATGAGAGCCTTCATGTACTGCAGAGGCAGGATAGTCCAGCATATGACGCTTTTTATGATACCATTTTAGAGCATATTGATTTTGATTCCGAGACATATAACGATGTAGCGGGAAAGATTAACAGGGAACACTACGGTGGGAAACTGGATATTCATTCACCAGATGCAGTCAAGCCTATTTTTACAGAATTATCAGCGTATATCAATCAGTATGTTAGTGCGGATCCGGATCATGCGAGAAACTCTTTTTCGGGTATGTTCCGAAACTGGAGTGCAGTGGTAAAGGCCAGTCAGGCGCTGAATACTGTGATTGCCGGTCAGAATACAAGCGTCCAAACCGCTTCGATTAAGCCGTTGAGTGCGGAAGCGGTGGTGAACACAGAGAAGGGACAGGCCCAGCAAACTACGGTGCAGGGAATAGCAAAGGTGACGGACGGCGAGGTGGAGGTTAAGCTGCGGGAAGGAAAGACAGTGCCGCTTGCCGATGTCGAGTTCACCAATCCGACGCTGGGAAGTTTGTATGAGGCCGCGGGGAACTACGTTACCGGCACCGCCAAGGCGTTTGTGGCCGGATACGATGGAAGTCTGCCGCTGACCCAGTACCAAGCGGCATTCGAGTTTATCCATAATCAGGCGGTGAAGGGCGTTGCCATGGACGCGGCGGTGGAAGCCGCGGGAGATGTGGGACAGCAGCTGAGCAATAGCGCCCGCAAACTGGCGTATAACTCCGGCTTGAGGGATGCCCAAGTGTTGCATTCTCTGGAAGATAATGGTAGGATAGAAGCTGAGAATGTGATCGAGTTGGTTCCGGATAAGCAACTTTCTGCGGATATGGGTGCCGAACAGGTGCTAGATAATTTTGAAAAGCAGGGCGCTCAGTTACAGACGAATGAGAGAATTAGCGATTTTGGGTATGATATTAGAGGAGAAATCGTAAAAAATTCATCGGCCGAAGAAGTGAACAATTGGTGGAGAGTAGAAATGGGTTATGATCATCCTCCTTATAAACTAGGAACTACTGTAAATGAGATCAAATTATCACACGATACAATGTTTGTTAGAGTTTATGATGGGGATATTTCAGGCCAATTTGGGGGCTGGTTAATGAAGGCGGATGACATTAGAGGGTTAACTCCATCCCAAATTCAGGATAAATTTGCCTTGCCGGCTATTCCAAAGTTTATTACAGATGTTAAATTACCTGCTGGTACAATAGTTCGGATGGGCATTGTAAATCCATTGGATGGTTGGGGGAATGGTGGAGGCGTTCAATTTGATTTGATGGGACAAAGAATTGGAGAATTTATTAATCCGCGTCGCTTACAATAAGGGGGTGAATATAATGGATACTAATTATATGGTTAAGGATAATCAACTAATAATAAATAACCATCATGTAAATTTTCTTTTTCCAATAAGAACGGCTCAAATTTTGGATGGAAATATAATAGTCTTGTTGGCGATTCCTTTTAATAATGATACTGTTGATAATTTGTACTTAATCGATACAAACGGAGAAATAGTTTGGCAGTCTCAGAAGTTAAAGGAACTTTATCCTACAGAGAAATTATTACCATATGAGCAAATGGTAATAGATGAACAAGGAATTAGAGTGACAGATTTTTATGGTAGACGTTATTTTATAGATTTAAGTAACGGTAAAATCATAAAGCGTGACATAATTAAATGAGATTTAAAGAGATTGTTTGCTTCGCTGATTTTTTGGAATTATCAGAAAATTATTAACTCAAAACGATTGGTAAAAATTGGTAAGTGTAAGAATTGGTCTTTAATATTGGAGATATCATTTTTAAAAGGCTATGCCGTAATTGGCATAGCCTTTTTTGCGAGATAATGTGAAAAATATTCACATACCGCAGGACGCAGCGTATATCGCTTCGAACAACAGCGCGGTGGATCAGAGCACGGCGGCGGCGCTGAAGCCGTACGAGACGCGGATGGAGCAGCTGCCGGAGGAATATCGGAAGCAGTACGATTACAACGCGGTGGAGGAGCTGGTGCGACAGAAGCAGGTGGCGGAGACGATGGCGAACCTGGGTCTGACGGATTCGGGTCTGAACCGGACGCAGCAGACGGCGATCGCGGTATCGCGTGGGAACGCGGACGCGGCGGCGCGGCTGTCGCAGCAGGAAAAGACGCAGGAGCTGCGGGATAAGATGGACCAGCTGAAGGCGACGGGGGAGATCCAGAAGCAGCAGACGGCGGCGGAGGTAAAGGCGAACAGCCAGGCGTGGTACAACAACCTGCAAAGCGCGGCGTATGAGAACGCGGCGAACCGAGGGACGGCGCTGTACGAGGCGGAGCAGCAGCGGCTGGCGGACGCGGCGGCGCTGCAGAAGCAGCTGGAATGGCAGAAGCAGGAAGCGGAAAAGCAGGCGGCGAGATACTCAGATATGATGAATTTGACGAAAGATGCTAAAGAAGCTTACCAGCAAAAAGGGAAATCGGGTTTGGAAGAGTTTCTTTTTATTCAGGTTGCCAGCGGTGTTTTGTCAGATGAACAAGCTATCAGCCTATATGAAGCATTAGAAAATACCCCTTTACCGGATGATAGCTGGAAAGGAAACATCATGATTCCTTCTGAGTTTACCAAACGAAAGAACGCGGGGGCCGATTCATTAAAGGATTACGCCAACTATGATGAGTATTACAAGGCGATGGAGAAAAAATATGCCGGAAAGTGAGGAAAACCAATGCCTACTTTCACAGAATATTTGTTAAATAGAAAAAGCGGCAATACAATGAATGCGGAAAAAACAGAATCGGGATTTCAAGCTTATCTAACCGGCAGAAAGGCCCAGGAATGGGCGGAATCGGTGAACAGCTTTTCCAAGAAAATGGAGAACGATTTTAACATTCGTCAAAATCAATATCAGACAGGGGACAGTATTCGACAATACGCGGACGGCCTGTCGGGTGATCTGGAGAAGCTGCAGCAAGGCTACCTTTATGCACAGCGGTATGCGAATCAGATCGCGGACGAGGAGAAGCGGAAGGAATATTTGCAGGGAATATCCAATGCGAAAAGCTATCTGAGCAATTTGCCTCAGGAATTGAAGAAAGAGGAAGAGTTTTGGAATCAGTTTGAAAATGAGGAAATATACCGGGAATGGGCGCATTCGCAGGAATTGCAGAGCAAGTCTCTGGAAGAGATTCAGGATATGCTGAAGGATTTGGAGCAGCAAAAGAAGCAGGCAATAGAAGAGCATGCGGGCACCGAGTTATTTGACTGGGCGACAACGAAAAAACAGAAAGAGAAGATGTATTGGGATGAAGATGCTGAAAAAGAAATAAAACTGCTGCAAGCCACGAAATACAGCAAACTGCTGGAAAGCGGTCTTGCGAAAGGCTATGTTCCGGTTGAGGACCCCGAATTATGGAAAACGGTTTCCAAGAGTGACAAGGATTACAGCTATATCAACAATATATATGGGTACAAAGATAGGGCTGCTCTGAGTGGTGTGGTAGGGCAATCATATTTAAACTATCTGACAGATGATGAGAAGTCTTTATACAACTATCTCTATAATAAGGAAGGAAAGGAATCCGGCAAAGAATATCTGGATACGCTGATGGATACGCTGAAGCGGCGAGAAGGCGGAGAGATAGCCGAAAGGGTGGAAGAGAACCCGTGGATGACTTGGGTTGCACCGCTGCCGATTGGGATCAATCAATTTACCGACGGATTAACCGGCTTTTTTGCCGATGAACCGGCCGTGTCGTCCTGGCAATACGCAGGGGAACAGATCCGGGAAAATATCAAAGCAGGGCCGTCGTTTTTGGGCAGCAATATGGGACAGTGGGCGTTTGACCTGGGGGTGGGATTGTCCAATGCGATACCATCCCTGGCAGTCAGTACAGCGATAGGCGGACCAGCTGGAACGGCGATGGCGGTGGGACTGAACGGACTCAGCGCAGCGGGGAATAAATATCAGCAGGCGCTGTTTCAGGGATATTCACCATCCCAGGCGCGCACATACGGCATAGTGGGAGGAGCGCTGGACGGGACGTTGTCGTATCTGTTCAGTGCGATTCCGGGACTGGGAAAGGCAAGCTCCAAGCTGACATCGAAGGTGGCGCAGACGATAACGAATACGGCGGCAAGAACATCGGCGACAATCGGTATCAAGGCGCTGGGGAATGGATTCGAGGGATATCTGCAGAAGGCACTGGACCCGATGGTGAGGAATCTGACGCTGGGAGAAAAGAACGAATTTCGTCTGTTTTCGGAGGAAGCGCTGTATGAAGGGATACAGGGCGTGATAATGGGCGGCATATACAGCGCGGTGGAAGCAGGAGCAAACCGTGTGCGAAATCCGTTTTATGATGTATATGGAACGCGGGGAAAGGTATCGGTACAGCGGGATGCGGACGGGAATGTATCGGGCTATCTGCATTTCAACGACGCGGGGGACATCGACGGATATGTGAGCATCGCGAAGGACCCGGCACGGGCGCTGAAGAAGCGATTCACCACTTACGGGAGTATAGATGGGTATGCGTATATTGATCGGAACGGCGTGACGCAGTACGGTCGGATCAATGGGGATGGAGAACTGGTGACGGGTTCGTTTGTTCCGCGGGCGGATAGCGTTACAGGAGAGGCGAGGCCGGGAAGCACGGGTACCTATACAGGGAATCAGTCGTTGCAAAACCTCCAGGAAAATGGTAGGATGGGATTAGAAGGGAGTGAAAATACCAGTGGGTACATATATAACGATGGAGGAATTCGAACAGGCGATCAAGGAGGGGGCGAAAAAGCCCTTGACGGAAGAACAACGTCGGAAGAGACGCGAACTTACCGAGAAGATTCGCAGTCTTTCCAAAGAAGAGCGTCTGAAACTATTCAAGGAGACCCAGTTCGACGACTGGACAAACACGGTACAGGACAAATAGCGTATATCCCGGCGCAGCAGGTAGCGGCGGATAGCGAGGCGGGGAGAGCGGAATTGGGGCTTCGCAAGCTGGGGGCTTCGGTGGTGGTGACGGAGGGGAATTTTGAAACCAACCGGAATGGCCTCACCACCTTGCACACCGATGCGTCCACCGCCCCGGACGGTACCATTTATATCTCCGACAAAACCAAGATACCGGCGGAGCAGATTGTTTCTCATGAGGGTCTCCACTTTTTGCAGAGACAGGGCAGTCCACTTTATAATGATTTTTATGACACTATTCTGGCGAACATCAATTTTGATTCAAAGATATATGATAATGTAGCGAGACGAATCAACGAAAAACACTACGGCGGGCGGCTGGATTTGGATGATCCAGACAGCGTGATTCCCATATTCACGGAATTGACCGCGTATATCCATGAGTGGCTGACAGTAGACCCGGAGCACGCGAAGAATACCTTCGGAGGGATGTTCCGGGATTGGGACGCGGTGGTGGAAGCGAGCCGGGCGCTGCGGGAGGCCATGGACCGCGGCGTTCAAACGGAAGGGAGTGGAGAATATGGCGGAGAAAAAGAAATCGATATTCGACAATATCAGGGTTCCCCTGGAGGACTTGACGGAAGAGGAGAGCCGGGCGATGGACAACGACCCGGAATTTTTGGATTGGTCGGAGAAAATTTCGGAAGAACTAGCGACTTGGCAGCAAGCTCACAAGGAGAAAAAACAAAACAAAGAATAACATTGTCCTCGTCAGATGGAGATTTGTCATTCAACGCCATCCGTACAGAATCCTTAACGCCGAACCAGACGAGAACGACGGAAGAAAGCGCAAAATACGGGTACGATTTGTACTATTATGAAAAGGGAACGGTATTTAATGACGGCGAAAGCAATATGGTTATTGACAGACCGGCGTTTATGATTCCGGGAGTAAAGGCCATTTTTGCGTTGGATGGTGAAAAGAGAAATTTTATTCATCATGAGTTGTTTCATCAATTCTTTTCTGAGGGACAAGCAAATGCAGTAGACTTGGTTTCGAAGACAAAGGAAAAAATATTTCTTGATTCAGATGCGTTTAACGCATATAAAAAATCTGTATATCGTTCCTACAAAGCAAAAGTACCTATGAATCTCGTCTTGGAAGAAATTACTTGCGATTTGTGTGAATATGCGTTATCGGGATCACAAGAAATGTATAGCCGGTTGGAGGGTTTATTCGAACCCGGGGCGCTGGAGGCTCTTTGTAAGGAAGCAAGAAGGGTGTTTGCGGCCAACCGAACCGGGAAGCAAGTTGGTGAAGGAAGTTCACAAAACCAGCCGTCTTCAGACCGGAAATCCCGGTATTACCTGGAGGAAACAGGAGAGAGGAATGTGAACAATATTCACAATGCTTCTCAAGAAAAGGCAAAACCGTTGAGTGCGGAAGCGGCGGTGAACACAGAGAAGGGACAGGCCCAGCAAACCACGGTGCAGGGGATAGCAAAGGTGACGGACGGCGAGGTGGAGGTTAAGCTGCGGGAAGGAAAGACAGTGCCGCTTGCCGATGTCGAGTTCACCAATCCGACGCTGGGAAGTTTGTATGAGGCCGCGGGGAACTACGTTACCGGCACCGCCAAGGCGTTTGTGGCCGGATACGATGGAAGTCTGCCGCTGACCCAGTATCAAGCGGCATTCGAGTTTATCCATAACCAGGCGATGCGGGGAGCAACGCTGGAGTCAGCGGTAAAACAAGCGGGTGCCATGGGCGGCATGATGAGTGAGAAGGCTCGAATGCTGGCTTATAACAGCGGACTAATGGAATCACGGGCATTGCCAAACGGTGAAAATAGTGGTACCATGAACGCAGAAGGGAGCGGTGAATATGGCGGAGAAAAAGAAATCGATATTCGACAATATCAGGGTTCCCCTGGGCGATCCAGAGGATTCCAATTTGACACCGGAAGTGTTGAGGGACAAAATGAAACAGGAAATCGAGGAAGCTATGATGAATCCGGAGTTAATGAAACAGATAGAGGAGGACAGACAGCATCTGAGAGAGTTGAAGGAAAAGCAAAGCAAAGAATAACAGTGTCCTCATCGGATGGAGATTTATCTTTTGATGCCATTTATTACGACGTCCTCACTTCAAATCAGGCAAAGGTCGTTGAGGAAAGTAAAAAATATGGCTATGATTTGTACTATTACTCGAAAGGTACAGTATTCAATGATGGCACCAGTGATATGGTGATTGATAGACCTGCGTTTATGATCCCTGGGCTTAATGCTATTTTTGCTTTGGATGGAGAGAATGTAGATTTTCTGCACCATGAATTATTTCACCAATTCCTTTTTAAGAATAGACACGGCGAGAAAGCATTTTTGAATAGTGTCAAAAATGCTATTAATGAGGATTCATCTAGATTGCTATGGTATAGACAGCAAGCAAACACTTCATATCATAGAAAGGTACGTCTAGATCTCGTTCTTGAAGAAATCACCTGTGATCTGTGCGAATATGCCATGTCGGGATCGAAGATGATGCGGACACGATTGGAGGGTTTATTCGAACCCGGGACGCTGGATGCTCTTTGTAAGGAAGCAAGGAAGGTATTTGCGGCCAACCGAACCGGGAAGCGAATTGGCGAAGGAAATTCACAAAACCAGTCGTCCTCAGACCGGAATCCCCGGTATTACCTGGAGGAATCGGCGGAGACGAATGCGGATAATGTGAATAAAATTCACAATTTGCAGGCGGAGAAAAGCGCGCCCTCATCCGCTGACGGGAATTCAGATAATGTGAATAATATTCACACAGGCGAAATGCTGGCAAGCCTGCGGGAAGCGGGGGCGTATGAAGGGTTGTCCGCCTACCTGCTGCGGCAGGCGATTCCGCAGGCGGAAGGAAGCAGCCTGGCGGCGTTGGTGCGGGACAGGCAGGCGCAGGCTCCCGGACTCAGCCGAACCCAGGCGGTGCAGGATTTGGCGGCGGAATATGTGGACAGCCGTCTCTTTACCGATGCGGATGCTATCCGACAGTTGGCAGAGGCCCGCCCGGAAACCGCCCGGCAGATTCTGGATTGGCTCCGTTCCGCCGAATCCCCCGATGAATCCCTGATCCAAGCCGAAAAGCTGTATACCCAGGCGTTGGGGGAAGGGGAACAGGTCAATTCCATGGAAGCAGTTTCCAATAAAGTGGAAATGACAGGGGATAGTAGTCCTAGGTTTTCAGAAATGTCTGATGAAGAAATAAGTAATGTCATAGAATCTTTAAGAGTAAAAGCACCTATAGCGATACCCGAGTCAGCAGCGGCAAAAGCAAAATCCATGAAGGATGGTTATGAACAAATAACCTATAAATGGAACGATGAGTCATATAAATATGAAGTAAGGTGGCATACAAGAACTTCAGGGGCCCCCATATCACAAGGAAACACTTGGGTTATACAAAGAAGAAAACCGGGTATGGGTAGAAACAAACCATATTCTGAGTTTCTAATTAGTCCACATCAGTGGATAGAGGGTTATAAATGGTACGATGCAATTGCTGCTCGTAGGGATGGAATTTCAACACTAGAGCAAGAGTCCATTTTAGACAGAGGACATTGGAAGGAGTGAGAGTATGATAGAAACAAAGTATATACAGGGATTCGAGGAAGAGGGAGAAGTGTTTGTATATTCTGCAAACAAGGCTGATAACAGAGGGTTAAGAATATGGGAAGGATATTTTGAAAATCTGTTGTCAGGCTGTTATAGTGAGCATTTTCAACCTGGTGGATTAATGGAATGTTATTGTAACCAAAATGGGTTTTACGAGGAATCTCCCTGGAAAATAAAAAACTTGAAAGTTGCTATAAATGATTTGGAAGGTTTCAAGGCAGATAATGTTGAAACAACTATACCAGAGATGAAGAAAACTGTACTAGCATTGAAGGATGAGCTTGTTTCTTTTATAAAAGAGGCTCTTGAAAACAAAAGAGAAGTATTAATAGAATATAATTAAGTTCTATCGAGGCCTGCGTGAATAATATTCACACAGGCAAATTGCTGGCAAGCCTGCGGGAAGCGGGGGCGTATGAAGGGTTGTCTGCCTATCTGCTGCGGCAGGCGATTCCTCAGGCGGAAGGAAGCAGCCTGGCGGCGTTGGTGCGGGACAGGCAGGCGCAGGCTC
>CABULH010000018.1 GCA_902492455.1 uncultured Oscillospiraceae bacterium
TATCATCATAATAATCCCGCCTAAAATATTTTAGGCGGGATTATTATGATGATAAAGTCTGCTCGGCACGGATCTATTTATAGTATATGCTCAATATGCCAGATCAAGGCGGCTTGCTGCATTTACACACTGCCGGGCATTTTGATCTGGAGATAGGCTTTGGCCAGAGCCACGCATTTATCCCAGCCAAGATCGCTGCTGTTGAGGCAGAGATCATAGTTATCCGCATCTTTCCAGCTGCGGCCGGTAAAGGCGCGGTAGTATTCCGCCCGTCGTCTATCCACTTTACGGATATACCGGGCTGCCTCGTCGGCCGACAGATTGCCATGGACCTCCATCGTTTTCTGCACACAGTAATCGAAGGGGGCATGGACATACAGCCGGAGGACATTGGTTTTATCCCGCAAGATGTAATCCGCGCAGCGGCCAATGATCACGCAGGATTCCCGCGACGCCAGATCCCGCATCACCTTGGCAACATAATTGTAGAGATTTTCCCGGGAAACAAAGTCGCTGGATTCCGGAGGGATCACCTCGCCCGGCTTGGTGCGCGCTTTGCGCAGGAGGGAGGGTTTCAGCTTTTCATCCGCCTGAACAAAAAGAGCTTCATTAATGCCGCTTTCATCTGAAGCCAGACGAAGCAGTTCAGTGTCATAAAAGGGAATGCCCAGTTCTTCCGAAAGCATCTTGCCGATGGTGCGGCCGCCGCTTCCGTAGCCGCGGGAGACGGTGATACAATAGTTGCTCATTTTCAGATCAGATCCTTTCATGGGAATACTATCCGCAGCGGGTATCTGTTTCCGCCTTCAGTATAGCATTCCCGTGCGCCGCCGTCAAACATCATCTTTTACGATGCTGAAGAGGATGCGGGAGGAAGAAGCCAGCGATCCTCCAGAGCTTCCGTGATCACGTCATAAGTACAATGCAGCTCCAAAAAGCGCCGACGCTCCTGCTCCAGTTCTTCCGAAGAATAATCGTTGCCCTCCATCTCCTTCTCGAAGCTTTCCTGGAGGCTTTGCAGCCTTTCCGCGCTGGGAGTGGAGCGGAACCGCAGCTTATAGTAGGGACGGTAGAAGCCGTCGGCATCCACTGTGTAGAACAGCCAGATATGTGTCAGTGGATCGCCTGCCTCCGGCTTTGCCGAATCCTCCAGTCTGAAGTCGACGATGTAGTCGCCTTTCCGAACCCGCCGTTGGGCTTCCTCCGGGGAAATCATGGTGTAATCACCGCAGCGTTTTAAGGCTTTGGAGCCGATATGGGACACATTGAGGGAACTGCTGTTCTCCAGCCGGTGAAAGGAAAAGACGGTACCGCCAGACAACGGGAAATCTGAATAGAGGAGAATTTTTTTTATAGCATCGGATTCCCGAAAATGCTCCGGCCCGGCAAGCGTGAATCGTCCGCTGAGAACCCGTCCGTCCTCATCGGTTTGCACCTCTCGCTGAATGTCTGGCTCCTTTCCGCAGCCCAGGAGCGAATAGTGCCGGCCGGCGAAATCCAGCAGGGCGTTTTCCAGGGATTCTTCTGATTGGAAGCAGCTTTCCCAAGAGGCGCCGGTTAAAAAGCAGTCCTGGCCGGCATCCCACCGGATGGAGAGCCTCCATATATCAATGTTAGAGACCGACATGGAAGCATTCTCCCCATAAGAGTAGGAAGACGAGGAGGCATAGCTGTATACCGCATCCTCGCTGCCAACATCCCCACCGGAGAGGAGAAAGGCTTTTTCAAGCTGTTCCGCCACGGATTTTGGGGATGCGATGCTGTCAAATCGGTAAACCGGCGCAGCGTTGAGACTGTCCAGGGAAACAGCGGGATAATCATCATATGGCAGCATGACACGGAATGCCTGGCTCCAATTGGGCAGTGCCTCCGCCAGCGGGCGCAGTTTAGGCTGAGAGGGGATGAGCAGAATTCCCACCGTTACTGCACCGGCGGTCAACAGGGCGAGAAGCGCACACAGCAGCCATACCCTTTTCCGGGAAATACAGCGGGGTGGTGAGGGGAAATTCCCGTCGTTTCCACAATCATAAGGCGCTACGGATGCAGGAAGCGCGGTTTCCGGCAAGGGAACCCTTTCCGCATCCGCTAGAAATTTTGCCCGCCAGGTTTTATTTGTCAGCTTTTTCATGTCTCTCCCTCCCTTCGTCGTGCCGGTCATAATATTCCCGCAGCTTGCCCACAGCCCGATGATAACGTTTGCGGGCGGCTGCTTCCCGAATCCCCGTCACCGCCGCGATTTCCCCATGGCGCAGGCCGGAAATCAATCGCAGCACCACCACCTGCCGTTCATCTTCGGTAAGAAGAGACAAAGCGCGAATAAAATCCAGCCGTCCGTCAAGATCTTCGACCGGAGCGGGTTGGTCGGGAAGCGCTTCCACACAGATTTCCCGGCGGGTTCGCAGCCGGTCGATAGCCAAATGCCGGGCAATGGAAAAGACCCAGGCCTGTCCGTTGGTGCCTGGGCGATAACGGTCGTGCCGTGTCTGTACCTGCAAAAAGGTGTCCTGCAGAACATCCTCCGCTAGATTGGGGTCATCCAAAATGGCATAGGCCAGCAGATAAACCGGCCGTTTTAATCGGTGGTAGACCTCTTCCAGCAGGGAAGTGTCTCCTTCTGCCAAATGGCGGAGTGCGTTGTCACACAGCTGCCGGTTATTTTTTTCCAAATCGCTCCCCCCTTCTATAAGATAGAACGATGGTTGCTGCTGTTTTGTGACCTTCCGGTAAAAAAATTTCACAGAACCGTGCGCGGTATTCATTTCATCACTGTATAACAAACATTAAAAATTTTTCTATTCTATACGCAGATGTCTGTATTGCCGGGGAGCGAGATTCTTCAAATAATTTGCCACGGTTTCCGGCGGGATCCGCATACCGCCCTTAGCCCAGTCGATCACGGTGCCGCAAATACCAAAGGAATAAAAGCGGGCATAAAAATCCCGGGCCTCCAGAGAAAGGCGATGGTCTGTGTCCAGTTTTTCAATGGCGTCGCAGAACAGGGCGTGGATAATCTGATAGAAGTATCCATGAAAATGCTGTTCCTGACGGCGGATCGTGTTCAGATAAAAAGGTTTGTCTTCCGCCATGGTTTTCAGTATCCCCAGCACCCGATCATTCCAATTGTCGAAGTTGATACCGGTGATGAAGGGCGCGATGCCTTCGTTGTAATAAATCCAGTTGAGCAGATCAAATTTATCCTGGAAGTGGTAGTAAAAGGTCTGCCGTGTGTAACCGCATGCCCTGGTGATGTCCGCGATGGAGATTTTGTCAAATGACTGATGACGGCACAGCTCCTTCAGGGCAGCAGCAAATGTTTTTTTGGTAACAGATGAATCAGACACAAAGGAATCCTCCTTAATGTATTCCAGCAGCAGCGCATACTTCAGCACAATCACACGGCATAGAGTTCGGCAGTCTATACGGTTGCATCTGCAGAGAGAGTATGGTATACTTTTGAAAAACGTATGTTCTTGGATTGGAAGGGAGGCAATTTCATGCTGGAGCTGCCGGAAAGCAAAACGATCTGCCGTCAGGCGGAGGATGTGCTTCGCGGTAAAACAATCGTCAAGGTTGTGAGCAACCAATCCCCCCATAAGTTTGCCTGGTTTCGAGGGAATCCGGAAGAATATGCCGCGCTGCTTCGCGGTAAAACCATCGGCCAATCCACGGCCTATGGAGGTATGGTGGAGATCGCTGTGAAAGAGATGCGGTTGATTTTTGCCGATGGAGTGAATCTTCGCTATTTTGCTCCGAATGAACCGCTGCCGAAAAAGCATCAGCTGCTTCTGGAGTTTGAAGACGGCTCCTCTTTGCTGGGCAGCGTGCAGATGTACGGCGCGCTGTGGGCGCTGTCTCCGGGGCAGGAGGAAACGTACAATTTGATCGCCCGCAGCAAGCCGGATCCTCTCTCAGATGATTTTAGTGAGGAGTATTTCCACAGGCTGTACGGTGAGCAGGATGGTAAGCTGTCGGTAAAGGCTTTTTTAGCCACCAAACAGCGGATTCCGGGGCTGGGAAACGGGGTACTACAGGATATCCTGTTTCATGCCCGGCTGCATCCCAAACGCAAGATGAACACCCTGACGAGCGAGGACTTTCCGCGGCTTTATCACGCGGTGACGCAGACGCTGCTGGAGATGACTCTCAAAGGCGGTCGGGATACGGAGCGGGATCTGTTCGGATGCAGCGGAGGATACCGGACGATTCTGTCCGCCAAGACCAAAGATCAGCCTTGCCCTGTTTGCGGCGGGAAGATCCGGCGGGAGGCTTATCTGGGAGGCAATGTGTATTACTGCCCCAACTGCCAGCCACTGGAATAGAGCAGCTTGAAAATATGGACAGCCGAAACCAATGTCGACGACACCGGTTTCGACTTTACTGGTTCAAATAGATGGATGTCTTCTTATAAGTTCTCATGTTTGCAAGACGCGTTTGACAGGTTTTTCGATCTCAAGATCTATTGCAACCAACACCGTTATAATTTCTTATATTAGGGGAGCGAACAATGTGCGAACAGATTGAAAAAATTGTCGGAGATACTGTCGTTGGATACGAACAAAGGAATATCTTAGAGTTTATCGCATTTTTGAGAGCAAATGAAATGAGTTTTGAAAGAGGCACAGGTTACTGGGAGAAGCAACTCTATTGGATGATAAAATATAGAAACCAATTTGTATGTTTTATTTTAATTAATGGTACGGGACCTGAGAAGAAATTCAGTCCTTTCACTATTTGGTCTGATGACAGCAGTTCTAATTGGTTCGAAAAATTTCCACTGGATGAGCATATGAAAAAAATTGCTTGGGAAAATGTAGATTTCTGTGAGAAGTGCGGCGCTTGTAGCGGCGGGATATGCAAAACTATATTTGGGAAGGAATTTCATAATGTTTGCCATACGACGATGAGATTTATAAACCCGGATGATGAAACTTTAAGATTCGTGAAGAAGATGGTGGAAATAAGAAGAGATGATATTCTCAAACAATGCGAAGCGGACAAAATCAATCTATAACCCGAAGGAACAGAATCAGCCGTCCCCATCAATCGTGTACTCTATTAACAGCGCACAATCCCAACCTGTAACACAGTCAAGAAGGTAAATGTAACTGTGTGATTTTGCTTTCGCAGCGATTATTCCATAGGCAGGGCGCGGGAGGGCAGGGCGTTCATCACCTTTTTATAAGTGCGATAGAAATAAGGAAGACTGGAGAATCCCACCGCCGCCGCCGCATCTGCAATAGAGAAACGACCGGTTTTCAGCAGTTTCTCCGCTTTGGTGCAGCGGAAAATGTTGAGATACTCCACAGAGGTCATACCGGTAACCGCGCGAAATACCCGGCAGAAGTAGTACTTGCTCAGGCCGATGGAACTGCAGAGCCCCTCCAGGGTAATGGGTTCTGCAAAATGCTGCTGCATGTAGGTCAGCGCCTGCTTAACGATTTCCAGCTTTACCCGGTCTCCGGCCATCTGTGGTGTTTGCCGATCCTCCACCGCACCGCGCAGCAGATGAACCATCATCTGAGCCAACAGGGCTTTGACCGCCGCCTTGTATCCGGGGAATTTTCGGTGCAGCTCCTCATCGATCTCCCGAAAAATCCGGCCGATGGTTTCGTCTCCAGGCAGCAGATGGCGGAAGGCAATATCACGCAATTCCAGGCTGAAATCCTCCCATAGGGAGGATTCGGGAATCACATAGAACCATTCCAGCATTCCCTCGCGTGCCTCCAGGGTATGGAGTTCACTGCTATTTACCACCACCGTATCCCCGGCTTGCACGGGAACCATGGATAAGCCGCAGACAACACTGCCCGATCCGCCGAGAAAATGGAGAATTTCCAGGCTCTCATGCCAATGGAGACCCCGGTGTCCTTCCGTCGGATATGCCGGCGGCAGGGAACTGAGCCGATTGAATATAATGGGGAGTTCCGGGTCCAGTCCTGTATGCCGTTCGTAAAGTCCGCTGTCCATCTGCGGTTCCTCCTTGCCGAAGGGCAATATTGTGCAATAGTCGGGCAACATCTGGTATGGCGCGATATTTGATTTGAGTATATAGTAAAAGGCGAAAGGCGTCAAGCCTATGACGAAAGGAAAGGGTGAGAGTTTATGTATGCGCTGCCGATAGGCGTCATGGTGGACTGCTTCCGCCTGAGCATCCGGGACGGAGTGAGAAAGGCCGCCGAAATGGGGGCACAGGGGCTGCAGGTTTACGCGGTTTCGGGGGAAATGGCGCCGGAAAACATGACGGCGGACAAGAGAAGAGAATTTTTGGACCTGGTGCGGTCCAGCGGTCTGCGGATTTCCGCACTGTGCGGGGATCTAGGCCAGGGATTTGCCGACCGGGAGAAGAATCCGGCGTTGATCGAGCGTTCCAAGCGAATCCTGGATTTGGCCCGGGAACTGGATACCGCCATTGTGACCACCCATATCGGTCAGGTGCCGGCGGACAAAAGCCGGGATCAGTACAAGATCATGCAGGAGGCCTGCTTTGAACTGAGCCGGTACGCAGATTCCATCGACGCCCATTTTGCCATTGAGACAGGACCGGAGCCGGCTCAGCTGCTGAAGGAATTTTTGGATGAGCTTCATTCCACCGGTGTGGCGGTGAATCTGGATCCCGCCAACCTGGCAATGTGCACCCGGGACGATCCGGTTCAGGCGGTATATACGCTGCGCCGGTATATCGTCCACACCCACGCCAAGGACGGCAGTCCTTTGGATCAGCCCGGTCAGGATGGCTGCCCCTTCATCGAGCTGCCGCTGGGAGAGGGCAGCGTGGATTATCCCCGTTATCTTCAGGCGCTGCGGGATATCGGCTATACAGGATTCCTCACCATTGAACGAGAGGTGGGGGATAAGCCGGAAGAGGATATCGCCATGGCGATGGATTTCCTGCGCCGCCAATTGACGGTTATGTGATGATTTTGAGGGGACGGCTTGAATAGCAGAAAGGAGTGAGACCATATGCGGCCTCTGAGAATCGGTGTCATCGGAACAGGAAGTATCAGTCACTTTCATATGGGCGCTTATCAGAAGAACCCTCGGGTACAGCTGTACGCAGTGTGTGATCTGAATCTGGAGCGGGCGCAGAAGGCAGCGGAAAAATACGGGGTACCCGAAGAACGGGTATTCACCGATATGGCCGAAATGCTGAAGCTGGAGGAGATCGACGCGGTCAGCGTCTGCACCTGGAACAGCGCCCATGCCCCCTGCACCATCGCGGCCCTGAATGCAGGCAAGCATGTGCTGTGTGAAAAGCCTATGGCGCTCAATGAGGAGGAGGCCAGGGCGATGCAAGCCGCCGCTGAAAAGGCGGGCAAACTGTTGATGATCGGATTTGTACGCCGGTTCGGCAATGACTGCCGGAATACGGAGGATTTTCTTCGGTCGGGATATTTCGGTGAGCTGTATTACGCCAAGGCGGTATATCAGCGGCGCAACGGCAACCCGGGCGGCTGGTTTGGGGATAAATCCCGCTCCGGCGGCGGGCCGCTGATCGATTTGGGCGTACATGTCATCGATTTGGTGCGGTATCTGATGGGCAACCCTCAGCCCGTATCGGTATACGGCGCGGCTTTCCACAAGCTGGGCAGCCGGAAGGAACTAAAGGCAGCCCGGAATTATGTTTCAGCGGAAAAGAGCGACTACGATGTCTGCGATGTAGAGGACAGCGTTACCGCGCTGATTCGCTTTGACAATGGGGCGGTACTGTCGGTAGAAACCGCCTTCTGCTTGAATATGAAGCAGGATCGGACTTCGGTGGAACTGTTCGGCACTAAGGGCGGCGCACGACTGGAACCGGATTTTGAGTTATATGCCGATATGAACGGTCATCTCACCGACACGGTATTATCGGCGGAACCCGTCTTGGGATTTGATGAGCTGTTTCAGCGGGAGATCGACCATTACATTTCCTGCATTGCCGACGGGATTCCCTGCCGGGCGCCGGCGGAGGATGGGGCGATGCTGATGAAAATTCTCGACGCCGTCTATCGCAGTGCGGAAACCGGCAACGAGGTCAAACTATAAAGGTAAAAGTCGTTGCTGCAAAATCAAACATTTTGCAGCAACCTTCTAAAAAGCCGCTTGCGGGCCATCTATGATGGCCCGCAAGCGGCTTTTTAGTTCAAACGTATATTCCATTGTGCAGCAGCCTCCATTAAAGAACGGAGAAAGATTTACCTCTTTTCCTCAGCCGTCCAGATCAGACGCTGTTCCTGCAGCTGATGGAAGAGGGAACGATAGGGCTGGGGACGAAGAATTTCCCAGGAGGAGCAGATTTTATCCGCCAGATTCACCAGCACTGCTTCCCGGCATCGGGGCAGCTTGCGCAGAGTAAAGGGCCACATATGACTGCGGATGATATTTTGTTCCCTATAATTCAGAGGAAAGCGGCGGCGGGCGTTGTAAAGGGCGGTGGCGGGATGGGTCCAGCCGTGAAAAGGATGACCGGCATTTTTCTCATGCCAATCGTAAAGAAAAAAATCGTGGAGCAGCGCGCCCCGCACCAGGCTGGTGCGGTTGATCCGCAGCCGGAACAGCCGCCGCAGGCACAAGCCGACATAGGCAACCGCTAGGGAATGCTGCAGGCAGGTGGTGCGGCCATGCTGCAAGTAATTGTCCATACGGCGCACCTCCGGCGACGCCAGCAGAGGGTTGGCGGCCTCTATCAACGCTTTCACGTCTTCCGCTGTTGGTTTCATCCGCGTTCACCCCTGCTCATGTTCTGGGAGGAATAGCAAGTTCTCACCGATTATACCGCTTTCTCCTGTCAAAAAAAGATGGATCATGTCATCAGTTCCACACGGCTCCCCTGGGGGGATTTTCTGACAAGAATCTTTTTATCGATCCGTTCCTTCAGTTCGTCCACATGAGAGATAATCCCCACCAGCCGGTCGGTGCCTGCGAGAAGCTGCAAAGTCTGGATGGCGGCGTCCAGGCTTTCCGCATCCAGGGAACCAAAACCCTCGTCCACAAACATGGTATCGATGGAGACGCCGCCGGCGCGCCGCTGAATCACATCCGAAAGCCCCAGCGCCAGGGCCAGCGCCGCCTTGAAGCTTTCGCCGCCCGAAAGGGTTTTCACCGGCCGTGCCTTGCCGGTATACTGATCCATAACTCCCAATTCCAGACCGCGGTCGGAGAGGTTCTCCTGAAAATCATTGCGCACAAGGGTGAAGCGGCCGTGGGTCATACCGATCAGCCGCCGGTTGGCCTGACGCAGAATCTGATCGAAATAGGCCGCCTGCACATAAGTTTCGAAGGCGATCTTCTTTTTCCCCGCCAGCCGTCCTCCGGCGGTATCCGCCAGCTCCCGGACCTCCAGGTAATCGGCCTCCAGCTGTTTGAGGCGGTTCAGCTTATCCTGCAGTTCAGCCAGGGTGCGGCTGTTGGCGTCAAGGCGAGACTGCAGCCTGCCGGTTTCTTCCCGCAGGGCGGCGATTTGCTGTTCCCAGTCGGTTTCCTCTTGTGGAGGTTGGCCTTTTTTATCCCGAAGCTCTTCTTCCAGCCTCCGGATGCTGTTGACCGCCTCCTGGCGGTCGACCTCGTATTGGGAAGCTTTTTGCTGGTAATCCGCGGCCAGTTCATCAGAGAGAAGGGCCTGGACGGCTTCCGACTCGCCGGCGAAACCATGCTCAGCGCATAGCCGTTCCAGCGCTTTTTGCTGCTCCGCCAGCTGTATCCGCAGATCTGTCAGAGAAGCAATCAGCGCTTCCCGGCGGCCATCCATTCGCTGGCTCTGACGGTGGGCTTCCTCCGCCGCCAGCCGGGCATTCTCCCTCTCCAGTTTGGCCTGCCTCTCCTTTTCCTCCAGCCGCCGAATTTCTTTTTCAACAGCCGAAGTGTCGGTATTGTCGGCGTACTCTGCGGGAAGTTCGGAACGCAGGGTCTCCCACGATGCCCGGGCCGCTACTGCGGCAGCCTGCTGTTGAGACAGAGAAGTCGCGAGAGATTGTTCTTCGGCGGCTTTTGTGCGGATTTGTCCGTTCAGGTTTTCCAGCAGGCCGGGCAGGGCGCGGCGGCGTTCCCAGCGCTTCCGGCTGCTGGTTAAATCCGCTGTCAGAAGCAGTTGTTTTTGCCGGACAGCGTCCAGGGCCGCTTCCATGGCGGCGGCGTCCGGCGATACCTGCATTTCCGCTGCTGCCCGTTCCAGGGCCGCCTGTTTTTCCCGCAGGGCGGCTAGGGATTCACCGGAGGACTGACTGGCCGCGGTATACCGGGCAGCGGCGTTTTCCCGCCGCTTTTTTTGATGCTGCAGCCTCTCTTCTGTGGGTACATCATTGGGCAGGGCGGCGGGAGAGGGGTGATCGGCGGAGCCGCAGACCGGGCAGGGAAGGCCGTTTTCCAGCCGGGCGGCCAGCACACCGGCGGCAGCGCTGAAATAAAGGCTTTCCATCCGATCATAGTCGATTTTTTCCTGTTGATAGATTGTTTCGGCAGCCCGGAAATCCGTCGCCGCTTCGGTTGCCTTACAGCGGGCTTTATCGGTTTCCTGCAGCAGATTGCAGAGTTTTTCTAACGCCTCCATGCGGATATCATTTTCCTGCAACGCCGCCTGGGCGCGGGCCAGATCGGCTTCCGCGGCTTCCAGCGTATCCCGTTCTTTTTCCAAATTGTTTTGCTTTTCCCGGAGTTTTTTCAGGGCGGCGGCTGTTTGCAGCAGCACGCCTTGGGTTGCGGCTGCCTCGCCTTCCGCGTGGGTGAAAGTTTCATAGGCCTCCTGGAGACGGCCGTAACACTCTAGAAGGCGACGCAGTTCCAGCAGGCGGCGGCTGGCCGCCTGCCGTTGGGGTTCCTCCGCTTCGGCGGCAGACAGCCTTTCTTCAGCAGCGGTCAACACCTGGCGCTGCCTGACAAGCTGTTTTTCCAAGCCGGCTGTTTCCTCTTCTTGAGAGGCCAGCTGACGGCGGAGGGAGAGAAGTCGATCTCGGGCCGGCGCCACTTCCCTGGCCCGCTGATTCAGTTCCAAGCGGCGGCAAATTTCCGCCATAGTTTCCCGGCGGGTTTCCAGTTGTTCCAGGCGTATACGGTGATTTGTCAGCTGCCGGAGCAGAGCCGCAGTTATCGCCGCTTGCTGGCGATGCTGATCCAGCCGGGTCAGTTCCTCGCCGCAGAATTGCAGCCGGGAGCGGTCCGCTTCGTTTTGTTCCCGAATCCGGTTGCAGAGGGACCATTCCTCCGCCGCTGCGGCGGAGGATCCGTTTTCCTGAATCAAGGAAAGCGCCTGGTCAAGAGGACCGTCCGGCTCCGCCATTACCCGGCCGCAGTTATCGGCAATGTGCGTGCGGACCGCAGCCAGCTCTCCGGCCAGCTGTTTCGCCTGTTCGCCCAGATCCAACTGCAGATCCCGGTAGATGCCGGTGCCGAAGATTCGCCGGAAGATTTCTGCCCGTTCATCGCTGCCGGCCAGCAGCAGACGAAGAAATTCTCCTTGAGCCAGCATACACAGCTGTTTGAATTGCTTGTAATTGAACCGCAGAATTTCGGTTACCCGTTTGGTGACCTCAAACATTTTGGTTACCGGGGGACCGTCCGGCAGAATCAGCTCGGCCTCCGCTGGCTGCCGGGTGAAGCCATCTCCACGTTTTTTGGGACGGTAGTATTCCGGCCGCCGCGTGACCGTGTAGATTTCTCCCCGATGCTGGAAGCGCAGCGTGACAAACGTATCGGTATCCGGCCCGGCAAAATCGCTGCGCAGGCTGTCGCCGCCCCGGTTCTCACCGCTGGTTTCGCCGAACAGCGCATAAGATATGCCGTCAAAGATGGTGGTTTTTCCCGCCCCGGTGTCGCCGGTGATTAGAAACAGTCCGGATCCTCCCAGCCGGGTGAAGTCCACTTCGCAAAGACCCGCATAGGGGCCGAAGGCGCTCATGGTTAAAAGTAGAGGTTTCATAAAGGGCCTGCTTTCATTGAGAATCGGGAAAGAAAAAGCCGGGGCAAACCAGCGGTTGCCCCGGCACGGATTTTATTTACGGCGCTGCCGGAACACCCAATTGCGCTGTACCCGGAAGCTGATGAGAAAGAGGATCGCATCCACGGGAATTTTGATAATCTGGGAGTTGATGCGGGTAAGATACACCACCCCGGAAACAATGCCGGCGGAACAGAGCATCTGCACCACGGCCAGGGTGTAATACCGCAGGAGACAGCGGCTGCCGGCCTCCGTAGAACGGAATACCGCCGCACGGTTGATTAAGAAGTTGCACATGGAGGAAAGAATCCTGGCGGCGACGGTGGCAAGTGTAACATACAGCGGCGCCTGGGCGTTGGCGCCCAAACGGTCGAAGACAAAGGAGAAACAGCAGAAAAGGAGAAAATCAATCAGAAAAGAGGACAGGGAGGAAACCAGGAATTTGGCGAATACTGCATAGATTTTGATGGAATCCGCGATGGGGTTGAAATGAGAGGTGCCGTTGTTCTCAATATACACGGTTTCGATTCCCACCTGCCGCAGCGGGATGTCCTCTTCCGAACAGTCGATGAGCATGTTCATTTCATATTCAAACCGTTCGCCCTTGGTGGAGAGAAAGCGCTCCACCAGGGGATTGGCCATAGCCCGCAGGCCGGTCTGGGTATCGGTGATTTTTACGCCGCACAGCAGACGGAAGACGTTGCGGGTCATCACATTGCCGAATTTGCTGCGGGCGGGTACGTCCTGACCGGAAAAATCCCGGCTGCCCAGAATCAGCGCTTCCGGATGCTCCAGCATCTCGTCCGCGCATTTGCGGATATCATCCAGCCGGTGCTGGCCGTCGGAATCCACCGTCACCACTCCAGCACAGTCGGGCATGGTGTTCAGATAATGATTGAAGGCGGTTTTCAGCGCCCGGCCCTTACCGCAGTTGATGTGGTGGCGCAGCACCACGCAGCCGTATTCTTCCTCCCCAATTTGAAAATAGGAGGCGTATTTTTCGCCGCTGCCGTCATCCACCAGAATAATCCGGGAGAAGCCGCCGTCCCGCAGATTTTTCAGCAGATGCAGCAGCTTGTCATCCGGATGCAGGGAAGGGATGATAATGCAGATATTGTCGTATATAGCAGCCATAATCGGGCAACACCATCTTTTACTGGGAAATTTCCTTTTCATTATAGCAGATGTCCCGGCAGAAGTCATCCGATTTTTCGACATTTTCCGAGGTATTTGCCGGAAATAAAGAAAGCAGGGAGGAACGGCTGTGCCGTTCCTCCCTGCTTTGGGAGAATTGTTATCGGGATTCTTTTTCTTTTTTGCCCTTGTCATCTCTGCTCTTGTCCTCTCCATCGGACTCCTCCGCCGGTTCAGGCGGGGGAAGCACCTCGGCGTGGACCCGTTCAATCCGGCGGTCTTCCACCTGCGTGATGGTGAAAAGAACATTTTCAAACTGGACCTGAGGTTGTTCATCCTCCGCAGGGATCCGTCCTAACTGATCCATCAGAAAGCCGGCTACAGTGTCGTATTCTCCCTGAGGAAGCTGGATATTCAGCAGTTCGTCCAGTTCTTCCACATCCAGTGAGCCATCGATATCAAAGGAAGTATCACTCAGGCGGGTGACTTCTTCTTCCTCGTGATCAAATTCGTCCTGGATGTTGCCCACAATGGATTCCAGCAGATCCTCCATAGTGACGATGCCGGCAAAGCCGCCGTATTCGTCCACCACAATGGACATCTGCATATGTTTCTCCGTCATTTCGGAGAAAAGATCGCCGCAGCGCTTGGTTCCCGGCACGAAGTAAGGTTCCCTTACCAGATGGCGCAGAGATACGTCGGCGGGAATCGTCTGACCGACATAAGGAAGCAGATCTTTAATATACAGTACGCCGATGATCTGGTCGATATCCTCCTCATAAACAGGGAGCCGGGAATAGCCCTCGTCCACGCCGATACGCAGCGCCTCCACAATGCCGTCGTCCGCTTCCAGAGCCGCCACATCGGTACGGGGGGTCATAATATCTTCGGCGGCGATGTCGTCAAACTCGAAGATGTTGTTGATCATATCCTTCTGAACGCCTTCAATGACGCCCTTTTCCTCGCCCACGTCCACCATCATGCGGATTTCTTCCTCGGTGACGTTTTCCTCATCGGCGTGGGGATCCATGCCGAACAGGCGAACCACAACATTGGTGGAGAAGGACAGCAGCTTGACGAAAGGCTTGGTAACCGTGGCCACCACCCGCAATATGCCAATCACCTTAAAGGAAAGCGACTCAGCCTTCTGCATGGCGATGCGCTTGGGCACCAACTCGCCCAGCACCAGAGAAAAGTAGGACATAATCAGAGTAACCACCACCACGCTGGCGCCCTGGACGGTACCCAGGAAGGGCTGCAGCGCGGGAATCAGCCCCACGAACCACCGGGCCAAGGGCTCGGCCAATGATTGGGCAGCGGTAGCGGAAGTTAGGAATCCGGCCAGGGTCACGCCGATCTGAATCGTCGCCAGAAAGTTGGAGGAATCGGCGGTAAGCTTGAGAACCTGCTGGGCTTTCTTATGTCCTTCCTCTGCCATCTTGTGCAGTTTGGCGTCGTTGAGGGAGATAATGGCGATTTCCGACGCGGCGAAAAAGGCGTTGAGAAAAATCAGGGCCAGCAGCAGGATCACCTGCAGCAGAAAGCTGCCGGCGGAAAAGCCGGTTTCGGCGGCGAGCAGGAGCATATGACCGGTAGGATCAGGGTCAGGCATGGAAAAATATTTCCCCTTTCAGCAGCGGATTACACCGCATTTTGTTTCGGGCGTTTTGCCGCTCGGAATAAAAGGTCCGAAAAAGGGCAAAATCGCATTACTATCATCATATCGGGTTTTACGGCGTCTGTCAAACGCCCATCCTCCCCGCCCAGCGGTTTCTGGTGGTCAAAAACCCTTGTATACTGCGGATTTGGCGCATCACCATGGGATTGGAGCGATTTGCCCGTATTTTTGCCTTTTTGCGGCTGTTTTCAAATAGTTGACGAATCTCCCTGCAAAAATATGAAAAAATAGGACATTTTTTGGGTTTACAGTTTTTCTCAAACGTGGTAGTATAACTGTTGGTGTATGTTTGTGCTTTTTTTCACAAAATATGCTTCCGATGTCACATTTTCAATCCTAAAAGGAGGACATATTCATGGCAAGAAAGTTTAAAACCATGGATGGCAACAACGCTGCGGCGCATGTATCCTATGCGTTTACCGATGTGGCGGCCATCTATCCCATTACCCCGTCGTCTGTTATGGCGGAGGTAACGGACGTCTGGTCCGCCGCCGGCCAGGAAAACCTGTTCGGCCGTCCTGTGAAAGTTGCGGAGATGCAGTCCGAGGCCGGCGCCGCCGGCGCCGTTCACGGCTCCATGCAGGCGGGTGCGCTCACCACCACCTACACCGCTTCCCAGGGCCTGCTGCTGATGATCCCCAATATGTATAAGATGGCGGGTGAACTTCTGCCCAACGTCATCCATGTTTCCGCCCGTGCGCTGGCCTCCCACGCCCTCTCCATTTTCGGAGACCATTCGGACGTGTACGCCTGCCGCCAGACCGGTTATGCCATGCTGTGTTCCTCCAGTGTGCAGGAAGTGATGGATCTGGGCGCCGTGGCCCATCTGTCCGCCATCAAGGGCCGGGTGCCCTTCCTCCACTTCTTCGACGGCTTCCGCACCTCTCATGAAATTCAGAAAATCCAGGTGTGGGATCAGAAGGATCTGGCTGAAATGCTGGATTGGGAGGCTGTGGACGCTTTCCGTGCCCGGGCGCTGAACCCCGAGCATCCTGTGCAGCGCGGTACCGCTCAGAACCCCGATATCTTCTTCCAGGCGCGTGAGGCCTGCAATACCTATTATGAGGCTGTCCCGGATGTGGTGGAAGCCTACATGAACGAGGTCAACAAGCGCATCGGTTCCAACTATAAGCTGTTCAATTATTATGGTCCCCGGGATGCCAAGCGGGTTATCATCGCCATGGGCTCCGTCTGCGAGACCATTGAGGAAACCGTGGATCATATGAATGCCGCCGGCGACAAGGTGGGCCTGATCAAGGTCCGGTTGTATCGGCCTTTCTCTGCGAAACATCTGATTGCCGCTCTGCCCGCCAGCGTGGAGAGCATCTCCGTGCTGGATCGTACCAAGGAGCCCGGCTCCATCGGCGAACCGCTGTATCTGGACGTGGTGGCCGCCCTCAAGGGAAGCAAGTTCGAAACCGTCCCGGTTTACACCGGCCGGTACGGACTGGGATCCAAGGATACCACTCCGGGACAGGTTGTGGCGGTTTACCGCAATATGGAGGCTGCCCGTCCCAAGAAGCGCTTCACCATCGGTATTGAGGATGATGTGACCAAGCTGTCTCTGAAGGTGAAAGAGAATCTGGATACCACCCCCAAGGGAACCCGTTCCTGCAAGTTCTGGGGTCTGGGTTCCGACGGCACCGTGGGCGCCAACAAGAACTCCATCAAGATCATCGGCGATCATACCGATATGTATGCGCAGGGCTACTTCGCCTATGACTCCAAAAAGTCCGGCGGCGTTACCATCTCTCACCTGCGTTTCGGCAAGAAGCCCATCAAATCCACTTATTTTGTCAGCAAGGCGGATTTTGTGGCCTGCCACAATCCTTCCTATGTGGACAAATACGACATGGTCAGCGACGTCAAGCCCGGCGGTATCTTCCTGCTGAACTGTTCCTGGGATGCGGACGAACTGGAAGCACGTCTGCCTGCTGCCATGAAGCGTTATATTGCCAAGAATGATATCAAGTTCTATACCATTGACGCTACCCATCTCGCTAAGGGCTTGGGCTTGGGTAACCGGACCAATACCATTCTCCAGTCCGCTTTCTTCAAGCTGGCTAAGGTGATCCCCACCGAGGATGCCATCAAGTTCATGAAGGACGCTGCCACCAAGTCCTACTCCAAGAAGGGCGAGGCCATTGTCAAAATGAACCATGACGCCATTGAGTGCGGCGCCAAGGAAATTAAGAAGGTTAAGGTTCCCAAGGAGTGGGCTAAGGCTGTGGACGGTGCTGCGAAGGAAGCGGAGATCACCGGCCGTCCGGAGATCAAGGGTTACATTGACAGCATCCTGGATCCGGTCAATGCGCAGCAGGGCGATAAGCTGCCCGTTTCCGCCTTTGTCAAGGATGCGGACGGCACCGTTCCCCTGGGCAGCGCCGCTTATGAGAAGCGGGGCATTGCCGTGGACGTTCCCTGCTGGATTCCTGAAAACTGCATCCAGTGTAACTTCTGCTCTTATGTCTGCCCCCATGCGGTCATCCGTCCGGTGATCATGAACGAGGACGAGGCCAAGAACGCTCCCGAGGGCATGAAGATGAAACCTGCTACCGGTCTGCCAGGCTATCAGTTTGCCATGACCGTTTCTGCCTTGGACTGCACCGGCTGTGGTTCCTGCGCCAATGTTTGTCCCGGCATGAAGGGCAATAAAGCGCTGGAAATGAAGCCTTTGGATACCCAGGTTGCGGAAGAGGAGAAATTCCTCTATGGCTACGAACTGCCGGTGAAACCGGAAGTGAACGAAAAGTTCAAGACCTCTACCGTCAAGGGCAGCCAGTTCAAGCAGCCTCTGCTGGAGTTCTCCGGCGCCTGCGCGGGCTGCGGTGAAACTCCCTATGCCAAGCTGATCACCCAGCTTTTCGGTGACCGGATGTATATCGCCAACGCCACCGGCTGTTCTTCCATTTGGGGCGGTTCTTCTCCCTCCACTCCTTATACGGTGAATAAGGAAGGCCACGGTCCCGCCTGGGCCAACTCTCTGTTTGAGGACAATGCCGAGTACGGCTACGGTATGTTCCTGGGCGTTACCGCCCGCCGCAACCGTCTGGCGGACATCATGAAGAAGTTCGCGGAAGCGGATCTGCCTGCGGAGTGGGGTCTGAAAGCCGCTGCGGCCGAATGGCTGGAGGGCAAGGACGATGCCGAAGCGTCCAAGGCCGCTGCGGCCAAGGTGGTTCCCGCTTTGGAAAAGGCTATGGAGGCCTGCGGTTCCTGCGGCTGCGAGTTCGACGGCTTGTATAAGGAAGCGCTGAAGAACAAGGATATGCTGGTGAAGAAATCCTTCTGGATGTTCGGCGGCGACGGCTGGGCTTATGATATCGGCTTTGGTGGTGTGGATCATGTGCTGGCTTCCGGTGAGGATGTCAACGTCATGGTCTTTGACACCGAGGTGTATTCCAACACCGGCGGCCAGGCTTCCAAGGCTACTCCTGTCGGCTCTGTGGCGCAGTTTGCCGCTGCCGGCAAGGCTGTGAAGAAGAAGGATCTGGGCGCTATCGCCATGAGTTACGGTTATGTTTACGTGGCGCAGATTTCCATGGGTGCGGACATGAATCAGACCCTGAAGGCGATCCAGGAAGCAGAGTCCTATCCGGGTCCCTCCCTGATCATCGCTTATGCCCCCTGCATCAATCACGGTATCAAGGGCGGCATGGGCATTTCCCAGACGGAGGAAAAGAAAGCGGTGGAGGCCGGCTACTGGCACACCTACCGGTTCGATCCCCGCAAGGAAGAGAACGCCTTTACCCTGGACAGCAAGGCTCCCACCACTTCTTATCGTGATTTCATCATGGGTGAGGTTCGTTACAACTCTCTGACCCGGTCCTTCCCCGAGCGGGCGGAGAAGCTGTTCACCGAAGCGGAACAGGGTGCCAAGGCCCGTTACGACCATCTGCTGCGGTTGGGCGAACTGTACAGCAAAAAATAATATAGCAGCACCTGCAAGACGGCGGACATCACCTAAAAATGATGTCCGCCGTCGTTCTACTATTAGGCAGAAGAATGAATTGCGGCAGAAATGAAGAAAATTTTAGAAAAAACAGTTGAAGTTGAGGCTAATGTGTGGTAATATAGAAGTGATCTTTAGGAATCCGTTGGTGTTTGAGGGGAGAGAAAATGAAGAAAGGCTGTTTGGCCGCAGTATATCTGGGAGTGTTGCTGGTCACTGGATGCGGGGGAACTCCGCAAGGGCAGGAGGGGCTGAGCACGTTTTCATCTTCCACAGAAACAACCCGGGAGACGGCTGCTCAGGCAGAGAGAACCATTTTTACACAACAGGAAACCCCTGTGCTGACGACCGCCGCATCTGAAAATACCACGGCGCCGCTGTTTCCTGCCACCACTTCTCCGTCCCTGCCGCCAGTTTCCACCTGGCCGATGATGACAGGAGATCCTGATCCTGTACCCATGCCTACGCAGGCCCATTCTCAAAAAGAGAAAATAGAGAAAGCGGTGGAGCGGCTGAACGCTGCACTGGATAAGACGGAAGCTTTAAAGCAGCTCCATTTCTCCTGTTTATCGGAGCGATGGTATACGGATGACAAAGACCGGGTGTACGTGAAAGGCGAAACGGAATACTGGCAGAATAGGGCTTCCGGACAGGAAAGTTATATGCATGATAGCCACAGTATTGCGCCCTTTTTGAAGGATAAGGAAAGCTGGTATACGGTATTTATAAAACCCAATGATCGATATGAAAGAAGACGTTCTCAACTGAAACCGAATTTTACTGCATCTAAAGAGAGCGGCCAGTTCAATTTATCGGAGGAGAACCCCCTTTATACAGGGTTGCGATTTGGCGACAACGGCATTAATCCAGATGCTGCTCCGAGAAACGGTTCAATCTTTGCGCTAAAGCGGTTATCTCCTGAGATGGTTACGGCTGTGGAAGAAAAAAACGGGGAGATTATCCTGAAGTATCAGGCGGTGCCCCTGACCTACGACGCTGATGACCAGTATGGGGGCAGAAAGGCTGAGCATACGGCATCTTTTTCATTATCGAAGGATGGATACTTGCTGTCGCTAAAGGTCTCTTATATTGCCCACTGTGATTACAGCGACATTTTTCATATGACGGTAAATAAGAATGTTGCTGATATTCAAGAAGCGATTACTTTCACCGTCCACGATCCGGGCCGTCCGGTGTCGATTGCCAAACCGGATTGGGCGGCGGCCCTTGATTGACGCGTTTTCAAGCAGTTTGATGGTGCAATCGGGTTTGCCCATCGGCAAACGCCCGATTTTGTGGTACAATGCAGGATGAAGGGAGAGGATCATCTTGCAGAAACCACCGTCCATCGGAATGCGGATCATCAAATCCGCCGTCGCCGTCTTTTTATGTTTTTCTCTATCCCTGCTCCGCAGCCGATTTTTTCCCTTTTTTGGAGAAGGCGTACCCTTTTATTCCGCCATCGCCGCTATCCTCTGTATGCAGCCTTATGTGTCGGGCAGCGTGAAAACCGCGCTGAACCGCACGGTGGGCACCGTCATCGGTGCGGCGGGAGGAACCCTCTTTTTACTGGCGGAACGGGGAACGGGATTGCAGGGGATGCCGCTGCTTCGGGATCTGCTGCTGGCATTGTGCATTATACCGCTGCTGTATGTAACAGTGGTTCTGAAAAAGACCACCGCTTCCTATATTACCTGTGTGGTATTCCTCAGCATCACCGTATCCCACGCGGCGGACGTCAACCCGTATCTGTTCGCCCTCAATCGTATGGCGGATACGTTAATTGGTATTTTTGTTTCTTTGCTTGTGAATGTGTCCCATCTTCCCAGACGGCGGGACAGAAAAACACTTTTTGTACTGGGGTTGGACGGGGGGCTGGCCCTGGTTGGCGAAAAGGTATCTGCCGGGACGGCAATTCGCTTCAATCGTTTGGTGGAACAGGGCGCCTTGGTGACTGTGGCATCCTTTCGCTCACCGGCTCAATGGCTGCCCCGGGTGGAGGGGCTGGATCTGCGGCTGCCGGTATTGATTATGAATGGGGCGGCGCTGTATGACCGGCGGACTCATACCTATTTATATACGAAGCCTCTGCCAAATCCTGTGCGGGCGGAAGTAGAAGATGTTTTTCGACGGTTTGGATTAAACTGTTTTCAATATGCAGTGGTTCACGAGGTCATGCATGTTTATTACGGCGCTTTTACCAATCCGGCGGAAAAGGATTTGGTGCTGCGGATGCGTGGCAATGCCCACGAGAATTTTGTTTGTGGTCCTTTGCCGGCAGGGCATGAAGCATTGCGGATATTGGCTTTGGATACCGAGACTATGATTGACCGGTTGGCGATAGCACTGGAAGCATTGCCCTGCGCGGACAGGATTCGTCTGGTCAGGAGGCCATGCCGGCAGCAGGAAGGCTATGATTATATTGGGATTTATCCGGTGGAAGCATCGCCTGCCGCCGCGCTGACCGAACTGAAGAAACGTGTTGGGGCGGACCGGGCAGTGGTATTCGGAGGCAATGACAGAGATATCCCGTTGCTGGAAGCGGCGGACAGAAGCTACGCTTCAGCCGATGCGGGGGAGGCGGTACAGGCGGCTGTTGACCGACGGCTGTCTGCAGAAGGCGGCGAGGGTATTTTGAGAGCCGCAGAGAAGCTATTTATAAAAAGAGAGCATTAATGGAAAGGTAGGGCGGGCGGTATGAATTATAATAGAAAAAGATGGCTGTCTATTGCAATGGCCATGATTTTGTCAGTCGTTTTGTTTTCATTCACCGCCTTTGCTGAATCGTCAGCCGCCCGCTTATGGCTTACCGGCGCGAAGGTGGTGCAGCCAGGTGAAAGCCTGTTTTTGCAGCTACGGGTTGAAGGCAGCAGCCTACAGGCGGTACAGGGTACGCTTGATTATGACACCGATTTATTATCGCTGGAACAGATAACCAAAGCGGAAGATGACGGAGAAACAGACGAGTGGATGATTACCTGTACGGGCAATACATTTAAGGCCTTCGATTATGATTTGGATACGCCCTTGACCCAGGAGAATGTTTTGCTAAATATAGTCTTTTACGTGAAGAAACCAGTGTCGACGGACACCACCATTATTACTTGCAGAGATCTTCGCATTGACGAGGGTAACGGGCTGCGCAGTCTGCCGCCTGTTATGCACGAATTGAAGGTGGATGGCTTTTCCGGTGCGGATGCCGCGCTGCGCTCTCTGCAGGCGGAAGGGGCTGTTCTTAAGCCGGCGTTTGATCCTGACGTGCTCTATTATGAAGTAACTGTACCGGAAGACATGGAAAGACTGAAGCTGCTGGCAGAACCTGAGAAGGAAAATGCCAGCTTGGACATTGTGGATCAGCCGCTGAGAAAGGGAGAAACCACCAGCCTATGGGTGAATGTGACTGCTGAATCCGGGGAGGTGCGGACCTATGTCGTAGATGTGCACCGTGGCACTGTCAAAAACGACGGCAATGTCACCATATTGGGAAAAAGCGACGATAATGATTTAAAAGCGCTGTATGTGGGTGGTTTTGACGTTTTGCCCACCTTTCAAAAGGATGTTACATCTTATAAGGTAGAACTTCCTTATGATATCAAAGTGATAACCGTGGAGGGAATAGCCGTTGATAAAGCGGCATCTGTGGAGATCCAAGGGGCTTCTATGCCTGAACCGGGAAGCAAGCAAACGGTATCCATCATTTGTACGGCGGAAAATGGGTCAAGCAAGCAATACACGGTAGAACTTCACCGCGCGGCGAAGCCTTCTGCTGCATCATTATCCGTCTGGCGATTGATTCTTTGGGGTGCGATTGTGGTTGCCATATGCGCGGGAATCGGCAGTGCAGCGGGTATCCTTTGTTATAAAGGAAGGAAAGCGCATAGAAACCAGGAAAAATGACCATCGGCAGGATTGCTGAGGCTAAACATAAAACCAAAAGGGTTTTCGCAGATTTTTTTAAAAAGTGAGCGAAAACCCTTGCTTTTTGCTTTGAGATAGTGTAATATAATCAAGCGTGACTGTGACCGGGGGATGATTGCGCGCTTTTCCTGGAAACAGTTCGGACTGCACGATATGCGATGAAGCGGGAGGTTGCGGCCGGTATGGTCGGTTTTTCCGCTGAGTATGTCCGATTTTAAACCGGGCGACAAGGAATACTGTCAGCACACGGCGGCTCCGGAAGCTGCGCCGTTTCACGGTGCCGCGGAGGGAGGCTTGCGCGCTGTGTGCCCAGGACGCTGATCCGTACCCGGAAACTTGTTTCAAGTGTCCGGTTTTTTCACGGCCAAGCGAGAAACACCCGGCAGGGTGTACGGATTTGGCGCCGCCCGCCAACTCAATTTATTAAGGAGGCGTTTTTCAGTGGCAGTCAAGGAGAAAATCAGAATTCGCATCAAGGGGTATGATCATCAGTTGGTGGATCAATCCGCCGAGAAGATCGTGGAGACGGCCCGCCGTACCGGCGCCCGGGTTTCCGGCCCTGTTCCGCTTCCCACCGAGAAGGAAGTCGTCACCATCCTGCGCGCGGTGCACAAATACAAGGATTCCCGCGAGCAGTTCGAGACTCGGACGCACAAGCGTCTAATCGACATCCTTCGTCCGTCCAACAAGACAGTTGAAGCCCTGATGGGGCTTGAACTCCCCGCCGGTGTGGAAATCGAAATCAAACTGTAACACGGTTTGCGGATTTTCCGGCGAGGTCATGTTCCCCTGTTTCGGAAAGGCGGCTGCGGCCCCGGCGCAAGGGTGTCGCCAGCGGTCGGCGAGGAAACGGCGGAACCAATAACCAAGGAGGTATAGACATGCAGAAAGGCATCATCGGCAAAAAAGTCGGCATGACCCAGATCTTCGATGAGAAGGGCAACGTTGTCCCGGTAACCGTTATTGAAGCCGGCCCCTGCGTCGTGGTTCAGAAGAAGACGGTGCAGAACGATGGGTACGACGCCCTTCAGTTTGGATTCGGCGACGTGTCCGTCAATCGGGTCAACAAACCTATGAAGGGTCATTTTGAAAAAGCGGATGTGGCTCCCAAGCGGACGCTGCGGGAATTCCGCTTCGACAACTGCGACGCTCTCAACGTCGGCGATATCGTCAAGGCGGATACCTTCGCCAGCGGCGACCGTGTGGACGTGGTGGGCATCAGCAAAGGTAAAGGCTACGCCGGTGCCATTAAGCGCTGGAACTTCCAGCGGCTGAAAGAGACTCACGGTACCGGCCCGGTGGCCCGTCACGCCGGCTCCCTGGGCGCCTGCTCCTCTCCCTCTCGTGTATATAAGGGGATGAAGGGCGCGGGCCATCTGGGTGCGGAGCGCGTCACCGTGCAGAACCTTGACGTCGTCAAGGTGGATGCGGAGAACAACCTGATCGCGGTGCGCGGTGCCGTTCCCGGCCCCCGCGGCGGCATCGTGGTGCTCTCGGATTCCGTCAAGAAGGCGTAAGGAAGGAGGAAATCAAATGCCTACAGTATCGACTTACGACATGACCGGCAAGCAGACCGGCACCATGGAACTGAACGACGAAGTTTTCGGCGTGAAGCCCAACGGCACCGTGATGCACAGCGCCGTCGTGAATTATTTGGCGAACCAGCGCCAGGGCACCCAGTCCACCCTCACCCGTTCCGAGGTAAGCGGCGGCGGCAGAAAGCCCTGGAGACAGAAGGGTACCGGCCACGCTCGTCAAGGCTCCATCCGGGCTCCCCAGTGGACCCACGGCGGTATTGCTCTGGGCCCCAAGCCCCGCAGCTATAACTATGTGCTGCCCAAGAAGATGCGCCGTTTGGCCATCAAATCCGCTTTCTCCTCCAAGGTGCTGGCGGGTGAGATGAAGGTGCTGGACAGCCTCTCTTTGGAAGAGATCAAAACCAAGAAGATGGTTGCCGTTTTCAAAGCTCTGGAGGCGGATAAAAAGGTGCTGCTGGTGCTGCCGGAAAAGGATGAGACCGTTATCCGTTCCGCCCGCAACATCCCCGGCGTCAAGACTGCTTTGGTGAACACCCTGAACGTTTATGATGTTCTTAATGCCGACGCTTTTATCGTTGTCAAAGAGGCAGTTGCCCAGATCGAGGAGGTGTACAAATAATGGAAGCTCGCGACATTATCCTCAAGCCGGTCATCACGGAAAAATCCGTGCAGGGTCTGGCGGAGAAAAAGTACACCTTCCGTGTGGCGGAGGGCGCCAACAAGATTGCCATCGCCAAAGCGGTGGAAGAAATCTTCGGCGTCAAAGTGCTGAAGGTCAACACCGTCAGCATGAAGGGCCACAAGCGCCGTATGGGCCGCAACGAAGGCTACACTCCGGATTGGAAAAAAGCCATTGTCACCCTGACGGCGGATTCCAAGACCATTGAGTTCTTCGACGGCATGTTCTGATAGCCCGTTCCGACGGGTAAAAGGCCATCCCCCGGCAGCGCCGGGGAGGCCCCGTTTCTTTGCAGACGGGGCTGGGGCGGGAATTCCCGCCGGCATTGTATGGGGCGGAAAACGGGAAAACCGTGTGGCGCCGCCCCGCAAAGCTAAGTAACAGGAGAGTGAATCGGGAATGGCTACCAAGAATTATAAGCCGACCACCCCCGGACGCCGCGGCATGTCGGTCATCGACTACAGCGGATTGTCCAAGGTGGAGCCGGAGAAGAGCCTGCTGGCTCCCATGAACAAAAGCGCCGGCCGCAACAGCTATGGCCGGATCACCGTCCGCCATCGCGGCGGCGGCAACCGCCGGAAATACCGGATCATCGATTTCAAGCGCAACAAGACCGGCGTGCCGGCCACCGTTATGACGCTGGAATATGATCCCAACCGCAGTGCCCATATCGCGCTGGTCCAGTATGAGGATGGCGAGAAGCGCTACATCGTGGCGCCGGTGGGCCTGCAGGTAGGCGATGTGATTACCTCCGGCGAGGAAGCGGACATCAAGCCGGGCAACGCCCTGCCGCTGTCCAGTATCCCCACCGGTACCTTCATCCACAACGTGGAGCTCTATCCGGGCAAGGGCGCTCAGCTGGCCCGCAGCGCCGGTACCATGGCTCAGCTGATGGGCAAGGAAAACAAAATGGCGCTGATCCGCCTGCCTTCCGGCGAGATGCGCAACGTGCCGCTGAACTGCATGGCCACCATCGGCCAGGTGGGCAACGTGGAGCACGAGAACGTCAAGATCGGTAAGGCCGGCCGCAAACGTCACATGGGCTGGCGTCCCACGGTCCGCGGTTCCGTCATGAACCCCTGCGATCACCCCCACGGCGGTGGTGAGGGCAAGAGCCCCATCGGCCGTCCGGGTCCGGTTACCCCCTGGGGCAAGCCGGCGCTGGGTTACAAGACCCGCAAGACCCACAACCGTTCCGACAAGTTCATCGTCAAGCGCCGCGGCGGCAAGTAAACGAAAGGAGATTCGTCATTTATGGGTAGAAGCGTAAAGAAGGGTCCTTTCGTACAGCCCGTGCTGCTGAAAAGGGTCCAGGAAATGAATAAATCCGGCGAGAAGCGTATCCTGAAAACCTGGAGCCGCTCCTCCACGATTTTTCCGGATTTTGTCGGGCACACCTTCGCCGTTCACGACGGCCGCAAGCATGTGCCGGTGTATGTCACCGAGGATATGGTGGGACACAAGCTGGGCGAATTCGCCCCCACCCGTACCTTCCGGGGCCATGTGGGCTCCAAGAGTTCCAAGTAAGCGGTTGAAAGGAGAGAAACGCCATGGAAGCAAGGGCGCAGGCTAATTACGTCCGTATTTCCCCTCGCAAAGTCAAGATCGTTCTCGACCTCATCCGCAACAAACCGGTTGATGTCGCTATCGCGATTGTGCGTAATACCCCCAAGGCCGCCTGTGAGCCGATTGAAAAGCTGCTCAAATCGGCGGCGGCTAATGCGGAAACCAACCATAACATGGATAAGAACAACCTCTATGTTGCGGAGTGCTTCGCATGTCCCGGTCCTATCCTTAAGCGGGTCCGTCCGGCCCCCAAGGGCAGTGCGCATCGCATCCTGAAGAGGACCTCACACATCACCCTTGTGCTCAAGGAAAAGGAATAAGCGAAGGAGGAGGCAAACTATGGGACAGAAAGTCAATCCCCACGGCCTGCGGGTCGGCGTTATCAAGGATTGGGATTCCCGCTGGTTCGTCAAGGACAATGAGTTCGGCGATACCCTGGTGTCCGACTACAATCTGCGGAAATACCTGAAGAAGACGCTGTACGCCGCCGGTGTGTCCAAGATCGAAATTGAACGCGACGCTTCCCGCGTGCGCGTGCATATCCATTGCGCAAAGCCGGGCATTGTTATCGGCAAGGGCGGCGCGGAGATCGAAAAACTGCGTCTGACCTGTGAGAAGATGCTGGGCAAGCCCACCTTGGTGAACATTGTGGAAGTGCGTTCTCCCGACGTCAACGCGCAGTTGGTGGCGGAAAACATCGCCCAGCAGCTGGAGAAGCGTATTTCCTTCCGTCGTGCGATGAAGCAGGCCATCGGCCGTGCGATGAAGCTGGGCGCCAAGGGTATCAAAACGCAGGTTTCCGGCCGTTTGGGCGGTGCGGATATCGCTCGCACCGAGCAGTATCATGAAGGAACCATTCCGCTGCAGACGCTGCGTGCGGACATCGACTACGGCTTTGCCGAGGCACACACCACCTACGGCCGCGTCGGCGTAAAGGTATGGATTTACCGCGGCGAGGTTCTTGCCGGCGCCGCCAAACCCCGCAGGGAAGGAGGCCGCAAGTAATGCTGCTGCCCAAAAGAGTGAAATACCGCCGCGTTCATAGAGGCCGCCTGACCGGTAAGGCCTACCGCGGCAACGAAGTGAACTACGGCGATTTCGGCCTGGTGGCCCTGGAGCCGGCCTGGATCTCTTCCAATCAGATTGAGGCGGCTCGTATCGCCATGACTCGTTACATCAAGCGTGGCGGTCAGGTCTGGATCAAGATTTTCCCCGACAAACCCATTACGGAAAAGCCCGCCGAAACCCGAATGGGTTCCGGTAAAGGTTCTCCCGAGTACTGGGTGGCGGTGGTGAAGCCCGGCCGTGTGATGTTTGAAATCGCCGGCGTGTCCGAGGACGACGCCCGGGAAGCCATGCGGCTCGCGGCCAACAAGCTGCCCATCAAGTGCAAGTTTGTTACGAAAGCCGGCGCGGCCGACTTAACAGGAACGGATGGTGAGCAGGGATGAAGTCCACTGAGATTGCAAAGATCAGAGAGCTGAACGAGGCGGAGCTCCAAACCAGGCTCAAGGACCTCAAAACCGAGCTGTTCAATCTGCGGTTCCAGCATGCGATCAATCAGCTCGACAATCCGATGCGTCTGAAGGCTGTCAAGAAGGAAATCGCCATTGTCAAAACGATCATGCGCGAGAACGAGATCAAGAACGGCGCCGAGGCGTAACGGAAGGAGGAGTAAGTTGTGAGCGAACGGAATCTGAGAAAGACGAGAACCGGCTTGGTCGTCAGCGATAAGATGGATAAAACCATCGTGGTGACGATTGAGGACAACGTCCGTCATCCGCTGTATAAGAAGATCATCAAACGCACCGTGAAGCTGAAGGCGCACGACGAGAAAAACGAGTGCCGCGTGGGCGACCGCGTATCCATTATGGAAACCCGCCCGCTGTCCAAGGACAAACGGTGGCGCCTTGTGGAAATTATCGAAAAAGCAAAATAATGTCGGTAGGCGTCTGCGCCCTGCCGGCGCAGGCGCGTGAAAGGAGGAACCCGCTTTGGTACAACAGCAGACCTACCTGAAAGTTGCCGACAACACCGGCGCGAAGGAGCTTATGTGCATCCGCGTTCTTGGTGGTTCCGGCAGAAGGTATGCGAATATCGGCGACGTCGTGGTTGCTTCGGTCAAAAAAGCAGCACCCGGCGGCGTTGTGAAAAAAGGCGATGTGGTGAAAGCCGTTGTCGTCCGTTCGGTGAAAGGCATCCGCCGGGAGGATGGTACCTACATCCGGTTCGATGAGAATGCGGCGGTTATCATCCGCGACGACAAAAACCCCAGAGGTACCCGTATTTTTGGCCCGGTGGCGAGAGAGCTCAGAGAGAGAGATTATCTCAAGATTCTGAGCCTTGCCCCCGAAGTGCTGTAATGGGAGGTGCCGGAATTGAGTAACAAACTTCATGTGAAAAAGGGCGACACGGTCGTCATCATCAGCGGCGATGACCGCGGCAACAAAGGCAAGGTGCTGGACGTCAGCCCCAAGGAGGGCAAGGTCATCGTCGAGGGGCGCAACATGGTGAAGAAGCATGTTAAGCCCCGCAAGATGGGCGATCCCGGCGGCATCGTTTCCGCCGAAGGCGCCATGTATGTTTCCAAGGTCATGGTCATCTGCCCCCACTGCAACAAGCCGACTCGGGTCGGCCACAAGAAATTCGCCGACGGTTCCAAATCCCGCATTTGCAAGCGTTGCGGCGAAACGCTGTAAGGAGGTAAAAGCATATGGCCAGACTCAAGGAGTATTATGTCAAAGACGTGGCTCCCGCGCTGATGAAAAAGTTCAGCTATAAAAGCGTGATGCAGATCCCCAAGCTGGACAAGATCGTCATCAACGTCAGCTGCGGCGAAGCCCGCGATAATGCGAAGGTTATCGAAGCCATCGTGGCGGATCTGTCCGCCATCACCGGCCAGCGTCCCATCGTCTGCAAGGCCCGTAAATCCGTCGCCAACTTTAAGCTGCGCGAAGGCATGAATATCGGCGCCAAGGTTACCCTGCGGGGTGAGCGGATGTACGAGTTCCTGGACCGCCTGTTCAGCGTGGCGCTGCCCCGGGTCCGCGATTTCCGCGGCATCAATCCCAATTCCTTCGACGGCCGCGGCAATTACAACATGGGCCTGAAGGAGCAGCTGATCTTCCCGGAGATCGACTACGATAAGATCGATAAGGTTCGGGGCATGGACATCTGTTTTGTCACCACGGCCAACACCGATGAAGAAGCGCGGGAGCTGCTCACCCTGATGGGCGCTCCGTTCGCGAAATAAGGAGGGGAACAGACAATGGCTAAGACTTCTATGAAAATCAAGCAACAGCGGCCGGCCAAGTTCTCCACCCGGGCGTACAACCGCTGCAAGATCTGCGGCCGTCCCCACGCGTATCTGCGCCGGTACGGCATCTGCCGCATTTGCTTCAGAGAGCTTGCCTATAAAGGTGAGATCCCTGGCGTAAAGAAGGCCAGTTGGTAAGCAATAGCTAGAAGGAGGTTGACGGAATGCAAATCACCGACACCATCGCCGACATGCTGACGAGGATCCGTAACGCAAACTCGGCCAAGCACGATTCGGTGGATATCCCCGCTTCCAACATGAAGAAGGCTATTGCCCAGATTCTTGTTGACGAGGGATATGTCAAGAACTATCAGGTTATCGAGGATGACAAGCAGGGCGTTATCCGCATCACCCTTAAGTATCAGGGCCCGTCCAAGACCCCGGTGCTCATGGGACTGCGCCGCGTTTCCAAGCCCGGCCTGCGCATCTATTCCAGCAGCGAGGACATGCCGAAGGTCCTGAAGGGCATCGGCACCGCCATTGTTTCCACCTCCCGCGGCGTCATGACTGACAAGCGGGCGCGCAAGGAGAACGTGGGCGGCGAAGTCCTGGCGTTCGTATGGTAAGGGGGTAGGGAGAATATGTCGAGAATTGGACGCAAACCCATCGCTATCCCCGCTGGCGTCGAGGTCAAGCTGGCCGACGGCGTGGCGACGGTAAAGGGCCCTAAGGGCACCCTGACCCAAAATATCCATCCCAATATGAAGGTGGAAGTGGCCGACGGAGAAATCCTTGTCACCCGCCCCAACGATGAGAAGGAAAACCGGGCACTGCATGGCCTGACCCGGGCGCTGCTGAACAACATGGTGGAGGGCGTTACCAACGGCTTCTCCAAGCAGCTGGACGTCAACGGCGTTGGCTACCGTGTGCAGAAGCAGGGCAAGGATCTGGTGATGACTCTGGGCTACAGCCATCTGGTCACCGTCAGTGAAATTCCGGGCATCACCATCGATGTGCCGGGGCCCAACACCATCATTATCCGCGGCGCAGACAAGCAGCTGGTAGGCCAGTTTGCCGCCGAGGTGCGGGAGAAGCGCCCGCCGGAGCCTTATAAGGGCAAGGGCATCAAATACGCCGACGAGGTTATCCGCCGCAAGGAAGGTAAGACCGGCGGCAAGGGCAAGAAGTAAGGAGAGTGAACATCCATGGTGAGCAAACAAGACAGCAACCTGGCGCGCCAGAAGCGTCATGCTCGCGTTCGCGGAAAGATTTCCGGTACCGCTGAGCGGCCGCGCCTGAACGTGTATCGCTCCTTAAACCACATCTATGCCCAGCTGATCGATGATGGCAAAGGAGTAACCCTGGCGACCGCTTCCAGTGTCGAGAAGGATTTCGGCATGAACGGAGGCAACAAGGAAGCCGCTAAAAAGGTCGGCGAGATGATCGCCAAACGCGCCGCCGAAAAGGGCATCACCGAGGTCGTATTCGACCGCGGCGGCTATATCTATCACGGCCGCGTCAAAGAGCTGGCCGAAGGCGCCCGCGAGGGCGGCCTCAAGTTCTAAGGAAAGGGAGGATTATACTTTGGCCAGAATTGACGCAAACACAATGGAACTGAAAGAGCGGATTGTCGCCATCAACCGCGTTAGCAAGACTGTAAAGGGCGGTCGTATTTTCAAGTTCGCCGCCCTGGTAGTGGTGGGCGACGGCAACGGTACAGTGGGCTTTGGCCTTGGAAAGGCCGGTGAAGTGCCGGACGCTATCCGCAAGGGCATTGAGGATGCCAAGAAGCATCTGATGAAAGTTTCCCTGAAAGGCTCCACCATTCCGCATGAAGTGATCGGCACTTTTGGAGCCGGCCGCGTGCTGATGAAGCCCGCCGCCCCCGGTACCGGCGTAATCGCCGGCGGCGCCGTGCGTGCCGTCGTGGAAGCCGCGGGTATCCGCGATATCCGTACCAAGGCTCTCCGTTCCAATAATCCCTGCAATGTGGTGAGCGCCGCCATGAACGGTTTGGCACAGCTCCGCACGGCGGAGGAAGCGGCCGCGGTCCGCGGTAAAACCGCCAAGGAAATCTTAGGTTAACGGGAGGGCAATGACAATGGCTAAAAAAGCGAAAGCCTCCGGTCTGCAGATCAAACTGGTCCGCAGCCTGATCGGCAGCAAAAAAGACCAGATTGCCACCGCCGCGTCCATGGGCCTGCGTAAGATCGGCGATGTTGCCAATCAGCCCGACAACGCCGCGACCCGTGGCAAGGTAAACAAGATTCTCCACCTCGTCGAGGTAACCGAAGCGTAAGCAATTCGAGCAAGGAGGTGCGAACATTATGAAGCTACATGAGCTTTCTCCGGCCCCCGGCTCCGTCCGCGAGGTCAAGAGAATTGGCAGAGGCCATGGCTCCGGTCAGGGCAAAACCGCCGGTAAAGGCCACAAAGGCCAGAAGGCCCGTGCCGGCCGCGGTATCCGCCCCGGTTTTGAAGGCGGCCAGATGCCTCTGCAGAGACGTGTCCCCAAGAGGGGCTTCAACAACATCTTTGCCACCGAGTACGCCATCCTTAACGTGGCGGCCCTCAACGCCTTTGAAGACGGCGCTGTGGTGGATCTGGATGCGGCGAAAGCCGCCGGTCTGGTGAAAAAGGGCTGTGACGGCTTGAAGGTGCTGGGCAACGGTGCGCTGCAGAAAAAACTCACTGTGAAAGCGGCTGCTTTCTCCGAGGCTGCCAAAGCCAAGATCGAGGCTGCCGGCGGGAAGGCAGAGGTGATCTGAGATGTTTCAGGTTCTGCGTAACGCCTGGAAGATTGCCGACCTGCGCAAGAAAATCCTGTATACGCTTCTGATCATCCTGATCTTCCGTATCGGTTCCTATGTTTCCGTGCCGTTTGTGGACATGGAGGTAATGAAAAACGCCGTGGCATCCAATGCCGGTGGTTACATGGATTATTTAACTCTCCTGTCCGGCGGCGGTTTTTCCAACGCCAGCATTTTTGCCCTGTCCATCACCCCCTACATCAACGCCAGCATCATCATTCAGCTGCTGACGGTGGCGATCCCTCCCCTGGAGCGGATGGCCAAGGATGGGGAAGCGGGACGGAAAAAGCTGGGCCAGATCACCCGGTATGTCACCGTTGGTCTGGGTCTGATGCTGGGCGTGGCCTATTACTTTATGGTGCGCAACAAGTACGGCGCTCTGGCATCTGAAGCCAAGACCGGCGGCGCTGCCTGGTTTGCCGCCATCGTTATCGTGCTCTGCTTCACGGCAGGTTCCGCATTGATGATGTGGCTGGGCGAACAGATCAACGAAAAGGGGATCGGCAACGGCATTTCTATCCTGCTGTTCGCCGGCATTATCTCCCGTCTGCCCACTGCCCTCAACTTCCTGTGGAAGCTGTTTTATGATTCCGGAATCAAGATTCTGGATCAGGGCGGCGGCGCAGCAGTCAAGAACATGGTGCTGGTGCCTATTATCGTCATCTTGTTCCTGGCAATCGTTGGATTCATCGTTTTCCTCACCGATGCGGAACGGCGGATACCCGTCCAGTACGCCAAGCGGGTGGTAGGACGCAAAATGTACGGCGGCCAGAACACCTATATCCCGATCAAGGTCAATATGTCCGGCGTTATGCCCATCATTCTGGCTTCGGCGATTATCTCCCTGCCGTCGGTGCTGGCCGGATTTTTCGGCTGGGACAACGCTTTTATTCGGGCGTTTTCCCCTTCCAGCTGGATCTATCTGACCCTGGAGTTTATCCTGATTATTGGTTTTGCGTTTTTCTATGTCACCATACAGTATAATCCGCTGGAGATGTCCAATAATCTCCGTAAGAATTCCGGCGCGATTCCGGGTTATCGTCCCGGGAAGCCCACCACGGATTATATCAAGCGGGTGCTGAACAAGGTCACCCTGATCGGCGCCTTGTTCATCGGTCTGATCGCCGTTTTCCCCGGGCTGTTCGGCCTGATCGCGGGCCAGAGCTATACCGGCCTGACACTGGGCGGCACCTCCGTCATGATCATCGTGGGCGTGGCGCTGGAAACCACCCAGCAGATCGAAAGCCAGATGATGATGCGGCACTACAAGGGGTTCCTGGAGTAAGAACTCCTGACCGTCTCAACTATTGTCCCGTCGGGCGCGCACCGGAAACGGGCGGCGGCCCGCGGGGCTGCAGGGCAAAGGAGGACTCTTCATGAATCTGATACTTTTAGGAGCTCCGGGTGCCGGCAAGGGCACCCAGGCGGAAGTTATCGCCGAGCACCTGAACATCCCCACCATTTCCACGGGTAACATTATCCGTGAAGCGCTGAAAAGCGGTACGGAGATGGGGCTGAAAGCCAAAGAGTTTATGGATGCCGGCAAGCTGGTTCCCGATGATATCGTTATTGGTATCATTAAGGAGAGGCTTGCGCAGCCGGACTGTGCAAACGGATTTATTCTCGACGGCTTTCCCCGCACTATTCCCCAGGCCGAGGCGCTTGACCGTATGGGGGTCGTCATCGACCGCGTGATCGATATTGAGGTAGCGGATGAGACGATTACCCAGCGTGTATCGGGCCGCCGTGTCTGCCCCTCCTGCGGTGCTTCTTATCACGTCGACTATAAAAGGCCGGCGGTGGAGAACGTATGCGACCGCTGCGGCGACACCCTTTCCCAGCGCAAGGATGACCATCCGGATACCGTCAGAGAGCGTCTGCAGGTATATCATGAGCAGACCGAGCCGCTGAAAGGTTATTACGCCCAGAGCGGTAAGCTGTATATCGTGGAAGGACAGGAAGAGGTCGCCGATACGACCCGCCTCACCCTCGCCGCGGTTGAGGCCTGACCATGATTGCTATCAAGAACAGCCGGGAGCTGCGCGCTATGAAAGAGGCGTGCATCATCTCGGCTAGGGCGCTGCAGCTGGCGGGCAAGGCGATTGAACCCGGCGTTACCACCGGGGAGGTCGATCGGATCGTTCGTCAGTATATCGAGAGTGAGGGAGCTACCCCTTCCTTCCTCGGCTATGGCGGATTCCCGGCCAGCGCCTGCATATCCATTAATGAGCAAGTCATCCACGGCATACCAGGCAAGCGCGTGATTCATGCCGGCGATATCGTCAGTGTGGATGTGGGAGCGTGTTTGAACGGCTTCCACGGCGACAATGCCGCAACGTTTGCAGCAGGGGAGGTTTCCTCTGAGGCACAGGCGCTGATGGACGCTACCCGCGAGAGCCTTTACGAAGGCATTCGGGCGGCGGTGGCCGGCGGCAGAGTCGGCGACATCGGCGCGGCTGTGCAAAGGTATGTCGAGGTGCGTGGTTACTCGGTGGTACGGCAGTTCGTCGGCCACGGAGTAGGCACGAACCTGCACGAAGACCCCAGCGTGCCCAATTTCGGTACCCCCGGCCGCGGTCCCAGATTGCTGCCGGGTATGACCTTAGCTATTGAACCTATGATCAACGCCGGAACCGGGGATGTACGCATCCTGGGCGACGGCTGGACCACTGTGACGAAAGACGGCCGTCTTTCGGCCCATTTTGAGCATACCGTCGCCATTACCGCAGACGGTCCCGTCATTCTGACAACACCGTAAAGGCGGGTGACGGAATGCTGAAACGGGGGAGCGTGGTCGTATCGTCTGCCGGCAAGGACAAGGGATCTTATCTGGCGGTACTGCTGACGGATGCCAGCGGCCTGTGGATTGCCGATGGACGCCGCCGGCCGCTGGAACGGCCCAAGCGGAAAAATCCGCGTCATGTGACTGAGACCCCTTTCACAGTAGACGAGGCTTCAATGGCGACCAATCGTGAATTGCGCCGGGTATTGACGGCGGTGAAGAGCAAAGCCGCTGAATCGGACGCGTGACCGCCGGATGAAAATCCGCGGCCGTCATCACATGAGGGAGGTTATCTGATGTCCAAATCGGACGTTATTGAGCTGGAAGGTACCGTAGTCGAGGCTCTGCCCAATGCGACGTTTCAGGTGGAGCTGGCGAACGGCCACCAGATTTTGGCCCACATTTCCGGAAAACTGCGGATGAATTTTATCCGCATTCTGCCGGGAGACAAGGTCACGGTGGAAATGTCCCCCTATGACCTGACTAAGGGCCGGATCACGTGGCGAACGAAATAATGCCGCAGTGCGGCATTTCGTCCTGAGATCGCCGTATTCCCCTTTGATGGGGGGATACATTTGAATTCGGTTGCAGGCTCTCCCCTGAGAGCGGCAACTTTCGGAAAGGACATGATTCTTCTTATGAAAGTCAGACCTTCTGTTAAAAAGATCTGCGAAAAATGCAAGGTTATCAAGCGCAAAGGCCGTGTCATGGTCATCTGCGAGAATCCCAAACACAAGCAGCGCCAAGGCTGATTCCCCTCAGCCCGCGTTTGCTCATTCTTTGCGTCCCGTTGATACAGGACGCAGCCGAAAGGAAGGAATATCATTATGGCGCGTATAGCTGGTGTTGACCTGCCCAGAGATAAACGCATTGAAATCGGCCTTACCTATATCTTTGGGATCGGCCGCAAAACGTCCAACGACATTCTCGCCGCTACCAACGTGAACCCCGATACCCGTGTCCGGGATTTGACGGAGGAAGAGGTTTCCAAACTGCGGGAATACATCGACCATAACGTGACGGTGGAAGGTGACCTCCGCCGGGATATCGCTTTTGATATTAAGCGTTTGATCGAAATCGGCAGCTATCGTGGTATCCGCCACCGCAAGGGTCTTCCTGTGCGCGGCCAGCGGTCCAAGACCAATGCCCGCACCCGCAAGGGACCGAAGAAGACCATCGCCAACAAGAAGAAATAAGCAGGAGGGATAAGAATGGCTGCTGCAAAAACCACGGCGCGCAAAGGTACAACCGCCGTCCGCCGCCGCAAAGAACGCAAAAACATTGAACGGGGCGCCGCACATATCCAGTCCACGTTCAACAATACCATTGTCACCATCACCGACTCCCAGGGCAATGCTCTGTCCTGGGCCAGCGCCGGCGAGCTGGGCTTCCGCGGTTCCCGGAAATCCACTCCCTACGCGGCGCAGACCGCTGCTGAAACCGCTGCTCGCGCGGCGATGGAGCACGGACTGAAGGTTGTCGAGGTGTTCGTCAAAGGACCCGGCGCCGGCCGTGAGGCCGCGATCCGCGCCCTGCAGGCCGCCGGACTCGAGGTCAACATGATTAAAGACGTGACCCCGATTCCCCACAACGGATGCCGTCCTCCCAAGAGAAGACGCGTATAATTCAAATCAGGAGGTGCAACCAATATGGCTAGATATACCGGTCCGGTGTGCAAACTCTGCCGCCGCGAAGGTCAGAAACTCTTTTTGAAGGGCGAACGCTGCTACACGGGCAAATGTGCTGTCGCCCGCCGTGCTTATGCTCCTGGCCAGCATGGTCAGGCCCGCAATAAGAAAGCGTCTGAATACGGCCGTCAGCTGCGTACTAAGCAGTATGCCCGCCGTTACTACGGTGTACTGGAGAGCCAGTTCCGTCACTATTTTGAACTGGCCGAGAAAATGCCCGGCGTGACGGGTGAAAACCTGCTGCGTCTGCTGGAATCCCGGCTGGATAACGTTGTTTATCGTCTGGGCTTTGCCAGTTCTCGCGCGGAAGCCCGTCAGCTGGTTTCCCACGGTCACTTTTCCGTGAATGGCCGCCGGGTCAACATTCCTTCCTATCTTGTCAAGGTTGGTCAGACGGTTTCCATGAACGACGGCAGCCGTCAGCTGGATAAGATGAAGGCGATTGTGGAGTCCAACGGCTCCCGTCCGGTGCCGAAGTGGCTGGATCTGAATCGCGACGCGCTGGCTGCTAAGGTAGTCTCCATGCCGGAACGCGAGGATATCGATCTTCCCATCGAAGAAACCCTCATCGTCGAGTTGTACTCCCGCTAATGCTGCGGATCTGTCCCCGACGACCGCGCAATGCACGTTTATATTCAGTGGAAGGGGCTGCCGGACGCCCTTGTCCGGCCGCTTCATTCCGTTTCAATAAGGAGGGTTTTGCATGATTGAGATTGAGAAGCCCAGAATCGACGCGCTCGACCTGGCCCCCAACGGCACTTATGGGAAATTCGTCGTGGAGCCGCTGGAAAGAGGCTACGGCACAACGCTGGGCAACAGCCTGCGCCGCGTGCTGCTGTCTTCCCTCCCGGGCGTCGCGGTAACCTCCGTCAAAATCGACGGAATCCTGCATGAGTTTTCCACCATCGAGGGTGTGAAAGAGGATATCACCGAGATCATCCTGAACATCAAGGGCCTGATCATGAAGATCAACGGAGACGGTCCGAAGGTGGTGTATGTGGAGGCGGAAGGCCCCGGAGAGGTGACCGCCGGCTCCATCAAATGCGACAGCGAGGTAGAGATCCTGCAGCCCGACATGCACATTGCCACCCTGGGTGAGGGCGCGAAGCTGTATATGGAAATCACCCTCGACAAAGGACGGGGCTATGTGCCCGCCGAGCGCAACAAGCAGCAGATGACGCCGATCATCGGCGTGATTCCGGTTGATTCCATCTACACACCGGTGGTAAAGGTGAACTACACAGTGGAGAACACCCGTGTAGGACAGATCACCGACTACGACAAGCTGACCCTGGAAGTGTGGACCAACGGGACGATTTCCGCCAAAGAAGCCGTTTCCTTGGGCGCGAAGGTGCTGACGGAGCATTTGAACCTGTTTGTGGATCTGTCCGGTGAGGCTTATTCCGGCGATTCCATCATGGTGGAAAAAGACGACAAGGGCAAGGAAAAGGTCCTGGAGATGACCATCGAGGAGCTGGACCTGTCCGTTCGTTCCTTCAACTGCCTGAAACGTGCGGGCATCAACACCGTGGAAGACCTTATCAGCAAGAGCGAGGAAGATATGATGAAGGTCCGCAACCTGGGCCGCAAATCCCTGGAAGAGGTTATCAACAAGCTGGCCTCTTTGGGCTTCAAGCTCTATAATGAAGAGGAATAACGCGGGAATGCCTGAGACTTTCCTTTTAGAATGCCGTTAACCTAAGGATAAGGAGTGAATTCAAATGCCCGGAACCAGAAAGCTCGGCCGCCCGACTGCGTCGCGTATGGCTATGCTGAGAGCGATGGTTACCTTCCTGCTGGAAAAAGGCCGGATTGAAACCACCGTCACCCGTGCAAAAGAAGTCCGGTCCATGACCGAGAAGATGATCACCATCGCCAAGAACCCCACTTTGGCGAATAAACGCCTGGTATTTTCCTTTGTTACTAAGGAAAGCGTAGCGAAAAAGCTGTTCGATGAAATCGCCCCCAAGTATGCCGACCGCAACGGCGGCTATACCCGTATCATCAAGACCCAGGCCCGCCGCGGCGACGCTGCGGAAATGGCCATCATCGAACTGGTGAAATAAGCGCGAATATCTGGAAAGCCAGCCGGAAAACCGGCTGGCTTTTTTGTACTCCAGAAAATAAAGAGTGAATTATACATAATGTAGATGATTATGAATCCGGGAGTTGACAGAAAATCGTATGAGCACTACACTAATGCTATCAGCTCACGACAAGGACAAGCCCTGTTCACAATTCTAAGGGTTTTCTATAAGAACAGGTAGCACAGCAGCTGGATTAAGGAGAGCAGGAATTGTGAAAAATATTCAAGATGAAATTCAGCAAATTCTGCGGGAATACGATTTGCCGCTGCATGGTTTCTGTCCTTTTCAAGCGGTGGAAAACCATCTGCTGCCCTGCCGCGCGGCTGCGCGGCTGCCGGAAAATGCGCGAACCGTTTTGGTGACTTTATTTCCTTACCGATTTGCCGATGAAGGGCCGCGGAATCTTTCCCGTTACGCCGCCTGTCTGCCGGATTATCATAAGGCAGCTGGCGAGAAGTTAAACCGGGCGGCCGCCGCCTTGATGGAGACATTCCCTCCACATCGTTTTGAAGCTTTTGTAGACAATTCTCCTTTGCCGGAGGTTCGAACCGCTGCTTTGGCAGGATTGGGCTGTGTGGGGGACAATGGAGTGCTCATTCATCCGGAATTCGGTTCTTGGGTATTTATCGGCGCAATCGTCACGGATCTGGAATTATCCTTACCGATACCCGGACCAATAGAGGAATGTCTTCATTGCGGCGCCTGCAGCGCAGCATGTCCATCGTCATGTGTGGGATTGACCGGTGAGGAACGCCGAAGGAGGTGCTTATCGGCGGTTTCACAAAAAAAGGGATTTCTGAGTGCGGAGGAGGAGGAACTGTTGCGGGGCAGCCCATTGGTTTGGGGATGTGATCGCTGCCAGGAGGTATGTCCTTTGAACAGGAAGACCCGGATCGCTCCACACCCCAGCTTCGTTGGTTATCAAGGCTGGCTGTCGGAGGATGATTTAGAACACTTGGAAGGCAAGGCTTATGGTTGGAGGGGAAAGCGGGTACTGGAGCGAAATCTGGAACTGCAGAACAAGGCGAGTCAAGCCGCCGATTGACGAATAAAGGCGTGCGTTGTATAATAATAATTGAAAATAAGATCTTGACAGATTGTCATATCACAGGCAAAAAGGAGGATGTTGAAGCGGCATGATAAGGAAGCGAAAGAAACGGATTGTTCTGCTGCTGATTTTGGTGTTGCTGACAGCTGCTGTTGCCTCTCCCTTTGCTGTGAACGCTTATGTCACTGGTTCGTCGGAGAAACGGATCATCACCGCTGAAGAGGCGGCGGAGGGTGAGCCGGCCGACTGCGTACTGGTGCTGGGAGCTTTGGTATACCCTGACGGCAGGCTCTGCGCCATGCTGGAAGATCGAGTGAAGACGGGAATCGCCCTCTATCAAAGCGGAGCGGCGAAAAAGCTGCTGTTCAGCGGTGATCATGGCCGGGAGGATTATGACGAGGTCAACGCCATGAAGCAGTATGCCCTGGACGCCGGGGTTCCGGAAGAGGATATTTTTTTAGATCACGCGGGATTTTCTACTTACGAATCTGTTTACCGTGCCAAAGCCATTTTTCAGGTTGAATCGGTGCTCATCGTCACACAGAAATACCATCTGTACCGCGCCCTATATGCGGCGGAAGAGATGGGGCTGGAAGCCAGGGGAGTAGACGGCGCGCTGCAGGAATATATTGGACAGGAAAAACGGGAGTTTCGGGAATTTTTAGCCCGGAATAAAGATTTTTTGATGTGTGTTGTCAAGCCGGCTCCCACTTATTTAGGGGCGGCAATTCCCATTACAGGAGATGGACGAGCCACCCGGGGCTGACAGAAAGATCAATAACCGCGAAAGGCGTGAATCACATGACATTGCTGGTGCAAACCGAACGCATCCTGGCGAATTTTCGTATTCTGCAGAAACAGGCGGGGGGAACGCCGCTGATCCCAACCCTGGAAGCCAATGCCTACGGTTTGGGAGACGTGGCGGTGGCACAGCTGCTGGCTGGCGCCGGTATAAAAACTGTGGCGGTATCCCGACTGGAGGAAGCGGTCCGCATTGCGGAGAATGTCCGGGGATTGGATATCCTGCTGCTGACGCCTTATGCAGGGGAAGAGGATATCACCGCCATTTTGAAAAACGATATTATCGCCGCGGTGGGCTCCAACGATAGTGCGGTTTTAATCAGCTCTTTAAGCCGAAAACTGCGCTGCCGGGCGCGGGTACAGCTTTGTTTTGATTTCGGCATGGGCCGGTTTGGCTATATGCCTCAGGATGTGGTCAAGGCCGCTCAAACCATCCACCATCTGGAGAATGTAGAGCTGTATGGAGTCTTTACCGCCCTGCCGGCCAAGAAGATGAAGGAAGCAGCTGCCCTCCAGCAAGTGAAGGATTTCCAGCGGGTGCTTACCGCTATTGAGCGGGAGGGGCTGCGCTACGGAATCGCCCACATGGCGGACAGCAGCCAGGCTGCCCAGTATAAGGAAATGCGCCTTGGGGCAGTCCGGGCGGGGGCGGACCTTTTTGGCCGGGGCCCGCAGAAGGAGCGGCACGGCCTTAAGAAGGTTGGACGGGCGGTTTCGGAGATCTGCGACCTAAAATGGATGGCCGCAGGCAGTACCGTAGGAGAGGACGGCGGCTATAAGCTCCGCCGTGCCACCCGTTTGGCGGTGGTTCCCGCGGGTCTGGCGGACGGCGTCTTTACCGATGGACAGATGAAAGGGTGGCTTTTTTTCCGGCCCAAGCTGACTTGTGAAATCAACGGAAGGAAAGCGCCGGTGGTGGGCCGGGTGGGGCTGACTTCTCTGACGGCGGATGTTACCGACCTGGACTGTGCACCGGGAGATATCGTGTCCTTTGAAGCGGATCCGGTGGGTATCAGCGCCTTTACCCGCCGGGATTATGTGTAAAACAGGGGAGCGGGTGCCGGCGGCATCAGCTCCCTTTTCCAGTCCGTTGGCAGATACTTTAATAGAATATACAAAAAGGAATATATCCTCATTTCATACTCCGGGGCATAAAGGGAGACTGTATAATTGCGCCGATCCACTGCTGGATCTGACGGAACTGCCGGATACCGGCAGCCTTTACGATGGAGGGGATCGGATAGAAGAGGCGGAGAAGGCGGCTGCCGAACAGTTCGGCGCTGCCCGGACGCTTTTCAGCGCTGGCGGCTGTACCCTTTGTATCCAGACAATGCTGGCGCTGGCCGGGGGAGGCGGACGAATTCTCATGGCCCGGAATGCCCACCGAAGCGCTCTTAATGCAGCGGCGCTTTTGGGAATGGAGCCGGTATGGATCTGGCCGGATTATAATCGGAACAAGGGGCCGATCAATGCAGTACAAATAGAAAAAATGTTAAAATCTGATAGACATATACGATCCGTATATATCACCTCCCCGGATTATTACGGCAACCTTTGTGATATAGAGGCTATTGCCGCAGTATGCAGCCGGGCAAGAGTCCCGCTGCTGGTGGACAATGCTCATGGCAGTCATTTGGGGGCCTTTGGACGGCACCCCCTAGCGTTGGGCGCTTATATGACGGCGGACAGCGCTCACAAGACCCTGCCAGTGCTCACCGGCGGTGCTTATTTGCATTTCAGTCGGGATGCCGCCGACAGCATTTCCTCTTCCTCCGCCAAGGCGGCTATGGCCTTGTTTGGTTCCACTTCTCCCTCCTTTATGACTTTGGCGTCTCTGGATACTGCTCAGGTTTGGTGGGGACAAGAAGGGAAAAACGCGTGCCAGAGATTAGTACATAGAATAGAGGAATTGAAACGCCAGGCGGCTGTCGTCGGACTGTCGCCTGCATTTCCGGAAATATCCCCCCAGTTTAAGGACCCGATCCGGCTGGCACTGGATAGCATAAACGGCTGGGAGACAGCAGAGCATTTCCGCCGGTTCGGCTGTGAGCCGGAAATGGCGGATGACCGGTATGTGGTGTTTATTCTCACGCCGTTTAATACAGAAGAGGATTTGGACCGCTTGTTTGAGGCATTGAAGGCGTATGTACCCGGAAAAAAAAGCAGCAGGCCATCCTTTTCCGCTATTCCACCGTCCGCGGAACCGGAAAAGGTGCTTACGCCTCGGCAAGCGGTGCTGGCTCCTTGGGAAGAGATACCGGCGGGGATGGCTGTCGGACGTATCGCTGCCAGAGCGGTGTGTCCCTGCCCGCCGGGGGTTGCTGCCGTAGCGCCGGGAGAACGGCTGTCCGCCGAGTTGACTGATTGGCTGGGAAGCAGAGGGTTTACGATGCTGCCAGTTGTGAAGGAAAAGACGCGATAAGGCGGATCCTGTCGTAAAAAATCTCCTTTCCAGGCGGGGAAACGCCTTGTAACGACAGCCGGAATACGGTATAATGGGTATAGCCCGCAGTGTACGCCGGCGGACGGTATCTGCAGAGCAATGGATATGGCCGTCTTGCGTTCAGCGGAAGCTGCTGACCCAACCTTAACATCTACTGGGAGGTTTGTTATATGAAACTGATTTTTGCCATTGTTAATAAGGATGACAGCAATGTAGTATCCTCCGCGCTGACCCGGGGTGGGTTCTCCGTTACCAAGCTGGCCACCACCGGCGGATTTCTCCAGGCCGGGAACACCACCTTCCTGGTAGGTACCGATGATACCCGAGTGGACGAGGTGCTGTCCATCATTGAGAAGCATTCCAAGAAGCGGACCCAAATGGTGCCCACCACCAATTACGGTACCACCACCTATGCCTCCTTCCCCGTGGAAGTGACGGTGGGCGGCGCGACGGTTTTTGTCATGAGTGTGGACCGCTACGAAAAGATCTGAGGAATATCCATGCGATTTGATGGATTCGAGGGAAATGAAGGGGTAAAGCAGGCCCTGTCCGCCTGTGTGGATGGCGGTCGGTTTCCCCATGCCCTGCTGCTGGAGGGACCAGAGGGAAGCGGCCGCCGGACTTTGGCGCAGCTGCTGGCCCGGGCGGCGGTCTGCACAGCTCCCGCTGGAGAACCAAAGCCCTGCGGCCATTGTGCAAGCTGCGTCAAGGCGGCGGGAGGCGGGCATCCGGATATTGCGCAAGCAGGCGGAGATGGTCAGGCCCGATCCTTTCATATTGAAGAGGTTCGACAGCTGCGGGATACCGCCTATGTGCTGCCTAACGAAGCCCCCTATCGAGTGATGATTCTCGCCGGGGCGCATAACATGACCGAGCAGGCTCAGAACGCTCTGCTGAAGATTTTGGAGGAGCCCCCCCGGCATGTGGTTTTTATTCTCACCTGTGAGAATCGGGCACAAATGCTGTCCACCATCCAGTCCCGGGTGATGTGTGTCACTCTTGGCGGGTTGGGGGAGGATGAAGCGGTATGGGTTCTTGCCCGCCGTTTCCCGGATAAGCCGGAAGAGGAGCTGCGGCGGGCGGCAGCCGTTTTCGGCGGTGTTGTGGGACAAGCCCTTCGGGGATTGGAGGACGGCACCCTGCGCAAGGTGATGGAACTGGCTCCGGCGGTGGCCGCTGCTGTGGCGGCGCCTGATGAACTGGAACTGATGAGGTTGACCGGTCGGCTGGAAAGGGATAAGGAGTTGGCGGACGGCGTACTGTCTGCCGTGACCCTGATCTTTCGGGATGCTTTGGTCTGCCGTTGCGGCGATGGAACCCGTATCTCCACCAGCCCGGAAGCCGCCGAGCGGTTGGCCGGATCTCTGACCCGGGCACAGCTGGTCGCGCTGTCCGGCGCAGTGGAGGAGCTGCAGCAAGCCCGGCTGCGCAACATGAATTATACCCTGTTTTTAACGCTGTTCTGCGCCCGGCTGCGGGCGGCGGCGGGAAAATAGATTCCGGATATTTTGCTTACACATGCCCGGCTGCGGGCGGTGGGAATGGCTGAAGCCGGCTGGTTCCCATCGGAAAGGATAGGTATTCATATATGGCGAAAATCATCGGCGTCCGGTTTAAAAATGCCGGAAAGGTATACTATTTCAGCCCAGGTGACCACGAGCTGCCCAAGGGCAGCCAGGTGGTGGTGGAAACCGCCAGAGGGGTGGAATGCGGCGAGGTGGTGATTTCCAACAAGGAAGTGGCGGATGAAACCATCATCAAACCCCTCAAACCCGTGCTGCGTCCGGCTACGCCGGAGGATGTCCGCCGTTCCAAGGAGAACGCGGAAAAGGAAAGGAAAGCATTCAAGCTTTGTCAGGAGAAAATAGCCGCTCATAAGCTGGATATGAAGCTGGTGGACGTGGAATATACCTTTGACAATTCCAAGATCCTTTTCTATTTTACCGCCGACGGCAGGGTGGATTTTCGGGAACTGGTGAAGGATTTGGCCTCGGTGTTCCGCACCCGGATTGAGCTGCGGCAAATCGGCGTCCGTGATGAGGCGAAGATGCTGGGCGGCTTGGGAATCTGCGGACGCCCCTTTTGCTGTTCCCAGTTCCTGGGAGATTTCCAGCCTGTCTCCATAAAGATGGCCAAGGAGCAGGGGCTGTCCCTGAATCCTACCAAAATCTCCGGTTCCTGCGGCAGACTGATGTGCTGCCTGAAATATGAACAGGACACCTATGAGGATCTCCTGCGCACCACGCCAAAGGTAGGGGCTATCGTCACCAGCCGAGAGGGCAAAGGCACTGTGATGGAGGCCAATCTGCTCACCGGCGCCATCAAAATCCGGCTGGATAAAAGTCCCGATTCCCCGCCGGTGGTGATGAAGCGGGAGGATGTGAAGGTGATTCGGGATAACCGAATTAAGGTGGGCAAAGAGGAACAGGCCCAATTGGAAGAACTGGAAAAATCCTGACCGAAAGAGAACGGTGAAAGCTGGAAATCCGCGATTTCTATCATAAAAGTGTTGATTTTTGCTCCGGTTATGATATGATAAGGGAGAACATATGAAGGAGGTGCTTTTCCATGGCATATAAGATCAGCGACGATTGCATCGCCTGCGGCGCCTGCGAGGCGGAATGCCCCGTTTCGGCGATCTCCGAAGGTGACGGCAAATACGAGATCAATCCCGATATTTGCACGGAGTGCGGCAGCTGCGCCGATGTCTGTCCGGTAGGTGCGCCCGCGGCGGAATAATCAGGAACCATCCAAATTGCCGGTCGGTCATGGGTAAGCCCCGCGCTTATCGCAGGCCGTCCGGCAATTTGTGTTTATTGCGAGGATGATGCTTGTGCCGGAAGTACAAGAAGAAAAATGGGAGGCATTGGGAGAGGGCGTGGGGCTGTTTACCGATGCCGCTCACCGGTTCGGCGAGGATGCGCTGCTGCTGGCGGATTTCGCCCGGCCACGGCCGGGCGAACGCTGCTGCGATTTGGGGACGGGCGGCGGCATCATTCCCTTTCAGTGGCTGGCCCAGGGGGCGAACAATGTCATCGATGGGATTGACCTGGATCCGGAGGCAATTGCTCTCGCCCGCCGGTCCGCAGCCCTAACCGCGAGGGAGAGGCAGCTGGCTTTTCATCTGGCGGACTGGAGACAGTTGGACAGGGTGCTGCCCGCTGGCGAATATGGGTTGACGGTGTGCAATCCTCCCTATTTTCCGCCGGGCAGCGGCAAAGTCAGCCGGAAGGATGCGGCCGCCCGGGCGCGGCATGAACCATCTCCGGACACGCTATCCCGGCTGGCGGAAGCAGCGGCGCGGCTGCTGAAAAACGGCGGACGTTTCTGCCTCTGCCATCGGCCGGAACGGCTGTGCGACGTGTTGGCAGCGCTGCGTGCCGCGGGATTGGAACCGAAATGTCTGCGGTTGGTTCAGCGTGGAGAAGACCGGCCGCCCTGGCTGCTGCTCTGCGAAGCCCATAAGGGTGGGCGGCCCGGATTGAAAATCATGCCGTCGCTGCTGCAACGGGAAAAGGCGAAGAAGGATATGGATAAGGAGGCGGCGCCGTGAGCGGTACGCTGACGCTGGTGGGAACCCCCATCGGCAATCTGTCGGATATGTCCCCCCGGGCGGTAAAAGCGCTGCAGGAATGTGATTTTATTGCGGCGGAAGATACCCGGGTGACTATGAATCTGCTGAACCATTTCGGTGTTAGAAAACCCTTGGTGAGTTATTATGAACACAATAAGCGGCAGCGGGGCGGAGAGATTCTGACCCGGCTTCAGGCGGGGGAATCCGCTGTTTTGGTCACCGATGCGGGAATGCCGGCGATTTCGGATCCGGGAGAAGATTTGGTGGCCCTTTGCCATGAAGCGGGGATTCCGGTAACGGTGGTTCCCGGCCCCAGCGCGGTGGTTACCGCCCTGGCCCTTTCCGGCCTCCCTACCGGCCGTTTCACCTTTGAGGGGTTTCTCAGTGTCAACCGGCGCAGCCGGCGGGAGCATCTGGAATCCCTGCGGCAGGAGAGAAGGACCATGGTTTTCTACGAGGCTCCTCATAAGCTGCCCGCCACCTTGCGGGATATGGCGGAAACGCTGGGTGACCGGCGGGTGGCTCTGGTCCGGGAAATCACCAAAATTCATGAGGAGGTCATCCGTACCACCCTGAAGAAAGCGGCAGAGCGGTTCGCATCTGAAGCGCCCCGGGGAGAATTTGTGCTGGTGATAGAGGGGGCGGCTCCGGCTGAAGCGCCGGCGGTAACTTTGGAGGAGGCTGCGGCACTGGCGGCAGATTATGCGGCGGAGGGTCTGCCTGCTTCGGAAGCTGCCCGGCGGGCAGCGGCAGAGACCGGGTGCAAAAAGGGCGAAATTTATCGCCTGCTGACAGTTCAAAATTCCCGTTAACGGTTGCGCAGTGCCGGAGAGCGGGGTATAATGAACGCAGCCTGTGAATTTCTGCAAGATATTTCTTTCGTTTAGCCGGGATTTGATGACATGGGATATTTATAAGGAGGGGACAACGGATGCAGGGATTGTTGTTGGCCGGTCTGTTTCAGGCAGGCGGTATGGGATATTATCTGTTGGTGTTGGTGTTCATGGCGCTGCTGGTGGCGCTGTATATCTGGGGAAGCAGCCGCAAGGACAAGGGAAGCCGGGGGGATGATCTCCAGGCGCGGTATAAGGAGATGGATCGGGAAAAGCTGGACGCCCTGCCGGATGAGGAGTTGGTGAACGCTGTGGCGGCCAATCTGATGGGCAAGCTGGATTCCCGAAAACCGGATGCCTATCGAACCATCCCTCTGCTGTCTCATGGCCGCTGTCTGGTTTACAGCATCTGGCTGATCTGTCATGAACTGGACGAAGCGGGCTTTGAGGAGCTGTTCGCCAGTCCATCCGCGGATTTTATCGAGTTGGCGGCAGACGGGATGCAGGAGCTGGGTGCGCTGCGCTGCGCCACAGCTTTGCGGGGGGCTATGGACAACAATGCCGATGAAGCGGCGCTGGCGGATCTTCATGCCGATTTCCTGGAGGCAGCAGTGGATGAGAATCCGCTGAGCCTGTGCGTCGGGTATATTCGGGATAATCTGGATCAGTTCGTGGATTCGGATAAAGAAAGTGAGACATATTCCACCCTGGATTTGTGAAATAGGGCGTACATGATCGCATTCTGGAACAGACCGAAGACGCGGGAGTGAGTGTTGCGGGAAAACTCCATTAGCCGGTTATATCTGGTAAGGAAGGGGCGGGATCGTGCTGCAGCTGCACATTCCAAAATTTGCGGAGTTGAATTATCGGCAAGTCTTGTTGTCCCAGCCGGATACCATGGCCTATAACCGGGGATATCGGCTGCCTTTTTCTGAATATCATCCGGATTCCGGGTGCATCGATTTTCCCCGGAGGCAATGGCAAGGCTGGTATGATGTATGGATAGGCAGGGAACCGGAGCGCTTCTACGCGTATCTGCAGGAAGGGGACAGATTTGTCGGTGAAGTCAATCTATATGCCGATACAGCTGGTCCGGAGCAGGGCTGCTACCAAATGGGGATTGTGTTGGAAGCTGCTTTGCGCGGACGGGGATTTGGTGCAGCAGGGTTGGAATTGCTGATCGCCAAAGCCCGACAACTAGGTGGCAGGAAGCTGCGGAATGCCTTTGAAGAATCCAGAGAAGCCGCGATGCGGCTGCATCTGTCGGCTGGGTTCCGGAAGAGCGGGATGGACGGGGGCTGCTGTCTGCTGGAACGAATATTGTAAGATAAAATCCGCCGTCGGGAAGCAGGTTTCCCGGCGGCGGATTGTTGTGTTGATGTGGATTATTTTTTTAAACAGTGGTTCACAATGGCGGCCATGTCGTCCATCTTTTTCTCCATATCCGCCACCAGCTTGAACTGGGTGCGGCAGCGGTCCAGATTATGACCCGGACGGTGGATTTTGAAATAGGTGTCTCCGGCAATGTGGTCGGCCAGGAAGCGCATACCGCATTCCAGAGTCATCATCTTGGCGGAGAAGGGCAGCAGCCGGATCTCCTCCGGAGTCAGCATATCCCCGCACTCTTCCAGAAATCCCCTGGTGTATTGCTCAAACAGTCCCAGATCACAATAAACTTTGGAGAGATCCCGTTCATCCTCGGCGGCAGGATTAGAGCCGAAACGGATGCTGTCGCCGAAATCGTAGAGAGAGAGACCAGGCATCACGGTATCCAGGTCGATAACGCATACCGGCCGGCTGGTGACGTCGTCCAGCATAACGTTGTTCAGCTTGGTATCGTTGTGAGTCACCCGCAGGGGAAGTTCTCCTGCCGCCAGCTTGTCCACCAGGATGCCCATATCGTCCTTCCGAGCCCGGACAAAAGCGATTTCCTCCGCCACAGCCGCCGCACGGCCGGAAACGTTTTCCGCCACAGCCGCCTCAAAATCCCGGTAACGGGAGGCGGTGTTGTGAAAGTTGGGAATGGTTTCATGAAGGGTGGCGGAGGGATAATCCGCCAGCAGTTTCTGGAATCGGCCGAAGGCACAGCCCGCATAATAAAAGTGTTCCGGCTTGGCCGCGGTCTGATAAGTAATCGCATTTTCAATGAAATTGAAGGCCCGCCAATACCGGCCGTCGGGAGCGGTGTAATAGGGCTCTCCCGCTTTGGTGGGAATCAAGGTGAGGCATTCCCGGTCGGGATTGCCTCCGGCAGCGATCACCACCCGGCGCAGATACGCGGTGACCTTAACCATATTTTCCATCAGAGCGGGGACATCCTTGAAGACGTTATTGTTCACCCGCTGCAAAATGTAGCGGCGCTGGGGCTCTCCCGCCCGTTCGCAGCAGACGCAGTAGGTATCGTTGATATGGCCGCAGCCATAGGGCTTGGCATCCACCGGTTCGCCTTCAAAGGAGAAAAGGCGTGCGGTTTCCAGCGCCAGATTCTCGACAGTCATTCAGATATCCGTCCTTTCCGGGGCAAAGGCCCCTGGCAGAAGAGGCATTACTTCCAAAGCTTTTCAGGATAGACCCCGGAGGCTGCCATCCCGCGGATGGCATTGGTGACCATGGCCCGATCCTCCGCATAGGTCATGCCGTACCATTTATCGGCGGTGCGCAGCACCTGCACATCCGCCTCTCCCGCCGCGACCATAGCATTAACTGCGGCCGGCAGATAGAATTCGGATTTCAAGGGATTGGGACCCAGCTCATCCAAAAAAGCACGGAATTTGTCTTCAAAATGTTCCAGTGAACCGGCAGGGAAAGCCCAGCAGTTCATGGAGACAATGGTGTCTGCGGACAGGGGCGTCCAGGTATCGCCGCCGTCTTCCGTGAAAGCAGGGGCGCCGCCCCGCAGTTCGATGCGGGTGCGTTCCACCAAATCGGTGAGATACCCCGCCGCGTCGGCGGCGCATACACCGCGGGAGACGTAGCCGTTTTCCGTCAGGGTGTTGGAGAGAATATATCCCGCCATGGCGATGTGCAGCTTGTCGCCGGATTGAGGCGCGGTGAGAAATTGATATAATATCTTGTAGCATTCCGGCCCATAATAATCGTCGGCATTGATCACCATAAAGGGCCCTTTTACCTTATCCCGGCAGCAGAGCACCGCGTGGCCGGTTCCCCAGGGCTTTACCCGGCCTTCGGGCACCGTGTATCCGGTGGGCAGGGCGTCCAATTCCTGATAGACATATTCCACAGGGATCTGGGCGGCAATACGGTTGCCGATGTGTTCCCGGAAGGTTTCCTCGATCTCCTTTTTGATGACGAACACCACCCGGCTGAAGCCGGCGGCCTTGGCGTCAAAGATGGAGTAGTCGATGATCATCTCACCGGACGGTCCCACAGGCGTGATTTGTTTGAGTCCGCCGAAGCGGCTGCCCATGCCGGCGGCCATAATAACCAAGGCGGGAGCATGTAAATTGTCCATTCTCTGATCATATCCTTTCCGAATCGTTTGCAGGAAGGATTCCTTTGCAAGGATAGTGTACGCTATTTTGTCCGGGCAATCCATGCATTTTTCGGCGGAAGATTTAAAATAACGGGCAAATGCAACCCGCGTCCATTGCAAAAGGCGGGATTTTCAATATAATAAAGACCAGAGGCGGCGAAAAACGCCGCCCGATTGGAAAGCAAGGCGTTTTGAACATCCGTTGAAACATCCTGTCCAAAATAAAGGAGGAAGCACACATGTCCATTCTTATTACCGGCGGCTGCGGGTATATCGGCAGCCACACCTGTATTGAGCTGCTGAAGGCCGGCCGCGATATTGTGGTGATCGACAATTATTACAACGCCAAACCAGAGGCTTTGCGCCGGGTCAAGGAATTGGCCGGGAGGGATTTTCCCTTTTACGAATGTGACATCCGGGACGAAGAAGGGCTGCGGAAGGTGTTCGCGGCGCACAAAATCGACGCCGTGATTCATTTCGCCGGGCTTAAGGCGGTAGGCGAATCGGTAAGCAAGCCTTTGGAGTATTATGACAACAATGTCGGCGGCACCGTCACCCTTTGCCGGGTGATGGCTGAGGCAGGCTGCAAACGGATTGTATTCAGTTCCTCTGCCACGGTATACGGTATGAACAACCCATCACCGCTGCAGGAGGATATGCCCACCGGCGCTGTCACCAATCCCTACGGCCGCACCAAATACGTGATTGAGGAGATTCTCAAGGACGTGTGTGTATCTGACCCGGCGTGGACGGCGGTGCTGCTGCGGTATTTCAATCCCATCGGCGCCCATGAGAGCGGGCGGATCGGGGAGGACCCCAACGGCATTCCCAACAACCTGATGCCCTACATCTCCCAGGTAGCCATCGGCAAGCTGCCAAAACTCTCTGTCTTCGGGGATGACTACGATACCCACGACGGCACCGGCGTGCGGGATTACATCCATGTGGTGGATCTGGCCGACGGGCATGTCAAGGCGGTGGAGTATGCCATGGAGCATACCGGGGCCGAGGTATTCAATCTGGGAACCGGCAAGGGTTACAGTGTGCTGGATCTGGTGAAGGCTTTTGAAAGTGCCAACGGCGTCAAGGTCCCCTATACCATCGCCCCACGCCGTCCCGGAGATATCGCCACCTGCTATTCCGATCCCTCCAAAGCTGAGCAGGTGCTGGGCTGGAGAGCGCAGAAGGATATAGAGGATATGTGCCGGGATTCCTGGCGCTGGCAGTCCCAGAACCCCAAAGGATATGACGAATAAATTCTGGTAAGCAAGAAAACTCCCGACGTGGCAGATGCCGCGCCGGGAGTTTTCTTATGTCAGAACCTTGACGCCGTTGAGAATCATCTTTTCAGCCAGGGCCGCCATCTCTTCCGGCGGTTCCTTCATTTCCGTTTCCAGCCAGGTTTGAAACAGGCCGAGGCAGCCGGAAACCACAAAGGAATAAAAGTATTCAAAGGTTTTGGTGTCCCGGTTGCTGTACATTTGCATCCACTCCCGGAAACAGCGATCCTTCACCAAGTTTTTCAGCTTATCCACAAAGGCGTGGTCTCCGTTGGGTCCCATCAGCGCCATAGCCATATCCGCGTTGGCGGTGAAGAAGGAAAAGAGATCCGTCAGCAGAGGCAGCGGTTTATCCAGCGTATCCACGTCGGGATGTGCGGTGAGCATGGCATTGAATTCCTCAAAAATCTCATTTTCAATCTGCTCCAGCATATCATAGACATCTTTGTAATGCAGATAAAAGGTGCCTCGGTTGATATCCACCAGATCGGCGATTTCCCGCACGGTGATATCTTTAATGGGTTTTTGCTGCAGCAATTGAGTCAGGGCCTGCCGCAGCTGCCGTTTGGTTTTCCGCACCCGGCGGTCTACTTTTTTCTCCTCCACGGTTTCGTCTCCCTTCACTCAACAGATTTTATTTTTCTGTTCAGTAATTTCCCTTTTTCGTTGTCCAAGTTTATAAACATACATTGTACTAACATATTGATTATTGATTTAAAAACTATAATTATTATAATGTAATCTAGATCAAAAATCAACTATAGTTCATTAATCCTGTTGCAGTTGGAGGCGATGTTCATGATCAAGCTGGGAAAAGGAATCGTAAAGTGCCGCGTCCCCATCCTGGTAATCGGCATATTGCTGCTGATTCCCGCCTTGTTTGGCATGCTGAATACCCGAATCAATTACGATATGCTGGACTATCTGCCCGAAGATATCGATACGGTGAAGGGACAGAATATTCTGTTGGACGATTTTGGCAAGGGCGCTTTTTCCATGATTATGGTGGAAGGGATGGAGCCCAAGGACGCAGCAGCTTTGAAAGCGAAATTTGAACAGGTGGAGCATGTGGATACCGTGCTGTGGTACGACAGTCTGCTGGATTTGTCCATTCCGCCGGAAATCCTGCCGGAGAAATTCTATAACGCCTTTAACAGCGGAGATACCACTCTGATGGCTGTTTTTTTCGATACCTCCACCTCGGCCGACGAGACCATGGATGCCGTGGCCTCCATCCGCTCGCTGGCGGGCAAGCAGTGCTTCGTCTCCGGTATGTCGGCTCTGGTCACCGATTTGCGGGATTTATGTGAGCGGGAGGAGCCCATCTATGTGCTCATTGCCGTGGCGCTGTCCTGCTTGGTGATGATGGTGTTTATGGACTCCTTTCTATTGCCCTTTCTTTTTCTCGCCAGCATCGGCATGGCCATTGTTTGGAACTTGGGCAGCAACTTCTTTCTGGGGGAAATCTCCTATATCACCAAAGCGCTGGCCTCGGTGCTGCAGCTGGCTGTTACCATGGACTATTCCATCTTCCTCTGGCACAGTTATTCGGAGCAGAAGCTTCGGTTTGCGGGGGATAAAAAGCGAGCGATGGCCCATGCGATCTCCAACACCGTCACCTCGGTGCTGGGCAGCTCCATCACCACAGTGGCCGGATTCATTGCCCTGTGCTTCATGACCTTCACCCTGGGGCGGGATTTGGGCATCGTCATGGCTAAGGGCGTGATTTTGGGCGTGATTGGATGCATCACCACCCTACCCGCGCTGATTCTGCTGTTTGACGGGGCTATCGAGAAAACCCGGCACCGGTCGCTGATCCCCAAGGCGGATAAACTGGCCGGGTTTGTCACACGGCATTCCTGGGTATTCCTGATTGTCTTTGTGGTGGTTATGATTCCAGCGCTTTATGGTTATACCCACACTAAGGTCTATTATGATCTGACCGAGTCGCTGCCCGAGGATCTGGACTGCATCATAGCCAACACCAAGCTGCAGGAGGATTTTGATATGAATTCCACCCATATGTTGCTGGTGGATGCGGATATGCCGGCCAAAGACGCCCAATCCATGCTGGCGGAAATCGAAAAGGTGGATGGGGTCCGAACGGCGTTGGGAATGGATTCGGTGGTGGGCGTTTCGGTGCCGGAGGAGGTGCTGCCGGAATCGATAGTTAAGCTGCTGAAAAGCAACCGTTATCAGCTGATGCTGATCAGTTCCGTCTACAAAGTGGCTACCAGTCAGGCCAACACCCAGATCGACGCCATCAATCAAATTGTGAAGCGGTATGACGCAGAGGGAATGCTCATCGGTGAAGCGCCGTTAACCAAAGATCTGATTACCATCACCGACCATGATTTTCAGGTGGTGAGCATCATTTCCATTGCCGCCATCTTCCTCATTATCGCTGTGGTGCTCCGGTCAGCCACCCTGCCGGTGATTCTGGTGGCGGTGATCGAATTTGCCATCTTCATCAACCTGGGAATCCCCTTCTATACCGGTGTCAGCCTGCCCTTTATCGCGTCCATCTGCATCAGCACCATCCAGCTGGGCGCCACGGTAGATTATGCTATTCTGATGACCACACGGTACAAAAAGGAACGCAGCCTCGGGCATGACAAGCAGGCGGCGGTGCAGACCGCACTCAGCGCCTCTCTTCCATCCATCCTGGTAAGCGCCCTGGGATTCTTCGCCGCCACCTTTGGGGTAGGGCTGTACGCCGATGTGGACATGATCGCTTCCCTGTGCAATCTGATGGCCCGGGGCGCTGTCATCAGCATGCTGTCCGTTCTCTTTGTGCTGCCGGCGATGTTTATGCTTTTCGACCGGGTGATCTGCGCCACCAGCCTGGGTTTTCGGAGAAAAGACAAAAATGCGGCGGCCGATTCCGGCGATGTACAGCCATGAACGGCGGCTGACTAGCGTGAACATAGAAAGGATATGAGTGTATGAAAAGAGAACAGTTGGGCCGGCGTATAATTCCCACTGCCCTGACCGCCATCATCGCCGTTACGGCAGCCGCTGGTGTCGGCGTTTACGCCCTGACAAGCGTCAGCGGAGATCCTCTGCAGCCCACGGTGACCGCGGGAAATTCGGTAAGCACGAATAAAACCGCAGCTCCCGCCGGCTCCTTCCTTCCTGCCGCCAGGGAGGAAACCGTCTATGTGCTGGCGGGAGCGGACGGCAGCGTGAAAAAGGTTATCGTCAGCAGCTGGCTGAAAAATCCCGGCGGACAGCAGGAATTGGCTGATCAGGGAGAACTGGAAAATATCCAGAACGTCAAGGGAGAGGAAAGCTACCGGATCGATGCGGACAATATGCGAATATGGGACGCCCAGGGGAAGGATATTTATTACCAGGGCACCACGGATAAAGCCCTGCCGGTGGATGTTATCATCCGGTACACTTTGGACGGCCGCAGCATTTCGGCGGAAGATTTAGCCGGAAAGAGCGGCCGGGTGACCATCCGTTTCGATTATCGAAACAAGGAAAGGGTTCAGACGGTTATCCATGGGGAAAAGGTGGAGATGTCGGTTCCCTTCGTCATGCTTACCGGTATGATTTTGGATAACAATCGTTTCAGCCATATCGAGGTATCCAACGGCAAGGTGATCAACGACGGCAACCGCAGCGTGGTGATGGGCTTTGCGCTGCCGGGAATGCAGGAGAATCTGCATATTGATGCCGGGCAACTGGAAATCCCGGACTATGTGGAGATCACTGCAGATGTGAAAAAATTTGCCCTTACTACCACCATGACCCTGGCGTCCACCGATCTCTTCAGTCAGCTGGATACCGATAAACTCAGCGATTTGGATGGCTTGCGGGAATCCTTGGATGAATTGGAGGATGCATCCCGGCAGTTGATGGACGGTTCCTCCGCTTTGTATAAAGGGCTGGATACCCTGCTGTCCAAATCGGATGAACTGATCGCCGGAATTGATCGGTTGACGGCTGGCGCCAAACAGTTGGCCGGCGGCACGGGAGAATTGAACAGCGGCATCACGGAGCTGCAGAAAGGTATGAAGGAGCTGGAAGCTGGTCTCGGCGAACTGACAGGCAACAATGCCGCCTTGAATGCCGGGGCGAAAACAGTGTTTGAAAGTCTGCTGAGCATGGCGGATTCCCAGCTGGCTGCGGCAGGCCAGAATCTGCCCAGGTTGACAATCGATAATTATGAAACAGTGTTGAAGGGGTTGCTGGCTTCTCTGGAAGAGAATGCCGTGAGGCAGAAAGCACAGGATACCGCCCTTGCGGCGGTTACCCAGGCTGTGAATGCCCAGGAAGCTGTGATCCGGGAGCAAGTGACGCTGGCGGTGAAATCCCGCGTGTTGGAAGAGGTTCTGGCCGCGTCCGGCAATCCTATGACTGCCGGTCAATACGCACAGGCGGTGGAGAAAGGGGAAATTCCAGCGGCGATGCGGGAGCAGATCCAGGCAGCGGTAGCGGCGCAGATGAAGACGGAGGGGGTGCAGACACAAATAGCCGGCGCTGTGGAGAATCAGATCCAGTCAATCATCCGGCAGCAGATGGAAAGCGCCGAGGTACAGGGCAAAATTGAAGCGGCAGTGAAAGCGGCGGCCGCGGGACGAGAAAGCATACAAGGTCTGAAGCAGCAGCTGGACAGCTATCAGAAGTTCTATCAGGGACTGCTGGCCTATACTGCCGGTGCCTCCCAACTGCAGGATGGGACCAGTCAGCTGGGTAATGGGACAGACCGTCTGGCCAGCGGCGGCAGAGATCTGCAGACCGGCGCACAGGCATTGCTGGAAGGATTAACCGAACTGCAGAAGGGAAGCGGAGCGTTGATGGACGGCGTTTCCCAGCTTCGGGATGGTGCCATGCAGCTGCAGACCGGTATGAAGGAATTCCAGGAACAGGGCATCGATAAACTGGTGGAGGTATTTGATGGCGATATCCAAGAACTTATGGATCGAATCAAGACGGTGGCGGAAATATCCCGGCAGTACACCAGCTTTATCGGCGCCTCCGGAACGGACGGAAGTGTGAAGTTCATTTACCGCACCGATGCCATCGGATAAGGGCATTCATATGCGAAGGGAGAGGCAGTCGAAAAGAACTGCCTCTCCCTTCCGGTTTTGCATGTTGTTCGAAGGATGGTGTTATGAATATTTAATCCGCATCAGTCGGGCCATGGCGCTGATCCGCCGATTTAAGCAGATGACGGGCATGACCCCCAACCGGTACCGCAAGCTGTCCGGTTGACGGATAGCGGTGATTTCCGGCTGGTCGTGCTTATTCTGCCTTTTTTCGGACCATACTAAACAGTAGAGATTGGTAAACTAGACAGGCAAGAAAATGGGAAAGGGCGCATATAGATTTTTAGTAAGTGTTAGTTACAGAAAATACCAATTTCCCCAGTAGTATATAGAATATCACATTATCTTCCATTACTTGTAATAACTTACATTTTTTGAAATTATTTCCAGTATTTGCTTTATTTGTCATTATATGGTATAATTTTTGCCGATTCCAGGGAGAGGGGGAAAGTCTGGTGGATTGTATCGTCGGTGGCCGGCATATCGCTTATATCGATCAGGGCACAGGGCCGGTGGTGGTGCTGCTCCACGGATGGGCTGCTCCGGCGGCAACCTATCGTTTGATCATCGATCATCTGTCCGCTTACTGCCGGGTGGTGGCTCCTGATCTGCCCGGTTTCGGCGGCAGTGAAGAGCCGGAAGCTCCCTGGTGTGTGGATGATTATGTGGATTTTGTGCTGGCCTTTGCCGCCGCGCTGGATATCCGCCGGGCGGTGCTGATCGGTCATTCCTACGGCGGCCGGATCATCCTCAAGCTGATGAACCGAACGGACCGGGCGCTGGATGCGGACAAAATCGTGCTGATCGACGCCGCCGGCATCAAGCCCCGGCACGGACCGGGGTATTACGTCAAGGTGTATTCCTATAAAGCGGGCAAATGGGTCTTGTCCCTGCCGGGAATCCGCCGGATGTTCCCCGACGCGGTGGAAAATCTGCGGAATAAAAAAGGCTCCGCCGATTACCGCAGCGCTTCCCCGGTGATGCGGCAGACCATGGTGCGGGCGGTGAATGAGGATCTCACCAGCTGCCTGCCGGGAATTCACGCTCCCACCCTGCTGATTTGGGGAGAACTGGATACCGCCACCCCGCTGTCCGATGGAAAGCTGATGGAGAAAACCATCCCCGACGCGGGGCTGGTGGTGCTTGCAGGAGCGGGACATTTTTCCTTTGCCGACCGCTGGACCCAGTGCAGCCGTGTGCTGGATGCCTTTTTGAAATGACTGATCCGGAGGTGCTTCCTTGGAACTGACCGCCATGCTTCTGCTTTCCGCCGCCTGCGCCGCCTATGTTTTTGTGCAGGCGGTGTATTTTGTGCATATGCTGCAGCTCAACTCCTACCGCCCCGAGCGATACGCAAAATGGCGGCGGGAAAACCGCGCCCGGCTGCTGTCACCGCTCCGGCTAGCCGCGCCGCTTTTGTTGCTGCTTTTCGCCGGGCTGACCCCGATGATGGGGGCCTGGGCCTCCATTGCCGCTGTGATCCCTCTGGGGCTTTTCGCGCTGCTGAACATTCCTCCGCGGGCGAAAAAACCGCTGGTGGTTACCCATCGGGTGATGCGGCTGTTTGCAACGCTGGCAGTGCTGTTTTTATTGGCGGCAGCCGCTGCCTGGCTGCTGCCTTTGTGGGCCGCGCCGGTGGTTTTCGGCCTGTTTTCCTTCCCGGTTTTCTGGTGGGTGGCTCTGGCAAACAGAATCAACCAGCCTTTGGAGCGGGCGCTGGCCGCCCGGTATGTCCGGGATGCCCGCCGCCGTTTGGAGGCGTCGCCCCAATTGACGGTCATCGGCATCACCGGCAGCTACGGCAAGACCAGCGCCAAGAATTTTCTCCACGCTCTGCTTTCAGTCAAATATAACGTGCTGATGACTCCAGAAAGCTATAACACCACCATGGGGGTGGTGCGCACCGTCCGGGAGCTGCTGAGGCCCAGCGATCAAATTTTCATCGCGGAAATGGGGGCCAAAAATCCGGGTGATATCAAGGAAATCTGCGATCTGGTGCGGCCTCGCTACGGCATGATCACCTCCATCGGTGAGCAGCATCTGGAGACCTTCGGCACGGTGGAGAACATCATCCGCACCAAGTTTGAACTGGTGGACGCCTTGCCGTCGGAGGGCCGGGCCTTTCTCAATGTCGATAACCTCCACATACGGGGAAGAATTGTGAAAAACGTGCCGGTGATCAGCTACGGAGTGGAAGCGGCCGCGGGCGCCATGTATACCGCGACGGATATCGCTGTGGACGCGAACGGCTCCCGGTTTACCGTTACTGCTCCTGGCGGGGAAACCCGAGCCTTCACCACCAAGCTGTTAGGGTCCCATAATATCCAGAATCTGGTGGGCTGCATTGCCGTGGCCCATACCCTGGGGATTACCTTGGAGGAGCTGGTATATCCCGTCCGCATGCTGAAACCGGTTCCTCACCGGCTGCAGCTGCTGCCCAATGGGTATATCGATGACGCTTATAATTCCAATCCCGCCGGATTCCGGGCCGCTTTGGATGTGCTGGGCCTTTTTGAGGGCCAGCGGGTGCTGGTGACGCCGGGTATGGTGGAGCTGGGACAGCGGCAGGAGGAATTGAACCGTGAATTGGGCGGTTATGCAGCATCGCGTTGCGACTATGCCGTCCTGGTGGGGGAGAAACAGGCGCCTCCCCTGCGAGAGGGACTGACTGCGGCGGGATTCCCAACCGACCGAATCTTTGTGGCTCACACCCTGCAGGAAGGGCTGAATTGGGTGAATGCCCTGCCCTTTGACCGGCTGCGGACGGTGCTGCTGGAAAATGATCTGCCCGATAATTTTTAATAGAAACGAGTGGTTGCCAGATGAAAACCAAGGTCGCCGTGCTTTTCGGCGGACGCAGCGTGGAGCATGAGGTGTCCATCATCTCCGGTATTCAGGCTTTTGCCGCCCTGGATCGGGGCAAATATGATCCGGTGCCGGTATACATCACCAAGGACAATCGGTTTTATACCGGTCCCCATATGGGAGAAATTGAACGGTACAAGGATATGGCATCCTGCCTGCGGGACGCCCAGCGGGTGTTGCTGGTGCCGGGCGATTCCGGAGTGGATATGGTGCGTTATCCCATGAAGAAATTCGGGAGCAATCTGGCAGGCAGCTTTGATGTGGCGATTCCAGTGGTTCACGGCACCAATGTGGAGGACGGTACCCTGATGGGCTATCTGGAAATGCTGGGGGTTCCTTACGCCGCCTGCGACGTTACCGCTTCCGCCCTAGGGATGGATAAATACCTGATGAAGGCCGCCATGAAACAGGCGGGACTGCCGGTGCTGGATGCGATGCAGTTTACCGGCAAGGCCTATGCCCTGGACAGCGACGGCGTGATGGATCAGATCGAGGGGAAATTTCCCTATCCGCTGATCGTCAAGCCGGTGAATCTGGGGTCCTCGGTGGGCATTTCCAAAGCCGGGGATCGGACCGCCCTGCGGCAGGCGCTGGATACCGCTCTGGGATTTTCCGCCCGGGTACTGGTGGAGCCGGCGGTGCAGAACCTGCGGGAGATCAACTGCGCGGTGCTGGGAGACGCGGACGGCGCGGAAGCTTCGGTTTGTGAGGAGCCGGCGGGCAGCGATGAGATTCTCAGCTACAAGGATAAATATCTCAGCGGCGGAAAAGGGGCCAAATCCGCCGGAGCGAAAACCGCGGGGATGAGCAGCCTCAAGCGCCGCTGCCCGGCCGATATCCCGGAGGAATTGACCCAGCGGGTTCGCTCTCTGGCGGTGGATACCTTCCGCGCCCTGGGCTGCTCCGGCGTGGCCCGGATCGATTTTCTTAACGACACCCAGTCGGGAGATCTGTGGGTCAATGAGATCAACACCATTCCTGGCTCCCTTTCCTTCTATCTGTGGGAGGCGGCGGGATTGCCCTTTGACCGGCTGCTGGACCGGATGATCGAGCTGGCCTTCAAGCGGCAGCGGGAACGGGCGGCGCTGACTTTCAGCTATGACACCAATATTCTGGACAGCGTCTCTCTGGGCGGCGCCAAGGGTGCGAAAAACGGCGGCTGAACCGCCTGAGAGGACGATAATGGAGAAAGAAAAATTCCAGGATATCTACGGCTATCTGAACCAGTATCCGCCGGAACTACGCGAAAGGATGCAGGAGCTACGGCGGATAATTCGGGAGGAGGCGCCCCAAGCCACCGAAAGAATCAGCTGGGGCATGCCCACCTTTTATTTCAAGGGAAATTTGGTGCATTTCGCCCTGCATAAAGTGCATATCGGCTTTTATCCAGGAGACAGCGGCGTCCGCCGATTTGAGGATCAGCTGGGAGAATACAAGCATTCCAAGGGTGCGATCCAGTTTCCGCTGAGTCGGCCTCTGCCGGTGGAATTGATCCGGAAAATCGTGGCGTTCCGGGTAAAAGAGAATATGGGAGAGATCGTATAAAATAAGCGGCTGAGATGAAAGCATCTCAGCCGCTTGTGTTTATGGCTTATTCCCGCGTCATCAAAGCAGAGAAGGCCTTGTGGGCCATGTGCACGTCCAGCTTGGACACCACTTCAAAAGGCGCGTGCATGCTCAGTACCGGCACGCCCATATCCACCGTGTCCACATCCAGGTCGGCAATATATTTTGCCACGGTACCGCCGCCGCCCATGTCTACCTTGCCCAGCTCTCCGATCTGCCAAACCACGCCGTTTTTGTCCATCAGAGAACGGATACGGCCCATTAGCTCGGCGGAAGCGTCGGAGGTATCGGATTTGCCACGGGAGCCGGTGTATTTGGTGAGCACCACGCCTCGGTTAAGCCAGGCGCAGTTCCGAGGCTCCACCGTATCGGGGTAGATGGGATCCAGGGCCACGTTGACATCGGCGGAGAGACAGACGGACTGCTGCAGCACATGACGGCCTTCCGCGCCGAAGGCGGCAGCGATGTCCGCGATGAAATATTTCAGGAAGGCGGACTGCATACCGGTGTTGCCCTCCGAGCCGATTTCCTCCTTGTCCGCCAGAATGGTGACGGCGGTGTAGCTGGGATTGGAAAGACCCAGTATCGCGGTCAGGGCGGGATAAGCACAGACGCGGTCATCATGGCCGTAGCCGCCGATCATACTGCGGTCGAAGCCCAGGTCCCGGGCCTTGAAAGCGGGAACCGCTTCCAGCTCCGCAGAGAGAAAATCCGCTTCCACGATACCGTATTTATCGTGGAGCAGCTTGAGAATATTCAGCTTCACCAATTCACTGCCTTTGTCCTCTTTGAAAGGACGGGAACCCACCAGAATGTTGAGATCCTCGCCTTTGATTACCTCGGTGGCGGGGCGTTTCATCTGTTCGGTGCCCAGGTGGGGAAGCAGATCAGTGACACAGAAAACCGGGTCGCTCTCATCCTCACCGATACGAATTTCCACCCGGGTGCCGTCCTTGCGGACGATAACACCGTGAAGCGCCAGCGGCATAGCGGTCCATTGATATTTCTTGATGCCTCCATAATAATGGGTGTCCAGATAAGCCAGATTGTGGTCCTCGTACAGAGGATTGGGCTTCATATCCAGACGGGGAGAATCGATGTGAGCCGCGGCGATGGAGACGCCGTCGGTGATAGGCCGGCTGCCGATCACCGCCAGCAGCAGAGCCTTGCCCCGATTGCTGTAATATACCTTGTCTCCCGGCTTCAGGGACTTGGTGCGGTCAAAGGGGACAAAGCCCGCTGCCTCCGCCTGACGAACGGCTTCAGCCACCGCTTCCCGCTCGGTTTTAGCCCTGTCCAGAAAAGCCTTATAGGCCTCGCAGTAGTCGTCCGCCTGGGTGACGGCTTCGTCATCCAATACTTTCCAGGCTTCCTCCGGGGTGTAGAACAATTCTTCTTTCAGCAGCTCCGCCGCGCTTTTTTCCTCTGCCATGGTTGAGACCTCCTGTTCATGATCGGTTTTGTATACTGAGGATTATTATGTGATATGATACAGCTCCTGATACATTTCCTGCGCCTTGGCGATTTTTTCGCCGTAAGCGGCGGTTTCCGGGTAGGGGATTTCCTGCAGTGTCACCCCGTCGTCGGAATAGCGGGGATCCTCCAGCCAGCCCTTGACCCGGCCCTGGCCCGCGTTGTAGGCCGCTAAAGCGGTGTCCAGATTGCCGAACTGCTGGTGCAGCAGATACAGCACAAAGGCGCCGTAATGAATATTGGTTTCCGGATCAAACAGCTGCTGGGGAGGCATCAAAGGATTCACTCCAGCTCGCTGCTGCGCCCATTCGAAGGTATCGTCCGTCAGCTGCATCAGCCCCTTGGCGTCGGCGGAAGATACCGCGTCGGGATCAAAACCGCTTTCTGTATAAATCAAAGCGAAAAGCAGAGAAGGAGCGAATTCATATTCCTCCGCGGCCCGGTTGACAAAAGCAGCGTATTTCATGGGATACACCGTTTCCATGTATCGCCGGTATCCCTGCCGCAGCAGCAACCCCGCTGCCGCCAGTATCGCCAGCAGCAGGGCGATTTGCGCCAGCAGGATAGCTGGAAAAGGGTTTTTGTCCGTTTGGCGGGAAGGCTCCCGAAATCCCGGCTCAGCCACGGAGCCACTCCCGGACTTGATCGGCGAAGGCATTTGCCTGCCGGCGCAGCTCCTCCAGATCGCCGTCGTTGCGGATGACCTGAGAAGCCCGAGACGCATAGAAATCCTCCTCCTGTTGGGCGGCCATGCGAGCCTCGGCCTGTTTTTCCGTCAGCTGATCCCGCTCCATGATTCGCTTCAGCCGCCGTTCACGAGGAGCCACCACCGCCACCGTCACATCGCAGATGCCGTCCATGCCGCTCTCAAACAGCAGAGGAGCATCCAGCACCGCCACGGGTTCCCGGATTTGCTCAAGCTGCATTAGTATTCTCTTGGTGAGGTCGATAATATACGGATGGGTGATGGAATTCAGCAATTTGGTGTCCTCTGGCGTGGCGAAGGCCCGCCGGGCCAGCTGCCGCCGGTTCAGGGTCCCATCCTCATTCAGGATATCCTCGGAGAACTCCCGGACCAGCTCCTGCAGGCAGGGGAAACCGGGCTCCACCACCCGGCGGGCCAGTTCATCCGCGTCAATGACCGGGACGTGCCGGTCCGCCAGCACCCGGGAAACCTCGCTTTTGCCCGAACCGGTGGGGCCGGTTAAACCGATGAGAAATACTTTATCCGTCAAGCTCAATCACCTCAAATGCAGCTGCGCGCAGCAGCCGGTTATAAACAGCCAATCCGATGCCGTCCGGCTCCGGACAGGCGGCATAGACTTTTTGGGCGCCGATTTCATCCAGACGGCGCAGAGCATCGAATACCTGATGGGCCTGGGTGGCGTGATCCTTACGGCCGCCGTAGGTCACCGCCGGGATTCCCAGGTTTAGATCTTCACCGTCAAAGCAGAGGGCGGCCAGACCATCCGGGTTTTCTTCCGCCTGTGCGCTGACGAAACGCCGATAGGCTTCAGCCGCTCCTTTTACCAGGATCACCCGGGCCTTAGGAGCATAGTGCTTGTATTTCATGCCGGGGGAGGCGGCCCGCTGTCCCTCCCGCAGCCTTCCGGTGACCGCCTGATCCACTTCCACAGCGCCGGCGACTTTTTCCAGCATGGAGAGGGTGACGCCGCCGGGACGCAGCAGCCGGGGCCGGATTCCACAAAGATCCACCACGGTGGATTCCACCCCCACGGTGCAGGGGCCGCCGTCCACCACGGCGGCGATACGGCCATCCATATCCTCCAGTACCCGAGCGGCGGTGGTAGGGCTGGGACTGCCCGAACGGTTGGCGGAAGGAGCGGCAAGAGGCCGACCGCAGGCGGTGATAATCGCTTGGGCCGTCGGGTGGGAGGGCATCCGCACCGCCACGGTGTCCAGCCCAGCGCTGACTTCTTTGGGGATTAAATCCGAGCGGGGCAGAATCATGGTGAGCGGCCCCGGCCAGTAAGCTTCCGCCAGCGTTCGGGCGGCGGGAGGGATGCTTGTCACAAGGGGCACCCATTCCTGGAAAGAGGCAATATGCACGATCAGAGGATTGTCCTGGGGCCGCCCCTTGGCAGCGAAGATGTCCGTCACCGCAGCGCCATTGAGAGCGTCGGCGGCCAAGCCGTATACCGTTTCGGTGGGAATCCCCACCAGCTCTCCCTGCCGCAGCAGCTCCGCCGCGCGGCGGATATCCTCCGGCGCATCGGTGAGGCGCTGGGTTTTACGAGGCATGTTGTTCATGGAAGGTCTTCTTTCATTAAATCTGTACGTTATTCACCGCCGCCGGCCTGGAGCTTTTCCGCCCGGTCAGCGGTGATGAGGGCGTCGATGATCTCATCCAGATCACCGTTCATGATGTCGTCAATTTTATATAGGGTCAGGCCGATGCGGTGATCGGTGACTCGGCCCTGCGGAAAGTTATAGGTACGTATGCGCTCGCTGCGGTCGCCGGTTCCCACCTGAGAGCGCCGGTCGGCGGCCACGGCGGATTGCTGTTCCGCCCGTTTCTGTTCAAGCAGACGGGTTCTCAGCACCCGCATGGCCTTATCCTTGTTTTTATACTGGCTCCGTTCGTCCTGGCATTCCACCACCATACCGGTGGGCAGATGGGTGATACGGATGGCGGATTCGGTTTTATTGATGTGCTGGCCCCCCGCGCCGCTGGAACGGAAGGTATCAATCTGCAGGTCGGAGGGATTGATGTCGATTTCCACGTCCTCCGCCTCCGGCAGCACCGCCACGGTGGCGGTGGAAGTATGGATGCGTCCCCCGGCCTCGGTCTCCGGCACCCGCTGCACCCGATGAACGCCGCTTTCAAACTTCAGCCGGCTGTAAGCGCCGTCGCCGGTCACCAGGAAGCTGATCTCCTTGAATCCCCCCAGTTCCGTCTCATTGACGCCTGCCACTTCGGTACCGTAGCCCCGGCGCTGGGCGTACATGGTGTACATCCGATAGAGGGAGGAAGCAAACAGGGCGGATTCCTCACCGCCGGCGCCTGCACGGATTTCCACGATAACGCTGCGGTCGTCGTTGGGGTCCCGGGGCAGCAGAAGAATTTTCATTTGCTCCGCGGCGGCATCCATTTTTTCCTGATTTTCCGTCAGTTCCAGTTCCGCCAGTTCCCGCAGTTCCCGGTCCAATCCGCCGGCATCCAGCATGGCCCGGGCGGATTCATAATGGGCTTTGTATTGCCGATATTCCCGGAACTTATCCACCAAAGGCTGCAGGTCCTTGCTTTCTTTGGTTAATTTTCGGTATTCCTCCACATCTGCCACCACCGACGGATCATACAGCCGCTGGGTGATTTCCTCATAGCGCTTCTCCACTTCCGCCAGCCGATCCCACATCGATTTTCTCTCCTTCACATTTTTACCTTGTGGTGGTCAGCCGTGGGCTAAGGTTCTTCCGGCCGCTGAAGCTTGCGGATGTTACGCTCGATTTTCAGACGAGGCGCCAGAAACTCATGGCCGCAGCCCTGGCATTTCAGCCGGAAATCCATACCGATGCGCAGAACGACAAACCGTTTGGAGCCGCAGGGATGCGGTTTTTTCATTTCCAGGATATCGCCTACCTGTACGTCCAACCGGATCCCCTTCTTCCTTTATTTTCTAAAACCATAGTATACCACATTCAGACGGGAAACTGCAAGTATATCGGAACAAAGCGGACGTTTTTTTCCGTACAGTACCGTACAGTCAACAGACCGCGATATCCTCCTTTTGCAAGGCGGTATCGCGGTCTGTTTGGAGAAGAGAGGTCAGTAAGAATCAGCAGGAAGCTGGGGCGGGCTTTTCGGTTGGATTCAGCCGCCGGAGAAGAATACCGGTGAGCACGCCGGTGAGAGCGATGATCAGCAGATCGCAGGGGGCAAAGGGGAGCGGCCCCAGAGGCTCAAAGAAAAAGCCGCTGCCGAACCGGAAAAGAACGCCGCCCATCAAAATCAGTTCGCCGGCATACATCGCTACGGTGATAAGCGCTGCGCCGACAGCTGGCAGGATGATACTCAGCAACGTCCGCCTGCCATAGAGAATACTGCCTACATACACGCCGAAGGTGATGCCGAATACCACGAAGAACAGGCTGGTGAGCCAAGAGGAAAGAGGGGAGATATACAAGGTGCCGTTGCGGTAAAAGGCGGTAAAACAGGCCAGAACACACAGGCTGACAAAAACCGCGATGCAAACCGTCTGGGCGGCCAGCGGCCGTTTCCGTGCGGAATCCTCCTCCCGGATCATCCGGGTATAGCCATGGAGAAGGCCGATGACGGTCAGAACAATCACCAGGGCGATGAGATAAAAATGCATTTTAAAGGCGGGTTTATCCGCCGCGTTCATGGGGCTGCCGATGGTCCAGATCACCTCGGGTGTGGCGTAGCATTGAAGATACTGAAAGGACTGCAGGGGCATGGTGCCGTTTTCACCTGTTACCAGGATGTTTTCAAAGGCGATTTCCGTGGTGAAAAACACGGCGGCGCCGAAAATGGAGCCGATGGCGAGGGACCACTTTTTCAGCCGGCCGTAGAGCAGGGGAAAAATAGCGGCTACCAGCAGCAGAGCGAGGCAGACTGGGGTGTACGGAATCACATATTTGGGATAGTCCGTTGCCACCACTGAACCCCGGTGCAGAAACTGGGAAATGACTTTTATCCCCATGTAAAGGGGATAGGCGGACAGCGCCAGCAGCAGAGCCAAAGATGAGAGGTAGAAGATTCTGTATTTTTTCTTTGCCATTCCATGCAGCCTCCTTATAACATGTTACGTTGTTTTAAACGGCGGCGTTGGTGAGCATGGCGGCCGCAGCCGCCGCTGTTAGAAGAATAAATCCCGCGGCTGAAGCGACCGTCAGCCGCTTATAGGACAGAATACCGGCGATCCGAACCCGGGTCTTGGCGCCGCCGAAGGCGGAGGAAAAAACCGTTTTCCCTGCTTCACAATCCAGCAATGCTGCGGCATAAGCTTTTTTCTCTGCCTCGCCGCATCGGCGGAGGACCCGTTCGTCACAGGAAAGCTCCATGTCTTCAAAAAAAGCCTTGAGAAACAGCCAGACAAAGGGATTGAACCAATGCACACAGGCGGTGGCTACCGCCGCAAGCCGCCAGAGATTGTCCAGCCGGCGGATGTGCATCTGTTCGTGAAGAAGCACATAGGCCCGGCTGGTGTCCGTCATCCCCTTGGGTAGTACGATTCTGGGACGAAGGATACCGAAAACGGCAGGGGAAAGAATTTTGTCCGACCGGTAGGTCCTGTAGTCTTCCGGTTCGGCGGTTTTGAGTTCGTGTTTTGTCAGGAGGTAGAGGGCTGCGGCAGTCAGCAGAGCGGCTGCCGCAATGATCGCCCAGATGATGCCGGCGACGGAAAAGACGTCCGCCAGAATTTCCCGGCGGAATACCAAGGGAAAATACGTGTCGGCGGCCTGGATGAAATTCATCGCTGATAAGCCGCCGTACAGTCCGACGGTTTTAACAGCAAAGCCGGACAGCATATTCAGCAGACTGTACCGGCTGCTCAAGCCAATGGGCAGCCACAAACGAAGCAGCGGGACGGCCCACAGCAGATAAGGGACGAAGCGCGGCAGCCGCTTGATCCGCCGGAGCAGCAGCACCAGAAAGCCCGCCACCGTGCCCAGGATACTCATATTCAGCAGCCAATAAAATAGATTTCCCAGCATGATTCACCTCTTTTCGATCATCCGGCGCAGTTCACTCAGTTCCTCCTCGGAAAGAGGTTCGTCCTCCAGCAGGGCGGAAAACAAGGCCTTTTTCGATCCGTGATACAGCTTTTGGATAAGGTTTTCAGTTTCTGTCCGGCGGACTTCCTCCCGCTTTACCAGTGAGGTGCAGATAAAGCCTGGTTCCCCGCGGTTTACCACACCTTTTTCCACCAGTTTTTTGATGACTGTGTAGGTGGTGTTTTTATTCCACCCCACTCTGTCGGCCGCCAGCAGGCTGAGCTCTTTGGCACTGACCGGCTCCCGCTCCCATATCAGTTCCATCAGCTTGAATTCGCTGTCATACAGCTTTTTGATGTCCATAAGCACACGGCTCCTTTATTGGCAGACTACTTACATAGTCTATACTATCATAATAGTCCATGCGAGTCAAGAAAAAAGAATCGGTGGATTGATCAAATGAATATTCGTGGGCAGCACAGGCTTATTTGCGGTTTCATGAATACAAATCCAAAAGGGAGGACATCTGATTTTTCGGCTGTGTTTTCGCGTTTTCTGATGGCAAAGGCCCAATTCTTGTGGTATACTGGAGAAAATCGAAGATTTTCTCTTTGAAGAATGCCGGTCGGCTTGAACAGCCTCCTGCGGCTTTGCCGCACTGGCATTCTTCCGGTGGCAGCGTAACCGTACACCGGCTGTGTCTTTGCGTTTGCCCATCGGCAAACGCCCAACTTTTGTGGTATAATAACCTCACGCCGTATTCCAAAGCCATGCTATGCAAGGCTTTGGACGGCTGAGAGAACATTGAACCACACCGAAACGGTCAACGCCGTTTCGGACTAAGGAAGGCTCCGCGCTTCGCGCGCCGCTTTGTGGTATAATGTTAAATACTTTGATAGTAACGGAGGGCGTCAGGATGCTTTACAGACCATCGATGCCAGAAAAGATGTGGGATACCACGCTGTTTTATTGGAAGGGAGACTTCCATATTTTTTATTTGGCCCAGGGGAACATTGGACATGTCTCCACCCGGGATTTTGCCGCTTATCGGACTTATCCGTCCATTTATGGGTTCGGCGGTCCGGGGGACTGGAATCAGAACGGACTGCCGCTGACCGGCTGCGTGACGGAGCAGGCGGGCCGGTTTCTCATGCTGCTGGGGACAATCGAGCCGGTGAGCCGACGGCAGGTATACGGCCTCTATACCTCGGAGGATCTGATCGTCTGGGAGGAATATCCTTATAATCCGGTACTGAACGCTGACGGCGTATTTTATGACAACTGTCCTAGTCCGCGGGACGGCGGAATGTACACAGCCTGGCGGGATCCGATGATTTATCAGCAGGAGGCGGGGGTGTATTCCCTCTGCCTTTGTGCCCGGGAGACGGAGACCGCGCCGGATTCCACCGGTGCGGTGGTGGCCCGGGTGCAGACCCGGGACTTTATTCATTATGAATATCTGCCGCCGCTGGTGCGGGTGGGGGATAGTGTCAAATACGCGGAATGTCCCGATTGCTTTGTGCTGGAGGGCAACCGATATGTTCTGTTTCTTGATCATAGCTGGGGAGGGGTGCGCCGTCATACCTCTTCCCGGGACAATGCGGCCGGCATCTGGTATCGGGTGCAGCCGGGATGCCAGGGGGATTTTATCCGGCCGGAGGATGATCTGCTGCTGGGTTCGGCGGAGGATCGCCAGGCATCCTGGGCGGGACGCACGGTTGTGGCGGGAGAGGATCGGCTGCTGTACAGTCACATCACCGCATCCCGGCCCGGCCTGGCGCCGCCCAAGGTAATTCGGGCGGATGAGAAGGGACAGCTGTATCTGGAGTACTATCCCCTGCTGGACGCGCTGTATGGCCCGGAAGTTCCCGCCGAGAGATCGCTGGTGGAAGACGATGCGGGAAGCTGGCGGGAAGAGGGCGGCCGGCTAGTGGGAAGTTGCCTTGGCTGGGGCTCGGCAACCGTGATGTATCCGGCGGCTGAAAATGCTTGTTTAACGGCTACCATCACTTGTCAAAAGGGTGTCCGGGCGGGGTTTGCTCTGCGCTGTGTGGCTGAAGGAGAGGAATGGCAGGGCATCGTCCTTTGGCTGGATTATGAACAGCAGCGTGTGGAGATGGATCAGCTGGTTTATCGGCCGGGAGAGGGCTTCGGCCGCGCCTGCGCCGATATCGTAAACGGGGGCGTGGTCCGGAACGGCGATTACAAGCGTATGCCGCTGGATTACGACCGGGAATACCGGATTCGGCTGCTGATGCGGGAGGAATTTTTCGAGGTATATATCGATGACGTGTGGGTGATCACCAAAGCGATGGAAACGGCGGCTTTGTCCGGCGGCGTCCTGGCTGTGGTGGAGCGGGGCGAAGCGGAATTTGCGGCATCGCTGCGGGAACTGCGGCTGACAGTGGACGGAAATACCGTCTGAGAGAATAAACCGTAAGAAAAGAGCCGGGAAGCGTCTGCTTCCCGGCTCTTTGACAGCAATCAGAAGGAGGCGAGTTTTTCGAAGAGATCCGCAAACAAGGCGTCCCGGTTGATCGCGTAAACATAGCAGATGAAATGCCGCTGTTTGTCGAAACCATAGTGGCCGTCATATTCCGGTATGGGACTGTATTCCAGCCGATCCCGCATAAAGCGCTGTCCTTCATTGAGCAGCCAGCCCACCGCCGTCACGTCCCAGATGACCCGGCTCCAGGGCTTCCCTTTGGCATAGGATTCGGCTGCCGAAACGGTGTTCTCTACCAGATAATCACACAGGCGGTTTTTGTCGCCCAGCCAATGGCGAAGCTCCGGGCCTGTGGTGGTGAAGGCGCTCACCACCCCGGCGCAGGGCAGCTGCACCAGCGGAACCCCGCAGCCGAATACCACCCGGGCCGCGGCCACGTCCTGAATCATATTGAACTCCTGGGTATCGTCGTTGTGCAGAGAATGTCCGCCCAGCCAGACCACCACCATATGGTCCCGGATTTCCGGGCGGAGGAGCAAAGCCGACGCCACATTGGTGATGGCGCCGATGGCCACTACATAAAGCGGTGATTCCTCCGGATAGGTCATGGCCAAATCGGCGAGATGCCTCGCGGCGTCGGAGGGGACGGGGGTGCTTTCATCCGGGAGATAGCGGTCTGAGCCGCGGAAAACGACCGCTTTCATTTCCGTTTTTTCCGCCAGATCCAGAATCTTGTGAATTTCCTGATAGCTTTTCTCCATGCCGTCCGCCGGGGAAGAGGAGTTGTCGTTGAAAAAAGGCGCGGCGTAGATAGCCTTCAGCCGGATTTTGTCCTCGGAAGCCAGCATATAAGCCAGGGCGAACTGATCGTCGATTTCGTTATAGGTATCGGTATCCAGTACCGCGTCGATTTTGCCGGTAGGGACGGAAAGCTTTGTCAGCAGATGCAGATGGGTATTCATTGTCGAATCCTCCCCTTAACCAAGCATATCATGGGATTATCAAGCCATTCCATCATATCATAGGGAAAGGAGGAACACAACGCCCTTTTTCCATCCTTTTTCGCTCCATCGGCTGATTTGACTTCCTGAACGCATTGTGGTAAAGTTGTGGCGATAGGAGATGGGAATCATGAGAATGGAAAAAAGCCGGCTTTGGATATGTGTCATAGCAGCGATGATCACCTTATCTGCCTGCGGCGTCTCCGGTGAGAGAACCTCTCAAGTTTCGTCCGATACGCGGCAGACCAGCAGCGAAGAGGCTTCCGCCGTTTTTTGGGATAATTCAGCGGCTGCGTCGGAGGTTCCCACAACATCTGTCGCCCAGACGGTTCTGCCGACGGAAACTGTTCCGCCCACACTGCCCACGTATCCTCTTGTCACGAAGGCGCCGGTCACCACGGCTGCGCCCCAGGGGAAAATGGTGGTGTATTGGGCCAATACCGGAGATAAAATCCATATTAAACCCAATTGCCACACCATTAAAAAAGGGGTGCTCAGCGGTACATTGGCGGAAGCTAAGGCGGCTGGCCGCGAGGGATGGTGCGGCGTTTGCTCCAAGGGATGGACGGATGAACGATTTCTGAAAAGCGGCAATCCCTATGCCGATTAATGTTTCCCACCCGTAGCGGAGGCGGGATATCACGGAATAGAAATGTAAGTTAAAGGGGCCGTTGCAAAACGGTGCCAAAAAAGGATGGCAGGCACACCGAAAGGTG
>CABULH010000019.1 GCA_902492455.1 uncultured Oscillospiraceae bacterium
GGCGAAGTAAAGGGCGTGGGCATTATCGGCGGCCTGGTGGGCAACTTCGGCGCAGTCAGCGGCAGCACCATGACCGATTCCTTTACGGCAGGCAAAGTCACCGCGCTGGAAGGCGCCACCAAGGTGGGCGCGGCTGCCGGACAGGTGAAAGAGGGCAGCATCATCGCTCCCATTGAACTGAAGAACTGCTATTTTGATTCCACCATTGCCGGTGAACTTCCCGCTATCGGCAACGATGAGGGCGAGCAGACGGCCAATGTCAAGGGTCTAACCACAGCGGATATGACCGGCAAGGGGGCCGCGGAGCGGATGAAGCTGGACGCCGCCACCTGGCTCTCCACCGATTCCTACCCCTCCTTCGGCTCTCTGAATTTTGCCGGAGGGACGGGTACGGCGGCCGACCCTTATCAGATCAGCAATGCCGATCAGCTGAAATGTCTCATGAGCATCACCAACGACGCCAATTCAGCGGGCCTGTATCTGTCCAGCCATTATGTGCTGACGGCAGACATCTCTCTGAATGCGGATGATGCGAAATTTGCGGATTGGGCGGATCCCGAAAAAGCGCCGGCTTTTACCTGGAATCCCATCGGCGTCAATGTGAACAAGCCCTTTATCGGCACCTTCGATGGTAAGGGACACTCTATTTCCGGTCTGTATACTGGCAGCAACAAGAATGCAGGCGGACGCTCCTTTATCTATACCGTGGGCAACAGCGACGGCGAAGGCGTTGTCAAAAACCTGAATATCAAAAACGCCTATATCTACGGCAAAAACAACATCGGCAGCATCGCTGGTATGCTGTATGGCACCATTGAGAACTGTTCCTTTGAAGGTATCATCGATGCTACCAACGCTACTGTGGGCGGCATCGCCGGCAATATATGGCCCACCGGTAAGATCATTGGCTGCGTAAACAAAGGCAGCGTCAAGGGCGCCAACAACGTCGGCGGCGTTGCCGGACTGCTGAGCGGTTCCGTGACAACCTCTTATAATTTGGGCACCGTGGAAGCCTTTAACGCCAACTCCGCTGCGGGCGGTATCGCCGGTACTGTCGGCGGCAACAACAACGGCGGCACTATTGCCAATTGCTACAACCTGGGCGAAGTAAAGGGCGTGGGCATTATCGGCGGCCTGGTGGGCAACTTCGGCGCAGTCAGCGGCAGCACCATGACCGATTCCTTCACGGCGGGTAAAGTCACCGCACTGGAAGGTGCCACCAAGGTGGGCGCGGTTGCCGGACAGGTGAAAGAGGGTACCATTATCGCCCCCATCGAACTGAAGAATTGCTATTTTGATTCCACCATTGCCGGTGAACTTCCCGCTATCGGCAGCGATGAGGGTGAGCAGGCGGCCAATGTCAAAGGTCTGGCCACAGCGGATATGACCGGTAAGGGCGCGGTGGAGAAGATGAAGCTGGATAAAGAAATCTGGTCCGCTTCGGAGTCCTATCCGGTGCTGGGCAAGACGGTGGAGCCTGATCCGGATCCCAGCGATCCCACTGATCCTACTGATCCGACAGAGCCGACCGATCCCACCGATCCGGACGATAAGCCCACTCCCGATACCGGCGCTGGCTTTGAAGGAACCATGGCGATTACGCTGTCCGCTTTAGCGGCCGCGGCCATCGTGCTGGCTCTGTACACCAAAAAAAGAAAAACAACCGTCGAAAAGTAAGATAGGCGGGTAAAGACTTGCGCACCCGAAATAGTCAATATGGAGGGTGCGCAAGCTTTATCCGGCGCTTGTCAGAGGGTGCATTCCTTTTACATATCCGTAATATTATCGCAGGAGGATTCTCTATCATGAAAAAAGTCCTTTCGCTTTTTTTGACAGCCGTTTTCATGATGACCTGTTTGTCATCGTTTGCATTTTCGGCGTCGGCTGCTCCTGAGATTTGGGATGGCAAACGGGCTTTTGCTTTTGCCGGCGGCTCCGGTACCAAGGATGATCCGTGGCAGATCAGCAACGGCGCTGAATTATCGTATATGTTCTATATTTTTAACAACGGCGTTTTGAAGGAGCCCTTTGAAGAAACCTATGGGCATGACTTTTTTGTTCTGACAAAGGATATCTATCTCAATGATGTTTCCAACTACGACAAATGGGATATTAAAAACCGGCCTGCCAATGTATGGCCCTATGCCCCCTTGGGTCTGGGCGGTTATGCTTTCTATGAGACCATTGATGGGCAGGGGCATACTATTTACGGTTTGTATCAGATTTGCGGCGGAAAAGGCGGCGGTTTGGTATACGGCGGTATGGAAGGCTCAACGCTGCAAAATCTGAATTTGGATAAGGCCATGATTTACGCGGAGTCCAACGCGGGCGCGCTGGCTGCCGGCAATAGTGGCACGATTAGAAATTGCCATGTTTCCGCTAAGGTTTTTGGCGTTAAAGGGAACTTCTTCGGTGGGATCTGCGGCTATAATCAGGGTCTGATCGAAAACTGTGTATTTGAAGGCAGCGTAGAATCTGTTGGGATTTATACAGGTGGTATATCTGGCAACATGGGAACCGAGGACGAAAAGGCCGCCGGTGCGGTGATTTCCAATTGTATCAATTACGGTACCGTCACCGGTACCCCCGACAAAGATAACGGCAGCGCAGTGGGCGGCATCACAGGAAATATGGGAAATCTCACCACAAAATCCACGATTACCAACTGCTTCAATGCCGGAACCATCACCGGTACGGGAAGCGTGGGCGGCATCGTCGGTCTGGTGGGCTATAAGGACGACGGCACCGGTTCCAACATACAGAATTGCTTTAATTTCGGCACAGTAAAGGCCAACAAAGAAGGCGTGGAATCTGTTGGCGGTGTATTCGGCTATTTCAGCAAAGGCGCCAAGACCAGCAACTGCTATTATGATTCGGACAAGATCAAACTGAATGGAATTGGATTGGATTTGGCCTCTGCGGCCTCTGCGGTGAAGGGCTTGGCGACCTCCAAGATGCAGGGCAACAGCGCGGTTGCCAATATGAAGCTGGACGCCGGTGTGTGGCAGAATATCAGCAATTATTATCCGGTGATCAAGGATCTGCATGCCAAGGGCTGGACAAAGATTGAAGCGGGAAACACCAATCCCAGCGGAAATGGAGATTCCAGCACCACGCCGACAAAACCGGATCCCGGTTCCAATACCAATAGTACCCCTTCCTCTCAGGGCGGCACCGTGTCCGGCAATGACAATCCCAGCAGCGGGGACAGTTCTCAGGATGCCAGCGATGTCAGTGGGAGCACGGAGTCCCAACCGGATGTATCTTCGGAAGAGAGCAGCAGGGATCCCTCGGTAAGCGGAGACAGCAGCAAATCCGACAATGCCTCCTCCGATACGGATGTGAATAGCGGCTCTCAGGATAAGCCGGTGATCTGGCCCTGGATTTTGGTCGGTGTGATTATCGTCTTAGGCGGTGCCGGCTTCTGTGTCTATTTCTTCGTTATCAAAAAAAAGATTTTTGAAAAGAAATAAAATTTGGTGTGAAAAAAGGAATAGAGCCTTTCTTTAAATTATTTCCGTCTTTTGAGTCGGAAGATGAAGAGGAGAAGTTCGGCAATGAAGAAGGTGCTTTCATTAGGCTCGGTAATGCTGCTGTTAGTGCTGATCTTTGCATCTCTGATGCCCACAGCTTCTGCTGCTCCTGAGATTTGGGATGGCAAACGGGCTTTTGCCTTTGCCGGCGGTTCCGGTACCAAGGATGATCCCTGGCAGATTAGTAATGGTGCAGAGTTAGCCTATATGGCTCATGTTTTCAACACCACTGTTTTAAAAGATACTGGGGAAACCTATGGGCACGATTACTTTGTCCTCACGAACGATATTTATCTTAATGATGTATCCAACTATGATAACTGGGGGCTGGGAAAAGACGCTCCCGCCAATAAATGGGCAAATCCCATTGGCTTGGGTGGCTACAATTTTTATGAAGTTATTGACGGGCAGGGTCATACAATTTACGGTTTTTATCAAGTCATTGGCGGTTTTGGAGGCGGCTTGTTTTACGGTGGTATGGAAGGCGCTACGCTTAAAAACTTGAACATGGAAAAAAGTATGATTTATGCAGAGGCCCGTGCAGGGGCGTTGGTTTCCGAGTGCTGGGCAACCGTGTCAAATTGTCGGGTTTCCGCTAAGGTTATCGGCGTTTCTGGTGATTTTATCGGTGGGATCTGCGGCAGGAACGGCGGCACCATTGAAAACTGTGTTTTTGATGGGAGCGTCTCGTCTATTGGCGTCTATACTGGCGGTATCGTCGGCGGTATGTGGAAGGGCGGCACAATTTCCAATTGTGTTAACTACGGAAGTGTTACAGGTTCCGGCGAGAGAAGTAAGGGCAGTGAAACAGGCGGGATTGTAGGCGCAACCGGAGAGGAAGGAACAGAATCCACGATAATAAATTGTTTGAATGCCGGAAGCGTCAGCGGAACGAAAAATATAGGCGGTATCGCTGGCCGTGTAGGACCCGAGGACGACGGCACCGGCTCCAACATACAGAATTGCTTTAATTTCGGCACAGTAAAGGCCAACAAAGAAGGCGTGGAATCTGTTGGCGGTGTATTCGGCTATTTCAGCAAAGGCGCCAAGACCAGCAACTGCTATTATGATTCGGACAAGATCAAACTGAATGGAATTGGATTGGATTTGGCCTCTGCGGCCTCTGCGGTGAAGGGCTTGGCGACCTCCAAGATGCAGGGCAACAGCGCGGTTGCCAATATGAAGCTGGACGCCGGTGTGTGGCAGAATATCAGCAATTATTATCCGGTGATCAAGGATCTGCATGCCAAGGGCTGGACAAAGATTGAAGCGGGAAACACCAATCCCAGCGGAAATGGAGATTCCAGCACCACGCCGACAAAACCGGATCCCGGTTCCAATACCAATAGTACCCCTTCCTCTCAGGGCGGCACCGTGTCCGGCAATGACAATCCCAGCAGCGGGGACAGTTCTCAGGATGCCAGCGATGTCAGTGGGAGCACGGAGTCCCAACCGGATGTATCTTCGGAAGAGAGCAGCAGGGATCCCTCGGTAAGCGGAGACAGCAGCAAATCCGACAATGCCTCCTCTGATACGGATGTGAACGGCGACTCTCAGGATAAGCCGGTGATCTGGCCCTGGATTTTAGTCGGCGTGATTATCGTCTTAGGCGGCGCCGGCTTCTGTGTTTATTTCTTCGTTATCAAAAAGAAGAAATAAACCTGAAAATGAAAGAGGCGGAAACAGCCTTCTTACGGGATAACAACGGACAGTTGAACGGCTGGACAGAGCGGAGGTGGATGACAGAAGGAAACGATCTTGGTTATTTATGCCCATCGGTTTTCCGTTCATAGGCAGCAAGAGAGGGGCAAATTGTGAGAATTTGCCCCTCTCTTTTTAGTCCGGTAGGGGAAACTCGGTGCTACAGGATCTTTGTCTGTTTTCAGCATTTCCAATGAAAGATATGGAGAGGGGCGATTTTCAACGATGAAAAGGATAGTTTCAATGGGCTTGATGATGATCCTTCTGATGGTTTTCATGGGATCATTCGTTTTCACGGGCGCCGCAGCGCCGGAGAGCCGTGAGAAAACCACGGCTATACAAAAAACAGACGTGCCGCCAGCTATGAAACTGATGGGTTTCCAGGGAATGGAAAAGGTGAAGAATGAGGATTCAGCGCCTGCCACGGAAGAAGAGGAGCGGAAGGTTCCGGTAGCGGCGGATACCAGCGTACATTACGGCGGTGGCGGAATCTGGATGTGGTGGCTGCTGTTGATTCCGGCGGCGGTGGGCGGCGCTGTGGTGCTGTTCTGCCGTATCCGGAGCAAAAACGCACCCTTCTCAGTTCGCGGCGCCATGGCCAAGGGATTGGGCGGTTTTATGATTGCAGCTGCCGGGTGCCTGGTTGTGGTAATCGTTTTTGCCGTGATGGATGCGGCGCGGTATAAAAAGGTGGTGCTGGTTCCCATTGAGCAGGCACCCATCAATTCCAATAATCAGCCGGAGGACGTGATCCCGGACATCAAGCTGCAGCGGGTGCTGCTGAACCGTACCTTCGAAACCGCCGAGGACAATTTCGCTGTAGGAGAGCAAATTGCCCTTAACGGCACGGATCCCGAAAATCTCTTTGGTTGGAAGATCACCAAGGCCATGGATGAAACCTTTTTTGGTGACAAGTCTTGGACGGATTACAGTGTGCAGATGGATATCTGCTTTACCGGGGATTGCTCATCCTCCGACAGCAATACGGTGAAGCTGATGGCCCGGGTGATCAACAATGTGTTCTATGGCGACCGCCATTACAGCGCCATGCTGGAAAACGGCAATACCCTGACCCTTTATTATCAGGATACGAAATCCACCTCCAGCGCCAATCCGCGCCTGAATACGGTGGAAATCGGCAACTATCTGGACGGCGAATTCCATAATCTTCGGATGGATGTCCTGGACAATCATATTCTGGTTTATTGGGATGGAGAAATGGTGATTCATTATACCCACACCGCCGGCAACTCACCCCTGCGGGGCAGGGTGGGGCTGTACACAGCCAACACTCATGTGATTGTGGATAATTTTACGGTTACCAAGCTACTGGATGCCGTAGGCGGAGATGATGACAACGCAATCGGCAGCAACTTTGACTGATATCCGGGAGGTGTGACAACATGAAATTTTCTCGTTTTAAGCGTTTGAGCGCCTGTATGACGGCGTTTGGGATCCTTCTCAGCCTGTCTGGGGGAATATACAGCGCCGGAGCAGCGGAAGAGGCATTGGGGGAAACAGAGCCGTATATCCTGTACACGGGGAATACCTGGCATCAGCCGGGAGACGTGGCACTGGTGCGCGGAGATCATCTGAACCTGGTTGAACGGGTCGAGATCCAGCGGCTCAATGATAACGGAAGGAATGCAAAACCCGGCTATATACACAAAACCTACTTCAATCGCCTGGAAACGGCGGAAGAAGCCGACAGGGCGTCGGAAGTCCAGTGGTCCTCCGGCCGGGGGGAATATGTGCAGATACTGCAGCAGACGGAGAAGTCGCTGAAGTTTGTGGTGCCGTCGACGATGAAGGAAGGGGTATACGCGGTGAAGCTGCATTACAGCGCGGCGTCATCCCGGAAGGAATCGTATTATTACCTGAACGCACCGGCGGTGGAATGGGTACAGGGGGACGAAGGCAGTCTGGCAAGCCCGGGAGGCTGGCTGCGGATTCAGGGCTCTAACCTATCGGTGGAAGGCCGGGAGGACCGTGTCAAGGTGGTTCTGGAGAACACGGAGACAGGCAAGCGGAAAACGGTGAAGGTGAGCAAAATATATGACGCGTACTCGGTGGAGGCGGCTGTGCCGGAGGATATGGAAGCGGGCCGGTACCGCGTGTATCTGTACAATGGATACGGGACGTCCACCAGCTGGAGCGTGCCGTATGAGATGGATATCGGAGCGTCGCCGCGGGAAAGCTGGCCGGAGACGGTGTTCAACGTGAAGGATTATGGCGCGGTGGGAGACGGAACGCAGCGGGATGATGCAGCGTTTCAGGCGGCTCTGGACGCGGCGAAGGAGAACGGTGGAGGGGTGGTGTACTTCCCGGCAGGGAGATACATGCTGGTAAACAGCTTTGTCCTGCCGGAGAAGACGGTGATCTGTGGAGACAAAGCGGAAGAAACCCTGATTTTCTGGACGCCTTTTGACTGGGATTATGACGAGCTGCCGGAGTATATGCTGACGGGAGCGCGGGATTTCATGCTGCGGGACATCACCTTCAGCGGTGCCAGGATCGGCAATGTGGTGGTGGGCGGAGAGGTTTCTCCTGTTGTGAAGGTCCAGCAGCTGATGGGCAAGGAAGTGGAGGACTGCGAAAATATCTATATCGATAACTGCCGCTTCCATTTCGATTCCTACGGCGGCGGCCCTTCTCTGAGCGCTCAGAATATGACCACGGTTTCCAATAAAATCGAGACGGAACTGGCGGGCTTTAAATCCAAGGTTTTGGAGATCACAGCCGATAATGTGCAGATCACCAACTGCGAGATTTTGTCCAGCGACCGGCCGGTGGTTTGCTTTACCGATAATCTGCTGTTCCGGAATATCTCTATCCCCACGCAGGGCTGGAGCGGCTGCTATGGGGAAAACATCATCTTTGAGGATATCACCAGCAGTCAAACCTGGGGCTTCGCCGGCAGCCGGATCTACAGCGCCCGGGTATCGGTGGAAAATCGGATCGGCAACAACCGGGAGACCATGACCTTTGACGGCGGCTATGTGGGGTATACCAGCGGCGCCGGTACCCTGCAGGAGGACGGCGTCACCGTAAAGCTGGAAGGCGCCGCTTTCAAAGAAAACCAGATGGCAGGATATCAGCTGTATATCATCGGCGGCGCAGGTGAGGGACAGATGCGCACCATTGTTTCCAATACCGCGGATTCAGTGACCGTGGCGGAGCCTTTTATGGGCGCCCTGGACGATACCACCATGGTAACCGTCAGCGAATCCCGGGACGCCATCTATTTCACCGATTGGGATTCCTATAATTCCGGTCCTTTCCAGCTGTACGGCTTCGGCACCAATGTGGTGATCGACGGTCTGGATCTGCAGCGGATGGAGAACCTGATTTCCCGGGCGGGAAAAATCTATAATGTTTATCAAGTGAACTGGTATGTGTCTATTGTCAATAATGTGATTTCGGACAGCAATTATTTCAAGTTTTACGGTTATGATCTATGCAACAACTATACCCGCCTGCAGGTGATCGGCAGCGGCGATTACAGCGGCCTGAATATCGGCACCCTGCTGCGGAACAACACCTTGAAGGATGGGGCATACATTCAGCTGCAGGCCAACGGCAAGGAAGCGCTGCAGGATCTGATTATACAGGAAAACACCATTGAGAACGCTCCCTATGGGATTTACTGGAATGCAGTAGGACGGACGGTTCGGGGCGTGCTGATGGCGGACAACATTTTCAAGGATGTGGATGCGGAAATTTATGGCATATCCGATTCCTTCTTCGACCAGGTAGATAATACCAACACGCCCCGGGTGATGTCCCTCCGACTGGAGAGCGATGGTCTGGCAGGAGTGTTTTCCAGTATGTCCGTTCTGATTCTGGCGGGGGTGCTGGCGGCATTGTGCCTAGCGGCGGTATTGTTTCGTCGCTTCCTGCGCCAAAAAGAGGCTGTGCCGAAAGCCTGAAGCCACAATATAGAAGAAACAGAAAACCATTCACAATGGATGACGGGCGGCTTGAAAACAGGCTGCCTGTCTTCCTTTTGACCGACTTTGGACAAAAGCGGGATCCGTGAAAAAAAGTAAGAATATTGATGTTGGCAACCCTTCTCAGCGTGCTTTATAATCATGTTGAAGATCAATAAATTGTTGAGTGACGGAATACTTTTCGGAGGGGAAAATAGTGAAAATCTACAACGCCGCACGGTATATTCAAACGGAACTCTCCTATGACGAGGACAAGAAGGAGTATCATTTTCAGACCAATGCCCATGACAACTGGGGCAGTCGAGACGAGGTAGCCTTCGCCTATGAAAAATATGATTTTTCTTATGGAGAGAGAAGCACCCTCATTATGGAAACCGCGATCACCAGCTTCGTGGAATCGGAAAATCACGCCTCCGTGGGTCTGATGATCCGCGGTGACGATGTGCCGGAGGCAGCCAATGCCTTTTTGCTGATCCGGCGCAATACGGTGTTTCTGACATTTCGCACCACTGATGGAACCTCCACCCACAGCTATCGCAGCGTTATAGCCGGTGGACTGCGCTACCCGCTGTATCTGAAACTGGAGCTGACCGGCAGCATGGCGACCGGCAGCTACCGCCTGTCCGAGACGGAGGCCTGGCAGAAGGTGGGGGCGGTACAGATCGGATTTGGAACACAGGTGCTGGCGGGAATCGCCGGGTATTCCTATGTGCCGGATTACCCCATCACCGCCACCTTGCGGGATTACTGCGTAACACATGTTAACCGCAAGCCGGTGGAAGTATCCGCATCGGACAGCAAACGGGAACTGCCCCCGGATACCCTTTATTTTGAGGATTTTGAAAAAGGCGTGGTGAACACCAATCCCCGCAACGGTTTTTGCTGGACGGAAGTGACCTGCGCCAATATTGTGGAGACGGAGGCGGCGGATGGCGGACGTACCTGCGCCTGGTTCAAGGATCATATGGACGGCATTCATTTTGTGGGCAGTCGGAAGTGGGCGGACTATGCCTTCAGTATGGATGTAAAATTTCCGGCGGATATTGCGACTGAGGACAGCAACACCCTGGTGCTGTTTGTCCGGCATCGGGAAATGGATTTTTACGGCCGCTTCCATTATGGCGTATTCTTCACCGGCGGCAACCGGCTGGAAATCCGCAAGGCTTATGCTTCGGCTCAGCATGTTTCCGGCGATCAGAAAGTGGTGGCCCAGACCGGCTTTTCCTATTTGGAGGGGCTGGGAAAATGGCATCATCTGCGGCTGGATGTTTTCGATAATACCATCACCGTGTTTTGGGATGAAAAAGAAATTCTCCGATATGTGGATAGCGATCCCTTTATCTGTCCGGTGGGCAAGGTAGGCTTTATGACGGAGAACGCCGCCGTTTATCTGGACAATATTTCGGTGCGGGAATTGGAAGATCCGCTGGGCGGCGCTTATGACAATCTGGTGGGAGGCTTATGGGATCAGCCCACGCCGGCCAATTTTGTATATTCCTACGATGAAGCGGAACACCAGTCTTCCTATATATCGGATACCAAGGGAAACTGTACGACTTATTGAGGAGGAAAACAGGGATGAGTACGCAGACGGTGAATCCAGTGGTGTATTATACGGGCAACATTTGGTATAAGCCCGGCGAAATTGTGACTTTTTCCGGCCATCAGCTGGGGGAAGCGGTGGAAAAAGTGGAACTGTATCGGCTGCCGGATCAACCGGCAGGTGCGTCGGCTTCCTATTTTTCGGTAGTGAAATATGACCGCAATCCTCAGCCGGCTGAATATTTTGCCGCTGCCAGGACCGATTGGTCTCCGGCTGAGGCTGTAGAGGCGGCGGTTCTGCAAAGAACAGAAACATCTGTTAAATTCCGGCTTCCGGAGGGAGCCAGGGAGGGTGTTTGGGCGGCCAGGCTCAGCGGCCCGGGCTTTGCCCCCATCATCCGGATGATCAACGTCCCCTGCGTGAATTTTGCGCTGGGTGATGAAGGGGCCCTGGTGACGCCGGGAGGCTGGATTTTTACCGCCGGCAGTAATCTCTATCCTCAGAATCCCCCTGCCGCAGTTCAGCTGCTGCTGAAAAACGGAGAAGGGGAATACCGGCTGACGGCGGCGGAAGGCGACCCGGAATATGCGGCTAAATTCCTGGTGCCGGAAACTATTCGGCCGGGAGAATATGAGATTTCCCTGCATAACGGCTACGGAGACGATACCTGCTGGTCGGCGCCTTTGAAAATCAAGGTGGGCGCATCCCCGCGGGACGCCTGGCCGCAGGAGGTATTCAACGTACGGGACTACGGCGCGGTGGGCGACGGCCTGGCCCATAACGATACGCCGGATATCATCATGGCGCTGCGGGCAGCGGAGAAGAACGGCGGCGGCGTGGTATATTTTCCCCGGGGCACCTATATGCTGACTCATCCTCTGAGCATCCCAGAAAACATCCTCCTGAAGGGGGACGGCATTATCAAAACCAAATTCATCTGGCTGCCCTATAACTGGGATACGGATGAACTGCCGGACGCCATGCTGATGATGACGAAGAACGTGGAAATCACCGGCATTGACTTTTCCGGCACGCGGCTGGGCCCTTTGTTTGTGGCCAGCGGCAGGGGAAGCGCCAATATCTATATCCATCACTGCCGGGTGTTCCTGACACCCCACAACGGCGGTCCTACCGATGCGCATCCCATCGGCAACAACTGGGATACCTATCAGCTGCGGGGGCTGGTTACCAAAGAGCTGAATTCTTTCACCAATGCCAACGGGCATGTGACCTTCAAAATGTACGGCGTGGATAATCTGCAGATTCACGATATCGATTCCTTTACCCAGGGCGGCATTTACAGTGTGCTGGACTGCCGGAATGTGCACATCGCCCACAACAAGTGCGTGGGCACCGGTACGGCGGCGCTGGGAGGCGTGGTGAACGCTCTGGTGGAGCATACGCATCACAGCGGTTTTGTCTCCATGCTGTCCGGCGATAACATATATCACGCCCATAACGTTCTGTCCAACAATATAGGCAACAACCGGGAGATCATGACCTCCGATGGACCGGGACTGTATGGCTGTGCCGACGGCAAGCTGTATATGGAGACCATAGGCGAAAAGACCTATCGTTTGCGGTATACCTATCCCGACGGGGATCTGGTGGGCAAGCAGCTGCTGATTCTGGCCGGACCCGGCGAGGGGCAGATGCGGCGGATTACCGCCAACACCGGTGACACCATTGAATTGGAATCCCCCTTTGCGGTGGCGCCGGAGGACAATGTCAGCAATGTCAGCGTTCTTTCCGCCCGTTCCAATATCATCAGCGCTTACAACCATATGTACAACGCAGGGGATTTCCAGTATTACGGCACCCAGCTGAACACCGTAGCAGCGCACAATGAGCTGGAGAAGGTACGGGGATTTGTGGCCTGGGGCAAGAATATCTACAATTATATCCAGCCCAACTGGTACATATCTCTGGCGGATAACCTGCTGTGGGACGCCAACTTCCTGCACCATGTGGGTTATGCGCCGGGGTATCTGAAGCCTTTGAGCAAGATCGATATCGTGGGTGCCAGCCCTCTGCCCAACAATCAGCTCTGCATGAACGTCTGCCGCAATGAGCTGCGGGACGGCTTTTTCATCATGATTGCCACCGGCAAGGAGGACAACAGCCCGATCACGGATATGGTGGTGCAGGAAAACTGCATCAAGGAATCCAAATTCGGTCTGTATCTCGCCTCCCTGAACAATGGCTGCGAAGGAATGGTTTTTGCGGACAATCACTTTGAGGAGGTGGAAAAGCCCTATATAGTGCGCAGGCAGTGCCTGCAGGGGAAGACCTGTTATTCCACATCTCAGATTCAGTTCCTGGATGAGGAGATCGGCCGGGCGGAGCTGGTGGATTAACCACCCTGCGGAGCGCTCCGGTCACGGCATAAACCGGAACAGCTCATTTGCTCCATCCTATCAGCGGTTGACAGTGGCTGCCGTTTGTGGTGATGACGGTGAATGGGCTGTTTCTCAAACCAAGGCCGCCGGAAGTACGGCCGGATAAGGAGGAACAGACCCCATGCCTCGAATAAAAGATCCCCGTGATCTGTTGTCCGCATCCTATGACCTGGTGGTAGTGGGCGGCGGTATGGCAGGACTATGCGCCGCCATAGCCGCGGCGCGTCACGGCGCCAGGACCGCCTTGCTCCAGGACAGACCGGTGCTGGGCGGCAACGCATCCAGTGAAATCCGTATGCATATCTGCGGCGCCACCCGCCATGGTCAGCGCCCCAATGCCCGGGAAACCGGCATTATTGAGGAGATTCTGCTGGAAAACAAATACCGCAACCCTACCCATTCTTATGGCATGTTTGATGTTTTGCTGTGGGAAAAGGCCGCTTATCAGGATGGTCTGGATCTCTATCTGAATACCAGCGCCCTGCAGGTGCACACCGAACAGGGACATATCACGGAAATCATCGCCCGGCAGACCACCACGGAAAAGACCTTCGTTTTCCGCGCCGTTCAGTATATGGACTGCTCCGGCGACGGGATGATCTCCGCACTGGCCGGCGCTTCCTATATGTTCGGCCGGGAGGCGGCAGCGGCATTTGAAGAACCGGGAGCGGTGGAAACCGCCGACACTGTCACCATGGGCAACAGCATCCAGTTCCGCGCTTTGGATGAAGGCCGGGAGGTGGTTTTCCACCGGCCGGACTGGGCCTATGATTATCATGACGCCGATTGGATCGGGAGGGTGAAGTTCGCGGAGATCACCTCCGGCTATTGGTGGCTGGAAATCGGCGGCACCCAATGGAATGTGGTGAATGACAGCGAAACCACCCGGGATGAAATGCTGCGGATTCTTTTCGGGCTATGGGATTATATCAAGAACTACAGCAATGTCCGGGAGCGGGCCGCCAATCTGGCGCTGGACTGGGTAGCCTTTGTTCCGGGTAAGCGGGAGAGCCGGCGGATTGTGGGAGACTATGTGCTGCGGGAGCAGGATCTCCTGGAAGGCCGGGTGTTCGAGGATGCGGTGGCTTATGGCGGCTGGCATATCGACACCCACCGGCCGGAGGGATTCTATGCCTTCATTCATAAGGAACCCCAGCCAGTGGATGCCAATGTGGTGCTGGATGATCTTTACACCATCCCCTACCGCAGTCTGTATGCCAGGGATGTGGACAATCTTTTTCTAGGCGGACGGATCATCAGCGCCACTCACCGCGCCTTTGCTTCCACCCGCGTCATGGCCACCTGTGCGGTGGCGGCCCAGGCAGCGGGAACCGCGGCGGCTATGGCCGTAGAAAAAGGCTGCGGTCCCCGGGATATTCTTTCCTCCATCCAGGAACTGCAGCAGACACTGCTGCGGGACGGCTGCTATATTCCCGGAACCGCCAATGCGGATCCCGATGATCTGGCCAGGACGGCGGCGGTGTCCTGTTCCTCGGAAACGGAGGAGGGCGGCTGCGCGCTGGCAGTCAACGGCTGGAACCGGCCGATAGGGGAGCAAAACAATATGTGGATATCCGGTTCCCTGGAAGAAACGCCCCAATGGCTACAGCTCTCCTGGCAGCAGTCGATCAAACCCAGAGAACTCCGGCTGACCTTTGATTCAGATCTTTCCGCGGAGATTATGATCTCCCTGTCGAAATGGCACCATGTTCGCCAGCAGGAGGGGGTGCCGGACACCCTGGTCCGGGATTATCGGATTGTGATGCTGAAGGAAGGACGGGAGATCTATAGCGAGAGGGTGGAGGAGAACCGGCAGCGGCTCCGCGTCCATCCCCTGCCCGGACAGGATTGCAATCAAGTGCGCATCGAAGTACTGCGCACCTGGGGCTGTGAACAGGCCCGCCTGTGTGAAATCCGAGTATATGCGCAGACCGATGAGGATGACAGCGTATGAAAATTGACGTACACGCCCATATCGGCAGGCTGGTGAACGGAGAGGATATGTCCCTTGAAAAGCAGCTGCGGGGGATGGACGCCTATGGCGTCGATTACGCCCTGATCTCGCACATTGAGTGCGGCGAAAGGCTGCTGGAGGACAATCCCCTTGCTGACCGGCAGCAAATGAAGAACCTGGCAGCGATTGAGGCGGCGGCGGAGCATCCCCGGCGGCTGGGGGTGCTGCTGTGGTGCTGTCCGGACGATCCGGGATATTCGGCGGATTTTGAGCGGCTGTATCGGGATAACCGGAAGCTGATCAAGGGGCTGAAGGTGCATCCGGACATGTCCCGGACCGATGCCAATGATAAGCGGCTGTGGCCCTACTACGAAATGGCGGCCCGATGGCGGCTGCCGGTGCTGGTCCATACCAGGGAAAACCGTCATTCCAAGGTTTCCTATGTGGTGGAAATGGCCCGGCGGTTTCCAAATGTGCCCTTTATTTTGGGACACATGTCCCTGTCCGATGATAAGGAAGAATCCCTCCAGGCACTGGAGACTTATGAGAATATGTATGGAGATACGGCCTGGGTATACAGCACCGTGCTAGCAGAGGCGGAGAAAAGGGGCGTAATCCATAAGATTCTTTTCGGAACAGACAGTCCCATTAAGGGCTGGGACACCTATGGGGATCCGGAATTTTATCAGGCTTACGATCATTTGGATGAGATACTGACACAGGAAAGCTGCCGCCGGGTGTTTTTTCAAAATGCGGTTCAGCTTTTTCGGCTGGAGGGTTAGGAGAATGGATTACCAGATTTTTCCGGGAGGACGAAGGAAAGCGGTGACCTTTGGCTTTGACGATGGCGAGATTCACGACCGGAGGCTGGCGGAAATGCTGCGGCAATATGGGTTGAAAGCCACCTTTTTTCTGGTTTCCGGTCAGATGGGGCTGACGGTGGATCCCTTCTTCCGCTATGGAAGGAACACCCGGGTAGAACGGGTGAATGGAGGGGAGCTTCCCCTTACCTATGCCGGAATGGAGATTGCCTCTCATACCCGTTTTCACCGGCTTTCCGCAGACAGTCTGGCGGAGGCGGTGGGAGAATCCATGCGGGAGTTGGAAGAACTCAGCGGTCAGCCGGTGACCGGTCTGGCGTATCCTGGCGGGCAGGTTGATCCGGATGTGGTGAAGGGGCTGCGGAAAATGGATGTTCTCTACGCACGAACCACGGATTATACCTATGGGTTTTCTCTTCCAGAGGATCTCTTGATTTGGAACCCCACCTGCAAATACGACGACAGCCGGATGGAGGAACTGCTGAAAAGGTTCCTGGAGGAGGAAGCGGAGGAGCCGCAGCTGCTCTATATCATGGGGCATTCCTATGAAATGACCCAGGAATCTCCGGCGGCGGACTGGAATGCCTTTGAGTCCATCTGCCGGCGGCTTCATGGCCGTCAGGATATCTGGTATGCCGCCAACGGTGAGCTGGCGTGCTGGATCCATACACAGCAAGCGAAGTGAAGGGTATCAACCAAAGCGAAAAGGGAGGATTTTGTATGCAGTTGTTGCAGATGTGCCCCAGTGAATTGGAACAGGCGCGGCAGAACAAAGCTATTCTGATGTTCGGAGTGGGTTCTATTGAATATCACGGCAGCCAGCTGCCCCTGGGAACGGACTTCTTTCTGGTGGACGGCGTGATTCAGGCCGTGGAGAAGCGGCTGCCGGATAAGGTGGTGGCCGCCCCGTCGCTGGCCGTTTCTCCCACCGGCTTTGCGGTGTCCGGACCGCAGGCGGGAACGGTGGATATCGGTGTGGACGCCTTTATGCATCACTGTGCCGACCTGCTGGACAGCTATGAACGGATGGGTTTTCATAAGATTGTGATTTTGGTGCATCACCAGGGGGGAAATATCATCCCCATGCTAAAAACCGTTTTAACCAAACATACGATGTACGAGAAAAAAGCGGAGCTGGGGGAGGGCTGGTGGACGGACAAGAGACCCGGCGCCGTCCGCCGCGCCCCTGTGGAGCTGCTTCCCGCTATGCTGGATACCCATTATTTCGGTGGTCACGGCGGTAAGGGAGAAACGGAAGGCGTTCTGGCCATCCGTCCCGACCTGGTTCATCTGGAGAAAGTGACCAACGCGGAAGAAGAACCTTTCTGGAACAAAAGCGTAACCGAAGTGGATGAAGCGGCGGCCAAGGAGCAGTTTGCGGATTTGATCAGGCTATGGGTAGAAAAGATTGAATCCATGTAGGCGGGACCGCGATTACTGAAAACGGCGATGGGAGCGAAGAAAAATGGCGACGAAAATGCAGATGGCGGATTTACAGCTGGTGGATTACGACGGCGCGGATACCCAGCGGGTAGCCGTGCTGGACAAACCCTATACTCTAACGGTACGCAATGCAAAAATTCCCTTGCCGCAGGACAATGAGGTACGGGTTAAGATCAAATGGGTGGGGATCTGCGGTTCCGACCTGGAGGCTTATCGGGGAACCCGGGCACCAGAGTTTATTTCCACTCCGGCTCGTCTGGGGCATGAGGTGTCCGGTGTGATCGATATGGTAGGCGACAAGGTTGTGGGCGTGAAGGTGGGCGATAAGGTTACCTGCCGGTATGTCTGGGGCGCATATGCGGAATACATCGTGTGCAAGCCTTTTAACGTGAAGGTGCTGCCTCCGGATTTCCCCATGCTGGAGATCAGCCCCATTGAGGTTCTGCCCGGCATTATTCACGCGGCGGAGCTGGGGAAAATCGACCAGAGCAAAAATGTGCTGATTATGGGCCAGGGGGTCAGCGGGCTGATTATGACGCAGGTGGTGGCGCAGTTCAGCCCCCGCGCCCTGGCGGTGACCGATCTCAGCCCCCGCAAGCTGGAGCTGGCAAAAAAATACGGCGCCACCCATACTTATCAGCTGCCGGATGCGCACGCCAAGACCATGGATTTTGCGGGACAGGATTTTCCGGAGGGCTTTGACGTTGTGATCCCTTGCCTGCTGGAAGGAGACGGCATGGTGGATGCCATTGAATGCTGCAATATCTGCGCCCGGCTGGTGATGTACGGCTGTATCGGCGTCTGCCGCCAGCCTATCGACTTTTTCCGGGTCCACCGCAAACGGCTGGAAATTTACGCCACCGAGCCCCGGCGGGACATCGATATGCGGCGTTTCTTCCAGGAGGGTATCCAAATGGTCATGGACGGTATGGTGAACACTTCGGAGATGATCACCGACGTGTTCCCCCTGGAGGAGATCAGCCAGGCATTTGCCCTGCGGAACGACAGCCCGGAGGGAACGATTCATGTGGTGATTGATTGTGAGCGTCAAAACGGCCGAAAGGCTTGACGGCAGGAAGGGTTGCGAGGAACAGGATGAAGCAGATTGAACTGAACGGCATCTGGCAGGCGAAAATTGATCCCGAAGACTGTGGTCTGGCCGAAGGGTGGGCGGCGGCGCCGCTGACGGATACGATGGCGCTGCAGGTGCCTGGCTGTATCCAGCAGTTGGATTGTCTGGCGGAGGCGTATCCTCCGCAAAAGGATATGCGAAACGACTATCTGGGGACCTTTTTCCTGGAAAAAAAGGTGGTGCTGCCGCAGCTGGCGGAGAGGGAACGATGCCGGCTGGTGCTGGGCGGCGTGCTTCCCTGCGGAGATATTTGGGTGAACGGCCGGTATGTGGCGCGGCATTTTTACTGTGTGTGCGCCGCGCGGGTGGATATCACCGCGTATGTGCAGCCGGGCGAAGAAAATCGCATCACGGTGGCGGTGACGGAAAACCATGCCGGGCTGAGCACCGGCATGCGTTTCGCCGGAAGAAGCTGGTCCGGTATTTACAGCCGCGCCTGCATCGAAATCGGTGCGGCTGTGTATATGGAGGACGTCTATATTTCCAACCCGGAACAGGATCGCGCTGTTATTCGAGGGGTGTTGGTAAACGACGGCTGCCAGCCATTCGAGGGAAGGGTTTCAGCGGAAATCGACGGCAGGCAGGCGGAAAAGGCCGCCGCTGTCCCGGCTTATTCCAGAGCGGAACTGGCGTGGGAGATCGATGTGAAGGGGCTGGAACGATGGGCCCCCCGGCATCCCCGGCTCCATGAGCTCTCTCTGGCGATTTTCCAGGATGACGAAGAGCTTGACCGAACCGTTGTCTCCGTGGGACTGCGCCGGCTTACCGCCGAAGGGCGCAACGTCTGTCTGGATGGCAGGCCGGTTTATCTCGCCGGTTGCGGCGCGGAATATTACTCGCCTTCCATTTCACCGCTGGTAGATGAAAAGCTTATCCGACGGCGTTTTCAGGCTATGCTGGATCATGGCTTCCGCTTTTATCGTTATCACACCCACGTTCCCACGGAAGAGGAGATGGCTGTGGCGGATGAGATGGGCATGCTGCTGGATGTGGAATTCGGTCTGATCTCCAATTTCAACAAAACCACCCCTTTTGAGGAGGGCGTGGAGATGCTGGAATGCTATGTCCGCCAGACACGGAGACATCCGTCGGTGATCCTATACTGTTTGGGCAACGAGGGTTCCCAGCTGATGGTGGACAGCCAGGCGGAATGTCAGCGCGCCCGAATCGGCTATGATGCCATCAAGCGGAATACCACCGAGCAGCTGGCCCTGATAGCCTTCGGCATGCAGGGAGAATTGCCGGAGCTGCCCAACGATTTGGAGACGCCTCATTTGTGGAGCGACAATTTCCTGTGGGGATATGATGGGCTCACCGATATCCCTTGGGAGACGGTGGAGGAAACCACCCACGGTAAACCCTGTGTCATTCATGAATATGGAAAATTCGGCGTTTGGCCGGACATTCGGGAGGAAGCTGCCTATCCGAATAAGGGCAGCCGACCGGATTTCGGACGTCAGGCTCGTCAGGCTTTGGAAGAATTGGGCATGACCGAAATGGAAGCGCAGCTGATCCGCACTTCCCGGGAACTGAGCGGCGTGTGCAACCGGGTCATTTTGGAGGAGGCCAGGCGGCAGCCCTATGTCTGCGGATATGCACTGTGGCTCTTCTTCCGCCGGGCCGATGCCAACGGCGGTCTTTGCGGGGACACGGGATCCTATTACGATCAGGATCCGGCCCTCTTTCGCAGGGGCTGCAACGCGGACGTGGCCCTGCTGATGGATCGGGGCTTCCGCGGCCGCAGTTTGACCTGCGGGTTGGCGGAACAGCTGGAATTAACTGTTTCCAATTACGGCGATAAGGACATTCGGGAAGCAGTGCTGGAGTGGCGGTTGGAAGCCGGAGAAGAGCTGATAGACGCCGGTGTGCTGAAGAGCATCCACCGGAACCAGGGAACAACGGATACAGTGGGCCGTATCTGCCTGCAGGTGCCGCGGGCACAGGACGGTCAAAAACTGCTGCTGTCGGTGGTACTGCGGGATCAAACGGGAATTCTGTCCGAAAATGCCTGGGACTTCTGGGCGTTTGATCCCACGCCGGATCAGGAGATCCGGGCGTACCTGCACGTGGAGGATCTCACCGCCAGAAGGGCGATTCAGCAGGCTCTGCCGAAAGCCCGGATTCTGTCCTCGGTGGATTCTGTTATCCGCGGCTGCCGCAGCTGGCGGGGTTCTGCGGAAGCGCAGACCGCCATCCAGGACGGCAAAACGGTGGTGATTGCCGACCGTTTCGACGATACGGTGAAACGCTGCTTTGAAAACGGCGTGCGGGTATTGCTGCTGGACAGCGGTAGTCTACCGGAAGAATGGCTGACTCCCCCGCTTTGTGATGATCTGGGCGAGAGGGATACCTCCCGTTTCTACAGCAGCTTCCGGGCGGGATGGGACAAGGGCAATCTGCTCACCTTCATTCAGACGGATCCGCTGCTGGAGGGCTTCCCTCATGGAGACTTCTGCGATCTGCAGTTTTATGAACTGGTTCAGGGCGCCCGGCCGCTTTGTCCGGCGGCGTTGGAAAAAGAATTTGCGGCGCATCCTGTCAGGGTGATCGGCGGGGTGACGAAAATCCAGTCTGCCGCCAAGGCAGACACTCTTGTGCAGGACCCCAATGCCATCAAGGAGCTGCTGGCTTTGCAGCGGCGGAGCTTTTTTGCGCGGGAACAGGGTTATCTGATGAATATACGGGAAAACGGCAATCAACTGGCGGTTTGTACCCTGAGGCTGACGGATAATCTTGCGGGTATAAGCGCGATGAAAACAATTGTTAAAAATTTGCAGAGATCTTAGGAGGGAAGGCATTGCCATACACAGAAGAAGATCGTCTATGGTATGAGCAACCGGCGTCCAACTGGAATGAGGCGCTGCCGCTAGGAAACGGCCGCCTGGGAGCTATGCTGTACGGCGGTGCCCATCGGGAAACCATCAGCTTGAACGAGGATACCCTTTGGAGCGGTTATCCCCGCACCTCCCAGCGGGAGGGCATGCCCGCCTGTTTTCAGCGTATCCGGAAATTGGTGATGCAGGGGGAGATGAAGCAGGCCCAGACTTTGGCCGAAGAGGAATTCGGCGATTTTCTGGTTCAGATGTATCTCCCCTTTGGGGATATCACCATCGATATGAATCATCAGGGAGAAGTTGCGGGATATCGAAGGGAACTGCAATTGGACAGAGCCAGGCATATCGTGACTTATCGCTGTGGTGATGTGGGCTATACCAGAACGGCTTTTATCGCGGAGGATCCATCCGTTCTGGTCGTGGAGATGACCGCCGACCGGCCGGGTGTTCTGGATTTTTCCATTGGTATGGAGGGTAAGCTGCGCTGCCGGCGGCAGATCAAAAAGGATGAGATTCAGATAGAGGGAAACTGTCCGGTATGCACCGCCCCTTTCGGTCAGACCCATGCCAAAGAAGAGCGGAAGTTCTACAGTGACCGGCCGGAGGAACAGGGCGTCGGCTACCGGGGCATCCTGCATCTGGAAGCAGAGGAGGGAAGCATTCATCCCGAAGGAGAGCGTCTTCAGGTACGCGGCGCTTCACGGGTGCGGATTTTATTGTCCATCTGTACCAGCTTCAATGGCTATAACCGGCATCCAGTGCTGGAAGGCCGGGAATACCGGCAGCGCTGCCGGCAGCAGATTCAAGCGGCTGTGGAAATGAACCCGGACAGGCTGGCAGAGGAGAGCGAGGCGGCTCATCGGAAGTATTACGACCGTGTTCGGCTGCGGCTGGACGGCGGCCGGGACGAATTGCCCACCGATCGCCGCCTGGAAGCACTGCAGCAGGGAGAGAAGGATAACGGGTTATACGTCCTGCTGTTCAACTATGGACGCTATTTGATGATCGCCGGTTCCCGCCCCGGGACGCAGCCGATGAATCTGCAGGGCATCTGGAATAAGGAAACCATTCCGCCCTGGTCCTCCAATTATACCCTGAACATCAATACGGAGATGAATTATTGGCCCGCGCTGTCCTGCCATCTGGAGGAGTGCCTGGAACCTCTGCTGCGGATGACAAGGGAATTATGTGAAAACGGCAAGCAGATCGCTCGGCAGTATTACGACATGGGCGGTTCGGTTGTCCATCATGCCACGGATTTGTGGCGGCTTGCCCATCCCTCCACCAATCTGCTTCCCGGCAGCTGCCAATGGGGTTTTTGGAATTTTTCCGGCGGCTGGCTATGCCGTCATTTGATCCAGTATTATCGTTATACAGGTGACAGGAAGTTTCTGAAACAGGAGGCGCTGCCGGTTCTGCGGGAGTTCGCCCGGTTTTACAGCGAATATCTGGTGGAGAAGGAGGGCCGATTGATTGCCTGCCCTTCCACTTCTCCGGAGAATCGCTATGCCTGGGAGGATGGCTGGACCTCTATCGATCAGACCGCTGCCATGTCCATGGCCATCATTCGGGAACTGTTCCAAAGTTATCGGGATGCCTGCATGGAGCTGGGAGAGTTTGATAATCTGTATGAAACAATTGTTAAACAAATTCCGCTGCTGAAAAGGGATTCTATCGGATCCGACGGGCGGTTGGTAGAATGGTATGCTGAGCATCGGGACATAGAAAAGCAGCATCGGCATCTCTCCCACCTGTATCCTCTGTATCCCGGCGATGAGATCGCGTTGGATACGGCGCCGGAGTGGGCCGAGGCCTGCCGCCGGGTGCTGGAAAAGCGCGGAGATGAAGGTACCGGCTGGAGCCTGGCCTGGAAGATCAACTGCTGGGCGCGGCTGGGAGAGGGCGACCATGCGCTGCTGATGCTGAAAAAGCAGCTGCGGCCGGTGGACAGCGAGAATCGTGGGGCGTTGGGCGGAAGCTATCCCAATCTCTTGTGCGCTCATCCGCCTTTCCAGATTGACGGAAATTTCGGTGCCTGTTCCGGGGTGGTGGAGATGCTGCTGCAATGCCGTGAAGATAAGATTCATCTTCTTCCAGCGCTGCCTGCCGAATGGCCGGCGGGAGAGGTGAAGGGTTTCTGTCTGCCGGGAGGCGCTACCATTGATTTCGCCTGGAAGGAGGGACGGATTACCCGTTACGCCATCCGCAACGCCTCCCGCCTCTATACGGTGGAAGTGCATCACTAGGCGTCAATTGAAAGGGGAGTGAACGGTTATGCTGCCGGACATCTTCAAAAAAAACTGCCGGATCTGTTTCTTTGGCGACAGTATCACGGCGGCGGGACTATGGATACGGGAATTCACCGATTATCTGTTGACTTATCACCGTGATAAGCGGATTCTGCCCTTCAACTGCGGCGTACCGGGGGATTCGGCCAGCAACGCCGTGCGGCGGCTGCATGTGGATTGCCTGCAGTATTTTCCCCAGTATGTGGTGATCATGTTTGGTATGAACGATATCGGCCGGGCCCTGTATAGCAGCGAAAATCCCGATGAAAGAACGGGAAAGCTGCGGCGGGAACGGCTGGATCTTTTCCGGGAGAGTCTTCGCCGCATCCTGGACGGCGTGCGGGAAGTGGGAGCGGAAGCGATCTTATGCACGCCCACCCCTTATGACAATTGGTCGGAAAAAGAGGAGCCCAATCTGATCTGCAGCAATCAGGGCCTGGAGGAATGCCGCCGGATCGTGTATGCTCTCGGGGATGAGGATGGCGTGCCGGTGGTGGATTTTTTTACCGCTTTTATGAGTTATCGTGAAAAGCACCCGGAAATTGATTTGATTCAAGACGACCGGGTGCACCCCAATACAGCCGGGCACCAGCTGATGACCCGGGTGTTCCTGCGGGAACTGGGCTGTCTGCCGCATGGGGAAGAAGAGCTGAACTTGATTTTACATCCGGCCAATGCCGAGCGGTTTCGCACGGAACAGCTGCTGCGGGACATTTCCTTTTTGGAATGGTGCCTGTTTTATGACGTGCAGGGAAGTTGGGAAGAGGGGCACACTCAGCAGCAGGAACGGATCCAAAAAGCGCTGAATTGGAGAAACGCCTACGCCGATCACGCGGTGGAGGTATTCCTTCAGCATAAGACGGAGCAGGATGAACGGAGAGAGCGGCTGCTGTGCCAGACCTTATCCATGTATAAGTCATGATAAGAATGGACGCTGGTCGGTAACAACAGCGAAAAGGAGGGGCAATACAAGTGTTGCAATGTATCAATATGCGTTTCCCCGGCGGCCTAGGGAAAGCGGTCACTCTCAGCTGCGACGACGGACGGGTGGAGGATGCCCGGCTGCTGTCCCTGATGCGGGATTATGGAATCAGGGGGACCTTTAACCTGAATCCCGGTATGTTCCGCACAGAGGAAAATGCCGCTGAGCTGCAGGGGCGAATGTCGCAGGAGGAATGCTTGGCGTTATACGGCGATTATCCGGAAATGGAGATTGCCTGCCATGGTTCCACCCACCCTTTTCTGGTGAACCTGCCCCTGTCGACAGCCACAGCGGAAACGGTGGAAAACCGGAAACTGCTGGAGGAGATGTTCGGCCGGATTGTCCGCGGCATGGCGTATCCCTATGGCAGCAATACCGAAGCCGTGCGGAACATCATGCGGATGTGCGGCATTGCCTACGGACGAACAATCCACAAAACCCTTTCTTTCTCTCTGCCGGACGACTGGCTGAAATGGGATCCCACCTGTTCCTTTTGCTCCGCAGATACCATTGATGCGGGGGAACGATTCGCACAGTATCAGCCGGAGCGGGCTCCCGCCCTGTTCGCCATATGGGGACACAGCTCCGATATGACCTGCTTTACCGGTGGATGGGTGAAGCTGGAGGCCTGCTTCCGGCATATTGGTCGGCGGGAAGATACCTGGTACGCCACCAATATAGAGGTCTGCGATTATGCTGCGGCCTTTGAACGGCTGCAGTATTCCGCAGACGGCGGCCGGGTTTTCAATCCCAATGGCCTATCGATCTGGTGCAGCTATAAACATCGCTGGTATGATGAGACGCGGATCCTGGAGATTCCGCCTATGACCTGCAGGGAATTGGTCTGAACGCTTTAGAAAAAAAGGACGGCTGACCGGCCGTCTTTTTTGTGCTCATGAGACTCAGCTGTGGGGAGAAGAAACAAGAAGCCGGGAAGACCATTGGTCTTCCCGGCTTCTTGTTTATGAGATGGAACGATTGCCTATGCGTTAGAAAACATACTGCTCATTGTATTCATCCACCAGCAGCTGCAGGGCGGCGGATACAGAAGCAATAGAAGATGCTGGTGGCAGTTCCCACAGAGCTTTGTAGAGATCATTCTCCGTCACACGGGTGCTCAGATTGTTGATATAGTTGCGGGCGGCGGTGATTTTGCTGCCGGTGACAAAATCGATTACCTTCTGATTGTACTCTGCGCTGTAATATTCATTCTCGGCTATTTCTTCTTTTTCCTTCTCAACGCGGCTGGCAACCTGCTCCAAATAGGCCTTGCTTTCCGGCGTTAGGCCCTGGAGGCCAGTGTAATCGAATTCATAGCCGCTGGTCATCTTCATTTCGCAGACAACGCCGGCTTCCAGGATATAATCCATCAGGGCCACGGAAAGCGCGGCGTCCGCACCCTTGGGAACGGCAAACTGGAAGAAGTTCTGGCTGGTGAAGTATTCGGAATCGCCCTCTTTCCAGACAGGAACCGGAACAACCTCAATGTAGTTGTTGAACTTGTTATAAGCGTTCATGCCCTGGCGGGAGGAACCGCTGATTTCATAGATATCGAAGGTGTTGATGGCCATGATCAGTTCTTGGTTTTCCACCTTAGCGCCGACGGACTGGTTGGCGGACATAATAGCGCCGTAGCTGTACAGCTCATTGAGCATCTGAGCGTTGGCACGATTGCGCTCGGTATCCAGGGTGACGGAAACGGAACCGTCGGTGTTTTCGGTCAGCGCAGTCATGAAGATTTTGGCCCACTGATGCTTGCACAGCGCGGCCGTATCCAGCGTACCGTCGCCGTCCATATCAAGGGTAACATCCTTGCAGACCTGAGTGAAATTGGCCCAGTTCCAGGCGCCTTCTTCAAAATAGGAACGGGGGGTTTTGATATCGTTTTCCTCGAAGAAGTCGCGGTTATAGCCGATCATGGCATATTCGTTCCAAGGAAGAGAAACGGCGTAGTAGCCGCCTTTGTATGTATTGATATCCAGAACGTCCTTGCCGTATTTGGTGCTGATCTGCTCATAATAAGGAGTGAGATCCTGCACCAGGCCCAAAGCGGCGATATTCGGATATTGTCCGTAGCCGAAATACAGATCCGGAGATTCACCGGCGGAGATAGCCGAGGCCAGGACGGTGGTATCCCGGGTGTTCAGCTGCGACCAGGTACAGTTATTGATCTGACAAAATTCATCCAGTGCTTGGTGGATCAGCGAACGATAATAATAGGAATCGGAGGTTTGAGGCTCGCCCTCCGCAAAGGTCAGATCCATGAAGCTGGTAACCACCAGTTCCTTGCCCGCCCATTCGGAATTGTTTGTGCCGGACTGTGTGGTACCGGAGGGATTGGTTTTGCTGTCCGTGTCGCCTGCACCACTGCATCCGGCCGCGGAAGCGACGAGTGCCAGTGCCAGCATACAGGCGAGAATACGCGCTTTTCTTTTCATTCGTGCTCCTCCTAGTTCAATTATATTTTGCATATAGCACAATAACCACTGTATTTATAGTAACATTTGTGTGATGGTAGGACAATGTAAATATCCTTACTTTTTATCAGTATCATGACTTTACTGCAAAACAAAAGCCCGCCTGTTAAGGTGAGCCTTCGTTTATTACGAATCAGCGGCAGAGCTTGTTTTTCAGCAGATCATACACTCTTTTAGCATCTTCCAGGTTATCGGCTTTGGCCTGAATAACGATGTTCCTTTTCTGAGGAATCTCTCCCCGCATGATCTTATCGAACCAGCCGCTGTTGCCGGGATCATTGGACCAGTCGCAGAAGATCAAAGGAAGTTCTGTTGGTGCCATTTCCGATATTTCCGTGATGTCGTGATACTGACAGTCCAACTCCAGATTTGTCATGTGTTTCAGCTCCAGCAGATAAGGAATAACCCCCTTCATGCTGCCGCAGTAGTGAACCCGGCCGCCGCCGACAGCACCGAGAAAGCGGTCGTCCTCCTGCTGAATGAACTCCTTATAAATGGCCGGGGATATTAGCTGAAGCGTACAGTTGCACAGACGGGCACGGCCTTTCCACACGCCGCCCCTGTCGAATACCCATTGGTCGTCTTCCGCCACGCCGTCTGTAACCGTATCCAGCCACTGGATCATACAGTCGGTGACCTTTTTCAGCAGCATCCGGGTTTCCTCAGGATAATCATAGAAATCGTACAGAATATCGTTGCCGCGGATCAAGTGGGCGGTGTTGATGGGCCCCTGAATATCGGGATGCTGGATGGGGATATCCACAGGCTTGTTTTTGAGAAAGTAATCCTGAAATTCCTTCAATTTGGGCATCCAGCCCCCCTCCATCGAGGGTTCTGGCAGTGAAGCGACCCCTTCCATGCTGTCGATTGCCGCTGCGCCGCAGCAGGGTTCATTGATCTCGGAAACCTGAATTGGACAGCCGAAAAGCGCCGCAATCTGTGCGGTGCCGAAATCCACCCGCAGAGCGGGGACAAAATCATCTCCCGCTTTTCGGCGGGCTTCGATGGTTTCCAGCTGATTCGCCAGCATTTTTGCGGGATCCTGCAGGGTTTCCATCAGACTGTAGCGATGGGATACGGGGAAATACACCTGAACCAGAGGTTCGCAGCTTTCCGGGGACAGAATCAGATCCTTATATTTTTGCCTCAGTGCGGTTGACACATCCGCCGCCTCCTTTAGTCGAAACCATTTTTAGGACAATTCCATCATAGCATCCGGTTTGAAGGGCGGCAATTTTAATATCCTTACAAATTTTCACTCTGATGACTTTCCATTAAAGTCGTGTATATGCGAAAAAGGAACCAGCTGTGTTTGCGGCTGATTCCTTTTCTTCCTATCCTTTATGTTATCATGTAGGGCAAATTCAGTGATTCTTTCTCCACAGCAAGGCCTCCTGCGGCCGGAGCACAGTGACCGATCCGGCTTCCTTCTCCTGAATGAGTCCGAATTTATGCAGGCAGCTCAGCAGGCGCTCCTCTGCCACCTCATCCATATCACAAAGCGGCAACCGGCAGCCCCCTACGGGAAAGCCCATGGCGTTGAGGGCGCGCTTCACCGGTATGGGATTAACATCGCTGAACAGGTTTTCGATCAGCTCCAGATAACGCAACTGAAGGGTATCGCTCTGGTCGGAATGGCCATCGAAATAGCTTTGGCAGATGGCATGCGTCTCCCGGGGGATGATGTTTGCCAGAACAGAGATGACGCCTTTTGCGCCCAAGGCCAACGCAGAGGTGATCTGGTCGTCGTTGCCGGAATAAACGTCTAGGCGTCCGCCGCACAAAGAGCGGATTTTGGCAATCTGAGAGAAATTGCCGCTGGCCTCTTTTACAGCGACGATATTGGATATCTGACTGAGACGGGCATAGGTGGCGGGAAGAATATTGACGCCGGTTCGGCTGGGAACATTGTACAGGATTATGGGCAGGGAAACGGACTGCGCGATTGCCTGAAAATGAAGATAGAGTCCCTGCTGGGAGCATTTATTATAATAAGGTGTGACCAGAAGCAGAGCGTCTGCCCCCAACGCCTCCGCCTGCCGGGATAGTTCGATTGCATGGGCGGTGTTGTTGCTGCCGGTACCGGCGACCACCGGGATGCGTCCATGGACCTGCCGTATCGTTTGGCCGATGACCTGCAGATGTTCCTGATCGGTGAGGGTGGAGGCTTCCCCTGTGGTCCCGGTGATAATAATCGCGTCGGTCTGATTGGCTATTTGAAATTCGATCAGCTCACCCAGCATCTCATAGTTGACGGTCAAGTCGGCATGCATCGGTGTAACCAATGCCACGCCGGAACCGGTAAATATGGTGCTCATACGATTCTCTCCGTTTCTGAATGGATTGGAATGAAAATTTTTTGCCATTCTTTATGGCCGACTATTCGCAAAGGGAAGTTCCGGGAATCAATAGTTGAGGGGAAAAAGAATTTTCAGCAGTACCCAAGCGGCAGCCCGGTGATCGTCCGCGCCGAAATAGAGGCGTCCACCGGTTCCGCTGAAAACCTCAAAAGATTTCTCCTGATTGATGATACGGAAATGCAGCTGGTCCATCGTTTCTCTTAGAGATAGCTCCCACTCCATCCGATTCATCAGAATATCTTCTGAGATTTCATGAGCCAGCCATTCAAATTCCAGCGGTTCCAGTCCTTCCTTCAAAAAAATCGTCCAGAGAGAAACCTGTCGGGAGAAATCCAGAGAACGCAGACAATCGTTGTAAGCGGCATCATGATCGATCCCAGCATAGCAAAAGAGACCGCGGGATTCCGAATCCAGAATCAACCCCTGACTTCGCAGAAAATCTGCGTCTTTCCAGCTCATAGCGGCTACATTGGTAGTCCAGTTCATGGTTTCAAGAAGCCGGGAGAGAAGATCCGCCGTTTCTCTGTCCGCGCAGTCGAGCTGCAGACAGAGGGAACTTAAAGAATCGGTGCTTTCTCCGGAAATGCTCTGCTGCATAAATTGAATAGAAGATTCTGTTTGTGTAGCCGACAGTCGTACCGTTTCCTGGTTCTGGGCGGTACCGAATACACAAATCGGCCAGGTGCGATCAATATCGGCCATAAGAGGACCGAATTGGTCCCATAGCTCCTCAATGAGGAAAGCCGTTTCTCTGTAGATGATATACAATGTTTTTCCCTGCTGAGAGCGCTGGGTGGAGGGAAAGGTTTCCAGCCAGCGATTGAACCCGCACAGCAGGGAGAGTAGTTCCTGACCGGGCGTACTCTCCGCTGCCGTTTGGGAGAGAGGAAGCTGAATCCTGGATGCTTCCTGATAAGGATGCAGCAGCATGTGATCACCTCATTTTCCGGTTTATTCCGCATCGGCTTCGATCAGTCCCATCGCTTGGGCGATGGCAATGTTGACCTCCACCACATTGACGGTTTCTTCGCCGAAGATGCCCAGCAGTTTGCCTTTGGTATGGCTGTCCACAATATTACGGATTTGGTCCTCCGTCAGACCGGATGCTTTAACGATACGGGGAATTTGAATTTCAGCAGATGCGGGCGAAATATGAGGATCCAGGCCGGAACCGGAGGCGGTCAGCAAATCGGTGGGGATATCTTCCCGTTTTACATCTGGATTCTTCTCCAGAAATTTCGCAATATCCGCCTCCACCCGTTCCAGCAGATCCGGATTGGAGGGAGCATAGTTGTTGGAGCCGGAGCCGAGACCGGCAAATTCCGATCCGTCGTTGTAATATTGCTTACCATCTTCCCCCTCCACGTACACGTTATAGTGATAGGCGGAGGGACGGCTCCACATGTAATAGTCCTGCAGGAATTCCTGGCCCACATTTTGAGCGCCCACCGCTTTACCGCCGATCTCAATCAGACTGCCCCTCGCCTGGTGCGGGAAGAACAAGGCGGACAGTCCGCTGAGCAGGGCAGGAAAAAGCAGCCCGCAGACCAGCATCAGAACGACGGAGACGACGACCGCTTGTCTGGCGCCGCAGAGAAGGCTTTTAGCAGATTCTTTCATAGTGTGTAGTCCTCCTTACAAGCCGATAAGAGAAAGCAGCGGGTGAATGAGCAGGTCAATGATCTTGATGCCGACAAAGGGGGTGATGATGCCACCCACACCGAAGAACAGCATGTTCCGAGCCAGAATTTTGCCGGAAGACATGGGACGGTATTTGACGCCTTTCATTGCAAGCGGAATCAAGCAAGGGATGATGATGGCGTTGAAGATCAGTGCCGACAGAATGGCGCTGTAGGGAGTGGCAAGATCCATGATATTCAGCACGCCGAGCTGAGGAATTGCTTTCATGAACATGGCCGGGATAATGGCGAAATATTTGGCGATGTCGTTGGCGATGGAAAAGGTGGTCAAACTGCCACGGGTGATCAGAAGCTGCTTGCCGATTTCCACCACTTCCAAGATTTTGGTGGGATCGGAATCCAGATCCACCATGTTGGCGGCTTCCTTGGCAGCGGTGGTGCCGCTGTTCATCGCCAGTCCCACATTGGCTTGAGCCAGAGCGGGAGCGTCGTTTGTGCCGTCGCCGGTCATGGCGACCACCTTGCCCTCCGCCTGCTCCTTTTTAATCACGTCGATTTTATCTTCCGGCTTGCATTCGGCAATGAATCCGTCTACACCAGCTTCCTTGGCAATGGTGGCGGCGGTCAGGGGATTGTCACCGGTGCACATAATGGTTTTGATGCCGATGGCCCGCAGCCGTTCAAAGCGTTCCACCATGCCAGGCTTCACGGTGTCTTTTAAGTAAATCACCCCGAGAATGCGGTCGTTTTCGCATACGGTCAAGGGGGTGCCGCCCAGGCTGGAGATACTGTTCACCTGTTCGTGGAGATCCGCCGGAATCTTGCCGCCCAGTCCTTTGATATACTGCTCGATGGCATCGGCGGCGCCTTTGCGTATTTTGGTCCCGCCCGGCAGATCCACACCGCTCATTCGGGTCTGGGCAGTGAATTCAATAAAACTGGAACCCTCCGCCTCCTGGTTGTTGTCGCCCAAGCGGCGGGCCAGCTCCAGGGTGGATTTTCCTTCCGGGGTTTCGTCATGCAGACTGGTGAGGGCCGCGCAGCGTATCAAATCGCTGCGGCTGGCACCGCCCACCGGAAAGAAATCCGCTGCCAGACGGTTGCCGTAGGTGATGGTACCCGTTTTATCCAGAATCATGGTATCCACGTCGCCGCAGGCTTCCACTGCTTTGCCGGACATGGCGATGACGTTGAACCTGGTTACCCGGTCCATGCCGGCGATGCCGATGGCGGACAGCAATCCGCCGATGGTGGTGGGGATCAGGCAGACGGCCAGCGCGATCAGGGTAGAGGTCTGCAGCTGTACGCCGGAGTAGATGCCGATGGGATACAGGGTGACAATAACAATCATAAAGATGATGGTCAAGGACACCAGCAGGGTGTTCAAGGCGATTTCGTTGGGGGTCTTTTTGCGGGAAGCCCCTTCCACCAGGGCGATCATCCGATCCAGAAAGCTGTTGCCCGGGTCGGAGGTGATGCGGATCTTCAGCCAGTCGGAAACAATGGTGGTACCGCCGGTGACCGAACAGAAGTCGCCGCCGGATTCCCGTACCACCGGAGCGGATTCACCGGTGATGGCGGATTCATCCACCGAAGCGATGCCTTCGATGACCTCGCCGTCGCCGGGGATAATCTCGCCGGCGGAGACCATGACGATATCGCCCTTTCTCAATTCGCTGGAGAGTACAATTTCCTCGGTTCCGCTATCCTTCAAGCGACGGGCCTTGGTGTCCTTCTGCGTTTTTTTCAGGCTGGCCGCCTGGGCCTTGCCCCGGCCCTCCGCTACCGATTCGGCGAAGTTGGCGAACAGCACGGTGATAAAGAGGATCACTGCCACAATAATATTGTAGGCCCGGAGGTTGCTGGCGGCTGCATCACCGAACAGGGTGGGAAAGATGGATAGAATCAGGCTGATGAAAAATCCGACCTCCACCACGAACATCACCGGATTTTTCATCATATATCGGGGGTTCAGCTTTACAAAGGAGCCGACAACCGCTTGCCGGAATATCTCCGGCGTCATCAGCTTTTGGTTGCGTTTTTTGCTCATTTCTATGGTTCCTCCTTAAGACCAGAGGGTGAGATGCTCCGCGATGGGGCCCAGGGCCAGCACCGGGAAGAAGGTCAGCGCCGCAAAAATGTATACCACAAAGACGAGAATAACGGCAAAGGCCGCCGTGTCGGTGTGGAGGGTGCCGGCGGAATCATTGACAAAGCGTTTTTTCATCAGAGATCCGGCAATGGCGAGCTGAATCACAATGGAGAGATAACGGCCGAAGAACATAGCCAAACCGGTGGTGATGTTCCAGAACATGGTGTTATCAGCCAGACCTTCAAAACCGGAGCCGTTGTTTGCCGCAGAGGACGAATATTCATACAGCACCTGAGACAGTCCGTGGAACCCGGGATTGGTAATGCCTTCCAGACCGGCTGATGTTCCCACAGCCAAGGCGGAGAAGAACAGGATGAGGAAAGGATGGATGATGATGCACAAGGCGGTGAGCTTCATCTCCCGGCCCTCAATCTTTTTGCCCAGGTATTCCGGTGTTCGGCCGATCATCAGCCCGCAGATGAATACCGCCAGAATGGCGTACATAATCATGTTCATCAAGCCGACGCCCTTGCCGCCGAACACCACGTTGAGCATCATGTGCAGCAGCGGAATCATGCCGCCCAAAGGCGTGAGTGTGTCATGCATGTTGTTGACGGTACCGGTGGTGAAGGAGGTAGTAGTGGTGGTGAACATGGCCGATTGAGCGATACCGAACCGGACCTCCTTGCCCTCCATACTGCCCATGGATTGACTGAGTCCCGCGTTTTCCAGCGCCGGGTTGCCTTGGGTTTCCGCCCAGTAACACACGCCCAGGCCGATGAGAAAGATGATCCCCATGGCGGCGGAAATCGTCCGGCCCTCCCGTCCGTACATCCAAACGGTCAGGCTTCTGCGGATTTTGCCTTTTGTTTGCAGAGCCTCTTCCTCATTGGTCTTGGCCATATCCCGTTTCCGATCCCGTACCATCTTACCAAAGGTGATAACACAGGCACCGGGCAGCAGCATCATGGAGTACAGTTCGATCAGGTTGGAAAGAATGGTGGGGTTTTCCAGCGGGGTGGAGGAATTGGCTCCCAGGAAGCCGCCGCCGTTGGTTCCCAGATGCTTAATGATTTCTAGAGCGGCGATGGGCCCCATGGCGATCACCTGCTTGGCGCCTTCTATGGTATCCACTACTACGTTGCCGGTGAAATTTTGAGGAACCCCCTGCCATACCAGCAGCAGGCCGCCAATAATGGAAAAGGGGAGCAGCACACGGGTGGTGATTCGCACCAGGTCCGCAAAAAAGTTGCCCACATCATCCTTGGATTTTCCCGCCAGTCCGCGAATAAAGGCAATGCAGGCGGCATAGCCGCTGGCGGCGGATACGAACATCATGAAAATGATAACCAGCATTTGGGAAAGATAAGAAAGGCCGGATTCACCGGAATAATGCTGGAGATTGGTGTTGGTCATGAAGCTGATGATGGTATTAAAGGAGAGAGAAGGCTCCATGCCCTCGATACCGTTGGGGTTGAAAAGCGGGATGCTTTGAATCCGCAGGATGATGTAGCCCAGCAGAATCATGACTGCGTTGGTCCCCAATAGGGAAACAGCGTATTTTTTCCAGTTCATTCCCTTTTTGGGATGAATGCCGCTTATCTTGTAGATGACCTTGTCCACCCGGTCAAATACAGGATCAGCGAAGGTATGTTTTCCGGCCGCAATGTGATATACATAGATACCCACCGGAATGACCATTATCAAGTAGAGGATAACGGTCAGAATAAGCTGCAGCATTATTTTATCCTCCTGTATGCCTTAGAATTTCTCCGGGTGTACCAGCGCATAAACCAGATAAACACCCATCAGCAAAACAATGCCTCCAAGGATCAGCACGGCGCATATCTCCTTTCATTCCTGTGCTTCGACCCGCTTGCTGCACCAATGCACCAGCAGACCGACCAGTGCGAAGCTGACGCCCAGAACAGCCAGCATAATAAAATCCAACATTCATAACAGCCTCCTTTTTCTTCGCTACGGGTTCATTATAGCAAGGGCGTCATGAAAGTGCGCTTAGCGTTTTCCGGCTGACATTAAAGTTGTATTAAGAAGCAGAAATGGAAAAGAAGGGTTCTGCAGACAATTCCGCAGAACCCTTCTTTATGAGAACGCTATTGCCGGATCATCCGGTAGCCCACTCCGATATGAGTTTGGATATATAGGGGAGAAGAGGGGCCTTTCTCGATCTTTTTGCGCAGGGTGGCCATGAACACCCGCAGGGAGGGAATATCCGATGCTTGGGCGCTGCCCCACACCTCTTTGAGAATATAATTATGAGTCAGCACCTTGCCCGTATTTTGGGCCAGCAGGCAGAGCAGCTTATACTCAATGGGGGTGAGATGGATTTCCTCGCCGTTAACATAAGCACATCCGGCGGCGTAATCAACCTTCAGTCCGCCGTTGGTATACACGCTGCTTTCTTCACCGGCTTTGGCTTCCGTATGGCTCCGACGGAGCGCGGCGCGGATACGGGCGAGAAATTCGTCGATGCTGAAAGGCTTGGTGAGATAATCATCCGCACCAGCGTCCAGCGCATCTACCTTATCCTGATCCTCCGCACGGGCGCTGACTACGATAATGGGCACATTGCTCCAGCCCCGGATTTTTTTGATGATCTCCACCCCGTCCATATCCGGCAGGCCCAAATCCAGAATAACAACATCCGGATTATAGGATACCGCCTCCATTAAGGCGCCGGAGCCGTTTTGAGCGGTATGAAACTGGTATTCCTGAGTCTCCAGGGTGGTACGGATGAGATTGCTGATGGCCGGATCGTCCTCTACCACCAGAATTCTGGGTTTATACATGGGGAATTTCCACCTCTTCCAAAGGTAATGTAAAGGTAAATATCGAACCATGGGGGACGTTATCCGTCACGGCGATTTCTCCTCCATGGGCTGTCACAATGGATCGGCAGAGGTTCAGTCCCAATCCCAGCCCCCGCCGGTTATCGGGTTTTCCCTGACTGGCGGTATAAAACATATCGAACAGATGAGTCTTCGCTTCGTCGGATATGCCCGGTCCGTCGTCTGATATGCTCACCGCCACCATGGACCGCCGCTTTTCCGCTCGCAAAACGATGTGGGAACCAGAAGGGGTATACTTGATGGCATTGTTCACAATGTTGATGATCACCTGGATGATCAGCCGGGCATCCATTTTAGCCATCAGGAGATCGTCGGGCAGTTCCACGGAAATCTCATGATCCTTGGCCTGCCGGTCCAGATGGGAAAGCGCCTCCTGAAAAACATCGTCCAGCAGTTCGGCATTCATCTGCAGATGAATGTTGCCGTTTTCGATGCGGGTGATGGAAAGCAGATTTTCCGTAAGGTTTACCAGCCACATGGAATCGTCATAGATGGAACGGTACAGCTCCTGTTTTTTCTCTTCATCCAGCACGATGCTTTTCTCCATCAGCACCCCCGCGTTGCCGCTGATACTGGTAAGAGGGGTGCGCAGGTCATGGGAGATGGCGCGCAGCAGATTGGAACGCAGACGCTCCCGCTGGGTTTCCATTTCAATGCGCTGTTTTTCCTGCTGTAAGCGTCTCCTCTCCAGAATCAGGCCGCATTCATTGAGAATGGCGATCATAAGATTTTTTTCAAACACCTCCAAAGGCGGATAGTATTTGGCAGGGATTCCCACCACACCCATCACCCCTTGGATTCCCCGAACTGCCAAGTATAGATTCTGCGCATGAGACAGAGTTGTGGTGGTAGCGCCGGCGCGCTTGTTGTTTTTGACTACCCAGTCCGCAACGCCTTGTTCCTCCGTTGAGAGGGATGAGGCCATATCCTTTGCTTGCTCAGCCGGCACAGCGTCAAAACGCAGTTTTTCTTTGCTTTTCGCCAATGCAAACAGAATGGGTCGCTCCAGCAGCAAACTGAGCTGTTGGGCGGCAAGCTTGAGAATCTCCTGTTCGTCCTTGCCCTGCTGCAGCTTTTGGCTGCTGCTCATCAGCAATTCCGTATAGTAAGCCTTTTGCGCGGATTGCCGCGCCTGCTTTTTCACCCGGGTGGCTAACGTGCTGGAAATAACGCTGGCTGTCAGCATGATGAGGAAGGTCACCGGATAGTCGGGATCCGTCGCCTGGAGAGTAAAGCGTGGGATAGTAAAGAAGAAATTAAAGGCCACCACGCTGAGAAGAGAAGCAACTGCGCCGTATAAATGCCCAGGGGTCCAAATGGTGGTAATCAGTACGCCGAGAATATAAATGGTGATAATGTTGGCATCCCGCAGACCTGCGGCAAAGAAGGCGAAGCCGATCAGGGTGGCGATCAGAATAACCAGCAGGGTTTTCCCTAGATCCTTCCAGTGGAACCAAGGCTCTTCCCCACGGGAGAAGGAGGGCTTCCTTTTATAGAGGGGCTGTGTATCAGGAATGATGTAGATATCCATATTCCCGGCTAGATTGGTGAGCTTATCGGCCAGGCTTTTTCCCTTCATCAGCGGGTTCTGACGATGGTTGGTGCGCCCCAGCACAATTTTTGTCACGCCGCTGACCTTGGCATATTCCGCGATCTGCACCGCCGGATCGTCGCCGTAGACAGTGGAAATTTGAGCGCCCAGCTGTTCCGCCAGCCGCAGATTATCCCGCAGCCGTTTTAAGTTGTCTCCCTTGAGTTCCCTTGTGGCCGGTGTTTCCACAAATAGGGCGGTGAATCCACTGTGAAAGGCTTCCGCCATACGGGCCGCCGTCCGAATCACTTTGGCGTTGGACGGTGCGCTGGAGAGGCAGATCAGAATATGTTCCCCTGCTCTGGCTGCCGCTTCGTTGCCGGATTTCTGCGCCGTGCGGTTCAGCCGGTCCGCGGTGCGGCGCAGGGCGATTTCCCGCAGTGCGGCCAAATTTTCCTGAGAGAAGAAGTTTCCCAGCGCTCGCTGCGCCTGTTTGCCTTGGTAAACTTTGCCTGACTGCAGCCGGACGATCAGATCCGCCGGTTCAATATCCACTAGCTCCACCTGATCCGCCGAATCGAATACGTGGTCGGGAATCCGTTCGCTGACAGCGATTCCCGTGATGGAAGCAACCAGGTCGTTCAAAGATTCCAGATGCTGGACATTGACGGTGGTATAAACGTCGATTCCAGCTCGAAGCAGTTCTTCGACATCCTGATATCGCTTGGCGTGCCGGCAGCCCGCCGCATTGCTGTGAGCCAGTTCATCCACCAGAATCAGCTGGGGTTTGCGGGAAAGAGCCGCATCCAAATCGAATTCATGCAGAACAACGCCTTTGTACATCACTTCTTTGCAGGGGAGCTGTTCCAGTCCTGCCAAAAGCGCCATTGTATCCGGACGGAGATGCGGCTCCACATAGCCTACCACCACATCTTTGCCGTTTCGCTTCGCCTGTTGGGCGGCTTCCAGCATGGTATAGGTTTTGCCTACGCCGGCGGCGTAACCGAAAAAGATTTTCAGTTTCCCATGGGTGATACGGTCCTGTTCATTTTGTATGGAACGCAGCAGCTGCTGGGGATTCGGCCTGTGTTCCTCCATTGTCTTCTCACCTTGTTTCTCGTCCGTATATTTATCTGGATCGTTTCCTATGTTATATATCATAACACAAATTGCCTATCCATGACATAAAGAAGCGCTTCTTGGTATTAAGATTGTATAAAGATATCTTTCCTAAAATTCTGTCCACGAAATCTTTATATAATACTAACGGGGAAAAAGAATTCCTAACACCCTTTTTGCCTGGATTCTGCTATGCTGAAAGCAGATTAAGGCAGCAAAGGAAGATGGTCTTTATGAGAAATCTGAATGTCCTGAATCAGCATGTATATGCTTATGCTATAGTGTCGAATCGGCATCCGTTTGGAGAAACCTTTAAAAGAAGATATAGGATATTCAAAGGGAAAATGGAGGGTTTTTTACAGAAGCATACCGCCGCAGCCTACCTGCTGGCTCTTGTCGGAGCACCCCTGGCGGCTTTGGGCGCCGTATATTTCTTGGGGGCTGCCGCGGGTTCACTGATCATGATTTGTATGGCCGTGGGCTGACAAAAGCGACTTGCTTCGGAAATCCCGACGACTCATCGAAAGCAGAAAGGCTCCAGGAGCAATTGCTCCTGGAGCCTTCTATTCATGTTCCAATTTTATGCTGCTTGCGCCGTGTTATTTCACTTCAGAAACCGCAACAGCGCAGGCGACGGTCATGCCGACCATAGGATTGTTGCCGGCGCCGATCAGCCCCATCATTTCCACATGAGCGGGAACGGAGGAGGAACCGGCAAACTGAGCGTCGCCGTGCATGCGGCCCATGGAGTCGGTCAAGCCATAGGAAGCCGGACCGGCAGCCATGTTGTCGGGATGCAGGGTACGGCCGGTGCCGCCGCCGGAAGCGACGGAGAAGTATTTCTTGCCGTTTTCGTTGGCCCACTTCTTATAGGTTCCGGCCACCAGATGCTGGAACCGGGTGGGGTTGGTGGAGTTGCCGGTGATGGAAACATCCACTTTTTCGTGCTGCATGATGGCCACGCCTTCCAGCACATCGTTGGCGCCGTAGCATTTTACCTTGGCGCGCTCGCCATCGGAATAGGCCTTTTCCCGCACGATTTTCAGATCGCCGGTATAAAAATCATATTCGGTTTCCACATAGGTGAAGCCGTTGATCCGGCTGATGATGAACGCGGCATCCTTGCCCAGGCCGTTGAGGATAACACGCAGGGGCTTTTTGCGCACCTTGTTGGCGGTGCGGGCGATGCCGATGGCGCCTTCGGCGGCAGCGAAGGACTCGTGACCGGCCAGGAAGGCGAAGCAGTCGGTTTCCTCGGACAGCAGCATTTTGCCCAGATTGCCGTGACCCAGACCAACCTTGCGCTGCTCGGCCACCGAACCGGGTACGCAGAAAGCCTGCAGGCCTTCGCCGATAACGGCGGAAGCCTCAGCGGCATCGGTAATGCCGCGCTTCAGCGCCAGGGCGACGCCCAGAGTATACGCCCAAACGGCGTTCTCAAAAGCGATGGGCTGCACGCCCTTGACGATGGCGTCCACATCGACGCCTTTGGACAGGCACAGGTCCCGGGCCTCCTCCAGGGTGCCCAGATCGTTCTCCGCCAAAAACTTTTCGATTTTGGCCATGCGCCTCTCTTTACCTTCAAACATCACATCGTTAGCCATAAATTCATGACCTTTCCTTTCTCGTAGAGATGAGCCGAAGCCATTTCCGGCCGGGGACTGCTGAATACCGGCCGACGTCCTTTTTATTCTTCGCGGGGATCGATATATTTGGCAGCGCCGTCGAAACGGCCGTACTGTCCGATGTTCTTCTTGTAAGCCTCACCCGGCTCCATGCCGTGACGGATATCCTCCAGCATCTTGCCCAGCCGTACGAACTGATAGCCGATAACCTCGTTGTCCTCATCCAGAGCCAGCTTCAGCACATAGCCCTCCGCCATTTCCAGGTACCGGACGCCTTTCTTGCCGGTGGAATACATGGTGCCCACCTGAGAGCGCAGGCCCTTGCCCAGATCCTCCAGGCCGGCGCCGATGGGAAGACCATCCTCAGAGAATGCGGATTGGGTGCGGCCGTAAGCCAGCTGCTTGAAGATTTCCCGCATAGCCACGTTGATGGCGTCGCACACCAGGTCGGTGTTCAGGCACTCCAGCAGGGTTTTGCCCGGCAGGATTTCCGCGGCCATGGCGGCGGAATGGGTCATACCGGAGCAGCCGATGGTTTCCACCAGCGCTTCCTCCACAATGCCGTTCTTCACATTCAGGGTCAGCTTGCAGGTACCCTGCTGGGGAGCGCACCAGCCCACGCCGTGGGATAGGCCGGAAATATCGGATATCTGGGTGGATTTGACCCATTTGCCCTCCTCAGGAATCGGTGCGGGGCCGTGGTGCGGGCCTTTTTTCACAACGCACATTTTTTCGACTTCATGGGTATAATTCATGTTCGTTCTCCTTTCGGTTTGTACGATACACTTTGCAGACGCTCCATTTATTATAGCGAAATCCTGTCTGTTGCGCAAGAGGCCGGATGCGAGTTGCAAAAAAATTAACAAAGGGATGTCCGGCGACTTTTGTCCAAATTGGATAAATGTCTGTCAGGGATCCTTTCCTTAAGTTTTTTTGAAAAAGCGGTGAGGCCCCTTCCAATGGAAAGATTTCCTTGCTATACTCATACTCGTGCTGCGGCGCAGCCGCAATAAACATGGGAAGGCGGCGGACATTGGTGATATCGGTTGGGGACGGCTGGCGGGACAGCCTGAAACGAAACCTATTTTGGCTGACGCTGGCTTTCGTGTTGCTGAGCATCGGCTCCATGTGTTCTTTTTTTATCCTTATCAGAATCGAGTGGATCAGAACTGTTTCTTCACAGTGGGGAAGGGAATGATGACCGGCTGGGTACCCTACCGGGATCTCTTTGAGCAGAAAGGACCGCTGCTGTATTTTCTCCACGGTCTGGGCTATCTGATATCGCCGGATTCCTTTTTCGGCGTCTTCCTGCTGGAAGTGGTCTTTATGACCGTTTGGTTTATTTATCTGTATAAAATTGCCCGGTTGTATATCGAGCCGCAGCCGGCCGCTCTGCTGGTGTTGGCGGCGGGAGTGTTCACTGTGGCCGCCAATTGTTTCCTGCGTGGAGACAATGCAGAAGAGCTCTGCCTTCCTTTGCTGACAGCGGCGCTCTATCACCTTTTGCTCTTTGCCCGGCGCAACGACGGCCGGATGGCTCCGGGAATCCTGTTTCTTCACGGCTTTTTGGCGGGCTGTGTGCTGTGGATCAAATACAGCATGCTGGGCTTTTGGATCGCCTGGATCATCATGATGTTTCTGTCGGTTTGGAACCGCCGGCCTCACAAGGAGGCGGTGAAGGCTTTTTTGATTTTTGCGGCAGGGGGAATGGCCGCCACTCTGCCCTGGGTTCTTTATTTCGGCTGGCACCATGCTGTTGGAGATTGGCTGTATGCCTATTTCTATTCCAATATATTTCTTTATGCTAAGGACAGCAGCCTCCTGGGAAAATATCTCCATTATCTGTGCTTCACCGTGATGAATACCGCCCTGGATCCGCTGATGATGTCGCTCATCGCTTTGGGACTGTGGCATTTTCTGCGTTCGGATCGCTTCACGCTGCAAGAGCGGTTCGCCGGGCTGTTTCCGTTTATCGCCCTGTACGCTGGCTGCTATATCGGCGGCGTATTCTATGATTATTACATGCTGATTCTCACACCTTACTGTTTGTTTGGCTTGCTGTTCTTGTGGGAGCGGTTTGGAGAAAAAGTACGGATTTGGCACCGGCGTTGGGGTAGAAAGGCCCCTGCCACAATCCTGGCTGCGGCGCTGGTGATCACCATTGTCGGGGGAAACTGCCTGCTTTTCTATGGAAAGGGACGAGAGGAGTATCCGCAGTATCAGTTCGCACAGATTATGAAGGAGACGCCGGACGCCACGCTGCTGAATTACGGTTTTCTGGACGGTGGGTTTTATCTGGCGGCGGGGGTGATGCCTGTCACCAAGTATTTCTGTGAATTGAATATTCCGCCGGAGAAGTTTCCGGAGATGCCCAAAACCCATCAGAGGATGGTGGAGAACGGGGAGACGGATTATGTGGTGGCCCGGCTGGGAATCAAGGAAAGCAGCGGCGATGTGCCGTGCGCAGCGCTGTATGAGAATTATGCGGTTGTAGCGGAGGGGACCAATATCCGGGACCGCTATCGCTATGTACTATTCAAGCGGAAGGACCTGCTTTGAGAGAGATTTACGATAAAAGAAGAGGGTAGAAAATACTTTTGGAGGCATCACTATGGTTCTGGAGGTACTGACAGAATCCTTCTCCGTCTGCCATTTGGACGGCCCGGTTTCTTTGCCTGCCGACGGATTGTTCTTTCTGGGAAGAACAGATCGGGAATGGTCTCTGGTCTGTCCCAGTTTCGCTGTTCCGGCGGGTTGTCTCATGCATGAGGACGGCTGGCGGGCCTTCCGTATAGCCGGGACGCTGGATTTCTCCCTGGTAGGAATACTGGCTGGTATCTTGAAGGTGTTGGAACAGGAAGGGATCAGCGTCTTTGTTCAGTCCACCTACTGTACGGATTATGTGCTGGTGAGGACAGAGAAGCTGGCGGATGCCCTGAATGCTCTGGAGAAAGCAGGATACCGTATTCAATTTTAGCGGTGAATTTTTTTCACAGATCAGCAAAAAAACAGAGAATATTATCCGGACTGCTATCGCCTGTCTTTTGTATCGGCTGGTGCGGGTAAAAAATAGTTGAATCTTTCTGCCGTATGGACAGAGGACTCGACCTCTCATAGAAGTGTATAAAGCAGACGGCTCTGTGCCGTCTGCTTTGTTTTATAGTGCGGCTAAGAGCGGGATTTGCTTGAGCAAGCAGAATGCATATTGCACAAAGAAACGGATTTTCCATTCATAATTATAATTTTATCAATGTTAAAAATAATTCACTCACCTGGAAATGGCTTTGTTTTGCCATATTACGCTAAAGGGTTAAATAATACGTATTAAAAATAAAATATATAGATATATTGACAATAAATATCAGAGATGTTATTATATCAATAGTTGATAAAACTATGGCGGCAAATATCGAAAGAGGTGGGAACAATATGCGAAGATTAAAAATCGGCTTGGTGGGGACCAGTCAGCTCAGTTTCCCGGGCGATAAGACGGCGGTGTTTGAAAAATCCATCCGGGACCTGGAAAAGTTGGCCGAAGAGTTGGCGTTCGATCTGGTTCCTTATACGGAAAACGTTATTGTGGAAGAGGATGCCCGGCGGGCAGCAGCCTTTTTTGAAGAACAAAAAATCGATTTTTTGCTTATACAAAATACATCTTATTCCGCCGGCTTCCTGTCCCTGGTATTCGCCAAAATGAAGAATGTGAGGCTGGGACTGTGGGCTATCCGAGAGGGGGCCAGCGACGGAGTGGTTCCCTTCAATTCCCTGTGCAGCATCAATATGCATCAAAGCATTATTTACCACTATTTAAAGGCGGACCGCGTCAAGGTGAAGTGGTTTTACGGCGGTGCGGATGAAGCGCCCTTTATCCGCAGGCTGAAGGTGACGGTACGGGCTTTACAGGCAATCAAGAACCTGCAAAGTTCCAGGGTGGCGCTGGTAGGGGGCATCGCTCCTGGCTTTAACGATCTGTACAATGACGAACGGCAGTTTTTGCATCTGTTTGACGGCATGAGTTACAACCGCCTGCATGAATATGACGAACTCAAGGCTATGGCTATGGCGGTGCCCGAAAAAGAGGCGGAGAAAGCGGCTCGCCAGATCGCATCCTGTGCCTGCGGTGCAGACGGCCACGCCAAGGAGCATCTGCTTCTCAGCGCGCGGTTCTATCTGGCCTATAAAAGATTCATTGAGGAAAATCGCTATGACGCGGTAGCGGTGAGCTGCTGGCCCAAGTTTCAGAACGATTTTCGGTATTCGGTATGCTCGGTGGTGGCGCAGCTCAATGACGACGGCATTCCGGTGGGCTGCGAGGGAGATATTCTTAGTACCGTCTGCATGTTGGCGTTGAAATACATAGCCGGAGACAACACGGCGCTGATGGATCTGTCGGCCTTCGATGATACGGACGAAACGGTGCTGATGTGGCACTGCGGACCAGCCAGCAGCCGGTTCGGTAAAAAGTACCAGCTGGGGGCCAATTACACCGGTATGCCTCATGTAAAGGGTGAACCGCCTGTGGGCTGCGGCGTGGTAAGGGATATGGTATTCGACGAGATGCCGGTCACCGTGTTTCGCCTGACAGGAGAATGCGATAAATACATGCTGATGAGCGGCCGTTTTATTGGCAGCGAAAAAAAGAGCTTCACCGGCAGCCGCGGCTGGCTGGGCGACGTCAGAATGAACGGCGAGTCTATCGGCGTACTGGATTTGGTTAATACGGTGCAGGTCAATGGCTTCCAGCATCACTATCCCATGGTGCCGGGCTGCCTCGAAAGCGAGATTAAGGAGTTTGCCGCCTGGCTGGGCCTGCGTCCATTGGAAAAGGTGCCCTACGCCGACCATCTGCAGATAATCGACTGACCCGGAATCATAGAAAGAAGGTAAATACAACATGAATGCTATTACCATTACGGAGATGATGGATCGGGCCGCCCGGCTGAAGGCTCAGGGGGAGCGATTTACCCTTATGGGAATCGGTCCTATGTCCCAGGTGTGCATAGAAGGGGCGATGGAGGCGGCGAAGGAGCGGGATTTCCCTCTGATGCTCATCGCCAGCCGCAATCAGGTGGACAGCGACTCCTTCGGACACGGATATGTTTGCGGCTGGGATCAGCAGCGATTTGTGGCGGATACCATGGCCGTGGCTCAGCGCATCGGCTTCGACGGGCTGGCTTATTTCTGTCGGGATCACGGCGGTCCCTGGCAGCGGGATGAGGAACGCCGCGCCAAACTGGAGACGGAAAAGGCCATGGAGCTGGGGGTTCGCTCTTATGTGGACGATATGCGCGCGGGTTTTCACCTGCTGCATGTGGACCCCACCAAGGATCCGCATATTCAGGGGACCGTGCCGCTGGATCTGGTGCTGGACCGCACGGTATGGCTGATCCAGGAGCTGGAAGCACGGCGGCTGGCGGAGGGACTGGCTCCCGTGGCGTACGAAGTGGGAACGGAAGAAACCAATGGCGGACTCACCTCCGAGGAGGCTTTTCAGAGCTTTATTACTGAACTGCTACATAGATTGACGGAAAAAGGGCTTCCGGCGCCGGTGTTCATCGTCGGCCAGACCGGAACACTGACCCGACTGACGGAAAATGTGGGGCATTTCAACTTTGCCTCTGCCAAACGGCTGTCTGCCATCGCCGCGGATTTGGGTGTGGGAATTAAACAGCACAATTCCGATTATCTGCGGGATGCTCTGCTGCTGGATCATCCTTATCTTGGGGTGACGGCGGCCAACATCGCGCCGGAATTCGGCGTGGTGGAAACCAGGGCTTATCTGGAACTGGCGGAGTTGGAACAAATCGAGTTCGGTGACAGCGCTTCCCGGCTCCGGCAGGTAATGACCAGGGAAGCGGTACTGTGCGAACGGTGGAGGAAATGGATGTTTACGCCGGAGGAGCAGAACATGGATGTGGAAACCGCCATTGCGGATGAAAAAATGGCGGCTCTGATCACCGATATCTGCGGGCATTATACTTTTGAAGCGCCGGCGGTCAAGGAGCAGCTGCAAACAATGGAGGAAAATCTTCGAAAACGATATGTGGACGGCCACGCTTATGCGGTGAAGAAGGTGCGGGATGCCATCGAACGCTACGCCTTTTTGTTCCGTCTTTACGGGCTGACCGGAAAGCTGCTGGCGCTATGAATTCCCCTGCCTATGCCGCCGTGGATATCGGCGGAACCAAAGTATCGGTCGCTTTGTTCGATCAGAAGTTGCAGCTGCTGTCGTCGGACACATTTCCCACTGCCGGATTCCACTGCGGGAGTTTGGCGACCGAGTGTCACAAGCGGGCGCTCCAGCAGTGCGAGGCGCTGGGCGCATCTTATGATTGTATCCATGCCGTGGGGGTTGCCAGTCCCGGTCCCCTGGATCTGAAAACCGGTACCATTCTTCATATCCCCACCCTGCAATGGCGGGACGAACCCCTTAAGCAATATTTTGAGGATCGTTTCAAACGGAGGGTGACGGTGGAGAACGATACCAATGCCGCCGCTTTGGGAGAATATCGCTTTGGCGCGGGTCAGGGCTATTCCTCGGTGGTATACATCACCGTCAGCACAGGAATCGGCTGCGGCATCGTTTTGGGAGGCCGGATTTACGACGGCGCGGCGGATGCTGCCGGCGAACTGGGACATATGAAGGTGATACGAGGCGGCCGTCCCTGCGGTTGCGGCGGCAGAGGCTGTCTGGAGGCTCACGCCTCCGGCCGTTCCATAGGCGAGATCGCCTCCGAACGTAGGGGAAAGTTCACCGATGCTCGGGAGACTTTCCGGCTAGCCCGGGAGGGTGATCTGGAAATGCTGGAGATTATCGACCAAGCGGCCGAAGCTATCGGCTACGCCGTTTCGGTTCTGTATCAGATCCTGGATCCCGGAGTGGTGATCATGGGGGGGAGCGTGACGAGGGACTTCGATTTCTTCGGCCCCAGAATCATCCGTGCCGCTGAAGAGTATATTCAGCCTCATCCCCTACGTCAAATCCGCATTGTGAAAAGCGGATTTGATGGCCAGCAGGTGCTGATGGGCGCCGCCTGTCTGGCGGCGGAAACGGAAGGGAGGCGAATCCATGACTTCCCGAGAGCGCGTTTTAGCCGCAGCCCGGCGGCAGCAGCCGGACCGGGTGCCCTGTGACATCGGCTTTGGCTTTTCTTATCCTGTACTGATGGATTTCCGCTCCCGTACCGGCTGCGAATGGCCGGAGGATTATTTTCACACGGACATCCGCAATATCGGCTTTCTGCCCACCCGTTTCCCTGGAGATTACAGTCAGTATTACGAGGGACGGGTACCGGCGGAGCGCACGACGATAGACGAATGGGGTATCGCCCATGTGAAAAGCGGACAGACGGATCTGCCCTTTGATCATACGGTTTCCCCGCTGGCCGGGGAGGATACCCCGCTTAACGCAATCCTCGACTATCCGCTGCCGGATTTGGGTGCGGCTTACCGCTACGCGGAGCTGTCCGCCGCGGTGGAGGGGGTCCATCGGAAAGGACTGGCGGCTCTGGCGCCATTAGCTACCTCTCTCTTCGAGGTAGCATGGCAGTTAAGGGGGCTGGAGGATTTCATGGCGGATCTGCTGCTGAATCCGGAAAAATGCGAGGGTCTGCTGGATCGCATCCTTGCTATCCGTTTGGAGCAGATCGCGTATTATGCGCGGGCCGGTGCGGATGTCATCCAGCTGGGAGACGATATAGCCGACCAGCGGGGAATGATGATGGCGCTGCCTACCTGGAGGCAAATCCTGAAACCCAGGCTGGCGAGAATGGTGGAACAGGCGAAGCGGTGCAACCCGGAATGCGTGGTGTTCTATCACAGTGACGGCAATGTAACCGACGTGCTGCCGGATTTGGTGGAAATCGGGGTGGATATCCTAAATCCGGTACAGCCGGAATGCCTGGATCCGGCCGCGGTAAAAAGTCGTTATGGCAGGGAGCTGTGCCTCTGGGGCACCATCGGGGTGCAGAGCACGCTGCCTTTCGGCACGCCGGCGGAGGTGCGCCGCACAGTGAAGGAGCGCATCGAAACGTGCGGTGAGGGCGGCGGCTTGATCCTGAGTCCCGCCCACATGATTGAGCCGGAGGTACCGTGGGAGAACGTGACAGCCTTATATGAGGCAGTGGATGAATATGGCTGGTATTCTTGAATACCCATTTCGGCAGATGCGGCAGACGGTTTGGCAAAAACCGATCAAATAAAAAGCGATGAGAAAGGAAGATGAGCATGAATCGGCTGAGCAAGAGAATCCTATCCTGCGCGGCAGCGGGCCTGATTGCGATTCCCCTGGCCTTGTTTCAGACTGGCTGCAATCCCACCACCACCGAGAGCAAAACCACTTCCGATGTGATGGGGTCGGTTGTCCGAAAATATGTCTGGTACCAAAACATTCCTGCGGGGGAAAAGGCGGCGGACGAATATTTCGAAAAGGAAACCGGCGCCAAGGTGGAACGGGTCATGGTGTCCTGGGACAACATCGATCTGAAATTCACCCTGGATATATCGGCGGATACGGCGGTGGATGTGGTTTATCTGACGGAAGAGAAATTTCCCACCTATCCCATCAAAGGCATCGTGCAGCCTCTGGATGGACTGCTGCCTGCGGACGATCCTCTGTGGAAAAGCAATGCCATGGGAATCTATGCTTTCGGCGGTAAGCACTATGGCATCGCCACCGGTATCTCTCCTCTGCTGCTGTATTACAACAAAACCATGTTTGAGGAAAACGACGTCAAAACGCCCAAGGAATATGCAGCGGAAGATAACTGGAATTGGGATACTTTCGCCGAAGTTGCGAAAAAGCTGACCGTCACCGGGGCCGACGGCACCGTGCAGAAATACGGTTGGTCCACCTGGCGGTTCGATGCTTTGATGCTTTCCAACGCCGGCAGCTTTGTGGATTTCAAACCCAATGGCTCCATGGAAGTGGCGCTGGATAGCCCCAAAACCATGAAAGCTCTGCAGTTTATGCAGGATGCCGCCTTTACCGACAAGTGGATGAATCCCACCGGCAACTTCACATGGTATAACGATTGGATTAACGGCAATGTAGCCATGACCTGCGAAGCCGCTTTCCTGTTCTGGAACGGTCAGTTCGACAATTTGAAGTTCGAGTATGACATTGCACCGCTTCCCTGGGGACCTGATAATACCGACAAAATCTATCCGGGGCGGGCGGATGCCAGCGGCGTCTGTTCCAAGGCGAGAAATCCTCAGGGTGCCATCGAGTATATCCGCAAAACCATCGAATACAACAAGCTCCATGAAAATGATAGCGACGCCAAAAAATCCATGACCGAGGAACAATTCAATCTGAACAAAACCCTGGGCGAAGGAAAGCTGGCCGCTTCCTTGTATCAGGGTATCGGTGACCTGAAATCCAAGCAGTTCGGTCTGTGGGATGCCATTTTGTCCAAGGGTACGCCGGTGGCCACCTCCGTTGCCACGGAAAAGCCTGCTTGGGAAGCGGAGATTGAGACCTGCCTGGCGGACAACAAGCTGCCGGAGGTTAAGCCCTTTACCCAGCCTCCCAAACTGGATTTTGAAAGTGACGAGACAGCCTCTTATCTGGATATCCGTACAGGCGACGAGGTTGGCATAAAAGCGGCTGAGGTGACGGATCAAGAGGCTATCGAGGGCAAATCACTGCTGGTGACCTGTGATCCGGAGGCGGCGGACGGCTCTCTGGTGTTTATCACCAAGACGGATAAGCTGGAACTGCCGGCCTATCACACCTACAAGATCAGCTTTGATTACAAGCTGCTGGATGATTTCGATGAATACGGCGCCTTGGCCTTCTGTCTGCGTCCGGCGGATGATCCTTTCGGCGGAGCCAATGTGGGCTGGACAGAGATCACCGACGGGCTCAAGGCGGGCAGTACCGGCACCTTGTCCGGAGAGTTCGTTTCTGCCACGGAAACCGATGGGCTCAGCGTAGTCTGCATCGCTCAGGGCGGCGGACGTATCGTTATCGATAACCTGACAATAACCGAGTAATCTCTGGTAACCCGATCTGCGAGAGAAGCGAACCGCCGGGCCGGCAGCCCCGGCCCGGCGGTCCGCTCCCTGTCCCAGCATTCCCATGAAATGATGGAAGGCCCAAAGACAATGCCCGGAAAGGATTGGTTCTGCATGAAAAGACGCGTATGTTCTGTTTTGGTGTGCTGCCTTTTCTCTCTGACGATCTGTGCTGCACCCGCGGCAGGTGCAGCACAGCAAAATGGAACACAACCGGGTGGGGAGGAAGCCTTCCGTCCAGCGTCCGGCAGCGAGTCCCAGTATCAGAATTATCTCACAGCCAACGCCAATGTGAAAACAGCGTCCGGCAGCCTCACGCTGAAGGCGGAAGAGGCGGTTTTATCCGACGGAGCTATGTTGGACGGCGACGCGGCAGAGTTCCCGGAAAGCAGCGTCGGAGAATGGACCATCGTCAGCCCCGAGGATGCGCTATATAACCTGCGCATTGATTATTATCCGCTGACCGGCAGATTGACGGATATTGAATTGGCCTTGGAAATCGACGGTGAGTCTCCTTTTGACGAAGCGGAAAAGCTGAATGTCAGCCGGGCCTGGAAACTGGATGGCGATATCGAACGGGACAACAACGACAATGATATCCGTCCCGGACAGGTGGAGGCTCCCGAATGGATGAGTGAATACGCCGCCGACAAAAACGGCTACGTCACCCGGGTTTTCGCCTTCCGCCTGACAGAAGGGACGCATACCGTGCGCATACGGCTTACCCGGGACACCTTTGCTCTGCGGAGCCTGACCTTTGAGACCAAGCCTTCCCTTCCCTCTTATGAGGAATCCCTGGCGGAGCATCTGGATGCGGCGGTGATAGGAGAATACAAATTTAAACAGCAGGCGGAGGATATGTACCGCACCTCCCACTCCATGATCTACGCCAATGACGACCGGGGCAATCCCGCCGTGGAGCCCAGCGACCCCAGCAAAATCCGGCTGAACAGCATCGGAGCGGTCAACTGGGACAAGGGCGGCCAATGGGTGGCCTGGCAGGTGGAGGTGGAAGAGCCGGGTTTCTATCAGCTTCACATTAAATACCGGCAGAACGCCGTCCGGGGCTTTTCCACCTCCCGCAGGCTGCTGATTAACGGTCGGGTTCCTTTTGAGGAAATGGACCGGATTGATTTCCCCTATACCAGCGGCCAGAACTGGACGAATATGACCCTGGCGAACGAGGAGGGAGAACCGTATCTCTTCTATCTGGAAAAGGGCATGACCATAGCGCTGGAGGTGGTATCCTCCGAGACCGGTGAGCTGCTCCGGGAGGTCAACGACGTGATCTACCGCCTCAACGATTTGTATCGGCAGATTATCATGATCACCGGTACCACGCCGGATAGCCTGCGGGATTATTATCTGGACAAAGAAATTCCGGAGCTGATTCCCACCCTGCAGGAGCAGTCCGACCGCATCCAGTCCCTCATGGAGGCTTTCGGCCGGGCGTCCACCGATGCCGGCGGCTCCCAGGTCAGTTTTATGAAGGAAGTTGTCGCTCAGCTGAACAGCTTTATAAAAAAGCCGGAAACCATTCAGACGCGGCTCCAGCAGTTCCAGAGCAATATAAGCTCTCTGGCCGATTTAAATCTGTCTCTGAAAAATCAGCCGCTGCAGTTGGATTATCTCACCATCACCGGAAGCGTTTATGAAAAGGATCGGGAAAACGCCGGATTTTTTGAAACGCTGTCCTACCGCTTTATGGCGTTTATCTCCTCCTTTTTTGAGGATTACAACGCGGTGGGCAATACCTATCAGGCCAGCGAGGATCAAAAGCCCATCGACGTTTGGGTAAGCGCCAATGATCTGGCCACCAGCGGTTATGCTTCAGGACGGGATCAGATGTCGGTCATCAAACGGCTGATCGACGATCAGTTCGTCCCTCAAACCGGCCTTTTGGTCAATCTCCGCCTGGTGGACAGCTCCTCCACTCTGACCCAGGCCATCCTGGCCAAGCAGGGACCCGACTGCGCGCTGATCGTCCCCTCTCAGACGCCGATCAATTTAGCCATGCGGGATGCGTTGGTGGAGCTCTCCTCTCTGGAAGGCTTTCAGGAAACCCGCGGCTGGTTCTATGATTCCGCCTTTATCCCCTATATCTTCCAGGACGGCGTATACGCTATGCCGGAGACGCAGGTGTTCTGGATGATTTTTTACCGTAAGGATATCCTGGCGGGGATGGGGCTGGAGCCGCCGGATACCTGGGAGGATTTTTACAAGGCCGTTAGCGTAATCATGAAAAACAACATGCAGATTGGCGTGCCGGAAAACCAGCAGATTTTTGAGACGCTGCTGATGCAGAACGGCGCTCAGATGTACAATGCGGATTTCACGGCCACGGCGCTGGATTCTCAAAACGCCATCAATGCCTTTACCGAATGGACCAGCCTGTACACCAACTACAGCTTTCCCATGGAATTTGATGCTTTCAGCCGTTTCCGCACGGGAGAGATGCCCATGGTGCTGATGCCCTATTCCTTTTATAACCAACTGACGGTGGGGGCGCCGGAGATCGCCAACATGTGGGGGATGCTTCCCATGCCCGCCCGGGAGGTGGAGGGGGAAATGTCCCGAATCTCCAGTTCCGCAGGTACCGGGTCTATTATCCTGCGGGATGCGGAAAACGTGGAGGACTGCTTCCGATTCGTTAAATGGTGGACCGGACCAGAGGTGCAGGCGGCCTTTGGTACGGAGATCGAGGCGGTGCTGGGGCCGGCGGCCCGCTATAACGCCGCCAATGTGGAGGCATTCCGCCGCCTGCCTTGGAGCGCGTCGGAACAGGCGGTAATTTTGGAACAGTGGGAGGATGTTTCCGCTGTACACAATGTCCCCGGAAACTATTACGTTTCCCGCTGCCTCACCAATGCTTTCCGCCGGGCGGCCATGTATTACGACAGTCCCCGGGAAACGCTGCTGAAATATAACCGGCAGATCAATGGGGAGATCACCCGCAAGCGGGAGGAATTGGGGCTCAGCTGATTCCCCACCGGCGGACGGCGGGGTGAACGAACACAGAAAGGCATGGTTGTATGGATATCACACTGAAAAGAAACTCCCGGCTCCGCGGCAGGGAAAAGCGAAAAGGGTTTCGCGGTTCCCTGCGCAAAAACGGTGTCAGCTATCTGATGCTGCTGCCCTACGCGCTGATCTTTTTCGTGTTCATTATTCTGCCGGTGCTGGCTTCCATCGCCTTGAGCTTCACCAATTTCAACATGCTGCAGATGCCCTCCTTCGCCGGCATATCCAATTATATCCGCTTGCTGGTGGACGACGATGTTTTCACTGTGGCGGTGACCAACACCCTGATTTTCGCGGTGGTCACCGGTCCGATTGGGTATCTGCTGAGTTTTGTGCTGGCCTGGTTTATCAACGAGCTGCGGCCGGGGCTGCGCTCCATCGTCACCTTGATATTCTACGCCCCCTCTCTGGCGGGAAACGTCTTCTTTATCTGGAAATTTATCTTCTCCGGCGATGTGTACGGCGTGGTAAACAGCTTTCTGATGAGCCTGGGTATTATCAATGAGCCGGTGCGCTGGCTGGCGGATCCCCAATACGGTCTGGGCGTCATGATCGTGGTGCTGTTGTGGATGAGCGCCGGGGCCGGTTTTCTGACCTTCATTGCCGGACTGCAGGCAATGGATCATGAATTATTCGAGGCGGGAGCCATCGATGGCATACGCAACCGCTTTCAGGAGCTGTGGTATATCACCCTTCCGCAGATGAAGCCCCAGCTGCTGCTGGGGGCGGTATTCACCATCTCCTCCGCCTTTGCGGTGGGATATCAGTGTTCGGCTCTGACCGGCTTTCCCAGCACGGATTATTCCACCCATACGGTGCTGCTGCACATCCTGGATTATTCCATGACCCGATTTGAGATGGGCTATGCCAGCGCCATCCAGGTGGTGCTGTTCTTGGCCATGCTGGCGGTATGGTATCTGACAAACAAATTTCTGAGCAACTGGGGAACCGACTAAGCGGAAGGAGGTACCGGATTCCGATGAGGACCAAAAAAGTCAACCGGAGCATCGGCGGCAATATTCTGGTGTTTCTGCTTCTGCTTATTTGCGGGGCGTTTATGGTTCTGCCGCTTTATCTGACAGTGGTGAACGCCTTTAAGCCTCTGAGCGAACTCTTTATATTCCCGCCCCGTTTTTATGTGGTGAACCCGACGATGGACAATTTTTCCGACATGATGACCCTGATTCAGGCGATGCGGGTTCCCTTTGAGCGGTATCTGTTCAACAGCGTGTTCATTACGGTGGCAGGCACGGTGATATATATTCTGTTGGCTTCAGTAGCGGCCTACCCGTTGGCCAAGCATCGTTTCCGGGGCAAGACGCTGTTTGTCAACCTGGTGATCTGGGCCATGCTGTTTCGGCCGGAAGTGCTGGCGATTCCCCAGTATATTATCATCGCCAATCTCAACTGGCTCAACAGTTATCTGGCGGTGATTGTGCCGGCCCTGGCCTCCTCCATGGGCGTGTTCCTGATGCGCCAGTTTATGGAAGCCTTTATCCCCAACTCCTTGCTGGAGGCCGCTAAAATTGACGGTGCGGGAGAATGGCGGATATTGCGCAGCATTGTGATGCCCATGGTGAAGCCCGCCTGGCTCACCTTGGCGATCTTCACCTTTCAGTCGCTGTGGAATCAGACCGGTTCCACCTTTATTTACAACGAGGAAATGAAGGTGCTGCCCACCGCACTGGGACAGATCTCTTCCGGCGGCATCGCACGAGCGGGAGTATCCTCGGCTGTGGCGCTCTTCCTGCTGATCCCTCCAGTGGTGCTTTTCCTCTTCAGCCAAAAATCGGTGATCGAAACCATGTCTCATTCGGGTATCAAATAAACGCTTGTCAAGGGGCGAGAAAGTGGTGGCCTGGGAATGACGAAACGATGGAAAAAGGCGGTCCGCAGCCTGCTTCTGCTGGCGCTGTCCGCTCTGCTGGCAACCTTCGCCGCAGCGGCGGAGCTGATGCCCTACGATGGGTATACATATGACTTTTGGGGAGATTCGATTCCCTCGCTGGCGGGCTATATGCCGGGCCGGATATACAGCGGCGGGGATATGGGCTGCGGCGATATCACCGGCGGCGAAGACCTGTTTGTTTACGGTGACCGACTCTATCTCTTGGACAGCGGCAGCAAATCGGTGCTGATTCTGGATGAAAACTACCGGCTGGCCGGACGGATCGAGCACTTCCTCTATGAGGATGGCAGCGAGTATCTGCTGCAGGACCCCAAGGGTCTATATATCCGGGATGACCGGCTGTATATCGCTGATAAGGGCTCCGCCTCCGGGAATCAGTCCGCCGGCTTGGGGGATCCCGCCGCTGCCGGACGGGTGATCCGCTGTACGCTGGATGGGAAAATCGACCGGGAATACACCCGGCCGGACACAGCGTTGCTGGACAGTACCGCCTTGTTTAAGCCTGTCAAGGTGGTGGCGGACGCGGTGGGCAACTGCTATGTGCTGTGCGAGGATCTGTACCAGGGTCTGGTGAATTACGACAAGGACGGGGATTTTACCGCCTTCTTCGGCGGTAACCAGGTGCAGCTGAGTTCCAACCAGCTGATGGCTTATTTCTGGAAAAAGTTTCTCACCAGGGAGCAGGCTCAGAAGATGATCCGCTTCCTTCCGGTGGAATATACCAACGCGTTCATTGTGGGAGATTTTATTTATACGGTTACCAAAACCAACACCAATTCCGTGGATGAGATCCAGAAGCTCAACCCCATCGGCAGAAACGTGTTGCATTTTTCGGAAACGGACGCCGCCTATCCTAAAAATAACTTTGGAGATGTGGAAACCGCCTATTTCAAGCAGACCCTTTATGACAGTCAGCTGGTGGATATTCATGTGGATGAGGACGATCTGATCACGGTACTGGATTTTGAACGGGGACGGCTGTTCCAATATGACCAGGAATGCAACATTGTGGCGGTGTTCGGCAGCAAGGGCAGTCAAAAGGGCAATTTCCTCAACCCTACGGCGGTGGAAAAATTCGCCGGAAGCTATGTGGTGCTAGATAAAGCCAAACGCTGTCTTACCACCTTTCAGGAAACGGAGTACATGCAGCACGTCCGTCAGGGTATCCGGTATTACCAGAAAAATCTCAACACCGAAAGTCTGGAAGAGGTGATCGAGCCGTGGGAAAAGGTGCTGAGCCTCAACAGCGGCTACCGGCTGGCCTATCTCAACATTGGCCGGGCACTGAGTCAGCAGGGCCGTTTTGAGGAAGCGCTGGAATATTTCAAGCTGGCGCAGAACCGCGAGGAATACTCCCAGGCATTCCGACAGGTGCGCACCCAATTTGTCAAACGGACCTTTCTTTGGATTCTGTTGGGCGCCGCCGCGTTTCTGGTGCTGCTGGTCTGGACCGTGCGGTTTGTCAAGCGGAAGCTGGGCTTTGAGAGCAAAAGAACCAAGATGATCTACCACTAGGGGGTGGGAGAATGGCAAGCACTCTGGAAATCGCAAGACTGATTATCCGCAAATGCAGGCGGGCCGATTATGCGGCGCTGTCTCCCAAAAACTGGGACATCCGGAAAATCGCTTATCCGTTTTACTTCATGTTCCATCCCGTGGAAGCGGGCTATGAAATCAAGTATAAGCGCAAGGGTTCGGTACTGCTCGCCAATGTCATCGCCCTGCTGTTTTTCTTTGTCACACTGGTGAACAAAGCATCCACGGGTTTTATTTTTAACCTGTCCCGACCGGAATCCCTCAACTCCTGGCTGGTATTGGGGCAAACGGTGGCATTGCTGATTCTCTGGGCGGTGGCCAACTGGGCCCTGTGCACCCTGATGGACGGGGAAGGCTGGTTTCGGGAAATCTGGATTTTCACCTGTTACGCCATGCTGCCCGCCGTGCTGTTGACCCTGCCGGTGGTACTCCTGTCCAACGTGCTGGTGCTGGAGGAGCAGGCGTTTCTCCTGATTTTCCGTATGGTGATTAATGGCTGGTGCCTGATCCTGCTGCTTTTCAGCGTGATGATTGCCCAGCAGTACACGCTGAAAAAGACCATCCTGTCCATGCTGCTGACCGTGGTGGGAGTGGCGGCGATCATCTTCCTTCTGGTGCTGCTGTTCAGCCTGTTCCAGCAGTTTTACACCTTTCTGAACACGGTGTTTAAGGAGGTCAGCTTCCGGCTGTGACGGCCGGCATTTGCAGTCCCTTCGAAGGAATACGGAAAGGCGTGATGGATGGCATGAATAAATGGATTTCAGCGCTGGGGGCGGCGCTGGCAGGCGCGCTGCTGACCGGAGCCGCCGTTCCGGCAGCTCCGGCTCAATGGAACTCTGCTCCGGCGGGTAGCGTGACCTTTCTGACGTCGGCGGATCAGCCGGTATTCGATGAGCATTACGGGGTTCCCCGTTTGGTGGCGGAAAACAGCCGGTTCCAGCTGTATATAGAAGAGGAAAAATACAATATGGCGATATGGGATCGCCAGTCCGGAAGGGTTTATTACACTGCGCCTCCCGCAGCCCAGGCGATGGAAGAGGAAATCTCCGGGGCTGGCCGGCAGATGATCGCCGCCCAGCTGCATGTGGATTATATCGACGCTCCCTCTCGGGTCACCGGGACGGTGAACAGCCAGCTGGGTAGCGTGCGGCAGAAGACCGTCACCCTGACTTCCATCGAGAAGGGGGTGCGGATTCTGTATGATTTTTCCCGGGAATCCGACCGGTTCCGCATTCCGGTGGAGTACACCATCACCGAGGAGGGCTTTGAAGCCCGGATTGATTTCGCGGGCATTGAGGAATACGGCGACAGTTTGGTCACCTCCATCACTCTGCTGCCCTATTTCGGCAGCGTGGGTGCGGGAACGGGCACAGGCTATCTCTTTGTGCCGGACGGCAGCGGCAGCGTGCTGGCCTTCGACAGTGCCATTTCAACCTCCACGGCCTATGCCCAGCCGGTGTATGGAAGGGACGACATGTATTCCCTGATCCAAACCTCCGCGCCTACGGAAAAAATCTGTCTGCCGGTTTTCGGCCAGTACGCCACCGGCGGCAGCTTTTTGGGAATCATCGACGAGGGGGCGGCTTTAGCCACCATCGAGGCCATGCCCGCTGGAGGCGACAACCGATTTAATTGGATCAACGCCTCCTTCCTCTATCGGGCTACGGATAATTCTGTGATGTCCGATGCCTCCTGGCAGGCGAAAAGCCTGCTGCTGTACGCCAAGAACGCCTCCACGCCGGAGCGGGTGGGCGTCAGCTACCGTCTTTTAGGGGAGGCGGGCCTGGGGGATCTGGCGGGTGCTTACCGCTCTTATTTGGAGAAAACAGGGGGCCTCACCCGGCTGGAAGAAGCGGATCCCGCTCTTTATGTGGAGTTTTACGGCGCCATTCGCAAGAAAAAATCCTATTTCGGCATCATCCTGGATACCTTGGTGCCCCTTACCAATTTTGAACAGGCGCAGCAGATCATGACCGGGCTGCAGGAAGATGGCGTGGATCGGATTGTGGCGAAATATAAGGGCGTACTGAAGGGCGGCATGGACAACGGCGCGGTGCTCAACAGTTCTCTGGAGAGTAAGCTGGGAGGCAACAAGGGCTTCCAGAAGCTGGCGGATTGGGCCGACGGCCATCAGGTAGGGCTGTATCCGGATTTCGAATTTCAGGAGATCTATCAGGGACGCTGGGGCTGGTGGTCCTTCAACATCGCCTCCAAAATGGTGAGTCAGTCTCCCGCCACCCTGTTTCCCTACCGGCGCAGCACTTATTTCCGGAATCTCAACGCCCAACCCTACAATCTGATGAAACCGGGAAAGCTGTCCGATGAAATCGACGCTTTTCTGAAAAAGGAAAAGCTGCCTTCTTCAGCAGGCGTCGGTACCGGCAGCCTGGGGGGCCGGTTGTATTCGGATTTTTCCAGCCGGGATTTCTATGACCGGGAGAGGTCTAAGGCGCTGGTAACCGATAAGCTGAAAGCCCTATCCGCGTCCGGACGGAGTGTGCTGGTAAACGACGGTTTCGATTACGCGGCGCTGCAGGCGGATGTTCTGTTTGGCGTTCCCATCACCGACAGTGTGTTCGATATTTCGCTTACACCCGTTCCCTTTTACGCCATGGTTTTTCACGGCTACAAGTCGATGGGCAGTCAGCCCCTCAACGGCAGTGAGGACCCTTGGAGGATGTTCCTGCGCTGTGTGGAGCAGGGGGTGGCGCCTGCCTTTACCTTGACCTGGGCGGAAGGTGCGGAGACGGAAAACACCGCCTACAACCACCTGATCGGGACTTCTCACAGCCGCTGGACGAAAACGGCGGCGGATTACTATATCCAGTATCGGAAGGCGCTGGAAGGCACCTTCCACCTGACCATCACGGATTATGAAATTCTTTCCCGGGACGTCCGGGTGACGGTTTATGAAGACGGTACGCGGGTTTATCTCAACTATGGAGACACGGCTTACGAGTCGGAGGGCATCCAGGTGGAGCCGCTGAATTACCGGGTAGTCCCCGGCGGAAACGGAGGAGGGCAGGCATGAGAAAACATCCCCCCACGGTGGCGCAGCGCAAGGCGCGGCTGGGACGGCTCTTTATCCTTCCCTTTACTTTGGGTTTCCTCTTTTTCTTCCTGCAGCCGCTGCTGATGTCGCTGTATTATTCCCTGTCCAACATCTCCCTGGTGGGCGGATTCTCCGTCACCTTCAGCGGGTTCGGCAATTACAAGCGGCTGCTGCTGGAGGATCAGGATTATCTGCCCCTGCTGACTTACAGCCTGCGGCAGATGGCGGTTCAGGTTCCTCTGATCATTCTGTTCAGTTTGTTCATCGCTATGATTCTCAATCAGAAATTCCGGGGCCGGGCATTTGTCAGAGCGATTTTCTTCCTGCCGGTGATCGTATCCTCAGGCATCATTATCAGCATCCTTAAGCAGGATGTGTTCAGCCAAAGCATCATGTCCGGTTCCGCCCAAACGGCTTATATTTTTAAAAGCAGCGGGATTGAGGAGATCCTGCTGAATACCTCGCTGCCCACCTCAATCACCAACTACGTTACGGATGTGATCAACGGCATCTTCGACATGCTGTGGAAGACCGGGGTGCAGATCCTCATCTTCCTCGCCGCTATTCAAAGCGTGCCGGGGCAATTGTACGAAGCCGCCAAAATCGAGGGTGCTACCGGCTGGGAGTCTTTCTGGAAGGTGACCTTTCCCATGATTTCTCCTATGATCCTGGTGAACGTAATCTATTCCATCATCGATTCCTTCACCGATTATACCAACTCCATGATGATCCAGATTATGAAGGTGGGCTTCAATCAGCAAAGGATTGCGGACGGCTGCGCCATGGCTTGGTTTTACATGGCGGTGGTGCTGGCCATTCTGGGTGTGGTGACGCTGGTGATCAACAAGCTGATCTATTACCGCACGGAATAAAGGGAAAGGAGAAGCCGGTATGCTGACAAACGCAAAGCCCTCGACGCTGTTGGCGGAGAAATTGTGGAAGATACTGCGTTTTTTCCTTCTCCTCGGCCTGAGCTTCGTGCTGCTGTATCCCATCATCTACATGGTAAGCGTCTCCGTCCGGGAAGCGGCGGATATGACCGACCCCAGCGTGATCTGGATTCCCCGTCATGTGACTACGGCCAATTTCAAGGCCGCTTTCCAAGGAATGGATTATCCCAAATCCTTTTTTTACAGCCTGCTGATCGGCGGAGTCAGCTCCCTGCTGCAAATCGTATCCTGCTCTCTGGTGGCTTACGGCTTCGCCCGGTTCCGTTTCAAGGGCCGTAATTTGATGTTCGCCATGGTGATCGTCACCATTGTGGTGCCGCCGCAGGTAACGGTACTGCCCATGCACCAGCTGTTCCAGCATTTCGGCATTCCTTTTGTGGGGGAGCTGCTGCGCACCCATGCGGGCGTCGACCTGTCGGTGAATCTGCTGGATAATCCGGTGATGTTTTATCTGCAGGCTCTCACCGGGGTAGGAATCCGTTCCGGACTGTATATCTTTCTGCTGCGGCAGTTTTTCCGCGGCTTGCCGCTGGAACTGGAGGAAGCGGCGGAAATCGACGGCTGCGGTCCGATGAAGACCTTCCTGCGGGTGATTATCCCCAACGCGGCCTCCATGCTGCTGACGGTTTCCCTCTTTTCCTTTGTTTGGTATTGGAACGATTATTTTAACACTAACATCTTTCTCAGCAATAATCGTACCTTGGCCATCGCTTTAACCGGCCTGCAGGAATCCCTGGCTTTGGCCAACGGCGGTGTGGTGGCTACTAACTATTTTGATTCTCTCACCAGTATGCAGGCGGGCTGCCTGCTGTTTCTGCTGCCAATCCTGGTGCTGTATATATTCGCCCAGCGGTATTTCACCGAAAGCATCGAGCGCTCCGGTTTGGTGGGCTGACCCGGAAATCACGGGAGGAGAGAAAGTATGATGAAAACAAGGAGAGCTTTGGTTTGGATTGTTTTGCTGGCGCTGGGCCTGACGGGATGTCAGGGGGAAACGGGATCCCGGCTGGAATCCGTTCCCTCCTCGCACCTGGCTGAGACTGAAGCCGCACAGGTGAGCACGCAGGCAACCTCTGCCGAACCGCAGCCGGCGGGGACAACGGCGGCTCCGGAGCCGGGGGAAACCACGGCGGTCACCCTCTTGTCTCCCGATCCCACCCAGCCGGCGAACTCCCAAGGGCCGTCGGATTATCCCTGCAGGCTGGTGGATACCCGGCCGCAGGAGGATACAGCGGTGATTCTGCATAATCCGGACATGGGCTTTATGACATATGAGAATTACTGTGTGGCGCGCAATCAAAGCGTGATTCCCAGCAGCGCCGGCGAGATGCGGGATTACGACTATCCCGGCGTGGACTACGTGGCGGTGATGTTCACCTGGGCGGACGTGGAGCAGAGCGAGGGGCAATATGTGTGGGACGACGTGGATCGGGCGTATGATTACTGGAAAGCGAAAGGTAAGCGAATGATGCTGCGTATGTCCACGGAAAGCTTGCTGTGGTACAGCTCCAAGGGCAAAGGGATACCCGATTATCTTTACGACCGGATCCCGGAGGGCCAGAAGCAGGCCCTCACCACCTGGCAAGGCAATCCGCCGGTATCCTACACCTACCGGGGAGTGGATTTCCGCAATCAGGATTATCAGCGGCGGCTGAAGGCTTTTCTGGAAGAGGTCAACCGGCATTTCGACGGCGACCGTCCGGTGGAATACATCGATCTGGCGGGATACGGCCTTTGGGGCGAATGGCATGCGGGCTATATCTATCCCGGCCAGATCAAGGGAAACGCGGGTCCCGGGGATCTCACCGCCAAGCGGGAGGGGCTGAAGGCGGTGCTGGATATCTGGTCCGACGCGTTTCCCCGCCACTGGCTTTCCCTCTCTTATTCCTATGACCCGGATTCCCCGGCCCGCCTGTACCAGAACCCCGAGAATCTTGTGGATTACGAACGATGGAGCGTGTTCGACTATGCTTTGACCAAGCCCAACATCACCTGGCGGCGCAACGGCGCGGGCGGCGCTGTGCAAGCCACCGACCGGGTGTTTGGGGAAAAGGCGTTCGGGATCAGCCAGGGCCCCTTCGCGGCTGAAGCGGCCCAAGGCTATGATCCCCGCAATGTGGCCGCGGTGATAGATGACGAGCTTTCCCTCCATCCCAATTATATGAATATTCCGGGTTGGTGCTGGGAGGAGGGAAGGCGGTTCCTGGAGGAGCAGCCCGAACTATATAAAAAAGCCATGCTGAACATGGGTTATCGGCTGGTCCCCACCGCCCTCCAGACGCCGGATACCCTTTCCCGGGGAAGACGAATGGAAATAAAACTGGAAATGCTCAACCGCGGAGTGGGGAAAGCCCCCCGGGATTATTCGGTAAGGGTGGTGCTGACCGACTCCGCCGGCCGGCAGACAGCCTTCGATCTGTCAGCCTTATCCACCAAAGAATATGTGAAGGGGCAAAGCTATCAGGGAACGGTAGCCGGCACGGTGCCGGTTTCCGTAGCCAAGGGGACCTATCAAATGACCATCTCCCTGTACGACGCAGTCCATGAATGCTATGTCGCCATGGCGGTTAAGGGGAATGGAGCGCCGGAGAAAACCGGTGGAGTGTGCGTAGGAAGCGTGACAGTATTGTAAACGTGAAAGGGTGGAGCCGATGAAGATCATCCAGCTCAAATGTGACGGCATCGAGCAGAATCCCGCGGTGGCCGGCAGCAGGCCGGTATTCTCCTATCTTCTGGAGGGAGAGGCCCCCGGCTGCCGCCAGCAGGCTCGCCGCGTGACCGTTTTCAGGCTGCCGGAGGAAAAGAGCGGCGGCGTGGAATGGGACAGCGGCTGGATAGAAAGTCCCAAGACCTGGGGCATTGCGTATGAGGGAAAACCTTTGGCGGAGATGTCCTGGTATCGGGTACGGGTGGATAGCCGCCTTGTGGACGGACGGATTCTCACCGCTGTTTCTGATTTCGGTACCGCCCTCATAGCCAGCAACGACATTCCGGCGGAGTGGATCGGCTGCGGCCCCTTGCTGCGGACCTCTTTTACCCTGACGGATCGTCCGGCCTTTGCCAAAATCGCCGTGACCGGCTTGGGATATTTCGAATTGTTCATCAATGGGCAGCGAGTGGGAGAGGACACGCTTTCCCCCTCCTACACCTGGTATGAGAAGCGTATAGAGTATCTGTGCTGGGATGTGCGGGATTATCTGCGGCAGGGAGTCAATGCCATCGGCATATCCCTGGGAAGCCATTGGAAGCAGACCCCGGACTGCCGGGAGGACGCCTGCTATCAAAGAGGCTGCTACTACAGCGGGCCGCTGAAGGCCAAGGCGCTGCTGCGCACGGTGTACGAGGACGGCGGCGAACGGTATATCCGTACCGACAGCAGCTGGAAATCCGCCCAAGGGCCGGTGGTATACGCCGGTGTGTACGACGGAGAGCTTTATGATGCCGGATTAGAGAAAACCGGTTATTCTCTTCCAGACTATGACGACAGCGGTTGGGAGTCTGTGATGGTGCTGGATAAAACGGAGGCCCGGATGGTCTGTTCCGCCCTTCCGCCTATTCGTCCGATCCGGCGGATTCCCGCTGCATCCGTCACCCGGCTGGCCAACGGCGATTTTGTGGCGGATTTCGGCGTCAATATCGCCGGCCGTTGTGTCACCCATATCGATGTTCCCGCCGGACAAAAGGTAACCCTCCGGTATGCGGAACTCCTCTCGGCACAGGGCGGTGTGGATCAGCGGAACCTGCGCTGGGCCAAAGCGTGCGATACCTACCTCTCCGCCGGCAGACCGGCGGATTACGAGCCGCGCTTTACTTATCATGGATTCCGCTATGTTCAGATCAGCGGGGTGGACCGGCTGACAGAGGAGGATATCACAGCGGTGGAGGTCCGCTCTGCCGTGGAACGCATCGGCCGGTTCGCCTGTTCCGAGGAGCGGCTCAATCTCCTCCACGACTGTATGCAGCGCACCATCTCCAACAACCTCCACAGCATTCCCACCGATTGCTGTCAGCGGGACGAGCGGCAGGGCTGGTTGGGAGACGGCCAAATCGCCAATGAAGCGGCCATCGCCAATTTTGATATGCAGTTCTTTTACCGGAAATGGCTGGAGGATATCGCGGATTCCCAGAACGAAAGCGACGGTAATCTGCCCTTTCTCACCGCTCCAGCCTGGGCCGGGGGAGAGGGGCTGGCCTGGACCTGCGCCTATTATGAAATCGTGTACAGCCTCTACCGTTTTTATGATGATCTGCAGGCAGTGGAGCGCCACTACGGCGGTCTGCGGCGCTATTTCGAATATCTGGAGAGCCGTGAGGATCAGGACGGCCTGCTGACCCTATCCGGCCTGGGCGATTGGCTGGCACCGGAGCCCACCGAGGAAGCCAACATCCGGGATGCTTTGTATTACCGTTTCGCCCAGGTGATGGCGGTGCTTGCAGGGGCGCTGAACCGGCCGGAAGAGGAAGCGCGGTACGCCGCGAAAGCAGGGGATATCCGCGCCGCGTATAATCGGAGATATTACAGCCCCCATCTTTTCACGGATAAAAGCTCCGGCTATTATGGCACCTGCTACTATGTGGGGCAGGCGGCCAACGCGATTCCGCTGGCAATGGATATTCCCGATGAAGGGGACCGGAGCCGGATTGTGGAGAAGCTGCTGTATGAGCTGACCGAAAGCATGGGCGGTCTGCGCCTCACCACCGGATTTATCGGCACTAAGGCGCTGTTTGAGGCGCTGACGGAATGCTCATGTACGGTAAGGAAGCAAGCAACCGAAAACAAGAGATAGACCGCCAGCACTACACTATTCCGAACCAAAGACCAAAAGATAAGCATTGTGGGAAAATCTAAACTTTTGGATTTTCCTACAATGCCGACTACGGCGGAATCCCTCCCACTCCTTATATATTTCTTTCTGTATACATTGAATTTGTATTTAGTAAAATGCAGACAACACCACGGATCGGCTTTTGGTTGGACAATTCCAACCAAACACCACAGCAGACAGCAGAAAACATTCTGAACGCTAG
>CABULH010000020.1 GCA_902492455.1 uncultured Oscillospiraceae bacterium
CCTCGGGCAGAGTGATGACGCCGGTCACGTCGGTGGTACGGAAATAGAACTGAGGACGATAGTTGTTGAAGAAGGGGGTATGACGGCCGCCTTCTTCCTTGGACAGGACATACACCTGACCATGGAACTTGGTGTGAGGATTGATGGAGCCGGGCTTGCAGAGAACCTGGCCACGCTCAATCTCATTTCTCTGGATACCACGCAGCAAAGCGCCGATGTTATCGCCGGCCTCAGCGTAATCCAGCAGCTTGCGGAACATTTCAATACCGGTAACAACCGTCTTCTTGCGCTCGTCGGTCAGACCGATGATCTCCACTTCCTCAGACAGCTTCAGCTGACCACGCTCCACACGGCCGGTGGCAACAGTGCCGCGTCCGGTGATGGTGAAAACGTCTTCAACAGGCATCAGGAAGGGCTTGTCGGTGGTACGCTCAGGGCTGGGGATATACTCGTCGACAGCCGCCATGAGTTCCAGGATAGGCGCATACTCCGGAGCGCTGGGATCGGTAGAGGTGCACTCCAAAGCCTTCAGAGCAGAACCCTTGATGATGGGGGTATCGTCGCCGGGGAATTCATACTCGTTAAGCAGCTCGCGGATTTCCATTTCCACCAGTTCCAGCAGTTCGGGATCGTCAACCTGATCGCACTTGTTCATGAACACCACGATATAGGGCACGCCCACCTGACGGGAGAGCAGGATATGCTCACGAGTCTGAGGCATGGGGCCGTCAGCAGCGGACACAACCAGAATAGCGCCGTCCATCTGCGCAGCACCGGTGATCATGTTCTTAACATAGTCGGCATGGCCGGGGCAGTCCACGTGAGCATAGTGACGGTTCTCCGTCTGATATTCCACGTGAGAGGTGTTGATTGTGATACCACGAGCTCTCTCTTCCGGAGCCTTATCGATATTGGCGTAATCGACGAAGTCCGCATCACCTTTCAGGTTCAGCACCTTGGTGATCGCCGCGGTCAGGGTCGTCTTGCCATGGTCAACGTGACCGATGGTACCAATGTTTACATGGGGCTTATTTCTTTCGAATTTTGCCTTTGCCATTGTGGATTTCCTCCTTTTATCATCCAAGTATTCTTTTACAGAATTGCAATTCCCATTTTAGCAAGTCCACACGGGAATTTCAAGCCCTTTTCCAAATAAATCCGGTAAAAGGGACCTATCCGGCGTCGAATCGGCGCCGATTTTGGTGTTACAGACAAAACGCATAGAATCGGAGACTTATTCTTCCTTCTTGGCACGTTTGCTGATGATCGCCTCAGCCACATTCTTGGGCACCTCAGCATAATGACTGGGCTCCATGACATACTGGCCGCGTCCCTGGGTACGGGAACGAAGATCGGTGGCATAACCAAACATCTCGGACAGCGGCACCAACGCATGGATCTGCTGGCCGCCGGAAATAGCGTCCATCCCCTGCATCAAGCCTCGGCGGGAGTTGATATCGCCAATGACATCGCCCATATACTCGTCAGGAACGGTGACGACCACCTTCATGATAGGCTCCAGCAGCACCGGATCCGCCTTGCGCATCGCCTCTTTAAAGGCCATAGAACCGGCGATCTTAAATGCCATTTCAGAGGAGTCGACCTCATGATAGGAACCGTCATACAAAGTGACCTTGACATCTACGACCTGGTAGCCAGCCAGCACACCGGACTGCATCGCGCCCTGGATACCGGCATCAACAGCCGGGATATACTCCTTGGGAATCACACCGCCGACGATGGCATTGACAAACTCATAGCCTTTACCAACTTCGTTGGGCTCCAGCTTGATTTTGACATGACCATACTGGCCGCGGCCGCCGGACTGACGGGCATACTTGTTGTCCACATCCGCCAGCTTGCGGACGGTCTCTTTGTAAGCAACCTGAGGCGCGCCGACGTTGGCTTCCACCTTAAATTCGCGGAGCAGACGGTCGACGATGATCTCCAGGTGGAGTTCACCCATACCGGCGATAATGGTCTGGCCGGTTTCCTCATCGGTGTAGGTTTTGAAGGTGGGATCCTCTTCCGCCAGCTTGGCGAGAGCAATCCCCATCTTTTCCTGCCCCGCTTTGGTCTTGGGTTCGATAGCCACACGGATAACCGGCTCCGGGAAATCCATGGATTCCAAAATAACCGGATACTTTTCGTCGCACAGGGTGTCGCCGGTGGTGGTGTTTTTCAGCCCCACCGCAGCGGCGATATCGCCCGCGTAAACAGTCTCGATATCCTGGCGGTGATTAGCGTGCATCTGCAGAATCCGGCCCAAACGCTCGTTATTGTCTTTATTGGCGTTATAAACATTGGTGCCGGCGTTAACCGTACCGGAATACACGCGGAAGAAACACAACTTACCCACGAAGGGATCGGTAGCGATTTTGAAGGCCAGAGCCGCAAAGGGCTCGGTATCGGAAGAATGGCGCTCCACCTCTTCCTCCGTCTCGGGATTGACGCCCTTGATGGAAGGAACATCGGTGGGAGCGGGCATATAGTCGATAATCGCATCCAGCAGCTTCTGCACGCCCTTGTTGCGGTAAGAGGTACCGCAGCAAACCGGCACCATCTTGTTCGCCAGGGTGGCTTTTCGGATGCAGGACTTGATTTCAGGAATGGTCAGCTCTTCGCCGGCAAAATATTTCTCCAGCAGAGCGTCGTCCTGCTCGGCCACATGCTCGATTAGTTCGTCGTGATATTTCTGTGCAGATTCGGCCATGTCGGCGGGAATATCCTCACAGCGGATATCTTTACCCACGTCATCATAATAAACATAAGCCTTCATCTCCACCAGGTCGATGATCCCCTTAAAGGTATCTTCGGCGCCAATGGGCAGCTGAATCGGCACAGCGTTGCATTTCAACCGGTCCTTCATCATCTGCACCACACGGTAGAAATCCGCGCCCATGATGTCCATCTTATTGACATACGCCATCCGGGGCACCTGATATTCATCCGCCTGACGCCAGACGGTTTCAGACTGGGGCTCAACACCGCCCTTGGCACAGAAAACGGTGACCGAACCATCCAGCACGCGCAGCGAACGCTGCACCTCGACGGTAAAGTCCACGTGTCCGGGAGTGTCGATGATATTGATGCGGTGGCCCTGCCAGAAGCAGGTAGTGGCGGCAGAAGTAATGGTAATGCCGCGCTCCTGTTCCTGCGCCATCCAGTCCATGGTAGCGGCGCCGTCATGGGTCTCACCCAGCTTGTGGTTGATGCCCGTGTAGAACAGGATCCGTTCCGTCGTCGTCGTTTTACCGGCGTCGATATGGGCCATGATGCCAATGTTTCTGGTTTGCTCCAGAGATACTTGCCTTGCCATAAATGTCCTCCTAACTATCCTCAAACGGAGCGAACGCACGGACAGGGACCCCCGGCCCGCAGCGGAATCAAACCGTTTATGCAGCGCCGCTCCCCGTGGAATGGTGGGGCCTCATGCCCATGAGGGCAGTTATGGGCTTACCATCTGTAGTGTGCAAACGCTTTATTGGCTTCTGCCATCTTATGGGTATCTTCGCGCTTCTTCGCAGCGCCGCCGTTTCCGTTGACAGCATCCATGATTTCGCCTGCAAGGCGCTCTCTCATGGTCCGCTCGGAACGACTGCGGGAATAAGTGGTTAACCAGCGCAGGCCCAGGGTCTGCCGCCGGTCGGGGCGAACCTCAATGGGCACCTGGTAGGTGGCGCCGCCCACACGGCGGGCCTTTACTTCCAGCAGGGGCATGATGTTCTCCAGCGCCTGCTCAAAAACCTCCAGCGGGTCCTTGCCGGTTTTCTCCCGGATGATGTCGAACGCGCCATAGACGATCTTCTGGGAAACACCCCTCTTACCGTCCACCATAATGTTGTTGATGAGTCTGGTTACCAGTTTGGAATTGTAAAGCGGATCTGGCAAAACGTCACGTTTTGTGATCGAACCTCTTCTCGGCACTTTACTTCCCTCCTTCACAGTGATGATATCATAGGTACTCGAAAGTGTGACATACTCCCGTTGGCCGATGCCCGACAGATCCGCTACAGGGCGCTAAAGCGCCTATATCGTCAACTGCCGGCGGCTTCGCGCCGCCCGGCATCGCAACCGCTGATGAAAATGTCGCCGGCTACGCCGGAATTACTTCTTGGCGGCTCCCGCCTTGGGCCGTTTGGCGCCGTACTTGGAACGAGCCTGCATCCTCTTGGCAACGCCCTGTGCATCCAAGGTACCACGCACGATGTGATAACGCACACCAGGCAGATCCTTAACACGGCCGCCGCGGATGAGGACAACGCTGTGCTCCTGCAGGTTGTGGCCTTCGCCGGGGATATAAGACGTAACTTCAATCCCGTTGGAGAGACGCACACGGGCAACCTTCCGCAGAGCCGAGTTCGGCTTCTTCGGGGTAGAGGTCTTCACCGCCGTGCAGACACCGCGCTTTTGAGGGGAATTCTGATCGATGGCCACGCGCTTCTTGGAGTTCCAGCCCTTCAGCAGAGCCGGCGCCTTAGCCTTGTCCGCCAGTTCCTCTCTTCCTTTTCTCACGAGTTGGTTAAAGGTTGGCAACAATAACACCTCCTGTATATAGGTTATATTTTCTAAAGCGGTTTATACGCTTTGGAAAACCAAAATCTGCCGTTTTTACAGAACGGCTACTTTAAGCGGGCGGCGCAGGAACAGCCCACGGCAATGCCGCAGAACCGCCCCAGTTCCCGCATGGTTGGAGACAGCGTAACCGGAATCCCCGCCTCTTCAGCGGCGGCGGCAACTGGGTCCGTCACCTGAGGGCTGGCATCCTCCGCAATATATACGGCTTCCGCCATACCCGACCGCAGAGCGCGCAGGGTCTGTTTCACGCCCGATACCAGACGCGTTTCTTTCACCCCGCACACCCCGCAGTCGAATTTTCGCGGCAAAATGCCAGCAGAAGTTCACAATTGTTGATTTTAACACCTTTATCAGACGTTTGTCAAGTCTGATTCTGCATTCTCCGCGGATTCCGCCTCATTTTCGTCGGCATTTTCCCCATCGCCGGTATCCAGCAACCCACGCAGTGCCGTAACATAAGGATCGTTGTCACTGGCATGGGTGTCAATGACCTCCACGTCGGAGTAGCACTGCATTCCCGTACCGGCGGGGACCAGCTTGCCGATGATAACGTTTTCCTTCAGCCCCATCAACGGATCCACCTTGCCTTTGATGGCGGCTTCGGTAAGCACCCGGGTGGTTTCCTGGAAGGAAGCGGCGGAGAGGAAGCTGTCGGTAGCTAACGAGGCTTTGGTGATACCCAACAGCACCGGAGAGCAGGTAGCCTCCTTGAGCTGAATCTCTCCCGCATCGATACGGGCGCGGACCCGGGCATTTTCCGCATCAAACTCAGAGCGGTCGATCAGGGCGCCGGACAGCAGGTAGGTATCCCCCGCCTCGTCGACGCGCACTTTGCGCATCATCTGACGGACAATAACCTCCACGTGCTTGTCGTTGATGTCAACACCCTGCATACGGTAGGTACGCTGTACTTCCTGAATCAAATAATTCTGCACCGCCTCAGGACCCATAACCGCCAGAATATCGTGAGGATTGATGGAACCTTCGGTGATCCGTTCGCCCGCCCGGATAAAATCGCCGTCGTTGACCCGCACACGGGAACCGTAGGTGATGACGTAGCTGCGTTCGTCCACATTGCCATCCTCGTTCTTGGTAACGTAAACCATCCGCTTTTTCTTTTCCTCACCCGTGCGAACCACACCGTCGATTTCACTGATAATCGCCAGGTGCTTGGGCTTCCGGCCCTCAAACAGCTCTTCAACTCGAGGCAGACCCTGGGTAATATCCTCAGCGGAGGCAACACCGCCGGTGTGGAAGGTACGCATGGTGAGCTGAGTGCCCGGTTCACCGATGGACTGAGCGGCAATAATACCCACCGCCTCACCGACAGAAACCGGATCCACCGTCGCCAGGTTGGAACCATAGCAACGGGCGCAGACCCCCTGCTTGGATTCGCAGGTCAGCACCGAACGAATCTTAACCCGCTTGACACCATACTTATTAACGATGAGATCGGCATCGGCGTCGTTCATCATCTTATCGCGACTGACGACCACCGCGCCGGTCTCCGGATCGCAGAAATCATCCGCCAAATACCGGCCCACCAAACGTTCCGTCAGCGGTTCGATCAGTTCCTTGCCGTCCCGGATATCATAGACTTCAATGCCTTCATGGGTACCGCAGTCATGCTCCCGAATGATCACATCCTGGGCCACATCCACCAGACGGCGGGTCAGATAACCCGAGTCGGCGGTCCGCAGAGCGGTATCGGCCAAGCCCTTCCGGGCACCGCGGGAGGAGATGAAGTATTCCAGAATATTCAGACCTTCACGATAGTTGGCCCGAATGGGAACCTCGATGGTACGGCCGGAGGTATTGGCAATCAGACCACGCATACCGGCCAGCTGACGAATCTGCGCGATGGATCCGCGGGCACCGGAGTCGGACATCATATAAATAGGATTGTAAGGATCCATATTATTGTTCAGCGCTTCGGTGACCTTATTGGTGGTCTCGTTCCAGGTGGTAATAACCCCGCGGTACCGCTCCTCGTCGCTCATTAGACCTTTGTTGAACAGCTTGGTAATGGTGTCAACCTTGGCTTCCGCCTCGGCGATGAGCTCCTTTTTCTCCGGCGGGATGGCCGCATCGCAGACAGCCACCGTCAGAGCGCCCCGGGTGGAATATTTATATCCCTGAGACTTGATAGCATCCAGCACCTCGGAGGTACGGGCGGTGCCGTGGACCTTGATGCATTTTTCAATGATCTTGGAAAGCTGCTTCTTCCCCACCTTGAAATCGATCTCATAAAGGAAGAGGCTGTCCTCAGTGGAACGGTCCACAAATCCCAGATCCTGGGGAATCGGGCCGTTGAAGATGATGCGGCCGATGGTGGTTTCCACCAGCTTATGCTTCATCTCCCCGTTAATCTCCAGGAAGCGGCGGACCTTGATTTTGGCATGGAGGCCGATGACCTTCTCATTGTAAGCCATCATTGCCTCGTTTTCATCCCGGAACACCTTGCCCTCTCCCGGCTCGCCGGGCTTATCGATGGTAAGGTAGTAAGAACCCAACACCATGTCCTGGGTGGGCACGGCCACAGGACGGCCATCGGAGGGTTTAAGCAGATTGCCGGCGGCCAGCATCAGAAAACGGGCTTCAGCCTGCGCTTCCGCGGACAGCGGCACATGCACAGCCATCTGGTCGCCGTCAAAGTCAGCGTTGAAAGCGGTGCAGACCAAAGGATGCAGCTTGATGGCGCGGCCTTCCACCAGCACCGGTTCAAACGCCTGAATACCCAGACGGTGCAGGGTGGGCGCACGATTGAGCATCACCGGATGGTCTTTGATGACGATTTCCAGAGCGTCCCACACCTCGGGACGTACCCGCTCCACCATCTTCCGAGCGGATTTGATATTACCGGCAGCGCCGGTTTCCACCAGCCGCTTCATAACAAAAGGCTTAAACAGCTCCAGCGCCATCTCCTTGGGCAGACCGCACTGATACATTTTCAGTTCCGGACCCACGACGATAACCGAACGGCCGGAATAGTCGACGCGCTTGCCCAGCAGGTTTTGCCGGAAACGCCCCTGCTTACCCTTCAGCATATCGGAAAGGGATTTCAGCGGCCGGTTGTTGGGGCCTGTGACCGGACGGCCGCGGCGGCCGTTATCGATCAAGGCGTCTACCGCTTCCTGCAGCATCCGCTTTTCATTGCGGACGATGATGTCCGGCGCGCCCAACTCCAGCAGCCTTTTCAATCGATTGTTGCGGTTGATCACCCGGCGATACAAATCATTGAGGTCGGAGGTGGCAAAACGGCCGCCGTCCAGCTGTACCATCGGACGGATATCCGGCGGAATTACCGGCACCACGTCCAGGATCATCCACTCGGGGCGGTTGCCGGAAAGGCGGAAGGACTCCACCACTTCCAGCCGCTTGAGCAGCCGAGCGCGTTTCTGACCGGTGGCGCTTTCCAATTCGTCCTTCAGCTCTTTGGACAAGGCCTCCAGATCAATCTCCGCCAGCAACTTCTGGATGTATTCGGCACCCATACCGGCGTCAAACTCATCCTCATATTTCTCCCGCATATCGCGGTAATCCTTATCGGAAAGGATTTGCTTCTTGGTAAGGGGGGTCCGGCCGGGATCCACCACAATATAGGAGGCGAAATAGAGAACCTGCTCCAGCATCCGGGGGGAGATATCCAGAATCAGCCCCATCCGGGAGGGAATGCCTTTGAAATACCAAATATGGGAAACCGGCGCGGCCAGCTCGATGTGACCCATACGCTCCCGGCGCACCTTGGCCCGGGTAACCTCAACGCCGCAGCGGTCGCAGATCTTGCCCTTGTAGCGGATGCGCTTGTACTTGCCGCAATGGCATTCCCAGTCCTTCATCGGTCCAAAGATCCGTTCGCAGAACAGACCGTCCCGTTCGGGTTTCAGGGTGCGGTAGTTGATGGTTTCCGGCTTTTTAACCTCGCCGTGAGACCAGCTGCGGATCTGTTCGGGAGAAGCCAACCCAATTTTAATCGAATCGAAAACATTGAATTCCATCATAGACTATCAGCCCTCCCTTTCTTACATTTCATCGTCCAGCAGCGCATCGGAGACGTAATCATCCGGCTCCTCTTCGTCCAGAAGCAATTCTTCTTCCGGCACCTCAGGCTCTTCCACGCCATAGCCGTCCAGGTCGCCCTCATCCGTCACGTGGGAGAACGCGGCGTCATCCACGGTGACCATGTTCAGATCGTCGTCGTCCTCAAAGGTCTGCTTGAGATCGATCTCCTGTTTATCTTTATTGAGCACCTTGATGTCCAGACCCAGAGACTGCAGTTCTTTTACCAGTACCTTAAAGGATTCCGGCACACCCGACTGGGGCACGTTCTGACCCTTGACAATGGCTTCGTAGGTCTTGACGCGGCCCACCACGTCATCAGACTTCACGGTGAGGATTTCCTGCAGGGTGTAAGCGGCGCCATAAGCTTCCAGCGCCCACACTTCCATTTCTCCGAACCGCTGGCCGCCGAACTGGGCCTTGCCGCCCAAAGGCTGCTGGGTCACCAACGAATAGGGGCCGGTGGAACGGGCGTGAATCTTGTCGTCCACCAGATGATGGAGCTTGAGGAAGTACATATAACCAACGGTAACCGGATTATCGAAAGCCTCGCCTGTACGGCCGTCATACAAAATAGTCTTGCCGTCCCGACGCTTGCCGGCCTGCTCCAGCAGTTCCTGGATATCCTGTTCATGGGCACCGTCGAAAACCGGGGTCATCATCTTCCAGCCCAAAGCGGCGGCGGCATAACCCAGGTGGACCTCCAACACCTGTCCAATATTCATACGGGAGGGCACGCCCAGGGGATTGAGGACGATATCCAGTGGACGCCCGTCGGGCAGGAAGGGCATATCCTCGCTGGGCAGGATGCGGGAAACAACGCCCTTGTTACCGTGGCGTCCCGCCATTTTGTCGCCCACGCTGATCTTCCGCTTCTGCGCGATATAGCAGCGCACCACCATATTGACGCCGGGAGAAAGCTCGTCACAGTTGTCTCGGGTGAAAACCTTTACGTCTACGATAATACCGTATTCGCCGTGGGGCACCCGAAGGGAGGTATCCCGCACCTCTCGGGCCTTTTCGCCGAAAATGGCGCGCAGCAGCCGCTCTTCAGCGGTCAGCTCAGTCTCTCCCTTGGGAGTAACCTTACCCACCAGAATATCACCGGAGCGCACCTCGGCGCCGATATGGATGATGCCGCGCTCGTCCAAATCCTTCAGCGCATCCTCACCCACATTGGGGATATCCCGGGTGATTTCCTCCGGTCCCAGCTTGGTATCCCGGGACTCGATTTCATACTCTTCAATGTGGATGGAGGTGAACACGTCGTCCCGCACAACCTTTTCATTGATCAGAACGGCATCTTCATAGTTATAGCCCTCCCAAGTCATGAACCCGATAAGGACGTTTTTACCCAGGGAGATCTCACCGCCGCTGGTGGAGGGACCGTCGGCAATAACCTCGCCTTTCTCCACATGCTGGCCATGGCTCACCACCGGGCGCTGATTGGTGCAGGTGCCCTGATTGGAGCGCATAAACTTGATAATCTTATAAGTGTCCTGCTGGCCGTCCTTATCCCGGCGGATCACCACACGGTCGGCGGAAACAGAGACAACCGTACCCGCTTCTTTCGCCAGCACGCAGACGCCGGAATCGACGCCTGCTTTGTATTCCATACCGGTGCCTACAATAGGGGATTCCGTTTTCAGCAGCGGCACCGCCTGCCGCTGCATGTTGGAGCCCATCAAGGCGCGGTTGGCATCGTCGTTTTCCAGGAAGGGAATCATGGCCGTGGCCACGGAGACGACCATCTTGGGAGAGACGTCCATATAGTCGACCTTTTCCCGGTCGATCTCCAGAAACTCATCCCGGTAACGGGCGTTAACTTTCGGGCGAGCAAAGCGGCCTTCTTCGTCCAGGGGTTCGTTGGCCTGAGCGACAATGAAGTCATCCTCCACGTCGGCGGGCATATACACCACTTCGTCGGTCACCACGCCGGTGGTCTTATCCACCCGACGGAAGGGAGCCTCCACAAAGCCGTATTCATTGATTCGGGCAAAGGTAGCCAAATAGGAAATCAAGCCGATGTTCGGACCTTCCGGCGTCTCAATAGGGCACATACGGCCGTAATGGCTGTAATGAACGTCGCGGACTTCGAATCCGGCCCGGTCACGGGACAGACCGCCGGGGCCCAGGGCGGAGAGACGGCGTTTATGGGTCAGTTCCGCCAAAGGATTGGTCTGATCCATGAACTGAGACAGAGGCGATGAGCCGAAGAATTCCTTAATGGCAGCCACCACCGGGCGGATATTGATCAGTGCCTGAGGCGTGATAACATCCATATCCTGAGCCTGCAGCGTCATGCGCTCCCGGATCACCCGCTCCATGCGGGAGAAGCCGATACGGAACTGATTCTGCAGCAGTTCGCCAACACTGCGGATACGCCGGTTGCCCAGATGATCGATATCATCCACTGTACCCACATCGTGGGCCAGGCAGTTGATATAGTTGATGGAAGCCAGCATGTCGTCAATGATGATATGGTTGGGGATCAGCTCTCCAGCCCGCTGACGAATGGCTTCCTTCAGAGCGTCTTCTGTTTCGCTGGCATCCAGGATCTCCCGCAGAACGGAGTACCGCACCCGCTCGTTGATTCCCAGCTCCGCCACGTCAAAGTTCACATACTTAGTGATATCCACCATGCCGTTGGTAACGATTTTGACTTCCCGGTCCTCACCGTGCTCTTCCACGGCTACATAGGCTACGGTGACGCCCGCGTCCTCCATTTCCAGGGCCCGGGCGCGGTTGATGATCTCCCCAGCCTCTGCCAACACTTCGCCGGTGGCGGGATCGATCACCGGTCGGCTGAGCCGGCAGCCGGCCAGTCGGTTGGAAAGGCCTAATTTTTTATTATACTTATAGCGGCCTACTCGTGAAAGATCATACCGGCGTGGATCAAAGAAGAGGCTGTCCAAATGCTGCTGAGAATTCTCCACCGTCAGCGGCTCGCCGGGACGCAGCTTGCGGTAAACCTCCAGCAGCGCTTCCTCGGAATTCTTGGTGATATCCTTTTCAATGGTGGCATGAATCCGCTCGTCATCGCCAAAGAAATCCAGCAGTTCCGCATCAGAGCCCAAACCCAACGCCCGGACAAACACCGTCACCGGCAGCTTGCGGTTTTTATCGATGCGCACATAAAACACATCGGAGGAATCGGTCTCATATTCCAGCCAGGCGCCCCGGTTGGGGATCACCGTAGCGTTGAAAAGCTTCTTGCCGGTGGTGTCGTAGTTCATTCCGTAATAAACGCCGGGAGAACGCACCAGCTGGGATACGATAACTCGCTCGGCGCCGTTGATAACAAAGGTACCGCTGTCGGTCATCAAGGGAAAATCTCCCATAAAGACTTCGGATTCCTTGATTTCACCGGTCTCCTTGTTCAGCAGCCGGGCGCGAACCCGCAGAGGGGCGGCGTAGGTCACATCCCGCTCCTTGCACTGCTCCACGGTATATTTCGGCGTATCGTCCAGGCGATAATCGATAAACTCCAGCACCAGGTTCCCCGTGTAATCCGTTATGGAGGAAACATCGTTGAAGACTTCCTTGAGTCCCTCCTTCAAGAACCACTCGTAAGAGTTTTTCTGCACCTCAATGAGGTTGGGCATATCCAGTACCTCATTGATTTTGGCAAAGCTCATGCGAACATTGTTGCCCAGCTTAACCGGTTTGACATTCGCCATAGGCTTGATCACTCCTGTTCCTATTTTTTGGTTGTCTCACCGAAATCCCGTTTCACAAAATGAATTCATCCAGCGGCCCGGATGACGGTATCCACGGCAGAAAGAGAAAGTTGCCAGAAATTTTTAGGAAGCCTCTTGCCAATTTTCACATTGTGTGCTATACTGTATCTGTAAACAGGCATATCTTCCCATGATTGTGCAGTATACTATAATACAGTATTATATTTACTTTGTCAATTGCTTTTTGCAAATTGGCAATTTTTTTTATGTATAAACCGCCAATATCCCAATTATTGGAAGAATGGGTGATTTTTATACACTGTTTTCGGCAATTCTAAAGCCGTGAAACTCCCGGAAGGGTTGTTCAATATTTGGACATTTAAAGGCCATTCTGTCTTTGTTCTCGCAAAAAACAGCAGCGAACTGGCAAAGAGATAGACGGAAGGAATGATTTCATGCGAAAAGAACCGGAAAGCCCGGAGGAAAAATTTCACCGAATGACCGAAACACCTGTTAAACGGCTGGTCTGCACACTGGCGGTGCCCACCGTTATCAGTATGCTTATTACCTCAATTTATAATATGGCCGATACCTTTTTCATTGGTCAAATAGGCGACGGAGCCACCAGCGCCACGGGCGCAGTGGGGGTAGCCTTTTCCCTGATGGCGGTCATTCAGGCCGTGGGTTTCACCTTAGGCATGGGAAGCGGTAATTATGTAGCCCGGATGCTGGGACAGAGAAAAAATGAAAAAGCCGCTCGGGTGGCTGCCACCGGATTTTTCACCTCTCTCTTCGTCGGTCTGCTACTTACCATTTTGGGACTGATCTTTCTCGACCCGCTGACCAGGCTGCTGGGCGCTACGGATACCATTCTCCCCTTTGCCCGAGAATACATACGCTATATTCTGCTGGGCGCACCTTGGATGGCCGCTTCCTTTGTACTTAACAACCTACTGCGCTATCAGGGCAGCGCCATTTACGCCATGCTGGGCATCGGCACCGGCGGAATACTGAATATTCTGCTGGATCCTCTGTTTATCTTTGGGCTGAAAATGGGAACCGGCGGCGCGGCTCTGGCCACCATTATCAGCCAGTTTATCAGCTTCTGCATTCTGCTGTGGGGCTGCGGCCGGGGCGGCAATATCGCCATCCGTCTCCGAAACTTTTCTTTTCAATGGCAGATTCACCGGGAAATTCTTCGTACCGGCATGCCTTCCTTTTACCGGCAGGGGCTGGCGAGCTTGTCCATCGTCTGTCTGAATTTCAGCGCCAAGCCTTTTGGCGATCCCGCCATTGCGGCCATGGCCATTGTCTCCAAGGTATCTCAGTTCGCCCTTTCCGCCCTACTGGGGTTCGGTCAGGGCTTCCAACCGGTAGCGGGCTTCAATTACGGCGCGGGACGTAACGACCGGGTACTGGATGCCTATCGCTTCTGTCTCCGGCTGGCATCCTGCCTGTTGGTGGTGCTGGCGGCCGCCGGACTTCTGCTGTCCCCACAGGTGGTGCAGATTTTCCGCCGGGACGACGCCGAGGTTATCGCCATCGGTGCCAGAGCCCTGCGATTTCAATGTATAACCCTGCCCTTGAGCGGCTATATCATCATTGCCAACATGCTGTTGCAAACCATCGGTAAAAGCGGCAAAGCCTCTCTCTTATCTTTAGCGCGGCAGGGTCTGTTTTTCCTTCCCGCCATCTTTCTCTTTCCCGCTCTGCTGGGATTAACCGGCGTACAGATCAGTCAGCCTGTTGCAGACATCGCCACTTTTCTTCTGGCGATCCCTCTCAGCCGCAGCGTAGTGAAGGAATTGAGGACCGCCTCCCCCGTTCCGGCAGGGCCGCCGAAGCCCTTGATTCCCCCACCTGCGGAATAACGGCAGCCGGCTTTCTTTGATGGAACCAAAAACAATGTTTAATCCCTACTATCTGCTGCGGCTTATCAGCGGACCCGTTTATCTTCCGCGCGATTGGATATACTACTGCTTGATAAATGAAAAGAAATGAGGTTTAGCCATGGCTTCCAATCGCATAGCATCTGTTGCCGGCCGACAGATTTTCGATTCCCGGGGCACGCCTACCGTTGAGGCTGAAGTAATCCTGGAAAGTGGCGTGGCCGCCTGCGCCAGCGTGCCTTCCGGCGCATCCACCGGCCGCCATGAGGCGGTGGAGCTGCGGGATAGCGACAGCGCTTACTATGGTGGAAAAGGCGTTTCACGGGCGGTGGAGAACATCCATGAAACAATCGAACCGGTATTGCTGGGGCTGCCCGCAGACTGTCAGGGAACCATCGACCGACTGCTGATCGAAACCGACGGCACACCCAACAAATCCCGGCTGGGCGCCAACGCCACTCTAGCGGTTTCCCTGGCCTGCGCCAAAGCCGCGGCGGCGGCAGCCGGGCAGATATTCTATCGGTATATCGGCGGCGCGGCGGCCTCCATTCTCCCCGTGCCTATGATGAATATCCTCAACGGCGGCGCTCACGCGGACAACAACGTGGATATCCAGGAATTCATGATCATGCCGGTAGGCGCGGATTCCTTCCACGGTGCCATGCGGATGGCCACGGCCGTTTACGGGGCGCTGAAAAACCTTCTGCGGTCCCAAGGGCTTTCCACCGGCGTAGGGGATGAAGGCGGGTTCGCACCTGATCTTCAGGATGATGAACAGGCGCTCCAGCTGCTTACCGCTGCCATTGAAGCCGCCGGCTTTCGTCCGGGGGAGGATATCTGCATCGCCCTGGATGCCGCTGCCAGCGAGTGGGCGGAGGATGAGGGCGGCTACCGTCTGCCCAAACGGGGCACGCGGCTGACACGGGAGGATCTGATCGCCTACTTTGAATCTTTGTCCCGAAAATATCCCCTGATCTCTGTGGAGGATCCACTGGCGGAGGACGATTTCCACGGCTTCTGCCGATTCACGGAAGTTTTGGGAGATCGGCTGCAGATTGTCGGCGACGATTTGTTTGTCACCAATCCCTCACGGCTGCGACAGGGTATCGCTATAGGAAGCGCCAATGCGGTTTTGGTAAAGCCCAATCAGATTGGAACTCTATCGGAAACCATAGAAACCGTACGCCTCGCCCACGCCAATGGTTACCGCGCCATTCTGTCCCATCGCAGCGGGGAAACGGAGGATACCTCCATCGCGGATATCGCCGTGGCTCTGGGGACCGGTCAAATCAAAACCGGCGCCCCTGCCCGAACCGACCGGGTGTGCAAATACAACCGTCTGCTAAAAATTGAACAGCATTTGGGCCGGGATGCGGTTTACGGCCGGCCCCTGATCCTGCCTGGACGACGTTTATAATAAAAATGAAAGGAGGGAGAGATTTCAGGATCTCCCCTCCTTTCATTTTATTTGGTATTAAGCATTGATCTTATTCAGTTTTCCATCATAAAAAAGTACGGAATAGTCATCGCTGAACTCCTTGAATTTTGCCTCATAATCGTCGTTTTTCATTTCTTCGGTCACCGCTGCTTTCCAAGCAGGGATACCGTCTCCTACGAAATACATAATATGATAACCGTAGCTGGTCTTGACAATTTCCACATCGCCCGCCTTGCGCGCATCGTCAAAGATCCAGTTGTTGAACTCGGTTACCATGACACCCTTCCGGACATTTTCATACAGCCCGCCCTCAGAAGCGGAACCGCCGTCCTCGCTGTGTTCCTTTGCCAGTGCCGCGAATGCTGCTTCCGTTTTCTCGCCGGATTCCCACTGGGCCAGAATCTTATCCGCTTCTGCCTTGGCTTCGTCGGCAGATTCGTAATTGCTGGTGTTGAAAAGAATGTGCCGCACATTCTTGGTGGCGTATTCCTGCCGGGCGGCGGTCTTCACCAGATAATAAACGGTATATTGGTTGGTTCCCTCGATAACGGTGGTGTCCCCTGCCTTGCGCTCTTCATCAAAAGCCCACTTGCCAAAATCACCGGAAGTAGAATAGGCAAAATCCTGGTACAGCGTAGCGGCCACTTTTTCCGCAATCCGCTCATCGCTTAAACTGCTGGTGGCGGGGTCCTTCTTCATATAAGCCGTCAGCCATGCATCGAAGTCCTCTGCCGTCTTACAGGCTGCCAGCTCATCGGCGGCCTTCTTGGTCTCGGCATTGATGGTTTTCTTTTCATCATCCGTGGCGCCGTCTGGGATATCCGATTTCAGCGTATAGCTCTTGTAATCCAAATACAGATAGGCGTTTTTATTCTCTTTAAAATACTCTTCCAGCTTTTCGTCCGAATAAGTAAAGCCATCCATTAGTTCCTGATAATATTTGGTGGCTAAAGAGGACAGTTCCAGGCATTTGCGGATGTCTCCTTCACCTACGCCATTGCCGTACAGTGAGGCCAAATATTTCTCATAACTCTTTTTTTCTTTTTCTGCGGCGGCCTTCAAATCGGTAAAGGTCTCGTCAATGTCGGCCTTGTCCGCATCATTCAGAGCAACTCCCGCCTTCTGCGCCGCCTCTGCCAGAATCACCAGCGTCTCTACCTGGGATTTGGCCTTGGACATGAAGTAATCGAACCAAGTCTGGGTGGAGGAGTAGCTCTGATATTTCAAAGATTTTGTGGTGTCCGGCCCGCTGGAGGAACCGGAATTGCTCTGTAAATAGCTGGCGTACTGATTTCTGAAAAAGTAGGACATCATGGCGTTATCGATGTCATAGGACGAGGATATCACCGATACCGTTCGGCTCAGATACCAACCTGAGGCCGTGAGTACGCCATTCACAACCAAGGCGGCAACAACGACCAAAGCTACCACGCCTCCAGCGATTCCCAGAAGAATATTCCTCTTTTTCTTTTTGGCAGCCAGCAGCCGGGCCTGCTCCTGTTCCTGACGGGTCTGGACCGCCTTCTGCCGCTTCCGCGCACCTTTACCCATATCGCTCAACCATTCCTTTCACCGCCGTCGGCGGTTATTCCCGTTCCGATACACAATACAGCCCGCCGGAACACCGGGCGCACAGATAATAGGATACAAAGCTCGGCTGTTCTCTACATGTGCTGGATTTGAACATTCTGTGAACTTTCACCTGCTCGTTTTACCGCCGCTCCCGTTCCACGCTGAGGATTTCCGCTTCGGTGTTAGCCTCCACAAAAGAGAGCACATTGTCCATGATGCTGTCTGCCTGGGCGTTATCCGCCGCCAGAGCCGCCGTCTGGATGACAATAAAGGCGTGGCTGTCCTGTTCATCCGCCTCTGCTGCAGCTATATTAAATTTGTTCCGCAGCTTCGCCAGAAGACTTTTGACCTCCATCCGCTTTTCCTTCAGCGAATGTACCCAAGGGACATGAAGCCGAAGAGTCAGGACACAAACAATCATTTTCATCACCTCTAATTGAAACAAACACGGGCGGACGATCCACTATTTTTTCAGAACCAGCCCTGCAGCTTTCCAACGACAAAACCCGTGGCCATAAGCTGCAGCATGAAAATCACCGGTATCCCCACCATAAATTTTGCCTTCTGGGTTTTATGACGTATGATCCTCATGGTGATGTACATGGCTGCTGATCCGCCCAAAATCGACAACAGAAGCAGCGTATGTTCCGGCACCCGCCATTCTTTTTTCCGTGCCCGCCGTTTGTCCAAAACGGTCACCACGCAGGCGATCAGGCTGATAACCGCCAGATAGGCCAAAACAAACCTCAAAACCGGGGGCATGGACGGGCCTCCTCACGCATAAAATTAGAAATAACACACTTCCTTTGCATCTCATTGTACAGACAAAGGGAAAAATCGTCAAGGCTGCTTTTCGACGCTGGAATATGTTGGGGTTGTATTTTTTTGTCGAAATCGGTTGACCGGAAGGATACAAACCGATACAATATAAGACATGCATGACATTTATTGGGAGGCACTATGAAACGAAGGTTCTTCTCCGTCCTGCTTTGCTGTTTGCTGCTGGCAGGCTGTGAAATCAACTATCCCGTCCCCTCTTCGCCTGAGTCGGACGAGAGTCGGCCAGCCCAATCGGAAACTCAGCCAGACAGCGTCTCCGACGGTTCCGATCCGGGTGCGACATCATCCGGCGGTTCCACCGCCGCCTCTTCCTCCAGTGCCGCAAACAGTACCGGTGTCACCGAAGAAGCCCCGTCAAACAGCACCACCCCTTATACTACCCGCCCTTCTTCCGCTGTTTCCTCCGACGCTTCTGAACCGTCATCGGCACCTGATCCTAGCACTCCCACTGTCAAACCACCGGATGACACCGATACAGAATTTCGGGGCGTTTGGGTATCTTACATAGAACTGAATTCCATGTTCAAAAATAAAACGGCCGCTCAAGCCAAGCAATCGATTGACGGGATGATGGACAACTGCCTTTCTTTCGGTATGAACGCGGTGATCTTCCACGTCCGGGCCAATAGCGACGCCTATTATCAGTCCAAATTGTTTCAGCCGGCTGCTTCCGTGACAAGCCTGTTGAACAGCGGATTTGATCCCTTGTCATATGCCGTACAGGCGGCTCACGCCCGTGGCCTGGAACTTCACGCCTGGGTGAATCCCTATCGCATTGGCCGCAATCTGTCCTATCGAGTCAACTCCTATAAAGGAGAGCCGATTCCCTATTTCAAAGATAAAGCCGATTCTCCCGGCTACTGGTACGCCCCTACCTCACTGGCTGCGCAAGGGCTGATTCTGGCCGGGATTCAGGAACTGCTGGCCTATGACATTGACGGAATTCAGTTCGACGATTATTTTTATCCTGCAGGCGTATTGTCCGCCACAAGTCCGGCGGATTTTGAAAAAGCCGATTATGAAGCCGCCGGCGGCCGGATGAATATCGGGAACTGGCGGCGTACCCATGTGGACGCGCTTATCAGTAGCGTTTACAATAAAGCACACACCAAACCGGGCTGTGTCTTCGGAGTCTCCCCGTCTCACGATTTCGTCAAAACCCGGGAACAAGGCTACGCGGATACGGTAAAATGGCTGCAGAAGCCGGGCTATGTGGATTATCTGTGTCCTCAGATCTATTTTGGATTCGAACATCAGACCTCTAAATTTGATCAATGCCTGGAAGAGTGGCTGGCTTTCAAACCCGACTCCTCGGTGAAGCTGTACATAGGACTGGGGATTTATAAGATCGGCCTGTCTCCCGATAATTGGGCCGGTTCCGGCAAGCTGGAATGGGCGAAAAACGACGATATCATGAAGCGCTCGGTGGAGCTGCTGCGCCGAAAAAAAACGGGCGGAATGATGTTTTACAGTTATACTTATTTTATTCCGGATTCCGTCAGCGCTCCATCCGGACAGACCTATGACCGCAACGTGGCGAAACGGGAAGTCGCCAATCTGCTTCCCTTGCTGCAGTAGACAGAAAAAGCGCAGAACAGACGTGGAAAGGATTAGGACGTTATGGCTTCACATGCGAAAAAAAGACAGCTGCCTACCAAATGGATTATCAGTACCATCGTGTGTGCGGTGGTGGCCATTTTTATTATAACGGGTATCCTGCTGGTGAACAATGGCGTACTGGATACCTTGTCGGGAATTTTCCAGGCCGCTTCCCAGCCGGGAGACTTATCTTCCGGCGGCAGCGCCGTTTCCTCTGCTCCCTCCGGGAATTCTTCCTCCGACTCCTCCAATTCATCCGACAACAGCGAACCGAACCTCCCGCCCCCTCTCATCCAAGGAAGCGGAAACTACGCCCGCCCGGATCTGATGCGGGGTGTCTGGCTTACCGCCGGCACGGATTATCTCATCAGCGGGAAGGAAACCGCCGCCCAGATCAAGAAACAGATCGACAGCGCTTTTGCTTCTCTGAAGGAGTGGGAATTCAATACAGTGCTAATCCCGCTGCTTTACAACGGCAAGGCCCTGTATCCTTCCACAGTCTATGAAGCGGCGGCCCTTCCGGAAGAAAACGGCGAGGCATTTGATCCTCTGGCCTATATCCTGCAGTGCGCCCGGGATAAAGGCATCTATATTTACGGTATTCTGGACTGCCATGTGAGCGAAGAAAAGGGTTGGGATCCTACACTGGAGGCTGATCGGAAAAAGATCAAAACCGCTGCCGCGGAAGCGGCCTCCCGTTACGCCTTGGATGGTTATCTCATTGAAGACTACAGCTATGCTTACCAGGATAAGGGCAGCGAAGAAGCCCATCAGCAGCAGGCGCCGGAAGTCGATTTCAATCAATTTATGTCCAACTGCATCAAAGAGGCGGTTACCGATGCGGTTCAGGCAGTCCGCTCCATCAACCGGGATTATTATGTCGGCCTTCTCTCCAACGCCGTCTGGGCTCATGCAACTTCGGACGAGCGTGGCTCCGGCACCCGGGGCTTTTATGAAGATTTTACCGACGGCCGAGCCGATACCCTGAACTGGCTGGACGACAAGCTGTTTGATTTCGTCCTGGTAAAGGACTTCGGTTCCACCAACCTCTCTACCGCCAACTTCAACACCGTACTGGATTGGTGGAATCAGGTGACAAAAGCCAGGGGACTGCCGCTGTACATCGCCCACGCTTCCGACCGTGTGGGCACGACGGATACCGGCTGGAATGGTTCGGATCAGCTGTCCCGGCAATATCTCTCCTGCCAGGAAGCGGCGGAATGGAAGGGCAGCGCTTATAACTCCCTGGCAGCGTTGAAAAAGAACACCTCCAGCACCGCAATTCTGATAAAAACCTGGGCGGGAAATTATATGTCCGATTACGTGTCCGATACATTGAAAGTTTCCAGTCCTACCAAAACCACGTATACTACTCACGAGTCCAAAGTTTCCTTCTCCGGCAGCTGCAATCCCAATTTCCCGCTGACGATGAATGGCAAGGAAATTGCGCTGTCCGAACATGGTTACTTTAGTCTGGATGCTGATCTCTCGGAAGGTCTGAATACTTTTACCTTCGAGAATAACGGGGTTAAACAAACATATAAAATCACTTACGAATTGATTATTCTGCAAAGCATGGCACCCAGTAAAAATGTAACTCTAAATGGCGGATCGGATTTGGTTATCGGTGCCGTTGCACTTAAAGATTCTACGGTTTACGCCATGGTGAATGGTAAAAAAATCGAAATGAAACCCACCGCCGTACAGCCCGATGAGGGAAGCGGCGACGAGAATTCGGACTTTGTCAATTACGCCGGTACCATCACGCTTCCCGACGGAATCGTGGGACAGCAGCAAGATCTAGGTGTCATAAAGGTTTATGCCACTTACAAAAATGTCACGAAAAGTCTCACCGGCGGCAGAATCCTCATTGCGGCGCTGCCGGATGAGGATGAAGACACCGAGCTTCCACCGGTAATCAGTGACCTGCCCATGCTCTCTCCCTCTTCTGGCGGGGAAACCCTGACTACCGGCAACGTGGTGGTGGTAAACTCTAACTACGCCGAGACCTTTAGCGGCAAGACCACCGACGATTTTTCCCGTCCGGTCAATGCTTATATGCCAAAAGGCACCACGGATGTTTATGTTAAGGATGTCACCGATCCCGCTACCGGCCGAACCTATTATCTTCTTGGGAGCGGCCGCAGGGTATATACAAACAACGCCTCTCTCATACGTGTTAAAACCGACTTTGCCGCCAACACCCTCGGCGTGAAAGAAGCTAAAGTCGAAAGCAATTATACTAGACTGAGTCTGAGCGCCGACTGGCGGATTCCCTATAATCTGCAGCTGGCTCCCCAGTATTATCTCAACCCCAACGGCAATCCGCAAAAATACGATATCACCAAAAACAACGACGTGTTGGATGCAGATGCCTTTACCGCAGATCATGTGGATATCACTTTTTACTACACTACGGAAGCAAAAGCCACTCCTGCTTTCTCCGGCAGTCCTATTATCAAAAGCGCCGAATGGATCAAAGGTGATAACAATACCATGATCCTGCGGCTGCATCTGCGCAGCGCCGGCGGTTTTTACGGCTATTCCGTCACCTGGGGAGAGGACGGTACTCTGTATTTCGCCTTTAAGCATCCGGCAAATACGGCTGCCAATTCATCCGAACAAAAACTCAAGGGAATAAAAATTGTTCTGGATCCCGGTCACGGAGGCAATTCGGGTACCGTAAAACCGATTGGGCTGGACGAAAAGACCCTTACGCTTATGTATTCTAATCTTCTAAAAGACAAATTAGAAGCGTTGGGGGCTAAAGTAGTGATGGCGCGCACTACCGCCGATCAGAATCCCACCCTTGCCGCCAGAGCTGCTCTGGCTAGAAACAATGGAACCGACTTATTTCTCAGCATCCATATGAATGCCGGCGGTGGACAAGGTGCTTCCTATCACTATTTTAACGAATACTCCTATCTGGTGGCTCAGCGGATGTATGAGTACGCCAGAAAAGTGGAAGACAGTTACAGCCTTGGCAAGAGAAGCCGTCCGGTTACCTTCAGTCCTTTTGAAGTAACCCGCCTGCACGATACTCCTGCCGTACTGATTGAATGTGGTTTCTACGATAATCAGACAAATTATGACTTGCTGATAAAACCACAATATCAAGACAAATTTACCCAAGCAATTGTCGATGGGATTGTGGATTATTTTGATCGTTTGGCCGCGGCATCCCGCTCCTCCGCCCCGGTCGCGCAGGAGGCTGCGTCTATGGCCCTGTGGTATGCCGCCGACTACCGCAAGGAGCGTATCGCCTGATATCAGACTTCCGACAAATTGAATACAAGAGCCGGACAAGCACAATACCTGCTTGTCCGGCTCTTGTTCTGCACCCTCCCTGTCTCGGAGGCATATACTGGGCAGGGGAACCATCCTCATTTCGATTCGGAAAGGAAGAGAATCCTATGATAAAAATTTTTATCGACCAGGGGCACAATCCCACCAATCCCAACGCCGGAGCGGAAGCCAATGGATTGCGTGAGCAGGATATCACCTATGATATCGGTGTGCGTTTGGCCAACCTTCTGCGGGCAAATCCCAATTTCGACGTCCGCCTCTCCCGCAATTCGCCCACGGAGCAGCTGGGAACCAGCAACGCTTCCAGTCTCGCGGCCCGGGTCAACGCCGCCAATAGCTGGGGGGCCCAATATTTTATCAGCCTTCACTGCAATGCCAGCACCAATACCGATGCCAGCGGCAGCGAAGCCTATGTCTACCGGCTGAACAGCGTGGCGGCGGATCTGGGAGAACAGCTGCTCATCGGCCTGAACAATGCCACCGGTCTTGCCAATCGAGGCGTACGGGCTAATCCCAGTCTATATGTACTGCGCCGAACCGCTATGCCTGCGGTGCTGATGGAAATGGGCTATCTCACCAATGCTCACGATGCCCAGCTGTTGTCCCAGGATCCCCAAAGCTTTGCCCGGGGAATGTACAACGGCCTTCTCACCTATTTCGGCCTGGACTGACCGCAGGATAAATCAGTGAATACATTAGTACCTGCTGATTATCCAATAATCACAGCCAGACCATCATCAACCCATAATGGAAAAGGCGAACGGTTGGACAGCCGTTCGCCTTTTCTTTCGTTTATCACCCGTTATCGGTCGTAAATCGGGCGGACAAAGGAGGGATACACCACCGGCTCGGACACCGGACTCTGGGCATCTTCCTTTTTGCGCAGCCATTGGGGAATGGGATTTTCCTCCGGATTGGAGCAATGGACGATTTTCATCTCCACGTCGAATTCCACAGCCAAAACCTCCTTTCGGCTTGTACTGTTTACATTCTATGCGCCGGCAGGCAGATGGGTTCCGCTCATCGGCCGCGTCTCTCTTTGCTTTGATCCAGCTTTTATCAGGATAACAGACCGGGCATCCTCGGGTCATCATTGCATTCCCGGGAAATTGCTGGTATAATAGGCTTGGCAAACCAGTCCCTATTTTTAACAGAGGAGTGATCATAGTGAATCGCATCGTATTGAATGAAACCTCTTATTTCGGCAAAGGAGCTATCCAGGAAATCGCCCATGAAGTCAAAGCGAGGGGATGCAAAAAGGTTGTTGTCTGCACCGATCCCGACCTGCTGAAGTTCAAAGTGGCCACCATGGTGACCGACGTACTGGACAAAGCGGCGATTCCCTATGCCGTTTACAGCGGGATTAAAGCGAATCCGACGATTGAAAATGTACAGGAAGGCGTCGCCTTCTGTCGGGATGAAAACGCCGATGTAATCGTTGCCGTTGGCGGCGGCAGCGCCATTGATACCAGCAAAGCCATCGCCATCATTCTCACAAATCCTGAATTTGCCGATGTGCGTTCTCTGGAAGGGGCCTCTCCCACCAAGAACAAGGCTTTGCCGATCATTGCTGTTTCCACCACCTCCGGTACCGCAGCGGAGGTGACCATCAACTATGTGATCACCGACGTGGAGAAAAACCGGAAATTCGTATGCGCCGATCCGCATGATATTCCGGTAGTGGCGATTGTGGATCCAGATATGGCCGCCGGCATGCCCAAAGGACTGTGCGCTTCCACCGGAATGGATGCTTTAACCCACGCCATTGAGGGTTATATCACCAAAGCCGCCTGGGAACTGACAGATATGATGCATTTGAAGGCCATAGAAATTATTGCGAAAAATCTGCGCCAATCGGTAGCGGGAGACCCTCAGGCACGGGAAGCGATGACGGTGGGGCAATACATCGCCGGAATGGGTTTCTCCAATGTGGGGCTGGGTATCGTCCATAGCATGGCCCATCCTCTCAGCGCCATGTATGATGCTCCCCACGGTGTCGCCTGCGCCACTATTCTGCCCTATGTGCTGGCTTACAACGCGGATGCCACCGGCGAGCGTTACCGGGAAATCGCTATTGCCATGGGCGTTAAGGGCGTGGAAAATATGGATCAGTCCGCCTATCGGCAGGCGGCTATCGACGCGGTGCGCCAGCTGGGCATTGACGTGGGGATTCCCCAAAAGGTCAGCGAATTGGGCGTGAAGGAAGAGGATATCGATTTTCTGGCGGATTCCGCCATGGCGGACGCCTGTACCCCCGGCAATCCCAAAACACCCACAAAGGAAGAAATCGTGACGCTTTATCGCTCTATGATGTAAGTCTGGGCTGAAGAAAAACACCGGCGGCCGCAAGAAAATACGGCCGCCGGTGTTTTGGGATTTTCTCCTGGCACCGGTTGTTTGCGATTTAGCGGTTGATTTCTATAGCCAGTAATGTTAAAATTACATTTAAAAAAGTGAAATTCCGCATTATAATCTGAGGGCGATTGTTTTATATCCGCTGTTTTAGAACGGCATTGGATCCAGTTGGGCAATTTACATCGTCTGAGGAGGCGGATCGAATGAAAGAGAACTATACGATTTTGATCGTGGACGACTCAGAGATGAACCGTTCAATGCTGACGGATATGCTCACCGAAGAATATGCGATACTGGAAGCGGCGGACGGCTTAGAAGCGCTTGCGCTGCTGGACAGCCGGCATGCCGAGATTTCCCTGGTGCTGTTGGATATCCTTATGCCCCGGATGGACGGCTTTGAAGTCATGTCCATTATGCAGCAAAAGGGATGGATAAACAGCATTCCAGTCATTATGATCTCGGACGATTCCTCTCCCACCACCATTGACCGTGCTTATGAATTGGGTGCCACCGATTATATCAGCCGTCCCTTTGACGGAAAAATAGCCCGCCGCCGGGTGAAAAACGCCATTATTCTGTATTCTAAACAGAAAATGCTGGAAAGCGTTGTCACCGAACAGATCCTGGAAAAAGAAAAGAACAATATCCTGATGGTGGAAATTCTCAGCAATATCGTGGAATTCCGAAACGGGGAAAGTGGTCTGCACGTCTTGCATATCCGCACCATCAGTGAAATCCTTCTTCGCAAGCTGAATCAGCTTACCGACATCTATACACTATCTCCCTCTAAAATGGCGCTGATTATCAATGCCTCTGCCCTGCACGATGTGGGAAAGATATCCATTCCCGAGGAGATACTCAACAAACCCGGCAAGCTGACAGAGACAGAATTCGCAGTTATGCAAACCCATTGTATGGTGGGCGCTAGAATGATGGAGAGTTCTCTGGAGCATCATCATGAGGATCTGATCAAAATTGCCAGAAACATCTGCCGCTGGCATCATGAGCGGTATGACGGCGGCGGTTATCCAGACGGTTTAAAGGGGGAGGCAATTCCCATTGAAGCCCAGGTGGTTGCGCTGGCGGATGTATATGATGCGTTAACCAGCAAACGGGTATACAAACCGGCCTATTCTTACGACGTGGCCATGCGTATGATCCTCAGCGGTGAGTGCGGCGTTTTCAATCCGATTTTGCTGCGCTGCCTGGCAGAGGTTGGAACCAGCCTGCCGGGTGAACTGCGCATCCGCTCTCTGCGGGAGGTTACCGAAACCGACATCCGCCATCTTTCTCAGCAAATGCTTTCGGATGGCAGAGCCTCCAGCCGCACGCTGTCGCTGCTGGAGGAAGAGCGGGTGAAATATCGTTTCTTTTCGACCATGTCGGAAGAAATTCAATTTGAATACAGCTATCATGCCGATCTGCTTACCTTGTCGGAATGGGGTGCAGCCCAGCTGGGACTCAGCGCTTTGATCGAGCATCCGGAACGCAGCCGTGAACTCCTGGCAGTGTTGTCCAAGGAGGATTATTTTGACCTTCGCAGTCGTTTAAGAAGCGCAACTCCCGATAATCCCGTGGTTGCCGGTATATACCGGCTGCATGTCAACGGACAGGAACATTGGTTCAAAGCTCTTGCCCGTCCCTTATGGAGCGATGAGGAAGCGGGAAAAGTGACGGGAGCCATCGGGAAATTTATTGATATTCAAAAAGAGCAGGCAGGCAGGCTGGAGCGGTTGGCAGAACAGGATTCCTTAACCAAGCTGCACAACCGGGCCTCTGTTCAGAAAATCGCGGAGAGCGCCCTTACCGAAGAGGGAAAAACATTTGCCCTCCTTCTTATCGATCTGGATTCCTTCAAAGAGGCCAATCGTTTGTACGGTCACATGTTTGGCGACCAGCTGCTGCGGCATATGGCGCAAAAGCTATTGAATAATACCCGCAGCGGTGACATCACCGCACGAATTGGCGGAGATGAATTCTTGATCTTCATGACCTACAGAGGGGATATTGAGCCGATTATCCGCCGCATTTTTGAGGCTCTACATGGGTATTATCACGGTTTGGATGTTACCGTCAGCATGGGGATTGCCTTGGCGCCCGAAGATGGCAACAGCTATAAAAAACTGCTTATGTCTGCTGATCGGGCGCTGTGCGCTGCCAAAAATTCCGGTAAAAACCAATATCGATTTTATAACGAATCCATGCAGGATCATCTTTCGGTTATTTCTCCCATGGACAGATAATCCCATTGACAATTAGGAGGATGACGATCATGGTCGCCTATCACGGCACTGTGGCGGAAGGTCTGACTGAACTGAGACCCTTCGCCAGTCCCCATTCCAACTTGGATTATCCCTGTGTTTACTTGTCTACCTACAAGGCTCTGGCCGCAATCTATATATGGAACCGGCCATATAAATGGATGACTTTTGAAATCCCGGAGGATGGAATCCCCGTGTACAACGAGTCTTTTCAAAACGGCCTTCGTTTCTTCTATGGCGGCGTCAAAGGTATCATTTACACCTGTGAAGGAGATTTTCAAACGGACAAAAACACCACAATCCGCCATGCGGTAGTATCTCGTCAACCCGTTCGTGTGATCGGCACAGATAAAGTAGAGGACGCTTACGAACGAATTCTTCAATATGAGAAAAAGGGCCTTCTGCGGATTAACCGCTTTGAAAGCTTAACGAAAACGCAGCGCCAAAAAGACCGCAATATGATTCTTTCCGCCATCCGACGTCTGGAACTCCTAAAAGGTACGCATCCTCTTTCATCATTTGTTTCTCAGACCTTTCCAGAATTATGGGAGGAAGCTATAAGGCAGGCGGAACAAGCAGATCACAACGCCTAAACAGGAGCACCTATTGACTTAGTCTTCCTTATACCCATATACCAACGGTCCCGCCGAAAAATCGGCGGGACCGTATTGTGATGCTGCATTCTGATTTATTCCCTCTGCCAAACAACACTTTCATTGTACACCGCCGCATCTCAGCTCCCAGATACAAACGCAGATCACCCGTACCGGAGACAATCAGCAGAAATCCAGCTAATCCCTAAACAGCAGTACCCCACCCGCAGATCAATGGTCGCAGATGGGGATACTGTGCCGCCTGTCCATGAAAAAGCTATTTTCACCCAGCCATGCATCCTATCGCCGAAAAAAACCGATATTCGGATTGGCAAGATCAAAAACAAGAAGCCCTAATACATATACAATCAGTACACAGCAGACAACAAACAATCTATGGATCCATTTATCCTTGGATTTTAAAACTTCTCTGTACAGTGCTGTTATCTCATTGCTGACAGGCTTTTCTCTTTCTCCCTCTGGGTTCAATCCTGCGATTTTATCCAGCGATCCTCCCAGCGCTCGTGTGATGTCACATACCGTCTGAAAGCTGGGGTTGTCTGTCTGTCCCGCCATAATCCGGTTAATTGTCCCCAACGGTACCCCTGACAAATCTGCTAATTCCTGATTCGTCATCTTTTTCTGTTCCTTCAGTTCTTTCAATCCTTCAAGCAGCATCTTATTATCACCCTCGATAATGCTATTTATCATGTGCCAACCGTCCAAAACACAATTTTGCATGTTTGCTTATTGACGTCGGCCTTTCCTCTCTGTATAGTTTTAACATTGCTAAATCCTGGGATTAAGGAAACGAAGGGAGCCGACCATATGATTACGCAGCGATCCCTCTGCATCGATTCAGAGTCTCATGATGTATCCTTCTCCAGCCATTGGGATAAACATCGCGCCATCTCGACTGTTTTCTATCAATCATTTTGTACGCTGGAAGAATATCCATATGCAGGGCTCTATCCTTCCTACGGCATTCAGTGTCTCGCTTTAACAGCAAAAGGCTGGAAACTTGTCGGTACAATCCGTGATATTTCCCTAAATCAGGACGCGATTATCCAACTAGTCAATCGGTTGAACCTGCGGCAGGTTGATCCCGTACACTTTAAAAATGTGGTGGAAGACCACCTTCCAGTGGAATAGAACTCCCATTACACCGATAAATCCCGATATTTCTCATTTACAATAGGCGGCTTTTGCAATAATGATATTTATTTTACATGAATTCTGCTGGGTTGACAACCCTTAATTCACTCTTTTATGCCATATTTTGCAGCTGCATAACGGCAAAAACAACTGGAACTGGCGCTTGGCTGCGTCACCTTTATAACCATAGAACGCGCGGACAGCATTTTTCCAGTGAACGGAATAGTCTCAGCCTATACAAAAGAAGCCGCCGCGAACGATAAAAGTTCACGACGACATATTGTGCTTAGAGATTTATTGATTTGCTAACGACTGATGCATCGAAGCAAATGCTGCATCTCCTGGACTCCTTTTTCCTGTGACGTAATGATAGCCTGTAAAATAGGATCAAGTTCCGAGCAAATGGGAAACCGTAGCACATTCTTCGACATCCGAATCGCGCCCTGGTGATGCGGAATCATCTCTCTCATAAAATTCGCATTTATATTGTTATCGGAACATGCATTGCGCATTTGCGAAAACATCGATTGTGTTATCTGACGAAATCGCCTTTCGTACAGACACAGATCCTGCTGCGAATTCGAAAGCTGAGCACAATGCGTCAGGACACTTTGCATATCCTCAATGCTTTTGGTTTGTTCATTTACGATGTTTTGAGCGATACGCTGCAGAGGAACAAAGGTCGTATACTGCAAAAGGTTCTCCGACATTTCGATAGCTGCCCGGTGATGAGGGATCATCTGCACAATAAAATTGTGGGATAAACTGTCGGTCAATTCTGCGCCGTTCATTCCCTCGATCATTTCATCGAGTATTTCATAAAAACGACATAAATATTTTTTGGTAACGTCGCTAAACGGTTGGCTGCAACTCATTCATCATTCCTCCTGTTTCCCTTCATTTTATGCACAGCATAAATAATTCGTGAACGGAAATAGGCGTTATAAAACCAAAAGAGACAGGCAAACACCTGTCTCTTTTGGTGGAAATATGATGCGGAAAATGCTGTACGCAGACATCCGATGGCACTTGAACAGGGAAAGCGCACCCGCAAATTCTTTAAAATAGAAAAACCTTCGCAAACAATATACAGCTTACGGCGATGTGTGAGAGAGAGTAATCAAACGGTGTAAAAGCGAGGATAAGAGTAACTGAAAATGCTCCAATTTGGAATTTAACGCTTGCAAAGTATGGCATACGTTTGCACATGTAAGGGTGATACAAAAAAGATGCAACGATAAAATCAAAGTCGGGATTTGAACCATCGCATGAATTTTCTGATATCATAAGTGTGACAAGTGTAATTCTAGCACGGTTTACCAGCAATCATAAATACATGGAGGTAAATATTTTTATCATTGCGGAATAAATCATCTTCTTATGCTTTTTTAACCGGTCTTAAAATTTGGTATCCACGATCATTCCACATATGTCTTTGGTAATCCTGACAAAGTGTTTCATTCCACTCATACCCCATTGATCTGGGGTCGAAATTCCATGCAAGCTTTTCAACACGTTTTATAACTTCATCGTTATCACGGAGATAATCGTATTTCGGATGACCAAAGACCAAATAATAGCTTTCCGGAATAACCCGTGATTCGAACCCTTTCGGTACTATACCTGCATAGTCGGCCGGAACCCCAGTGCCATAGAAATATCCTTTATTCCCTTTCTGATAATACCAGCCTGCATGGTGTGACCAGACAACCGGATGCTGAAACGGAATAAAACTTTCCAAAACACCTTCAATTTCATCAAAATCAGGCCGCTTTTCGAAATCCCAATAGCCTTTTGCATTTGCATCGTATAAACCAATAAACTTATGTTCAGGAATATACTCTACCCATATCTGCGGATCGGTTAAAATAGTCTTACTCATTTTGACAACCCCTTTTTCAATATAATGAGAAGGATTGAGGACGACTTTTCGTATAGGAACAGGAATCGGAACGGGATATTTTCTGTATACGACAGGTGTACATCCATACGTATACCGGAAAGCCCTCGTCAGGGCCCCCTGGGATGAGTACCCGCAATCCAAGGCTATATCGATGATTGATTTTTTTGTATCCCGAACTTGAATCGTTGCATGATACAGGCGTCTTCCTGCCAAATACTGCTTTAGTGTCATGCCCACTATACGATGAAACTGACGAGAACAGTAAAACTTTGAATAATGAAAAAGCTGAGAAATGCTGTCAAGTGTAGGGTTTTCCTGTATATGTTCTTCTATATAATCAATCATCTTTTGAACTTCATAATTCCACTCATACATAGTCCTCACCTCCTTCTGAATTTTAGTATACTCACTTTAAATATGAGAAACTTTACATCAGTTGCGGTTAACTAAAAGTATCGTGGATTAAAACAAAAGAAGCCAACCGCTTTACAGCAATCGGCTTCTTTGACATTTATCTGGCGGAGAGGGGGGGATTCGAACCCCCGTCAGAGGTTAATCTGAACACGATTTCCAGTCGTGCGCCTTAGGCCAGCTCAGCCACCTCTCCATTGGATGCCACGTATCCGCGGCACCATGTTATTATAATGAATTCGGACGGGTTTGTCAACTTCTTTTTTCGAATTTTCAGCCGGATTTAGCTTTTAAAAAAAGTAAGATTGGTAAGCCGGCAGATTGCGTCCCACCCAATACACAACCAGAATCAGAGGTACCAGAAGCCACCATCGGCTCTGGACATGTAAATTCAGCGGACGCCAATTTTTTCGAAAGGTCCGCAGTCCCAGCCATAACAAGCCAAAAGCTCCGCCCGCTCCCAGCAGCAGGGTAAAAGGATTATAATAGAAGGCCGCGGCAATGTCTCCCCGCAGCAGAGCGGCCGCCATTCGTGTGGTGCCGCAACCGGGGCAATGAAATCCCGTCAGTCTGAGAAAGATACATGGCGGGAAGACCCCTACCGGATTAAAACCCGCCCAGGCCATTCCTCCCAGCAGAAGAACCGCCGCAGCGGGCAATCCGAACCCAATCAGCCGGTTGCCTTCTCTGGTGTTCCACAGCTGTTGAAATCCGCCATTTTTACCCATCGGCGTTTTCCCCTTCCGCCGTTTTCTCTTCCGGCGGAATTTGCTCCGCAAGCCGCCTTTTGATTTCCACGCCGTCATATTTCAGCTTGAACTGAACACGGCCACTGTAAGTTTTGCCGCAGCCTCGGCAGAGAAAATCCGCGCAGAAAGCGCGGCTGCGAAACCGCCATTCCCCTGTTCGCCGCATATTGCGATTGCAGGAAGGGCAATGGAACTGCAACGCACTGCGTTTGATAAGAGGACTGTCGATATCGCTGATGATGCTGGTTTTGAAATGGATACGGTCATAGAACTCTCCATCAGCCTCCCGCACCGCCTCCGCAAAAGAATCCGCTTCATATATCCTTTGCAGAATGCGAGCGGAGAGACGGCTGTCATCCAACGCGCGGTGGAGATCTGCACCATCCTCATCAATACCCAGAAATTCGCAGGCCTTTCCCAACGCGATCTGCTGAGCTGTTCCCACGCCCATGCGTTGCTGGCTGTAGACCTGCAGATCCGCATACCGCTCCATAAACGGCAGCCGGTCATCCTCATAGTAATACCGGCAGTTTTCCATCATCACCAGTAGATCGGTGGTACTCCAGGTCAATATCACCGCATCCCGGGAATGAAGCCATTCCTGCAGCTTTTCCATTGCGGTGGGGAAAGGAACTCCCTCTTTCTCCAACTCCTCAGGAGTAATGCTGGTTAAATCCCGAACAATGGAGGACAGTTCATCGCTGACCTGAGGCCGTATCACGGCATGAAACTCTCCCGACGGCTGCAGCTTTTCATCCAGCCGTACGGCGCCGATTTCAATAATCTCATTGAAATAGCCATGGGTTTGACGGCAATAAGCACCGTTCCATTCCAGATCCATGACCACAAACTGCATAGTATGCCCCTCTTTCCCCTGCCGGCGGGAATCAGCCCATCTCTCCCAGCTGCCGGCCGGCCAGGATATGGAAATGCAGATGCGGCACTGTTTGACCCGCTCCTGCACCGTTATTGGTGACAACCCGGAAATCCGTCAGGCCCTGCTGATCAGCCACCTGAGCGATCACCCGAAAAATATGGCCGATTACCTCGCCGTCTTCCGATTGTACGTCGGCGGCGCCGGTAATATGCTTCTTCGGCACCACCAGGATATGAACTGGCGCCTTGGGCTCGATATCCCGGAAGGCCAGCACGGTATCGTCCTCGTACACCTTATTGGAAGGGATCTCCCCCGCAATGATTTTACAGAATATGCAGTCCATATAATCCGCCTCCTGAATGCTTCTAATTATTTGCTTTGCGGAATTAATTTTTCCAGAATGTCGTCCACGCTGTTGATAGCGTCGTCCACCCTGCTCAAATCCTTGCCGCCGGCCATAGCCAGATCCGGCCGGCCGCCGCCCCGGCCGCCGCAGATGGCCGCCACTTCCCGCACAATATTTCCCGCATGGGCGCCCCGTTTAATGGCTTCCGGTGCACAATAGCAGCCGAAGGAAACGCTGCCCGTATCCTCCTGGATGCCCGCCAGCACCACCACCGCGTTCTCCTTAGACAATCCGCGGCAATGCTCACACATAGCACGCACCGCATCCGCTCCAGTCCCGGTGAAAGCCGCGGCCACCACCCGGATACCGCGAACCTCCTTGGCATCGCCGAAAAGCCCTTCCACCTTCAAGGAAGCCAGCTTTTCCTGTATCTGCTCCAGTTTGCGCTGCAGTCCCTTATATTCTGCAGACAGCTGAGCGGCACGGCGGGCGATATCCTCCACATTAGACGCCTTCATCGCCTCAGCGGCCTGTGCCATCAGGTGATGGTAATCATCCATCATCTTCAGCACATTTCTGCCCGTTACCGCTTCGATACGGCGCACTCCCGCCGCCACCGAGCTTTCCGATACGATGCGGAACAGACCCAGCCGTCCGGTATTCTCCACATGCGTACCGCCGCAGAATTCGGCGGATACCTCTCCCACACGGACCACCCGGACGATATCCCCGTATTTCTCTCCAAACAGGGCCATAGCCCCCAGCTTGCGCGCTTCTTCAATGGGCATTTCCCGGATATCCAGCGGAATGCCCGCCAGAACCCAATCGTTGACCTGCGCCTCCACCCGGGACAGCTCTTCCGCCGTCATAGCGGAAAAATGGGTGAAGTCAAACCGCATCCGCTGGGGATCCACCAGCTGACCGGCCTGCTCCACATGAGTGCCCAGCACCTGACGGAGAGCCGCCTGCAGCAGATGCGCAGCCGTATGATTGCGCATAGTAGCGGTACGGGTTTCCTCATTCACTTCGGCCGTCACAGCGCCGCCTTCCTCCAGCTCGCCGCTGCGCAGCACGCCCTGATGAATGATCACCCCGCCGCCGCTTTTGAAGGTGTTGGTCACCTCAAACATAGCGTCACCAGCAATAATTTGGCCAACATCTCCTACCTGGCCGCCGCTTTCCGCGTAAAAGGGAGTCTCCTCCAGCACCAAGGCCGCTTCCTCTCCGGCCTCCAGACGGTCGGCAATATCATTGTCCCGGATGATGGCGGTAATCACCGTTTCCGTCCGCAGGGTTTCATATCCCACAAACCTGCCCGGCATCAGCTGTTCCATCACTCCGGATTGATTTTTCCAGGCGTCAGCGCCTGCATTTTTTCGGGCAGCCCGGGCCCGCTGACGCTGCTCGGCCATCAGGCGTTCAAAGCCTTCCTCATCCACCGTCTTGCCCTTTTCCTCCAGAATATCCCTGGTCAGATCCACTGGGAAGCCATAGGTATCATAGAGGCGGAAAGCATCCTCACCGGAAAGGGTATCCCCCTCCATAGCGGTCACCATATCATCCAGCAGCTGCAGGCCGCTGTCGATGGTTTTGCCGAAGGCTTCCTCTTCAAAGTGAATCAGCTTGGCGATGAAATCCTTCTTTTCTTCCAGCTGGGGATAGGCGCTCCGGTTTTCTCCAATAACGGTCTCACATACCTGATAAAGGAAAGGCTCGTGAATGCCCAGCAGTCGGCCATGACGGGCAGCCCGGCGCAGCAGACGGCGCAGCACATAACCCCGGCCCTCGTTAGAGGGCATGACGCCGTCTCCGATCATAAAGGTAGTGGACCGGATATGGTCGGTGATAACCCGCAGGGAAACGTCAGTACGCTCGTTTTCTCCATAAGTGACCCCGGCGATCCGGCTGACATGCTTCATAATATTCTGTACCGTGTCTACTTCAAACAGATTATTGACCCCTTGCATGATACAGGCCAGCCTCTCCAGACCCATGCCGGTATCGATATTGGGATGATCCAAGGGGGCGTAGTTGCCCTTGCCGTCGCTGTCGAACTGGGTGAAGACCAGATTCCAGAATTCCACATACCGGTCGCAATCACAGCCCACGCCGCAGGTGGGAGAACCGCAGCCATACGCCTCTCCCCGGTCAAAGTAAATCTCCGAGCAGGGGCCGCAGGGACCGGTGCCATGCTCCCAGAAGTTGTCCTCCTTCCCCAGGCGGACGATATGATCGGCCGACACCCCCACCTTCTTGGTCCAGATTTCAAAAGCTTCGTCATCGTTTTCGTAAATGCTCACCCACAGGCGGTCCTTCGGCAGTTCCAGTACCTGGGTGCAGAATTCCCAAGCCCAGGCAGTCGCCTCATTCTTAAAATAATCGCCAAAGCTGAAGTTGCCCAGCATCTCAAAATACGTGCCGTGGCGGGCGGTCTTGCCCACACGCTCGATATCCGGGGTGCGGATGCACTTCTGGCAGGTGGTGACCCGCTTACGGGGAGGGGTTACCTCACCGGTGAAAAATTTTTTCATCGGCGCCATACCGGAGTTGATCAGCAACAGAGATTTATCCCCCTGGGGTACCAGGGAGAAGCTGGGCAGCCGCAGGTGCCCCTTGCTCTCAAAAAAAGAGAGATATTTTTCCCTTAATTCGTTCAGACCAGTCCACTGCATGATTTGTTCGTCCTTTCCGTTTCCATAAAAATACCTCCGTCCCAATAATGGGACGGAGGTTCCGTGGTACCACCCAAATTGCGCCGGTAACCGACGCCGCTTTCATTTCCTTAACGCGGAAAACGCTGCCGTTCTTCACGGCAGAGCTCAGGGGTGGCTCCAGCCATATCCCGCAGAGGCGGCCTTTCAGCGCGCTGAAATTCAGCACAGCCGCCCTCTCTGTCTGCATCCAACAGCCGGTCTTCCCGTCACAGCCTTTTCATATAGCTTTAGTATAGGACGCCAAAGCAGATTTGTCAAGACGTCCGCGCTTTCCCTTTCTTGCGCAACTCATCCGGCGCATATTCTCAGCGATAGGATTGGGCAAAAACAGAAGCGCAGTCTTCATCGGTCATTTCGCAGGGATTGGCCTGGAATAACCCGCCTTGCATAGAACGAGCCCCTTTGGCCAGCGTCATGGATTCATCAGGCGAAAATCCATAATCACTCATCTTCAGATCCGCAACGCCGCAATCCCGCTGTAATTGTACAAGCGCCGTGATGAAATCATCCGGCTTATCCGCATGAGGAATTCCCATAACCCTGGCCATCTTGATAAACTGCTCATCGCAGGCATGACGCTGGATAAAGAATTCGGCAAACGCCTTGGAGATAATAATCAGCCCTGCGCCGTGGGGAAGATTATGATGATAGGCGCTCATGGAATGCTCCATACTGTGCTGCGCCGTGGTACTGGTGAGCTGCATGGTGATGCCGGCCAGCGTGCTGCCGTAAGCGATATGTTCCCGTGCTTCCAGATCATCACCCTTTTTTACCGCACGCGGCAGATAGCGGGTGATGTTTTCAATAGCAGAGAGCGCAATGGTTTCGCTCAGAAGGTTCACGCCCTTGGACATCATAACCTCGGTATTATGGAACAGCGCGTCAAAGCCCTGATAAGCGGTATATTTCGGGGGAACGGTCATCATCAGTTCGGGGTCAACGACAGCGAGAACAGGTGTGAGGCGAGGATCGCCGAACCCAATCTTTTCTTTGGTTTCCAGGTTGGAAATAACGCCCCAGCAATTAATTTCCGAGCCGGTGCCCGCAGTTGTGGTAATCGTAACAATAGGCAGCCCTTTATTAATAAGCAGCTTTCCTTTGCCAGTTCCCCCACAGACATAATCCCACAGATCACCCTCGTTGGTCGCCATTGCGGAGATGGCGACAGAAGAATCCAGCACTGCGCCGCCGCCCAGGGCCACGATGAAGTCACAGCCCTTTTCTCTGGCGAAAGCCGCGCCTTCCATGACCGCATCTTTGATGGGGTTCTCCATAATCCCGTCGAAAACAGCAGCCTCTACACCGGCTCTGGCAAGCTGTTCAAGCGTTCGGTCAAGATAACCGTTAGCTCTGGTGGATCTACCATTGGAAATCAGGACCATTGCTTTGTTGCCAGGCATTGCCTGATCGCCCAGTTCCCTCAGTTTTCCGCTGCCGAAAAGAATTCTGGTAGGATTGTAAAAATCAAAATTCATCTGCATCATAGTAGCATCCCTTTCCTGACTGCGCCTGTCATAACTAAAAAGAATATTGACAAACGCTTTATTAAAGTGTAGTTTGATTATAGAACCTAAAGTAAGGTTTAGGTCAAGAGTTTATAGAAAATTTTTTAGGAGATTTATTATGTATTATTCCATCGGTGAAGCCGCTCGTATCACAGGCATTGCCATATCCACCCTGCGCTATTATGATCGCGAAGGAATGTTCCCGGAAATGATGCGCAGCAGCGGAGGAATCCGCGTCTTTTCCGATAAGGAAATCAGCATCCTGCGCGTGGTGGAATGCTTGAAGTCGGCGGGCATGTCCATTAAGGAAATAAAGGAATTTCTATTTTGGTGCCAAGAAGGAGATTCGTCTTTGCAAAAAAGGCGGGACATGTTTCGGTATCGTCTGAAAGAAGTAAAAAAACAAATAGAGGCCCTGCAAAAAACGATGAATACATTGCAGTACAAGTGCTGGTATTATGATACAGCCATCGCCGCCGGTACAGAAGACGCTGTAAAAAATCTGCCGGCCGACAGGATACCCGAAGAGATCAGAGAATATAGAATATAAAACGGCAAGCCCGTTTGAAAGCCGATTGCTGAATTCTTTCAAATGTTAAAGCTCCGCGCATATGGATTTTACCATATACGCGGAGCTTTTCGGCTGCCGCAGCTATTGCGGCAGCAATCATACCATACCCTGCGTTGAGCAAATCGCTTAACCGGCAGGGGAATGACCCACGCCCCGACTCTGCTCCAGTTCATAGATTTTATCACAAATCTCCTTGAATACCGGCGCGGCTTTGCTGCCTGTGTTATTGGTATCCTCCGCGATTACCGCCATCACATAGCGGGGTTCCTCCGCGGGATAGTAACCGGCAAACCAGCCCTGCACCACCGCCTTATCCTTCTGTTCCCAACCGGTCTCGGCGGTGCCGGTTTTTCCTCCCGCACCGCCGTAAGCGGGCAGAGCGGATTTTCCGGTGCCTTCCTCCACCACCTTCACCATCATCTCCCGGATCGTGGCGGCGGTTTTCGCTGAAAAAGCCGTCTGGGGCGGCGCAGGCTCCTCTTCGGTGATGGTTCCCTCTTTATCCGCGTATCCCAGCAGAATCGTGGGACGAATTACCTGACCGTCATTTACCACTGCGGCCACCATCTGGGCAATATGAACAGGGGAAGCCAGCAGCGAGCCCTGACCAAAGGAAAGATTCGCTACAGCTGCAGGAGAGAGAAGCTCCTCTTCCGAAGGAAGCACCGCCCGGGCTGTCTTTATTCCCTCCGCCAGTATGAGGGACCGGTCATACCCCAGCAAAGTGGACATGCGGTAAAGCGCCTTTCCTCCCGCCGCCTGCATCAGCTGGACAAAATACGGGTTGCAGGAGGCGGAAAAGCCTTCGGTCATATTTAGAACACCGTGCCCCAACCGATTGTGACAGTGAAATTTATTTTCACCAATCACCAGCTGGCCGCTGCAGGTATAACAAGTGTCAGGAGATATTCCCTGCTCCAGCGCCGTGGCCAGGGAGGTGATTTTGAACACAGAGCCGCAGTTGTAGTTGCACAGCGCACGATTCAACAGCGGCGCGTCCTCCGAGTCCAGATAGCGCGCCACGGTATCCGGCTGAAAAGAAGGCAGGCTCACCATGGCCAGAATACGGCCGGTGGCGGGTTCCATCACCACCACCGCGCCCCGCTGGATGCTCTTTTTGGCCGCCGTCTCCGCAATCCGCTGGATATCCTGATCCAGCGTCAGCACCACGCCGGCCCGGGCTTCGTCCAGCGTGTTGGTGAGAACCATGTTTTCTCCCTGGAGAGGCCGGCCGGCGCCGTCGACCTTGTAGGTTACAGTAGCCTTACCGGAATGCTCGGTGAGATAATCGTCAAAAGCCTGTTCCACTCCCGTGACTCCGTGAAGGCCGTCTCCATCCAGATATCCCAGCAGATGCGGGGACAGCAGATTGCCGGTATACCGTTCCGGCACCTGAAAAAACGCCAGCCCGGATGCCAGGGAAGGCGGTTCAGCCAGCGTAACCACCGCCGGCCGATTGGTCCGCAGCCGTTCTTCCAGCTCCGCCATCGCTTGCTCGTCCAGCTGCGGCGCCACCGCTGCAATGGCTTCCGGGAACCCCGCCACACAAGCCCGGTAACTGGTCCTGCCGTTCACCAAAGGCCGCAGATTACGGTCATAGATGGTGCCGCGCACATTCGCCACCGTAATGGTCAGGCTGCTTTGCTGTTCCGCTGCTTTGGAAAGTCCGCCCTGAGACAGTTCCAGCACTCGAACAATAATCGCCATCAGCGCCACCAGCATTCCCGAAAACGCCACCGCCGAACGCTTGCGCATACCGATTCCCCCTTGCGGCCGCCCCAAGACGGTCTTTTAGGAATTAGTATACCCCTAAAAAGCAGCGATTAATCGGTATGTTGAGACACAGCCTGGACTGATGCCGCCTTGTCTTCCGGATAACGTGCCCGCAGCCGGCGCATCAGCAGAAAATAACAGATTGTCAGCGGTATCACTGCCCCAATCCAGGCCACCGGGCTGGCGATACAGATGGCGGCATATCCAATCACCGGCGGCAAAAGAAAGGCCACCAACACCCGCATAACCAATTCCATGGCACCAGCCAGCATGGGAACCATGGTGCTGCCCATCCCCTGCAGGGCATTGCGGAATATAAAAAGTACTCCCAGCATAATGAAAAACACCGCAATGGTATTTAAATATTGCTGTGCCTGATCCACGACGGCCGGCTGATCTCCATCCAGAAACAACCCGACAAAGAATCGTCCGCCGAGCACTACCAGCAAGGCGCATGCCGCACAGCAGACCGCGCAGATCTGAAGACTGCGGACAACTCCTCTGCGGATCCGGCTGATTTTTCCCGCCCCCAGATTCTGTCCGCAGTAGGTGGCCATGGTAATTCCCAGGGTCTGCAGCGGCTGGGTTGCCAGCATCTCCACCTTAGACGCGGCTGTATAAGCGGCAATCGTGGTGGATCCAAAGGCGTTAATCGCTTTTTGCAGCACCATCACACCGATGGCGGTGATGGAAAACTGAAAGGCCATGGGAAGGCCGATTTTCAGATGCAGCAGGCTCCAATTTTTTCGGAAGCGCCAATCATCCAGGCAAAACCGCAGGATCGAATACCGGCGCAGCATATACACCAGGCAGAGCAGACCAGAAACCACCTGAGCAATCACTGTGGCATAAGCAGCCCCAGCCACCCCCATCCGGAAGGTGATAATAAAGAGCAGATCCAGTCCCACATTGATAAGAGAGGAAAGAATCAGAAAATACAGCGGGGTTTTGCTGTCCCCCAGTGCCCGGAGGATACCGGAAACCAAATTGTAAAAGACCGTGGCTCCAGTACCAGCAAAGATAATAAGGATATAGGTGTGGGCATCCCGATATATATCCGGAGGCGTATCCATAAATCGTAGCAAAGGATGTGTCAGCAGCACACTAACTGCCGTCAGCAGCACCGTCATGCCCCCGCCGATATAAAACGACATGGCCACCGACTGCCGTAGGCCGTCTCGATCTTCCGCGCCGAAACGCTGGGCCATCACCACGGAAAAACCGCCGGTCAAGCCGATAACAAATCCCAGAACCAGAAAGGAAATGGCACCGGTAGAACCCACAGCGGCCAGCGCGCCGGTGCCGATGAAACGCCCCACCACCACGGCATCCGCCATGTTATACAGCTGCTGAAAAATATTTCCGATCAGCAGAGGCAGGGAAAAGGATAAAATGAGCTTGGTCGGACTGCCCGCCGTCATATCTTTAACCATAATATCCTCCTCCCTCTTGTTTTCTTTCCGATTATAGCACTTCGCCCAACCTGTGAACAGAGGATAAAAATACCGATATTTCGATACTTTGCCAACAGATTTCTGCAACTTTTGCAGAACAAAGGATTAGACAAATAACTAAAATAGTAGTATACTGAACAAGTCAAAACAATCCAACGGGAAGGGATGGGAACCATTGCCCAATCAAGCCGAGATCAATGCCTTTTTCAGCGGCCGGGTGGAGAAGGATGCACAGGACGCCTTCGACCGGGAGCTGAGTCGCGTTAATATGAAAGTGGCCGGATGGGGTCTGCCGGTCATTCTCTTGATAGAATTATTTAATATTATTTTTGTGCTTTTCTTCACCCGCCGCGGGTTGGAAAGCCCCAATAATCGTCTGTATTTCTCCCTGTATACCTCGCTGTTTACAGTCACTGTTTTGGCTTATGTTTTTTTGCTCTGGCTGAAACGGAATCCCGAGCGGCGGGGTAAATATGCCGTAACCGCCGCGCCGGTTTATGCGGTTTTTCTCAGTCTTTGGGGCGTGGGTATCTCCCTGATGGACAGCCGCGGCCGCGAAGGTACCTCGGACGTCATGTTTTACGTCATGATTGGTTTAGCGATTCTTCTCTATATCCGTCCCTGGCAGTCATTGCTGATTTACGGCGGCTGTTATTTCATTTTTATGATCGCATTTCCCCTGGTGGCAGACCCGACAATCGATAAAAGAGGCGTCTGTATCAACACCTCAATATACATAATCTTTATCCTTTGCATCGCTTTTTTTCACTTTCACAATAAACGAGAGGATTTTCTCAACCGCCGCATCATCTCCATGCAGAATGATCAGATTCGCCAAATCAATGAGAAGCTGAATCATCTGGTGATAACCGATACCCTTTCAGACCTGTATAACCGCCGCTTTTTGGATGCGCTGCTGCCCGACAAATGGCAGCAGCAAATCGAAAGACGAGGCACCGCCGCCATCTTTATGCTGGATATCGATGACTTCAAACGATATAATGATCTGCTAGGTCATCAGGCTGGAGATGTCTGCCTGCGGCAGATTGCCCATGTAATGAAACATACGCTAAAACAGCCGGATGATTTTCTGATCCGTTATGGCGGCGAGGAATTCAGCGCCGTACGGTTCGGCTGCAGCCACAGGGAGGCTTTGGAACTGGCAGAACAGCTTCGGATTCAGGTGGAAGAACTGGGTATCGTTTATGATGATCCGGAGGGAACGGGCCGGATTACCGTCAGCATTGGTGTATGCTACGGCATACTGGAACCATCCGATACCGTCGAAAGTTATCTGCACCGGGCGGATAAGGCGCTGTACGCCGCCAAACGCGCTGGTAAAAACCGGGTGGAGGAATGGCGCAGAGCTGTTCCGCTGAAGCAATAATCAAAATCTCCTGGACGGGTTAAAGAGGAGAAATCATAGATGGAGTTTTCTTCCTGGAATGCCATACAACAGATAAATAAAGGATGGTCCACAGACCGTAAATATCAAGTCACGGATGCCAAGGGCATCCATTATCTGCTCCGCATTTCTCCTCTTGACCAATATGAAGCTAAAAAAACAGAATTCTTCTATATGCAGCGCCTCGCTTCCCTAGCAGTGCCCATGTGCCTTCCCTTAGAATTTGGAATCTGCAAGGAAGGGATATATTCTCTGCAAAGCTGGATTAGCGGAATTGATTTGGAGGAGGCTCTCCCCTCCTTCACACCTGCCGAATCTCGCGCCTTGGGAGTGGAGGCGGGGAAAATTCTGCGTGTTATTCATTCCATACCTGCTCCGGAAAATCAAGAGAACTGGGCTTTCCGTTTTAATCGCAAGATTGATCGCAAAATACAATTCTATACGGAGTGTTCCCAAAAATATGAGGGCGGGGAAAGTTTTCTCCGCTGCATAGAGGAAACACGGCATCTACTTTGCGGCCGTCCTCAATGCTATCAGCATGGAGATTATCACAGCGGCAATATGATGCTACAAAACCGGCAACTGTTTATCATTGATTTCAATCGCAGCGATTTCGGTGATCCTTGGGAGGAATTCAACCGCATCGTCTGGTGCGCCCAATTGAGTCCCATCTTTGCCGCCGGTATGGTAGACGGTTATTTTGACAATAAACCTCCCATGAAATTTTGGTGTTTGCTGATGCTGTACATTGCCAGCAACACGCTTTCCTCTCTTCCCTGGGCTATTCCTTTTGGGGAAAAAGAGGTAGATACGATGCGTCGCCAGGCTTCAGATATTTTGTATTGGTATGATGACATGACAAATCCTGTGCCGCGATGGTATGGGAGAAAAAATTAGCGATTTTTTGAGTTAATATCACAGTATGCTAAAAACTCTCGGGGTAAATCGCTGCAAGACAGCGGCATACCCCGAGAGTTTTTTTTATTTCTGTTTTACTGCTTCCGCACGGTTAATAGCGCACAGCACGCCCTGGATGGAGGCAAGGTTGATATTCGGTTCAATTCCCACGCCGAACACGGAGCTTCCATCCGGCTTTTTCAGCTCGATATAGGCGATGGCCTTGGAATCGGAGCCGGTGGAGATGGCGTGTTCATGGTAGGACTGGAAGGCATAATCCGTGATACCGATGGAACGCAAGGCATTGAAGAAGGCATCCAGAGGACCATTTCCTTCCCCCTCCACTTTCCGGTCGCCGCCGGGCGTATGGATAGTGCCGCGGAATTTTACGCTGCCGCCCGCCTCTTCAAACAGGCTGTGTCCCGAAAGACTGTAGGTCTTGGGAACATCAATATACGCCGCCTGGAACACACCGAATAACTCGTCGGTGGAGAGTTCCCTGCCCACCCGATCACATTCTGCTTTTACCAGCGCACCAAACTCGGGATGCATACCTTTTGGCAGATGGTAGCCGAACGCCGACTGCATAACAAAGGCGGCACCGCCCTTGCCGGACTGAGAGTTGATGCGGATAATCGGCTCGTACTGCCGCCCCACATCCGCGGGATCGATGGGCAGATAGGGAATTTCCCAATACTCCGTACCCGACTCACGCATGTATTCCGTCCCTTTATTGATCGCATCCTGATGAGAACCGGAGAAAGCGGTAAACACCAGTTCACCCGCATAGGGCATTCTCTCATGGATCCGCAGCCCTGTGCAGCGCTCATACAACTCCCGCAAGGCCGGCATATTGCTGAAATCCAGCTTCGGATCTACTCCCTGGGTGTACATATTCAGTCCCATGGTGACGATATCCAGGTTACCCGTCCGTTCTCCGTTGCCGAAAAGAGTTCCCTCCACCCGCTCGGCGCCGGCCAGCATAGCCAGCTCACCCGCCGCTACGCCGGTTCCCCGGTCATTGTGGGGATGGACGCTGATAATAGCCCGTTCCCGGCCGGGAAGATGACGAATGAAATATTCCACCTGATCGGCAAAAGTATTAGGTGTACACATCTCCACCGTATCCGGCAGATTAAGAATCACCGGCCGCTCCGCCGTGGCCCCCAGAGCATCCAGCACGGCGGCGCAGATTGCCACTGCATTTTCCGGCTCTGTGCCGGAAAAGCTCTCTGGAGAGTATTCATAACGGATGTCCGTATCTCCTTCATAATTTTCAGTCAGTTCCCGGATCAGCTTGGCGCCTGCCACGGCAATGTCGATAATACCGGCCATATCTTTTTTAAAGACCACTTTTCGCTGAAGAGTGGAGGTAGAATTATAAAAATGAACGATGACGCTTTTGGCTCCGCGAATGGCATCAAAGGTTTTCCGAATCAGATGCTCCCGGGCCTGAACCAGTACCTGAATGGTAACGTCATCAGGGATGTGTCCTCCCTCGATCAGTTCGCGGCAGATTTCATATTCCGTATCCGAAGCAGAAGGAAAACCTACCTCAATTTCTTTGAATCCCATTGCGCACAGGGTATGGAAAAACTCCAGCTTCTGTTCCATATTCATGGGATCCACCAGAGCCTGATTACCGTCCCGCAGGTCCACGCTACACCAGACGGGCGCTTTATCGATTACTCGGGAGGGCCATTGACGGTCGGGCAGATGAATCTGTTGAAAGGGGACATACTTTTGGAATGACGGTTTCATAGCGAAAACCTCCTTCTTAAAATATAACAAAACGCCCGTCCCTATGAAGGGACGGGCGACAAAATCGCACGTGGTACCACCCAAATTCGGACATATCCTCATATATCCGCACTCATGGCCTCACACCGCTGAAACGGCTTCAAGGCGCAGCCTGTAACGCAGCCACACGTTCCACCCTGCTCCCCCAACCGGGCATCGGGCAGACGACTCCAGGATGAGCTATCCACACGGTGTCCACTGCCGGCTCACACCAACCGCCGGCTCTCTGATAAGTCAGGCATCCGTGTCTTATTCCCTTCACAGTCTTTCATAAGGAGGGTTATTCTGTTGTTGATCATTATAGCGGCGGAAGGCGAATTTGTCAACAGTTTGCAGCGGAAAAGGCCTGAAGATAGAATCACGGCTTTTCATAACAGGATATCTTCGTCAAAAATCCCCTTGCCATCAGCGTACAAAGGCGCTATAATAAAACAAATAGCGTTTTCGGTTAATCGACTGCCAGGAACGACATGTCGGTAAAGGCCGGCTGAAATAGATGGGGAAAGGATGAAAAACATGGGCTTGGCGGAAAAACTCCACAGCTTTATGGGGTACGACGAGGAACTGGAATTCGAGGAGGAAGCAGTCGAACAGTCTCGGGAATCCCAGATATTCTCTTTGCGGGATGATGAAAATGGCGCTGTACTGCTGAAGATCAGCCGTATGGAAGAAGCCGGTACCGCCGCTGATTATCTGGCCGCCGGACGCATGGTGATCCTCAACATGGAGGAGGCAACCCGGGAATCCGCTTGCCGTTTGGTGGATTTTCTCAGCGGCGTGGCCTATGCCAAAAACGGCCGCTTGGAACGGATTGCCGCCCATGCATATATGATGGTTCCTAATGGGACGGATTTTCAGGGAACGGAGTTTGATACGGACGGCAGCGGATTTCACTGGTAATGGATACAGAATAAAAACCAGGGCGGAACACAAGTGTTCCGCCCTGGTTTTTGGTATACACGCAAAAGAAACCCCGAACCTCTTTAAGAGATCCGGGGTTTGGCTGCGGAACAAGGATTCGAACCTTGACAAACAGTGTCAGAGACTGTCGTGCTACCATTACACAATTCCGCAATATCGGAGAGAGCGTTATTATTATATCGAATTTTCAGCATTTGTCAAGGGGGTTCTGAAACAAATTTTACCCGAAATAAAAAAGAATATTCATTCCTATCGCCTAACCTCAGCAAACCTTATTTTCTTTTGTCAATCGCTAGCATCTATCGCAAAAGATAAAATGACCGCCCGGAGGGCGATTGCCTTCCGGGCGGCAGTAGCCTAAAGAGAGATTACTTCAGGCCGTTCTCATACTGCTGGATCATTTTCTTGCTAATGTGTCCAGAACGTAGTTCGTGCCGGTTGTACTTAATATCCGCAAAAATTCCCATTTTTAATAGAATCGTTAGCTTCATGGATTGATCGTCGATGGAGGTAACATTAATACGTTCTATAACCGTTTTAATAATATCATCCATTTGTTCATCGGTCATTTCATTTATATCTGGATCAGCCGCAAAGAGCTTTGTAAAAAAATCCCGAATTTCTTGCAATCCTTTCACATATTCCTTTTCTGCTTCTTTGTCTCTTTCCAGATCGTTAATCTTTTGTTCTAACTCACTTATATCAGCGTTAAGGCTATCATTCCTCCTGCCGAATTCTACTTTTGTAATCATGTCGTCGGTATAAAGTTCCAGCAATTTGTCTTTTTTCCGGCATAGTTTATCCATTTTTTCCTTTGCGCTTTTGATTTTTGCTTGTACATCAGTTGTAGTATCCGTGGACTTGAAAATATCAATAAATTCATTAATATACCCTTCCATATCATCCGAAATAGACAGTATATAAGTCTTTAATATTTTGTAAAGTTCGGCCTCGTAAATAGCGATTGAACTACAGGCTTTATAGCCGTGCCGCTTTTTTTCAGAACAAATCCATTGATATACCGGAGCGCCGCCAATCGGCGTATGGGATGTCCGCCAATATGGCTGATCGTGGCCGACACACCATATTTTCCCGGTCAAACAGCTTTTGTTTTTTAGACTGTGCTTGTGGTCCTTTACGCTGTTGCTTCTAACAGCGTATACTTGATTTGCACGATCCCATATTTCTTCCTCAACAATCGCTGGAACGATCTCGCCGGAATCATCCTTATACATCGTCCATTCCTCTTGTGGCAAAAATCGTTGTTCTTTTGTTCGATAATCCACGATTTTGACCTTGCCGCCTACATAGTATCCTTTGTACTTCGGATTCTGAATAATGTTGTGAATTGTATTGTGCATAATCTTTGTATCGTTACGGCTACGGTATCCCCGATCATACAATATCTTTTCAATCGCCCTAGAACTATATTCACCCGTAGCGTAGAGATCAAATATTAGGCGTATCATTTCCGCTTCTTGTTCATTTATTGTCAAACGTCCATCCAACTTGTCATACCCAAATATTCGGCTATTTCCAAGCACAACACCGTTCTGAATACTGCGGGCGTGACCGAATCGCACCCGTTCTGACAGTTTGCGAACTTCGTCCTGCGCGATACTGGACATGATAGTAAGCCGCAGTTCACTGTCTGTATCAATGGTGCAGATGTTGTCCGACTGGAAAAACACCCCCACCCCCGAATGTAAAAGCTCACGGGTATATGATAAGCTGTCTAACGTATTCCTCGCAAAACGTGATACCTCTTTAGTGATAATCAGATCAAACTTACCTGCTTTTGCGTCTTGAACCATTCGCAAAAAATCTTCCCGTGTTTCGGTGGTCTCACCCCGGATTTTGTCCTTGTATCCGTCTACATATGTCCAATTAGGAACTTTTTGGATAAATTCCGTAAAATAGCCAATCTGATTGGCGATTGAGTTTAGCTGCTCGTCCGTTTTCGAGCTAACGCGCGCATAAAATGTTACTCTTAGCGGCATATCGTATATTGTGAGCCGTTCCGCTTTCATTCGACTGGCAACCTCATATATATCCATACTTCCCCACTCCTTATTTACTGTATTGGTAACATTATATAATTATTATACCATGACAATTTCATGATGTAAAGTGAGACGCTTTTCAAAATTCTGTAATGTTACACCAAGGGGGAAGTGTCGAATATCCTAACTCCCGCCCAAAGGGAATGGGTTTCCCCCAAACCCCCTTCCCACCCCCTCCGGGGGGAGATTACAAGCTGGGGGAAGATATAGGTTAAGGCGTCCGAAACGATTCGGACGCCTTTTTATTGTCCAATTATAAGGAGGAATCATCCATGACACCCTACACACCCGAGCAGATCACGGAAGTAAAGCGGATTGATCTATTGTCGTATCTGCAAGCCCGCCGTCCGGACGAACTCATCCGCGCAGGCCCGCACGAATACCGCACCAAAACCCACAGCAGCCTTGTCATTTCCAATGGCAAATGGCGGTGGTGCCGGGGAGGCCTCGGCGGCACAACGGCCTTGCAGTATCTTATCAAAGTGGAGGGCTATCCTTTTTTGAAAGCCATGGAGGAATTGAGCGGCACACCTTCCCTCCAGCCTGTCAGTAGACCATCGAATATGCCGGAGGGGATTTTCAAGTTGCCGCCAGCCAATCAGACCAACGCCCATGTCCGCGCGTATCTCCGTTCCCGTGGAATCAGCGACGCGGTGCTCGACTACTGCCTGGAAAGCCGCTGTCTATATGAATACGCCGCCTATGCCAAAAAGGGGCCTTATGCGGGCCGCCTAATCGGCTTTGACTGCGTGTTTGTGGGCTTTGACTTGGCGGGAATTGCCCGTTTTGCCTGTATGCGGGCGGCAAGCAACCGCTCTGATTTTCGCCATGACGTGGACTTTTCCAAAAAAGATTTTAGCTTCTGTCTCCCAGCGGAACAGCCTAATAATCCTTGCGTGGCAGTATGTGAGGCACCCATCGACGCGCTTTCCCATGCCACGCTTGCGGCGCGGTATAGGGGAAACTGGCGGGACACGCACCGTCTGGCGTTGGCCGGAGATTCCCTGCTTGCCCTGCGCCGCTTTTTGGCCGATCACCCGCAGATCTCTATTATTGACATCTGTACAGACAACGACCCTACAGGCAGGCGGATTGCCGCCGACATTCATGACTTGTACGACAACCGCTATACCGTCCGCGACCGCTTTCCGCCAAAGGGTAAGGATTACAACGACTATCTGATGATGAGGAAAGAAAGGAGCCAAACCCGATGAAAAGACCGTTAATCTATGTGTGCTCCCGTTACAGTGAGGGAGACAGCCGTCTGGAGGATATCCGCCGAGCAGGTCGGTATTGCCGCCAGCTCTATGAGGCGGGATACACTCCGATAGCTCCGCATATCCTTTTTCCGCAATTTCTGGACGGCAGTATTCCGGAAGAAAAGCAGGATTTTCGATGTATGTCCTTGTTAATCATGCGCCGCTGTTCTGCGTTGGTTTTATGCGATGTTGAACCGGATAATAGCATGATGGATATTATTCAGAACGCCCAACGTTATCATATCTTTTGCACCACCCTGGATGGTATGTTGACCGTGCAATCTCTCATCCATAGCAGCAAGCCAGAAATCAATGCCGATATGTAACCTTCCGTCCATTTGGCGGGAGGTTGTTTGAAAGGAGGATATATTTATGGACTATGAAGAAAAGAAGCAGGCGCGTATTGACCGACTCCACGCCAAGACCCAAAAGTTGGAGGAAGAAAGCCGCGCCTTATTTGAAAGCGGCGATAAGATGTTAAATGCTATTCCTATGGGCCAACCGCTCGTCAGTCAATCCCTGCGTTCCTACCATGCACGGGCTGTGAGTAAGATCGACCGATCTATGGAAATTCGTGAAAAGGCAGAGTATTATCGTCAAAAAGCAGAAGCGATGGAAAAAAACACCGCCATATATTCCGACGATCCTAATGCGATTACCAAACTGCAAGAAAAACTAGCGCAATGCGAGGCAAAACAGGAGTATATGAAAGCGGCTAATCGCTATTATCGCAAAAACGGCACCATGCAGGGATATGAAGAAATCAAAGACGAGGAGGCAGGGCAATTAGATCAGAATATCAGGGATGATTACTCAAGGGAAAACATTCCGTATCCCTCCTATAAGTTGAGCTATAATAATGCGAACATACGACGACTTCGGGAACGAATCAAATCCCTGTCGCAAAATATGAAATTTGTAGGTTGGGAATTTTCAGACGGAAAGGCCGTCGCGAATACTGAGATAATGCGTTTACAATTGATATTTGACGAACGACCAGATGAAGAAAAAAGATGTATTCTCAAACAAAACGGATTCCGCTGGAGCCCGTCGGAAGGGGCATGGCAGCGGCTTTTAAACGATAACGCCATCTATGCCGCCGGACGGATAGACTTCATCCAGCCCCTATCCGGCGAAAGGCCATCCCAGCTTCAACGCAAAACCACCCGATCACAAGGCAACGCCCGCTGACCTCCCGCCAAATTGACGGGAAGCTCCGTGTGAAAGGAGAAAATATATTTATGGCAGAAGAAAAAATCTACACAATACTAAACTTTGGTGATCAACTTACTACAGGTAGAGAAATTAAAATCAACCACCATATTTATTGCGATTTTTCAACAGAACATTTTTCCCCTCTTATTTCACAACCGGTAGATATATTGCAAAAAATGCGCGATGATAGTGCCGAGCAAGAGACTAGCATATTTATTAAACTACAAAAAGCAACAGATGAGTGGGCGGAAAGGGCAGCACAAACACAGTTAATTGATAAAGCAATCGAATATGTAATAACACCCGCCGTAAAGCATACATCAAATGAGTGGATTAAGGATGAATATGGTAATTACTCAAAAAGCAATATGGTGTACTGTATGAATTACGAAATCCGTGAGGTTCCTAGATATGATAGAATGTTGAAAAAAAGCACTCCTATAGCATGGATAGTATCATGGGATGTCAATGTACAAAATCCAGGTAAAATTTATCATCCTACTCAAATCGCTGGGCAAAAAAATAAAGAATTTGATAACAAAGAATCGCTGGAAAAATATCTACAAGGTCGTATCAAAGCGTATACTCATTTATTTACCGAAATCTCCCCGGCTATTCCTAAAATCTATAAAAAATTTTTTTGCGTTAACGACCAGCTCCTGCCAGGATATTCGCTACAAACCGAACAAGAAATATCCGCTGTACATGACAGGAGCAACGATTTATCGGACAAGCAATCCTCCTCCAAAGCACATAATCACCACCAAAGACGAGATAAAAGCCGCTGACCTCCCGCCAATTTAGCGGGAGGTTTCTTTCCGCCAGCGTGTAACGAAAAATCCCCAGAGTGGTAGGGGCGCGGCGGAGCCGCGCCTGTAACAGCAAGCACGGCATTTTGACGGCAAATGCCACTTGTTAGGGGAGCACCCCTAAAACCCTTTCCTAACGCAATAAATGCGCTGCAAAACCACCCACCAATTAAACGCACCGAGCCGCTGGTGAAAACCGGCGGCTTGGTTTATGCCCGAAAGGAGGCCCCATGTCAAAGAAAATCAAAATCAGCGTCCGGCTGACGGAAACAGAACACGCCCATCTGAAAGAGCAATCCGCCAACGCCGGACTAAAAATGGAACCCTTTGTCCGCCGCCTGATTATGGCGCAGGAAATCCGCCCGCGTCCGCCGGACAGCTACGCCGCCCTGCTGCGGGAGCTGTCGGCCATCGGCAACAATATCAATCAGCTTGCCCGCGTAGCCAACAGCACCCACGAGGTCACACCGGAACAACTCATACAGGCGCGATATCTGGCCGGGGCCGCGTGGCGGCTGCTGAAGGAAAGGATGTAACTATGGCCGTGTCAAAAATCATCGTCGTGCGCTCCCGCCTCGACCGGTGTTTGGCGTATATCCGCAACCCGGACAAAACCACTCTGTCGCTGGAACTGGACAGCGCGGCGGCTCCCACGCAAACCGAAACCATCTGCCTGGAAACCGCTTTTAACTGCCAGTTGGAAACCGCATACCGGGAAATGGTCGAAACCAAAGCCCGCTGGGGCAAGGAGGGAATCGACCATGTACAGGGATATCACATCATCCAGTCGTTTGCTCCCGGCGAGGTCACGCCGGAGCAGGCCCACGCCATCGGCACGGAGTTTGTCCGCCGGTATCTGGCCGGACAGTATGAGGCCGTTGTCACCACCCATCTCGACCAAGATCACCTACATAACCATATTCTATTTAATCCGGTATCCTTGTTAGACGGCCACATGTACCGCAACAATTTTGCCGACTATTTCCGAGATATCCGTGGTGTAACGGACGAATTATGCAAGGAAAATGGCCTGTCTATCGTAGAACCGAAAGGGCATGGAAAATCCTACATCGAATGGAAGGACGAAAACGAAGGCAAGCCCACCCTGCGCGGCATGGTAAAAGCCGACGTGGATACGGCCATCCGTGAAGCCTATACCCTCTCCGTTTTTCTTGACGCCCTGCGCAAACAGGGCTATGCGGTAAAAACCGAGGGCAAGTATATGGCGGTACGCCCACCCGGCGGCTCCCGGTATATCCGGCTGAAATCGCTGGGAGAGGATTACACGGAAGAGGCCATCCGGCAGCGGATTTCAGAGCAGCGGGAGGCCCCGGCCTCCCGACAGGCTGGGGAGAAGAAACCGACAATGGGCGGCAAAGGGACTTCCCGCCAAATTGGCGGGAAGTCCCCGGCAGCGTTCCGGCTCCCCTCCCGTCTGCCATATCGCGGCCCGTTCCCTATGCGCCGAAAGCTGACAGGCTTCCCGGCGCTGTATTTTCGCTACTTGTATCTGCTAAGGCGAATACACCAGAATCAAGCTCCCCTGCGAATCGCCGCCTCTCTCCGTCCGGAAGTGATAAAACTGCGCCGCTATATCCGGCAATATCAATATATCCGACAGCACCATATCACCACGGCGGCGGAGCTGGCCGCCAAGCGGGAGGAACTGCAAGCACAGGTTGCCGAACTGACCGCCCAACGCAAGCCCTTGTACAAGGAGATTCGACGGACAGATGGTGCGGCGGCGCAGTCCATCCGCGAAAAAATACGGACGCTGACAGGTGAACTGCGCACCGCCCGATGGGAACTATCCATCTGCGCGGCCATTGCAGAGGACACATCCGCCATCCGGCAGAACCTATCGCAGACAACATCCATTCACGAAAGTAAAAAGGAGGCATATCGCTATGAGTATCGGCGCTGACGCGGCAGATCAAATGGTACGGGAAGGTATCCAGATCACCGAATCCGCCGTCCGTCTGGCGGCATTGGGCGCAAAGAATCTGGCGGCCCTGCTGATTGCCCTGGTCGCCAGCCCCAAAAGCCGGGGAGCCACCACCGCCCGGCGGCTGGTGAAAAGCGGCCAATCGCTACTGCCCGTCCCCATCCCGAAAAAATATCAGAGGAAATTCAAAAGAGAGGCAAAGCTGTATGGCATTTTGTATGCGCCCATCCAAGGGCAGGATACGGTGTTAATTCCCGCCAATCAAGCCGCCCTGATTAACCAAGTAAAGGAAAACATCGGCTGCCCGCCGGTGTCGCTGGACGGCGAACAACGGGTCGAACCTCTGCCCCGGCGCGGCTTGTTTGAACGCCGGATGGGGGCCGTCCGCGCCAACCCCGCCGCGGAACGGCTGGAGGAAATGGGGGCGGAAAATCTGGCGGCGCTGGTGCTGACGATGGCAACCGGCAGTAAAAAAGACCGGGCGGAGCTCAAAAAGCTGTCCGGGATTCTGACGAACAAGGAAGGGATTAAAACCTATACCCTGCCCCCCGAAAGCTATGCGGCTGTGCGGGAACAAGCCGCCACCTTTGAGGTGCCCTGTTGCGGAATCGCTGGGCCGGATACCCACTCCTTGATTGTGCGGCAGGAGGATGGCCGGAAACTGGACGCCATCTTGCGCAATTTAGACGTGACCCCGGCCCGTAGGCCGGAACCCACGCCAAAAAACAGCTTGTCCCGTGCTCCGTCCGAACGAGAATCCGGCGAGCGCGGGACTGGCTGGAACGAACCGGCAAGGGCTGACCGCTCGTCGATCAAGCCCAGGATGTCGGCGGCCAAAAATAAAGCGGCGGCCATGCGGGCCGCTACACAGCGACTGCGGCCCGCGCCGTCCACAGAAAGGGGATAACCAATCATGAGCTTTGACGTTGCCGCCTTTTTGACGGCCGCACAACAAGAACAGGAGGCCTACCGGGACGAACGGCAGGCCGAGCGCAAGGCCCTCATCGAGCAACAGGACAAAGGAATTATGGAATACACAAACGACCCCGAACAGTACGCGACCTATTTGGATGTACAGGCGCGCAATCTGCGATACAGCCCCGGCAACACGGCCCTGATTATGCAGGAAAGGCCGGAGGCAGGTGTGGTGCTCTCCATGAAAGAATGGGGCAAGCTGGGACGCACGGTGCAGGACGCTGAACGCGCCCACGGTATCCGTATCCTCCGGCCCAAAGACTATAAAGGCACCCGGAAAACCGACCGCATATCCGAGGAAGGGGAATATTTTGAGGCCGGAGAAACCTACAGCGGCACCGGCTTTCAGGTGCAGATGGTCTACGACCTTACGCAAACCACCGGCCTGGCGTATACCCCGCCCAGCCTGATCGGACAAGACCCCGAACAGCGGGCCGTGCTGTTGCGTAATCTGCAACACGGCTGCCCTGTGCCGATCAAGCTGTCGGACAGGATACCGGACGCGGCCCGGTACGACCCACAAACCCATACCCTGTATATCCGGCCCGATCTGGATGAAAGCCTGTTTTTCTTGGCGCTGGCCGCGGAAAGCGTACAGGCCACCCTGCATAATCACGGTCAGAACTGGGATTACCGGCACGAGGATTTTGAGGCGGACGCGGCCAGTATCGGGTATATGCTCTGCCGCCGCTACGGAATAGCGGCGGAACGGCCCGAAGCTCTGTCCGGCGTGGCCGGGGTATTTGCCGCCTGCCCGGTGGAAGATCGGCGGGAAATGCTGGACGCCAACCGGGACTTGGCCCGAAACATGGCGGAACGGCTGGAATGGGGCCTCAACCGGCAGGCGGAAAAGGGGCGGCGAACCGTGCCCGCCCGCCGTCAGGGGGCACGGTGATGAAGCGGCCGAAGCCTTCCGCCCTGCTCTGGCTGTTCCCCCTCCCTTTTGTAGTTTGGGGGGCCGTTCTGCTGGCGCAGTCTTTTCCGTCCGGCGCACGGCTGCCGGAGGCGTTGGGCAATCTCGCACAGGCGCTCAAGGCCCCGTTTGCGCTCCGCTGGACGGAGCGCACCGGGGCCTTTGTGTTGGCTTCTGTGGTGCTGTATGTATTGTCCGCCTGCGCCTATCTCGCGGCGCAGAGCAACCGGAGGCCCGGCGAGGAACACGGCTCGGCCCGTTGGGGCGACCCAGCGCGGCTTTGCCGGAAATACCGCGATCACCGGGGGGAAAACAACCTCCTCTTGACCCGCCGTGTCCGGCTGGGAATGGATACCCATAAGCACCGACGCAACCTCAATGTGCTGGTGATCGGCGGCTCCGGCGCGGGCAAAACCCGGTTTTACGCCCTGCCCAATCTCATGCAAAGCAATTGCAGCTTTGTGGCAAGTGACCCCAAGGGGGAACTGCTCGCCAATACTGGGCCGCTTCTGATCGAAAAGGGGTATACCCTGCGCGTGCTCAATCTGATTCATCCGGAACAATCGGATTTTTACAATCCCTTCTACTACATCCGGGAGGACAAGGACGTGCTGCGGCTGGTGAATATGCTGATTAAAAACACGACCCCCAAGCAGAGCAAGACGGACGACCCCTTTTGGGAAAAGGCAGAAACCGCCCTGCTCATGGCGCTGATGTTCTATTTGATCTACGAGGCCCCGCCGGAAGAACAGAACTTTGCGACCGTCATGTACCTGATCGAAAACGCCGACGTGCAGGAAGAAGAGGAGGAATCCCCCTCCGCCCTTGATCTGTTGTTTCTGGAATTGGAGGACAGGGACGCGGAACATATCGCCGTCAAGTTTTACCGGGTATTCCAGCAAGCAGCAGGCAAGACTGCCAAAAGCATATTGGTGTCCGCCGCTGTGCGGCTGGCCCCCTTCAATCTTCCAGAAATCGCCCATATCACCAGCCGGGACAGCATGGAGATTGGGCAGACCGGTGACCGGCTCACGGCGGTGTTCTGCGTTATTCCGGACAGCGATACCAGCTTGAACTTTCTGGTCTCCCTGTTCTACTCGCAGCTTTTCAGCGAATTGTATCTGACGGCGGACAGCGCCAAGGGACGGCGGCTGAAAATCCCTGTCCGGCTGATAATGGACGAGTTTCCCAACATCCCGGTTCCGGGCGGGGATGACTTCGAGCGGATTCTCGCCACCATGCGAAGCCGGGAGATCTCGGCCAGTATCATTATCCAGAATATGGCGCAGTTAAAGGCACTGTTTCGTGACAACTGGGAATCCATTGTCGGCCTGTGCGACAGTCTGCTGTATCTCGGCGGGAATGAACAATCCACCCACAAGTATCTGTCCGAGCTGCTGGGCAAAGAAACCATCGAAACCAAATCCCGTGGCCTGACGCGAGGACTGCACGGCAATTCCAGTGAAAACACCCAAAGCGCAGGGCGAGAACTGCTGACCCCGGACGAGGTTCGGCTGCTGGACAACCGCTGCGCGCTCCTGTTTGTGCGCGGCGAGCTTCCGGTGCTAGATGAAAAATACCCGTTGGAGCAGCACCCCAATTATTGCTTGACCGAGGCTGGAGGACAGCCGCCCTACATCCACCGACCTACCGGTATCGACCAACAACCTCCCGCCAAATTGGCGGAAAGTGAAGAAACGGAGGAAATCCATGATGAAGATGAAATGGAAGAAACCCACTGACCGTACTATCAAACGCGCCTACCTCGTCGTCGCCATTACCATCGCCGCTGTCCTGCTGTGCTGTCCCATGGCACTGGCAAAGACCCCGCTGGAGAGTATCAACAGCCTGTCCGACTTCCTGTTTTCCGCGATCAAAGCCATCGGCGTTATCATCCTGCTTTTTGGGGTGGTACAGATCGGGCTTTCCATCAAATCCCACGACGCGGGACAGCGGGCCACCGGATTCCTGACGCTGCTGGGCGGGGTGATTATCGCCTTTGCCAAGGATATTCTCGATATGATAATGTAGGCGGTGACGACGTGGACAACAACTGGATTGTCGATAACCTGAACAATGCCTTTCAGACGTGGAATGAAAAGGTTGCCGAACTCTGGCAGCTCGTTGGCGAATCCCCGGAGGCCTTCAAAGGCGGTCATATCTGGCCGGTGATACAAGGAATCAACGATTCCCTGCAAGCGATTGGTTTAGGGTTGCTGGTGGTGTTTTTCGCTTTATCCATCGCCAAGGGAACGCTGAATTTTTCTGACCTCAAGCGCCCGGAACAGGCGGTCAAATACTTTCTGCGGTTTGTGGGAGCCAAAGCCGCCGTAACCTACGGACTGTCGATTATGACGACTATATTTTCCATCTGCGGCGGCGTGGTGTCCAGTATCGCCGGACAGATGGGCGGCATGACCGCTGTCAATCTGCCAACCGAAATGCGGGACACCATCAACAGCTTGGGATTCCTTGAATCTATCCCGTTATGGCTGGTTACGCTGCTGGGAAGCCTGTTCATCACCATTCTTTCCTTCATTTTGATATTGACCGTATACGCCCGTTTCTTCAAAATCTATATCTACTGTGCGCTGTCTCCGGTTCCGCTGGCGAGCTTTGCCGGGGAGGGCTTCAACACCGGGCAGGCGTTCATCAAGAGCTTTATCGGCGTTTGCATGGAGGGGGCGGTGATCGTGCTGGCCTGCGTGATTTTTGCGGCGTTCAGCAGCAGTCCACCGGTTCCCGACCCCACGGCCTCCGCTTTTACGATGACATGGAAATATATTGTGGAGGTGGTATTTGACATGCTGGTGCTCGTTGGCTTGGTGAAGGGAGCAGAACATCTGGCCCGGGAAATGATGGGGCTGTTCTGACTTCTCGACAAATTGGCGGGAGGTGGGCTGTTTGACACCAAAATGAGGGGGTGTATAATGATATTAGGATAATGAAAAAGGATGGTGAAGAGAATGAAATCCATGAAAAAGCTGTGGCTTGGGAGCCTGTGCGCCGCCGCTCTGCTGGTATCCGCCTGTGCCAAATCCGAACCGGTTCCCATGCCGGTGGTGCTTAACACAGAACCCGGCACGTCCGATACCAGCACGCAAGCGAGCGGCACCAAAGCAACATCAAAGGCAGCTACACAAACCGATGAACAGGGACAGATCATCACGGACAGCGGCGGACATCCGATGACCTCGGTTGTGGAGACAACTGCCGCCCTCACGGAGGCCTCGACAGATACCAACGTGCCCGGCAGTTCGGCAGTCACGGTGGGTGGGTATTCCCTCAATCCATCCGAAGCAAAGCCCGCCGCTTCTCAGCCGAGCACCACCACCCGCCGAGCGGCGGAATCCACGGCTCCTCGAAGCACGATCCCCGCCGTCACGGCCAAGCCCACTACTACGACGTGCCCGACCACTACGGCCAAGTCCCCGGCAACGACAGAAACTCCCCAGTCCACCGACCCATGGCGGTATCCCTATGATCTATCCACTATCTATGCCGACTGTAAACAAGAAATCGAGCGGTTGGGCATGGTGTGGAAAGAGGAATTGAGGCCGGATACCCTGGGCGTATCCTGGACAGAACCAGATAAAACGGTTGTATATACCTACTTCCCTGAACAATACAGTCTCAAAGAATATGTAATGGAGGAACTGCTTCCTTTTTACAAAAGTCAGCCCTATTCCCGGCGATTCTGTAGAATATGGCTGGAACCGCTTGAAGATACGCCCGGAGATTACAACTTGTACTTTTTAGAAGAATACTGATCTTCTACTGCCGCTCTTTTTAAGGGCGGCTTTTCCTTAACCCGGTTTTCCATTTCTATGGAAGGCCGGTTTTCTTATATCCCAATATATAACTTCCCGACAACTTGACGGGAAGTTCAAAGGAGTAATGATAATGAAACGATATGCAAAACTTATCCTATCCCTTTTGATGAGTGTAATTTTACTCGGTTCTATGATTCTGCCAAGTCTGGCCGCGTCCTATCAAAATGGCGATACTACCAAAGTAACAGTATCCGGTGTATGGGCATTTCACGGCGGTCGCCAACCGGGAGAAACCAGTTCCACCAGCAACGGCGGCAACCGCGGGAACTGCTACAACAACAGGCTATACTGGTATGAGGGCTACAGTATCGACATCCTGCAAATGGACGGGAGCAAGTATACCCCGCAATACGGCGGCAAAACCTACTTTTACTGCATACACAAATGGGTCGATTATGGCTCGGCTGATCGCCAATTTTTTCTAGATCCCAGCGGAAAAGGGGATTTAACCCGTTCACTTTATTGGCAATCTCTGTCTCTGGAAAAGCGTAAACTGCTCATGTTGGTATCCATATACGGCTTTCCGAGCAGGACACCCCAACAACTCGGCGTATCCACGGTAGACGATGCCTACGCCGCTACGCAGGCAATCATTTGGGAGATCGTCACTGGGAGAAGAAATGCAACGGGCCTTGTCAGTAACTATAAATCTGCGGGGAACGAGGACACGCCGAAAACGGCGGCGGCCAAGGACAATGCCCGATATTTTTACGAAAAATACATGTTGTACCCTTACACGGGCAACGGCCACACGACGGGAGAGGCCACCCCGGCCCTGACCGCGTACAATCGGATACTGGCGGATGTGGCGCAGCATGATATTCTTGCCAGCTTTGCAAATTCTACGCTAACGCTGAAATGGGATGGTGCCAGCAAGACCTATAAGGGTAGCCTGACGGATAGCAATAGAATATTGAGCCATAGCTCCGTCACGTCCT
>CABULH010000021.1 GCA_902492455.1 uncultured Oscillospiraceae bacterium
GCACACCTCCCGTCAGATACCTACCCTGTGTAGTCCCTTGTAAACTGACCTAAGCCGGTGGATAAACAACAGGTATAAAGAATGCGTCCGTCCTGCTGATCCACCCGTATCATAGGGATGGCCATGGTCTCACCATGATACTGAATCAAATGATCCAGCATCGCCAGAATATCCTCGCGTTTCTTGCTTTTCGCCAGATTCTTTTTCATGGTGTTTCCTCCAATCAACTTTCGAGAACTTTTATCTCAAATGAATAATATCATTTATTTAATCTCGTGTCAAGAAAATTGTCGAAGGGGCCGTTTACCTGATATATTTCCAAACCGTTCAGACTCTTTCAGGCCGTTCCGCTCGCTCTGTCAAGCAGCGATTGATCTGTCAGTCACCACTTTTTATCTGCCGCATAGACTATTAATGATTCCGGAGAAAGGAGGATTTCCGCTATGTGTTTTGGTAATGCGTTTGGTGGCAATTGCACCTGGATTCTGTTTATCATCGTGCTGATCCTGCTGTGCAACAACAATGGTTCGGCCTGCTCCAACGACAATAACTGTGGCTGTGGCTGCTAAGTCCTTTTCAGCTTTCTTTCAGGCAAAAAGCCGGGGGTTAATCCCTCGGCTTTTTGTTATTGGATATCAATAAAAGGGGAGCCGCCGGCCATTGAACGACCGGCGGCTGGGGAAATGAAAGAGAAACGATGTGTAAATTTTTTACACGAACTTATTATATACTTGAAGCGTCCACTTGTAAAGCCTCTTACGGAAAGCTTGTCACCGGTTTTCTTCCGCTGCATATACTGTTAGCGGGATCAAATTCTATAGGAGGCTTTGCTTATGAATGCGCCCCTGCGGCGTTTATGCCGCATTCTCCCCTGGCTTCCCGTGTGCCGGGTAAACCCCGGTCCCAAGCCGCCGCCCCCACCTCCGCCTCGTCCTCCAATGCCGCCTCGTCCTCCGCGTCCTCCCCGTCCCCCCTGGAATCCGGGGCCCCAGCCGCCTTCCGGTCCGCCAGCACCGCCGCCTCCGCGCTGATACCTATTCACCAATTCTTCATGTCTTCTTTTCACTTCCTTTGCATCTTTTTCAAAATCCGGACACAATTACCCGATATACTATAATCATTCCCAACAGGGACCGCTGCCGGACGGCAGACCATCTATTCTCCCCTATTCAGGAGTTCTCATACACCTCTATTCTTCTTTCTCTTTCTTCTCACTCCTCCCCGCTTCCCGCGCAGCCGACATCGGCTGCGCTTTTTTTCGTCCAGGGCTTTTTTCTATAGGATCATCATGGTATAATGGAGAAAATCAAAGATTTTCTCTTAGAAGAATGCCGGTCGGCTTGGACAGCCTCCTGCGGCTTCGCCGCACTGGCATTCTTCCGGTGGGAGTCATCCTGGTAAACTGGAGAAAATCAAAGATTTTCTCTTAGAAGAATGCCGGTCGGCTTGAACAGCCTCCTGCGGCTTTGCCGCATTGGCATTCTTCCGGTGGGGGTGTAACCGTACACCGGCTGTGTCTTCGCGTTTGCTGATAGGCAAACGCCTGCCTTTTCAATGGGGCGAATAAAATCTCCGATTTCTTATAGAGCTCGCAGTCGTGGTATATGGAAAGGATGGATCTTGCTGTGCAATTCGATATTCGGGAACCATGGTACTATCAAAGCGGCAATATATTTCTGGGCAGCGCAGGCGCCCTGCGGTTCAAGATTCAGCCGGAGGGTGAGACTCTGCAGGTATATACCTGGTTTAACGGCCTTTGCTTCGACAAGGGAGATGTGGGTGAGCCGGTGGCCTTTCCGCTGAGCGATGAAGGCCTGGAACAGGTGCGTGCCTATCTGCAGGAGCAGGCGGCCGCTCATCATTCATTTTAATCCGCTGAGGAATAGGGGAAACGCGGATGCTGATACGATTTATCGTGTGTTTTGTTGCCGGGATCGGCGCGGGTCTGGGCACCGGGTTTGCCGGTATGAGCGCCGCAGCGGTGATCAGCCCCATGCTGATCACCTTTTTAAATATCCCCGCCTATGAAGCTGTGGGAATCGCGTTGGCCTCTGATGTTCTCGCCAGCGCCGTTTCCGCTTATACATATGGGAAAAATAAAAATCTGGATGTCCGAAACGGCGTGGTGATGATGGCCTCCGTTTTGGTTTTTACCCTGCTGGGCAGTTATCTCTCCAGTCTGGTCCCCAATACGGCAATGGGCTCTTTCTCCACCTTTATGACCCTGTTGCTGGGACTGAAATTCATCATCCGGCCAGTCATGACCACCAAGGAAAGCATGGCGGCGGTTTCTCTCCAAAAACGCTTCCTTCAATCGGTGATCTGCGGCGCACTGGTTGGCTTTATCTGCGGGTTCATCGGCGCAGGCGGCGGTATGATGATGCTGTTGATCCTTACCGCCGTGTTGGGCTATGAATTGAAAACCGCCGTGGGAACCAGCGTCTTCATTATGACCTTCACCGCGCTGACCGGTTCTGTATCCCATTTTGTCATCGGCGGCGCACCGGATATCCCTGTGCTGCTTTTCTGTGTTTTGTCCACCTTGCTGTGGGCGCGTATTGCGGCCAAGTTTGCCAATAAGGCCAGCCCCTTGGTACTTAATAGAGCCACCGGCGTGGTGCTGACGCTGCTGGGAGCAGCGATATTGGCAGTCAATTATCTGTGACGCTTATAGATGTCTGCTAAAACAGATCTTTATACAGTTATTTGAGAGGGTACGGGATATATAATGATAATTTCCGTAAAACAGAATGCTTCCAATATTGCTCAAAAATTTGATATATTTATTGACAATTGTTATTCATACAGCGGAGAATTGGGTTCCTATAGTCGTTTTCAACCCATCCGTTTGATAGATAAAAATGGACAGAGTATACTCGTCGGAAAATACTTTTTCTCCCACTGGACACATTATCTCCCTTTACGTTATTTATTTGGCAAGGTAAATCTCACAAAAGGTTATCGTTGTATAAATACCGGCAATGATGTCGGTACTATCGTTTATTCCCATCATGGATTCTTGAAAAGCTTCTATGTCATGACTTGGCATAACGAAGTTCTCTACAGTTATCCGGTCACTAAAGGATCCTTCGAATACGTTGCGATTTACAATGGAGCTAAGCAAATCGCTTTGCTGGAGATTTATCTTACGGTAACGGATTTTAAATACTGTTATAAACTGTATCTATTGGACGATTTTAGAGAGTGGGAAATGATGATGTCCTTTTTTATTCTCTATTATGCCAATCGTCGCTTTGCTAAACGCTTTCACATGTCCAAAGGAACCACCTGCGTAAAAGCATGGTCATTCTCGAAATACAATAATCAGTATGACCCTCAATGGCGGGAAACACATTTTCCTCAGGAAAATTTCTTTGGAAAAACAACTTTGTTGAATTCATGATAAAAACAGCCCGTTGAAAAGAGGAATCTTTTCAACGGGCTGTTTTTATCATCGATATTCACCGCAGCAAACGAGTGATTTTGAAATTCTGCATCGCCTTCCATGCGCCTCTACCCGCCCAACGGCATAGAATGAAACAGATTGCCATGGGAGGGGTGCCGATTGATCACCATCAGTTTATGCATGATCGTTAAAAACGAAGAGGATGTGATTATCCGCTGTCTGGAAAGCGTGAAAGGGGTAGCGGACGAGATTATTCTGGTAGATACGGGAAGCAATGACAATACCAAGGCTCTTGCAGCTCCGTATGTTGACGCCATCTATGATTTCTCCTGGATCGACGATTTTTCCGCTGCCCGAAATTATGCCTTCTCCAAGGCTACGAAAGACTACTGTATGTGGATAGATGCCGACGATATTCTGACTGCAGAAAACCGAAACGCTCTGATTCAGCTGAAGGATACCCTGCCGCCTGAAACGGATGTGGTTATGCTGCGATACAATACCGCATTTGACGAGGCGGGCAATCCCACCTTCTCTTATTATCGCGAACGGATCGTCCGCAATTCATCCGCTTATCGCTGGCAAGGCCGGGTGCATGAGGTTATCACCCCCTCCGGCCGGGTGGTCTATGCCGACATCGCGGTCACCCATCATAAACTACACGCCGGCGACACCGACCGCAACCTGCGAATTTATCGGCGGCAGATTGCACAGGGAGAAAGCCTCTCTCCCCGGGATCAATTTTATTTCGCCAGGGAACTGTATTATCACAAACTTTACGAAGAAGCCGCCGCAGAGTTTCGCCGCTTTCTTGCAGAAGGCGGTGGCTGGCTGGAAAACAATATTGAGTCCTGCCGCTTTCTCGCTTATTGTCTGTATGCGCAGGGCAAGGATGACGAAGCGTTGTCGGCTCTTTTGCATAGCCTGATCTACGATTCCCCCAGGGCGGAATGCTGCTGTGATATCGGCAGGCATTTTCTGGAGCGAAACGCCTGCCAGCAGGCGGTATTCTGGTATGAGCTGGCATTGAACCGCCCTCGGGACGATACCACCGGAGCCTTCGTCAATCCGGATTGCTATGGTTTTCTGCCCTGCATTCAGCTGTGCGTGTGTTGGGATCGCCTAGGGAACGTACAGCAGGCCGCGGCTTATAATGAGCGGGCAGGATCTTATAAACCGGAATCCCCCGCTTATCTGTATAATCGAGAATATTTTCGCCGCAAAGCCGAAGATAACGGAGCATTCGGCTAAGGAAATTCTGCACTGTCTTCGAAATAGATGAATATAGTATCAATAGGCGAAAGGATCGCCTTGTGCCAACTTGACATAACGGGAATAGGAAAAAGGAGTGGATATGGATGAGCTTTTATCCCTTTGAGCGACAGCAAGATGCCGACCGACAAGCTCTATGCCCCCGCTGTGGGAAGTCGTTGGAACGCTGCTGCTGTTGTATAGGTCCTGCCGGTCCGACAGGACCGCGAGGCCCTATCGGACCTAGAGGCTGTCCCGGCCCCATGGGGCCAGTGGGCCCCCAAGGTCCCATGGGCTTTCCGGGCATACCTGGTCCCACAGGCCCCACCGGATCTGTCGGCGCCACAGGCGCTACGGGAGCCACAGGAGCCACCGGTCCCGAAGGAGGTCCTCCCGGACCAACGGGACCAACCGGTCCTACCGGCCCGACAGGTGCCACCGGTGCGACAGGAACCACCGGCTCCACAGGAGTAACCGGAGCCACGGGAGCAGCCGGTGCAGCAGGCAATGCCGGCCCCACCGGACCAACTGGTCCCATCGGGCCAACCGGACCGACCGGTGCCGCCGGAACCAATGGCCAGATGGGCCCCACTGGCCCCACGGGACCCACTGGAGCTACAGGTGCCGCGGGGGCGGCCGGGGCTACGGGAGCTACAGGTGCATCCGGCGCCACAGGCCCGACGGGAGCCACAGGCGCAACCGGTGCCAACGGTGCCAACGGTCAAATGGGTCCCACCGGACCTACAGGACCAACCGGGGCTACAGGAGCCGCCGGTGCAGCAGGTATTGCTGGTCCCACCGGACCCACTGGTCCCGCCGGGCCCACAGGAGCAACTGGGGCAACCGGTGCTTCGGGCGTCAACGGCCAGATGGGCCCCACCGGACCTACGGGGCCTGCGGGTAGCAATGGACGGATGGGTCCCACAGGCCCGACGGGTGCCACAGGGGCCGTAGGAGCAACCGGCCCTACTGGTTCCACAGGAGCGACCGGCCCTGCCGGCTCCACGGGAGCAGTCGGGGCTACAGGTCCCATCGGAGCAACCGGACCTACTGGTTCCACAGGAGCGACCGGTCCAACAGGTGCAACGGGGCCGGTTATCGGCGCGGCAGCCTCTTTGTCCAGCCATGCTCAACAAACTTTCACCCCGCCCCTGTATGGCAGCGTCAGCTACGATTCTACAGGCGCGCTTCACAACATGTCCCTGGCGGCCAATAATCAATTTGTCATCGTGGAAACCGCCGGTCTCTATCTCATCGAATATGGTGTGATGGCTACCACCGGCACGCCGGGGCTGTGCACCATTGCCTTCACCCCAGGGGGCATCGATCAAAGCGGAAGAATCCCGCTGGCGGCCAACGTACTAGTAACCGGTTCCATCGTTCGCCGTATGGGTGCTCAGACACGGGTAAGCCTGCATCTGGATTCCGCAGACAACAATAGCCCTGTCACGCTGCCCGCTACCACCGCCTACTGCAACGCTTTTATTACCGTTACCCGGGTGGGTCCCTATCCCGGCCCGGAACCGTCCAACAATTGAAAGTCATGACCACCAGCTAAGCTGATGGCTTGATTAGGCCCTATAAGGGCCTGTTACCGGCAAGCATCTAAAGACGCATTGAAAAGTCTTTCTTTTGCATCTCTCGCCCCGCCGCCCGTAAACGGGCAAAGTTTTTCTCGCCAATTGTTTCTGATAACTTGGAAACTGGCTTATTAACGGCTCGCTTCGCTCGAGGCTTGATGCTAAAGCTAACGGGATACCTCCACCGGCACAGCCGGTGGTTTCCTTAACAACAAGATAAAGGGCACGCTCCCGTGGGAGCGTGCCCTTTATCTTGCTATGGAGCAGAACTTCGGGGAATATCCGTCCATTATGACAGTGACGTCAGCGGAATCACCGCCAGTTCCAAATCGTTCTGATTACATGAATTGGGCAGTGCATTGGCGCTACCTTCCGAATAGGCGATATAGAGGCTCTCCCACATCAGCTTTATATAAGGATATGCCAGCGCCTTTTCCGACTGCTTAAGCAGAAAGACCCGGTCGATGACATTCTCGTGGGGCTTGGAAATTCCCAGCAGCATCCGGCGTCTATCCCATGCCTCACCGCTAACCAGTGTAAAAGCCAGAACCATACGTCCGTCAGGCAACATAGCAGCATATGGCTTATTGACTCCCATAGGCATATTGCTTAGTTCCACCGGAGAAAACCTAAGCCCATAATTGGTGCTGACGGCTACGCCCGCAGGATGATCACCATTGGGAAGGCGGCAGCTCTCATTGCGTATCACCATATACACGTTGTTTCCGTCAGGCCACAGCGTAGCTTCCGAGAAGTGATGTTCCCCGCAGTCAAGAGACTGAACCTCCCAATGGGTAAGATCATCCCCATGGCTGATTGCGGCCGCAGCGTGGAAACTGTGGTTCATGCCGGCGGTAATCCAACTGCCGTTGGACATTCTTACCGGTTCTTTATATGTCCAAAAATCATCTGCTACAATTCCCTTTGACTCCCAGCTGTTATTATGCAGGAGAAACGCTTCCATGGATAAGCCGATAAAATTGATGGCGGCAGAGGGATGCTTGCCGTAAAATCGGGCTGCAAAAAACCATAACTCCCCATCCTTGACACAGAATGAGCCATGACTGTTGGCATAGGGGAGGTTTTCGGGCGTGAAATAAAAAGGCGTCTGCCAGGTAAGCCCTCCGTCCAAGCTGATGCAACCTCTGGCCCGTTCGCTGATTGTATTCTCCTCTTTTCCGCTTTGTTGATTATCACCCCAGGCAGCAAAAAGTTTTCCTTGAAATTCTTCAATTGCCACCCCATGGACAAAATGCGTAAATCCGTCTGTTTTCTCCGTATCGAAGATTTTATAATAACGAATTCCTTTAATTAAGGGCGGATTCGCTAGATCTGCACCTTCCTTGACCAGCTCAAACGTTATGGGAAGCATCCTTTTTCACCTCTGCCAACGTTTTTCTGTTTTTCCGAATTTGCCATCGAATGGAATATCTGAACAATTCCGCCGATTCGTTCCAGCGTTGGAAAATACCGCTGGCGAGTATCGTCTTATTCCTTCCAGGTATTGTCGCTGACCTTCAATCCTTCCACCTTTGCCAACACTTCCGGTTCCATGCAGGATTTCTGCATATGGGCGGAGGCATGATAAGTATTGCCGGAAATGGTGATGTTGGAAGAGGTCTGCAGGCGGATGCCGCCGCGGCTGGGCTGACCGTTGAGCAAATTCGTGGGATTCTGAATACTGTTGCCCCGAATCGTAACCTGATCAGCGGAAGTAATGTTGAACAGCTCACTGGGGAAGTCGATGAAGGTGTTGTTTTCAAACAGCAGATTTTTCATCACCGGATATTCGCTGGACTGACCGAAAATACTGGTGTGGATATCGATCAGCGCGGTCCAGTTGCCCACGTTGCAGCGTTCAAAGGTATTGCTGCTGACCGTCAGAGTATCCACACCAGTTCCCTCCGACCAAAGCCCCTGCGCAATGTCTGTGATTACCAGGATGGCCGCTCCCTGAGTGCGGAAAAATTTATTGCCGGTTATCAGTCCCTGACTAGCCTGCGCCAGGATTCCCCGGGCGCGGTTCTCGTGATAATAGTTGTTGGCGATATAATAATAACTGCTGTCATACTTTGTGTTTTTCAGGATACAGCCTTCCTGAATGCTGTCAGGCAGCTCTTTGTCGAAGGTAAGGCGAATGGAATCGGAGCCGGCGGCGATTTTTCCTGTAATAACAGCCGTTACTCCAGTTGGCGCATAAGAATTCTCCAGGAATTCAATGGTATCTCCCACCTCACAAAGCAGATTGCTCTGGCAGACCACGGTTTTGCTGTCCACGTTAGAGGTCAGCAGCCCTACATTGTCATGGATATTGGTACCGTCATCCCCCATAAAGGAAAAATCACAGTTTTCAATCCAAATATGTCCGCTGGTATTGAGGCAGTGCACCCCGTCCGCCTGGGTGGAAAGCCTCCGTTTATTTTCCTCACCCGGCCGCAGCCCGATGACACATCCATCCAGCTTGATATGACCGGAACCCATGCCAAACACGAAACCCATTCCCGGCGAACCGTAAATGGTGACATTCCGGTAGGTGATGTTCTGCGAGGATGAGGTATCGAAAGCATGGGACTTGCAGGAATAGTTGCGCACCAAGTAGTATTCGCCCGCATTCAGGGATCCCAGGATCGGCATATCATAAGCCCGCAGCACATTTGCCGATACATTTTCCACCTTACTGGTAGTCAGCTGCGTCAGGAAATATTCCTTGCCGCCGGCGCAGCCCGGAGTCAGGGTGTCAGGATCAAACTGGTTCATGGTCTCGAACACCACATCCGACGCTTGGATACTATCCACTTCCGTAAACTCAAAATCCACATAATTCCAGCCGACATCCACCACCTTCACCAGATTGGCCGGCCGGTAATAATCCCAATCCCAATCGATCACCAGATTGCGGATTTCCACGGTATCGCAATCCGACAGCCGGAACAGTCCGATATCCCGGAAGATAAATTCGGATCCCTGGGCGTCGATCAGAACATTTTTGGCTTCCTTCAGTTTGAGCATCTCCGCACTGTTGAAGCGATATACTCCCTTGGGAATCACCATCTTGGTATTAGGAAATGCAGCACAATAAGCCAGTACCAAATTGAAAGCGTCGGTGTTGTCCTCGCTGCCCGCGTCCATACCAAACTGGGACGCGTCCACCGTATTCAAGCAGGACTCGTCCGGTGACTGCACCGTCACCCCGTTGGGGCTGGTACTGGTAAGATAGGTGATTTTCTGGTCTGTCGATCCATCCGCCGGCCTGCTTTCCACCGTTGACCCTCCCGTCGCACTGGTACCGGACGAACCATCAGAGGCCGTAGGTCCGCACCCCGTCAGCAGCATAAGTGCTGTTCCGCATGCCAAGAATAAAGCCAGTAGCTTTTTCACCGCTTATCTCCTCTCATCCGTTGCTTTCCTACTGCACCAATACGGCGGTCCGGTTCACCGTGTTGTTTTCCGCCTGCACACGGCAGTGTTCCGCCACAATGATCGGCGCCGAATCGTCCGCGTCTTCCTGTTCGCAGAAGATGCGATTGTCCGATACCAGCAGATTCTCCACACATAAGGCGTGAACAATTTCACTCTGCTGCTGGACAAACTCATTGCCGCGCACGGTAACGCTGCCGTGATAATAGGCTTTCCGCTGTACAATCTCGGGAACGATTTCAATGGCGGCGCGGCCCCATCCGGCTATGCCGCCGTGGGTGTTGACAATCCGGTTATTGCAGATCTCCACCTCGCTCACCGGTCCGGATTCATACCAATAATTGCAGTCTCCGGAAATCCAGACCGCTGCGCCGTTGGGATGCAGGTCATTGTCCTCAATCCGGACCTTGCCGGTGCAGGAAATCAGGAAGCTGCGGGCCCGGTTCCTTCCGGTGGTGCAGCCGGTGATGGTGGTCTGCGTCGGCATCCGGCTGATATTCTCCGCACCGTCGCCCACCGCCGCGCCGCGGGGCAGTTCATCCACCTCCACGCAAACGACCTGATTGTTGATGGTTTCCACTTTTCTCACCTGCGCCTGGCCAAAGGACTCCATACTGGCGCATTTCAGCAGACGAATGGTATCTCCGGGACGATAGAGAGGAATGCCCTCCTGCTGAAAATGCATATAACGCAGATACAGCCGATTACCCACGATATCTTTCACCAGAGTGTAAATACCGTGAACATTGGTGGCGTCGTCCAGCTGGCTAAAAAAGGCGCAGTCCTTCAACTCGACGGTACCGGTACAGTTGACAAAATGGGTGGCGTCGGCAGCCGCGGAAATCATCCGCCCTTCCGACGGTACAACCCTGCACCTTTCCAGCCGGATATTTTCGCAGAGCTGATGAATAAAAGCCATCCCTTCACAGTGATGAATCGTAACATTCTCATAGCGCAGGTCCCGGCTTTCGGTGCCGAAAATGCCGGGATTGTTCCGCGTCGCATGGGAGATAACCGCAATGTTGCCCGCCTGCATAGGGAAGGGAAAGGTCCCCTCGGCGAGGCGCAGCCGCACCCGGCCTCCCGGCAGTTCCTCCGCCAGAATCTTCCGCCCCAGCGTGTAGAAATCCGCGGTTCCGGGCACCAGGTCTCGGGTATCAGGCGCATACTCCAAAAAGCTGTGGATTCCGGTTACGTCCCATTCGTAACCGCTGAAATGAATCTCTCCGTCCCGCACCGTGTAGGGAAACCGCTCCGCATCGATCTTCACCGTGATTTCCCGCTCATTTGCTTCCTCAATCCACCCCTCGGTGTAAAAAGGACGGTCATATTCCACCGTGAAATTCTGAAGAAGGATATTTTCACTGTGATCCAGCACCACCGGCATCATATACCCGAACAGATGGAACTCTGCGCCGTGGCCGTCGATGACGATATTTCTGGCATGGATCAGCGGCATGGCAATTCTCTTCAGCCCCTGATCGTTATTGGAAATACAATAGTATCCTTCCCGCGCCATCTGGGGATAAAAATCATACCGCCCCGGCTCAATATCCAGCCGCCCGCCTTCGGGAGACAGTTCGCGGATTGCTTCACACATCGCCAGCGAGGCGTCTGCGTATCGGTCTAAAAACTCCTTGAAATGTAAAACCTTCATTTCCTGAACAATACCTTTCTTCAAAGAATCCAGACGCCGCACGATCTCCGATGGTTTATACAGAACGGAAATAATCGGAGACCGCCGTTTTCACATCGCTGAAATCCACGTCGGCCTTGCCGGCGGCGTACTGCTCCAGCGGAATTCCCTGGACGACACAGGCGCGGTCATGGAGCGGCGCCAGCTCATCCAGCCAGAAATACGCGTATTTTACCAATCGCAGATTTCCGTAAAGCTTGTGGGCATTGCCGGCCACCGTCATACCCCGGCGGATGGCGTTTTTTACGCCCTCCTCCGTGTATTCTCGTGCGAACACCAGCGTAAAATTGCCCTGATGCTCCCGCATATGGGAATCGGAATTGCCCAGAACGGGATAATTTTCGTAACCATGATATGCACTGAGTTGCATTTGGGTGGATGCCTCATCCCTGGTTCCGGGATGCCCGCCCTGAACAGACAGCAGCTCGTACGCATCGAAACAGCGGCGGTCCATCAGATAAAACGCCGCGTCCTCGGTTTGCTGCATCACTTCCGGCCATACCCAATGCGTATGGCAGAGAACGCTCAGCCCTCCGGCCTGCCGAATGCGGTCAAATACCGCCATACTGGCTGCGGCGTAATACCGTTGCTTTTCATCCAAAGGCTGGGTAATGCTTTGCAGCTTTTGCGCCACCGCCGCATCGTAATCCCGGGAATCTTCCCGATACCAGTCGGTGATGGACTCCCCAGCCCCTAAGCTGACGATATGCACCGGGTTGCCGGGGGAATGCACCTCTTCTCCGTTGAGAATCAGGAAATCCGTTCCCAAGGGATCCAGCTTTGCCTTGGCCTGCACCGAGCCCCGGTATTCCCTGTGGTCGGTGATGGCTACAAAATCAAAGCCAATGCGCCGCCAGTGGGCCGCTACCATCTCCGGCGATTCGGTGCCGTCGGAGACACAGGTGTGCAGATGACAATCCCCTTTCAGCGGCAAAGCGTGATACAGATCTTCCTCCAGCGCATACAGGGTTGTCCGGGTCAGCAGCGTTTCCCCTGCAAACAGCTCGGCTATGTATTTGTCCTCCTGGGGAAAGCTCACCGTTGTGGTCAGCCGATCATCCTCCAGTGTTAAGGGCAGCGGCACGTCAAAAAAGCGTTTGCTTTCCCTGTCCATGGCTTTTCCCTGCTTAAACAGCTGATAATCCATAAACCCGGAAAAGGGACGCAGTATCATGGAATACTCCGCGGCGGCATCAAACGTCAGCGGATACGCCGCCTGCCACGCCACTGCGGCCTTCTCCCTTACCGGATACCGCCGTTTGGCCAGCTGAAAACTCATGCCTGCCTCTCCCTTCTAAAGCGGGCGGAAGCGGAATCCCCGCAGCCGGGCCTCACCCTCACCTTCCGCAAACATTCCCGGCTGCAGAGCCAGAAAGCCGCCGAAATTGTTGTGTTCATATCCCCCCACTGCAAAGGAAGCCGGGCATTTGTGAAACGTACCGCCATCCCGGGAAACAAACATGGAAACCACGTTGTCCTTGAGGACAATCCTGCAGGCTGTTTCTTCCGCCGTCCATTCGCCGGCAGGGATATAGGCGCCTTTATCAATCTGCCACAAGCGGCCGTCCCGGACTCCCAGCCCCACATGACAGCGCTCATTATAAAACAGCGCCGCACCAAATCCACAGGAGGATGGACCAAACCAAGCCGTCACCTCATAATCTCTGCCGGTAGCTTGGACCGCCATGACATTGGCCTCTCCCAGGCAGCTTCCCCGGGCGGGCAGCAGCCATTCCCCCGGCCGGGACAAATATCCCCGCAGCGCCGGATCCTGACCGTCGAAGAAACTCCACCGCAGTGAAAGTGGGGAGGCGGAAAAATCCTCTTGAAAAGCCTCCGGTGCAGTATCCTCATCCTCTGTCGTCTGACCGATGATCCGGTACCAGCCGTCCGCGGTCCATTCCACCTTGGACAGCAGTGCCTGCCGCCCCTGCTTGCGGTCATCCCGGGGATAGCCGTGGTAGAGGGCGTAAGTATCGCCATTTTTATCGTCAAAAATCGTGGCATGACCGGTGGACCACCACTTTTCATCGGCTCCCCGGCAATGGATCACCGGATTGTAGGGTGAGAATTCCCATCCGGATAAAAGCTGCCGGGAACGAAGGGATATCGCCATATGGGAGGTGGGCGGCCCTGCTGTTCCCCCCTGCGCTACCGTCAAATAATAGTAGCCGTTTTTATCCAAAATTTTGGGGCTCTCCATGTAAACCCCTTCCACATCCCAATCTGCCGGTATCGGCCAGGCGTCCGCTACCCTTTCTGGAGGAGCCGTGAGGCGCAGCCCGTCATCCGACAGCGGTGCGGCATAACCGTTGTTAAAAAATAAATACCGTCTTCCTGTCTCCCGATCCACCGCGTGTCCCGGATCAATCCAGCCGTCCGCCTGCAGATCGATGGGATCGGAATAGCCGCCGTCAATTCGGTCCGACCAGACCACCCAATTTTTCCCGTCCGCCGCAAAGTAGATATAATAGCGGCCTTTGTGCTTCACCAGATCCGGCGCCCATATGTCCTTCAGTCCTCCCTGCACAATGGTGCAAACCCGCTCCCAATGGCGCAGATCATCGGACCGGTACAGCAGCATGCCGGGAAAATACCGCAGGGTGGAATACACCAGATAATAGGCGCCGCCGTCCTCCAGAATGGAGGGATCCGGAATATTGCCGCTTAATAAAACGCGCATAGGTATGCTGTCTCCTTCTAAAAGACATACTCCCATCGGATAGGAGCGATGGATAAGCCGTTGACCGGATAATGCACGCTGACGATATACCACTCGCCATCCTCGCATATCAGCTCCGGCGCATGTCCCTTCAGCATGGCCAGCGGCGCTCTGCCGTCAAATCCATCCAGGGTTTCCGAAGCGAACACATAGGTGCGGTTATCATAGCAGCCGTTTTGTCCGTCATGTATGCACCACAGCAGATAATAAAGGCCGTCTCTCTTTATCAGGCAAGGGCTTTCCATGGCGCTCAACCGGCCGAAGGTATGGCTCTGGAGAAGCCGCGGCTCGCTCATCTGAGCAAAATCCGTCGTTTCTCGATGCCACAGGATCTCTCCATCGTTGTAGATCAGGTGATAAATTCCGTTTTCCACATACACATAAGGGTCCCGCATACCAAAATTTTCTGAATGGAAAAGCTCTCCCGTCGGCGTCCATTGATACAAATCAGGAGAAACCGCCGTCCTCATGGAGCCGGGGGTATACAACATCCGATAACCCGAATCCCAGGGAAAAACCGCCGGTGCCCAGCAATCGGGCAGCTCCCCCGGTCTCTGCTGAGGATAGAGCAGCTTTTCCTTTTCCTCCATCCGTCCGCCCTTCATCAGTTCCCGCAGGCTGCCTTCAAAAACGGCATGGAACAGCTGGCTCTCCGCCTCATGGATGTTGGTCTCGTCGAAATCAAAGGCGCTGGTGAACCTTGGCGGCTGGGGATGGGTGATGCCGATGGCGTGCCACACACCCTTATCATCCTTCAAAAAGGAAAAGTCATTGACAATCCATTGAAGATATTCTTCACCCTGACGGAAACAGGGTGTATCCGGCCCCCGATAAACATCCGGCGAAGGAATATAAATCGGACGATACTCGCCTGCGAGGACCGGCGCCTGGATTCTGGATGTTACAACCATATGTTATCCCTCTCGTCGCAGTCGTTGTTGCTTTCCGCTGAGACAAATCGCCCTCCCGAGGAGGGCGATTTGCCGACGCGGATTGCTCAATTGCGTCTCCCGGATCAGGCTTTCCGACGCAGCTTGCGGGTCAGGATCAGCGCGCCCGCCGCCGTGGCCAGAGCCACGAACGCCAGCATGTAGTCAGCATCGCCGGTGGCGACAGCACCGCCCTCCTGCACCGACTTCTTATAAACTTGAATATCGTCAAAGAGCAGGGTGCCCCCTTTGGCAGTGGTGTTGTCCGTATCCATTAGAATGGTGGTGATGTTGGACAAATCCAGCGTCCCGTCCACCGCCATGGGAATGAAGCAGGAGAAACTGGTAAAGGGAACTTCCAGCCAGCCCTCGAACCCGGCGGGAATCGCAATACGGGCGCCTTCCATGTTGGCCTTCTTCACGTTCTTGCCGCCGTCCTCATACAGATAGGCAGGGCAGTCCACCTTGGTGGACCAGCGCTCACCGGATTTTTCCTCAAAGTTGAGGCCAAACGCCACACTCTTGCTGCCAGGATTCTTGATATACATCTTCAGCCCCTTGGTATCCTTCCAAGCGTTGGTCATCACATTGATATAGAAGACACAAGAGGGCTGCGAACCATTCACATCGCCGAAAACGACTTTACCGGCCTGGGAACCTTTGTAACCCTTGCCCGCTTCCAGAGTCAGATCGGCAAATGCGCCGTCCGCCCAGCGATTCCAGCAAAGCTCCGCTTTGTCTTTTTCAAAATCCTGCACCATGAAGGGATTGACTTCCGTCTCCGGATCTTTGTCGCCGTCATCCTTACCATCGTCGATATCGCTGTTCTTGTACAGCCGCACGGTGTCCACATACACCACGTCGCCCTTGTTGTCCGCTACGGAGAAGCCGATGGCCAAAGCGGTGATATTGCTCATGTTCACTTCGGCCGTCCAGTCGGTAAAGGAAGAAAAGGGAACGCGGATCACGCCGGTGAAGCCGGCTTTTACCTCAAAGCGGGAATCTCCGGCCACAGTCAGTTCTTCAGCCGTCTCAGAGCCGTCCGCCACGGCATAAAGCTTGCCGCCGACGGTGGTAAACCGCTTGGTCTCACTGCCAACCTTGGTCTCAAAATACAGTTCAATCCGGATCGCTTTGGCTGCCGTATTTTTAAACCAGAAGGAGATGCCGTCCTGGCCGCTCCAATCCTTGTTTGCAATGGTGGGATACAGATTGTTGGTAACCTGAATACCATTTTTATCGCCCATGGTAATCTTGACGGATTTGCTGCCGCTGTTTTTGACGGTGCTGTCCGACGCCAGCGTCATATGCGCACCGTCGCCCCAGATGGAGGCGTCAGAGGCGATCGCATCGGATTCAAAATCCTGAATCAGCTGAGGATCGGTAACCGGCTTATCGTCATCGCCGTCTCCCTCATCAGGGACATCCACTTCGACGGTTTTGTACAGCTGAACGGTATCCATATACAGTACCTTGCCGGTATGCTCTGTAACCACAAAGCCGAAATGCAGGTCGACGATATTGGACATATCCACCGTATTGGCCCAAGAAACAAGCTCAGAACCCCAGCTTTGAGACACGGCCATTTCAGCAAAGGGGATGCGGATGACCCCGGAGAAATTGGCCGGTATGGATATACGGCCGTCTCCCCGCGTCATGGCTGCTTCCTGCTCCTCGCTTGAACCATCGGCCAAAAGATAAACCTTGGTACCGGGGATTTTCACTTCATTGCTGCCGTCCACAACAATGGGCACCGTCGCGTAGGTAACGGAACCGGCCGTAAAGCTCACGTCGGTTTCAATCGCCTTGTCGGCGGTATTCTTCACCCAGAAAGAAAGTCCCTCCTGACCACTCCAATCCTTTACCGGTACCGCCTTATACGGATAGAAATTCTGAGCTACCTGTCCGCTGGCATGCGCTTCGCCCATGGTGAGCTTGATGGATTGGCTGCCGGTGTTTTTATTGGCGGTTTCCACCGCCAAATCGATGGTCGCGCCGCCCGACCAGGTGGACCCGTTGTCCGCGGCAGCCGCGGCCTCAAAGTCCTGGAACATGGTATACTCGGTTTTAGTGGTTTTCGCCGCGCCGGCCGTTAAGCCTGCCGAAAACAGGCTGACTGTCAGCGCCGCAGCGGATGCCAGAGACAGAAAACGCTTTTTCATCAACTCTTACACTCCTTTTTATTATAGACTTGAATGCTCCTCCGGCGGATGCGGGCATCACGCCGTCAGGCCATCCAGAATCTCCTTGTAACTGGCGATATTGGCGTCAAATTGATTCTTGTAGATGTTCACAATGGCGGACCACTGTTTCTCGTGGGCGTACTGCAGGCCGTTATCCCAGCCGTTGTTGAACCAGCCGATCCAGGTATTGGGATTGTCCTTGTAATCCCCCTCCCAGATAGCGTCGGCGATGTGCTGCTTCTGCTCTTCCGTGAGATTGGGGATGTCGATGTTCAGCCAGCTGTAGCTGTCCTTGCTGAGGTTGTGCGCGTCCTTGTAGGCGTTGACCTTATCCTTGTAGTCCTGAGAGTTGACGTACGCATAGGTCCAGATAAAGGCCTTGGCTCCCTCAATGTTTTTAGCGTTTTTGAAGATAACGACACTGCTGGGCACGCCGCCGTTGTAATAGCTGTCGTTTTCATCCATCCGGGGGAAGGGAACTACGTCCACGGTTCCCTGGGCCCACATATCCTTGTAGGTCGTCCAGGCGCGGTAATGGGAACCGGCGTCCATAGCCACCTGGCCGGAGGCAAACAGGTCCGCATTATCGTGACTGAAAGCGGTGGCGCACTTGTATTTGCCCTTCTGTCCCAGATCGTAGATGTACTGGGCCGCTTTGGCAAACACCGGATCATCGATATTGTTGGTGATGTTTTTGCCGTCTACCGTTACCAGGGATTTACCGGTGGATTCCTGCAGGGCGGTGAAGAAGAGTCCGCCCACGCCCCACTGGTCGATTTTGCCGTCCTGGTCGGTATCCTGAGTCAGCTCCACCGCCAATTCCCGCATGGTGGTCCAGGTCCAGTTGTTCTCTTCCATGTAGTCCCGCGGCGTCTTCAAGCCGTTCTGCTTGAACATCTTGGGATTGTAGAACAGGGGATTCATATACTGCCCGTCGTTGTATACCGCATGATAATGCTTGCCGTTCCAGCTGTAGTTCTCCAGGATATCCCGGGTGCCGTCCCACACCGGATCGTTCCAGTCGAAATACTCATCCAGGGGCAGGATGTTGTTCTTGACGATATCATAGGGATAGCTCTCGGACAGAGGCGTCGCCACATCCGGCGACTGATCGGACAGGCTGAGCATGGCCAGTTTGGTATACCAGTCGTTATAATCGCCGCAGGACACCAGCTCCACGTCGATGCCGTAATAGGCTTTCATCAGTTCAAAAGAGCCGGGAACCTCGGTAGTGGACAGATAATCGGCCTTGGTCCGCTCCGGACCGACAAAGATCTTCACCGTTTTGTTGGTGACGTCGTACTCTTTCATGGAGAAGCCGTATTCCGCATACTCGGTTTTATCCACATTGCCCACGTCGGTGGGCCGGGTTGCGGGCGTGGTTCCAGAACCGCCCTGGGAGCTGGTTTGGGAATTGCCGCTGGTGCCGGAATCCCCGCTGCACGCCGTAAGGGCCAGCATTGCAGCGCAAACCAGCGCCGCGGATATCCGCGTGAATTGTTTCATGCTGTTCTCTCCTTTTTATCAAAAATAAATGGCTTTGGCCATGGAGCCCTGTGGGAGAGCTGTCCCGCGGTTTATTCCACCAATCCGGACAGCTCGATGCCTTCGATAAAGAATCGCTGGCAGAAGGCGAACACCAGCAGCGGCGGAATGATCAGCAGCAGACAGCCGGACTGGATCATAGTGGATATCTGCACCTCATCATACTTCATCACCTCTCCGCCGATGGCCGACAGACCCTTCAGCATTGCGGGCAGAGAGGCCACCGCGGAGGAAACGGTTTTCACGTTGTTCATATACATGCTGGTGAAGTAATAGTCGTTCCAGTACCATACGCTGGAGAAAAGGAACACGGTCACCATCGTGAGCCTTGAACTGGGTACCGCGATACGCAGATAGGTGGTGAAGGCGTTGCAGCCGTCGATGCTGGCCGCCTCCTCCAATTCCTTGGGCAAACCGCGGAAATACTGCCGGAACATGTAGATAAACAGTCCCGAGCGAATGCCGCTGCCGAAAGCCGCCGGAATATACAGGGTCATCTCGGTGTTCAGCAGGTTGATATGCAGCGGCTCTCTCAAAAAAGGAAACGCCGCATAGCCCAGGCCAAAAAAGTCAAATTTCCAGAACTGGATATAGGACGGTATGATGATCACTTCCGCCGGCACCAGAATGGTGAAGATCACGCACAGAAAAAGCAGTTCCCGGCCTTTAAAGCGGAATCGGGCGAAACCATAGCCGCACAGGGAGCAGGATACCACCGTCAGCACCGAACAAAGCACCGTCATCCGCATACTTCTCAGCAGCGCATTCCAGTAATCCATCTGCCCGATGGTTTCCTTTAAATTGTCCAGGGTCAGGGATTTGGAAATCCACACCACCGTGGGATCCCACACCTGATCCAGCGGCCGGAAGGCGATGGTGATCATGTACAGCAGGGGATACAATATGATTACGGCGATGGCGATCAGCAGAACGTCCCGGACAAACGCTGTGCCGAACCGCCTGGCCGTTCCGGTCAGCCGGACGCTTGCCGCTTGCTTTACTTTCACTGTTTTCCCTCCCCCCGTCAGTTGTTCCGGTAAAATACTTTCCGGTTGATGAGAAAGTAGACCACCAGAATAATGAAGAACGTGATGACAAAATAGATCATCGCCATGGCGGAGGAAAACCCGATATCCATCTTGGACGCCAATTCGGATACATACTTAATCACCGGGTTGCTGAAATCCGTAAAGGTGGCGATAATGGTGTAAATGGTGTTGGTGAGCAGCAGCGGCGAGATCATGGGAAAGGTGATGAGCCAGAAGAAGTCCCAGGAGGACGCCCCATCGATATGCGCCGCCTCCCGCAGCGAGGGAGATATGCTTTGGAGTCCGGACAAAAAGATGATGATCTGGATACCGGAATACCAGAACAGCTCCAGCAGACTGTCCAGAATCGTCCCGATATAGCCAATCAGCGTCTCATTGACGTTATTAGCCCGCAGAATATCCTGTACCGATACCGTCTGCATCATATAAGTGGTCTTTTCTCCCGTCTGCATGGCGTTGAACATGGCGTCGCCGTTGATGATGCCCAGCACCACGCCGCAGGAAATGATGGTGGGCAGGAAGAACACCAGCCGGAAGAAGCCCCGGGATTTGAATTTCTGGTTCAGCACCGTGGCGATAAACAGGCTGAAGAAAACCACCAGCGGCACCTGATATACCATGGTTCCCAGGGACTGGGTCAGATGCATAATAAACTTGGTGTCGTCGGCAAACGCGTCAACATAATTGCCGAAGCCCCGGAAAAGGGTCACCACCTCCCCTGAGGACAGATCCACATCGTTGAAGCTGTAGATCACGGCGGAAATAAAGGGCCGGAGAAACAAAAACACAAACCCGATCAGCCAGGGGGCGATGAATAGGATGCCCCGCAGAGCTTCTCTCGAACTGTAGGAGAGCCGTCCTTTCTTCATATCCTCACGCCCCTTCCGCCAAGAGATAATCGCCTGCATCCACCCAGCCGTAAGCGGTCTCCACCGCCGCGCCGGAATAATTGACCACCAGCCGGCAGCCGTTGGCATAGGTGGTGACAGTGACGTCCTTTTCCAGGAGCATGTGGTCCGCGATCACCATGCCGCCGCTCTTCTCCCAAACCTGCCGATATTCGGCATACTGCTCCATCATCGTCTCCAGCCAATCCTCACAGTCCAGGCTGTAGTATCGGGAATAGCGCGTCCCCTCCAGGGTTCCACCGCCGTTGTCCGCCAGCAGATAATGGAGATTACTGCCGGTTTCCAAGGCTTTCAGGAACATGCTCCGGGGATCAGAGCTGAGATTGACGGCAGGGGTGGTGTATTCCATCACGCCGTTGAGAACCAGCTGATAGAAGGGCACCGCCTCGTCCTCCAAATCAAAGCCGCTGTGGGTTACCGGTACGCTTACCACCGCGTTCAGATAGGGCAGCGCATAGCCGTTGGCCCCCTCCGACGTCATCGTCATTCCCTGCTGCCGCAGATGCTCCAGCGCCTTGGTGAAAGACTCCGCCGTCTGGCTTTTGGTGGATGGGGAGCCTTTGGTATAATCCGCATAAACCATCGTGGCGATGTCGTCCACCGAGATGGTGTTCAGATTCTTTTTGTGGAAGGCAGCCGCCAGCTTCTCCGTCTTTTGCATCAGCCGGGAGGGCGCCAGCAGATATTGAGGATCCGTTGCGATGTCCTGCCGGGAGGTGCTGAGACTGTAATCATATCGCTTGATATTGACGTTGCTGATGTTCCGGGCCGCATCCTTCATGTTGGCCAGCCAGCCGTTGCTCCGGTAGCCTGCCAGCCGGGTGGAAAGATACAGGGGCACCTGCTTTTCTTCCCCGAATGCCTGCAGCCGCCAAAAGGCTTTGCTGCCGCCCAAGGCGGAGGAGATCTGCGGTTTCTGGGTGATGCTCTCCTTTACCGAACCGGTATCCCAGTTCTTCAGCACTGCCCGCACCGTATCCACGCCCCCGGTCATCAGCCTTTCCAGCAGCTCCCGGGTTTCGTCGTAGGAGGTCAGCTCCTCCTGCTTCTTAAAGCTGAAGCCCAGGAAGGAGCTTTCCTTAGGATAGCTATTGAGTACCTGGATATAGGCCGCCCGGCTGACGTCTTTTTGCTCCATCCCCTGCTGCTCCATCAAATGAGAGCGGTAAAGGCGGGCCATCTCGCTGTAGCCGCCGCCATTGGAATAGAAATAATACCGCACCGACATCCGGCCGATGTCCTTAACCTTTTCCTCATAATCCGTCACCTGGTTATCACCGATGCTGGTGACGTTGGAATCCCGCAGGGTGAAAAAGGCGGAAGCGGCATTATAGCTGGTGCGTTTGCCGGCCACCTCGGCCCGGATGGAGGCATTGGCCGCGCCTCCGTCGATCACCGCCAAATATCCGTTTTCCCCGTTGTTCAGGCCGAATACCGGCAGATAGGCCTGCTGCGCCACCCGCTTGCTGGTATCGCTGACCTTAGACAAATCGGCGCCGTACACCTCTTCTTCGTAAAGGTTGGCCGTGGTCTTGCCGTTGTTGAAGCGGATCAGCGCCCCACAGCCGTCCGGCACCAGCAGATATCCCTCGGCGGACTGGTTGGCGGCACCGAAATAGGGCAGAATGGACAAGGTACGAATCCAGGAAGCCGTGGTTTCCTCGATTTTTTTGCTGTCCACGGCGGCGCACAGCGCCCCGTCCTCCAAAGTGATTTCCAGGGGCACGGTGATGCCGTAATCCACGAATCGCAGGATCACCCGGAAGCCATTGTCCAGATATTCATACGTCACGCCGCCATCCGAAAGCACGCATTCCGTGTAGCAGGTCAAGGTGCTTTCGGTGGCGCTGTTGCTGTTGGAGTCCACCACCGTCAGGGTCAGCAGGGAGCTCAGGCTCATCTTGAACACGCCCTTGGCGAATTCTTCTTCCTCCCTGTCCACGGGGCTGGAAGTCCACAGAACATCCTTGGCGGTATCCCGCACGGCGATCTCCCCGTTGCCTTCATGGAGATACAGCTCCAGTCCGCCGCTGGCCGCCGCCTTTCGGAATCCGTTGCCAAGCGCCCCGCCGTCTAAGGGAGCCGCCACTGTCGGCCGCCCGCCGGCATCCGTTTCCTCCGTCGCACCGGAGAGCGGCGCGCCGGCCAGCAGCCCCAGCACAACCGCCATTGTCAGGGCGCAACCTAACCATCTTTTCATTGCTGTCGATTTCCCCTTTCCTGCCAGTCAGGAACACGTTTAGAAGTAACGGTACCGCAGCTCGGATAATACCGTGGATAACAAAGAGAACGCCTGCTGGAGAGAACTGTAGAACAGGACAAAGAGGAAAACGATCAGCATCACGCCCAGCAGGGTCAGCAGCACCGCTTTCACCGTCTCTCCAAAGGTGTATTCATGGACGCCTTTCATGCCTGCCAGCAGCATGATGCCGCTCCACAGCAGCCCGATCATGGAGATCCAGGTCAGGAGCATGGCCTCCTCCGAGGTCAGCAGATAGCTGATTCCAATATTCACCAGCGTTGCCAGGATATGAGGCAGCAGGCAGTAAGCGGAAGCGGAACAGATATCCCTCAGGGTGCCCCGGCCCGCCATAAAGGTCCGCAGCCCCAGATTGGCCGTCACCCACAGCACATACAGGCCGACGGTGGAAAGAAAGATCACGTTGATATCCATTTCGCCGGTGGCGTTGGGATTGAAGATAAAGGCGATGGACTGCTGACTCAGCAGCTGAACAATTACCCACACCCCCACAATCACCAGGGAAAGGATGTAGGAGGAGCGGCCGGTTTCCTTCATCTCTTCAAAACCGGAGAAGGGGTGACGCATACAATATCCGGGATACCGCATCAGCAGCCGCGCCCGTTGAGGAATCCGGCTGACTACGCCGGCATTGACCGCAACCTTCACCCGCCTGCGCAGCAGGCAGGTCCACACCACCAGCAGGGCGATTACCCCGAAAAGTCCGATCATCAGCAGGGTGAAATTCTCCCGAATCCAATTCAGCCGGTGATATTTGAAGGCCTCCGAATACTCCGTCTGGTTGCCTACCTGGCGGAAGCAGTCCATGGCTCCCTGATAATCCCCCTGCTGGAACAGCGCCTTGCCGATACCGGTATAAGCTAGGGAATAATTGCTGCATTCGTTCAGCACCTCCTGCCAGGGAGCCAGCGCCTGATCGTACAGCCCCTTATCGAACAGCCGGTTGGCGGTCTGCACCTTCTCAAAAAATGCAGTGGGTTCAAAGACGGTAATGGCGTTTTTCCCCCGGTCCAGCACCAGCAGAGAATCTCCCGCCTTGCCGATGGCCACCGGATACCGGAAGGTACCCAGCTGGTTACCCATCCCCGCAAAGGCGAACAGCAGATTATACTGGGCGTCGTAAACGAAAATCTTGCCGTAAGTACTGTCCAACGCGTAAATATAGGCATCCTTGTCTACAGTGAGGTCGCAGAATTTGGTGTATACCGTGCCCTTGAGCCCCTTATCGTAGTACATGTCCAGATCGCCGAAGCTGCCGGTGTTGTTGGTGATATTTTTCCCCGCCGGATTCAGCTTGCGGATGGCGTTGCCCAGGTTGACGCTCCCTGTATTGGTTTCATAGGACACGGTGTAAATAAAGTTATCGCGGATGGTGAGATTCTCAAATTCCGCGGGAACGTATTTGGCCATCTTGTCCCGCTGTTCTTTGGACATGAAGTTCTTGAACATCTTCTGAACCACGATCTCCATGGTGGACTGCACTGTGTTGGAACCGAAGTAGCCGTCGAACTCTCCGGCAGGGGTGAAAACCGCCGCCCCTTGATATACGTTGTTGCACAGCACATACATATTGCCCGATTTATCCACCGTGATCTTCCGGGGTTCAAAATTCAGTGCCTGATCAAACTCCGCGGACGCGGGCTTCTGCACAATCAGGGAAACCTGCCCCTGCTGATCCGACACCAGCACACGCTGGTTGCCGGTGTCGCAGATGTACAGCCTGCCGTCCCCTGCCGCAAATACCCCCAGAGGGGCGTTCAGCTCCAGCGCCTCTCCCTGATAGGTGAAGGCGGACAGCTCCCGGGCCTGGGTCAAATCCTTATCCACTATCAGTACCCGGTTGTTGCCGGTGTCCGAAACATAAATTGTCCCGTCGTCGGCCACCATCATATCCTCCGGGGATGCCATGGCGCCCACATGCAGCGCCGCACCGTCTACAGATGTGGCCGCCAGGTAACCGTTGGGAACGTAAACCGTCTCTCCTTTGACGTTGTACAGATAACTGTTGTAGGGCGCAAACGCCGAATCCGCCAGTCCGGTAAAGGAAAGAAGAGACGCCAATGCGGCGGCCAGACCCCATATTTTCCGTTTCAACCGCACCACCTCTTTCACTTATTTAATGCCGGAATAGGCCATGGTTTCCACAATCCGGCTCTGGCTGAACAGGAAAATCAGCACCGGCGGCAGCATCAGCAGCACGGTCACCGCCGCGCCGGTACCCGCCCGGGCGATGCCCGCCGTGGAAATCTGGCTCAGGATCGTGGTGAGCGGCTTCAGACTTTCCGTATAGATATAGTTGGCGCCGGTGCCGTTCCAGTAAGTCTGAAAAGCGAAGATCAGCACCGTCAGCCAGGCGGCCTTCACATTGGGCATCACAATCCGCCACCATACTTTAAACCGGCCCGCTCCGTCAATTTCCGCCGCCTCCAGCATAGCCTCCGGTATGGTGGACATGAACTGCTTCATTAGGAATAGCCCCAACGAACCGGCCAGCGGCGGCAGCAGCAGCGCCAGATAGCTGTCGATCATCTGCAGCTTGGCCATGACGATATACTGGGGGATAGCCGTTACCGTGCTGGTAAACATCAGGGACAGCACCACGATTTCAAAAAACACCCGGCCGCCCGGAAATTTGTATTTGGCCAAGGGGAAAGCGGCCATGGAGACAATCAGCACATGCAGCACTGTGCCCGCCACCGAGATGAACAGGGTGTTCACCACATACCGGCCGAAGGGCACCCACAGATTATCCACCAGCAGGGATACGCTGAGATAGTTCTCTGCCGTGGGATGCACCACATAAAACTTGGGCGGGTACTGAAAGATCTCGTTCATCGGTTTGATGGATTGAAGGATGGCGTAATAAAAAGGGAAAAACATAAACGCACCGAAAAACAACAGAATCAGCAGCACCATAACGTTGCCTGCCCGGGAACGGGATACTCGTTTCATAAGCTTTTTTCACCAAGCCTCTTCATGTATCGTTACACAGCGGTGAGAACCTGCGGGGCGTCCGCTTCAGGTAGAAGCAAATTTTCCCAGCAGGCGGCGGACAATCTGATTGGTGCCGACCATCAGGATAAACAGCACCACCGCCATGGCCGACGCGTATCCCATTTCAAAACGGGAGGTGCCGTGGTCGATGATATGGGTGACGATGGTATCGGCGGCATAATCCGTTGTGGGGGAGCCGCAGAGCATGCTCACCACCGTGCTCACCGAGAAGGAAGCGCCGATCTGCATCACCGCGGCGAAAAACAGCTGAGGACCCATATGGGGCAGGGTGAGATAAATCAGCTCCTGCAGCCGGCTTTTGATACCGTCGATGGCGCCGGCCTCATAAATCTGCCGGTCGATCCCTTGCAGGCCGGCGATGAAGGACAGGAAACCCGCTCCCAGACTCAGCCATATCTGCACCACCATGCACACGCCCAGGATATATCGGGCGTCGGTGAGCCACTGAACCGGCTCGTTGATGATGCTTAATTCCATCAGCACCGAGTTGATAAGCCCGTACATATCTCCGCTGAACACCCAGGAAAAGATCACGTACAGCGAACCGGAAATCGAAGGCGCATAAAAGATAAAGGTCATCAGGGTGCGCAGGGTGGGGTTCAGCTCATTGATCAGCCAAGCAAAGAAAAAGCAGGCAAAAAAGCTGATGGGACCGGTAATAAAGGCGAACACCATGGTGTTTTTGAAACATACCGGAAAAACGTCGTCGTTGAGAAACATCCGGATATAGTTGGAAAAGCCTGTGAACACCGGCATCTGCACCATGTCGAAATCCGTGAAGCTCAGCACGATGGCTGACACCACGGGAATGATGGTGAAAAGGGTGAATAGCACCGCAAAGGGCAGCAGCATCACATAATTGACCCGGTTTTTCTTGATATTTTTCCACAAGGACGGCCTGGCTGCCGCTCTTCCCCTTTTTACAGCAAGCTCTCCTTTCATGAAGCCGCCCCTTTCTCCCGTTTTGCCAGCTCCTCGTTCTTTCTGGCGATCTCCTGATTGATGGTGAAGGTATAGGTTGTCAGCGTTTCACGGGCGTTTTTCCCGTTGTATACCACCTTTTTAAAGGCGTTGGACAGGTTGCGCTCCACGATATAGGTCGCCGGAATCACACCCATTTCTGTCACCGTATTCCACTGCTGCAGCAGGGTGGTAGATTGAGCCGTGGTCCAGGGCAGCTGCTTGATGGCTTCCTTGTTGGCTGTGGCATATCGGCCGGAGGCGCCCAGCGAGGCCTCGATGGAGGTGCCGAACTGTCCCTGCACATCGGTGGAAACAAACCATTTGATAAAGGTCCATGCCTGATCCTTCAGGTCGGTTTTCAGCATGATAGCCGCTGTGCTGTTGAGGTTGGTGGTGGTCCCGCACAGGCTTCCATCCTCCCGCACGGTAGAAGGCACCGGGGCCATGGTCCACAGACCGCTGATCTCCGGCGCGGCCGCCTCCAGGTAGTTGTAAACGGTGTAGCTGTCAATACCGATGGGCATCTCACCGGTGCGGAAACGATTGAAGAAATTGTAGGACAGGGGAAAATCATATTTGGTAAAGAAATCGGTGAACATGGTGAAGGCGTCAATGGCTTCCTCTTCCCCAAAGCGGGCGGCGGAAAAATCCTCCTCGTAATAGGTGACGCCCTGCTGGATCAGGAAGGTGGAATACAACCCGGAACCGCCGGCCGCGCCGGAGGGAATGCCGATCTGCAGGTTCTTCCGCTGTAGCACCGCCGCCGTGTCGATCAGTTCATCCCAGGTTTGCGGAATGGAGAGCCCCAGCTCCTCCAGCACGTCGGTGCGCACAAACATCATGGGAAACTCCGCCGTACAGGGCAGGCCGTAAACCTTATCCTTGTAGCGATAGGGAATCAGATTATTGTCAAAGAAATTCTCCCGCACCTGGTCGAAATCCTCGAAATCGCTCAAGGGCGTTACCGCGCCCCGAGCCGCCAGATTCACCGGATCGGTGGAGGCCACGAACAGCGCCACATCCGGCCCCTTTCCCGCCAGCACCGCTTCGATCAGGCCCCCCTGCACCAGGCTCAGATTCACCCGTATCCCTTTTTCCGGCACAAAGGAGGAATCGATCATTCCCTTGAGTACCTGCATCTGATCCCGGCCCAGATTCATCCAGACATCCAGCGTCTCATCCCCATCGGAATAATCGCCCACCATACCGTAATCCTTGGAAAAGGAGCAGAAGATCACCTGCAGCTTATACCACAGCTCCCGGAAAAAGCCTTGGGATTTTTTCACCGTCATCTTATCCGGAGAATGGATGGAGATAACATCCAGCTCCAGCGGCTGTTCGCTCAAGGTGGCGATCCAGTCGGCCAGGGAGCTGATATTGGTTTTGAAGGAATCCAACCGGTAAGGAATGGTTTCGGTATCCTTCAGGAAGGCGGTGATTTGTACAATCAGCGCATCCAGATAAGAGGTTTCGCTGCCGGCTCCAATCAAACCGCTTTCCAGATACTCCCGCTGCTGCTCCAATGTTTGCAGCAGGGCTTTCAGCCGGTCGGGTAATTCGGGAATGCTGGCCTCCAAATCATAGTCCCGCAGGCTGTCCGGCGAGGTTCCGGTGACCATCACGATGCTGCGATATACTGCGTTCAGCTCGGTCAGCGCATCGGTCAGGGTCAGAATGGCGGATTCATATTCACCGGAGACAATATCCATCCGCAGGGTGTGGGGTCCCGCTTCCAAATAAAATTTGTAGGCGTCCTCTCCTCCCAGCGTCTTTATAGTCCAGCCCCGGGAATAATCGAAGGCCTGAACCTCCATCTCCGCAAAGGGCAGCGCGTCGTCTATCCAGATCCGCCGCAGCACGCTCATGCCGTATTTCGCATTCTGCCTTGCGCGAAAGCTGATCTCATAAAATCCGCTTTTTTCCACCTCAAAGGACCATTCCACCCATTGGCCGTTGTTCTGCCAGTTGGTGCCGCCCATCATATTCAGCGACATCACCGCCGGCGAAGAAGGCCAGGTGGCGGCGCTGCTTTTGTCGTAGCCCGCCTGGATACCGGCGTCGGATTTCCGGGAAAAGCCCTCCCCCTGGAGGATAATTTCCTCTCCGGCGGTATCCGCCGCTCCCTCCGCCTTCTTTTCGGCGTATACCGTCTCATAGGTATCCGCCGCCGACTGGGGATGAAACCGCATCCCCATCAGGGTGACGTCCGCCTGGCTGAAGCTCATAGTCAGGCGATGGGCTCCCGGCGTGAGATAAACCGCCAGCGGCGCATTGTACTTTCCATCGGCGTCATACAGGTTCCGGATCACCTTGTCGTCGGAAAGCTCCTGCTGGGGCTGCACGTCATTGCCCCGGTCATCCTTGATAAAAAGCTCTTCCGTCCCGCTGGGCACATATCGATAGGGTCTGTCCAGGGTCAGCCGTTCCCACTCATCATAAGGCGCCGCACCATCCAACAGCAGGGAGAAGCTGATCTTGCTGTGCAGGCTTTCCTCTGTGCGATAAGTGAACTCCAGGCAGTAAAGCCCTTCCTCCTGCACCTCAAACTCCCAGGAGACCTCGCCCCCTTCGCCCAGCACCGTCAGTTCTTTGCCGTCTTGGGATAAGTCGGTGTCCGCCGCGTCGTTCGGCCGCGCCTTGGACATATCCAAGATCGCTTCACCTTTCGGTGCCGCCCGATCTATGTACAGCTGGCGATAGGCCGCATAGCTGCCTTCCGCCGCAGGGCGGACCATATCCGTTTTCACTGTTTTTTCCTGCGCTGCCGCGGCTGAAGCCGCCGTGCCGGAAAGGCCGCTGCCCAGTATCACCATCGGCGCCAATCCCAGAGCCAGGATTCTCCTTCCCACGCCTTTCATCCTGTTTCCTCCTTTATCCGATTCCGAAGGGTTCCACCCGCTCCTTCTCCAAAATGTTTCCCTGCAGATCGGTGACCACCCGGGTCCCGGCAGGAACCACGGCGATCTCTTTTCCGTTGATATTCAGGGACGCCTGCCGGCCGTCGTTTTTCACGGTATAAACGCGGTCGCCCCAGGTCTGCGTATATTCGCAGGCGCCGCCTCCCACGGTGCCCCAGCGCAATTCTTCCCGCACCGGCGTCACCCCGTACATCCGGGCGGTGTATTCCAAAAAGGCCAGAATGGTGGGACCATAATTCACCATCCCACCTTTAAGGGAAGGCGTCGCCGTGAAGGGATCAAACTGCTGCGGAAAAACGCTGGGATTGTTCTTCGCCAGTGCGTCGCACAGCTTATGCCCCAGCACCGGAATCAAAGAATACCAGCCGTAGTTTTCCAGCGCCCGGATGGCCCGCTGATAGGTTAGTCCCTGAGGCTGGCCGCTCCAATCGTTGTAATCCGTGCTGCGAAACAGCGGATCATCCGCCGCGATGGAAACCAGCGGCATCGGCGTCCAGAATTCTTTGGGATTCAGCAGATGCTCCCGGACAAAGCGGTCAGCCATATGTTGATCGAAAGCGCCGTGATACATCACCCGCAGATTGTTGTGGATCAGCGTATCCAGGAATTGATTGTTTCCGTCCCGGTCGTAGCAGGCGCCCTTTTCCTCCCGCCAGAGATAGGCACGGATTTTCTTCCGCACCTCCTGGGCCTTGCGCCGCCACTCCGCCTCCTCACCGTTGCCCAGCAGCGCTGAAATATCCGCCAGCGCCTCCCGTCCGTCGCAGGAATAAGCCATCATATCCATGGATTCATAGGGCATTTTCCCCTGTCCCACAGGCGGCGTATCCTCACCCCAGGCATTGGGAGCGTCAAAAAAACGGGTGCTGTTGTCTTCGCCGGTATCATAAACACAGAAGGATTCCAGGCAGCCGTTTCCGTCCGAATCCCGGGTGCGCCACAGGTATTCGTCAAAGCGCCGCAGTACGTCGTACAGCTGCCTCAGATAAGCTTTGTCTTCCTTTCCCATCCAGTAGTACACATTCAGCGCGTGCCAGGGAAAGCAGTATCCCTGGAGATGGGAAAACATCAGCCCCAGCTTGCCCTCCTGCTGGTAGATCACCGACGGCAGACGGCCGTCCTCCCGCATGTGATCCATAAACATCCGCTGATTGTTCAGCGCCGTCGCCAAGTTTCGTTTGGCGTACATCTCTCCGCCCATAGGCTGCGTCTCCAGCCACAGGCCGATATAATCTCCGCCCTCGATCAGAACCGGCTTACCATTGAAATCTTTTACATTTTGAAGTTCATATCGTTCAGCCGCATCATAAACTCTCTGCCACACAGCGTCCTCAGTCCAAAAGGAAACGCTTGTCTGAACCATGGTTAAACCTCCCGTATATTCGCTTATTTATCAGGAAATTATTTCCTGATAAATTTCTTTTTCAACAACTCTACTAAAATCTTATCAGAAATAGCTACATATGAAAATATCGTAAATTAGCAGATTTAATTGACTTATTTTAACATATCTGTTATCTTTAGGATGGCGGGTGTTTTCACCTGCCCGCTGCCGTATTTCAGCCTATTTTCGGAGAGGGGAACACAGGATGACTCATCAGGAACTGATGAACATGCTCACAGGCTATACGACGAAGGAATTGGAGTGGCGGGAAAAGTATTATTATTCCAACAGCGAAAATCATTTGGTGCCGCCGCTGCCCGCCAATATTCATTACTGCCCGGAAGAACTGACTCCACAGGCGCTCTATCGGCCGGACAGCAGTATTTCCCCTTATCTGCATGAACGGTTTGTGCCCAACGAATACCACGATCACCAGTTTGTGGAGCTAATGTACCAGTTTTCCGGCTGCTGCTCCAATACCATAGAGGGCACCACCACCCTGCTGCAGAAGAGAGATATCTGCATTCTGCCGCCAGGTGTCTATCATCTGCCGGAGGTATATGACGACAACAGCACCATGGTGAATCTGCTGATCAAGTCGGAGACCTTTTACCGCATCTGCCAGAATTTCATCCTGGACCACAACCATCTGCTGTCCCGTTTTGCCAGCAGCGTGCAGTATGATAAGTCTTATCCCAAGTATTACTTTAACCGCGGCAGCAACGAAAAAATCGATTATCTGATGTGCGAGGTGCTGATCGAGTACATAGAAAACCGCATTTACAGCGATTTAATCATTGAGAATCTGCTGGCGGCCATCTTCTGCGAGCTGTTCCGCTCCCCGCCGGAACAGGTGGAGCTCTCCCGTCAGCTCACCTCCCCCACCCAGCCGATTCTGCCCATTCTCCAATATGTCTATAACAACTTCAAAACCGTAACGCTGGAGGAACTTTCAGAGAAGTTCTGCTATACCTCTCAGCATTTATGCCGTATGTTCAAAACCCATACCGGCCACAGCTTCAGCCAGTATCTGCTGGAGATCCGCATTACCCGCGCCAAGCAGCTGCTGGGCAATACCGATTTCAGCATCAGTCATATCGCCGCTCTCAGCGGCTTCGAATGCGTACCCTATTTTCACCGGAAATTTAAGAGCGAGGTGGGCTGCACGCCCAATGAATACCGCCAGCGCTCCCTGACGGAAAGCTGAAAATCCTCGTAAAAACACCGCGGGCCAACAGCTGCAACCGGTCCGCGGTGTTTTTGCGCTTTTCCGGCGAAGCCGGTCAATCGTCCGCTTCTATCCGGCCGTCTGCTTCAAAGATCACCGGCCGGATGTTCAGCAGCCCCTCGGTTTGCGGATCCGGCCGCTCTCCCCGAAAGGCATACCACGGCCGGCAATCAGGTCCGTCAAACGTCGTCAGATGGCCGCCGAAAACAATTCGGCCCCGTTCATCCTTACGGAAGGGCCCCATAGGCGTATCGCTGTAGGCGACTCCCGCCCAATACTCGAATCCCGTCCCAGGCGGTCCCGGATGCACCATTTCCGCCCGATCCCCCGGATGATGAATACCGGCGAAAAACAGATAATACCGCCCCTTTTCCTTCATCATCCAGGGACCTTCCAGCCAGCGGAAATTCCAGGGCAGGCCGATGTCCGCATTGGAAGCTGTCACAATACGCTGCTTTTCTCCTACCAGCGTCACACTATCCCGCTCAAGCCCTGACAGATCAATTTCCTGCACAAATATATCCCCGCCGGGAATATAGGCGTAGGTTTTTCCGTCGTCATCGCCGAACAGCGAGGTGTCGCATCCGGCGCCGATGATCTCCGTAATATGGCGGTAGGGTCCTTCCACCTGGTCGGCGACTCCCACAAACGCGTACAAACCGTTTTCACCCGTGCGGTTGTAATCTTTTCGAATCCAGTTGTCCGCGGTAAAGGTGAGATAAAACTTCCCGTTGATTTTTGTAATCTCCGGCGCCCAGAAGCGGTGCTTATACGGGCAATCCTCCGGCAGATCGGCGGATCGAACCAGCCAGCCCACCGGCTGCCAACACTGCAGATCCTGGGATTTATAAAGAAAGATGCCGGGCGAAGAGTTGTCATCCGGCTTTTCCGGGTCTCTCTCGGTGTGGTGATGGAAAGGGTAGATGGTATGCACCAAGTAATACCATCCGCCCTCCCGAATCATGCAGGGATCCCGCAGCAGTTCCGCTTCCACCCGCTCGCCGCCGTGCAGCGGATGTGCCACAGCCTTGTAGCGCGCCGGCTGGAACCGTTTTTCATCCCAGCCGGCCTGATGATAGACAATCGGGTTCACTATATCCATCCAACCGTTCTCCTTGAACTTATTGGCAGTGGAGCTGCCGCACGTCCCCTTTGCAGTATTTGGCCGAATTCTTGATATTGTTGCCCTCCAGGGTGATCCCTTCGCAGGCGTACAGATAAATGGCATAGTCCGCTTCCTCGCCATAGTAATAACTGGCGGGAGTTTGAGTGGCGGGCTCACCATCGGCAGAGACCGGCCCCGCCGCTTTGGTCACAGCATTTTCAATGGTGTTGTTCCGTACCGTTACATTACCGGCATTCTTAACCAGCACGCCGGAATATTGGGAATCCCGGATGGTGTTGCCCTCGATGGTGATATTCTTATAAGCATCGGTGACCTTGGATGGGGTCGCACCAGGATAATACTGAAAGGGACCCACAGAAATCGCACCGGAGTGCTGGAAGACAAAATGAGTGGCATAAGGGCTGCTGTTGCTTTCAACAATGGTGTTGTTGCGGATCACCACATCGGTGGAATTGGGACCTTCACCCCAATCCCGCTGCTCACAGTCGATGCAGATGGCGGACAAGCCGGAACGCTCGATGAGATTGTTTTCCATCAGCAGCCCCTTGCAGCCCTGTACCAGCACCCGGCAGCCCATGTCGTGAAAATAGCAGTCCTTGATCTCCGCGTTGACCGGGCGCCAGGAATCCTCGTTCTCCACCATGTCGCCCTTCTGAACGCTGATCTCCTGATCCAGCGTCACCCGAACACAGGCGTTGCGGGAAAGGGAATCGAAGAAGTTGTAATGGTCAATCATATCCTGACGAGCAGCGTCATTATACGCCGTATCACTAATCTCTTCTACAGCCACCACCTTGGCCGAGCCGCGGCGGGTGTAGTCGTCTCCATTGAAAAAGCTCAGAGTATCCCCCACCTTGACCGCCGGCGTACCGGTGCTGGTGCTTTTATAAATAACGGTTGTGGGATTTTCCTGCTCATATAAAAAGCCCACATGGCCCATGATGTCCAGGCTGTCGTCCTCGCAAAAGCCGAAAATGCAGTTTTGAAATTTGGGAGAACCTCCGTTGTATTCCCACTGACCAGCTGATCCGGCCACCAGACGATTGGTTCCGGGACGGCGGATGTTGTATACCCGCTGCACCACATCGGTTCCCAACCCGCCCCATATCAGGCCGATCATGCCGCTGCCGTAGTTGGTGATATCCAGCAGCTGCATATCCTTGCAGGCGTTCATGTGGATCAGCTGAGCCATGCCGCCAGTGGTGGCGATAGCTCCAATTTGTCCTGCTTTCAGAACCTTTTCATCCGTCATGTTACGGTTACAGGCAACCCCATTAAACCGGACGATACCATTTTCTTCACTCATCATCTCCACTGAAGAATAGGAAATAAAACAAGTCTGAATCATACTGCCATCTTCTTTGAACCATTGAAATGTGCCGCCGTTGTAGACCTTGGGATGAAGGGTATAGCTGTCCATCAGCTTCACTGTCAGCGTTTGAGCGCCTTCATCGTATTCCTGTACGGTAAACTGAGTAGACATAAACGGATCGCGTTCTACCGTCGCAGGGCCTTGGACAATCACGTTGGAACAAGCCATAAAAGAAATCAGCCGCTGGGTTCCCTCCAGAATAAACTCACAGCCGCTGATATCCAAATACAGATCCTGCACACCGGTAAACTCAAACGGCACCTGGCCAGCATACCGGTAGATACCGGGCTCCACTTTGAAATAATGATCGCCCTTGGCCAGCATCAGCGTCAGCTGGGTCTGCAGTTTCTGTGCCGCTTCCCGCTGCTGCTGCTTCTCCTCCTCGGTATAGGTTTTCGCATAAATCGGATCATTCACTTTGTAGGAGGCGATGGATTTTTTGTATTCGCTGATATCCATGGGCTTCTCATCCCGAATATACTGCATAATATCCTCTCCTTCTCCGGAAGTGGTTCCGGATGATACTGTGGAACTATCCTGACTTCCCGTGCCGCCGCCCGGCGATGATGTGCCGGAAGATGGATCCTTACCGCTATTGCAGGCTGTTAAAGATACCAGCATAGACAACAGTGTCGCCCAAACAATCGATTGAGTCCAGCGTTTTTTCATTTTGTCTCCTCCCGCATTCACACTTGTCCCAAAAAGATACCATAACTTCTCTTCTAAAATAGCAAGATTTTTGTCTGATGAAAATAACCAAATTTCACCACTTAACATGCACTATTTGAACATTTACAGCAATCCCCCCTCTGTATCTGGTCACTATCAGTGCCTGTGAACACAAAAAAGCCGCCGAACCTCATGGTTCGGCGGCTTTGAAAAACATACTTACGCCAGTATCTTATTTCTTTTCCTCTTCATCCAGCAGGCGATTGATCTCCTCGTGAAAGCTGTTGATATCCTTAAACTGCCGGTAAACGGAGGCGAAACGAACATAGGCCACCTCGTCGATGTCCTTGAGCTTTTTCATGGCATATTCTCCGATGCGGGAGGCCGGCACCTCCCGATCCAGGGAATTCTGAATCTGAGCCTCGATATCATCCACCGCCGCCTCCAGCATCTCGATGGAAACCGGCCGTTTCTGACAGGCGCGCAGCATACCGTTGAGCAGCTTGTTGCGGTCAAAGGCCTCCCTGGAGCGGTCCTTTTTTACCACGACAATGGGCACGCTTTCGATGATCTCATAGGTGGTAAAACGCTTTTGGCAGCTCAGACATTCCCGCCTGCGCCGGATACGGCTTCCTTCGTCGGTGGGGCGGGAATCAATAACCTTGCTTTCTATATAACCACAAAACGGACATTTCATAACCATCACTCCAAAATAAGATCCGGTATATTACAGAAAGTATACCACATTTTACAGTGACAGTGCAAGAAAAATTTTACAATCCTTCCACATAATCCCGCACGATATCCGGCAGGATATCCGGCGCCACGTCCTTGCCCCGCAGCAGCTCAGCCAGTCCCAGCGCTTCCTCCCGCTTAAGCGATACATCCGGGAAGGAAACCAGCAGACCATCGGCGTAGGAAAGCTGCACCCCGAAGGAGGGGACTTCTCGGCCAGAATCCTCATCCAGATAAACGCAGTCGAACACCCGGCTGTCCCCAATCATCTCGCAGCTATTTACACATCTTGTCATAAACCAATATCCTCCCACCGGTGATTTTGGCAAAATCATACTCCGGCAGGGGATGAAAAGTCAAGGGTGCATAAGGTACTTTCGTTCGACAGAAACCGCGGGGAAATCCCTATTTTTCAGCGTTTTTTCGACGCGGCCCTTTTCACCGCCTCCTCCAATATTCGGCGGCCCTCCACCAGCTCTTCCGGCCTTTCAAAATTGGTGCGGTATAACTCCATCATCAGGCAGCCGTCATAACCGACAGCCTCCAAACGGCGGCACAGGCCGGCAAAATCCCGGATCCCCTGCCCCGGAACCAAACAGTCCCGGCTTTCATCCCGGTCGCTGATATGCACATGGACTATCCGATCTCCCATGGCTTCTATCACCGCTTCCGGCTCCAAACCGCAGCGGCGGGCCTGCTTGACATCCAACACAAAATGCGCTTTTTCGCCAAGCTGCGCGCGCATAGCGCGGATATAGTCGACATCTGACGAACGAAAACGGACCACGTTTTCCTGTGCCAGAGTCACATCAAAGTCTTGTCCGAGATCACAAAGCGCTTCAAAACGCCTGATGGACTCCTCTTCGGACAGTACGCCGTGCAGCTTGTCGCCGTGCATCACCACAAATTTCACGCCTAATTCCCGTGCTGCGGCAAAAATCTTTTCGTAAAGCCGCATCCCATCTCGCATCCTCCGCTCATACTGCGAAAAAAGAAGATACGGCTCCGTTCCTGAGATAAAGGGATGCATCGCCAGAATCCGCGCTTCTCGCCGCGCCGCCTTTTCCCGCAGCATGGCGATGAAGGAGGGCTCCAGTTCGGATTCGGTGTTGACAAACACTTCCAAATCCCGGAAGCCCAGTTCCAGCAGCTGATCCAGAGCATCCTCCGTCAGTGCCGGGTATAAATTGGCTGTTGAAGCGCCTACCGTCATCGTTTATTCTCCAATAATTTTGATTAATGCGTGTTTATCCCGTTTGCCGTCAAATTCAAAATAAAAAATCTGTTCCCACGTGCCGAAATCCAGCCGTCCGTCGGTAACCGCTACCACAACCTCCCGGCCCATGATGGTACGCTTAAGGTGGGCGTCGGCGTTGTCTTCATATCCGTTGTGGCGGTATTGGGTATAAGGCTTCTCCGGCGCCAGCTTTTCCAGCCAAACCTCATAGTCGTGATGCAGCCCGCTTTCGTCGTCATTGATAAAAACGCTGGCCGTAATGTTCATGGCATTCACCAGCACCAGCCCTTCGCGGATGCCACTCTCCCGCAGCGCCTCCTCCACCTGAGGGGTAATGTTGACGATTCCCCGCCGCTCCGGCAGGTGGAACCGCAGTTCCTTGCGATAGGATTTCATCCTGCATCCGTTCCCTTCTCGATGACATTCTTCTTTTATTATACCGCTGATTTCCGGTCCGTCAATTGTCCCGCTCTCTTTTTCTTCTTCTAAAATTTTAAAAATTTTTCATATTTCTGTCTGTCTTTTTTCGATTTGTCCCCTATACTGAACGAAGAAAGGAGGGATTCGCCATGAAATGGATCGGGAATATTTTCTGGCTGATTTTCGGCGGTCTAGTTTTGGGAATCCTCTGGGGATTGGCCGGGCTGCTGCTGTGCATCACCATCATCGGCATTCCCTTCGGCATCCAATGCTTCAAAATCGCCAGCTTTGTTTTCACGCCATTCGGCAGGCAGGTGGAAGGCTTCGGCGGCCCGGGTTCCTGCCTGCTGAACCTGCTGTGGATTCTTTTTTTCGGCTGGGAATTGGCGCTGTCCTCTCTGGCAATCGGCCTGGTTTACTGCATAACCATTGTCGGCATTCCGCTGGGAGTCCAGAGCTTCAAGCTGGCCCGGCTGGCTATCTGGCCTTTCGGCGCTTCTATTTGAAATCGCCAAATGAAAATCCGCTTCTATCCGCATACCGTGCCGCCGTCTGCAAACACTAAATCCGAAGCCCGGTTTTTCCGTCCTTCTATATTTTGTGAAAGGCAGGCTGACGTATGCAGGATAAAAACGCGAAAGCGCCTCACCCTTATGATGCCCAAGATAACCGCGAACTGTTCGAGGATGTGTTTTCCGTCGCTTCCACTACGGATTGCACGGGACTGATCCCGGCCGCTCCGGATTCCGCCTCTGAGGTGGAATCCTACGGGGAGATTTATGACATTCCCCTCTCCCGCAATGTTGAAACGGGAAATTCCGCCAATTCCGGTGAACCCGGTATCCCTGGCAGAAAGCAAAAGCCCAGCGCGTCCCGGTCATAAGAAACAGCAAAATGAACCGGCAGGAGCCGGTTCATTTTTTGTCGCTGTTCGGATTGTATCACGGCGGAGAACATGCTATGATAGGACAAAAGACCTTTATCCCTCCGGAAATATAAACGAGGAAGGGCTGCTCTCCATGAAGCTGACGTCCAACAACATGAAAAAACTCCTGCTGCTGATCACCTTTGGCATTCTGCTGTTTCTCGGTCTGAGTCATATTCAGCCGGTGCTTTCCTTTGTCCGCTATCTCTTCGCCCTGATTTCCCCCTTTCTCATCGGTTTATGCATCGCCTTCATTCTCAATGTGCCTCTGCGCTTTTTCGAACGGCTGCTGTTCCGCCGTCCCGGCGCTCCTCACAGCCTGAAGGAGCGGCTGCGCCGTCCGGTCAGCCTGACCGTGACCCTGCTGGCAGTGCTGGGCGTCATCGCCGTGGTGATGTTCATGGTGATCCCGGAGCTGGCGGAAACTCTGATTTCTTTGGCCAACCGCATCCCCTCCTTTTTCGGTCAGATTCAGCACTGGATCAACGATTTGGTGGTGCGCTATCCCGAATTGACCGAATGGGTGGGGCAGCTGGAAATCGACTGGAACGCCATTGCCGTTAAGCTTACAGAATTTCTGCAGGACAGCGCCGGCAATATGCTCAACAGCACGATGAGCGCCGCCTCCTCGGTGGTTTCCGGAGTGGTGAACTTCTGCCTGGGCTTTGTATTCGCCATTTACGTGCTGATGCAGAAAGAAAAGCTGGGTGCACAGATCAAGAAGCTGCTGTATGCCTATCTGCCGGAGCACCGGACCGACCGGCTGCTGGAAATCGGTTCTCTGTCCAATAAAACCTTTTCCAGCTTTTTGTCCGGCCAGTGTCTGGAGGCCTGCATCCTGGGCTTCATGTTCTTTGTGGTGATGACTCTGCTGCGCTTCCCCTATGCGCTAATGATCAGCGTACTCACCACCTTCACCGCGCTGATTCCGGTGTTCGGCGCCATTATCGGCTGGCTGACCGGCGCGCTGGTAATCCTGACAGTGGACCCGATGAAGGCCCTGTGGTTCCTGATTCTGTTCCAGATTCTGCAGCAGATTGAAGGCAATCTGATCTATCCTCATGTGGTGGGAAATTCCGTGGGACTGCCCTCTATTTGGGTGCTGGTGGCCGTTACCCTGGGCGGCAGCACCATGGGATTGGTGGGCATGCTGGTGTTTATTCCTCTATGCAGCGTGCTGTATACCCTGCTGCGCAGCAGCGTCAATCGCCGCCTGCAGGAAAAAAAGCTGGCTAAAATGGTGAACGATGTTCCCGTTCCGCCGGACATATCGATTTCCGAACCGCAGAGACCAGACGATACCCCTTAAAACAAGGGCGCATCCGTTTGAAACGGATGCGCCCTTTGTTTGTGCTTTGTCCGCTCCCGCGTGGGGAGCGACAATACCACCTCCACAATATATTTCCATGTCATCGTATTTCAATCCACGCTCCCGCGTGGGGAGCGACATTGCTCTCGGCGCGGTTGGAGATGCCGACTGCGATTTCAATCCACGCTCCCGCGTGGGGAGCGACGTTCTGGACTCAATAATTGTCTGACTCTTGATGCATTTCAATCCACGCTCCCGCGTGGGGAGCGACTCCTGAGCAGATGCCCACCGCTATTGCGGATATAATTTCAATCCACGCTCCCGCGTGGGGAGCGACTTCGACTGCTTCGACCACGTCATGATGCTTTATATTTCAATCCACGCTCCCGCGTGGGGAGCGACCACACGCGTTGCACACGGCATAAATATCAAAAAATATTTCAATCCACGCTCCCGCGTGGGGAGCGACCTCTTCAAATTCAGTCCACTCATCATATGGTACAATTTCAATCCACGCTCCCGCGTGGGGAGCGACTCCCAGATTTTATCCATGTGTGGATAGTTTTTCTGTATTTCAATCCACGCTCCCGCGTGGGGAGCGACAAGGATATCTTCCGGGAAAATACATGGTGTTATAAATTTCAATCCACGCTCCCGCGTGGGGAGCGACGAGGAAAACGGGCTTGCCAAGCAGCCGGAAGGGATTTCAATCCACGCTCCCGCGTGGGGAGCGACCAGAGCAATTTCAAGTTTTCGGCCACAAAATATAAATTTCAATCCACGCTCCCGCGTGGGGAGCGACCTCATAATCAGTAACAGAATTTCCAGACTCCAACTATTTCAATCCACGCTCCCGCGTGGGGAGCGACATTCGATTCGGCGCGGTTTTCCCGTTTTCGAAATATTTCAATCCACGCTCCCGCGTGGGGAGCGACTTACCTCATCGGCATATGTACAGTAGCGGCATGGATTTCAATCCACGCTCCCGCGTGGGGAGCGACCACGGGGATTATAATAATCCGCGGCCCGATCACCTATTTCAATCCACGCTCCCGCGTGGGGAGCGACTGGAGTATCTGTTGACTGGCTAATAGGTACCAGAGATTTCAATCCACGCTCCCGCGTGGGGAGCGACGCCCAATATGTGAGCGCGGCAAAGTGGGCGTAGGATTTCAATCCACGCTCCCGCGTGGGGAGCGACGCTCCCACACTAAGCTCCCTTGAGGGATTTCCAAAATTTCAATCCACGCTCCCGCGTGGGGAGCGACGTGTTTGCACAGATGGAGCGAGAGCTCACTGCCGATTTCAATCCACGCTCCCGCGTGGGGAGCGACCAGTCCGACACGCTGGTTTTGGTTGCGTTGTTGAATTTCAATCCACGCTCCCGCGTGGGGAGCGACTCCCTGGGTAGGAGATTTCCCGTATTCCGTTTTAATTTCAATCCACGCTCCCGCGTGGGGAGCGACATATCTGTGTAGTCGCCATAATTATGTTCAGACCATTTCAATCCACGCTCCCGCGTGGGGAGCGACGCCTTAAGGATTTCCCCCCCGCTCCGTTATCGTAATTTCAATCCACGCTCCCGCGTGGGGAGCGACAGAAAAAACCTGCCAAAAGCTATCGGCTATTACTATTTCAATCCACGCTCCCGCGTGGGGAGCGACCTCATTTTCGATACCTGCCATGTAATCAGCCTCCATATTTCAATCCACGCTCCCGCGTGGGGAGCGACTAATATTTCAAACCCGAAAAACAAGCATATGTAACATTTCAATCCACGCTCCCGCGTGGGGAGCGACCTAATATTGAGATATCCTCCGTTTGTGTATCAGGATTTCAATCCACGCTCCCGCGTGGGGAGCGACCCTATGCCCAGGCGCTGCTGCTGGCACGGACCTTGATATTTCAATCCACGCTCCCGCGTGGGGAGCGACAGCAAAAATAAACAAAGCATCATGCTCGAAAATCAATACTCGCAGCGATATAGCTATACCACTGCCAAAAAGCGGTGAAAATAAACCCTTTTCTCCGCTCTTTTTCTATTTTGATCCACATTCCCGGCGCGAAGGTTCCGGGAAAATCCTGGACACTTCCCCTTCGCGCCGGATCACCTTCATCCCTGGGCGCGTTCATCCAATCAAACAATGAGCGGGTCGGTGACGTCAAAGGATGGCTTAGCGCCAATATGTTCCACTTTGTCCCGATACCGGTTGCCCAGATTATAAAAACGCAGGCTGTCTGCCGCCGGATCAATCAGCTGTTCCAATTGATGCTTGACATTCACCGCCTGTGCCGCATCCAGCACGCATTCAAACACTGAATTCTGCACCCGCTGTCCGAAATTCACGCAGACCTTCGCCACCTTCCGCAGCCGTTTTCTTCCCGCGGGCGTCTCCGTGTTGACATCGTAAGTGATCAGCACCAGCATGAGTTCCCTCCTATTTCCACAAAAAAGGCGGATAAGCGTCCAAATCTCCCCGCAAGGTCCGTGCCAGCAGCAGCGCCTGGGCATAGGGAATCAGCCCCCACTCCATCTTCTCCTTGAGAAAAGGATGGGTAATGATATCCTGTTTTCTCTTCTGCCAGGCGGTCAGAATCATCCGACGGGTATCCTCCTCCATCATCACCGCACCGTTCTCCCGTTTGGTGAACCCTTCCGGACCGATCTGGCGATTATTGATCATTGTCAATACAAAGCGGTCAGCCAGCACCGGCCGCATTTCCTCCATCAGATCCAGCGCCAGCGACCGTCGTCCCGGACGATCTCTGTGAAGAAATCCCACATAAGGATCCAGTCCGACACTGGACAAAGCGGCCGCCGTATCGTGGGACAGCAGAGTATACACAAAAGACAGAAGGGCGTTGCAGTTGTCCAGCGGAGGCCGGCGGCTGCGCCCCTGAAAAGTGAATGCCTCCTTCTGCTGCAGGATCAGGTCGTCCGCCGCCGCGAAATACCGGGCGGCCGCTTCCCCCTCCACGCCCCGCAGCTCCTCTAAACCGGCGGTGTCCTTCAGCCGGTTTAGGGACTCCGCCAGAAAACCGGAGATCCGCCGCAGCTTTTCCCCATCCAGGCGCAGCGCGTAATCTCGCAGCGCCCGCTCCACGACCTGGCGGCTGTTGTATACCTTGCCGATCAGCATATTCCGGGCATAGGCCAGACTGGCAGCCGGATCATCGGACACCCGATACTGGGTTTTGCGCAGCACCACGTTTCCCTGTTCCTCTCCCACCACCCGGGCCAGAAACCGACCATGCATGGTGAGGAAGGACAAAGCGACGCCCCGGGAAGCGCAGGCCCCCATCAGAGCGGGGCTGGCCCCGGTATAACCGAAGGCCACGATCCCTTCCAGATTGTGCAGCGGCACCCGTCGCAGCTCCTCCCCCTCCTTCTGCAGAACCACATTCTCCCCATCCAGCGCTAAATAAGCGCCAGGGGTCAGAACATACAGGATATTGCGCAGAATTCTCACGGCTCTTCCTCCAATCGGGCGGAAAGATACTCCAGAACGGAACCGGTTCGGCCGTACAGCGCCGGCAGACAGCGCTCCTTCAAAGAGCAGGCGTTGCAGCTTTTGCTGGGTTTTACCTTCGGCGTATACTGCCGCCGGGTCAGCTCATGCATTTCCGCCGTCAGCGCGGCCACCCGACTGCGAAGCTCCGCATTCAGCGCCACCGCCTCCCGACGGCGGCTTTCGCCGTAATACAAATACGCTTCCTCAATAGGCGGACAAAGCAGCATCTCCTCCAGGCAAATGGCCTGACAGCAGAGCTGCAGCCGGTCGGCATCGATTTTTTTGGAAACACCCCGCTTGTATTCCACCGGCCGGGGCAGCCAGCTTCCTTCCCGGCCGAACAGGTTCACCCCTTCCGGCGAAGAGCGAAATTCCACCACGTCGCAGACCCCGCTAACCCCCAGACGCCGGGAAAAGACCGGCAGCCCCCGTACAATGAGAAGATCTCCCCGCTTTTCCGTCTGGGAAGCGTCGTGAGCATTTTCATGGAGGATCCGCCCCTGGAGCGTGCGGCTGTTTTCCTCCCATTGGCCTTCGATATGGATCAGCGCCCACTGCCGGCGGCAAAAATCAAAATGCTGCAGGCCGGAAAGCTCCAGGAATTCCTCTTCCTCATAAGCCATCGGAGATTTCCGGACATAGGCCGTCCAGCTCCTCCAGGGTGATGGCGTAATCTTCGATGCCATGGGCAATGGCTTCTTTATCCTTAGGCTCGATTTTCAGGCTGCGGTGAACCTTGGCGGAGGAATACTGGCCGCTTTTGCAGTTGTGCTTCCACCAATACACTCGGCGGATTTCCATGCTGCCGTCCGGCCGGGCGGAGGAAACATCGTTTTCAAACAGGGTGTTCAGCGCCTGATGGATGTTGTCCGCATCCTCCTCGGTGAACCCGGTTTTCTCCGCCAGCTGGCAGTTGATGCTGCCATAGAACACATACAGGCCGAAGGGTACCCGATGCTTCATGCCCATGGTGTCGGAGGATTTTTTGTCCGCGTCCTTGCCTGGCTCGCTGTTGACGCTTTTGGTGATCTGAATATCCGCCACGGTGATGGGGGAAACGCTGAACGCCGGGTGAACCGATACCGGCCCCCGCACCCCCACCGACACCCCGGCGGCGGAATCCTTCTCCTTGCCCGGCTTAAAGGCGAACACCTGGCCGAAAGCCCGCACATCGGCCCACTGCTGACAGGCGATGCGGGCATACTGCTCCCGGTCCTTGATCCCCTTCAATTCAGCGCAGCTTTCCACCCGCTCCCGCAGGCTTTTGCAGCCGTCCACACAGCGGTCGTCGGACTGGACAAACACCGGCTGCCCCATATCCATCAGCCGGTTGCGGATTTTCCGCTTGATGCACACGTCGGAAATCTCTCCGTAGCCGTCGTAATCCTCCCGGGGCCGGTTGCCGTTGAGGGGATCACCGTTGGGGTTGGCGTTTTTGACGGTCAGAATCACCGCGAAATCGATTTTATTCTGCAGGACACTCATGGAATTGACCTCCTTTTATTTTTTATCTATCGTTTTACTCTTCCTCAGTCTGCTTCGCCGCTTCGTCGTTTTCGGTTTCTGTGCCCGCACGGAAAGCCGCCATCTGGCTGGCATATCCCAGCAAATACAGGGGCGAGAGGGGCTTGTCGTTGAAATCCTCCGGCGGAATCCGACTGAGAATATCCTGCATCAGCATCTCCACCTTGGGCGTTCCGCCTCTGCGATAACGGTTCAAATAGGGCAGCAGCCGGTTAGATATGTCCTTCCAGGCGTGGGCCGGGTGCTGACTGAACAGCACCTGCATCCGTTCCGCATTGGTCTGGCGGGGATCGTTGCCCGCCATCCATTGGGCTGTCTCCTCCAAACGTCTGGCACAGGCCAGCGCCCGGCCAAAGAGATAATCCCGATCATTGCAGCTTTCATCCGGCATTTTCCAGTCCTCCTCTTTTCTGTTGATTCTGCCCCTGTCGCCGTAGTATTTGCGAATCAGGGCACAGGCGATGCTCAAGGTTTTCCGGGCTTCCCAAGACTCCAGCGCCACGGCATTGGTGGCTCGCCGGGCGGCGCAGAGCATCAGATCCACCGGCAGCGAAGCGCCGTCGGTGATGCAGGGTAGCAGCCGCTCGGTAGTGGCGGCTTTCAGCTTGTCGTCCACCCGGGAGCCATAGGCCGCTTCGGCAATTTCGGCAGGAGAGGGCGCTCCCTCAAAGGGCTTCACGCCCCCCTTTTTGTCCCCGCTGTTTCGGTCGGTCCAATAGGTATGCTTCCAGGCGCAGGAAGTGTGCCAGTCATTGACCCGGTCCAGCAGCTCCCCCAGCCCCTTTTCCCGGTAATAGAAAATGGACAGCCGCCCGGGGGTGGCGGAATCCAGGCCAATCACCACGGCGGTGGTATTATCGTCCGCCCTCTCCCGGTAGCCTCTGACGGCCTTCTTGAAGCGTTGGGCGAATTCCTCTCCGGTGGAGGGTGGCAGACTATCCAGCATCAGCCAGCTGCTGTACTCTCCGGTGTTCATGGTGAGGAAATGGTGGGGAAGCTGATCGGCGGCGATCAGCCAGGTCAGGATCACCTGGTCACCGCGGATGCTACCCTGGCGGGAGATCAGCCACCGCAGGGCGCTGTGGGCCTTTTCGGTGGTTTCCCGCCCCACGCTGACCGCTTCCCGTGCTTCCTCGAACCTTCCCCGAAAGGTGAACCCGGTCATATCGTTGCTGGATATCAGCTTGGCGCCGTCGCCGGGATTGCGGATTTTTCTGGGACTCAGCCGGGAGGCGGGCATCTCTTTTCCCAGCACCATACATGTATCCCAGTCTTCTGACAAGCTGTTCTGATAGTCGATCCAGCTCTGCCGCACCGCCGTATCCTCCCATAGACGGGAAGTGGATGCTCCACTGTCAAAGACGAGGAAACGGACAAAAGCATCCAGCTGGCCGCCGGTCACCGCTCGGAAAATAGGCGGCGAATCTTCTTCTCCCGTCCATTTATCCGGGAAATTCCCCTCTTCATCCCGATACAGCAGCCGGTCCGCCGCCAGATCCTCCAGCAGCCTCCCTTTCTTCAGATAGGCATACACCGCTTTTACAGCGGGATGCCCATAAGCAGAAGCACACCATTTTCCTAATAAGGTCATATAAGCGGGATAGGCGTATTTTTTCTCCGGACCATAAGCCAGGTAATCCCCGGCTATGTAGGACAGTTTATCAAACAGGGGATGGGGATCAGGTGCGCTGGTGCGGCTGGCCGAGCTTTCCGTGCAGGGGATGATGATGGTCATATCCCCTTTGTCGGTGATCACCCGTCCCCGGCCTGACAGCCAGTTGCCCTCCATGTCCAAAGCGATTTCCAGTTGGGCCTGCTGGGTGGTGTGGTAGATGGGCAGCAGCGGCGTTTTGCCATCCAAGGGCATGACGCCTACTTCTCCTGCGAAAATATCGTAGGTTTCGCACAGCCTCTCCATCCAGCTCATAGGACCGCCTCCTCATCCGCGAAGGAGAAATTCTCCCCCGGCCGGAAGGGCTTGATCCCCATCTTCCGCACATCCCTGGTAACAGGACATTCCTCCGGCGGGCAGAAACGGATGCGGCCAGCCTGCATTTTAGGATACCAGAACCGGGCAAGCAGCCGGTCCGAGCCGTTTTCCGACGGATAGGAAAAGCTGTGGAACTGCAGCCCAAAGGCGATTTCCCCCTCGTCGCCGTATGCGCTCTCTCCCACGCCGAAATCACAGGGCTCCACATAGCCCTGGCATTCCCGGGTGCCCAGGAAAATATCCCGCCGGCCGCCCCGCTGAATCATCCGCTTGGCAATGCTGTGATGCTTGTTCTCGTTCCGGTCGCCCGCCAGCTCCGGCCGGTGATGATTCCAGACGAAGTGCGCCTTCACCTGATACTCCACATCCGTGAGATAGGTGTAGATGGAAAGGGTGTTGCCCCCGCTGAAATCAATGGGCCGGATGCCCTTGGACTGGGTGCGGATTCGCTTCATCACCCGGGCTTCGTCGATCACCCAGATCAGGGTCGGTTTCCAATAAACGCTTTCCAGAATGCCTTTCAGCGCCTGATAGGTGGGAATTTGGTAGCTGCATTTTTCCCCGCCCATACGGGTGATGGGGTCACTGAACAAGGCCGTTCGGCCGAAAACCCGGAAGCTGACACTGTTTTCATGCTCCACGCATCATCACTCCTTTCATTGTTAATCAATCATGGGTTCCATCTTTCCCGGCTGGGAGATGCAGCCCATTTCCGCATCATAAAACCGGGGCTCCAAAGCCAGGATGCCGCTTTCTCCCAGAGGATAGATCCCTCCCAGTTCCTCCAAATGGCGGCGGCTGCCCTCATAAAGATGCACCGTGAACCGCTGGGCCTTCCGCAGCAGGGCGGGCAGTGTTTCCAGAGAAGCCGCCGCAATGTCTGTAATCCATTTCTTCCCCTCGCCGTAGGGAACCAGCACATCCGCTCCCTGATTCTCGATCACCTTCACCAGCTTTCCCGCCGTCTCAAAGGCTTGAATCAGCAACCGGCCGGGGTATGGTTTGCCGTCATCCCGCAGAACTAGAAGGGCCGCGTGGTTGCAGGACAGCAGATCATACAGCTCCACCGTCTTCGCCAAATGAGTTTCCCGATTGGAAACCGGATAATCCAGTTCCTCCCGATGCTCGTAATAATAATGTTGATAATAACTTTCCACTGCCGCAGGGGAGAGGGGATCCTTCCACTTCTCTTCCAGCACCTCATTGGCTGCGGCCTGGGCCTGACGGATTTCCGGCAGCCTGTCCAGATTCTCCCCTTCGACACGCACCAGGATCACCTGTCCCAGCGGCCCCTTGGCATGGCGGTTGCACCGGCCCGCGGCCTGAGCAATGCTGTCGATTCCCGCCAGCGCCCGGATCACGCACCCGAAAGAGATATCCACCCCCGCCTCAATCAGTTGCGTGCTGACACAGATCACCGGTTCTTCCCTTTTCAATGCCTCTTTGAGCAGCTTCAGCTTGTCCATGCGGTGCTGGGGACACAAATCGGTGGACAGATAACAGAGGTTCCCTGCTTCTCCTTCCCTGTCCCGCAGCGCCTGAAACAGCCGCCGGGCATCCGACCGGGTGTTGAGAATCACCAGACAACTCCCCGCCTTCCGCCGCTGATCCGCCGCCAGCTCCGCCAATTCCGCCGCTGAAAAGGGCGGGCGGGTGGTCAGATCCAGAATCTCGGTGCGCTGAAAAACCTTGTCTGAAATCAAATGGGATGGCACAACGGCGGGCGGATCACCCGGCAGCACGGGAACCGGTACGCGGGAAAGCTCCGGCTGGGTGGCGGTGCAGAGCACCACCGTACAGCCGCAGAAATGCGCCAGAAAATTCAGCGCTCCATTGAGCATGCTGATAAACTTCACCGGCACCGCCTGCACCTCGTCCAGAATCAGCACCGCATTCGCCAGGCTGCGAAACCGCCTGGCACAAGCGGAACGTCCGCTGAACAGGGTGTTCAGAAACTGCACCATGGTGGTGAGGATCAGGGGAGAAGTCCAGCGTTCGGTCAGCAGCTGATAGCGGCTGATTTCCCAGTCGCCGTCCATCTGTACTTCCGTTTCCTCCGGGATCACATCGCTGTGATGCTCCAGAATCGCGTCTTCCTCCTGCAAAATCCGGCGGATTTCTCCGGCATTCTGCTCCAATATGGTTTTGTAAGGCGCCACATAATAGATATGCCGCCGCCCCCGGCCAGCCTCCAGCAGCGCCAGCCGCAGGGCGGAGAGGGTCTTGCCGCCGCCGGTGGGTACGTCCAGACGATAGACGCCCGGACCCCGTCCCGCAAAATCCCGGCACACGTCGGAGATATCGCCTCTCAGCCGGTTGAGGGCGGTATCCCGGGGCAGCTCCGCCAGATAGTCTTCCAGCCGCTGGGACAAGACCGGCCATAGAGAAAGAGGATCTTCCTCCCTGGGCCCTCTGCCGCCGGTTTCAAACAAAAAGGCATCCCACCGGTCGGCGTCGATCAGCGCACTGTGCAAAAACCGAGCGGCCATCCCCAGGCAGAACATTCTCTGGCTGTCCACCTGTAAAGCGTTTTCCCGTACCAATGGCAAATCCGCCCGCTGACAGAAAGCCGACAGCTGCCGAACCAAGCCGACGCATCCCTTCATAAAATTCGATACCTCAGAGGCCGCCCGCCAAACCATCCGGTCAACCTCTTCCGCATCCACGCATTGGGCAAAAAATGCCTCCACCGCCGCCTCGTAGGCGATCTCCCGCTTCGGATACAATCGTTCCTGCAGCACATCCCTGCCGTCGGGAGCCAGGGAATCCGGCAGGCCGCTGTGATGCCCGCAGATGGCAACCGCCGCCAGGGAAACCGTGACCCCGGCGGCATCGGAAGCCATGCCGTACCGTTTTTCCAGCCAACGGGCGCCACAGGCGGAGTGATTGATCTTTCCTCTTTCCGACGGATCACCCTTCTCCAAATAATTCTGAAATTCCGCCGCGGCTTTCCCCATATCATGAAGCAAACCCGTCAGCTTTCCCAAGGCGGATAGTCCCAAATCCCTGCAGGCATCCCCGCAGAAATCCGCCACATTCCGGCTGTGTTCCCGCAGTGTCTGCCGCCGCTTCCTCTCACGGTCACAGCGTGCATAAAGCTTCATTCCATCCCTCCTTGCCGGCCATTTAAGTTCTTCTTTACAAGAATACCACGTTTTAACCATTTATTCAACACGTTTTTGCACCATTTTCGCCCATGTTCGACAGATGAAAAAGCGTCCCGCCAGAGGGGGCCGGGACGCTGCTGTGCTGAAATCTATGTTAGGACAACGGCAATTGAGAGAGATTGCCCGTGGAGGCACGATCCGGTTTGCTGCGCACATATTTCTGTCCACGAGCGCTTTTGGCGGGCAGCAGAATGGGATAAGGATATTGCCCGGTGCGCACCGCGCCCGGACGGTCCTTCGTTATATCGTAAAGGACCTCCTTACCGATATAACCGTCCAGTCCCTCGCCGCGCACATACAGCAAATCAATAATCGGCATTCCCTGTTCCCTGTGCACCTTGATTTTTTCAACAGTGATCAATATCAACTCTCCTATCAGTATTGATTAGGAGCGGCGTGTTTGCCGGATTATAACGACGGCAGCCTCCTTCCTTTGGCAAACACGCGGAAAGCGTTGAAATCCCATTCGCGACATGGTAAAATAAAGATGCAAATGTTTATTCTCCATTTTGGGAAATTTGCACTTTCCATACATCAACCGGGTAGTGTCATCTATCCGGTTGATGTATTTTATCAGCTCCGTGTTATATGATATTATATTCCCCCAAAAAAGTCAATAGATAAAGTAAGAAGGGAGGTTTATAACCCTCCCTTCTTACTTTATCTATCAATGAAGAATAATTTATTGTGATTTGACAATTCCGATTTCCATATGTATAATAAATTGTCGCTCTCATGCAGAAGCGTGGATTGAAAAATTGAAAGATAGGTATGCAGGGATGTAATGACGTCCCACAGAAAAGAGGCTCTGTCTTATGACAGGGCCTCTTTCCTTTGTATCGATCATCCATCCCCTTTCCTCATCCGCTTCGCCATGTTATACTGAAAATCAGCAACCAAAACGTAAGATTCCTTCCAACATTTCGTCTTATGAATCGAGAGGGGGATGCGGCGATGGACGACCTATCCATTATTCACCTGTTTCAGCAGCGGTCTGAAACGGCGGTGAGTGAGCTGCTGCGGCAATACGGCCGATTGCTCCGGCAGCTGGCGCGGAATATTCTGCCCACAGAAGAGGATGCCGAAGAATGCGTCAACGACGCGGCGCTGGATGTTTGGAACTCCGTACCGCCCCAGACGCCCCGCTCCCTGTCTGCCTATGCCTGTTCCCTGGCCCGCAACCGGGCGCTGGACCGCCGCCGTTATCTCTCGGCGGAAAAACGCAGCGGCGCCGACGTCATCGAGGCGGAGCTGGAATCCATCGCCGGCGGCGATCCCATCGGCGAATATCTGGACAGCCGGGAGCTGCAGCAGATCCTGCAGGAATTCCTGGCCGCCCTCAGCCGGGAAAACCGCATCCTTTTTGTCAAGCGCTATTATTTCTGCAAAAGCGTGACCGCCATCGCCAACGAGATGCGCATGAGTGAAAACGCCGTCAGCGCCCGGCTTTCCCGGCTGCGTGACCGATTGAGCCGGCTTCTGCAAGAAAGTGAGGTATCCTTATGAAGCAATTGCGGCAAGGAGATTTATTCCGCGCCATCGGCAATATTGACGACAGCTATATAGAGGAAGCCCTTCAGCCCGCGGCCCAGCGAAAGATCCGACCGATTCGCTGGGCGGTTCTGGCCGCCTGCCTGTCCCTGGCGGTGGGGATCTCCGTTCTGGCCCCCCTCCTGCTGATGGATGGCTCTTCCTCGGTTCTCTCTTCGGGCTCCTCCCCCACCCCCTCCGGCGGCGAATCCCTTCGTCCGCCCATTTCAGATCAAATCCCCGCCTGGTATGCACCCGGCGAATTAACCGCCCGCTCCCTCACCTATGCCGACGGTCAGCTCCGCCTGACCGCCGCTGCGGAACCGCCTTCTCCCGCCCCCCTCATTGTCCGCTCCGGCGCGGCGGCGTCTTCACGCAAGCTTGCGGATAACCGGGAGATCGCCATCCCCTCCGATGCCCGGGTAATCGATTGTTACAACGCCTCTCTTCTGCAGCTGGATCCCCAGTCGGTAGAGGGACATGCAGGATGCAGCGGCCTGTTCTATGACACGGAAGCCGGAACCCTGGTGTGCCTTTCTGAAATCCTGAAAGAAAAGCTGGGCGGCAGCCTGCCGGGAAACAGCTCCCTATCGATAACAGCCTACAACGGGGAATACAACCGCTGTTTGTTCCATATACAGGGAGACGGCGGCCGCTCCCGCCAGGATTACAGCTATGACCTTTCCGCCGACCGGCTGATCCAGCTCCCCGCCGTGGTGGGCGAAACAGATACCGTGGCCGCCCTGTTCCCGGTATACAGCCCCGACCTGCGGACCATGGCGGCGGTGGATGCCAAAGACACAAACCGGCCCGCCGCCCTTTACCTGGTGCGGATTGGAGAAGATACTGCGCAAGCCGAGCAGATCGCCGTTTATGCGGACGAATATGTGGAGCCTTATAAACATCTGCTCTTTTCACCCGACAGCCGCTACCTTGTTTACGCGCTTCCCGACCGGGAAAGCTATCCCCTGGTGGGAAGCACCGCGGGAGAGTGGATCATGCGGAACCTGTCCACCGGCAGCGAATGGCGGGGCAAGGGAAAGATTCTCCGCTTCACCGCGGACAACACGGCGGTAATCGTCCGCACCGAGACCGCGGTAAAGGTGCTGGATGTTGCCAGCGGAAAGGACATCACCGAAACCGCCGTTCTGCAGGAGTGGGAAAAATGGGAGCTTCTCGCCGTTGATAATGGAAACAACTTCACCGGCAGCCGCTTCCGGCTGACCCTGAACCTGCTTTTCGGCAGCGATACGTGCGTCCTCAAAGAGGACGTCGGCGCCTATTGCTTCAGCGACGGCTATCTTTATACCTACTCCCAAGGCGATTATGCGGCGGAGTGTCTCTCCATTATCACCGGGGAATCTTTCCAGGTGCCGGTAGATCCATCCTATGTCCAGCAAACCACCGGTCTGCCGGAGAATGTTCTGGTTCATCACCAGCTTTACCTGAGCAACGACGGCACCCGGCTGCTGCTGCGCTATTCCACTTCCGCCCGGGATCCCAACGCTGAACTGTCCCAGTATGCTCAAGATTATAATCTGCCGGATCTTGGACGACTGTTCGACACCTACGGCAGTCTGGCGGAAATGGAGGCATATTTCCGCCGGGGCATGAATCCGCCGGATCTGTCCGCCGCTGGCACAGGCCCGATTCCCTCTGGTATGCCCGCGGATGGAACAAGTACGATTCCCTTTGTGCAGCAGCCGCAATATTTCTACTTTGAAGGGGACGGCTACGCTTGTGTAGTCCACCGCACCAGTCAGCCGGAACAGCTTCTTCTGTTTGTGGACGATTATCGGGACAACACCTTTTCCATCTATACCAGCTACGCCCGCCATACCAGTTACTGGCCCATCCGGGACAAGACAGGACCTCTTCGCAAAGCCCTGCCGGCGGACGTGAAGCGGGCGGGGAGCATCCCCCTGTATACCTCTCTCCCAGCCTATGAGGATCCCATCGACCTCGCCGCTTATTACACCGGCGGCAAATTCAACGAGGAAAAGATGCACAAACGGGAACTGGACTTCGATCTCATACGGGCACGGGCGTCCAATGCGACCATTTCGAATTACTTGCAGCCGGAACCCGGCGGCTGGTATATCGGTTATGACATTTTCGATATCTCGCCCCTGGAGGAAGCCCTGCAGATCGCCGCTTCCCAACCGACCATCGGCTGGGTAACCCTCCAGGCCGAGCGGGAAAGCAAAGGCTGTACCTTGGAATATAAGATTGTAATCAGCGGAAACGGGGAAATCCTGGAATTTACCGTTGGGCGGCTGGCAGACGGCCGGGGAATGCTGGTATACAACAGCTGTTACCGTACCCTGGACGACCACGAATACCAGCGGATCATGGAAATTTGCGACGCCTTGTACGCCGCCCGATGATAAACCGGACAATAAGAATTGCCCTCCCGACCAATGAAGGCCGGGAGGGCAGGGGGGTCAGGTGATCTTATTTCCCCATCCTGCAATGGAAGGGAGCTCCTATATGAAGAAGCTGATCATATGGATAATCATATTCTGCCTGGCATCGGCTCTGTGCGCCTGCAATTCATCCAATTTGAACAGCAGTGGGGTTTCAAGCGATTCGGCAACAATGATTATCAAGCAGTATACATGGGATGGATGGGGTATCCTATCAAAAGAAATAACAGGAGCCTTTGCGCAAACGCTTATGGAGTCGCTCGACAATTTACAAGCAACGGAAGAATACGTTAAAAAGATTTCCGACAGGGCCATTCAGGATGGTTCTGTTGGCATTGATCTTCCGACAGAACGCGGTACAATGTGGATAGAAGCAAGGAATAAAATCTACCGCATAAAGCCGGATTACAGCCAAATATGTCTGGTAGAATCCCATCTCGGCAAGGGGCAGATTTTGATTCTGTCAGAACAATGCCGAACGGAAATCCATGACGCGTGGTTTTATTGGCCATATGATTGCTGGGACGGAATCTACGAGAATGGCAAGCTGGACATCTATCATCGTTATGCGGCCGCTACCAATATAACAGCTGCAATTAAAGAAATACATGTGGAAAATACTGATGACCCGGAAAATTCCCTTAGAGTTGAATTGCTTTCCAGTATAGATCAATCCCTGAGCATTTCTTTGATGTGCCAACAAAGTGACGATAATCTTGCCAGAGGCGATAGGAAGGACGTATCCTTAAAGGCCGGAGAACCGCAGGAGTTGGAAATGACCTTTGGCGGATTCAGACATTGCAGCTATTATGTGACGTTCTTGGCAGGAAATACCAAACTATATATAACCATCCATCTTCCATAAATTCAGCTTAAAGAAAAGCAACTGGTGACGGCGCAGGATGTGCAGGACATGCTCAAAGAGATGTCCGCGGACACTCTGCAGGAGATGCTGGAGGCGGAGCTGGATACGGAACTGGGCTACCCGAAAAATGGGAGCAACCCGGAGACGGGCAGCAATCGCCGCAATGGACACACGAAGAAAAGCGTGCGTTCGGAGTATGGTGAACTGGAACTGGAGGTACCGCGCGACCGGGACTCCGAAGCCATTAAAGTTCGTTACCCCAACACGGAAATTCAGAAATGCGTTGTCCATCAAATCCGCAATTCCATTCGCTATGTGTCCTACAAGGATACGAAAAAACTGCTGGCGAATCTCAAGCTCGTCTATACCGCGCCCACGGAGGATGCGGCCTTGTCCGCCCTGGATGATTTCGAGAAAATATGGGGAACCAGGTACCCTCTGGTCGTTCAATCCTGGCGACGCAACTGGGACGAAATTGTCACCTTTTTCAAGTATCCTCCCGAAATCCGCAAGCTGATTTACACCACCAATATGATTGAAAGCTACCACCGCCAGTTCCGCAAGGTGACCAAAGGCAAGGCCGTTTTCCCCAACGACGAGTCTTTGCTGAAATTGCTTTATCTTATCACCCATGATGTCATGCTCCGCTGGACTGGCCGCATTCACTACTGGGGGCAGATTCTCCTACAGCTTTCCGTTTTCTTCCCCAACAGGGTCAAGTCTTTTCTCTGCTAGGCATTAGCACAATTCTTGATAGACCGATAGAACCCCAGGAACATCCCGTTATTGTAATAATACTCCGTGGTGATGGAATCCGCAACCCGGTGGAAGATCTTTTTTGTCCGCTGGCCGTTAATATCATACTCATAGTCCGCCGATATCGGTCCCTTGCTGAAACCGGTCAGCTGCCTCCCGTTGCTCCAGGCAACGCCTGCGAGCGCCGCCGGTGGCGGATGCAGCGAGCAGGGGTTGGCGCTGCGGTCGGCGATTGGCTAGGCGGCTTGCCGCCGCAGACAGAGCCGGGCACCGCAAGGGGTTCATCCCATCCCGGTATTGCAGCGGATTCCCAATGGTATCGTAGGTGCCGTTTCCACCAGTATTTCGTCTACGCCAATCTATAAATAAAGTCCCCCAACCGCATTGATTAGGCGGTTGGGGGATTGGTCATAATAAAAATCTCTCTTTCAAATATTTGTCTATGATTATTTCAGGGTTTTTCTCTTTGCCAAGTTCAATTACCTGTTTCCATGCTTCAAGATAATTTTCAATGTTATAATCAATATATATCTTACCTCGTGACGTGTGAATGACCATCATCTCGCCAAATGCTCCAAAAGGTAAGCCACTTCGTTCCAATCGTCTAATATGATGCCATGCAAAATTATCATTTACTTCTCTCCGATGATATGCAATCCCCTCTTCAGAAATATTAACATATGCATCGTACTCACGAACAATTTTATACGAATAGAATGCACCACCACCAACAATAAATATCGATGTAGCAATTACACGTTGAACATTATTAATAAATAGAATACATACTATAATTCCTCCCATAATGATAATAATTGAGCAAAGAAAAGTCATAAATAATTTTTTTCTATTAATCTTATATTGATTCAAATGAGCACCCCCAAGCATCTTATTATTTAATGCCCAAATTAGTATATAAGGTATCCTGAACATACCCTATAGCTATACAGCCCACTGTGGATACCGCTACATAAGTACCTAATGCAGCTAACATCCCCCAACCAGCAGGATTCCAGCAGTTTGCAATAGCAACTGCTGCATAACCTACACCTATTCCAGCAGCAACACCACCCAGTTGAATCCCTGTTTTGACAACTCTCTGTCCGTTAGTATTACCATTATTCGCTGTCCAGGTATTTCCTATATCTAAGGATGTTGTAAAAACTGTCAGTGCTTTACTTGAATAATTTAGTCCTTTTGTCAATGTAGGATATGCTTCCATTTCAAATCCTGATTTTGGTGATAATCGAATTAAGCCATCATCTACATATCCAGGTACTGTCTTACTTTGTTTGCCCAATAAATGTTCTGTTGCACCCAATGTAGTATCTACAAGATCAGAAAGAAGATCATTTGTCGATGGAATAACAAAATCGGATTGTGGAACAGTATTCCACCAGCTTGTATCAGGAAGATCAATGAGGCCATAAGAAGGACATTTTCCAGGCCCCGGACAAGGCCCAATAAATCCTACCGGACAATTACCACTGTAGTCCACCTGCATAACCGGGTTATTGCTACAATAAGTAAACAGATTATAGGAGATTAAATCCCCGTTTGCACCCAACAATCCATCCGCATTGATAATGCTATACTATCGCAGCGGAACAATCAGCGATTGAGGTGGCGGAACGGGTGTCTTTTGAGGCAAAATGGCACCTGCTGGCGAGAGTGGGAGTCCGCTGCTATATTCTGATTTCCAATGTATCGGGTGCAGTAAAAGTAGCCCCACTGCAAATTCTTCAATTTCCGGTGATACTGCCGCACAAGTTTCAGGACGCAGAAAAGTTCAATCTGCGGTTTTCGGACGCATCCGAGATCACGGAAATTGCGGACAAACTGCGGTGGTATCGTTACCAGAAAGGACTGCGGCAGAGAGACGTTGCAGACTACGCCGGGATAGACCGGAGCACCTACGTCCACTATGAGGAATACGGAAAAGACCTCTATCCGCCGGAGCACATGGAGAAAATCGCGCAGCTTTTTGAAGTGCCGGTCGATACGCTTCTGGATGACTACAATCTATTTTTGAGGAATGGTCAGAGCAACCAGATCAAGGCAATCCGAACTAAACTGGGGCTGACGCAAAAACAATATGCGGACAAGCTGGGCGTCAGCCTTGGAAATCTCAAGCATTGGGAGCAAAACCGCAAGCAGATTTTCAAATCCACATGGGAGAAGTATTTCAAGCAGATGGAATCATAGCAAAACGAGCAGACCGGCGTTCAATGCTGGCCTGCTCGTTTGCTATGTATTATTGCTGCGCTTTCAGATGCTTCACGGCGGCGTCTACCAATTCCAGCTTCTGCTCCGTGGAGCAGGGCAGCTTCTGGACAGTTTTCAGCACCTGCTCGGATTGGAACTTCGCCAGCTCCTGCCTAAGCTCCTGCTGCGCCTGCTTTGATTTCGGGAAGATCAGAAACACTTCCATGGCTGCCCTCCTTTCCAGAGCGTTTTCTGCTTCAATCTATGCGCGTGTTCCGGCTGCTATGTAGACAAATAGAATTCGATTTCAGGGCTGTGAGGAAAATCGTATTGCCGCGCGGTTTTGGCGGTGCGGGAATGCTTGCCATTCAAGGGCTTTTCGACCCTGAATTGTCTACGCCCGAGCGCCGTTTACGGGCGGACTTTGATTTCTGCTGACGGTGGATGTCCTTGGCGCAGGCAGGACAGTATTTTGTCCTGCCGGAGCGGGCGAGAATGCCCGTGCCGCAGACTTCGCAGCGGCGGAGTTTTTTCGGGCTGAGAATGGCCTGTTCCAGCTTTGGCTGTCGCGGCAGCACGGCACGGCGAAACCACCGGCAAAGTAGGCTTCGAGAGATGTGTTGCGGGCAGACACCGTCCAACAGCAGGCAGTCGCCATCCAAGAAGTTGCAGCAGCGCTTTGTAAGGCCGCGCACGCTGCGGAACTGTCCTGGCGTCAAGCGGAAGAGCGTGCCATCCGGCAGCCGCTCGATGGGGTCAAGCTTGTACATCTTCACCCTCCTTTGCGATGAGCTTTGCATCTGACGGGTAGTTCAGCGTGATGAGGGCGGGCTTGCCCAGCCCCTGCTTTTTTCGGATAATCAAGCCGCTGTACTCCAGTTCCCGGAAGATCCGCGTGGCGCTCTGGCGGCTGCGGTGGAGTTTGGTTTGTGCCTGCTCTAAGGTGAAGTACAGCCGAATCGTGCCGTCCGGCTCGACGTAGCCGTTCTGCCGGG
>CABULH010000022.1 GCA_902492455.1 uncultured Oscillospiraceae bacterium
CTTTGTTTTAGAGCTGGATTTGTCATTGATGGATTTTATGAAGAATGTTTCAAAACCAACAAAGAAATTCCTATGGTAATGATAGTAAGGCTTAAGAAGGTAAAACGTGATAGCTTAAAATAAATTCAAGTTTGTCGGGTAAATAGCAAACCCAGCCGAGCCAGTCAACGGTCAAGATGAACGGCGCATATGCGCAGCCGTTGACAGCCCCGCCCGCCTTTGCTGGTAGGCAATCAAGGGGCGACAGCAAGAAGTGCCACCGCCCCGCACTATTATTCAGAAAGGGGAATTTCCATGACCGACCAGATAGCCTATCAAGAATATATCCAGCGCAGGTACAACGCCTTTTGCAAGACTGTTATCCGCTGTGCCGCCTTGGACAAGATTTTGAAGCTTAAACGGCAATGGGAACGGCAAGTTTCCCTTGACTATCTGATGAACGAGAAGTTTGTCCAGTTTGCCGCGTCGGAGCCGGACGAGGAATACCCATTTACCGTCTGCGGTCAGACCGTCCTGCTCTGCAACGCCGCCCTTGCCGACGCGATCTCTGTTTTGCCGGAGCAGACGCGGGAAGAAATCCTGCGCTATTACTTTCTGCGCCAGCCGCAGCGCGTGATCGGCGCGTGTATTGGCCGGTCACGCAGCACAGCGGGGCGGCATATCCAGCTTGCCTTGCAGCGGCTACGCGAAGAAATGGGGGTGAGCCGGTATGAGTAGACTTCTCCCCTATGAAACAATCCTCAAAGCCCGTGAGGGCGACCCAGAAGCCGTGAACGCTGTCCTGCTCCACTACGCCGGATATATCCGCTATTTCTCAAAAGTGAACGGGCAGGTCAACGCCGAGGTGGAGGACTATGTAAAGCAGCGGTTAATTGACTGTCAATTCAAGTTCCGGCTTGACGAACCACCGGACAAGTCATAAAAACTGAATACCAGCCGCCACCGACGCGGCCAGCGAAAGCAGTAAGTCTTGAAAAAGATTTACTGCTTTTTTTGTTGTCCGGCTCCGCTCCCGGCCATTTTGCCCCCTGCCGGTTGTAGTAGTAAGCGAGGAGGGAATTTTTCTGCCCTGGTGTTTGGCATTTGGAGCATTTACCCGTAGTAGAGGGCAAAGAGAAAGGATTTCTCCAACACCGGGTAGAAACCACTGCGTCCGGTGTCATTTTAGCGAAAGCGGGCAGGAATGCCCTTTACAGGATTAGTAGTAGCAGAAAAAGAGAAACAAACTTTTGTGGTTGCAGTTTTCCAAAAAAGTGGCGGACGGAAGTGAGAGAAAGTTTGCAGTCACGGAGAGCAAGTTTCTACCACGGTGCCAAAATCCGCAATTCTGCAGTTTTGCCCCTCGCGGGAAACTTGTTGGGGAGTGCCTTCCCCAAACCCTGCTCATGCGCCCTTACGGGCGAGAAAGGAGGTCACACCATGCGAAAGAAATACAACACGCCCCACCGCAGCCGCGTTGTGAAAACCCGGCTGTCCGAAGATGAGTATGCCGACTTCACAGCGCGGCTTGCGCCCTATGGTATCAGCCAGTCCGAATTTCTCCGGCAGGCGATACGGCGCACCACCATACGCCCCGTTATCCATGTGTCGGCGGTCAATGACGAACTGCTCTCCGCTGTCGGGAAGCTGACCGCCGAGTACGGCAGGATCGGCGGCAACCTCAATCAGATTGCCCGGTATCTGAACGAATACGGCGTACCCTACAACACCCTTTCCGGCGAGGTACGCGCCGCCATATCCGACCTTGCCGTCCTCAAGTATGAAGTCCTCAAGAAAGTAGGTGACGCGGTTGGCAACACTCAAGCATATCAACTCTAAAAACGCCGACTACGGAGCCGCCGAACAATACCTGCTTTTTGAGCATGACGAGTTTACCATGAAGCCCGTCCTTGATGAAACCGGCAGGCTTATCCCCCGCGAGGACTACCGGCTGTCCACGCTGAACTGCGGCGGGGAGGATTTTGCCGTTGCCTGTATGCGGGCAAATCTCCGCTATGGGAAGAACCAGCGGCGGGAAGATGTGAAAAGCCACCACTATATCATCAGCTTTGACCCACGGGACGGCCCGGACAACGGCTTGACCGTAGACCGGGCGCAGGAATTGGGCGAGAGGTTTTGCGCCGAGCATTTCCCCGGCCACCAAGCCCTTGTATGCACCCACCCGGACGGGCATAACCACAGCGGCAATATCCATGTGCATATCGTCATTAACAGCCTGCGGATTGAGGAAGTGCCGTTCCTGCCCTACATGGACAGGCCAGCCGACACGAAAGCCGGTTGCAAGCACCGCTGTACCGACGCGGCCTTGCGCTACTTCAAGTCCGAAGTCATGGAGATGTGCCACCGGGAGGGGCTTTACCAAATCGACCTCTTGAACGGCAGCAAGGAACGGATAACCGAACGGGAATACTGGGCGGCAAAGAAAGGGCAGCTTGCCCTTGATAAAGAGAACGCCGCCAGAGAAGCCACCGGACAGCCGACCAAGCCCACCAAGTTTGAAACGGACAAGGCGAAGCTGCGCCGGACGATACGGCAGGCACTTTCCCAAGCTGGCAGCTTTGACGAGTTTTCTTCCCTTTTGCTGCGGGAGGGTGTGACCGTCAAGGAGAGCCGGGGGCGGCTTTCCTACCTCACGCCGGACAGGACAAAGCCAATTACCGCCCGGAAGCTGGGCGACGATTTTGACCGCGCCGCTGTCTTTGCCGTTTTAGAGCAAAACGCCGCCAGAGCAGCCGAAGCGCCAGCCAGATCCCCCGATCCCCCACGCACCATAAAAGACCGCTTGCAGGTTGCCAGAGCCGAGATAGCCGCCCCGAAACAGGACGGAGTGCAGCGGCTTGTGGACATTGAGCAGAAAATGGCCGAGGGCAAAGGCCGGGGCTATGAACGCTGGGCGAAGATACACAATCTGAAGCAGGCCGCCAAAACGCTGTCCGTCTACCAGCAATACGGCTTTACTTCCCCGGAGCAGTTAGAAGCCGCCGTTGACACCGCCTATCAGAAAATGCGCCAGACCAGCGGCGAACTGAAAGCACTGGAAACGAAGCTGCAAGGGAAAAAGAAGTTGCAGCGGCAGGTGTTGGCCTACGCCCAGACCAAGGCCGCCCGCGACGGGCTGCGGGCACAGAAATCCGAGAAAGCCCGCGCCGCATACCGGCAGGCCCATGAGAGCGATTTTATCATAGCCGACGCAGCAGCCCGGTATTTCAAGGCGCATGGCATTACCAAGCTGCCCGCCCGGAAAGCGTTGCAGGCCGAGATCGAGCAGCTTATCTCCGAGAAAGACGGCCTGTATAACACCTATCACGAACAGAAACAGCGGTTCAAGGAGTTGCAGACCGTCAAGCGGAACATCGACCAGATTTTGCGCCGGGACGAGCCGCACCGCAGAAAGGAGCAGAGCCATGAGCGATAACCTGCCCCACATGGACTACCGCCAGCACCGGCGGGCGCGGCGGCTGGTACATGAGTGCTGTAACTACGATGAGGGGAACTGCCTGCTATTGGACGACGGGGAGCCTTGCGTGTGCGTCCAGAGCATTTCCTTTTCCCTCATGTGCCACTGGTTCCGTGTGGCTGTCCTGCCCCTTGACGGGGAGCTGGCCGCAGCCCTCTTGTGCCGGGGAAGCCGGAAACGGTGTGCCGTCTGCGGGGCGGCCTTTGTCCCCAAATCCAACCGGGGAAAATACTGCCCCGACTGCGCCGGGCGCATGAAGAAAATCAAAGCCGCCGAGAGAAAGCGGAAACAAAGGCAGAGATGTCACGCTTTAGAGCCTTTCAAACCCGCATAAATCAAGGCTTTTTTCGTGGGTGTCAAAGGGTACGCGATACATTTATCCTTTTCCCCCGGAAACGGCGTTTTAATGCGTGACAATACGCCAAAATCAACCCGAACACAGGGAGGTGATCCTATCGCTGATTATATCAGGGCAGACACGCGGCTGCCCGCCTATCTGCCGTATCCCCGTTTCCTGCTGAAAATGGAGATTTCACAGACCGCCAAGCTGCTGTATTCGCTGCTGTTAGACCGTTCCACCCTCTCCCAGAAAAACAAGTGGCTGGACGACGAGGGCAGGATTTATATTATCTATCCCATCGCGGAGATAGCAGAAATACTGGATAAAGGCAGCACCACCATCAAGGGGGCGCTTAATGAACTGGACACGGCGGGGCTGTTGGAACGGGAACGGGGCGGCTTCTCCGCACCGAACCGGCTTTATGTCAAAGTACCGCCAGTGCCACAGGTACAGTTTTCAGACCAACTGATGGCCGGAAGTCCGCCCCTCATAGAGCCGGAAAACCGTCCTACTGATGGTCAGAAAACCGACCTTATGATGGTCGGAAAACCGTCCCCTAACCAAACTACTATAAACAACCTTACAGAGAGCCAAACAAAGGGAGTGAGTGGGGGGCCGTCCGCGCCCTATGGCCGATATGGAAATATTTTTCTGTCACAGACCGAATACGACGAGTTGCAGGCAGAGTACCCTGACAGGCTGGAACGGTTCATCGAGGAAATGAGCCGCTACCTTGCCGCCAACGGGAAAAGCTACCAGAACTATGCCGCCGCCCTGCGGATATGGGCGGGGAACGACAAAAAGGAAGCCCCTAAAAAGGGCATACCAGACTACTCATGCAAGGAGGGCGAGAGTTTATGAAGAATGAAATCAACGCGGTTTTGGAGAATATGACGACCACCATCCCGGAGCCGGAGGACTACACCGGCGAGGACGGTTTACTGTACTGCGGCAAGTGCCGCAAGCCGAAAGAAGCCTATTTTGCGCCGGATAAGGCCGCTATCTTCGGGCGCGACCGCCACCCGGCAGAGTGCGACTGCCAGAGAACCGCCCGCGAGGAACGGGAAGCCGCCGAAAAGCGGCGCAGACACCTTGACACCGTGGAAGAACTGAAACGCCGGGGCTTTACCGACCCCACCATGCGGGACTGGACTTTCGAGAACGACAACGGCAGGAACCCGCAGACCGGGCTTGCCCGCCGGTATGTGGAGCATTGGGAAGATATGCGGACAGACAATATCGGCTGCCTGTTCTGGGGCGGCGTAGGCACCGGCAAAAGCTACCTTGCAGGCTGTATCGCAAACGCCCTCATGGAGAAAGAAATCCCCGTCCGCATGACGAACTTTGCTCTTATCCTCAATGACCTTGCCGCCAGCTTTGAGGGGCGCAACGAGTACATTTCCCGCCTTTGTCGTTATCCGCTGCTGATCCTTGACGACTTCGGCATGGAACGCGGGACGGAATACGGGCTGGAACAGGTGTTCAATGTGATTGACAGCCGTTACCGCAGCGGCAAGCCGCTGATCGTCACGACCAACCTTACGCTGGACGACCTGCACAACCCGGAGGACACCGCCCATTCCCGGATTTATGACCGCCTGCTTTCCATGTGCGTCCCGGTACGCTTTACCGGCGACAACTTCCGGCAGGAAACCGCCAAGCGGAAAATGGAGAGCATGAAGAAACTGATTACCGACTGAAAGGAGTATTGCCTATGGCAGATAACAAGCAGCACGACACCCGCACCACCCGCCGCCCTGACTGTGTGACGGAAATCCGCATGGGCAATTCCGTCCTTGTCGTGTCCGGCTATTTCAAGAAAGACACCACGACCACCGCCGCCGACAAAATGGCGCGGGTACTGGAAGCGGAAGCCGCTGCTACACAGGAGCCGACTTATCCGGCGTGAACCGGGGCATGGAAAAGCGGCCATGCCAGGGAGCATGACCGCTGGAACGAAAATCGGAAGTGCTTTAGCAATTCTTAATCTCATTCTCTATAAAATAATTTGCAATTTCAAAGGCTTTTATTCTTCTCTTTGCCAATGTGATTTGTGATTTATAACGCTCGGAATTATCCTTTGATTCAAATGTTTTTACTGTTTCTCTTAGCTTGTGCAGAGTTGAATCAATTTGCCTTTTGGCCGCGGTTAATTCATCTATTGTATACTTCATGTTTTCTCCTTTAACTTCTGATTTTTTTGTTAAATCAGAGTATACCACGGAGTTATGAACTTTTCTACTGCAAATATGGGACGACAACCCATACCATAAAAATCGGAAAATTGAAAAGCTGTAAAGAAGCAAATTTAACGCTTTTGCCGCTGTACAGCCCCCGCCGTTCCGTGGTACAATGAAACCACGGAATAGTGGGGCTGGCTGTCGGAAACGGAGGATTTTATGTTAAGACAAGCCACCCAAAACCTCATTACCGCCCTTTATCCGAGATTGTCCCACGAGGATGAATTGCAAGGCGAGAGTAATTCCATATCGAACCAAAAAAGGATACTCGAAACCTACGCAAAACAGAACGGCTTTACCAATCTGCGCTGGTACACCGACGACGGTTTTTCCGGCGCGAACTTCCAGCGGCCCGGATTTCAAGCCATGCTTGCGGACATTGAAGCCGGGAAAGTGGGTACGGTCATCGTCAAGGACATGAGCCGGTTAGGGCGAAACTACTTGCAGGTAGGGTTTTACACGGAAATGCTGTTCCCTCAAAAGGGTGTGCGTTTTATCGCTGTCAACGATAATGTGGACAGTGCCAGCGAGGGCATGGACAACGATTTTACCCCGCTGCGAAATCTGTTCAATGAATGGCTGGTGAGAGATACGAGCAAGAAAATCAAGGCAGTGAAAAAGTCAAAAGGCATGAGCGGCAAGCCTGTTACCAGCAAGCCGGTTTACGGCTATGTGATGGACGAGGACGAGAATTTTATTATAGACGAGGAAGCCGCCCCGGTGGTGCAGCAGATTTACCAGCTTTGCCTTGCCGGGAACGGCCCGACCAAGATTGCCCGTATGCTGACGGAGCAGCAAATCCCCACGCCGGGGACGCTGGAATATCAGCGGACAGGCAGCACCCGCCGTTATCACCCAGGCTATGAGTGCAAATGGGCGACCAACACCGTCGTTCATATCCTCGAAAACCGAGAGTACACCGGATGTCTGGTGAACTTCAAAACGGAAAAGCCTTCTTATAAGGTCAAGCACAGCATAGAGAACCCCGTCGAGAAGCAGGCCATTTTCGAGAACCACCATGAGCCGATCATCGACAAGGAAACATGGGAACGGGTGCAGGAGTTACGCAAACAGCGCAAACGCCCGAACCGCTACGATGAAGTGGGGCTGTTCTCCGGGATTTTGTTCTGCGCCGACTGCGGCCATGTGCTGTATCAGCAGCGGTATCAGAACAAAGACCGCAAACAGGACTGCTACATCTGCGGCAGCTACAAGAAGCGCACCCGCAACTGTACGGCGCACTTTATCCGCACCGATCTGTTGACCGCTGGTGTCCTGGCAAATCTCCGGCAAGTGACCGAATACGCAGCCAAGCATGAGAGCCGGTTTGTGAAACTACTTGTCCAGCAGAACGAGATCGGCGGCAAGCGAAAGACCGCCGCAGCCATCAAGCAGCTTGAACAGGCGCAGGAACGCATTTCTGAAATCAGCCGCATTATCAAGCGGCTGTATGAGGACAATGTAAACGGCAAAATCAGCGATGAGCGTTTCATGGAACTGTCGGCTGACTACGAAGCCGAGCAAGCGGAGCTGAAAAAGAGAGCCGCCGCCCTGCAAGCCGAACTGGACAAGTCACAGGCAGCTACCGTCAACGCCGAGAAATTTATGGGCATTGTCCGCAAGCACCTTGCCTTTGAAGAACTGACCCCCACTCTCTTGCGGGAAATGATCGAGAAAATTGTGGTGCATGAGTGCAGCTATGATGAGAACGGCACCCGCAGGCAGGACATTGAGATTTATTACAGCTTTGTCGGCAAGATTGACTTGCCCGAATAACCGCCCGACCTATCCGACACAATGGCCAAGTGTCGGATAGGAACGGCAAAATTTTTTGCACTTCTATTGCTTCTTTATCACACATAAGCAAAATCGGCCGGGATGATCTGGTGCTGGCATTGCTCCGCCAGGACGAATATCCCTCCTACGGGTTTATGCTGCGGCATGGAGCCACCACCATATGGGAACGGTGGCAGTTCCGGACGGATAATGAGATGAACTCTCACTGCCATCCGCCGCTGGCCGCGCCGGACACCTGGTTTTACCGCGTCGCCGCGGGACTGCGGGGACATTGCATCCGGGAGGACGGCCTTTGCGAATTCCGAATTGAGCCGGCGGACCTGCCTTTCCAGTGGGCCGAGGCCAGTCAGAAGACCCCGTTCGGAGAGATCGCCGTATCCTGGAAACGAACGGAAAAGGGGCGGGAACTGCAGGTTCGTGTCCCTCCCAACGCTGAGGCAGCGGTATGCTTGAATGGACGGAAATATCAGCTGGGCAGCGGCCTTCATGTCTTGGAGGGCTGAATCATGTGCTACAGGGGGGAGACAAAATGCTGAAAATGGTACTGGCTGCCGCTTCCGCCTGCTGCCTGGCGGCGGGAATGCTGCTGCTGAGCGGCGGCGTAATGGTGAACCGGGTGCAGGCGACGACCTGCAGGCTCCAGAACAGCCGCTTGGATCTGCAGTTTGATCCGGATACCGGCCTATGCACCGTAACCGACAAGAAGACAGGAAAAATATGGAGCCAATACTATGGCCTGCCTCCTGAGAATGGCCTGGCCTATCTCTTTGATTTTGGATCGGAGGCTTGGGAGCAGGGGGTGGCGGAGCAGACAGGAGCGGGTACGGATGCAGGATGGCGGCTGACGGCTGCGGCAGAAACCGACGTAAAACTCCAAATGAAGTTTCCCGCTCCCAATCTCATGCCTGCCGGCTATCAGCTGCGGATTGCCTATCGCCTGGAAGAGGCCAGAGACTTTCAGCTCATCGGCAATTTTCATATGGAGAAGGACGGCTATGGCTTTTTAAAAACCTTGGAATTCCCCATTGCATCCGCCACAGAGACCATTACCTCCGATGGCTGGCAAATCTGCACCTATGATATACCGCTGGAGGAGTTCCCTCCCTATGCCAATTCATTCCTGGTACATTTTATCCTCCGGGGAGGCTCGGAGGCTGCGGGCAGCGTGGTGCTGGGAGAAGGCGGCCTGTACGGCGGCGAACCGTCCGCAGCCACGCCCACAATAACGGAAGTACGCTGTGACAGCAACGCCATCGCCTTCCAGCTGAACAATTGGGAGCGGGAACAGCGGGAACTGGCGCCGCTGAACGCCGTTATATCCTTCAGTCAGGGACGGGAGGACGAGGTATCGTTTACTTTAAGCGCGCCGGAGGAGGAGACCTTTTATCAAACGCTGAATTATCCCGGAACCTTTATCAGCGGCGAAAAGGATCTGAAGTGGATGCTGCCTAAGGACGCAGGATTGTATCTGTCGGCCTACGATCTGGATAACGCTGTCAACCGCGCCTACAGCGGAGGTGAGTTTTATGCTCACATGGGCTTTAATATGGGCTTCTACGGCGCAGTCCATGATACCTCCGGAGACGGCTATTTCGCTATTGTGGACCAGCCTGTGCTCTCTCGGGTCAATTACACAGCCTGTGGAGCAGGGGAGGGTAAAACGGCCTATATGCCGCAGCTTTCTCAAATCGGCACCAAAAGCCTGTGGGGGGCCGACCGCACCGTTCGCTACCGATTTGTGGAGAGCGGCGGCTATGTGGGCATCGCCAAGGCCTACCGGCAGGTAGCGGATGAGAAGGGCTACCTGGTCACCCTCAAGGAAAAAGCCGAAAAGAATCCCAACGTGCTGCGGGGTTCCGGCGCCCATCGCGTGGATCTAGCCATCGATATCACCGATCTGTCCGCCTTCTTTGAGAAGATGCGGGAGAATGATATCACCAACATCATGGTAAAGTTCAGCGGCCTGCGAAACAATGGCGCCTATATCCAGTTGGAAGAGTTGCAGAATATGGGCATTCTGGAGCAGGTGCTGGAGCAGTACGGGGAGTTTTACCTGTATGAATACGAATGCTACCGCGATCTGTTTGAAAAGGACGGGGAATTTAAGATCGACCCGGCCTATGTGGAACTGGCAAAGCCCTATAAGGTGCGCAATGTCAACGGCATGGTGATCAATGGCTGGGTGGACATTTCCGGTCTGGCCTCCAGCATCCTCTGTCCTGCTTTCGGACGCACCTATCTGGATTATAAGCTGCAAAAATATCCGATGGATACATACCCCTTTCCGGCCAGGATGTATGACGTTCTCGCCACCACCAGCTTCGCAGAAGGGGAGTGCTATGATGAAAATCACCCCAGCGACCGGCTGACCTGCCGGGATCTGCGCCTGGATTTTGTCCGCTACTCGGCGGAGACCTACGGCTTGGACAATCATACTGAGGGGGCGGCCGAATATCTGATCCCTTATGTCAATTCAGGTGAGGGACCGCTGGATATCATGGCCAACAACGGCGTGGGCGTCAATTCCATGAACGTATCCGCCGCTGATCGCATTCCGCTGTGGGAACTGGTGTACCACGACTGCTTCGAGCTCTACCATCATTGGGAACACGGCTGGTTTGACAACAACCCCAACATGGACAGCGACAATCTATTCGCTCTGCTGTACGGCGAACGGGGAATGTTTCTGCCGGTCTATTATAACGCACCTTTTATGGAGGGCAGCGAGCTGGATCAGATGATCACGCGAATCAAGCGGCTGGATCAGGTCACCCAGCGGGTGAAAACCGAGGAGATGCTGTCCCACAGTTTTCTGACGGCGGACGGACTGGTTCAGAAAACTGTTTTTGCCTCCGGTGTGGAGGTAATCGTCAACTTCTCGGATAAGACCTACCGCTTCGATGGACAGGGCGTAGCGGAAGGCGGCGGGGAACCGGTGGAAAAGGGGCAGGCGGTTTTCCCAAAAAGGCAGGCCAAGGGCAAAGCCATCGGCCCCGGATGCGAGTTGGTTCTGCTGACGGAGAGAACCAAAGGAACCGTCCCCTGGCCGTGGGTCGGGTTGGCCGCCAGCCTGCTGGCGGCTGGGACAGGAGCGGCGGCGCTGATCCTGAGACATCAGAAAAAGAAGAAAAAATCCGGGGGGAATTCGTGATGGAGCTGATCTATAAGGAGCGGATGGAGGAAACAGCGAAGCGATGGGAGGCATTCTGGGCCGGGGAGGTGCTTGACCGTCCGCTGGTATGCGTCACAGCGCCCAAGCGGGGACATGAGCAAACGCGTCAATGGCACGGCATCGATTATCGCCGGGTGGTGGAGGCACGGACAGAGGCGGACTATGACTCCATCCTGCGGGATTTTGAGCAGTACGCCAGCGAAACGGCTTATCTGGGAGAAAGCGTGCCATTTCTGGGGCTGGATTTCGGTCCCGATATGTACGCCTCCTTTTTCGGGGCGGAGCTGTTCTGTTCGGATACGGTCAACACCACCTGGGTGAATCCTATTGTGGGGGACGGCGAGTGGAATGGATTTGCCGGCGAGATGATAAAGGGGCCGGGCAGCCAGTATGACCGGTATATGAGACTGCTGGAATACGCGGGAAGATACAGCGAAGGGAAATTCCTGTTGTCCGTTCCGGATACGCACAGCAACATGGACGCCATGAGCGCTTTGCGCGGACCGGAGAACCTCTGCTACGACCTGATGGATTATCCGGACGAGGTGGAAGCGGCGCTTAAACGCATCCGAGCAACTTATCAGCCTTTTCTGAATGAGGTATATGAAAGAGGCAACATGACCCGCAGGGGGAGCGTGGGCTGGATTCCCACCTATGCCCAGGGTCGTTTCGCAACGGTACAGTGCGATTTCTCCTGCCTGATGAGTCCGGAACAGGGAAAACGGTATGTGATCCCCTCCATTGAGGAGGAAGTGGAGGCATTGGACCATGCCTCCTACCATTACGATGGCAAGGAAGCGCTGGTGCATCTGGATAATGTGCTGGGAATCCAGGGCATTGAGGTGATTCAATGGGTTCCGGGAGACGGACAGCCCAGGACGCTGGAATGGATGGAGCTGCTGCACAAGATACAGGCCGCCGGGAAAGGGCTGTGGCTGTACGACTGGACGGCGGAGGAGATCAAGAGGCACTTCAAGGAATTGAAGCCGGAAAAGCTGGTGTTCTCGGTGGATGTGGCTTCGGAGGATGAGGCTGTGGAGCTTCTGGACTATCTCAAGGATCACATGTGACAGAAGGGGTGTATTGGAATGGAATTCTTGCCATACGGATCCTTTTCCCCGGCCGGGGAGTTATTGCGCCGGCTGATGATGAGTTACAGCCGACTGGAAAGCCCTTTGTACGGGGCGGAAATCTTTGATAAATCGGCGGAGGAGAACCCCCAATGGCCCGGAGACTGGGAAGGGCGGACGATTCTCGCGGTGGTGATGCTGGCCAAGGCCACCGGCCGGGAGCCTGAAAACCTGAAGCCTTTGCTGCAGGAATTGGAAAAGCGCATCAATCAGGACGGGTATATGGGACCCTTGATTCAGGAGGGAAGAATTAACGAGCAGCTGTTGGCGGGCAATTCCTGGGTGATGCGGGGATTGTGTGAGCTTTACGAATGGCGGCGGGACGAAAAAACGCTGGAGGCTATTCGAAACATGGCCGAAGGGCTATTCCTCAAAACCAGCGGTACCTATGCGGCCTATCCCATCACCAAAGGCAGCCGTCAGCAGGGGGAGGGCCGCGAAGGCGGCAATTTGACCGGCGAAGTCAATCAGGGATGGCTGTCTTCCACGGATATCGGCTGTGCCTTCATCATGTTGGATGGCGCCAGCCACGCATATCATCTCCTGCGTACCCCGCAGCTGCGGGAACTGATTACCGATATGATCAGCCGATTCGCCCAGGCCGATTTGACCGGGGCCACCTTTCAGACCCACGCCACCCTATCCGCTGTCCGCGGTATTCTGCGGTTTTATGAAGATACAGGGGAGGAAAAATGGCTGGAGCTGGCCAAAAAGGTTTTCGCTTATTATGCGGAAAACGGGATGACGGAAAACTATGCCAACCACAACTGGTTTGGCCGGCCGGAATGGACCGAGCCCTGTGCCATCGTGGACAGCTTGCTGTCATCCGCCACTCTCTGGCGGATGACCCGCGAACCTGGTTATCTGGAGCTGGCCCATAACATTTTGTATAACGCCCTTTATTACGCCCAGCGGGCCAACGGCGGATTCGGCTGCGACAACTGCGCCGGGGCTTTTGAGCCTACCCTGCGCCCATCCGGCGAGGCATCCTATGAAGCCTGGTGGTGCTGTACCATGCGGGGCGCGGACGGCTTATCCAATGCCGCTTCTTATATGGCTGCGGAAGAGATGGGAACGCTCTATCTGCCTTTTTATCAGGAGGGCGTTTTTACCGCCAAAGGTTTGAAGCTGCGGGAAACCACCGCCTATCCCTATACAGGCAGGGTAACCCTGGAGGTGCTGGAGAACACCGGAGAGGTTTCCTCTATTGCCTTTTACCGCCCTTCCTTTGTCCGTTTCTTCCATGTCCAGGGCGGTGAAATCGCCGGAGAAGACAGCGGCTTTGTCACGGTAAAGGGCAGCTGGCTGCCTGGGGACCGTATCGAAGTAATAATGGAGTTGTCCCTCTGGACGGCTGACGCCCGTTCCCCTGCTTTTGAAGGCTGGCAAACGCTGCGGTACGGAACGCTGCTGCTGGCCGCGCCAAGCGGCTCCTGGCCCGCGATTATGCCGGATTTGGATCGACTGGTCCTGGAAGATGCCCAAGGAGCGGTTTTTGCCGCGCCGGATGGAAGACACTTTTCGCCTGTGGGCCGAATGACCTTCACCAGCAAAGAGGAGATTCTCTCCACCCCGCTGCAGGTGCTGTTTGAAGCCCGGTCTCGCTCGGGCGACGGAAAGGAGTAAGCGTATGAAAAGAATTTCCCTGTTCGCAGCGGCGGCGCTGGCAGCGAGCCTGCTGGCCGGATGCGGCTCCAAGCCCTTTGAAATGGAGGAACTGCACTATCGGGTGGAAAACGGCTTGGTGACCGCCTTCCCCACGGAGGATCAGTCGATGGTGCTGCATAATCCGGACATGGGCTGGGTACTGTACGATAACTACATTATCAGCAAGATGGAAAGCCCTGCCTATCTGTCCAGCCCTATGTATGATTATGACTTTCCCGGAGTGGATACGGTGATGCTCAAGTTCACTTGGGCGGACATTGAAAAATCCATGGACAACTACGATTTTTCCGAGTTTGATTTCATCTATGACTACTGGCGGGATAGAGGGAAAACCGTGACCTTGGGCATGTCTGCCGACAGCCTGCTGTGGTATGGTTCCAGCGGAACCGGCACCCCCTCCTATGTCTTGGATGCCCTGCCCCAGGACAAGGTGCAAACCAGGGAATACATCGACAACCATTCGCTGAAATACCGGATGTGCGACGCTAACGAGCCTTATTATCAGGAGAGGCTGCGCCTTTTTCTTGAAGCCTGTGACCAGCATTTCAAAGAAAGCGGCCGGCCCATTGACTATATTGATCTGCGAGGCTACGGGTTGTGGGGAGAATGGCACCAGGGCTATCAGTATGAATCCCTGGAAGCCAAACGGTCAGCCCTGGACGGCATCATGAAGGCGTGGTCGGAGGCATTCCCCGACGCCTGGCTGGCTCTCTCTTACTCCTATGATCCCGACGAACCCTATGCCAACTACAGCGATCCCAACAAGTATAAGGATTATCTTTATTGGTCCGCCTTTGACTTGGCTATGAATTATCCCAATATCACCCTGCGGCGGGACGGCGCAGGCGGTGCTATCCAAAATAACGAGCGGATTTTCTGCCAGGAGGTATTCGAGAAGCTGGAGCGGGGCCCCTTCACCAGCGAGGGGGCGGGCGGATATACCGGCCGCTCCTCCGCGGAAAATATTCTTTACGACGGACTGACGCTGCATCCCAACTATTTCACCATCATCGGCTGGGCTAATCAGCAGGCCAGGGATTTCATCGAGCTGGAACCGGATCTCTTTGCTGAGGGACTCAACCGCATGGGCTACCGTCTGGTACCCTTTCAAATTCAGTATCCCCGTTCCGTTGGCAGAAAAGGGGATTTCATCGTTAAATCCCAGTGGGTCAACCGCGCTGCTGGCCGTGCCGTCCGGGACTATGAGCTGCGGGCGGTATTGACCGATCAGGATGGGGAGAAACAGTACGAATTCGCTCTGGGAGATACGGGCTGCAGCCGATGGGTGTGCGGCGAGGAGGGCGATCAGAAATATGATTTGGAGATGGCTGTCAAGCTTCCCGATGAGGTGAAGAAGGGACAATATGTGCTCCATATCGCCATGTACGACGCCAAAACACAGCGGTATATCGGTCTTCCGCTTTACCATCAGAACGGCGAAAACCTGTGGTATCAGATCGGTCCGCTGACAGTATCCTGAGCAGCGGAAGGGAAGGAGACAGCGTATGACCACGATTTTTCCGGATGAAGATAAAGAAGCTGTACTGCACAATCCGGATATGGGTTGGGTACTATACGACAACTACTGCATCCATCCGGAGGAAAGCCCCGCGGATATCCGTTGTCCGGTTTACGGTTATGATTTTCCCGGAGTGGATACGGTGATGCTGAAATTCACCTGGGCGGATATTGAAAAAGCGGAAGGCGTGTATGATTTTACCGATTTTGATTACATCTACGACTACTGGCGAAATCGAGGAAAGACCATAACTCTGGGGATGTCCGCCGACAGTCTGCTCTGGTACGGCAAGGCCGGAACCGGGGTGCCGGATTATCTGCTCCAACAACTGCCCCGGGATCGGGTGCAGGTGAGGCGAAGCTTGGAAAATCCCCAGCTGCTGTATACGCTGTGCGACGCGGGGCTTCCTTTATATCAGGAGCGGCTGAGCCTCTTTCTTAGTTCCTGTGACAATCATTTTAAAAAAAGCGGCCGGCCAATCCGGTATATCGATCTGCGGGGCTACGGCTTATGGGGGGAATGGCACCGAGGATACCGTTACCCCGATCTGGAGACTAAACGGCGGGCGCTGGACGGGGTGATGAGGATTTGGTCCTCCTCCTTTCCCGACGCCTGGCTGGCCCTTTCCTATTCCTATGATCCCGATGAGCCCTGCGCCAATTACACCGATCCGCAGGAGTATGAGAAATATCTGTACTGGTCCGCCTTTGATCTGGCTATGAATTATCCCAACATCACCCTGCGGCGGGACGGCGCCGGCGGCGCCGTGCAGAACAACGAGAGGATCTTCTGCCGGGAGGTGTTCGAAAAGCTGGAGCGAGGCCCCTTTACCAGCGAGGGGGTGGGCGGCTATGACAGTCCGGAGGCGGCCCGCAGGATCCTGGAGGACGGGCTGACGCTGCATCCCAATTATTTTACCATTATTGGCTGGGCAGGGCAGGGCGCCAGAGATTTTATTGAGAAGGAGCCGTTCCTTTTTGCCAAAGGACTGCGGGAGATGGGCTACCGGCTGGTGCCCTTGGAGATTCGTTATCCAGAAAAGGCGGAAGCCGGCGGGTCCTTTGAGGTGGTATCCCGTTGGGTTAACCGCGGGACCGGGCGAGCGGCGCGGGATTTTTATCTCTACGGCGTTTTGGCCGACCGGGAAGGGCATATCCGCCAGGAATTTCCGCTGGATTCCACTGGCTGCAGCCGATGGAGCGGCATCCAGCCTGAGCAGCCGGTCCTACTGCGGTTAAGGGGATATATTCCAGAGGAAGCGGCAAAAGGAGATGTGGTTTTCGGCATCGTCATGCGGGATGAAGACGGCCAGACGATAGCCTTACCGCTGCGCCGTCGACAGCCCGGCGGCTGGACGCCGCTGGGAGGACTGACAATCCAATAAAGGGGATCTGTTCTCCCATCCAAACAGGGAGAACCAAAATATATCTTATTAAGGAGGAAAAAAAGATGAAGCGAACCAAGACCTTTTTGGCGGCTGCGCTGGCTGTGGTTTCCGCAACCGCGATGACGGTGTTTACCGTTAACGCGACTATGAGCCTGCAGACATCCAGCTGGAATCCTAACCCAAGAAACGCCGAAAACAACACGCCAATGGTGAACGTCGCACAGGCTGGAGGCGTCGTTATCACTGGGGACAGCTGGGCAGATGGAGAAAATCGCGGCCTGGAATGTCTTAACGACGGCACCACCGTACCTTCCAGTGGTCAGTCACAGGGGTGGATGATCAGCTATGAGTATCTGGAGAGCCATCCGGACGGCGTGGAGATCACTATGACATTTCCTGATCCCACATTGGTGAGCGCGGCGGTATTCTACGCTTCTTTTGAACATGTGGGATACGGTTTGCCAGGCAAATTCCAGCTTGTCGGCACTCTGCCGGACGGCAGCAAGACGCTTTTATATGATCAAACAGCCTATGAACTCATCCCGGAACATCGTCTTCATACCGGCTACCGTTTCAATTTTGCGCCCACGACGGTGAAGGCGGTAACCCTTCGCTGCATCGCTCCCTATACCGGACTGGAGGGCGGCAAGGCCACGCCGGATGCCAATGTGGCTTACTGGATTACCGAATGGATGATGTTCAATGACGCGGCCAACCCGGACGGTACCCCCATCGCACACCCGGTGGACGTATCTGCGTCGGATAATCTGGCCTTCCGTTCGGTGGTAACGGTCAACAGCGGCTCCAATATCAATCAGGACCGACCGGTCACCGATCTCACCGACGGCGCGGCGCAGAGCCAGTATTTCGGCAACTTCCTGCTGACGCAGGGACAGTTTAAGACCGCGGACGACGCGGAGGTGACCAAAGAAAATCCGCTGCGGTTCACCTTCCAGTATGCCAGCCTCACAACCTTGAATCAGATCAAGATTTTCGGCATGGAAGCATCCAAGAACGACGGTATTCCCTCCCAATATCGGATCAAGGCAGCGGGGGCGGACGGCGCTGCCATCACCCTGTATGACACGGAAAACGCCGCTGCTTATCCTGGTGTTTCCGTGACAGAGGCGGGAGAAAATCAGCCTCTGGTCATCGACTTTCCACGGATTACTGCCGCCAGGATCCTTATTGAAACCTGGGAATTTATCCATTCCTCCGACGGCAATATTCTGGTTTGGATGGATGAAGTGGAAATGTATAATGCCGGCGGCGCAAAATCCATCAGCGTGGATAAGGGATCCCTGGCCCTGGCAGTAGGCGGCAATGAGACCATAACCGCTTCTAAAGACGTGCAGAACAGTCAAACGCTGGTGTGGTCCACCTCGAATCCTGCCGTGGCGACGGTGAACGAAGGCGTGGTAACGGCGGTGGCGGAAGGCCAATGCAGCATCACCATCACCCTGGCGGATGATCCCACCGTGACAAAGATTATTCCTGTAACTGTCGCCAGTGCGATTGTGCCTGTCTCCGGCGTCACGCTGAATAAGGACGCCATCAGCGTGATCGTAAACGGCTCCGACAGCACGCTCACAGCTGTCGTCTCCCCGGAAAATGCCACGGACAAAACTTTGGAATGGTCCTCCGCCGATCCCGCCATCGCCACAGTGGACGAAAACGGCGTTGTGCGCGGCGTGGCGGTAGGAACGACGGAGATCACGGTGAAATCCACGGCGGATCCCAGTAAGCTGGCCACCTGCACCGTCAACGTCACCAAGATCGCGGTGGCCGGCGTGGCGGTAGAGCCGGAGACGGTGACCCTGGACGCTTTGGATAAAGCGCCGCTGACCGCCACAGTCACGCCGGCGGACGCCACCAATAAAAATGTGAAATGGATCAGCGAGAATCCTGAACTGGTGGCGGTGGACGCTCAGACAGGAGAGGTAACTGCGGTGAAACCGGGCGCCGTCTGTAAAATCTATGCCGTGAGCGTGGATGATGAAAATATCAAAGGCATATGCACGGTGACGGTCAACGGCATCGAAGCAGAAGCCCTGTATCTTTATCTGGATGAAGCCGGCGCTGAAGAGGCTAAGACGGTAACGGTGAAGGCCGGCACCCCGACGACCATTTTCGCATGGGTGGAGCCCAGCGATGCCAGCGATCAGGAGCTGGTGTGGACCTCCTCCGATGAAAGTGTAGCCACGGTGGCGGACGGCGTGATTACCGGGAAAAAAGCGGGAACGGCCACCATCCGTGCGACGCTGAAATCCAACAGTGAAATTTATGCCGAATGCACCGTAACGGTCACGCCCGGCGACGGCAGCGTGGATACCGGCGATGGCACAGCGCTTCCGCTTCTGCTGGCGCTGACGACGGCAAGCGGCATATTGACAGCCTTCACCAAGCGGAGAAAAAGAGCGTGATTGCCCGTGTGCTTGCGCTGAATGGATTTACAGAAAGGATAAAAGCGGCTATAATGGCGATAAGGTAAGAGAATAAAAGAAAAAGATGGGGGCGGAAGAATTGGATGACCGGGTGATTAAAATGCCAAAAACCAATTCGGAACTGAAAAACAACAATATTAAGAGGGTGTTTTTCGCCATCCAATCCTCCGCACCCATTCAGCGCAAAGCCCTGCAGGAGAAGGTGGGCCTCAGTTGGGGGAACATATCTCTCAATATCGCCACCCTCATCAATCTGGGGCTGGTAATCGAAACGGCCGGGGACGGCTCTTTTGTGGGCCGCAAACCTCAAACGCTAGACATTAATACCAATGACCATTATCTCATTGGCCTGGATATTCAGGTATCCGTTATGCGGGCGGTCATCGTGGATATGAAGGGCCGGGTTTTCTACCAGTATATCCGCTCCCTGGCTTTTACCGACCGCAGCTCGGTGCTGGTCGATTTGTATGCGCTGATTGACCATGTGCTGCGTGAGGTGGATAATAAGCATATTGTGGCGATGGGGGTAGCGGTACAGGGAATTGTCAACCGTGGGAACACCACCTCCGTATTGTTCCCGGGTTTTTCCGATTGGGAGCAGATTGATCTCAAACGGCTGGTAGAGGAACGGTACGGCATCACCACCTTCCTGTTCCACGACCCCGACGCCATTATGTGTGCGGAAAAGCTTCTCCGCAACGCCAGAGATCCTTCCCTGCGCAACGCGGCCCTGATCCGGCTAGAAAACGGCGTAGGTCTTTCTATCATGATCAACAGGGAAATTTTCACCAGCATGACGGGCAAGGGCGGTGAGCTGGGCCATATCAATGTGGTACCCGACGGCCTGCCCTGCTCCTGCGGCGACCGGGGATGTCTGGAACCCTATATCACCAGCGGCGGCATTATCCGGCGTTTTCTCATGGAGCGTGAAAGCGGCGCTTTTACCACGGTGGAGACACAGGATATAGCCTCCATCACCTTTTCCATGCTTGCCACCGCCGCGAAGCAGGGGGATCCCCTGTGTACCCGCCTTTTTCGGGAGATGGGGGAATTCCTGGGTATCGGCATCAGCTCGTATATTAATATCATCAATCCCCAATTGATCATCATCGAAGGTGAACTAACCAAGTTCAAGGAGATTTTTGAAGGGGATATGTATCGCTCCATCAACAAGCACGTTTGGAGTTTTAATGAAACCAGGGTGGTCTTTGCGGACTACAATCCGTATGTGGCGGCCATTGGCTCCGCCTTGGCCAGCCTGGAAAAAATCGTGCTGTCCGCGCCCGAATTTGAGGCGCTGTTCGACAACCCCAAAACAGATTAGGAGGGCTTATTTTGAATAAATTTCGCAAAGCGGTAGTCCTGGCGGTTTCGCTGGCTCTTTCGGCTTCCTTTGCATTCATGCCCGCTTCGGCGGCGCCGGACGCCTATATAGATGAAACCTTGGAGGATGCCGTAGGCGGCACCGACGAGAAAAAGACCTTTGAAGGCACTTCGCTTTGGTGGGGGAATGAACTGGATCTCAAGGAGTACGCCAATGCCGGGACTATGGGAATTTCCTCCGCCTCCGACAGCAAGACCAAGGCTTATGTAATCGACGGCAAAAAATCTGTTTTTGCCATCAACTATAAGAATAGCGCCGCGATGACCGGAGATCCGGCCAAAGAATGGTGCAACCTCTGGGCCACCCACGATACTCTTAAGGGTCTCTCCAATAACAAGGTATACGCGATCAGCTTCCTGCTGCGCTGCTACACCGACTGGGAGCCGGAAGCCACGAAAGGCCAGGCACTGCAGAATTTTGCAATCGTCAGCATTCGCAACGTTGCCGACCGGGACAATTCGCTGATCGACTACTATGTTCAGCCCAATATCCTCAGCGACGGTGTTTCCGAGGATCAAATGATTCGTGTAGATGACAAATCCTCACCGGCTAACTCCAAAAATGTCATGAGCGTCAAAAAGCTGAACGACAATACCTTTTCGGTAGTGTGTAAATTTGTGACGAGCAAGCCTGCCAAGGCGGAAGGAGATAACCGCTGGTATGCGTCCTTTACCTTCCACGGTCCGGGCGTCATTGCCTGCGACAACATCAAAGTGGTACAGAGCGACCGGCCGGTGGCAGCATTTCATCAGACGCTTCCGTCCGGATCTGGCGATCCCACTCCGCCGCCTACCCAGGGAAATGAAAGCTCTGATCCGGAACCCACCCAGCCGACGGAATCCTCTTCTGAAACCGAACCGACGTCCGCTCCCACTCAGGATGCAAGCGAATCGTCGGAGTCCTCTGTTCCAGTAAAAACCACGGGCAAATCCGCCGCTTCCACTACCAACCCGGCACAGGCCGGCACCAATTCGGCCGGTGAATCCGGAGGCCCCAACGTGGGGCTGATCGTCGGTATCATAGCGGCGATAGTCGTTGTGCTGGCCGGGATAGGCGCTGCCTGCTATTTTCTAATTGTGAAGAAGAAGCGGATCCCCCCTGTGGATGGAGGAAACGTCTAGGTGGGCCGAGGGGTACTACGCGCTTTGAGATGGGGGCTGGCCGCCATTGCGGCGGTCAGCCTGACGGCCTGCGATATAAAGCCGGCGGCGTCGGCTGTGAAAAGCGAGGCGAAGCCCATGGATGAATGCATCCGTATTTTGGGACGATGCACCTCCTACGGCGGCAGCATGGCGGTGGACGACAGCTGCAGCGGCCTGGAATTCCGTTTCTCCGGAACCGGGGCGTCGGTTACTATGCAGGATGTCCGGCTCTCTTCCCATGCCAGCAGGTTTGGCATATGGGTGGATGGGGTGAGGATGGATACCATTCAGCTGGAAGAAACGGAAAGACAATATACTTTGGCGGAAAATCTGCCCCAAGGTCCTCACACGATTCGCCTTGTGAAGCTGACGGAACCGCGTTTCACTCTCAGCAATTTTAAGGGCCTTGCTGTAGAGGGAGAGCTGCTGCCTCGTCCGGAGGAGCGCGCGCGGAAATTGGAGTTTATTGGAGATTCCCTCACTGCCGGATTTGGCAATCTGGGAGCGGATCCCAACGAGGATTATACGACTCAGACACAGGACGGTACACAGACCTACGCCGCTTTTGCGGCGGAAAAGCTGGGGGCGGATTATACCGTAAGGGCGGTTTCCGGCTGGGGCGTCGCCCAGGACTGCGACGGCAATCTTTTCCATACGCTGCCGGAAATCTATGAAATGGCCAGCAGCTTTCGGGATACGGAGTTATGGGATTTCACCCGTTTTCAGCCGGATGCTGTGGTGGTTAATTTAGGAACCAATGATTTTTCCTCCGGCGTCACTGTGGAGCGCCTACGGGAAAGCGTCTCCGGGTTTACCAGACAAATCAGGGAGAAGAATCCCCAAGCGGTTATTGTGTGGTGCTATGGTTTGGCGACGCATAATCGGCTGGAGGATATGCGCCAGGCGGTGTCCCAAGCAGCGGCTGCCACCACTGACGTCTATTTTGTGGAAATTCCGGAGATGGACGTGGCCCAGGATGGCGTCGGCAATTTGCACCATCCAAGTGTGAAGGCTCATCAGCGTGCCGGAGATTTTCTGGCGGAGGAACTGAACCGTATACTTCGGCTGGCCCGTATACCCGGCTGGTAATTATTGTATCAGGCGCTGCAAAATGAAACATTTTGCAGCGCTTCGGTTTTACTCTATGATTCCCGAAATGCGGTATAGTGTTCTTGTACTTTGAAAAAAGAATATTTGCAGTCTTATTCTGCAAATAATTTACAAATTATACGTGTAAAAAATCAATCTTGAGACCGATGCGTGACCGGATAGACCTATAATAAAAACGCAACATGAAAGTTCAGTAAGTTTCAATACAAAGGAGAAACCTTTATGAAGCGTTTGGTTATGCGCGGTTACGCAGCGTTTTTGACAGCAGCCGTATTTCTGATTGCTGGATTTACCATGTTGGTCAGCGCAGAAGTGCTGCCGGATGTGAAAAATATTGAAAAAATCCAGGGCAGCTTTTCCCATGAATATATCCAGAAGATCAACGGCGAATATGTGATCGATCTTACCCAGCTGCCCGTGGTAGCCATCAAGCAAAGTTCCAATTTCCTGTTGATTTGGTCTCACAAGGATTTGGGAGCCGAAAAGGAAGCGGTGTTCAGCGCGCTGAAGGACTTCGATTCTTCCTTGAAGAAGATATCCTATGCCGATGTCCGGTTTGAAAGCGGAATTTTTCAAATGGAAGGCAACGCCAACATCGGTCCGTATAGCGTGCGGGAAGTCGAGGGCAAGTTCTATATGTATGTGCCCACTAGTAAGGTTAGCCACTTTCTTTTCGGCATAGGAACAGCGACTCGGCCCACGACCACGACAAGCCGGGCAACCACGACCACGACGGAACCGACGACCACAACAAGCCAAGCAACCACGACCACGACGGAACCGACGACCACGACAAGCCAGGCAACCACGACCACGACGGAACCGACGACCACGACAAGCCAGGCAACCACAACCACGACGGAACCGACGACCACGACAAGCCAGGCAACCACAACCACTACCATCGAAGACGAGGAGATCGATGATCCCACAATCCCGTTGGCAGGGCCCACTACTACACAAGAGGAATGGGAGGAAATTGAAGATCCCACCATTCCGCTGGAAGGACCGAAAACAGGCGATGCGGGGGCTCCCTGGAAGATGCTCGGTTTGTTTCTGATCTCCGGCGCAGCTGCGATGACCGCTTTAGGCTGTGCTAAGAATAAAAAACAACGGTAAACAAATCACCGGCCGTAATATCGGCCGGTGATTTTTATGCAAATATATGGTATAATGGAGAAAATCAAAGATTTTCTCTTGGAAGAATCCCTTGCGTGCTATCAGGGAGGCACGCATTTTGGACGGATGACAGAACATCGAAGCAAGGAAGGCTTGGCACTTCGTGCTTATAATGAAACGAATTCCGGTTCGCGAGCACGGAAGCGGCACCAACAGCGAAAGCCCAGGGTTCGCAGATGATCCGCGGCGGCTGCCGCGTGACGGCCCACTGCCTCCAGACGATGGGCATCGGAGCCGAAGGTGATGATTTCTCCCCCCAGTTCCCGGTAACGCAGCAGGATCTCATCCTTGGGATAAAACTCTCCCAACTCCTCAAAATTGGAGGCGTTGATCTCCAGCCCGATGTCCCGACGAAGGGCGGTTTTTAAAATCCGGTCGATTACCGGAGCGTGATCCTCATACCGGTAATTCTCTCCTGCGTATCGCTTCATCAGGTCCAGATGTCCGATTACATCCATCTCGCCGGTTTCCACCATGGCCAGAACGGTATCAAAATAAGCGGAGTAGGCAGCTGCTGCACCTCGGCGGCTTTGATACAGCCGTAGCTTTTCCCTGCCGATATTGTGGATGGAGCCAATGACAAAATCCAGCGGCAGCCTGCTGGCAGCAGCGGCGATGTCTTCTTTCAGCAGATGCGGTTCACCGATTTCCAGGCCGCAGCTGATCTCCAGCCGGCCGGCATAAAAGTCTGCGCTTCGCATCAGATCGGCTTGGTAAGCCGCCGTATCCAGAAACCGGTAGCTGGGATCGTGGTCCAGAACCGAAAAATGTTCGGTAAAGCAGACAGCGTCGATTTTCTTTTCCAAGGCGGCTTCACAAGCCTGCTGAATGTTCATTTTTCCATCAAAGGAATGAAACGTATGCAGATGATTATCCAGGAGCAAAAGCGTCGCCTCTTTCAACGGTAAGTATCCTTTATCCAGTATACCAGCATCCTGTCCTGAGGTCAACGAAAGGCTGGAAGCTGCAAATAAATGGCCGCTTTACACGCGGCGGGAAGGCAGGAAACAACATGAGCATCAATCGATCCGCATTCGGCAGATTGGAGGACGGCAGGCAGATCGAACGCTATGAATTGCAGAGCTCCGGCGGGCTGAAACTGTCGGTTCTCACCTATGGCGCGACGATTCAATCCCTGGTTTTCGACGGCCGGGATGTGGTGCTGGGGTATGACCGGTTGGAGGATTACCTGGTGGGAAACGATTCCTATCAGGGCGCCACGGTTGGCCGATATGCCAACCGAATCGCAGAGGGCCGGTTTCGTCTCAACGGTATTGTTTATGATGTGGGCTGCAATGAAAGCGGCCGCGGCCACCTCCACGGCGGTGTCAAAGGCTTCGACAAACAGGTGTGGAAAGCGGAAATCGCCGCCGACGGGGAAGAACCCGCCCTGCGGATGACGTATCAGTCGGCCGATGGGGAGGAAGGGTACCCCGGCGCAGCAGACATCGCGGTCACCTTTACTGTGGCGGCGGATAATGCACTGCATATTCGGTATGAGGGGGTATCCGACAAGGACACTGTACTGAATATGACCAATCATTCTTATTTCAATCTTAACGGATTTGATGGCGGCAGCGTGCTGGACACGGTGCTTACCATCCCTGCGGATAACATCACTCCGGTGGACGCGCTCCTGATGCCCACGGGATCGCTGATGCCGGTGGAAGGCACGCCTTTTGATTTTCGCCAGGGCAAGCCCATTGGCCGGGATATCGGCGCAGAGGACGCCCAGCTGCAGCTGGGCGGCGGCTATGATCATAATTACGTATTGGGGATGGATCGGCGGGAGCGTCTGGCCGCTGCTGCTTACGCTCCCCGCAGCGGCATTCGGATGGAGTGCCACACCGACCTGCCGGGAGTTCAGCTGTACACCGCCAACGGTTTGAATGCCGCCGCCGGCAAGGGCGGTATTCCGCTGTACAAGCATCAGGGATTTTGTCTGGAAACACAGTTTTTCCCCGACAGCCCCAATCAGCCCGCATTCCCATCGGCTGCTTTGAAGGCCGGAGAGTGGTTTGCCTCCGAAACGGTTTACCGTTTTTCCAAGGATTAAGGCCAAACAAGACCGCCTGCCGTACGGCAGGCGGTCTTGTTTGGTCAAGGTTCCCGGGAGGTGAGCCACCAGACGGCCCGCTCGATGGAATCCCGGGAGTTGCCCCAGTCGGCGTCCTCGCCGGTGTTGCGGTAATCGAACATTTTGCAGAAGTGGGAGACGTCGCCCCGCAGTGTTTCCAGATACCGGCGGCACAGTGCCGCGGCGGCTTTATTGAATTCCGGCACATTTTTCTTGTTCATCTTTACAGCCGCAGTCTCGCACAGCAGAGAAAAATGGGGCATACACAGAGCGGGCTGCTCCTCAAAAAGCTTGCGGAAATCCCGTTCCTGCTCCCACAACCGACAGACGGTAGCCAGCATCCGGTCCATTGCCCACTGTACTTGTCCGCAGATAAAACAGCTGCCTGCCGCCTGGCCGGCGGATTTGGCCTGCTTGCCCGCGCTTTTTCCCAAAAGGGGCACACCGGCAAATACCTGCTTTTCCACTTCATTGAGATGGCTTTCCAGCATCAGCGCCACACTGAGACGTTTGCGGCCGCTGAGCATCATCTGATAATGGGTGTAGCAGAATCCCTGCTTGTTGGTTTCGATTCGCACATCCGGTTCCATCATGGCCGGACCGGTGATATAATCCGTTACCCGATCTTCCAGCATATTGCGCATGCGGCAGATGGGGCAGCCGTCCCGGGGTTCAAATACCTCGCTGATAGGGATACTGGTGATATCTTCCCGCACAAAATCCGCTCCTTTTTCCTCCCGCACGCCAAAAACTGAGGGTTGCGGGAAAGATGTATATCCGCTATGATGATCATAAACGGAGGTGGTCCCATTTGATATGGATACTATATAAACCGTGTTCATTATAGCATGGGACGGCCTGATTTGTAAATGGAGGGATACCGGATGCTGCTGACAGGGTTGGAAGATATGGATCTGGGCCAGACGCTGGATTGCGGCCAATGCTTTCGCTTTGAGCCGCTGCCCGACGGCGGATGGAGGGGGATCGCAGGAGGCCGCGGGGCAGTGCTGCATCAACGGGAGGACGGCCTGCATATCCAGCCGGGAGATGATTTCTGGCGGGAATATCTGGATGCTGACCGGGATTATGCCGCTATCCGGCGGGAGTTCGTTCAGGATCAGGCGCTTCGCGTTTGTGTGGAGCACGCACCGGGTATCCGGGTGCTGCGGCAGCCCGCTTGGGAAGCGCTGACGGCCTTTATCATCTCACAGAACAACAACGTTCCCCGCATCAAGGGAATTCTGGCCCGGCTCTGCCGCGCCTTCGGTGAGCCGGTGGGATGGGATTTCGGCTTTCCCTTGCCGGAAACCCTGGCGGCGCTGTCGGCAGAGGATCTGGCGGTGCTGCGGTGCGGCTGGCGGGCGGATTACCTGCTGGATGCGGCGGAGAAGGTGGCATCCGGCGCGCTGCCGCTGGAACAGATTGCGCAGCTTCCTCTGCCGGAGGCCCGGCAGGCGCTGCAGACCATTCGGGGAGTGGGACCCAAGGTGGCGGAATGTGTGCTGTTATACGGTATGGGAAGATTGGAGGCGTTCCCTCTGGATGTTTGGATGAAGCGGGCCATGGCAGTGCTGTTCCCCGGACGTAAACCGGAGGATTTCGGCCCTTATGCGGGAATTGCCCAGCAGTATATTTTTCATTTTTGCCGTTGTCACCCTCAAGCAGTGCGGGTAGGATAGCCAACTAAGGGCAGTTTACACAAGAATGCCAAAAAAGTTGCTGTCAAATTTTTAACGTGCCCTCTTTTACTTTTTATTTGGATATAGTATACTATAAACAATGAAATTTTAGGAGGTTGTAAAAATGCCCCTCGTGAATACCAAAGAGATGTTCCAGAAAGCCTATGAAGGCGGTTACGCCATCGGTGCGTTCAATATCAATGATATGGAAATTATGCAGGGTATCGTCGCCGCCTGCAAGGAGCTGAATGCTCCGGTGATCCTGCAGGTGTCCGGCGGCGCCCGGAAATATGCGCATCATGATTATCTGTACAACATGGTGCAGGCAGCGGTCAAGGAAACCGGTCTGCCCATCGCGCTCCATTTGGATCACGGCGCCAGCTTTGAGTTGTGCAAGGACTGCATCGACGGCGGCTTCACTTCCGTTATGATCGATGGTTCCCATCTGCCTTATGAGGAAAATGTGGCCGTCACCAAGCAGGTGGTGGAATACGCTCATGCCCGCGGGGTAACCGTGGAAGGTGAACTGGGCCAGCTGGCCGGTGTGGAGGACGACGTCAGCGTGGAAGCGGACAAGGCCAATTATACCGATCCGGAGCAGGTACAGGATTTTGTCAGCCGCACCGGCGTGGATTCTTTAGCCATCGCCATCGGTACCAGCCACGGCGCTTTTAAATTCAAGCCCGGCCAGAAGCCTCAGCTGCGGTTCGATATCCTTCAGGAGGTCATGGATCGGCTCCCTGGCTTCCCCATCGTGCTTCACGGCGCCTCCTCGGTGATGCCCGAGTATGTGGCGATTGTCAATCAATACGGCGGCCAGATGGCGGACGCCATCGGTATTCCGGAGGATATGCTGCGTCAGGCCGCTTCCATGGCCGTATGCAAAATTAATGTGGATTCCGATCTGCGGCTGGCGATGACCGCCGGGATCCGCAAGCATCTGGCGGAGAATCCCACCCATTTTGATCCCCGGCAGTATCTGGGCGAGGGCCGGGACTGCATCACCGCCGTTGTCAAGCACAAGATCGAGAGTGTGCTGGGCTGCGCGGGCAAAGCTTAAGAGTTTATATTTTCAAAAAAACAGGCCGCTGCAAATCCTGCAGCGGCCTGTTTTTTGCGTCTGTTTTCCGATAACTACAGACATTTGCTGGATATTTTCAATAATGTCTGTCTTATTTCTTGACAATTATGCAGAATATAGTAAAATTATTAGATAATGCATGATCGGAAAGATGACGGAATTAAAGGTCGGAGGTAATGATGAAAAAGGCGATTATCATTGGCGCGGGTCCTGCAGGACTCACCGCTGGATTTGAGCTTCTCAAGCAGTCCAAGGAGTATGAGGCGGTGATTCTGGAGGAATCAGCGGATATCGGCGGTATCTCCCGAACCGTGCAGCATCATGGAAACCGTATGGATATCGGCGGCCATCGTTTTTTCTCCAAGGATGATGCGGTTATGCAGTGGTGGGATGATCTGCTTCCCCGGCAGGGCAGTCCATCCTATGATGATCTGAAGCTGGACCGGCCGGTTCCGCTTAAAGAAGGCGGCCCGGATCCGGAGAAGGAAGACCGGGTGATGCTGACCCGCAACCGGGTATCCAGAATTTATTATAAAAAGAAATTTTTTGATTATCCGGTGAAGATGAATAAAAACACCATTGTCAATATGGGTTTTGCCACCACTATGAAAGCCGGATTCAGTTATCTGCACTCCACCGTGCGCAAGCTTCCGGAGGATTCGCTGGAAAATTTCTACATCAATCGCTTTGGCAAAAAGCTGTATTCCATGTTTTTTGAAGGGTATACGGAGAAACTGTGGGGCCGTCATCCCAGGGAAATCTCCGCCGATTGGGGCGCTCAGAGAGTAAAGGGTCTTTCCATTCTGGCCATTCTAAAGGATATTGTCCGAAAGAAAAAAGGAAAGACGGATCAACAGACCGAGACTTCTCTGATTGAGGAATTCTATTATCCTAAATTCGGGCCCGGCCAGCTGTGGGAAACCGCCGCCAGAGAATTTGAAAAGATGGGCGGAAGGATCGAAAAGGGCTGCAAGGTAGTCAGAATCCTGACCGAAGGAGCTGAAGTAAAGGGCGTCGTCTTTGAACGGAATGGTAAAGAGGAAACGCTGGAGGGGGATCTGGTGATCTCCTCCATGCCTCTCAAGGATTTGGTGGAGGGAATGGCCGACGTGCCGGAGGAAATCCGGGCTATTGCTGCCGGACTGCCTTATCGGGACTTTGTTACTGTGGGGTTGCTGGTGAAAAAGCTGAATCTGAAAAATGAAACCCAGCTGAAAACCCTGAGCAATATCGTACCGGACTGCTGGATTTATGTCCAGGATACCGGGGTGAAGCTGGGACGGATTCAGATTTTCAACAACTGGTCTCCCTATCTGGTACAGAATCCGGAGGAAACCGTCTGGATTGGTTTGGAATATTTTTGCCGGGAAGGCGACAGCTACTGGAATATGTCCGAAGAGGAATGGGTGGCACTGGGGACTGACGAACTGGTTAAGATGGGGGTCATCTCTTCCGCAGACGAGGTGATGGATTCCCACCGTGAACAGGTGAAAAAGGCTTATCCGGCTTATTTTGATACCTATGCTCAAATCGATACGCTGATCGAGTGGCTGAATCGTTTCGGCAACCTCTACTGTGTCGGGAGAAACGGCCAGCATCGGTACAACAATATGGATCATTCCATGGTGACGGCCTTTGAAACCGTCAAGAATATTCTCGGTGGAAAGTCCTCCAAGGACAACATATGGAATGTCAATACTGAGAAGGAATACCATGAAACAAAAGAGGCGTAACGAATGGAGGAATTCTGGACACTGCTCAAACGGCTGGATTTAAAGGGGCTTTTTCTTCAGCCCACTACCAACGGATTTCTGCAGTTTTTTCGCTATGCCTTTGTCGGCGGCTTTGCATCTTTGGTGGATTGGGGACTGCTGTTTCTTTTCGAGACGTTGGGCCTGCATTATCTTGCGGCCGCCGTGGTGGGGTTTGTCGGAGGCCTGGTCACCAACTTTCTTCTGTCCAAAAAGCTGGTTTTTCAGGCGGAAGAGGCGCGTGTGCAGGTTGGCGGTGAGTTCATCGGGTATGCGGTGATCGGTTTAATCGGGCTGGGAATTACCATGATGCTGATGTACCTGCTGACCGATCTCTGTCACCTATATTTCATGCTTTCCAAAATTATCGCCACTTTTATTGTGTTGGTTTGGAATTATCTGGCTCGTAAGATCCTATTATACCGTCGATAGGGAAAAGAACAGTGTGAAAAAGATCGGTGCATGGCTCGCGGATATGCCCGTGAAGGCGCGCGCTACTTTTTGGATATTCTATGCCATTCTGACGGTTTATCTTTTTTGTATCCAGTATGGACAGATTTCAATTATGGGCGTATTTCCCGTTGCTCTTTCCGTTGTTTTTAATCGGCTTGTATCTGCTAGGTAGGATGGAGATGACGGGGAGGAAGAAAAGTCCCACCATAATTCCTGCTGTACCACCGACAGCCGGAATCTGTATCAGCGGAGTCCCCGGATGTATCAAAGGATGCAGCGACGGAAGGCATCGAGTAAAGCACACCCGGCGGAGGCATTGGCCTCCGCCGGGTGTGCTTTACTGCGCTTTTTTGTCGATGAATTCCGGCCGCAGCTTGGAATAAAGAATTTTCTGTTCACTGTAAAGACCGTAATAGCCGGAGAGCATATAGCTGACCGCTGCGGCAATACCGAAATACAAGATTCCCTGGGAACCGAAAAGCTCCACACTGATAAGCAGAGAGGTGAGAGGACAATTGGTAACCCCGCAGAAAAGGGCCACGATTCCCAATCCGGCCCCGAAAGAAGGATGCAGGCCCAACAGGCCGCCCATGACGTTTCCAAAGGTGGCGCCGATAAAAAAGGTGGGGACGATCTCTCCGCCTTTGAAGCCCGCCCCCAGAGTGACAGCAGTCAGCAGGATCTTCAGCAGAAACGCCTCTGGCCGGGCCTGGCCGTCCATAGCCCGCAGGATCACATCCATACCGGCGCCGTTGTAGTCCCGGCTTCCAAAAAGATAGGTAAGGGCGATTACCAGCGCACCGCCGATAACGGCACGGAGTACAGGATGGGGGATAAAGCGGGAGTAGATCTTACCGGACAGATGAATGGACCGGCAGAAAAGAATGCTCACCACCGCGCACAATGCGGCCAGCAGCAGCACACGGCCGCTGTCCAGCCAGCCCAGCGCAGGCACACCTTCCAAGACAAAGCGGGTGGGGGGAACGCCGCAAAGGCCGGCCAGCCAGAATCCTACCAATGAGGAGAGGATACAGGGGACAATGGCCGCATAATACATCACCCCTACGCTGATGACCTCCATGGAAAAAACCGCCGCGGCGATGGGGGTGCCGAACAGTGCGGAAAAGGCAGCGCTCATGCCACACATAGTCATAATCCGCATATCCTTTTCATCCATGCGCAGAATCCGGCCCAACTGTTCCCCCAGGCTGGCGCCCATCTGCAGCGCCGCTCCTTCCCGTCCGGCGGAACCGCCCAGCAAATGGGTCAGACAGGTGGAAAGGAAGATCAGCGGCGCAGTGAGAATGGAGATGGGCTCCGTGCTGCGTACGGCCATCAATACGAGGTTGGTACCCTTGTCCTTTTCCATATGGCAGAGCTTGTAGGCCAGCGCGATCAGCGCCCCTCCAGCCGGCAGCAGCCACAGCAGCCAGCCATGGGTCTTGAAAAGCGTCGTGCCCCATTCGATGCTATAGTGGAACAGGATGCCGATGCCGCCGATCAGCAGTCCGATTGCCACGGAAACCGCCAGCCATTTGAGAAAAACCAGCAGGTTCGTACCTGCTTTTATCGCGTTCTTCTTCGCCCAATCCCTTGCTTTATGCCAGTGTATATGTTCCCAGTCCACCCCGTCTGTGCTCCCTCCGTTGCTTTCTGTTTCCCATTATACGCCGGATTCCGTCGAAATTCTATGGCGACTATCGGCAAAAGAAAGCGGCACTGTGTCCTGGAATCAAGACATAGTGCCGAATAAGAGGCGGTTCAGCTGTTCTGATTATCGATAGGGCGGCGCAGCAGCAGACGTACAAAGGCGGCTCTGTTGAAGGGCAGCAGAGGATAGAGATATTTTCGGCCGGTGACCGTTCGGGTAGTAGCGAGGATCACCAGCATCAGCAGTACGCCGGCGGCAAAGCCCCAGAATCCCAACAAAGCCGTCAGGATCAGGAAGAGGATGCGGAAAAGCTTGAAAGCATATCCCAGTTCAAAGCTGGGCTGGGTGAAGTTGGAAACGGATACGAAGGCCATATACAGCAGTACCTCGGGAACGAACAGCCCCGCCGATACCGCAAATTCTCCCAGCAGCAGAGCCCCTACCACGCCGAAGGCATTGTTGAGCACACTGGGGGTGTTCAGAGAGGCCAGCTTGATGCCGTCAATCATAAATTCCACAATCAACAGCTGAACAATAATAGGTACGCTGTTCATCTCCTTGATCCGGACAAAATCCAGCCAGGCAGGAATCCAATCCGGATTACGCATCAGCAGATACCATACAGGGGTGAGAAAGAGAGTGAGAAAAAACACCACCGACCGCACTGTGCGCAGATAGGTGCCCACCAGCGGCGGAAAATAGTAGTCGTTGGTGTCCTGAACAAAATCGAACAGAGAGGTAGGCAGGATCATCACGGCGGGGGTATTGTCGATGATCACCAGCACCCTGCCCTCGGCTACGCCGGCGGCGGCGCAGTCCGGCCTTTCGGTATAGCGGATTTTGGGAAAGGGGTTATACCACTGTCTGCGCAGCAGACACTCCGATAAGCTCTCCTGGCCCATGTTCAGGGAGTTGATATTGATCTTTTCCAACTCCCGCTTGACCTGTTCCACGATTTTCGGATCTGCCCGGCCGTCCAAATAACATACCACTACATCGGTTTTGGATACCTTGCCGATTTGCAGGATTTCCATCGTTAAGCGCGGGTCCCGGATGCGGCGTCGGATCAGAGCGGTGTTGAAAACCAGAGTTTCCACAAAGCCGTCCCGGGAACCGCGCAGAACACGGTCATCATCCGGCTCTCCCACGCTGCGGGCGGGATAGGTACGGGCGTCGATGAGAATGACTTGAGGGTAACCCTCCACCAGCAGGCCGATAGTGCCGGAAAGGATCGCCGTGGCGATTTTGTCCAGCCGGTCGGACAAGTCCACCTCTACATAGGGGATAAAGCGGTCCGCGAAGGTTTGGGTTTCCGATAATTCCTTCAAATCGTCCGCCGTCAGCTTCATGGTGAATTCCATAATCTTCTCCATGATTTCGTCTTTGATAAATCCATCGACGAAATACATGGTGGCCTTCCGGTCTCCCACCGACATTTTACGTCCGATCACATCGAAGCTGTACTTCAGCCTCATCCAGTCGTCCAGGCGCTCCACTGCCAGATCATAACCGGCGGGAAGCATCGTATCCTTCTGCTGCATATATTCAGATCCTTTCCGGATTGGCATTCACAGGGGATAGTATTTCCTACTCTGGAGATTTTATCCGGATGGTGCAGGGGTGGTGATGATTCACGGGTTAAGCAATTTTTCTGAAATATCGGCGCTCTTTTTATGGATGCACCGTCTTGTAATTTTCTCTGTCACCTGATATACTGAAAATACGGCCTGCCGCCGTTTGTTCTGTATTAAAAAACCGAAAAACGGAACGGTTGTCCCCGTAGGATGCCGATTCCGCGGAAAGGACAGATTTCATATGACAGCCGATTTTCAGTTTGGCAGCAGCGACAACCGTCCCCCCGATCAGCCGGTTACGCCTCCGTCGGAGGACGGGATGCCGTCGATGCCTTCTCAGCCGGAAATACCGCCGGTGCCGCCGGTTACTCCCTATCAGGGGCAGACTTATACACCGCCTGCTCCGGTGAATCCTCAGCAGCCGGCGGGAGGAAACTATCCGCCTGCTTACGGGGCACAACCCGGCTATTCCTATACCCAGCCCAATGCCCAGACCCAACAGCCCTATTCTTATTATCAGCCCCAGCAGCAGGGTTATGCGGCTCCCTATTATCCTCCGCCCGCCGTACAAAGCGCCCCCGGCAACGGCTTTGCCGTGGCATCGCTTATTCTCGGCATAGTGGCTTTAATCACCAGCTGTTCTCTTGTTTTGTCGATTCCCTGCGGTATTATCGGATTGATTCTGGGAATTGTGGGCAAAGCCAAGGGCGCGGGCGGTATGGCTGTAGCCGGGATTGTTCTCAGCGTTTTGGCCTTGTTGTTCACCATCTTTTTTATTGTTTGCATCGTTGTGGCAGACGGCGCTTATTTCTGGATCGGTTCCCCTTATACCATGAGCATGTTTGCTCGATAAGAATATCTAGTCAAGACGCGGAGCCTTCGCTCCGCGTCTTTTGTTTTTAATAAGCAATTCCTGCAACTTTTTCCTGCCAAACCGCCTCTATCCATTTGGGAGCAGGAAGAGCAGAGCGGTTGGGAAAGGAATGGACTGACGGATGGATCAGGAGGAGCAGCGGTTCAATGAGCTTTATGAGCGCACCTATGAGGGACTCCATCGTTTTGTGTGGAGCCGCTGTGTCAGTATATCCGATGCGGCGGATATACTGCAGAATGTTTATCTGGAACTCTACCGGCGAATACAGAAAGGAACCGTTATCCGCAGTCCGGACGCCTACCTTTTCGCTGTTGCCAGGCACGAACTGGCACGCCAATATGGCTGGGCGGTGATGAGACGGCGGCAGCTGCCGGTGTTCACACCGGATGATTCGGAGGATTTCGCCGCCTTGGAAAGCGCCTTTCTCAGCGAAGAGATGCCGGATGATCGGCTGGTAGCCGAGGAAATCATGGAAAAGATACGGCGGCTGGACCCATTGACTTACCAGATATTTCTGCTGTATTTTTCCCGAGACTGCACCCTCTCCCAAATTGCCTCCCAATTGAAATGTAAAGAAAGCCTGGTGAAAAGCCGCTTATATCGCGGACTAAAAAAGCTCAGAGAAGAATTTGCTGAAGAGCAGAATGAATGAAAACTGAGGCAGGGCGATGGAAGTTGCGGAAAGGAGTTTGGTATGAAAAGAAAAGAATTTCTTTGTCAAGAGATGAAGAAGGATTTTCAAAAAGAGAAGGAATATATACGAAAAAGGGTGCTGGCATCGGCGATCTCCTCCGATAAAAATCCCACTAAGAAGCGGCGGCCGATGCTGATAGCCGGCGGTATAGGTGCGGCAGCCTGCGCGGCTGCGGTTGCGGCTGTTTGCCTGACTGGGAAACTCATCTCTGTGCCTTACCCAGCGGATTCTGCGGCGTCCATTTCCCAGGCGTCAATGGGGGAATCCCTCCCCAAGCCCTTGGAACACAGTTTCGCCTTGTCTTTGCGCTATGCCGATGGTGAGGCCCCGTTGACCAATACCATCGATATGACGCGTTCCTACAATCGTTATTTCTGGGCGGATGAGGAGGAGACAAAGGAAGCCATCCGGCAGGCCGAAGAGATGGGACTAGGATGGGAAGTGACAGGTGAGGTGTCCAAAGCAAATGTCACGTACTATCAGGAGGGCTTTCAACAACCGAAAAATTTTGTGCTGCTGAGAGGCAACTGGTTAAGAATCACCGGAGAAAATCTGCAAAGTGTCCGGCTATCCTGTGAAACGGGAGAGATACAGTTTTTCAGCAATTCCATCTGGAGTAGCTATCGGGATCGTTACGAGGAATACCAGCGGCGATATCCGAAAATGAAAACCCTGGAAGAGATGGTGATAGCGGATTTAGGGCTGGAGAGTGTCGTTCAGCTTCCCTGGCGGCTGCGAGGAAAGGAGATCACTATGGGAACGGTACAGTTGCAGTCTGCCGACGGCTGGCTGGATCTGCGTCCCACCAGTAAAATGCGAAACGATATGCTCTATGAGAAAGGCTATAGCTACGACAACTGGGCGGATACCGTCACCGTCACCGCCACATTTACCGATGAAACCGTTCAGCAAAAGATCATTCACGTTCAATATAATGAGGACGGCGTTCAACTGCTTACCGTCACCGATGCTTGATATCATCAAAAAGCAAGGGCTTCCCAAAAAGGGAAGCCCTTGCTTTTTGATGGTTATTCGATTCAGCTGTGGGTGGCGGCGGGGCGGGCGTCGGCGGGGTCCTCCACTCTTTCCGCTGCGGCGGAAACGACGGCGGGAGCAGGCGCGGCGGCCTGCTTTTCCGCCTGAAGCCGGGCGTTGGCCAGCATCAGTTTGATACGGTTTTCCTGGTTGATGCGGGTGGCGCCGGGATCGTAATCTACGCAGACGATATTGGCTTGGGGCTGCCGGTCCTTGATTTTACGCACCATCCCCTTGCCCACCACATGATTGGGCAGGCAGCCAAAGGGCTGAGTGCAGACGATGTTGGGAATTCCGGCGTCGATCAGCTCCAGCATTTCGCCGGTAAGCAGCCAGCCCTCCCCCATCTTGTTGCCGTAACCCAGATAATCTTTTACCAGAGATTTCAGATGATCGAAGGTGCAGGGAGCGCGGAATTCCGGGTGGCGCTTCACCGCCGCGATCATATCCCGCTGAATATTGCTCACATATTTCCGCAGGAAAGAGGCTCCCAGGTAGGTGGCGGTATGGCCGCCGTAGAGGCCGTGATCCTCCACCCGGTTGTCGCACTTGAAAAGGATGAAATCCGTGATGCCGGGTACAACCGGCTCACAGTCCTCCGAACGCAGGAATTCCTCCAGATTATTGTTGCCCAGAGGGGCATATTTGATGTAAATCTCTCCCACGATGCCTACCCGGACCTTGGGGACCCGGTGTACGGGGATGGAGGCGAAATCGTCGGCGATATGGTTGAACTGCTCCCGCACATGACTGCTCCGAAAGCTGCCGGAGCGGCTGAAATCCTTTACCAGTTCATCCACCCATTTCCAGATGCGGCGGTCGGTTTCCCCTTCCACCAGTTCATAGGGGCGGCATTGGTTGGCCATATGCACGATGATATCACCGTAGAGCATAGAGTACGCCATCTGGCGTATCATATTGAAATTCAAGCCGAAGCCGGGATTTTTTTCCAATCCCGAGAGATTCACCGACACCACAGGGATGTAGTCGTATCCCGCCCGGTGCAGCGCCTTGCGCAGCAGATGAATATAATTGGAAGCCCGGCAGCCGCCGCCCGTCTGGGTAATCAGCAGCCCCAGCTTGTGGGGATCGTATTTGCCGCTTTTGACGGCGTCGATCAGCTGGCCGATGACCAGAAGCGCTGGATAACAGGTATCGTTGTGAACGTATTTAAGGCCTTCGTCCACAATGCCCCGGTGGGTGGTGGTGAGCATATCCACCTTGTAGCCTTGAAGCTCGAACACCTTTTTCAACATGGTGAAATGCACCGGAAGCATCTGCGGCATCAGCAGGGTGTACTCCCGTTTCATCTCTTCCGTGAAGAGCAGGCGGCCCTGCTCGTTGTATATCAGTTCTGCCATGGGAAAACCTTGCCTTTCTGCCCCTTGCGCCGGGGCGGGGTATCAAAAGAAAGAGGAAGTTAAAAATCAGACTTGACAGAGGAAACACGATTAAGCGTTTCCGCTCCACCTTGTCAGAGCTTCCTTTAAGGAGGGATTATGGGACAAGCACTCGTCGGAAAAAGACCGGTTCCGCGGTTTGCCGCGGAATGTGCACTTTACTGATGACACACAAAGGCTTTTCCAAGAGTTGAAGATGAAGTCCTCAACTTCTGGCTTCCATCGCTGCCAGCAGGCTGCGAATGCGGATTTTCACCGCTCCCAGATTGTTGATCTCATCGATTTTCAGCTGGGTATACAGCTTGCCGCCTTCCTCCAGGATGGAGCGTACCTCGTCGGTGGTGATGGCGTCGATGCCGCAGCCGAAGGATACCAGCTGCACCAGCTGCATGTCCGGCTGGGTGACAACGTAGCGGGCGGCGTTGTACAGCCGGCTGTGATAGGTCCACTGATTGAGCACATGCACCGGCTTGGGCTGGGCCAGATGGGCTACCGCGTCCTCCGTCACCACCACCAGACCGAAGGAGGCGATCATGCCGTCGATACCGTGATTGATCTCCGGATCGATGTGATAAGGACGGCCGGACAGCACAATAATCCGGCGGCCTTCTTCCCGGGCCTGGGCTATCAATTCCTGCCCCTTTTGCCGGACAGCGGCCAGATAAGCATGATAAGCGTCGTAAGCCGCGGCGGCAGCCGCTTTTACCTCGCCCGCGGGCACCCCAAACTGTTCGCCGAAATAGGCGGCGGCCCGTTTGGCAAAATCCTTGGGGCGATGGAGACCGAAGTAGGGAGTGAGGAAACGGGTGTCCTTCAGCCGCTCCACGTTGGCGGTGAGCAGCTCGGGATAATAGGCCACCACCGGGCAGTTATAATGATTGTCTCCCGCACCCTCGTCGAAATTATAGGGCATGCAGGGATAGAAGATGGCGTCAACATCCATATCCAGCAGTTTTTCTATATGGCCGTGGGTCAGCTTGGCGGGATAGCAGACAGTATCCGAAGGAATGGTGTGCTGGCCGCAGGCATACAGTTCCCGGCTGGACTCGGGCGACAGCACCACTTCAAAGCCCAGCTTGGTGAAAAAGGCATGCCAGAAGGGAAGGTTTTCATAGGTGTTCAGGGCCATGGGGATACCGATGCGGCCCCGGCGGTTCTCCCCGCCGGAGAGGCTGCGGAAAAAGTCATATTTCCATTTGTACATGTTGGGGATATCCTGCTGTTTCCCTTTGCCCAAGGGCCGCTCACAGCGGTTGCCCGAAATAAACCGGCGGTTGTCGCCGAAGGTATTCACCGTAAGCAGACAGTGGTTGCCGCACAAGCCGCATTGAGTGGTTTTGGCCTTGTGCTCGAAGCGAGCCAGTCCCTCTGCCGTCAGCAGCCCGGAACGCTCCCCTTGGATTTTGCCATGCTGGGCGACGTCCCGGGCGGCCAGTGCCGCGCCGTAGGCTCCCATAATCCCGGCGATGGTGGGACGAATGACCTCCGCTCCCAACTCCAGTTCGAAGCTGCGCAGCACAGCGTCGTTTAGGAAGGTGCCGCCCTGCACCACGATATGCTGCCCTAGCTCCGACGGATCGGAGGCCCGGATCACCTTGTAAATGGCGTTTTTCACGATGCTCATGGAGAGACCGGCGGAGATATCGTCCACCCCGGCGCCCTCCTTTTGGGCCTGCTTGACGGAGGAGTTCATGAATACCGTGCAGCGGGAACCCAGATCCACCGGAGCCTTTGCCATCAGCCCCAGCTTGGAGAAGGAGGCGATATCATAGCCCAGGGCTTTGGCGAAGGTTTCGATGAAGGAGCCGCAGCCGGAGGAACAGGCCTCGTTGAGCAGAATGCTGTCGATGGCGCCGCCGCGGATTTTGAAGCACTTCATATCCTGGCCGCCGATATCGATGATGAAATCCACATCCGGGTTAAAATGGCTGGCGGCCCGGTAGTGAGCCACCGTCTCCACCAATCCCAGATCGATATGGAAGGCGTTTTTGATCAGATCTTCGCCGTAACCGGTGGCGGCGCTGCCCCGAATGGCGATCCGGTCTCCAAATTTTTCATAAATGGCATGAAGCTGACCTCGCACTACCTCCACTGGGTTGCCCTGGTTGGAGGCGTAGTAGGTGTAAAGCAGCCCGCCGTCGGGGGAGATCAGCACCAGCTTGGTGGTGGTGGAGCCTGCGTCGATGCCCAGATAGGCGTCTCCGGTATAACCGTCCGCGTCCATGGGAGGCGGGCAGTGGGCGTTATGCCGCTTCTGAAAAGCGGCGTATTCTTCTTCGGAAGTGAAAAGCGGCTGGAGGGTGTTGGTGGTATTTTTCTGAGCAGAAGCGTGTTCGATCCGTTCCAGTACCTCGTCAAAGGCCATAGGCGCGGTGTTGCCCGCATAGCAGGCGGCGCCCACCGCCACGAAAACATCGGCGTTGTCCGGGAAAACGGCGTTTTCCGCCGAAAGATGCAGGGTTTCCACAAACCGCTGCCGCAGCCCCTTCAGGAAGAAAAGAGGACCGCCCAGGAAGAGGACTTTCCCCTTGATCTGCCGGCCTTGAGCCAGACCTGCGATGGTCTGATTCACCACCGCCTGAAAAATGCTGGCGGCGATGTCTTCCTTCCGCGCCCCCTGATTCAGCAGGGGCTGAATATCTGATTTGGCGAACACGCCGCAGCGGGAGGCGATGGCGTACAGCTTTTCATGCCGCAGGCTCAGTTCGTCCAGTTCGTCTGCCGTGATGCCCAGCAGAGTGGCCATCTGATCGATGAAAGCGCCGGTACCGCCGGCACAGGAGCCGTTCATCCGCTCCTCCAGTCCGCCGGTCAGGAAGATGATTTTGGCGTCCTCGCCGCCCAGTTCGACCACAGCGTCGGTATCCGGCACAAAGCGTTCCACCGCGCCGGCGGTGGCGAAAACCTCCTGCACAAATTCCAGTCCGGCGGCTTTTGCCACGCCCAGTCCGGCGGAACCGGTGATGGCTACCCGTACCTGTTGGCCGCTGAGCTGCGGGATCAGCTGGCGTAGGGTTTCCGCCGTTTTCTCCCGCACCTTGGACATGTGACGTTCATATGTATGAAAAATAGTTTTATCCTGGTCATCCAGTACCACGACTTTCACCGTGGTGGAACCGATATCGATGCCTATACGCAAAATGGGAACCTCCTGTCAATCCAATGGAACCGCATCTGTTGTATTATAGCATCATCATTGAAAAAGGGCAAGCACAGGGTATTTCCAATTTGTAAATTATTTAGCCGGCTACATAAAAATGAAAAACAAAAACCCCTGCGGCGGTATGCTTTTCAGCATACCGCCGCAGGGGTGAGGAAATTGATAAGGGGTTCAGGCTGACTCAGAATCCCCACAGTCCTCGCAGGCGGGATGATAGGTTTCGATGACGCTGACAGGGCAGACCTCGCGGCACTTACCGCAGACGATGCACTTGTCCACATCGATAAAAGCGGTATCATCCTGAACGGTGATGGCGTTGGTGGGGCAGATCTTTTCGCATTTGCGGCAGCCGATGCAGCCGTTGGTGCATACCTTTCGGGTGCGCACGCCCTTATCATGGTTGAGGCAGGCCACATGGATTGGCTTGTTCAAAGGATAGAGAGAGATGAGATTTTTGGGGCATTCCCGCACACACAGGCCGCAGCCGGCGCATTTTTCCGGCCGAACAATAGCCACGCCGTTGACGATGTCAATAGCGTGATAGGGACAGGATTTGGCGCAATCCCCGTAAGCGAGACAGCCATAGGCGCAGCTGGAATTGCCGCCGTAATAGAGGGACGCTGCCCGGCAGGAGCGCAGCCCCTTGTAGTCCATTTTGTCGATGGTGGCGTCATAGTTGCCCTTGCAGGCCACAAAGGCCACTTTTTCCTCCACATCCTGATAGGGGATGCCCATGGCTTCGCTGAGCCGCCGGGCCCCTTCGTCGCCGCCGGGAACACAGCGGTTGATGGCCGCTCCTTCCTTGACAATAGCCCGGGCATATTGATCACAGCCGGCATAGCCGCAGACGCCGCAGTTGACACCGGGCAGAATGCTGCGCACCTCCTCCAGCTTTTGATCGGTGGGCACCTTCATAAAATAGGAGAAAAGCGCCAGCATCACGCCGGCCAGCACGCCGATGGCCACCAGCACAGCCACCGGGAGCAATATGGCTTCCAACATAGAGATAATCCTCCCTTTCCGTTATGGCCGGTTCAACCGAAGATGCCGTCGATGACGCCGCCGAAGCCCAGGAAGGACATGGCGACGATAGAGGCGGAGATCAAGGTGATGGGCAGGCCGTCAAAGGCCTTGGGCACGTCGTTGCCTGCGATCCGCTGGCGCACCCCGGAGAAAAGCACCATCGCCAGCATGAAGCCCAGGCCTGCGCCCAGGGCGTTGATTAAAGCGTGGAGATAATCGTACTGGTTTTGAATATTCAGCAGGGTCACGCCCAGAATGGCGCAGTTGGTGGTGATGAGGGGCAGATAAACGCCCAGAGTTTTATACAGCGCCGGAATATACTTTTTCAGCAGAATCTCCACCAGCTGTACAAAGGCCGCGATTACCAGGATGAAGGTGATGGTATCCAGATACCCCAAACCGTTAGGATCCAGCAGATAGGTGTAAACCGGATGGGTAACGGCGGTAGCCATCACCATGACAAAGGTGACGGCGCAGCTCATGCCGAAGGCGGAATTCAGGTTTTTGGATACGCCCAGGAAGGGACAGCAGCCCATGAATTTGGAAAGGACAAAGTTATCCACCAAAATGGCGCTGAAGAGCACGATACAAAGACTTTTAGCCAGTTCCATCAGACCCCGCCCCCTTCCTGATCCTCATCCTGGCGGTGATGGCAGGCCCCTGCGGAGGGACAGCCGGAGCAGCCGAAGGAGCGCCGGGGGGATTTGCCCATCTTCCGCATCAGCACGCCGGTAACGGCGATGAGGATGCCGTAAACAAAGAAGCCGCCCGCCGCCGTGGTGAAGATGCCCATGGGTTCGATAAAGTTCACCGTGACGGGGAGCCCCATCCAAGTGCCGCTGCCCAGCAGCTCCCGGATGCTGCCGATGATGAACAGGGAGAGGGTGAAGCCCAGCCCCATGCCAAGGCCGTCCATGAAGGAGGATCCCACCTTGTTTTTGCTGGCAAACACTTCCGCCCGGCCCAGCAGGATACAGTTCACCACAATCAGATCCAGAAAAACGCCCAATGCCACATACAGCGGCTGCACGTAAGCCTGCATCAGCAGCTTGATAATGGTGACGAAACCGGCGATCACCACGATATAACAGGGGATGCGCACGGTTTTGGGGATGATGTTCTTAATGAGAGAGATCACCACATTGGAGCCGATGAGCACGAAGGTGGTGGCGAGGCCCATGCCGATGGCGTTGGAGGCCATGGTGGTGACCGCCAGAGAAGGGCAGGTGCCCAGCAGCAGCACCATAACGGGATTTTCCTTGATGATGCCGTTGAGAAGGATAGACAGATAGGAACCGCCGCCCCTGGATTTCTTTCCCGTTTTTTCCATTTTAGCCCTCTCCTTTCATCACCATTGCCGCCACTTCCAGGGCCACATTGGCGGAATCGGTCATAGCCTTGCTGGAAATGGTGGCGCCGGTCAGCGCTGCGATCTCCTGATCCCCGGCGGAGCCCTTGGTTACCGACAGGGCTCCGCTTTTGCCGATAAACTGATTTTTAAAGGCGTCGGTGGTGATCCGTTCACCCAGTCCCTTGGTTTCGTTGTGCTCCAGCACTTCCACGCCGGCAATTTTGCCTTCGGCGGTGACGCCGAACATGATCCGCACCGTGCCGCCGTAGCCGTTGAGCGCTGTGGTGACGGTGCAGCCCGCGCCGTTGCCAGCCTTGTAGACCTCTTCCACTTTTTTCTCCGCGATCAGAGTGGGATCCAGCCGTACCTCTTCAAAATCCGCGCCTGCTTCCAGCACCACCCGGCGGGACGCGTCCGCCTTGGCTTTGGCGTTCCGTTCAATAATGGGGGCGGTGAATTGATTGGTTACCGCCAGCAGGGCGGTGACGATGAGGCAGACGGCGCCCAGCACGACCACCGGCCGGCCGAGCTCCTTCCATTTGTTTGAACTGCTCATGCCTTACCGCCCTCCTTTTTCGCCTTTGCAGCGCCCAGAACTTTGGGGGCCGTTGCCTTTTCAATGTACGGCGTCAGAATATTCATCAGCAGGATGGCGAAGGAGACGCCTTCCGCATAGCTGCCGAACAGCCGAATCACAATGGTGATCAGGCCGCAGCCGCAGCCGAAGATCACCTTGCCCCATTTGGTAGCGGGAGAGGTGGCGTAATCGGTGGCCATGAAGATAGCGCCCAGCAGCAGGCCGCCGCTGAGAACATGGGAGAGAATGAAATCCATGCTGGTCCAGGCTATCGGCAGCCGGTCGGTCAGGGAGGCCAGACCAGCCCCCACTGCTACGGTGCCGACAAAGGTCAGAGGAATCACCGGACTGATGACCCGGCGAATCACCAGGTATACGCCGCCGATAAGGAGGGCCAGGGCGCAGGTTTCGCCCAGGCAGCCGCCGGTGGCGCCCAAGAGCAAGTCCTGAATATCCGTCCAGCGGCTCTCCCGGATCATGGCTAAGGGAGTGGCGGTGGTCACGCCCTCCAGTCCGTATTGGTGGGCAAAGGGCTCCACCCAGGTGGTCATGGCGCTGGAGAAGGAGATAAACAGCACAATCCGGCCCACCAGCGCGGGGTTGGCGAAGTTCTGACCGATGCCGCCGAAAAGCATTTTCACAATGACGATGGAGACAAAGGAGCCGATGACCGCCATCCAGACAGGCAGTTCCGCCGGCAGATTGTAGGAAAGGATTATGCCGGTGACAATGGCGCTGAGATCCCCGATGGTGACGTCCTTCTTCAAGGCAAGGCACATCAGCCATTCAAACACCACGCAGGAAACCACGCAAACCCCCGTCAGCAGCAAAGCCCGCGGACCAAAGATGATGGTGGCCGCGATCAGGGCGGGAATGAGGGCGATGATCACATCCAGCATAATGGTACGGGTGGTGCGGGAGGAGTGAATATGAGGAGAGGGGGCTACAATCAGTTTATCACGCACGCCGCTCACCCGCTTTCTTCTCTCGGAGCAATTTTTTCGCCAGTTTGTTGACCTGCACCAATTCTCGCTTGGCAGGACAGACATAAGAACAGCAGCCGCATTCCATGCAGAGGTTGACCTTCAGCTGATCCAGCCGCTCGCCGTTGCCCGCGCCGTAGGCTTTTTCGATGGCCGCAGGCATCAGATGAACCGGGCAGACGGCGATACAGCGGCCGCAGCGGATGCAGGCGGTGGTCTTTTTTTCCGCCGCCTGCTTTTCGTCAAAGAAAAGCACCGCATTGTTGTTTTTAATCACCGGGGTGTAGATATCGTAGACGGTGGTACCCATCATGGGTCCCCCCATCAGCACCTTGCCCGGTTCGCTGATAAGGCCGCCGCAGAAATCCGCCAGGGCGGACAAGGGCGTGCCGATATAAGCACGGACGTTTTTGGGCTCCTTTACACAGCGGCCGTCCACCGTCATTACCTTCTGAATCAGCGGCATGCCGGTACGCAGATAGGCGCCCAGAAAGGCCACGGAGGCCACGTTCATCACAATGGCTCCCACATCGATGGGCAGACCGCCTTCGGGAACGATCCGGCTTAGGGTATCGTAAAGGATCACCTTTTCCGCGCCCCGGGGATATTTGGATTGCAGCACATGGACGGAAAAAACGCCGCTGTCGCCGCCCAGTTTACGCATCTGGCGGATAGCTTCCGGCTTATTGGCTTCGATGCTCAGCACGATGTGTTCCACGCCGACATGTTGCTTTACAGCCCGCATACCCGCCAGAATATCCTCAGGGCTTTCCAGCATGGTGCGGTAGTCAGAAGTGATATAGGGTTCGCATTCCGCAGCATTGACCACCAGGTATTCCGCCTTCTGTTCCGGCTTCAGCTTCAGCTTAATCCAGGTTGGAAAACCGGCGCCGCCCAGACCTACCAGTCCGGAGGCCTTCACCGCCTCGATAAAATCCTCGGCAGAGGCGATGGCGGGAGGACGTACTTCAGGACTGACCTCCTGAGTACCGTCGGTTTCGATGACGGCGATGTCACAGATCTCTCCGGCGGAAGTGGTGAGATAATCGATGGCCGTCACCGTACCGGAAACGCTGGAATGGATGGGCGCCGCCAGAAAGGCGGTGGGTTCCCCGATTTTTTGCCCCACCAGCACCCGTTCTCCCTTTTTGACGATGCAGCGGCAGGGAGAGCCCAGGTGCTGCTGCATGGGAATGGATACCACCGGCGGCAGGGGCATGTCGACGATGGAACTGTTTTCCGTATTCTTGGAGTGGGCGATACGGATGCCCCGGAGTGTTTTTGCGCGCAGCAGACTCAATACCAACAACCTCCATCTGATTTCTGCGTTCCGCTTGTTTGTTTTTTCTCAAAGCGGCGTGAGCCGCACCAACGGCCATTATAACACAAAGCGTTTCCTCATGACAGCTGAAAATGAAAAAAAGACGCGGATTCTTCTTATTTCGGCGGGATTTCCGCCAGCCGATAGGCGGATTCCTTGCCCTCCGCCAGGGAGACGGCGGATGTCAGAGCGGGGGAAACATAGATATTGCCGGTCTCGTCCACGATAATCAGCGAATAGCCGATATCCTCACCAGCCTGCTGTCGGCGCAGGATGTCCAGCACGGCGTCCCGTCCCTGGATGAACAAAGAGGTGGACAGGCAGTCGGCCAGCGCGCCGTCGTCGGTAATCACGGTTACCGACAGCAGATCGGTTTCGCAGGGATAACCGGTATCGGGGTCGATGATGTGATGATAGATGGTCCCTTCATACTCAAAATAGCGTTCATATGCGCCGGAAGAGGCGATGATCTTATCGGTAAGCGACATGATCAGCAGCGGATCGCCGGCGTCTCCCTGGGGATCCCGCACCCCGATGCGGTAGGCATCCTGCCCCTTTGGCGCACCCCAACAATAGATGTTCCCACCGATGGAAATCAACGCCGTGCGGATATCCGCTTCGCGGTAGATTTCCCCTGCCAGGGCAGCGGCATAGCCCTTGGCGATGCCGCCCAGATCCAGAGCCATCCCTTCCTCTTCCAACATGACCGAGCGGTTCTCGTCATCAAATCTTATCCGTTGATAATCGATGTGCCGCAGCCGTTCGGACACAGCCGCCGGTTCCGGTGGATGTTTGGCTTCCATCGCATCGTGCCAGAGCAGGGTTACCGGTGCAATCGCCAAGTTGAAGGTCCCGCCTGTTTCCGCCGAAAGAGCGGTGGAACGCTTCAGCAGCTTATAGGTTCCTTCAGACACCGTCACAGCATTCCTGCCGGCGGCGGCATTGACAGCGGCGATTTCGGACGCCTCATCATAAAGAGAGAGGGTATGCTCCAGCTCCTGCAGCATTTCTACCACCCGATCCCCGGTTTTCTCCGCTTCCCGTCCGGTGATTTTCTGATCCACCACGGTGCTCATGAGAAAATCCGTCCGCTCCACCACCCGGTCCCGCCGGAGCAGGAGGGAAGCCGCCATGATGCCGAGCAGCGCCAGTGCTGCTCCGGCGGCCAGGATTTTTTGTGTTTTCGCCTTCATAGGCTTTCCTCCTTGGAAAAGGGAAATGCATATTTTTTATCTGTCCGCGATACACTATTAAAGATGCAGTTGCACATTCTCTGCATTTAGGCTATAGTAAGTTTGCTTCCCTGTCATGCGTATTTTGGATAAGGCCGATTCTTCCACGATTCTACCAGAAAAAACGTATGGTGAAAAGGGCAAGATGGAAAAGGGTTTAAAAATTTTTTAGGAGGTTCCAAGTATGAAAAAAATTCTGGCTGTACTTCTAGCCGCACTGGCGGCCGCCTGTCTGATGACCGGCTGTTCCTCCAATCCGAAGGACGGTACCTACAAGGCGCAGTATAAGGATTATGATGACCACGGATGGAGGGATTATGTATCCATCACCGTCAAAGACGGCAAAATCACCGCGGTGGATTATGACTCTGTGAATAAAGATGGAGCCAAGAAATCGGAGGACACGGCCTACCGCGAGAGCATGGAGCCGGTTTCCAACACCTATCCGGCTAAATTCTACAAAGAGCTGGAGGATCAGCTCACCGAAAAGCAGGACCCCAAGAAGGTGGATGCCGTGACCGGCGCCACCAATTCCAGCAACGATTTCAAAAAGCTGACGGCGGAAGCGCTGAAAGCGGCGAAATCCGGCAAGACGGAGACGGTGGAAATCAGCCGGTAAACGCATCACCGGACAATAGGACGGGAGGGCGGCAATGGAAACGCTCCATGAATGGCTGGGGTATCTGGTGGACGGCGCGATCCTCCTGTTCGAATGCATCGGCGTAGTGGTGGTGGTGATCGCCGGACTGCGGGGGATTGTAGAGTACGGCACCCACTCGCCGGATACTCGGCTTCATCTGGCTCGAGGCATGGCCATGGGGCTGGAATTCAAGCTGGGCAGTGAAATCCTGCGTACCGTAGTGGTACGGGAATTCAATGAAATTTTTATTGTGGCGGGCATTATCGCCCTGCGGGCCGTGCTGACCCTGCTGATTCATTGGGAGATCAAAAACGAGAGCGGGCAGGCGGAGCGGGAAGGTCCTCAGAAAAAAGAATAAAGCGGCGGCGTGATGAGGCATTTCTTCTCATCACGCCGCCGCTTTATTATTGAATTGGAGGATTGGCCGGGTCATCGGGAGACGGCGTCTCCGGCAAGGTATCGGTTGGTGGGGGAGCCGCCGGCTTCTGGGCTCCGGGATAGAACTTATACAGATCGAAATCCTCTGCAGGCGGTGTATCTTCTGCGGGCGTAGTTTCGCTTTTCGGCAGCTCTGCCGGCAATTCCATCAGAGGAAGGGCTTCTTCCCCTTCCGGGACAGAGAACAGGGGCAGGTCCGCGGACTCCGGATCCTGAGGTGCGGCAGCGGCTTCCAGTTCCAATCTGCGGCGCATGTGCCGGTCAAAACGGGTCATCAGCACCATGTACAGCAGGAAGAGCACCAAAGCGCCCAGAGAGAGCAGCAAACCGTAGAACAAACCGGGAGTCATATAATTGAAACGGATTTCCACATTGGTACCTGCCGGACAAAGCACCGCCATAAAGCCCACGTTGGCTTTTACCACCTCTGCCGGCTGACCGTTAACCGTGGCGGTCCAGCCCTTTTCATAGGGGACGCTGAAGAAAACGTAGTTTGCTTCCTCCAGACTGATGGTGGCGGTGAAGCCGCGGTTGTCCCGCACAAAAGAGGATGCAGCCGTAGCCCGGCGGGCGATGCAGTCCTCAAAATAGGCCTCCTGGGTATAAAAGACGCTTTGCTCGGAGAGCGGAGAGAGCGCGGCGGGTATTTCCGGCGCGTCCTCTTCCAGCACAATGGCTTTCAGCAGGGCCAATTCCCGCTGGTACTGAGACATATCGTCGTAGGCTTCCCGGGTGAGATAGCTGTCATAAGTGAAGCCCATGGGAATATAATACTGATTCTCGTAAATAAAGAAGCCGTTCTGTTTATCAGCGTAGGTCCAGCCGGGCATCTTCATGGTGCCGTTATGATCGAAATACTTGTCATCGTCTTTTTTATACTGCATATTGTCGCTGTTGTCATAGTCAAACAGCCAGCGTGTGGAAAGGAGACTGCGCAGGGCGTAATGTGAAGCCTCTGGGCGGCTACCCACGCTGCGGGGTACGCCCACGGATTCATAAAACTCCATTACGGATCCGGGAACGATACTGTGAAAAGCGTTGATAGTGGGCAGCTTCCAGAACATGGCCTGATTATCCATACCGTCGTTCATGTCCACCCGCACTGTCTCATCCGAATCGGGAAGGGATATTTTATCGGCGCCCTCAATGCCCCGTTCAATGACGAATTTGTCCGGATAGTTGGAGTTGGCTTTACCCAAGCCGATGAGATACCAGCCGCAGATCAGAGCGACGCAGGACACCACACCGGTGGTCCAGCGGAAGAAAAGCTGCTTGTCGGATTTCAGCAGCATGATCAGCAGACAGGCCAGCAGCAGCCCCACCACAGTAATGGCTACATAAATCCAGAATCGGCCTACATCGTTCATCAGCCCCAGCTTCAGTTCACCGGTGGTTTCATCTGGCGTCCAGCTTTTGGGCATGAAACCGATGAGCAGCACAAAAAAGGCGGTGACGCCGAAGGTCCAGCCGAAGGCCCGTTTCCAGTTTACCGGTTTTTCTTCCTCCTGGTCGAAGCAGATAACGGTGGCCGAAACCAGCATCAGGACCAGCATATAATACCAGCGGGCATAATACATCCAATTGAAGAGCTGGAACATAGCGTTGAAGAAGGGAACCAGCGTGCAGATCACCAGGATGATCAGCATCCGCCGCAGCCAGTCGGTATGCTTCCTGGACTGGAAATAGGCGATAGCGCCGCAGCAGCTGAAAACCGGCAGCCAGGCGGACATGGAGGACCACTTGTTATCCGAATCCGGGAAAAAGTTGGGACGAGCCGGAATGTCCTGAGGAAAGAAGAAGGAGTGGATAATGTCGAACAGCCGTTGGGGCTTGCTGTAAATTAAGGCATCCCAACCGGCGATGATGTTGTTGGTACGGTTGTTTTGAATAACGGCCAGATAGGAGGGAAGCAGAATTATCCCGGCCATGGCGGTGCCGATCACCGCTTCGAAGCCCAGCCAGAGAAATTTGCCCAGGGTGCACTCCCATTCACCGGACATCATGCGCACCAGCCAATAGATCAGCAGGAAGAAAACCTGCCCCACAAAGAAATAGTAATTGCTCAGCGCACTGAGGAAAACGGTGATGGCAAACAGCCCCCGCCGGTTTTCCTTCATATACAGCTCCATCCCCAACAGCATCAGCGGGAAATAGATGATAGCCTCATGGAAATGATTGAAAAAGACATTGTAGATGGCGAAGCCGGAAAAGGCGTAAAGCATGCCGCCGATAACGGCGTTTTCCGGCTTGACAAACCGCTGGAGATAGGCGTAGGCCGCCAGAGAGGAACAAGCGAATTTGAGGATGAGCAGCGGCCCCATCAAATAGGGCACCGCCGCGCTGGGGAAGGGCAGGGTCAGCCAGAAAAAGGGGCTGCCCAGCAGATAGAAAGAATAGGATCCGATAAAGTTGGCGCCCAGGTCGGTGTTCCAGTTCCAGAAAATATCGCCGGAACGCACACAGTCATGGGCTAGTTTGTAAAAGGGGATTTGCTGAACGTTGAAATCGCCGTAATAAATGAAATAACCCCGGCCGTAAATAATAAAAGGAATGAACAAGGCAGCGGCGACGGCCAGTGCCAGAAAAAATGCCTGCTTGGCGCGGCCTTTGGGTTTCTGGAGCTGATGTGTCATGGCAAATCCTCCGCTTTGGAAATTTCGTTGGTGGCCAACCTGCTTCTTTAGGTTTATACCGGTTCAGTATACCAAATTCTTCCGCAAAAGAAAAGAGGCGGGGAGAAATTCTCGACTGCTTTTTGGTCTCAAGTTTACTGTTGTGCAGAAGACTTTTAAAGCGGGGAAAAGGCATGAGACCGAAAAGGCGTTTTTCTTTCTAAATTGCGGAAAAATATTCCTTTAGGGGGTTTATTTCCGGTTTACTTCAAGAACAGCGGATGCTATAATGACGAAGAACAGCAGATCAAAATGGTGATCTGTTCAAGATATTATGGATGAATCAAGGAAAGGAACTTCAACGGATGGGCCAGAATTTTTATGCAGTGCTTTCCCGTATGAAATACATCACCCGTTGGGCGCTGATGCGCAACACCAGGCCGGAGAATATCTGTGAGCACTCCTATGATGTGGCCGTGCTGGCCCATGCACTGGCGGTGCTCACCAATCGCCGGTTTGGCGGGAAAGTGGATGAAGGTCGATGCGTGCTGCTGGCCCTTTATCACGATGCGCCGGAGATTCTGACCGGGGATATGCCCACCCCGGTAAAATACGACAATCCGGCTATCCGAGACGCTTATAAGCAGGTGGAGGAGGTTTCCGCCGGGAAGCTGCTTTCCATGTTGCCGGAGGATCTGCAGCCTGATTATGAATCCCTGTTCTTTCCAGACGATGCTTTTAGAGAGGAAAAAAAGCTGGTAAAGGCGGCTGACAAGCTGTCCGCTCTCATCAAGTGCGTTGAGGAACTGAGACAGGGCAACCGGGAATTCCAAAGCGCCCGCCGCTCAACTGAAGCGGCGATCCGGGCGATGGATCTGTCTGCCGCCAACTGTTTTTTGGAAGAATTCCTGCCTGCCTACGAGCTGACTCTGGATGAACAAAGCTGATGGGAGGCTGTTCCACCGCTTTTCTCAATGATTCAGTGCAGATCAGAGCAGCGTTTGTTGCATCCCGCTCAAAAAAGGATGGAGAAAAAATGAGTCTAATATCCGTGGTGATCCCCTCCTACAATGAACAAGAGAATATTGAGCGGACGGCGTCGGTGTTGGCGGAGATTCTCGGCAGAACGGAAATGGAGTATGAGCTGATCTTTGTGGATGATGGATCCAAGGATGAGACCTACGCCCGCATCTGCGCCGAGGCGGATAAAAATCCCCGGATCAAAGGGGTGCGCTTCAGCCGCAATTTCGGTAAGGAGGCCTCCATTTTCGCCGGGCTGCGGTCGTCCACGGGGGACTGCTGTGTGGTCATCGACTGCGATCTGCAGCATCCGCCGGAGATAATCCCCCAGATGATCGCTTTGTGGAGGGACGGTTACGAAATCGTGGAAGGCGTCAAGTCCAGCCGCGGGAAGGAAGGGCTGGCCTACAAGCTGTCGGCGGGGCTGTTCTATAAGCTCATCAGCAAAGCGGCAAAAATCGATATGGCATCCTCTTCGGATTTTAAGCTGCTGGACCGCAAGGTAGTGGATGCGCTGGCCGCGCTGCCGGAGAAAAGCACCTTTTTCCGGGCCTTATCCTTCTGGATGGGTTTTCGTTCGGTCCGGCTGGAATTTACTGTGGCTGAACGAACGGCGGGAAAAAGCAAATGGTCTTTTTCCAGTTTGTTGCGTTACGCCACCGCCAATATCACTTCCTTTACGGCCCTTCCCTTGCAGATTGTCACCATACTGGGAATCGTCATGCTGGTGATCTCTGTGGTGCTGGGGATTCAGACTCTCTGCCGCTATTTGATGGGCCGTTCCATCGAAGGATTTACCACCGTGATCCTGCTGCTGCTCATCATCGGCGGATGCATCATGCTGAGCCTGGGCATCATCGGCCATTATATTGCGAAAATCTACGATGAAGTGAAGGGACGGCCCCAATACATTATCAGTGAAACCACGGCGGTCCGGCTATCCGGCAACAACGAAGAGAGGTGAGGGAATGGATCTGGAACAGCGTGCCCTACGGTTTGTAGAGGATATGCAGAGCATTTATTTCGAACGGCGGGATATCGATCAGGTCATAGAGGCACTGGACCAGGATGTCATTCTCTTTGGATTCGGCAGCGAAGAGATTCGCCTGGGCAGAGAGGAGACGCAGGCTTGGCTGCTGTCGGAAAAAGCGGCGTATACCGGGTCCTTCCGTATTCTGGAATCCTGGTATGACGCGCTGAAAACAGGAGAACATACCTGCCTGGTAGCCGGCAGGCTACAGGTGCAGGAAAGCGCCCTACCCATTTCGCTGGATGTACGGGTATTTGTTTTGTGCCGGGAAACTCCGGAAGGGATGCGGATGTCCCGGATTCACATGTCCCTGCCCAGCAGCGGGCAGGCTGAGGGAGAATTTTTTCCCTGCCGCCTCACGGCGGACGCCAACCGGCTGCTGGAGCGGCTGGTAAAGGAAAAATCCGCCGAGCTTGAAAAGCATAATCGAAATATGCAGATGTTGATGCGCAATATCCCGGGCGGGATTTTTCGTTGCCTTTATGATGAAAATTTGACCATCCTGCAGATGAGCGATGGCTTTCTGTCCTTGTTCGGGTATACGCGGGAGGAAATTCATAGCCAGTTTCAGGACAGTTTCTGGCGGATGATCGATCCCCGGGATCGGGAAACGTTCTTAGCCGATATCCGTCGGCAGCTGTCCGGCGGAAATACCAGCAAGACCATCGAGTATCGGGTGATCTGCCGGGATGGAAGCTCCATGTGGGTATTGGACAAGGGGCAGCTCCTTCCGGGAGAAGAGGGCGGTTTGTCCTCTTTCTACTGTGTGCTGGTGGACGTCACCAGGGGGCGGGAGGCTCAAGAAGCTCTGCGTCTTTCTCTGGACCGGTATCAGATCGTCATGGACCAGACCAATGACATTATCATTGAGTGGGATATTGAGCAGGATACCATGGAATATTCCCCCAACTGGGAAAAGAAGTTTGGCTATCAGCCGCTGCAGACGGCGGTGAGCAAGAGCATTCTTAACAACTCCCACATTCTGCCGGAGGATCAGAATACCTTCCTGGATATGCTGGGGCGGCTGAAGCGAGGGGATCACTATGTAGAGGCGGAGATCCGGCTGCGCCAGAAGGAGGGCAGCTACATCTGGTGCCGGATCCGGTTTACCGCGCAGAAGGACGCTGCGGGCAAACCGGTAAAAGCAGTAGGCGTCATTATTGATATCGACCGGGAAAAACGCAGTGTCCAGAAGCTGCTGGAACAGGCCCAGCGGGATACATTGACGAAACTCTATAACAAAGGCACCTCTGAGAAGCTGATTGAGGAAATGCTGCCCAGCGGCGAGGAAATTTCTGCATTATTGATCATCGATATCGACGATTTCAAGTTGGTAAACGACACTATGGGGCATCTGTTCGGAGATGCCTTCTTGATGGAAACCGCTAATGAGATCCGTATGCGTTTCCGCCAAATGGATGTTGTGGGACGAATCGGAGGCGACGAATTCATCGCGTTCATCCGAAACATCCCTTCGATGGATCTGGTGAAGAAAAAAGCCGGCCAGATCGTGGGGTCTGTGCGGGAGCTGGCAGGGCGCAACGGCTTGAGTGAGCGGGTTTCCTGCAGTATCGGTATAGCTGTCGCTCCGGATCACGGACAATCCTTTCAAACGCTCTATCGACGGGCGGACCACGCCTTATATCATGCCAAGAAGCAAGGAAAAAACCGTTATGCCGTTTATGACGGAGCGGTGATGGGCAATGTGATGGAAGGGATGCCGCAGATATCCCACACTGCCATTGGCGCGGCCATTGATTCGGACGCGGGTTTATCCCTTGTGAATCGTTTGGTGGAATATATTCTGCGGGTTTTATATCAGACGCAGAATGTGGATAAAGCGGTAAATTCCATTTTGGAAATTGTGGGGCGGCAGTTCGATGTCAGCCGGGCCTATATCTTCGAAAACACAGAGGATGACCGCTTCTGCAATAACACCTTTGAATGGTGCAGCGACGGCGTGCAGCCGGAAAAGGATCATCTGCAGCACATATCATATGAAAAAGATCTGGGCGGTAGTTATCTGGACAATTTTAACGAGGATGGTATATTTTACTGCCAGGATGTCTCCGAACTGAATCCGGAGCAATATTCGATTCTGGAGCCGCAGGGCATCAAATCCATGCTGCAGTGCGCCATTTGGGATAACGGTCGTTTCCGGGGATACGTGGGTTTTGATGACTGCCGGACCAATCGTTTTTGGAATCAGGATCAGGTGGATGCGCTGGGATTTATCTCTAAAATTCTTAGTATATTTTTGCTCAAGCAGCGCGCCCAGGAGCGGATGGAGCAGTCCGTGAATGCGATGAAAACCGTGCTGGATCACCAGAACGCTTGGATCTATGTCATCCGGCCCGATACCTATGAGATATTGTACATAAACCATAAAACCATGTCGTTAGCCCCTCATGGCCGGGTGGGCATGCCCTGTTACAAAGCCTATTTCCATCGGGAGACTCCGTGCGAGACTTGTCCCGCACGGACGGCACGCCGGCAGGACGGTAATGTGACAATGGAAATTTACAATCCTGTTTTGAAGGTGTGGTCGGCGGCAGACGCTTCCCAGATAATCTGGAAGGGAGAAGAGGCCATTCTTCTTACCTGTCATGATATTACCCGATACAAAGAAGGGGAGAGAGAATCCGACTAATGCGAGAAGGCCGCGTCGCCAACAGCTGATAAGAGACAACAGGCCGGATACAATACAAAAACGCGGTATCTATCCTGCAATGTTCATGTGAATTCTGTGGGGGCAGCGGGAATGGCAATAGGGGACTCTGTCTCTTTCTTCGGCGGAGGGAAAGGAAAAATCGGCAAAATTCTTATCCGCGCCTCTTGACAAACAGTCGGTTATAAGCTAATATAATTCAGGTGATTCCGCAGAGAATCACTTGGTTATGGGGTTTTAGCTCAGTTGGTAGAGCGCTGCGTTCGCATCGCAGAGGTCAGGGGTTCGAATCCCCTAAGCTCCACCACGTCGGAATGGACTACGCTCCATTCAAAATCCCCAGCCATTTGGCTGGGGATTTCTCATACCACTTCGTCATTCCTCCTTTCCGCAAAAAGTCACGCTTGCTGCGGCTATGCCCTTGTAAACGCGGGCATGACGCCTCTGCTGCGCTACCAACTTTTTGCGGGATGCGCGAGGGTTCAAATTCCCTTCTAAAAAACACTGGGGATTCTTTTTGTCTCACCCTTACATTGTCGAAAGAAGTCGATTGCTGTAAAGCAGTCGGCTTCTTTTGATTTTTGTTGGATAAATAGATAATGCCGAGAACAATTTGCCAGGCTTTAGTTCATGCTCCCAACATATCAAACAGCATATCACAACGGTAAAACATGGATGTTAATATGCGTTGCTTGTAGCAACGGGCAGTTCCTCATATAATAGTGATAACGAATTAAAGAAATGAGGTTATCCTTAATGTTACACGAAAACATAAAAACAATCAGAAAATCAAAAGGGCTCTCTCAAGAAGAGCTTGCTATCAAGCTGAATGTGGTGCGACAAACAATCTCTAAATGGGAGCAAGGGGTTTCACTTAGATAAAGATACCACACCATTCCCACGCTGACTTTTGCTCAACCGATA
>CABULH010000023.1 GCA_902492455.1 uncultured Oscillospiraceae bacterium
ACTTCATTCACACCAGTGTCTGCTAACCAATTTGCGAATAATCCTTGACACTACCGGCCAACCTCTTTTACATTGGAGAATCACTGTATTTTAAGGAGAATATAAAATGCTTGCCCCTGGGATGACTACATAGTCATCCCAGGGGCAAGCATTTTATTAAGAAGACTTCTCGTTCATCCGCACCGAAGATCGTGCGCACCACTCTTTTAGGAGCGGCAGATGCAGATAAAAGCGTTTGGAGCTGACAGGCTCAGACCACACAACTGACGCGTGCCGTTTGCAGACATGGATTTTGCCTGTTATATGATAGATACGGTACAGTGAAAAACATAGATAGCCATGTTTTCACAGCGATTTGTCCTTCCTTATACGGATATGCCGGATTTCTCGGCTCTATCGTGCTGTCAGGCGTATAGGAATTCCGGCTTTTGTAGGTAGAGTGCAGATATCGCCGGCATCGATCAAGGTGTCTTCTATACAGACGGTTACAGGGGACTTTATGGTGAGAGTGCCGTCCAGATCCGGATGCAGCACAGCGGTGAGCAACCGGCCGCCCTTCCAGTCCATATCCACCGCAACCGCACCCCTGGCTCGCAATCCTTTTACCGAACCCGTCCGCCATGCCGGAGGCAGAGCGGGCAGCAGTTCGATCACTCCCGTGTGGCTCTGCAGCAGCAGTTCTGCTATTCCTGCCGCGGCGCCGAAATTGCCGTCGATCTGGAACAGGTCGTCCTTTTGAGCCGGAGCACAGGCGTAGCCCGGCAGGAGGTCGAAAAGATTGGGGCAGGTGTAATCGGCCAGCAGCCGGTTGAGGGCGGATTGAGCAAGTTCGCCGTCATGCAGCCGGGCGGCCAGGCAGATTACCCAGGCGCTGCTCCAGCCCATGTTGCCTGATCCATGCCGCAGACGGTTCTCCAGGCTTTTACGGGCGGCCGCGATGTAATCCGAACCAAATTCATCCCCGAAAAAAACGCAGCCGGGATATAGACCATACAAAGGAGAAAGGTGACGGTGGCCGGGTTCAAACTCATCCATTTCTTCCCACCACTCCAACAGACGGCCGTCTTTGCCGATTTGCGGCTTATACAGCCGTTTGAGAGCAGCAGCCAGATCGGCGGCAAGATCGCCGTCCGTTTCCAGTTCCCGGCAGACGGCGATACAGCTGGAAAACAGTTCCCGGATAATGGTCATATCCAGCGTGGTGGCGGCGCTGACGCTGAGCCCCTCGCCGTCGGGGGCATTGAAACGGTTTTCCGGACTGGTGGAGGGACAGGTGCCCAGACTGCCGTCCGGCAGTTCACAGAGCCAGTCCAACAGGAACAGGGCCGCCCCTTTCATTAAAGGCCAGGCGGTTTGTGCCAAGAAGGTCCGGTTCCGAGTAAAAAGATAGTGCTCGTGAAGATGGCGGCAGAGCCACCCTGCAGCCATCGGCCAATAGGCGTATAGGGGAGAGCCTCCTACGGCACGGACCTGCCGCCACAGATCGGTGTTATGATTCATCGTCCAGCCACGGCAGCGGTATTCGGTTTCCGCCAGCGCTTCTCCGGCCCGGGCGCATTCGGCCAACATGCTGAACAGGGGCTCGCTCAGTTCCGATAATCCGGAGACATCCGCCGCCCAGTAATTCATCGGCGTGTTGATGTTGGTAGTGTAGTTGCTGGACCATTGGGCGCGAACATCCTCGTTCCACATGCCCTGGAGATTGATGGGTTGGCTGCCAGGACGGGAGCTGGCGATCATCAGATAACGGCCGAATTGAAAATACAATGCCGCCAAGGCATTGTCCCCGCCGCCCTGCTGCAAGGTCTCCATTCGCTGATCAAGGGGCAGGGACGGATCGCCCCCCTCCAGTTCCAAAGATACACGGCTGAAAAGGGCCGTATAGTCTGCCAGATGCCGTTTCAGAAGCTGTGCATAGGAAGCGCGGGAGGCGGCCTCCAGGATCTTCACCGTCTGGACGACCGGATCCAGGCCTTGGGTGCCCGGTTCCCGGTGGCCGCCGTTGTAGCTGTCCGCTGCGGTGAGCAGCAGTACCGCGTTGTCCGCTTCTCGGATGTAGAGATAGCGGCCGTCGTAGGAGATACGGCCGCCGGATACCACTGCCCGGAGCCGAGCTTGGAAATTCATCCCTCGATGACTAGAGTCCGGCAGAGGAGCATCCCCATCGTACTGCACCGGCTGTTCTGAGAATACATAGGGCGGATCCACATGACAGGGGCATTTGCCATCCATCACCAGTTCACCGTTATCGGTCGTATACGTGTTGTACCGCAGGGGAGAATCCATGGTGACGGAAAAGTTCAGCCCTCCGGGGCGGCTGGAGGCCAGCCGGATTGCCATGACTTGGTCAGGGTAGGAAACAAACAGCTCTTTTTCAACGATGGATCCGTCCAAGGTATACCGGCTGTGCGCCACGGCGCGGTCCAGTTCCAGCCAACGGGAATAATCCTGTATTTCTCCTGGTTCCATCTCGATATAAAGGTTTCCCAGCGGCAGATAAGATTCGGTATAAAAGCCCAGCATTTTTTCCGTTACCAGTTCCTGCGCTGCGGCGTATTGCCGGCTGAACACCAGCCGTCTCACTTCGTCGATGGCGCCGGCAGCCTCTGGGTTCAGCGCTGGGTTTCGACTGCCGGACCACAGGGTATCCAGGTTCAGACTGATACGTTCCCGATCCGGCTGCCCATAAATCATGCCGCCCAGGGAGCCGTTGCCCACCGGCAGCGCTTGTGTAAAGCCGACGGCGGGCCGTGTATAAGTCATCTTGTAATTCATTTGGACGCCTCCTTAGATTTATTGATAGCGGGAAACCGCGCGATACATGGCAAGGATGTTTTCAGCTGGTACATCGGGCAGGATGTTGTGTTCCTGGTTGAAAACGAAACCGCCGCCGGGAAGAAAGGTTTCAATCATCCGGCAGGTGTGGCTATATACTTCATCCGGCGTTCCCCGATTGAGTATTGAACGGGTGTTGCAGCCGCCGCCCCAGAAGGCGATATCCTGACCGAAATCCCGCTTGAGCCGTTCCGGATCCATTCCCGCCGCTGTGGTTTGGACTGGGTTGAGAATGTCATAGCCCGCTTCAATCAGGTCGGGCAGCAGCTGCGCAACAGAACCGCAGGAATGGAGGAAGGTTTTCATCTTGCTGTGACTGTGGACGTAAGCGCACAGCGCGGCGTGGCGCGGCTTGAACAGCCGCCGGTATTTTTCCGGGGATATAAAGGGGGCGGTATCCATGCCCAGATCGTCGCCGAAACGCAGAATGTCCGCCACGTCGCCCACTGCGGTGCAAACTTTCTCCAGCGTGGCCATATGCCGTTCCATCAGCTGGTCCAGCAGCCGCTCTACCTCATATTCATCGGTGTAAATGTCCATCAGGAAGTTATCCATTCGCCGGAGAAAAGTTCCCCATTCAAATAGGTTACAACCGCAAACAATCATCAGCGCTCGGTCACTAGTTTCCCGCAGTTCAATCGTCTTGCGCCGCAGCGTATCCCAAAAACCGGGATCATCCGCGTGGTCCCAAGGGCTGTGAACCAATGCCTGCCAGGGCACCTGATTCATAGCCAGATCAAGGCCGTCGTAGCTTTCCGGATAGCCGTCTATGTAGGGAAAAACTGTTTGATCGTAGAAGGTGGCGCCGGCAGGCATCCGGGCGATAACCCTTCCCAATTTATCCACAGCCTCCCACCCCTCTCCCTGCGGCCGGGAGATAAACCAGGAGGGCTGGAGCGCGCGGCTTCCATCTGTCAGAGTGACCGGATTCCAATCCTCCGGTTGGTCGTTGAAGGTACGCCCGATATCCAGTGCATCGGCAGAAAACCGATCCAGGATATCCTCATCCACCTGTACTACCTGCTGCACCACGTCATAGATTTTCGCCCTGCCGTTATAAACCCCCAGGGCTTTGCGCAGATTGTTGTAGGCCACGGCGGAAATGCCGGAACTGGGAGTGGCGCCGATATCCAGGGGAAGACAATCCGGCTGGTGGTGATTGATGGAGGCCAATACGCGTTCTCTGCTTGTCATACCGATTCCCTCTTTTCATTGAGAAATCTCTTTTTTTCTTAGGATAACAGGAACTGGACACGGTGAAAATAGCTGGAATTCGCAGTGTGGATTGCATTTTTTGAATCTGGAAGAGGCTTCCAGCTGCAAGAATAGCACAAACAGACAGCGGGTGCAAGGCGGGAGAAAATTTGTTTTTAGTAATAATAACTGACGAAAGTGAGATGAAGAGTTTTTCAAGCAAAATTTAAGTTCTATATTTAGCTTAATTAAAGTAAATTAAATGAATTTTTTATACATAAAACGCTATATACATGCGTATATAGCGACGAAAATTGGTAATTGTGCAAAAAATAAATTGACTTTTAACAGAAGCATATGCTATCCTGATTTCAGGTTAATTAATTGAGGTTACGGGGGGATAGTACATGAAAAAAATGAAAAAATGGATGACAATTTGTGTATCCTTTGCTTCGGCGCTTACCCTGACCCTCGCCTCCGGCATTCAAGCGTCCGCTTTGGGTATCGGAGATTTTCGGGTAGGCGACGACGGGCCCGGCAAGGTAGTTACCACTTTGGAGCAAACAGACAAGGGACTCCACGTGGTGGTGAAAAACAGTTCCAACAGTGACAGACGCAATGTATGGCTGGACTCGGAAAAAATTCCGATCAAGCCCGCCAAGGTGGAATACAGCATCGATAAAACGACGTATACCGCCAGCCCCAACGACGGCTATCATTTCTTCGGCTTTTTCAAGGATTTGGCAACATCAAAGACCGCGGGTTTTGTCATCATGGTATATGAGTGCCCGGTGGGCTTCGCGGAATCCTTTCAGTGGATGCCGGAAAGTGCCAAGGGTAAAACTTGGGTCATATTGCAGGATATCATGGGTAATAAGGTCCATGAGGTGAATCCCACTCTTACCACGGAAAACAATCCAGAGGGAAGCATCGATTACGGCTACATCATTGATACTCCCTATGTCGGCGCTCACAGCTTCACCTATGATTCCGTAGGAAATAAGGTGATTTTCGACGGCGTTACCATCCCTATCCAGCCCGGTGCCGCCAAGCGGATCGGCATGGGAGATTCCGCCGACATGGTAATCCAGGCGGGTGGCAATGTCTACGGCAAGGAAATCCAGTACACCGTCAAAACCATTAATGGTGTTAAGGTGGACGGCTCCAATGCCTCTTTGAATCCCAAGCCCACGCAGGCTCCTACCACGGCCCCGCCGGCGCCCACTAAGGACAGCGGAAGTTCTCCGGAGCCCACCCAGCCTGCAGTTACTCCTAATTCCACTAATGCGTCGCAAGGCGATCCTTCCGAGTCATCGGGGAATACAGATAGTTCCACTCCGGCAACTGAGCCGCAGATCACCGAGGCTGCGCCTGCGGGACAGAAACTGGGGGTTAAGTCCCTGAACACCGCTATTGATTTCGAAGCAAATTTGATCACACTGAAAAAGAGCTACACCGTGGGAGAGCTGATGGATGCTTTTGTACGCGGAGAGGGTTATGACTTCCGCATCTGCGACAGCAGCGGCAAGATCATCAGCGAGGAAAGCAGGGTTGTGGACGATACCATGAAGCTGCAGCTTTATTTTGGCAGTGAGCCGGATCAAACCTTCTCCCTGCTGCTGGCACAAAGCACCGATTCAGCCGAACAGGCGGGATTCCCCTGGTGGATATTCCTCATCGTCGGCGGTGTGCTGGTGGTGGCCGGCGGCGGTGCGGCGGCGTTCTTCCTGTTGAAAAAGAAAAAGGCAGTTGGGGCAACGGAGGAATAAGAGGGTCCTAGCGGCCCGGAAGAACAAAGAAGGGGCGCGGGCATTTGAGGAAAAGAAAGGGCGTCACACTCAAGGATGTGGCGGAGGTGACGGGCGTATCCATTGTAACGGCCTCCAAGGTACTGAATTTTGGGGATGAAAATGTTGCCAGCGCCCAAACGGTGAAAGATATCTACGAAGCGGCCGACCGGTTGGGATACCAGAAAAAAAACAACCTCGGGCACAAGCGCGGCGGAAAAATCAGCGTTGGCGTGCTGTTGCTTCCCCGGGTTGAAAATCTCAGCCTGCACCCCTTTTACAACGATATTTATAACGCCATTAAAGGTGTGGCGGATGCGGAGGACATCTACATCGATTTCTTCTATTCCTATTATGAAATCGAGAGGAATTCCTTTATTCAGCGGCGAATTATTGAAAGCAATATCGATAATTTGATTATTATCGGCGGCAAAACTGACCAGTTCGACAGGCATTTCCGCAATATCGTCAATATTTCTTTCACTGAGGTGCAGTCCTTCGGCCAGTGCAGCATCCAATTCGATATGTACTCCGCCGTCAAGGACGTCATCAGCCGGCTGATTGCCAGCCGGAGGGAGAAAATCCTGTATTTCGGCGGCGGTGGGAATTTTCGTCCAGGTATGTTGAACAATGACACCGTCTGGCGGGAAGGGGCCGACGGACGAGAGACCGGTTTCTTGGACGCCCATCTTGAGAGCGGACGTCCGCTGGTGATGGATCAGTTATATGAGTGTTCTTTTCAGCCGGAAATAGCCGCCGAGGCCCTGAGGGGACGGCTGGCGCAGGGCCCGCGGGATTTTGACGCTATTTTCGCCGGGGATGATATGGTGGCGCTGGCCTGCATTAAGGAGCTGCAGAAGCACGAGATCCGCATTCCGGATGAGGTGGCCATCGTGGGGTTTAATAATCAGGATTTTTGCCGGTATACCAATCCGTCCCTCTCCACCATAGAGTTGAACCATCGTGCGGCGGGGGTTCTGGCGGTGGAATTGCTCAAAATGAAGAACGACCAGGAGATTCTGCCCAATATGAAGCTGCTGATCCCCTGTCAGTTCGTCAAGCGGCACTCCTGCGGTTTGTGATAAGAGAAGCAAGGCGTTTATTATGCAACAAAATAAAATTAACGGAGGGAAAATCATGAAATTATCCAAAGTGTTGTTTACCCTGTTCCTTGTGCTTGCTCTGCTGGGATCCTTGTTTGCCTTCAGCGCGGCGGCCGAGGAGGAAGAACCGGTCGATCCCCTGCTGAGCCTGTGGAAGCTGGGCCACGGAATGGGCTACCAGTCCATGGAGAAGTCGGCGGACGGTATAAAGTTTACCGAAAAGCAGGGGGCTACCGCGGCAGGCTCCAACTCCTATATCGAGTGGCTGGGCATTGAGGAGGGATATGTGGATTTTTCCAAACCCGTCTATTTCTCCTTCACCATCAACGAGATTGACTCCCCGGCCGCCGATGCCCAGGAAACCTATCCCGCTTGGCAGAACGTCTTCTGCTTCTTCACCGGTATGGATAACCGATTTGTAACCTTCAATATTGCCCAGACCGATTCTAGCGGCGCGGCTGCCGTGTATACCGGCACCCAGTACGGCAATCATGTGGACATTATGAAAACCCGTGCTTCGATAGCAGGTACCTACTATTTTAAGTACAATCTGCCGGAATTCGAGATCCTTTACGGCGAGACAGCGGACGAATCTACATGGGAAAACATTTATCCCCATACGGATGCCGCTTTTGAAGGCTACGCCTCTGCGGCGGGCGCTACAGTGGAGGCTGTGAAGAAAAACCTGTCCTTTACCAATGACGGCGATACCGTTATGGGTAACTTCGCCAGCCGGACCAACTTTTTCGCGGACGCCGAGAATCGGGGCAAGATGATCTACACTTTCCACGATTTCAATGGCACCGAAATGAAGGTCCCGGCGCTGGCTCTGAAGGAGGGCGCGGCCGATATCACCATTGCGGACAATGTGCTGGCCTATGACGCCAAATTCCAGAAAAAGACCTTGGCCGATCTCAAGGCGCTGCTGGAACTGCCGGATTTCGGCACTGTAACCTTCTATAACGGTGCCACTGCGCTGCAGGATACCGATGAACTGGGACAGGTCACCACCATTTCCATCGCCAATGGTGATATGGAAGCACAGATGTATCTGGTAACCATCAGCAATTTGTTCGGCACCGATGTCTCCTCTGGCGATGAATCTGACAACAACGAATCCAGCGGAGGAACGTCTGAGGATGACAACCCTCCCGCTCCCTCCACCGGCGTTCCTATGGCCATGGCCGCCGTCCTGATGGCCGGCTTGTCGGCTGCGGCGGTTTGCCTGACGGTAAAAAAGTCCAAGAAGCAATAAGCAACCGGCAGTTCCGTTTCTGATTGTGTGAAATAGCCGGCGACAGAAGACCACTCTTAATCCTTTTGTCGCCGGCTATTTGAGATGCTTTTACTTTAATTAGGTTTAATGAAAGGGATGGTCGCAATGCTTACATGTGGATCCGGCAGCTTAGGCTGTTATAGCCGGCATAACCCGCGCAACCGATTGCGTCGGCGGCTGTCCCTGCTGACCGTATTGGTTTTGCTGCTAACTCTAGCCGGGCCAGCTTATGCAGAGGAAGATACCGCAGGGAAAAAGCTGCAGGATTGGTTCGAGTATGGGAAGGATCCGGGGGAGGAATCCGGGAGTGTCGGTCAGGAACCAAGCTACACCGAACAGCGAAAGGTTTTTCAGAACGCGGGCCTGACCGATGCCGAATCGGGCACCTATACGCTGTCGCCTGAGGATGTCGTCTCCGAGCTCCCCGCATCTTCTCTGGAAGACGGCGTGCTGAACTGGGATGAGTCAGTCCCCTACATAGAATGGACGGTAGATGTCGCCCAGGCAGGTTTGTATGAGATATGGCTGGATTACAGGCCTCTTCCCGGGTCGGATGCTGCCATTGAGCGTTCGGTCCGGATCAACGGGGAATACCAGTATGTGGAATGCCGCAACATTCCCTTTTACCGTCGCTTTACCGATGAAGCACCGCCCAAGCTGAACAACCTTGGGGACCAGGTCAAACCCAGGCAAAAGGAATTGTTCGCTTGGGAATCCGTCCCCTTCCGGGACAAGATGGGCTATTACAGCGTGCCCCTTACTTTTGCCTTCAATCAGGGGGAAAACCGCATCCGGCTGGAAATGCTGTACGAACCGATGCAGCTCAGACAGATTACGATCCGTCCCCCTGCCCAAATACCGGTTTACAGCCAGGTGCTGGCCGGCTATATGAGCCGCCATTACGCCTCCGCAACGCAGAGCGCCAAGTTCCAGGCGGAGGATCATGTATTGCACCGCAGCAACCCCACATTGCGCATGGAATCCAACGCCGACCCGCTGGCACAGCCGGTATCGGTGACCAGCCGGGTATTCAACGTCATGGGCGACTACTGGTGGCGCTCGGGCGGACAGTCTATCACTTGGGAATTTACGGTCCCGGAAACCGGGCTTTATAAGCTTTGCCTGCGTGACCAGCAGATTTGGAACGACGGCCTGCCCTCCTTCCGGACCATCGACATTGACGGCCAAGTGCCCTTCCAGGAATTGCTGGAATATAAGTTTTCTTACGGGAAGGAATGGCGCAGCGAGGCGCTGGAGGACGGTGAGGGGAACCCCTACCTCTTTTATCTGGAGGCCGGAATGACCCACACCATCACTATGACTGTCACAGTGGGGCCGTTTACCGAAATCATTCAGTCGATCAATCAGGATATGCTGACTCTTTCCGAGACCATCCGCAAAATCACGATGATCATTGGCAGCAATCCCGACCTGAACTACGACTATGAACTGTTCAAGACGGTACCGGGACTGTCTGAGACCCTGTACGCGCTGGAATGCAGCATGACGGAGAAATACGAGTTTTTCAACGCCATCTCCACCAAGTCCTCTTCCATGGCCAACAATTTTCGGCAGATCGCCCGGCAGATCCATGAGATGGGGCTGGATCCCTTCTCTATTCCCCGACGGATAGGCGACCTGCAGAATGCCCAGACCAGCTTGGGCTCCTATTACATGACCCTCTCCGAGCTGCCGCTTGGCATTGATTATTTCGTGTTCATGCCGCCGGATGAACCGGTGAAAGACTACCGTTCCAACTTCTTTCAGCGGCTATGGGCCACCGTTCAGACCTTCTTTCAATCCTTTGTACGGGATTACGATAACGTGGGCAGCGTCCACGGCGCCGGGCTGGACGGACAAGAGTTGGAAACCATCACTGTCTGGATGGCCCGCGGCAACGAGTGGGCGGAGCAGCTCATCGAGCTTTCAGATGAATTTTTCACCCCGGAGACGGGGATACGTATCAAACTCAACGTGGTGCCGGCAGCCACGCTGAATACCGGCACAGCCAGCGTACTCATGTTTGCCTTGGCATCCGGCAACCAGCCGGATGCGGTTCTGGGAATCAGCTACGGTTCCCCCACCGAATTGGCGATCCGGGGCGCGGTGGCGGATATCAGCCAGTACGACGATTTTGATGAGGTCAGCGAACGGTTTATGGAGAAGATGTTTATCCCGCTGACCTTCCGGGAGGGGATCTACGCCCTGCCGGAAACCATGAACTTCAAGATGCTGTTCTACCGCAAGGACATCCTGCAGGAACTAAACCTGAAGCTGCCGGAAACCTGGAGCGAACTGTATAAGCAGGTGTTCCCGGTGCTGTATCAAAACGGTATGCAGTTCAACTACACTTTCGATTACAGTCCCTTCCTCTTCCAGCGCGGCGGCGCCTATTACAACGAGGACGGCACTCGGTCCGGGCTGGATACACCGGAGGCTTACGCCGCCTTCAAGGAGCTGTGCGAGCTGTACACCAACTACGGTGTGCCGGTAGCGCCCAATTTTCTCACCCGCTTCCGTACGGGGGAGATGCCCATGGGGATCGCCGATTACAGCATGTACATCCAGTTAGCGGTTGCGGCGCCGGAGCTTCTAGGGCGCTGGGGCGTGGCTCAAATTCCCGGCACCGAACGGAACGGCGTCGTCGACCATTCCTTTGGTAGCGCCGGCGCGGAGGCGTGCATGATCTTTTCCGCTTCGGAGAAGCAGGATGCAGCCTGGGAATTCCTGAAATGGTGGACCAGTACCGAGACGCAGATCAATTTCAATAAAAACCTGGAGGCGTCCCAGGGGATTGCCGCCCGCTTCAACACCGCCAATATAGAAGCTTTCAAGCAGTTCAACTGGGATAAGACGGATTTGGCGGAATTTGAGAAATCCCTGGCCTGGGCCACGGAAATGCCGGTGGTGCTGGGCGGATATTTCACCGGCCGTCAGATCACCAATGCCTGGAACCGGGTGGTGACCCGGGATATCAGTATGGGTGGGGATCAAACCGATACCAACGTCCGGGATTCCCTGGAACTGGCGGTGGAGGACATCAACCGGGAGCTCCAAGCGCAGCAGGCGCAGTACGTTTTCGCCAATCCGGGCAAATAGCCCGCAAACCGATGCAGGGAGAAAGGAGGGGCCACATGACCGCAGCAGCGCAAAGAAAGCCGGTGAGCGGCTTATCCAGATGGTGGAAGAAATACGGCTCTGGCTGTCTGTTTGTCGCCCCGTTTGTCATCTTATACACCGTATTCATCATATTGCCGGTAATCATGTCTTTTATCATGAGCTTTTCCTTTTACAATCTGATCCAACCGGCCAAGTTCATCGGCTTCACCAATTATCAGACGCTGTTCATGGAGGATGACGTTTTCCTGATCTCCCTGAAAAATACCTTTGTATTTGTGTTTATCACCGGTCCTATCGGCTTGTTGCTCTCCTTTCTGATGGCCTGGCTGATCAACAATATGAAGGGTAAGAATGCGTTTGCCTTGGGCTTTTACGCTCCGTCCATCACCAGCGCCTCTACCATGTCCGTGATCTGGCTGTATATCTTCTCCTCCGACCGGTATGGCTTGATCAACAATATTCTGTTCAATCTTGGAATCATCGATCAGCCGATCCTATGGGTGACGAATCCCGACACCATCATGCTGGTAATTATCGTCATTTCCCTTTGGATGAGCATGGGTACCGGCTTCTTGGTATTCTTGGCGGGGTTTCAGAATATCTCCGCCGAGCTGTATGAGGCCGCGTCCGTGGACGGCATCAGCAACCGTTTCCAACAGCTGTTCTACATCACCATTCCCCAAATGAAGCCGCAGATTCTGTTCGGGGTGATCAATACCATGGTGAGCGCTTTCAGCGTGTTCGACGTTTCCATGTCGGTATGCGGCCTGCCCAGTCCCAACTACGCGGGCCACACCATCGTCGCCCATCTGTATGACTACGCCTTTATCCGATACCAGATGGGCTACGCGTCGGCCATCGCCACTGTACTCTTCCTGATCACCTTCTTTTTTGGCAGGATATCTATGCGGTTGCTGTCATCCAGGGCCGAGACCTGAACCATGCTTAAACCGAAACAAGCGAAAGGAGGAGACGGCCATGCAGGCCAGCGAACAAGCGGTGCGGCTCAGCGGCAGGGCCATTCGTTCCAGAATCAAAAAGCAGTTGTCTCCCGGCAATATCTTCACATATATCCTCGTTTTAGCCGTGGTCGCCTTTTCCATATTTCCGTTGTACTATATGGCGATTACCGCATTCAAGCCCATGGACGAATTATACCTGTTCCCGCCTAAATTTTATGTCTCCCGTCCCACTTGGGATAATTTCTCCAGTCTGTTGATGGCGGTAGGCAGTTCCGCCGTTCCTTTTACCCGGTATATTTTCAACAGCCTATATACCACCGCCCTGACGGTGGGCCTGTCGGTGGTGATCTGTTCCATGGCCGCCTATGGCCTGGCCAAACTCCGGGTGCCGGGGGCCAACCTGATCTTTTCAGTGGTGATCGCCGGAATTATGTTTTCCACCCATGTGACCCAGATTCCCACCTATATGGTGGTCAACGGCCTTCATATGATCGACACACACTGGGCGCTGATCGTCCCCAAGCTGGCGGCGGCTTACAATATGTTCCTGATGAAGCAGTTTGCAGACCAGCTGCCAGACGCATATATTGAGGCGGCCCGTATCGACGGCGCGACTGAACGATACATATTCTGGCGGATTATCATGCCCCAGCTGCGGCCGGCCTGGTCAACTGTGGTGGTTTTCTCCTTTGTCACCTGCTGGAACGATATGTTCGGGCCGCTGGTATTTATTTCCAAGCCGGTGCTGCGCACCCTGCCGCTGGCGATGCAGACCATTGCCGGCGGCGTAGCCTCCGCGGCGGTGAGCCGGGCGGGCGCGACGGCGGCGGGGACGTTTCTCATGATTATTCCCACTGTGCTGATTTTCCTGCTGATGCAAAAACAGGTTATCAACACTATGGTTCATTCCGGCCTGAAGGGATAAGGCGCATTTTTACCGAGAAGGGGGGCAGGGCCTTTGAAAAGAAAATGCTTGTTTGCGGCGGCTGTTTCCGTATTGCTGGCGCTGCTTCTATCCCAAACAGCGCTGGCGCTGCCAGACAATTATTACGTCCTGGACGAGGAGGGAGAGAAAAGCGTCACACCGGTGACCTACATCCCTGAGCGCCAGACTAACTATTTTGGAAAATACGGGGGACTGAAAAGTCCTGAGGATCTTTTCATCGACAAGGAAGGCTTCCTCTATGTCGCCGACACCGGCAACAACCGGATTCTCAAGCTGGACGGCCGGATGCAGGTAATACGGGAATATAGCGGGGAAGACAACACCCGTTTGAATAATCCCAAGGGAGTATTCGTCCACAGCAACGGCGACTTGTTTATCGCTGATACCGGTAACCAGCGTATTCTGCACATCACCCAGGAGGGGACGTATGTGGAGGAATTCGTCAAACCGGATTCGGAGCTGATCACCGATAATCTGACCTTCAACCCCAGCAAGATTGCCGTCAGTTCCACGGGAATCATTTATTTGATCAAGGGACAGCATTTTATGACCCTGGATGCTTACAACAATTTCAAGGGCTATGTAGGCTCCACCCAGGTGGGCTTTGATCTGGTACAGTGGTTCATCCGGAAGTTCGCCTCCCAGGAGCAGATTGAGCGGTTGAAAAAACAGCAGCCCAAGCCCTATGCCAATTTCTGCATTGGAGAGGACGACACCCTTTATGCCGTATCGCTGACTGAGTCGGGCCAGATCCGCAAGATCAACGCAGTGGGGACCAATGTATTCCAGGAAAAGCTGTATGGCGAGAAGTACATCGATAACACAAACCAGCTGAAAATATCGGAATTCATCGATATTGCTGTGGATAAGAACGGCATCATCAGTGCCCTCGCCTCCGACAATGGCCGTATCTATCAGTATGATGGAGAGGGCAATATGTTATGCAGTTTCGGCGGCAAGGGCCAGGTAAACGGCCTGTTCACCAACCCGGTAAGTCTCGCAGTGGACGGTAATGGCTGCATCTATGTACTGGATACCGCCACCAACAGCATTCAACAGTTCGTCCCCACCCGCTTTATCCATACGGTCCACGAAGCTTCCGCCTTGTATGCCGACGGCCGGTATGACCAGTCGGGCGCATTGTGGAAGACGGTGCTGGAAACCGATTCGTCTTATGCCTTGGCCCACACAGGCATGGCTAAGGCTCTGTTCAAGGAGGGCGACTACACTGCGTCCATGCAGGAGTATGATCTTGCCAATAACCGGATAGGGTATTCCAAGGCATTCGCCGCTTACCGTCATGAGATCTTCCGCGCTCATTTTGTCCCGATTGTAGGCCTTGGCGCCATAGGCATCGCCGGTATCCTGGCGCTGCTGATGCTGTTTGCCAAGCTGAGCCGCCGGGTCTATAACGAGCTGGTGCTCCGCATCAAGAAATAATCCCGGTGCGCCGGGAGGGAGGTGCCGCAGCGTGCTGGAACTGAAAACAATGGTCCTCTTTTTCCTTCATCCCGTCAGTGCGTTTTATGTGGTGAAACGGGAGCGGAGTCGATACAGAGCGCGGTTCTCCTGTCTGCTGTATCTGCTGGCCTTCGCAGCCCAATATGTATATATCCTGACGGTTCACTATCCTTTGAGCGACATGCGCCCCCACGAATCCAACATCGCATTGGAGTTGGTCAAGCTGTTGCTGCCGGTGTTGACCTGGGTAGTGGCCTCCTATGGGGTCACAGCCATTATGAGCGGGGAAACCAAGCTGAAGGATATCTTCAATACCAGTGCTCTATGTATGCTGCCGGTTATCGTGTTCAAGCCTCTGGCGGCGGCGCTGTCCCAGATCCTTTCCCAGGGAGAGCAGGGACTGTTTGACGTCATCAACGCCGGTATCCTGATTTGGATGATTCTGGGGCTGTTCGTCGCCCTCCTTACCATGAACGACTACCGCCTGCGCAAAGCGCTGGGTGTAACCATCGCCAGTTTGATCGGGATGCTGATCCTGTGGGCGGTGGCGATATTAATCTACGCGCTGTCCAGCCAGCTGGTGGTTTTTATCAACAGTATCCTGGTAGAACTGCGCACCAATTGACAAGCCGGTGATCCCCGGCGGAAAGGAGCGGCGGATATGCGTCAAGAACGGAGAGGTCCTCTGAAGCGAATGAAACGGCAGATAGGGCTGTTGACGGCTGCGGCGTGCCTGCTGGCGGCCCTGGCCGGATGCAGCGCGGAAGGGACAGCCGCCATCCGGCCGGCGGAGAAGACGCTGGCGGGTCTGTCGCCCATTACAGAAGAACATCCCTCCGGCAAGGTGGCGGAAAATGCCACCCATGAGCTGATTGTGGATGCAGACGCCGCCACCTTTGCCTTGAAGAATAAGGCGACAGGCTACAGCTGGTCCTCTCATATTCCGGAAAGCTATTACAATCCCGAGGATTTCAGTCAGACACAGCGGGCGGGAATGGCCTCTATGCTGACCCTTTACTACTCGGATTTGAAAAATGACAGCGGGCAGCTGCCTGCCGTCAACTGCACCAAGACAGTCAGCGGAATCCCCGGCGGCGCGGTGTTTCAGTTTGTCTTTACCCAGGTGGGCATCACCCTGGCTGTGGAGGTAACGCTGGATGAACAGGGCCTTCACGCCCGTATTCCCTTTGAATCCATTCAGGAGGAAGGAAAATATGCGGTTACCAGCGTGGAGCTGCTGCCCTATTTCGGCGCCACAGCGGCGAACGACGGGGGCTATATGGTGTATCCCGACGGCAGCGGTGCCCTGACCTATTTCAATCAGGATAAAATTATCCGGGATCTGCGGGCCAAACTCAGCGTTTATTCGCCGGAACAGACGGATATCGACGCCATCGCCCAAAACCGGGAGGACGGTATCCAGCCGCTGATGCTGCCGGTCTTCGGTCTGGCAAGGGCGGACGGCAACGCCTTTGTGGGCATGATCGACGCTGGAGAGGCGGACAGTACCATCAATCTGGCTTTCCCGGGATTGCTGGTTGATCTTTACCGGATTGGACCGGAGTTCAAATATCGGAAACGGTACGCTTATGAAACAGCTGAAGGAGAGGAAATTATCACCATCGACAAGGCAATTATCCGCCAGGATTGCGGGGTTACCTTTGTGCCTTTGGATGGGGAGGACGCTGATTACAGCGGCATGGCGGCGGCCTGCCGACGATGGCTGCTGGATACCGGCCGGATGGTTCCGGTCTCAAGCGGGGATCAGATGCCCCTGGCTCTCGACCTTTTCATGGGAATTCTAGAAGAACGGATGATCTTCAATCAATATATCGGCATGACCACCTTTGACCAGGCCAGAGAAATCCTGGAGGGACTGCGGGAAGCCGGCGCGGACCATATGGTGGTGACCTTGGTGGGATCCGGCGGCAAGGGGTACGGCGTCTATACCGACCGGTCCATCGCTTCAGACTTGGGAGGCAAAGGCGGGCTGAAGAAACTGGCCGCTTATGCGGGCGAATGCGGAATCCCCCTGCTGTTGGAGCAGGATTATCTTCAAGCGGTGGAGGGGCAGAGCGGCTTTTCCAAGCGGAGCGACGTATTGTATAAACCCAACGGCGTCATTATCACCGATGCGAAAATGACCCGGTATCTGCTGACGCCCCAGGTTTCAGCGGCTCAGTTTGTCCGGGACGCGGCCGGATGGAAGAAGCTGGGAATTTCCGGCGTCCGTTTCGCCGGAATGGGCCGGACGGTATATGCCAACAGCGCCGTTTCCCAAATCCTGGACAGGAGCCAGACCGCTGGTTATTGGCAGGGAATATTGGATTATTCCCGCAAAGAACTGGGATTCTCGGCGGTCCAGGGCGGCGGACAGTATGTGCTGAGAAGCGCCGATATGCTCACCGATATTCCCATGACCGGATCCGGCTATCCCTATACCGACGCCTACATCCCCTTTTATCAGATGGTGGTGCACGGCAGTATCCCCTATACGGGGGAAGCGTTTAATTCCTTTTATGACAAGCAGCAGCAGAAGCTGAAAGCCATGGAATACGGCGTACTGCCTTATTATGAGCTGACCTACCAGGATACGGCATTGCTGCGCAACACGGATTACAGCGATTTATTCACTTCCCGTTATGAGGACTGGAAGAACGAAGCGGCCACCGTTTATCAGGAGTTCTGCGAAGTACTGGACGGTATCTGGAAGGCGGCTATGATCCGGCATGAGAGAGTAACGGACACTTTGGTCAGAGTCACCTATGACAATGGAGCGGTGCTGCTGCTCAATTATGATGAAGCCGCCCCTGCACAAGTGGACGGCGTGGAAATCCTGCCGCTGGACTATAAGGTAATCCGGCCATAAACACGGCGTTGGACGAAAAACGGATGGAACGGAAAGGAGTGCGGGTATATGCATAAGAGGACGCGAATGAGTAGCCGCCTTCAGCGGCGGAAAACCGTGGAGGCATATCTCTTTTCCGCGCCATGGATTATCGGGTTTCTGGTCTTTTTTACCTACCCGGTGGTGACGTCTTTTATTTTGAGCTTTTCCCGGATTACCAATATTCAGGGGTTAAAAACCACTTTTGTAGGGCTGACCCATTACAAGCAGGCCTTCACCTTCGATATCAACTTTGTTCCTATGTTTCTCAGAGTTGTGCGGACCACTCTGATCCAAACGGTGTTGATTCTGATCTTTTCCTTCATCATCGCCCGGTTTGTCAACCGGAAGATGGTGCTGCGGGGCTTTTTCCGGCAGGTATTTTTCCTGCCGGTTCTGCTGGGAACCGGCTTCGTTATGCAGGAGCTGCTGGGGCAGGGGGTTAACGCGGAGGTTATGGAGGTGGCGAGAGGCATCCTGATGCCGGAGAAGCTGCTGCTGTATCTGGGGCCGAAGGTGTCCGAGGCCGTAGGGCTGTTTTTTGACAATATCACCCTGGCGCTGTGGAAATCCGGGGTGCAGATCATTCTTTTCCTGGCAGGGATGCAGGGAATCCCCGCTTCCCTATATGAAGCGGCTCGGGTGGATTCCGCCACCGAGTGGGATATGCTTTGGAAGATCACGTTGCCCATGATGGCGCCAGTGATTCTGCTGAATATCATATACACCCTGGTGGATTCCTTTTCCGATTCCTCCAATGAAATCATCCGGTATATCCGGGACATCGGCTTTAAGGGCTCCGTTCAATTTGAATACGCATCGGCCATCGGCTGGATTTATATGGCGTTCATTATCGTATTGGTGGCTTTTATTTTCCTTATCATGCGGCCGTTCAACCGCCGCGCCGCGCGCTGAGACAGGAGGGAGAAGGATATGGCTTCGCTTGAAAAATTGAAAATCTCTCTTGGGCGGCGGCGTAAAGGGGATATGGTACAGCTGCTGAAATCCCGTTCTTCCTCCTTGTTTATCCGACTGGTGGCCTATTTTCTGCTGTTTGATGTGGCTTTTGTATTCCTCTATCCGTTTCTGAATATGTTAATCACATCCGTCATGACCATAGAGGATCTCAATAATATTGCGGTGAAATGGGTTCCCTCCGTTCTGCACTTCAAAAATTATCAATACGCTTATCAGCAGCTGGGCAGCGCCAACAGCTGGGGATACTGGGGCAGTTTGCTGAACTCGGTGAGGCTGGTGGTACTCACCACCTTCGGCCATGTCGTATCCTGTTCCATGGTGGCCTACGCGCTGGCACGCTACCATTACAAGGGGCGGGGGCTCATGTTTGTACTGGTGCTGCTCACCATCATCGTGCCGATCCAGAGTATCATTGTACCTCAATATATCGTCTACTCCAATCTCCACATTGTGGAAGGCGTCCTGCCCCTGATAATCCCCACCTTTTTTGGATTCGGACTCAAGGGCGGATTGTTTGTATTTATCTTTCGCCAGTTTTTTCTGGGCCTGCCGGGAGAACTGGAAGAGGCGGCCCGCATTGACGGCTGCGGCGCCTTCAGGACATATGTCCGCATCATTATGCCCGTATCCAAAACCGCCATTCTGGTGGTGAGCGTACTATCCATCGTCTGGCACTGGAACGATTATTTCGAACCCGCACTGTATCTGCGCAGCCAGGGCGATTTTTTGCTGCCCCAAATGCTGCCCAACATCTATGAGAACATGCGCAAAGCGGGAACGGACGTGACTATGATGGAGAATCGGGAGCTGTATACCCTAGGGGTAGCCATGGCCGCCACGGTGCTGGTAGTTTTGCCGATTTTTATTCTGTATATCTTCCTTCAGCGTAAATTTATGGAGGGTGTGGAGAGAACCGGCATTGTTGGTTAATATGAAGATAACTGGTGAGAACAATGAACAACAACCCATTGGAGATCCGCAATCAAAACATCGCGATCCGGCTGGCCGGTGATAACAGGGCGGCTGATGTCCTCCATTTGAACTTGGCGGGCTTTGCGGAGGAGGCGCCGGCGTTTACTCTTTTTAAAGTGGCTATTAGTAACGGGATGGCTCCGGAGCAGGATGTATCCACCAAGGCTTATATGGGGGTGCAGAACGAGATGGTGCTGCGCCGGTTTACGGAGGATGACGCTGGGGCGGAGCTGGAGTATTACCATGAGGAATACCGGTTTTCCACACTAGTACGCCTGCGGAAAATCCCCGGTGCCGAACTGTTTGAACAGACTGTCTCCGTCACCAACGAAGGGCCGGAGCTCCTGACGCTGACCCACGTATCCTCCGCTTTTATCGGCGGCGTCGCGCTGGACGGCAAAGGTAGATTGTCGGATTATCGGAACGTGCGGCTGCATTACTGCATACAGGCCTGGGAGGGGGAAGGGCAGTGGCGTTCGGTGGGACTGGAGGAGGCGGGAATTTACAACACCTGCCTGCACGCCTGCAAAACCTCCTTTGAAATGAGTTCCAACGGCAGCTACAGCACAGCCAGGCGTCTGCCGCTTCTGCTGGTGGAGGATCCAGATGCCGGAAAGATCTGGTATCTGCAGCTCAACGCCTCCAGCTGCTGGCAGATATCCGCGGGTTACATGACGAAACCGGGAACCCGGCGGGGGAGCCTTTTTATGCAGGCCGGTTTTGCGGACAGCCGAAGCAGCGGGTTTGAGTGTCGGCTGCAGCCGGGCGAGAGCTTTACCGCCGCCCCCGCGGCTTTCGGCTGCTGCCGCGGGAGCTTGGATGAGGCGGCGGCCAATCTGACCGCCTACCGGCGGCTGCTGGCGGCTCCGCCTGCATGGCCGGGGGAGATGCCGGTCTTTTTCAACGATTATATGAACTGCCTGTGGGCGGATCCTACCGAGGAGAATTCCCGGCCGCTGATCGACCGGGCCAAGGAGGCCGGTTTTGAGGGATACTGTATTGACGCCGGCTGGTTTGCAGATCGGGGAATCTCCTGGGGAGCGCTGCTGGGCGACTGGTCCATGGAAAGCAACCGGTTCGGCCCCAACGGTCTCAAGGGGCTGATCGCCGCTATTCGCGCCAAAGGGCTGATCCCCGGCGTTTGGATGGAGATGGAGGTCTGCAGCCCTGGCTCACAGCTGGGCAAGCGCCCGGATGACTGGTTCCTCTGCCGGGACGGCCGTCGCTGTTACAGTGGTGGCCGGTGGTTTCTGGATTACCGCAACGAACAAGTGCGGGAGTATATGATGGAGCGGATCGACCGGCTGATGGAGACAGGTGTGGGTTTCATCAAAAACGATTACAATGCCTGTGTGGGCATCGGCGCCGAGTCAGAAAGAGGCTCCTACTCCATGGGGCTGATTGAGAACGGACGGGCTTTTCGATCCTTCGTCGACCAGGTACGGGCGAAGTATCCCACCCTTATCCTGGAGGCATGCGCTTCCGGCGCCATGCGGGAGGACTATGATACCATACCCCATTTTCATATTCAGAGCGTCAGCGATCAGGAAGATTACCTCAAAATGCCCTCTATCCTCATTGGTTCGGCAATGAATCTGCTGCCGGAACAGATGGGTATATGGGCCTTCCCCATCCCGCGTCCCTTTGGGCGGAGCGAGGAGGATTTTCGGCAGGACTGCCTGACCCGTTGGAAGGACGGCGAAGAAACCGTTTTCAATATGGCCAGCGGCATGATGGGCTGCTTGTATGTATCGGGCCGGCTGGATAGGGCGGATGACCGGAATTTCGCGCTGATTCAGGAGGGCGTGGCACTGTATAAGGCATGGCGGCCCTTTATCAGGCGGGCGAGCCCTATCTTTCCTGCCGGCATGCTGCGCTTCTGCACGGGGGATGTTTGGACGGCCTTGGGACTTTATAACAGGGAGGAAGGGAAGATCCTGCTGACGGTGTGGCGGCTGGATTGTTCCCGAGACGAGTTTCGGCTGCACATGCCCCGCTACTTGTCTAAGGGGTCGGTTATTCGCCAGCTCTATCCGGCTGAGGGCTTTCGCGTTCAGGCGGATGTGGACAGGGAGAAGGGGGATATCGTTTTCCGGTATCCCAGCAGGAATACTGCCAGGGTGTTTGAACTGACAGTGTAGGAGGCATCCATACCACAGAAGGAGTGTAACAGATGGGGAGAGATCGATTAACGAGGAGATTGGGAACAATTATTGTAGCGGGAGTGTTGGGTATGACCATGTTCACATCTTGTTCTCATGGGGAGAAACCCGAATCTCAGGAGACTTACACCCCCCAGCCGCTGGTAAGCGGCGCCTATTCCACCACGGAAAATATGCCGACGGAGTCAAAGGCCGAATCAACCGGCGTGACACAGGCATCATCTCCAACCGCCGTCCTGCCAACAAATCCCGCGGGACCTTCCCTGCCTACTGAGGGACAGGCGACCATCCCTACCATCCCCACACCCACCATGCCTGAACGGGAGACTGTGAAGCCGGGAACGGTGTACAAGGTGGATTTCGCTCCGTTGTATACCCAAAACAAACAAAATTTTTCTCGGGCTCTGACAGCGGCAATCAATCAGGGCAAGCTGCTGGCGGCGGCTGACATCAGCCAGGGCAAAGCCTATACCATCCAGATCGATATCCCAAAGGCGACGTATACTTTTAATGCGGCAATCAGTCTGAAAGGGGCAGCCAACCTGGTCCTCAACGGCAACGGCTCCACCTTTGTTTATACCCAGAAATGCAGCGCGGTCACGATGGATAGCTGCTCCAATATCACCTGGCGGGATATCACGGTGGATTTCAAGCCCCTGCTTTTCACCCAGGGGGTTATCGTTGGAATCAGCGGCAACACCATCGATCTGAAGATCGATGCAGGCTATTCTACCGATATGGATTACTATATCAACAACGGCTCCAATGGGGCCAATATCATAGACGCCTCTACCGGCGCCATGAAGGCGGGCACACGGGATTCCTTTGGTGTAGCCTCCTACGAGAAGCTCAGCGCGGACACTTTCCGGCTGAACATCGGCTGGGATATCAACACGCCGGTAAATAATCCCGTTTCCCAGGGGCAGTATTTCGCCAAAGCCGGGGATCTGATGGTGATTAAGGCCCACACAGTACAGACCATGGTGATGAACTGGTGTAAGAATATCCGGTTTGACAGTGTAACGCTACATAACGGCGGCGGTTCTGGCTTTCTGGAGATGTACGGCGACGGGGGAAACACCTATAAAAACGTCAAGGTGACTCCCGGTCCCAAGCCGGCCGGCGCCGCCCGGGAACGGCTCAACTCCATCAGCGGCGACGTCATTCACTCTGCCAGCGTTAAAGTGGGGCCATTGGTGGAAAACTGTCTGTTTGAAAAACAAGGGGACGACGGTGTCAATATCCATGGCTTCTATGGCTTCTCCGTCAAAAAGGTCAACGACAGGACCTATCTGGTAAGTCCGAAATACATCGATATTATTCAGCCGGGCGATCAGGTAGAGATCACCGGAGCGTACGATTATGAAACCAAAAAGATCACCAAAGCGGTGTCGGTCAAGCAGGTCCAGCGGCCGGATCTGGAGGCCGATGCCAAGAAGGCATGGCAGGGCAAGCATCCGCCCGCCAGCTTTACCTCCTTTGTGGAGATCACCTTTCAGGACGCGGTGGAACTGGAACTGGGGGACGGCGTATGTTCCATCACCCGTACAGGCTCCGGCAGTGTGATACGCGGTTCCACTTTCCGGCACAACCGCTCCCGGGGCATTGTACTCAAGGCGTTCGATTCCCTGGTGGAGGGAAACACCATCGAAAATACCGGCTTGTCCGGCATTGTATGCAGCACGGAAATCGGCTATTGGGGAGAGGCTCACTTTACCCGCAATATCATCATCAGGAACAACAAGCTTATCGGATGCAACACCAGCGTCAATGTCCGTACCAGCGGATCGGATGAAATCGGCGCTATCAATGTCAGCATCTTTGCCCCGCTGAACTTTACCGGCCTGTTGGAGGCCCGGCAGAACAGAAATATCGTCATCGAAAACAATACCATTACCGACAGCTACGCCTATGGGATGCTGCTTACCAACATCGACGGCCTCAAGGTAACAGGCAACACTATCCGCAATTCCTGGCGGCTGGGGCCGGACGATGGCGGCGGGAAACTGGGAATCCGGCAGGTGAGCGGCCATATTTTCGTCGCCAACTGCAACAATGGCTATATTGGCAGCAACACTTTTGAAAATAATCGGTATATCACCCAGGGTGTACAGAAGGGCGACGGTGCAGCCGGCGTTACTGTATCCTAAGTTGAACGGAGGTAGCATATGAGACATGGCAGAAGGTTATTGGCAGCTGCCCTAACGGCGGCGCTCTGCTCCGTATTCCTGACAGCCTGCTCGGACGGCGGTCCTCGGGACTCGGCGCCGGACTATTCGGCGGACAGGCTGATTCCGGACAGCACTACAGGAGAAACGGGGAGCTGGGGAGAAGGGACGATAAACACCCAGGGACAAGGCTCCCAGCCGACGGTTTCCGATGAAACGGGGAATGGCAGCAGCTCCGCCACGCCGCCGGGCCCCAACGTTTCAGGGCCTACCGCGCCTATTACACCCACCGGCCCTACCGCGCCCGTGACCCCCGATCCGCCGGTGCAAGAGGAGGTAAAATACAGAATGATCGATTTGGATTTTGAGCCGTTTTATACCGGCAACAGTTCCAATTTCACCCGCGCTATGAATGCGGCAGTCACCCAAGCCAAAGCCCTTTATATGGCGGAGAAACAAACAGCCAAGGACTCGTTCAAGATTCGGATCAATATCAAGAAGGGCAATTATACCCTCAACTCTCCTATCACCATCAGCGACGCGGAAAACATTGAGATCAACGGCAATGGATCACAAATTGTAAACAAGCGCTTTTCTGGCATTATCAATCTGAACCGCTGTAAAAATGTGAGTATCTCCAACATGAGCTTCGATTATGATCCGCTGCCCTATACCCAAGGAGTTATCCAGGAGATTAAAGACGGCGGCCGGACCATTGTGATGAAGCCGGATGCCGGCTATCCCACGCAGGTGGCCAAATTGGGGAACGCGGGGATCATGAATGTATTCGACCGGTCCACCAAAGCTCCTAAGGCGGGCAGCCGCCAGTTTATCCGGGTGGATGCCGCCGCAGACGGTGCAGGCGGTGTGATCACCTTGTCCCTGGGATGGAGCTGCACAAAGGATGTGGGGGACGGGGAAATTCCGGCGGCCGTGGGCGATGTTATGCTCTTTCGCCCAACGGTGGGAGATGTCTCCTTCCGGCTGGTAGGCTGCGCCGGCACTTCTTTTACCGATGTAAACCTTTACAGCAGCCCGGCTATGGGTATCTTTGAAGAGAGCGGGGAGGGAGGCACCAGGCTGACCCGCGTCAATATCATCCCCGGTCCAAAGCCGGCCGGCGCCACTCAGGAGCGCCTCAACAGCACCAATCGGGATGCCAGCCATTTTTATGGCGTCAAGAAGGGGCCCACCGTCACCTCCTGCAAAGTCTACAACAGCGGTGATGACTGCATTAACGTACATAATTTTTATTATTTTGTGGTGAAGAAGGTAGGAAGCGGAAAATATTATCTGTCTCCCAAATGGGATACCGGTATGGCGGAGGGAGATTCGGTAGAGATTGTGGATCCCGATCTATTTACTCTCAAAGCTACCGCGAAAATTACCGCTTTCGCCAAGCTGAATAAACCGGAACTTAGGAATGAAATCCAGTCAGTATGGACCGGAGCAGGGCGCAGCGAAACCACCGAGCCTACCATGGTCTATGAAGTCACGTTTGACAAGGATCCAGACTTGGTCAAGGGCGACGCGGTCACTTCCATGACTTGGCACGGCAAGGACACCGTTGTTCGGGACAGCGAGTTCCACGGCGGCGGCCGGGTGGTTGTGAAAGGCCCCAACGCCTTTGTGGAAAACTGCAAATTCTCCTATACCATACTCAACGGCATCTTTGTCGGTTCCGATATCGGGTACTGGGGTGAGTCCCATTTCGCCCGCAGGACGGTTATCCGCAACAATACCTTTGATCATTGCGCCGTCACTGCCAATGCGCTGTTTGACCGGGAACTGAGCGCTGCGATTTTTGTGGGACTGACCCCTCCCGGCAACTGGGGTTTCTATGAGACGTACATGAATCAAGATGTTATCATTGAAAACAACACAATCACCAATTCCTATCAGTACGCCATCACCCTGCTGTACGCCGAGGGGGCCAAGGTCAGCGGCAATAAGATCGACCAGGCGTTTATCCGGGGAGCCTATCAGGTGGGCGCTAACTACCAAGTAAAGCCGAACAGCGGCATCTTCGTGGGCTGCGTACGTAACTCCTTTATCACCGGCAACACTGTCAGCGGCAAGGGCTGCGTCACCCAAGCGGTAGGCACCTACGGCGCCTGCAAGGACAATACGATCTCTTCCAACAGCTTCCACAAGAAATAAGGGTATCAGAAAGGGTGGATTCTTTTGAAAAAGACAGCATGGCGTCTCCTGGCGGTGCTCTTGTCGGCATCTTTGGCGCTGATTCCCGGCTGCTCGGGCAGCGGACCGGTGGAAGTCAAGAAGGAAGGCTTCCCTCTCGTGGATAAAAAAATCACCCTGTCCGCTATGGTCATGAGTATTTCCCTTCATGGCAATTTCAATGATATGGATTTCACCAAGGTGATGGAGGAAAAGACCAATGTCCATATCGATTGGAAGGTGGTTCCCAATGGCAACGAGATCACGGAAGCCAAGACCCTTGCCTTTGCCAGCGGTAACATGCCGGATATGTTCTTTATCACCGATACCCATATGACCAATTATGATGTGGCCACCTACGGTCCACAGGGCCTGATTGCCGAGCTGAATGAACTGATCGACGGCTATGCGCCCAATCTCAGCGCCATTTTTGCCGAACATCCGGAATATAAGACCATGATCAGCGATACTAACGGGCGCATCTACTCCCTTCCGGCTATTTCCAACGAGACGAAAAACCACTCCAATTACAAAAACAAAATGTATATCAACCGCAAATGGCTGGATACACTGGGCCTATCCATGCCCCAGACTACGGATGAGCTGTATGCGGTGCTGGAGAAATTCCGGGACGGGGATCCCAACGGCAACGGCCTGGGCGACGAGATTCCTTTTTCCACTCCCGGTTTGGACCCTGCTATGTTCGGTCCGTGGGGATTATCCTTCTGGTGGGATATGGATATTATGACAATAGACGATAACAAGCAGGTTCAATATGTGCCCATCACCGACGCCTTTAAAAGCGGCCTGGAATACTGGGCCAAGATGATGAAGGAGGGGCTGCTGGATCCCGAGTCCCTCAGCCAGACGGCGGACCAACTGAAGGCCAAGCTTAGTACCTCCGACGAAAAGATCGGGGTGTTCATGAGCAACGCCGACTTCATGGACTACGGCTACGACCGGGCGGCCAATTACGAAATGGTCCCGCCGCTTAAGGGGCCGGACGGCAAGCAAGCCTGGACGTATATGAGCCGAGAAAATTTTATGGGTAACTGGGCGGTGATCAGCGGTACCTGCAAGTACAAGGAGGCTGCCATGCGCTGGATCGACTACCTCTACTCGGAGGAAGGCACCATGCTGGGGCAGGATGGCCCGGATGGTAAGGCATACACCTATCAGACGGACGGCAAGATTAAGGACACTTTCAACGAAAATGTGCCTAAGGATGACAAGGGCAATCCCATGGAGGGCAACGCGTGGCGGTATCAGATGACCCCAGGGTATGTGCTCCCCTACTATCGGAGCCAGTCGCTTTATGAGAAGAAGATCCCCTTGGCGGACAGCGAGAAATCCCCTGCTCAGATCAAGAATGACGAACTGAACGAAAAGGCCTTCGCATTGTATGATCCCGTCAAACCCCGGTACTCCATGCCCTATATCATGTTCTCCCGTCAGGATGCCGGTCAGATCGGAAATAACGGCACACTGGCCGGCCCCATCCATGCACTGGCCTCGGAGACCTATCAAGCCATCATCTACGGCGATTTCTCCATAGATGCGGAATGGGACGCCTATGTCCAGAACCTGAAAACCATGGGTGTGGAACGACTGATCGACATCTATCAAGGCTATGTAGATAAATACTACACCGAATAACATATGTTAATTGCAAACTCCCCCGCGTCCCCTATCTGGGAGCGCGGGGGAGTTTCGGCAGAAAGGGAGAAAAGAAATGGAAACCATACGGGTACGGGATTTTGTGCAGCCGGATTCGCCGGACGCCGCCGGGGAAATCAACCGGCTGCTGGCCGGTCATCCGAAGGAAGCCCGTTTTGAGCTGGGGGGCGGTGAGTGGCATCTGGATTACCGCCGGGCGCTACGGCGAAAACTCAGTTTGTCCAATTGCGATCCGGCACCCGTGCGCCAAATCGGCTTGCTGTTGGAACGAATGACAGATGTCCAATTAGACGGCGGCGGTGCGCGGCTGATCTGCCATGGCCCGCTTATTCCCTTGGCGCTGCTGGGGTGCAGGAATGTCCGCGTAAGCAATATAACCGTGAATTGGGCGATACCTATGAGTGCGGAGGGACGGATTGTCGACAGCCAAGGGGATTTTATCGACGTTTTCATCGACACCGCCCTATTCCCCTGCAAGGTGGTAAACGGGCGGCTGACTTTTGTCGGTGAGGATTGGGAAGAACCGCTGTGGGATTGGGGAAACAACGAATTTGACAGCGACACCCGGACGCTGACCCTTATGGGCGGCGACCGCTTCCGCAGCGATGCACAGGAGGCGCTGGGAGAGGGGCTGTTCCGCTTTTATGGTGATTTTCACGGTCAAGCCAGGCCGGGGAACCTGCTGGCGCTGCGGCATACCCCCCGCCGACACAGCGGCTTGTTTGGAGAGGACTGCACCCGGCTGGGTTTCGATAACATCACCTTTCATTCTACCGCCGGATTGGGTGCGCTGATGCAATTCTGCGATGGGCTGTATTTTCGCAAGCTTCAGTTCTATCCCGACACGTCCCGGGGCCGTATGCTGGTTTCGGGGCACGACGACGGCATTCATCTGTCCAACAACCGTGGGGAGGTGACGGTGGAGGATTGCGCCTTCCATGGGCTGATGGACGACGCCATCAACATCCATGGCACCTGTGTACAGGTAATAGAATCAACGGATATCCATACGCTGCGTTGCCGGTATATGCATCCTCAGGCTGCCGGGTTTCCTCACTGGGCCAGGTATGGAGACCGCATCTCCCTCATAGATCACACCACCATGGAGGGGATTGCTGCACTGACGGCGGTATCCTACCAACTCCTTCATAGGGAGGAGTTCCTGATCACCTTTCGGGAACCGGTTCCCAAGCGTCTCAAGGCAGGAGACGCCTTGGAAAATTTGTCCAATACAGCGTCTTTTGCCTGCCGGCGGAACATCTTCGGCGGCGGGAGAGCCAGAAGTCTTCTCATCAGTACCCCCCAGCCGGTGGTGGTAGAGGAGAACATTTTCGATTCCTCCGGCTCCGCCATCCTGCTGGCTGGGGACGCCAACTACTGGTATGAGTCAGGCGCCTGCAGGGATGTGAGCATTCGGCGGAATGTGTTTAACGACTGTTGCCTGTCATCCTATTATCAATTTGGCGAGGCAGTGGTGACGGTTTATCCGGAGGTGCCTATGCCGGAACAGGCACCGCCCTTTCACCGCAATATTCGTGTAGAGGATAACCTTTTTTATACGGCGGATTATCCGGTGCTGTATGCCCGCTGCACCGAAAGCTTATCTTTTCAGCGGAACACCATCGCCCGCAGCCGCCGGCACGAGCCTTGGCATCCCCGTCGCCATATGATCACCGCGGCGTGGTGCCGAAAGGTAACGGTACATAATAACTGTCTGCTGGGAGATGTGCTGGGAGCAGACGTGGCGGCAGAGCATATGCCGCCGGAGGAGATTGATGCTGATTTGTCGGTGATCTGTGCAAAAACTGAGGAAGGAGAGGAGAAGTATGACGGATCTTGTTTATCAAACGATAAAAACAGGTGTTAAGTTTTATACGGAACTTTCATGGCTTCAGGAAGTCTATGACCGGGCTGAAGCGGTGTGCGCCGTTAACCGGGTGGATTTCGCCGGCAGAGAAGGGCTGATTGAGGGCAGCTATTACCGCCATCTGTGGCTGGAAACCCAACCGATGGCCGGGGAAATGTACGCCCGGAGGGATGCGGAGGTGGGACTGAACAACCAACTGTTCTTCATAGAGCGTCAGGCGGAAAACGGACGTTTACCTGGTATGATCAGTCGGCAGCCGGTGGAGGGCCTTCCGGGCATGGTTACCGAACCCGACGGCCTGACCGCTTATTACGGTTGGCTGCAGGGTTTCTGCCTCGCGTTGCCCGCCTACCTGCTGAGTTATACCATTGGGAGGGATCCGGATTATCTGCAGAGGCTGTACGACTGCTTGAAGCGGTTTGACGATTATTTATGGACCTATCGGGACAGTGATGGCGACGGCTGCCTGGAATCCTGGTGCGTTTGGGATACTGGGGAGGACAATTGTTCCCGTTTCTTTGAGGGGAGTCCGGAGGCTTGGCCCGGAGAAAAGCCACCTATAGGGCTTGGCCGGCTGCCTTATGAATCGATGGATTTCATGGGATATTCCTGTCAGTGCCGCGAGACGCTGGCACTTTTATCCCGGGATTTAGGTAACGGGGAGGAGGTGTATTGGAGGCAGCAGACCTGCCGCCTGCGTCAAAAGATCCGCTCCTATCTCTGGGATGAGGAGAAGCAGGCCTGCTATGATCGGGATTGTGACAACCGCCGGCTGGACACCCTGCTCCATAACAATTTGCGTGTGATGTACAGCGGCGGCATGGAACCGGATATGGCCGATGGCTTTGTACAACGGCATCTGCTCAATCCGGAGGAGTTTTGGACCAAGCTGCCGCTGCCCTCCATCGCCCGAAACGATCCTATGTACCGCAACAGCAACGACAACAACTGGAGCGGGCCTCCCCAGGGACTGACCTATCAGCGGGCGGTCCAGGCGCTGATGCGGTATGGCTATCACCGGGAAACCGTACGGCTGGGGCGGATATGGCTGGAGGTCTGCCGCCAGACCGGTGTGTTCGCCCAGCAGTACGATCCAGAAACCTGGGAGCCCAGTGTCAACTCCCGGGACTACGGTCCCTCCGCCTTGGCAGCGCTGGAATACATCAGCCTGCTTTACGGTATTCTCCCCAAGGGGGACCGGTTGATTTGGAGCTGTGCGGACGGTAAAACCCGCTGTATCACGGAGCAGCGGTGGGGAGATGCGGTATACCGGCTGGAAACAGGCGGTGGGATGCAGGCATATAGGAATGATGAGCCGCTCTTTACCTGTTCCGCCGGGGTACGGGTGGTTACTGATTTCGACGGCGGCTCACCGGTACTCATTGGGATCGAAAAGGAGCCTGTGCGGGTGCTGTTTACCAGTCCATCCGGGACAATTGATGTTCTATTGCCGCCAAATGGGCGGTATCCGGCGGATAGCGGGGAACCCTTAGGCGTGCGCTTATGGTGATGGCGAAAGCCGGATAGGCAAGCTTGTTCGATGAGGGAGACGATAGGGCCTGCACATAGAGCTGATACTCACTTCGGAGCAAAGCGAGAAGAAGGCAGCGTGATGAATATACAAGCCGCTGGTTTCCCAAAAAAGAAAAGTCTCCGCAAGCCAAAGGAGCTTGCGGAGACTAGGAAGGGCGCCAGAAAATTGCTGCCTACGGTTGAGTGACAAAACAAAAGCGGCCGGCAACTCTTGAAGAATTGCCGGCTGCAGGTCAGTTTAAGCCGCATAAAAGATTTTTCCTGTATTTTGTTGGTGGGGGTTAAACTCGTGCGGACTAATCCAGAATATTTAAAATATCCTTAAATTCATCCCTTTCGCGAAATTGATCAAACTCCGAACATGACAGCCATTTATCACGCATAATCTCACAAAGTGTTCTTATATCTGCTGTTTCGAAATCAATTTTTCTGATCGTAATATTTCCAAGCAACATACTCGAAAAAACTTGTTCTTCCGGTCGTTTGTCAAATGCTTTGGCAGCTTCCGCTCCGATTTTCAGATGCTTGATAGCTTCTTTACCGTCATTTAATCTTGCATATAATTTTGCAAGATCCAGATGCAGTTTTGCGACTCCCCATGCATCCGGGGTGACAGTGCTGTCAAATACAAGTTTTTCAAGCTCCCATATTTTTTTAATTGCAATTACAGCTTGTTCATCTGTAATACAGCCGGAAGCTTCCAGTAACCATATCGAGCTTTTTAACGCTTCATAATCCTGTTTTATTTTATTTCTCAGAAAAGGAAGTTTTTCGTTGTCATTCAGACTCCACCACATGTGATTTTCTTTGCAGAATTCAGCCGACGGCAAGGATTCATAAATAGTTCTGCCGATTTCTTTTCTTCCCATTTCACAGTGATTAAATGCCAGTCTTGCTGCTGCCTCAAGACGAATGTCCTGATCGGGACAATACTTCATTATTCTTTCGCCCAAAGCTGTTATTTCCGCATCATACTTTTCCCTGTTTTCTTTCCATTCGGGAATATTGCCGTCATCGTCGCCCGCAACAAACAGCGCATACATCAGTTTATTCAGTAACGTAAAGTTATTCGGATATTCTTCAACACCCTCTCGCGCAACAGCAATGCAGTCATAAATTTTGCCTTTGCTGATTGCTTCCTGAAAACGTAATAAATATTGTTCAATCTTTTTTCGTTTAATATTCTCATTAACCCCGAGAAGCCTATCTGCAGTCACGCCGAAAAAATCCGCAATTACGGGAATTAGTTCCATATCCGGATAGCACACGCCGGTTTCCCAACGCGACACCGATTGATATGAAACACCGAGAATATCCGCTAATTCATCCTGTGTAATATCCCTTTCTTTTCTTAAATACTTTATTGCATTACCAATATTAAGTTTCATGGTAGCTCTCCTTCTCACTTTTATTGAAAGCAGCGCTTCTTTCTATTAACAATGTATCCTATTAAAAACATAAATACAACTACGCGATTATAGAGAAAATTTCAACAATATAGTGAGAAAATAAAACAAATATATTGTTTCGTTGTTCTCTATCCGTATCAAAAAAAGGAAACAATAATTTTCATTAGAAAATTATTGTTTCCTTTTTGGCGCGCCCGGAGGGATTCGAACCCCCGACCTTTTGGTTCGTAGCCAAACACTCTATCCAACTGAGCTACGAGCGCTTATTTATATTTTCTGTCCGCTGAGACAGCATATAGATTATAGACGCTGCCGGTCGGATTGTCAAGAGAAATTTCACAGGAATTTCTGTTTTTTAAAAAGCGTTCTTTATGGCGCTGAAATAGTGGGGCTTGACAAATAAGGTCGATTGGTGTAAGGTTTTAGCCGACAACCGAATCTGCTTTCACAATACAAACAAGGGGTGCTGACGTAAGGTCGGCTGAGAGGGAGCCCGCGGCTCTAAACCCTGTACCTGATCCGGATAATACCGGCGGAGGGATGTTTTCATACTGGTGACCGTGTCGCTGCACGGAAATCCGGCCTGTTATACAGCCCCTCCACAATGTGGAGGGGCTTTTGCGTCCCGTGTGTGGAAGGGTGTCGGAAATAAAAGGGAGGCATTCTTATGCAAAAAAGCGCAACTAATCGCATGACGGCGGTAAGGCTGACGGAAAGTGCCATTATGCTGGCCTTTGCCACTGTGCTGAGTCTGATCAAAATTGTGGATTTGCCCTACGGCGGCAGCATCACGGCCTGCAGTATGTTGCCCATCCTTATCATCGCTTACCGGTACGGCACCGGCTGGGGATTATTTACCGCAGCGGCGTACAGTTTGCTGCAGCTGGCCACCGGCATGAGTTCCGTCAGCTACGGTATTGGAATCAGTCCAGCAGCGGCCGCGGCTATCATTCTACTGGATTACATCATTGCCTTTATCGTGCTGGGACTGGGCGGTGTTTTCCGCAAAGCTTTCCGCAGCCAGGGAAACGCCTTGGCTGCCGGCGCGTTGCTGGCCTGTATTCTGCGGTATATCTGCCATGTGATTTCCGGTTGCACCGTTTGGGCTGGTCTCTCCATCCCTAGTCAGGACGCGCTGCTATATTCTCTGGCATACAATGCCACCTATATGGTGCCGGAAACGCTGATTACGCTGATCGGAGCCGTGTACATCTCCAAAGTTCTGGATTTCCGCGGCGAATCCATCACCCGGACCCAGCCCCAGTCCAAGCGGCCAGATATGGCGGTGTTCCTGTCCGGCTTGGCCAAAGCAGCTTTGGTTTTTGCAGCGGCATGGGACGTGGTGAAAATTTTTCCGGCACTGCAGAATGCAGATAGCGGAGAATTTGACATACAAGGTATCGCCAATGTAGAATGGCTGTCTGTTATTCTGGTGACGGTGATCTGCGTTGCGCTGTCCGTACTGTTCTTTACCCTTTGCCGCCGAGTACCGGCGGAGGATTCCCGCAGTCTGAAAGGACTGTTCTCCGCGATTCCTTTTGTTGGAGTGGGAGCAGCGGCGGTACTGGCCGGCTTTTTTATCCGCGATACCCTGAATAAGATCGTTGAAAAGACCACAGAAGCGCTGGAGGAGTTTGAGGGCACCGGAATGGCGGAAGCGGCAAAAGCGATTGCCGATACAGCCGCCAACTACTGGCTGCAGATCCTGGTTCTGTCCGCCGCCGTTCTCGCTGCGCTGATTCTTGTTTCCATCCGTTATTGCAAAAAGAGAAAAGAGCACTAAAAATAAGCCTTAAAAGACGCTGCGGTTTCATGCCGCAGCGTCTTTTTTCATAGCAGGTGGTATTGCGTGTTGCGGTTTTTTGACGAATATGATAAGGTTATGACAATGAATACGAACTGAATTTTTCTCCTGAACAAAAGGCAAGGCAGAGGAACCCTCTTCTTTTTTTCGGGCCTTTATGCTATAATAAATTATTATCCGACAGAATGGGAGAGAGGACATGGGGGAGACAGAAAACCGGCGGGCGGAAGATATTATTGCAGGCCGCAATGCTGTGATGGAAGCTCTTCGCGCCGACCGGCCGCTGGACAGTGTGCTGATAGCCAAAGGAGAACGTTCCGGCAGTTTGATGGCGCTGACGGCCAAGTGCCGGGAGCGGGGAATACCGATTAAAGAAGTGGACTCCCGCAAGCTGGATGCCCTGTGCGGTCCCAATCATCAAGGAATCGCCGCAGTAGCAGCCTGCCGCGAATACGCGACGCTGGACGATCTGTTTGCTGCGGCGCAGGAAAAAGGGGAGCCGCCTTTTCTGGTGATCTGCGACGAGTTAGAGGATCCCCATAATCTGGGCGCAGTGGTGCGCACGGCGGAAGCGGCCGGCGCTCACGGCGTGGTGATTCCCAAGCGGCGGTCAGCGGGACTTACCGCCGCTGTATACAAGGCATCGGCAGGAGCGGTTGAATATCTGCCTGTTGCCCGGGTTTCCAATATCACCGAGACGATCCGGGAGATGAAAAAACGCGGCGTCTGGGTCTACGGCTTGGATATGGACGGCGGCACATGGTGCCAGACAGATCTCACTGGCGCCGTTGCTTTGGTAGTGGGTTCGGAGGGAAAAGGGATCAGCCGGCTGGTACGGGAACAATGCGATGGGATACTGTCCTTGCCCATGCATGGCAGCATTAATTCTTTGAATGCATCTGTGGCCTGCGGCATTTTACTGTATGAAGCCGCCAGACAGCGGGATGGTATCGCCGCCCGCTGAAGAGCGAACGATATAAGGCAGAGAACCGGAGGGTTTTTCAATGGGCAAACATGACTACGATATTGATGATATCCTGCTGGAAGCGCAGCTGCTCAAGCAGAGCCGCGGAGAACCGGAAAAACGGCCCGCGGCATCCGCTGCGCCTGTTGTGCCTCAGACCACCCCTGTGTCTCAGGCGAAACGCGGCGTCAGACCTCCGATGCCGGTGCCGGCGCCGTTTGTCAGAGGGGGCACAGAACCGTCTCCGGAACCGATTTCTCCGGCTCCATCCGCACCCTCTGCGCCGCAGCCGATTCCTTTAGCACCCCCGGCGGCACCGAAACCACAGCCGATTCCACCGGCCGTTCCTGCTGCTCCAAAGATACAGCCGGTGCAGCAGCCCTCCGGCGCTGGACAGCCGGCCGCAGCGGTACGGACGAAGACCAAAACCATCGTTGCGCCGCCGGAGGCGGAAACGGAAGATGATGTGCGCATCTATACGCCTGGCAGCCAAAAGGAGGAGCGTTCGGTTCCTCTTGTTCGTCCTGTCGGAGCAATCCGCCTGGCGCATGAGGATTCCCCCACTCGGGTGGTGGAACTATCAGAAGATATCAGAACAGTTACCAAGGTGACCGCCCCGTCTCCGGAGAAGGCTGCAGTTGAAGAGATGGACGGACAGCTCAAGATGGATGATTATGTGGGTGAAGAACAGCAGGAAGGGGAATCGGACGAAGACTGGGAGGGACGTCTGCGGAAGGCTCGCCAGGAGAAGGTCAGCGCCTTCAAGCTGCTGCGAACGGATAAGGAGGATGGTGGATTCAAGCTATCCGGTGACGATGAAGAGGTGAATGATCCGGCGGAGGAGCCGGTGATCTACGAAGATGAGGAGCTGGAGGATTATAGCAGCTACGAGGAGACGGAGGCGGTGGCGAATGAGCTGAACTATCGCCGACGCACCGGCTGGATCACGCTGATCCTCACCAGTGTGGCGGAATGCGCGCTGGTTTGGCTGACCCTGATGTCCTATCTCACTGGTGCGCCGACCATGGCCCCGCAAATTTTTCTTTCCGTGCACGCATTTCTGCTGCTGGTAATGATGCTGCTCAATCATCGAATGGTGGGGGGCGGTCTAGGGAATCTGTTCCGTTTTCAGGCGGATGCGGACAGTGCGGTTTCGGCGGCATCCCTCTTTGCTTTGTTACATACGCTGTTGTTGTTTTTCCATACCGACGCGGTGTCAGAAGGAAAAGCGCCGCTGTTTGCTTCAGCGGCCGGATTAGGCTTGCTCTTTGGCGCGGTAGGGCGGCAGATGCGTCTGGGACGTATCTGGGAGAATTTTCGATTCGTCTCCTACCGCGGAGATAAATATGCCGCCCATCGTGTGGAAGATTCTCAAAGCGCAGTGGAAATCGGCCGTTCGGCCGTGGCGCTGGGAGAGCCGGAGGTGGCGTATTTTAAAAAGGCGGATTTTCTGGAGCATTTTCTGGAGAACTCTTACGGTGATGACGGCAGCGACCGGGCTATGCGGCTGTATGTTCCCTTGGCGTTGCTGGCCTCCGCTTTGCTGGGGGCAGGCTGTTTCTTCCTGAAAAAAACGGATTTGTGGGGCGCACTGGCTGTTGGAGTGGGTACATTCTGTATTGCTTCCCCGGTGGCGGCGCTGATGGCTTCCAACTTTCCTTTGCTGAGGGCGGCGAAAAAAGTCCTCCGGCGCGGCGCCATGCTCATTGGCTGGGATGCTGTACAGGAGTTCGGCAGCCTCCATGCCGTGGCAGTGGATGCCCAGGATCTTTTTCCAAGCGAAAGTGTGCTGCTTCACGGTATCAAGACCTTTTCCGGGGCGCGGATTGACGAAGCCCTGTTGGACGCCGCGGCGGTTTCCATTGCCGCAGGCGGACCGCTGGCCGGCGTGTTTCGCCGTGTGATAGAGAACAAGACAGACATGCTTTCCCCGGTGGATACCCTGGTTTATGAGCAGGACATGGGCCTCTCCGGCTGGGTAGGTGGCCGCCGGGTGTTGGTTGGCAACCGCCGACTGCTGGAAAACCATGGGGTGGACGTGCCCTCCCGGGACTACGAGAACCGGTATGCCAAGGGAGAGCGGCAGCTGGTTTATCTTTCCACAGCGGGAGAGCTTTCCGCCATGTTTGTTGTGAGCTATACGGCGGACGAGGGGATCGCCCAGTCTCTGCACAACCTGGAAAAATGCGGCCTGACGCTGTTGGTGCGCACCTGTGACCCCAATGTTACCGAGAATCTGATCTGTGAAACCTTTGAACTGGACAGCTATTACGTGGAGCTGATGGGGGTTACCGCCGGCCGGGCTTATGAGCGGCTGCGTTCTGCAAAAGATTCTCGGAATCCGGAAGCGCTGCTGGCATCCAACGGTCGACTGGAGGGAATGGTTACCGCTTTGACAGCCTGCCGTCGGCTTCGTTCTGGTGTCGGATTGGCTGTCGTGGCGCAAATCGTGGGAGCGGCTCTGGGCTTTGGGCTGAATCTTTTTCTGGCTTTTACCACCGGTCTTTCACTGCCTCCGCTGTATATGCTGGGCTATCTTTTGGGGTGGTCGATCCTCTCGTGGATTTTGCCCGTTTTCCGGAAGGTATAGTTTTTCGTTATAATAAAAATTGGTTAGATTGCATAGAATCACCCATGTGCTCTTGTGGCAGTGGGTGATTTTTTTTCTTGTCCGCAGATTTTAGTTGAAAAGCAGAGCAGGATAGGATATAATTATCAAAGCGAAGCAATTTGTTTGTGCATATTTTGTACATAATTGCTCACAATCCGTCGAATGCTCTTCGGCTGGATATACGAAAGGGGAATCACACATGAAACAGTACAGCGCCAAAAACATCCGCAATGTCGCCCTGGTGGGCCACGCCGGTACGGGAAAGACCTCGCTGGCTGAAGCCGCCTTCTTTCTATCGGGAAAATCCGACCGGCTGGGAAAGATTCTGGAAGGCAATACCGTGTGCGATTTTGACCCGGAGGAAATCCGCCGCAAGGCATCCGTTTCCCTGGCATTGCTGCCGGTGGAGTGGAAGGACACAAAAATGAATCTGCTGGATACCCCCGGTCTTTTTGATTTCTCCGGTGGTATGAGCGAGGGAATCCGGGCCGCCGGCAGCGCGGTGATTGTGATTTCCGGTAAAAGCGGCGTTACTGTGGGGGCGGAAAAAGGTTTCCGTGAGGCCCATAAAAAGGGAATTGCCACCCTATTTTTTGTCAACAAAATCGACAATGAAAACGCCGATTTTTATAAGGTATTTGAGGAACTGAAAGCTACCTTCGGACCAATGGTCTGCCCCATCGTGGTGCCCTGCTATAAAGAAGGGGCGCCTACCTGCTATGTTAATCTTCTGGAATACAAGGCCTATACCTACAGCGGCGGCAAGGCTACGGAGGTGCCTATTCCGGATATGGGCCATCGGCTGGACGGCCTGCGGACCGCGATTTATGAGGCGGTGGCGGAAACCAGTGAGGAATTGATGGAAAAATATTTTTCCGGGGAAGAGTTCACCCCGGACGAGTTGATTCTGGGACTTGCCACCGGTGTGCGCAAGGGGGATATCGCTCCGGTATTCTGCGGTTCCGCCACCGAACTGCAGGCGGTGGATCAGCTGTTGAACGGGATGATCTGGCTGGCGCCCTGGGCGGAGAGCGTTGCGGGTGAGCAGGGAACGGACAGCAACGGCAACCCGGTGGAACTTCAGGTGAACGATAACGCGCAGACGGCAGCGGTGGTATTCAAGACCATCGTGGATCCCTTTGTGGGCAAGCTGCTGTATTTCAAGGTGGTGAGCGGTAAGGTATCCGCCGATTCCACCCTGCTGAATATGCGCACCGGCGCTATGGAAAAAATCGGTAAGGTGTATGTGGCTGCCGGTAAAAAGCAGGAGGAGGTTCCCTTTATCGGTGCCGGCGATATCGGCGCAGTGGCAAAACTAGCCTCCACCAACACCGGCGATACCTTGTGCGCCCCGGCGCGTCCGGTGGTGCTGCCGGGAGTCTCTTATGAGGAGCCCAGCCTTTCTATGGCTGTCTTCGCCAAGAAAAAGGGTGACGAAGAAAAGATCGCCTCCGGCTTGAGCCGACTGATGGAGGAGGATCCCACCATCCTGGTGACCACTAACAAAGAAACCCATGAGATGATTCTGTCCGGCCTGGGAGAACAGCAGTTGGATGTCATTGTCTCCAAGCTGAAGAGCAAGTTCGGCGTGGATGTGGAACTGGCGGCTCCCAAGGTGCCCTATCGGGAGACCATCCGGAAAAAGGTCAAAGTTCAGGGACGGCATAAAAAGCAATCGGGCGGTCATGGTCAGTTCGGCGATATTTGGGTGGAATTTGAACCCTGCGACAGCGAGGAACTGGTGTTTGAAGAGACCGTGTTCGGCGGCGCGGTGCCTAAGAACTATTTTCCGGCCGTGGAGAAGGGGCTGCGGGAAAGCGCCCGCCGCGGTGTGCTTGCCGGATTCCCCATGGTGGGGGTGAAGGCCACGCTGGTGGATGGCTCCTACCATCCGGTGGATTCCTCGGAAATGGCTTTTAAAACAGCTGCCAATCTGGCCTATAAAGCAGGAATTCCTCAGGCTGGGCCGGTGCTGCTGGAGCCTTATGCCAATCTGAAGGTATATGTACCCAGCGATTATACCGGGGATATCATGGGGGATATCAATAAACGCCGCGGCCGGGTATTGGGCATGAATCCTTCGGAAGAGGACGGCCTGACCTGTATCGAGGCGGAGGTGCCCATGGCGGAAACAGGAGATTACTCCACCATGCTCCGCTCTCTGACCCAAGGGCGCGGCTATTTCCGGCAGGCCTTCGAGCGGTATGAGGAAGCGCCGATGAATGTGGCGCAGAAAGTCATTGAAACCTATAAATCCGAAGAAGAATAAGCAGATAAACAAAATGGGCGCCGTTTTGACGGCCGCCCATTTTGTTTATCCAGACTGCTTCATCAGTTTTCATGATTGTCTCAGTAAAAATTCTCATAAAAAGTGCGACTTTTAGGACAGCTGCGCGACTACAAGAAGGAATGTATTCCAGGCTAGGGGGGCGGATAATGGACTATCGGCAGGCGGAAGAAGATTACAGGCGATTTCTGCAGGGAGATGAAGAAGCCTTTTCCCGTATTGTGTTGGCCTACCGTGCTCCGATAACCGCCTTTATCGGACGTTTGATCAACGGCGGCGCCGATGCGGAGGATTTGGCGGCGGATGTGTTTGTGGAGCTGCTGGAACATCCGGGAAGGTATCGGTTTCAAAGCAGTCTGAAAACCTATCTGTTTGCCATCGCCCATCATCGAACCATGGATTACCTGCGGAGGAGCAAACGGGAATGCAGCCTTGACCCGGCGGTAATCCTCACCTCGGAACAAGGGCCGGAAAAACGGCTGCTGGATGAGGAGTATCGTCATCAGGTTCAGGCGGCTTGGGATAATCTCAAGGCGGAATACCGCATGGCTGTATATCTTACGGCGGTGGAGGAGATGTCCTACAAAGCAGCAGCTCAGGTCATGAGAAAAACCGTCCGGCAGATCCGGGATTACTGCCGCCGGGGACGGCAGCAGCTCCGGAGAGAAACGACGGAAAAGATCGGGCGAGAAAGGGTGAAATAAATGCGCAGCGATGAAGAATTTATCGCCTATGTGTGGGAGAAGTACCGGCTAAGGCAAAAGAAGAGTGAGGGAAAAGCATCGGAAATAGTGAAAGAGGGAACGGCGGAGTACCAATATCATCAGACGAATAAAACGCCGCATCGCCGGTGGATAGGATGGAGTGCGGCGGCAGGAGTGGCGGTGCTGGCTGCCGCCGTGATAGGCGGGGCGCTTTTTGGTCCACGGATATGGACGATGGGGGATAGAGACAGCGCGTCGGCCGAATCTTCTCAAGCTGTCTCTCAGGAGACTTCGGCCACAGAGCAGCTGGGAAACGATTGGGAGCACACCGCGCTGGCTTTGTGGTATCGTCGCATCAGCGATGGTTATCGACCGGAGGGGGACTGCCGCCCCACTGTTATCACCGGCCCCCAGGCGCTGGAGACACACATGCAGGCGGTGGACATGGAGGCACAGGACAGCGGCCGGGCGGTTTCCGACCGGAAGGTGCAGCAGGATTTGTCGGTGCTTGTAAGCTGCCGGTTCCCCGAAGATGGAGAGGCTGGGAGGATTTTCGACGAGGAATTTTTCGGAAGAAGGGACCTGCTGGTGATCGAATATACCGGCAGATGGAGCTTTCCGCTGCTGCAAAGCTATACGCTTTTCAGCAGACAGGGGAAGATTACCCTGGATCTGAACGCTTTTGCACGGATGCAGACGGAGGAGTCCTCCTATTGGCAGCTGTTTATCCCGGTGCCCAAGGGAACATTGATAAGACCGGAGGGTTTCACTTTGGAGATCGGCAGGCACAGCGCTGTTGTACAAAGGTTGGAAACGGGCTTCCTGGGCACCGGAGAAGTGTTGGTTACAAAGCCTTATCTGGTGGGGTCTTTCCAGGAATTGGACGAACTGCTGAATCAATGGAGACAGGGGGCCGCCGGGCCTGTGGATACGAATGCAGCTGAAAGAATAGCAGAATGGCAGGCAGAGTACAATGAAGACTTTTTCCGGGAGTATGATTTGGTTTTGTTTTCTCTGACCGAGGGCTCTTCTTCCATTTACCATCAGGTAGACGTTAGGAATCCTGCCAGGCCGGTGATTGGGCGGTATGTCAAGCAGACAGGAACAGACGGAGATGGGAAGCCAATTGGTTATATGCTGGCTGATTTGGCTGGCTACGCCTTCTTTATGGAGGTGCCCAAGGGGGTGCTGACTTCGGCGGAAGAGATTCAGATAGAAGTGAGCAAGGAAATCATAATAGCAGAAATAGGGTAAAATGAAGTGAAAAAAGCCGCAAAACGCGTGAGCGTTTTGCGGCTTTTTGAGTAGCCTTATTTTTCTTCGGTGTTGCCGTACAGATTCAAACGGAACAAACGGGTCTCATCCTCCGGATCCTTGCAGATCACGGTGGCCTCGCCTACAGTACCCCAATCGATCGCACTGGACAGCGCCAGAAGCTGGGTCAGCCGGCTTTTCAGATTGAGTACGTCTCCGTCCGGGGTCTCCAGAAAAACATCCCCCTTGGCAGTAGAGGCGAATTCGATCAGCTTATTGAAGTCAAATCCATGAATCTTGAATCCTGCCATCGTTATCTAGCTCCTTTCCATGGCGGGAAACCTTACGTTGGTTTCCCTATACCTCCTATATTATATACAGGAAATGGAAATTTATCAACAATCAAAATGCCGAAGTTTACGAACATGCCCCGTGTAATCTGTATGCTCTGTATGATATAGATGCTTGGTAATGTGGAATTTTCACAAAACAAAAAGCTGTAAAATCCAAGAGTGATAAGGATAAAGAAAGAAGGGCATTTTAACAAAAGATTCACAATTATCTTATTGACATCAGACCGCAGGAATGATAAATTATAGATGTTGGTTAGCACTCAAAGATTAAGAGTGCTAAAATCGACAGAGGCGGAGAAAAGTTGTCAGTCTCTCTGATTGTGGGAGGAAAGGAAGGTACAAAATGGATCTGGGCGAACGCAAACAGAAAATTCTAACCGCCATTATTGAAGCCTATATCCAGAGCGGCGAACCGGTGGGTTCCAAGACTGTGGTGGAAAAGCTGGATAATGCCGTATCTTCCGCCACGATCCGCAACGAAATGGCCGAGTTGTCTTCCATGGGATTTTTGGAGCAGCCTCACACATCGGCCGGGCGAATTCCCACAGCTCAGGCTTTTCGTTTGTATATCGATAAGCTGATGAAACGCCGTCGTTTGGCGGAAGAGGCCCAACGGGAACTGGACGAACTGCTCAAAAGCTCTGCCAGCGATCCGGAGCGGTTGATTGAAGAGGCTTCACAGGCGCTGGCCGCCACCACGGGCTGTGCTGCGGTAACCACCACCCCGGATCAGCAAAGCGCCTCAATTCGGCGGATTGAGGTTATGCGGGTGTCTCCCCGTAGCGCGGCGTTACTGCTAATGACGAACGTGGGCGTGTTGCGCAGCCGGATGTGCCGGTTTGATTTCGACGTGGACGGAGAACTGCTGCAGAAACTGTCCAACGCGCTGACCGACGCCTTTATCGGCTTGCCGCTGACCGGTGTGGGTCTGCCTCAGGTGCAGGGGCTGCTGGTATCTCTGGGGGAATACGGATTAATCTGCGCCCCGGCGCTGACCGCTTTTTATGAACTGGTACAGGAGGCGGCGGAAGCGGACGTCATGCTCAGCGGACAGCTCAATTTGCTGCGTCATCCGGATTATCAGCTGGAGCGCGCCAGGTCGCTGCTGGATTTTCTGGCTCGCCGGGAGCTGTTGGCGGATATGCTCACTGCTCATCCAGGCGGTTTGCGGGTGGTGCTGGGCAATGAAAGTCATCGCCCGGAGCTGGACGGCTCCAGCATCATCGTCACCCGTTATTTGTTGGGGGACGGGGCGGATGGTTCTATCGGCATTATCGGTCCCCTGCGGATGGATTATGCCGCGGCGATCCCGCGGCTGGAATATATCGCCAAGGCCGTCGGCCGTTTGCTGACGGAGTTGATGGATAATGAAAATTAAGGAGGCCGTACCCTTGGAGGAAAAGAAATCGGCACAGCCGATGGAAAACGAGGAAGCCGAAAAAACAGAGGAAACATCGTCGGTGAAATCCGAGGCCAAAGAGACGGTGGAACCCGCCGATAAACCGGTGAAAAAGGCCAAAAAAGAAAAAAGCGAAAAGGCAGCGAAGGTTGATAAGACCGAGGCTCTGGAAAAGGAACTGGACGGCGTGAAGAAAGAACTGGAGGCTATGAAGGACCAGTATCAGCGGATGCTGGCCGAATACGCCAACTACAAGCGCCGGACGGAACAGGAAAAGGAGCAGTTGGGAGAATTTACCAAAGCGGAAACGCTGCGGCAGCTGCTGACTTCGGTGGATAATCTGGAGCGCGCGGTGGCGGCGCCCGAGGGCGAAGAGTACAAAAAGGGCGTGGACATGACCATCCGCCAGTTTCAGGAGACTCTGCAGAAGCTGGGGCTGGAAGAAATTGAGGCGGACGGCGCGGCCTTTAATCCCGAATGGCATAACGCTGTGATGCGTGAGGATGCCGATGGGGTGGAGCCGGATACCATTACGGAAGTGTTCCAGAAAGGCTATAAGGTGGGAAACCGCATTCTGCGGCCCGCCATGGTAAAGGTTGCCAACTGATGCCGGTGACGGCGGCAGTGACAGATATATCATTTGTATTTAGCGAAAGTGGAGGTAATAGACTATGGCAAAGATTATTGGTATTGACCTTGGCACCACCAACTCCTGTGTCGCCGTTATCGAGGGCGGCGAGCCGGTGGTGATCCCCAACGCAGAAGGCGCGCGTACGACCCCTTCTGTGGTGGCGTTTAAGAAAGACGGCGAGCGGATCGTCGGCCGTGTTGCTAAGCAGCAGGCGGTTTCCAATCCCGACCGCACCATCTCTTCCATCAAGCGGGAGATGGGCACCAATCATAAGGTAACCATCGACGGCAAGGATTACACCCCTCAGGAAATTTCCGCTATGATCCTCACAAAGCTGAAGCAGGATGCGGAAGCTTACCTGGGCGACAAAGTAGTGGAAGCGGTTATCACTGTCCCTGCTTATTTCACCGACGCCCAGCGTCAGGCTACCAAGGATGCGGGAAAGATCGCCGGCATGGAGGTTAAGCGGATTATCAATGAACCCACCGCTGCGGCCTTGGCTTACGGTATTGATAAGGAAACCGATCAGAAGATCATGGTATATGATCTGGGCGGCGGTACCTTCGACGTGTCTATCATCGAGATGGGCGACGGCGTACAGGAAGTTTTGGCTACCGCTGGTAATAACCGCCTGGGCGGCGACGATTTCGACCAGAAAATCGTGGATTGGATGGTGCAGGGCTTCAAAGCGGATACCGGCATCGATCTGTCACAGGATAAAATGGCCATGCAGCGTCTCCGGGAAGCGGCTGAAAAAGCAAAGATTGAGCTGTCCGGCAGCACTACCAGTACCATCAACCTGCCCTTTATCACCGCTGATGCCACCGGCCCGAAACATCTGGACATGACCCTGACCCGGGCCAAGTTCAACGAGCTGACCGCCAGTCTGGTGGATGCGACTCTGGTGCCGATGAAGCAGGCTCTCAGCGACAGCGGCCTGTCCGCTTCGCAGATCGATAAGGTCCTGCTGGTGGGCGGATCTACCCGTATTCCCGCCGTGCAGGAAGCGGTGCAGAAGTTCACCGGCAAGGAGCCGTTTAAAGGAATCAATCCGGATGAGTGCGTGGCTATGGGCGCTGCTCTCCAGGGCGGCGTGCTGGGCGGTGAGGTCAAGGGCCTGCTGCTGCTGGATGTTACGCCCCTTTCCCTGGGCGTGGAGACTATGGGCGGAGTCATGACCAAGGTCATCGACCGGAATACCACCATTCCCACCAAGAAGAGCCAAATCTTCTCCACCGCGGCGGATAACCAGCCCTCCGTGGAGGTTCATGTCCTGCAGGGCGAACGGGAATTCTCCAAGGACAACAAAACCTTGGGTGTGTTCCATCTGGACGGCATTGCGCCGGCTCCCCGGGGTGTGCCGCAGATTGAGGTTACCTTCGATATCGACGCCAACGGCATTGTCAACGTCAGCGCCAAGGATCTAGGCACCGGCCGTGAGCAGAAGATCACTATTACCTCCAACACCAATATGTCCAAGGAGGATGTGGACCGCGCTGTGAAGGAAGCCGAGCAGTATGCGGCGGAAGACAAGAAAAAGAGAGAGTCGGTGGAGATCCGCAACAGCGCCGATCAGGCCGTTTACCAATGTGAGAAATCCTTGAATGATCTGGGAGACAAGGTGGAAGCCGCTGACAAGAGTGAGCTGGAAGCCAAGATTGCCGATTTGAAAGAAAAACTTAAGGGTGAGGACACCGACGCTATCAAGGCTTCCCAGGAAGATCTGATGAAGAAGTTCTATGAGGTTTCCTCCAAGATTTATCAGGCCAGCGCGCCGGCGGACGGCAGCGCTCCTGCGGATGGCGGGGCCACCCCTCCCCCCGCAGACGGCGACGGCACGTATTACAACGGCGAAGTGCATTAATCGAATGACAGCGCGGGTCAGCCGCCGGATTTCCGGCGGCTGACCGTGCTGTCATAGGTTCGGCGCGCTTATATCCTCCGTCCGCTTTTCAGGCGGTTCGGAGCCGGAAAGGCATGGTAGCACAATGGCAGAAAACAAACGAGATTATTACGAAGTATTGGGTGTCCAGAAGGGCGCTTCGGACGAGGAGATAAAAAAGGCTTATCGTCAGATGGCCAAGAAATATCATCCGGACCTAAACCCGGGAGATAAGCAGGCGGAGGCGGCTTTCAAAGAGGTCAACGAAGCCTATGAGGTGTTATCGGATCCCCAGAAAAAGGCCCGGTATGACCAGTTCGGACACGCGGGAGTGGATCCCAATTTTGGTTCCGGCGGCTACCAGGGCTATGGTTTTGACAATATGGACATCGATTTGGGAGACATTTTCAGTTCCTTCTTCGGCGGCGGCAGCCGGCGGCAGAATCCCAACGCTCCCCGGCGGGGCAGCGATGCCTCCGCGTCGGTGGTGATCTCCTTTGAAGAAGCCGCCAGAGGTTGCCAGAAACAGGTGAGTATCCATCTGGTGAGCACCTGTGAAACCTGTCACGGTTCCGGCGCCGCCCCTGGATCAAACCCTAAAACCTGCCCCACCTGCAACGGTACGGGACAGGAACGCCGGCAACAGCGCACTCCTTTTGGCGTGATGCAGACACAATCCGTCTGTTCCCAATGCCGCGGAAAGGGCAAAATCATCGATTCTCCCTGCAAGTCCTGCGACGGCAGCGGACAGGTTCGGCGTCCGGCCACCATCGGTATCAATATCCCGGCAGGTATCGATGATGGTCAAGTGATCACCGTTCACGGCAAGGGAAACGCTGGAGCCAATGGCGGACCGGCAGGGGATCTGCAGATTCAGGTGAATGTACGTCCGCACGCCATCTTTGAGCGGGACGGCTATAACATATGGTGCGAACTGCCGCTGACCTTTGCGCAGGCAGCGCTGGGTGCAGAGGTATCCATCCCCACTCTGGACGGCAATATGGCTTATTCCATCAAGGAAGGAACCCAACCCGGCGATACCTTCAAGCTGAAGGGAAAGGGAATCCCCTATATCAACGGCCGCGGCCGTGGGGATGAGATTGTGCGGGTAACGGTGGAGGTTCCGAAAAACCTGACATCGGAGCAGAAGAAAATCCTGAAGAGCTTTGAGGAAGCTACTGGAGACGGCAATTACCAAAAGAGAAAGGGCTTTTTTGATAAGCTGAAAGATGCGTTTAACAGCTGATTGCTGTAAACAAATCCCCCATCGGCAGCGCCGATGGGGGATTTCCTTATTCTACTTTGATGAGAAAACTGTCGGCGGGCATATCGCCGCCGTTGTACAAGCAAGCCAGAGGCCGGGAAAAATTTGCCCAGGCATATCGCACATAGGCGGGCGTAAAGCTGCCGTCATAGGTAAGCAACACCTTTTCTCCTTCTACCCTCGCTTGAGCGGCATAATAAGCCTTGCCGTCCGGACTGACCTCAAAGCCTTTTCCATCTCCCAGGATCTTTAGCCCTTGGGCATTGGTGAATTCCAGTACCACCTGCTGATCCTGCAGAGAGGCTTTTTTGAGAACGGGACTATTCGGCTTATCGCCGCTGTACAGAGCGTTCAGCGTGGCATAGGCCGCACGCTGTCCTACCGGTTGTTTGTCTGTAGGATGAATCTCAAATTCTTCGCCCAAATCCACTCCCACGGATAAGGTGCAATTTCCCAGTGTTTCGCACACCTTTCGCTGCATGGCGCGGATCTCCGGCCATTTTTCCAGCCAGGATTCCCCGCAGGCCACCAACTCAATGACGGTAAAGGGGAGATCGGGACGCTGAAAGTATTGGCGCCAATCCTGGATCATCTCTGTCAAAAACACATCGTATTGATAAGACTGATTTTCCCCCTGATACCATATGACGGAGCGAAAATAGTAGTTGAGAATAGGATGCAGCATGGTATTGTACATATGAGCGGGGCTGCGGACCCAATAATCGGTTTCTCCCTGGTAAATAGGGGGGAGTTTCTGTACATCTTCGGTGGACAGCCAGGAAGCGATGATGGTGTCTCCCGCGGCACAGACTACGATACCCACCGGGCACCGAAGATTTTTCTGCATCTCCACGCCGAAATAGTAACCCACAGCGGAAGCTGAGGCTAAGGTGCCGGAATCGATATTCTGCCAGACGGCGGCGGTCTCCGTATATGGCTCGGTGACCGGATGATCCACTGTCAGAACCGGCACGGTAGCTATGCGCAGGTTCTCTGACGTAAAATCAGTCTGCTGAAATTCGGGCGCATCGATGCCGGCCATTGTAAACTGCATATTGGATTGCCCGGCACAGAGAAACACCTCTCCGAACCATACATCGGTAATCGTCTTTTTTTCTGTGGCGGAATAAAAGGTAACGGTATTCTCCTTGGAGGCTGCCGGTGTTTTTACAAGCAGCTCAAAAGCGCCGTCTTTACATTCCCCATAAAAGGTCTGGTCATTGATTTTAACGGCTATCGGACCATCCACTGCGTACTGTCCCCACATTTTCAGCACGGTATTCTGCTGCAAAACCGCTTGAGAGGATAGAAGGCCGGGAAGCTGAAAAGCCTCGCTTTCCGGCACTGCCGGATCGATGGTGAAATTTGCTGTGGTGACAGGAGTCCCGGACGAATTGACTTGAGGCTTGCAGCCGGCGGCGGATAGAGTAAGAATCAGAGACATCAAAATGCACCCCGCTTTTTTCATCCATTTCACCTCAAGCCAAAGCCGCGCAGAAGGGTTCGGCAGGCAGTCCGTCCCCGTTAAAGAGGGAGACCTCCGGCCAGCTGGCCCAGGCGTAACGGATATGAGCAGCGCCGGCTGCGCCAGAAATCCGGACAGTGGAACCGCTGACCGAAACTTTTGCTGGATCCACTGGCGTCCAATTGCGGCCGTCGGTGCTGATCTCAAATCCTACACCGGTATTGTTTTTTAACTTTAATCCCTTGGCGTTTTGAAATTCCACCGTAATAGTGCCGTTATTTTTGGATGCATTCTGGAATACAGCGGGGCGCGGCATATTTTTTCCGTACACCAGATTGAGCATAGCATAGGCGGCGCGTTCAGCCGCTGGTTTTTTATCCTGTGGATGGATATTTCCTTTCTCTCCCAGATCGATATTGACGCTGTAAGCGCAGTTGGCAAGGGCGTTGCAGGCATCCTTTTGACCTTGGCGCAATACAGGCCAATCGCTGGTGGTGTCGTATCCGGGCAATTGGACGATGACAAAGGGCAGAGAAGCATCGCTGAGATATTTTCTCCAAGTGGTGATGAAGGTTTGCAGGTTTTGCGCATAGGTTTCGGGTGTGGAACTTTCTCCCTGATACCATACCGCTGCTTTAAATTTGTAGTCCAGAAAAGAATAGAGAATGGTATTGTATAGCTGTCCCGGCGTATGTTGATAATAGGGTGCCGAAAGAGAGGTATTCTCATTTTTCAATTTTGCCGCATCCGTCGGGGTCAGCCAGGCGGCCAGAGAGGAATCCGACATAGCGCAGGTAACCACACCGATAGGGACGTTCAACTGGGCGAACATGGTTCGGGAAAAGTAGTTGGCGAAGGCGCTCATGCCGTCAAAGGTGGCATTGGCCATAGCGTACCAGGTTCCCTGCAGATTGGCTTGAGGAGTTTCCACTTGTTTGGGAACTGGAACGGTGTTGGTGAAGCGGATAAAGGGATTGCCGCCATCCGTCGCCTCCGGCGGCTTTGTACTCAGTTCTACCCCAAAGAACACCATGTTGGATTGGCCGCCGCAGAGAAACACCTCCCCGATTGCCACGTTGCGTATGGTTTTTTTAAAAGTGCCGTCGTGAATCACCATATCATAACTTTTTAAAGCTCCGGCAGGGGTGGAAATAGAAAAGACAAATTTCCCATTGGTACAGGTGGTATGAAACTCCTGATCCCCCAACACCAAAGTCAGCGGGCCATCCTTTTTGTATTCACCCCAGACCTTTACTGTGCTTTTTTGCTGTAGTACGCAGTTGTCGGAGAACATCTTAGGCATGATAAAATCGGAGGATTCCTTCCAAACAATAGGTTCAGGCTGAGCGCTTGTATCTGAAGAGGCAGAGATCTCAGAGGAGGTGTCCGGCCGGCTTGTGGAAGAAGCGGAAGGGGATGATCCATTTTCAGATGACAAGGAGGCTGAGCTCTCCGTCAACTCTGATGTGGTGGCTGTTGTGCTGTCGGAGCTTCCATGGCTGCCGGATATAGGAATGCGGCTGCCCGCCGGTTCGCTGACGGCAGGAGCTCCTGAACATCCGGCGGAGCAAAGAAACAACAGAGCAAAAGCGGTGGCTGTCCAACGTTTGTACATCTTACGCATTTCTCCTTCATATTCTATTTTCATATTTATAAGAATAAGATAAAAAGAAGAAAAATAAAATCCAAAGAATTATACAGAACAGCATTTTTCTACTAAAAATTATAAACCGGCGACGAAATGAAAAGCGTTGTAAAATGCACCGGACTGCATTTTACAACGCTGGATGAGTTAAGTGCTTTCTATTTCCGATAATTCGCGGATGGTACCCGTCAGCTTGGCGATGAAGGCCTTATCCAATTCAGTAAAAGCATAACCCTTGGGATAGATGATCATATCCCGGGTAGGATGAGGCGGACGGTGACAGCGGCGCTGTACCAGCTGATGCTGTTTCAGCATTTCCTCGGGGATGGGAGAAACCCAGATATAGGCATTGGGAAGGGAATGCAGCAGATCGAATTGACTGCCGCGCTCATAAAGAAAAATCCTGCGGGCAGCAGGAGCAGGCGTCTCCCGTGCCGCCAGGCGGGCGGCGGGATTGAGCAGATCACCGTGTTCCAGCAGGGTGGAGGAGGCCAGATCTGACTCGTAAATGCTTTCCTGACGGGTAAGCGGATGCTCTCTGGAGAAAAGCAGAAGCGGCTCGTATTCCCACAGCAGATGATGCTGGAGATCCCGTTCACACAGCAGACGCATGAAATACTCCTCTTGTTCCAATGGATAGCGGATGATGCCCAGCTTATATTCATGCTCCGCCACGCTGCTGATGGTTTCCAGAGAATTGGTTTCTTTAAAGTCAATATCCAGTTCTCCGCCGCCGAAGGAATGAACAAACTTGGTGAAGGAATAGGCGATGTAGCTGGCACGAGGGATGGAAACGCTGAAAACGATGCGCTGCGCACCGGTGGGTTGAAAAAGCGCTTCCAATTCGTCCAGCTGGTTCAAAATGGAGCGGGCCCGGTCGAGAAATTGGCCGCCCCGCTTGGTGGGTGCCAAGCCCTTGGTAGTGCGTTTGAAAATAGCCATCCCCATGTCGCTTTCCAGCTTTTTGATCGCTTTGCTCAGGTTGGGCTGGGTGGTGTAAAGGTTATCCGCCGCCTGAGTGATGGAGCCTGTTTTTTCCACTTCCAGCGCATACCGCAGATACAGCAGATTCAGTCCTTCCGCCTCCTTTCAGGTTGATTCCGCCAATGTTCCTAACGATTAGCTTATTATAGCATATCTTGCCAAAAAGAGGTATAGGGTTCAGATGAATAGAATTTCAATTTTTTCTTGACGGGAAAGCACTTGGCGGAGTAATCTGAAAATAAAGGCGTCAAATTCAAATAGAAAACGGAGGTAAGCAGAATGAAGGTATTGTTGGTTAACGGCGGACCTCATCGGGAGGGGTGCACCCATATGGCGCTAAGGGAGGTAGCGGACGTTTTGGAGGAACAGGGAATCGAAACAGAGGAATTTTGGGTGGGCAATGAGCCGCTGGCAGGCTGTATCGCCTGCGGTGCCTGCGCAGAAACGGGAGAGTGTTTCCGTAAGGATGCTGTCAATCGCTTTCTGGAAAAAGCAGGAGCGGCGGACGGTTTTGTTTTTGGCTCTCCGGTTCACTATGCAGCCGCATCGGGGGCGCTGACTTCTTTTCTCGACCGGGTGTTTTATGCTGGCGGCAGTCGGCTGGCGGGAAAACCCGGAGCAGCGGTGGTAAGCTGCCGCCGCGGGGGAGCCAGTGCTGCTTTTGATCAGATCAATAAGTATTTTACCATTAATCGGATGCCGGTGGTTGCTTCCCAGTATTGGAATGCGGTTCATGGCAGGGTGCCGGAGGATGTTCTTCGGGATGAAGAAGGGCTGCAGATCATGCGGACGCTGGGAAGGCAGATGGCCTGGCTGCTGCTTTGTGTTCAAGCGGGCCGTGCAGCGGGAGTCCCGGACCCGGAGCGGGAACCGACGCTTCGGACGAATTTCATTCGGTAGGGGAAAGAATAAAGGGATATTTGAATATACATAAGAACAAACCCAGGTGGCGCGGAGAAGCCGTCCTGGGTTTGTTCTTATGTATATTCGATGGCCTTTCGTAATGTATAGGTGAAATGTAAAAGATCTGTTGCGAAAGCAATTGACTTCATCATTCAGTTGCATTTTCTGTATTTAAAAAACAAATATACAGAATCTACTACATCGATAAAGAACAACAACTGCATCATGATATGTAAAATACATTGTCCCTTTGTAAGAGTACCGTTTTTGCGTAATTTTAGTATTTGTACAATCAAATAGGACGAAGTGGAGAATAAAACCAGATAGGCGTAAAATAAAAATAGAAAGGGTATAACAAACCATAAAATCATTAAAAACGGATTAGCCGTCCCACCCATTGCTAGAATAAACCAATAACTATGGCTAATGAAAAAGGGAATAAACGCCAGCTTAAATCCCATTATCGTGCCAAGAGGGATTTTTTGCGTGCTGTTGTTTGAATTTCTCAGTTCTAAAAATGCTGTCACAATATTCACAATGATGAATATAATTGACAGCAAGAAAAAGACAATGAGTAAATACTTACTTACAGGTAACGGCGGGTTTGTAGTCTTTATGAAGAGTAAGACTGGTGACAGAATATATAGAAGCAACGCTTGAACGACATAGATCGTAGCTGTTAACATGACAAGGAATCTTTTTTTCATTATTTCCCCCACCCCATATGCATGTCCTTCTGATTCAATATTTATAGATATAGAGCGCTTTGGACGATTATATCACACAAATTTCAAGAAGTTCAACGACTTGTTCAGCGGAAGGTTCCGTGCACCACTATCTTTTCGCATTGGTCCGAGTGGAATTATAGGACTTGGAAACCACGCCACAAAAGGTTGGTAGCGACAGCGAACCGTCGCGAGGACGTTTGCAACCGAGCAGGTGAGCCGAGCATGACCTTTTGCGGAAAGGAGACGCAGCGGAATGAGCGGGTCGGCGACTTGGTGCGAGAAACGGGACTTGAAAGCGATATAACGCCTTTTGCATTCGTGAGAAA
>CABULH010000024.1 GCA_902492455.1 uncultured Oscillospiraceae bacterium
AATATCCCCCACTGCTGCCTCCCGTAGGAGTCTGGGCCGTGTCTCAGTCCCAATGCGGCCGATCAACCTCTCAGTTCGGCTACCGATCATCGCCATGGTGAGCCCTTACCTCACCATCTAGCTAATCGGACGCGAGCCCATCCTTCAGCGGATTGCTCCTTTGACAGCAGAACCATGCGATTCCACTGCGTCATGCGGTATTAGCGCCCGTTTCCAGACGTTGTTCCACACTGAAGGCCAGGTTGCTCACGCGTTACTCGCCCGTCCGCCACTAAGATATCCAAAAGCAAGCTTCCAAATATCTCCGTTCGACTTGCATGTGTTAGGCATGCCGCCAGCGTTCGTCCTGAGCCAGGATCAAACTCTCTAAAAATTTTATCAAAACAGCCTTCCGGCTGCCTCAATCATTCTTAGATCGCTCTTTCAAGCTCTCTTTTTACGCTTAGCGTATTCTTTCGCTTTGACTTCCGTCATCGCCTTTTTTCATTAACGGGTTTCTCTCTCACGTTGTTTAATTTTCAAGGTCCCAATCCAAATCATTTTATAAAGAATAACTTGGGCCACTGCGAGATTTCCAAAGTGGACATTTAGTATAACACAGTATCAACACTATGTCAATACCTTTTGTCGCTGTGTCTCGCGACAGCTTTATTAGAATACCACGTTGAGATTCGTCTGTCAATGGTTTTTTAAAAATAAATTGAAATAATTTCGCCAGTCTTCGACAGCAACCGTTATGCTACACCACGAACGATTCCGTCAAAGTGAAATAATAAAATGTTATTATTTTATTTAGTAATCTTCTATTATATGTTTATACCTTTTTACTGACGCCTGCGTGGGCAGCTTCTTCAATAACTGCCCACACAGGCGCCGCAACTGTGGAGTTGACGATCAGGGGTACTTGCGGTTATAATACCTTTGTTCCGTTCTCCAAATCTGGCGCCTCTCTGCCGCAGTTGATCATTGTCGACGTCTTCTACAGGGCTGATCTGGATAGTGCGTAAAACGGCGACATTCAGCTTATCCTACGTTTTTTGTTGCCGACGAGGGGGGGCGCGGCTGTCGGATAAACCGGATTAAAGCATTAACCTGGAATGGTGCGTTTTTCGCCATATGCACAGGAGTAGGTCAACATAACGGAGCTGCTCCTGCGTTATACTGAAAGCCAAAGGTCTGGTTCTTTCCGCTGCCCTGACCTTGTCTCTGACGGCATGCTCCTGCCAAACCGTATCCTCCGCCGATGCTTCATCCTCATCCGCCAATTCCTCCATGGGTTTTGATCCCGCCGACCGGGTGGTGAGGGCGGACTGCGATATTTTCAGCGGCGGCAAAATGCCGGGCGGCACCGTGGTGGATTATCTCTGGAAAACCGTGTGGGGCGGTCAAACCCAGTGGGAATGTCTGGGACAGCTGCGAGACAACGGCATGAACTGGGTACAGGTAGGCGTATTGAGGAAATCCGACGAACAGCTGGCGAATACGCCTTTTGAAGAATGGGGCATTCTGAAGGTCGATGGCTGCGGCTGGTCCACGCTGGAATACGCGGAGGCCATTCTCCGGGACGCTCAGGAAAAAGGGCTGCAGAAGGATCTCTTCTTTTTTCTCAGCGATCAGGACGCCTCCGGTGCCAAGCAGCCTGCTTCCCCTGAATGACAGGGCCTTACGGTAGAGGAAACCTGCGCCAAACTGACCGAATACTGCTATAAAACGGCGAAATATTTTTAGGACAAAGGTCTGTCCATTGATCTCCATGATCTAAGCAAAAAGTTTATTTTCAGCGAGTTTGTATATCCCAACGCTTCCTATTTCGGTCTCAGCGGCGCAATGGATATCGGCTATCCTTTTACCATTGAGGGGCGGCGGACTGGGTAGAAGATTTTCTGGAATATGTGATGAATACCCCGGAGGTCTCCGGCCGTATCTATTTTTATCTCGAATATTATCTCATCATGCACAGCCAGGAATTCGATTCTCTCAACTATTCCAGCCTGTTCACCAATACGCTGATCTCAACGCGGCGCTGAAAAAATATAACCAATATAAATAACGGAAAGGATTGATCAACAGCATGAATCAATTGGACAAACCCGTCGCCGGCGAGACCGTCGCCATCATGCACACCAGCATGGGGGATATCTCCATCCGGCTCTTCCCGGACAAAACCCCCAAGACCTTTGAAAATTTTACCACTCATGCCAAAAACGGCTACTACAACGGCCTGAAATTCCATCGGGTCATCAAAGATTTTATGATTCAGGGCGGTGACCCGGAAGGTACCGGCCGGGGCGGCGAAAGCATCTGGGGTTCTTCTTTTGAGGATGAGCCGGATATCGAACTGCGCAATTATTGCGGCGCGCTGTCCATGGCCAACGCCGGTCCCAACACCAACGGCAGCCAGTTTTTTATCGTCCAGGCCGCGTCCGCCCCGGACAATATGCTGCTCCAGATGCGCGGTATGACAGCGGAGCAGGGATATCCCGCCGAGGTCACGGAGAATTATGCCAAGGTGGGCGGTACCCCCTGGCTGGATTTCCGCCACACGGTGTTCGGCCAGGTGTATGACGGCATGGATGTGGTAAACGCCATCGCCTCCGTCCCCACTGCCGCCGGCGATATGCCCCGCGAGGATGTCACCATCACCTCCATCGATATCCGTACCTATGGTTAAGGCGGATTTTCTCCTCCTGTATGCTCTGCTGGATGATCTCACCCCGCTGGCCGGAGATTGCGGAACCGTCTGCGGCGCCTCTTGCTGCGGCGAGTGTATTCCCGCTGGTTCGGAAGGACGTCCCAGTGGAATGCGTTTATTCCCTGGGGAGGCGGCAGTGCTGGAGGGGGAGCCAGGATTCACCGTACTACCCAACGACAGCGGCGGCCTTCTGGTTTGCGGCGGACAATGCAGCCGATCCAGACGGCCGCTGGCCTGCCGTTTCTTTCCTCTTTATCCCTATCTCAGCGAGGAAGGAAGAGTGCGGGCTGTTTACGACCCACGGGCATGGCGGGTCTGTCCTCTGGTCCGGGAACATATCCACATACCGTTGGAATCGGCTTTTGTGCGGGGGGTAAGGCATGTGGGACGGCTGCTGGCGGAGGACTCGGACTGCCAGGCGGAACTGCGGCGGCAGGCACAGGAGATCGATGAGATCAATCGCTTCCTGCGTCTTGACGAGGCACGTTCCCCCATCTGCAGAAAATCACCTTGAACCATACATCTAACAGAAAAGGACAGGGATTATTGGCATGAAGAAAAGGACCTTACGCTTCACCGCCGCTGCAGCAGCTCTGCTGTTGGGAATAGCGGGATTGGGAGGATGCGGTGGCGGCCGCTCTGAAGTAACTACGGTTTATCAGGATAAGGATTACGGCTTTCAGCTGGATCAGCCCGCGGCCGGCGACACCGTCGCCATTATGCACACCAGTATGGGGGATATCTCCATCCGTTTCTTTCCAGAAGCGGCGCCCAAGGCGGTGGAAAATTTCACCGATCTGGCTAAGCAGGGCTATTATGACGGGCTGACCTTTCACCGGGTTATCGCGGATTTCATGATCCAGGGCGGTGATCCTGAAGGAACCGGCCGGGGTGGCGAGAGCAAGTGGGGAAAATCCTTTGAGGACGAATTCGATCAGAAGCTGATGAACCTCCGCGGCTCCCTGGCTATGGCCAATTCCGGCAAAAACACCAACGGCAGCCAGTTTTTTATCAACCAGGGCGGCCCTACCGGCAGCACAGCGGCAGATTTGAAAAAAACTTACGAGAAAAACCACGAGCAATTCGCCGAAACAAAAAAACAGTTTAAACAGCAGTATTCCTCCCAGTATCCCAACTGGGAACAGCTATTTAATCAGTATTACAGCGATGCGCCCATCCCTGACATGGTGCCCGGCAAGGTCTGGGATTTGTATGCGCAGTATGGCGGAAATATCCATCTGGACGGCGCCTGGCGCACCAACGGCAAGGGCCATACCGTATTCGGCCAGGTATACGACGGCATGGATGTGGTGGATGCTATTGCCGGGGTAAAAACCGATGAAGACGGCAAGCCTGATGAAAAGGTTCTTATCAACAGCATTGAAATCAAGGAATACGCCGGGTGATCCTGGCTGAACACCAAAAGAACGCCCCCTCTGTCAGTGCAGAGGGGACGTTCTTTTCAACTTGGTTTATCATTTATTTAGCCTGCGGTAATCGCATAGCTCCCTGAGCACAGCGGCTTCACCGCCAGCCTATCTTCCGCAAAAAGATAGCCCTGGGGCAGATAAATTCGGCCGTACAAGCCTTCCGGCGCTTGGACATTCAACCGAATACCCTCCTCCGTCCGTTCCCAGCGCACGGCGATTTTGCCCTCCGGCGCCTCGTGCCATCCCTCAGCAAAAGTCAGCTGCTCCACAAAGGAAGGCCGGATATCCGCCTCCGCACCTCTGCGGCGGGGATTATAGCAGATACCCGCCAGATGGCGGATAAACCAGTGGCTGATATCCCCCCAGAAATGATGGTTCAGAGAGAAACGCTCATCCTGCAGGAACTGCTCCCGCAAGGTGGTGGCGCCATGGCTGAGCCATTCGCCGTAAGAGGGATAGTCCGGGCGGGCGATCATCTTATAAGCCAGATCACTGCAGCCGTAATCGGCCAGCACATGGAAGATCACCCGGCCTCCCAGCACACCCACGTCCATATGATCGTCATATTCGTGAACGAACTCCAACAACCGGCGGAAGGCCTCCGGCTTCTCTCCTTCGTCAAACAGGGAGTAGAAAATCGCCATAGCCTGGGAAGTCTGGCAGCGGCCCAGGGCGGTCATGGTGGAGAGATCCAGCAGCCGCTCCCGGCCCGCTTGGCGCAGCCGATGATAAATACCCATCGCAAACGCCTTCTGCTCGGCCATGTCCAGTTCCCCAAATATGTAGGCTGCCTTCTCACAGATATCCATAGACAGCACCGTATCGGTAAATTCCAGCGGGGATTTGTAGTGATCGGCAAAACGACCTACAGGACACCAGTCTCCCAATCCCCAGCAGATCAGTCCGTCCTCCCGAATGCGGGTGGTGAGATAATCCAGATACCGCAGGATGGCATGGGCGTTTTCCTTCAGGATCGCCTTGTCGTGGCGGTACAGATAAGTCATGTAAGGTGCGTAAACCAGGATATTGTCCCAAGCCGGACCGTTGCCCCAGGCGAAGCCCCAGCCGCCGGTGGGCACAACGCCCGGCAGGGAACCGTCGTCCGCCTGCGCCTTACGGATGTTCCGCAGCCACTCGTGGTAATTTTTATCCGGCTCCAGATTCAGCAGGGTGTGTTCGGTGGAAAGGGAGGCATCAGCGGTCCAGCCGTTTTTCTCCCGCTGGGGACAATCGGTGGGGAAATGATGAAAGTTGGTAAGGGTGGAGCGGCGGACCATAGCCTGCAAGGCGTTGATTGTCTCATCGGAGCAGGAAAAGCCGCCCCGTTCCCGCAGCCGGGTATGGAACACCACATAAGTCAGCAAGCTTTTATCCGCTTGTTCCGGCTTCAGCCCCTTTACCAGCACATACTGGAAGCCATGATAGGTGAACGTGGGGGTGTAGCTTTCCACACCCTCTCCTTTGCAGATGTAAATGTCCTTCTGGACATAGTCGTTTTCATCAAAGGAGATGCTCCGGCGGTCCAGCTTGCCCTCCTTGATGCTTTCTGCATGGTAGAGGGAGATGATCTGCCCCGCTTCGCCCTGAATAGTGAGGCGGCACACGCCTGCGGCATCTTCCCCGAAATCATACAGATAGCCGTCCTCGAAGGGAATCACCGACACCGGTTGGATTTCCCTGGCAACGGTAATCGGCTCGATACGGGAGAGCACCGCCTCGCCCCGGGGCAGGGGCGCTTTCTTGGCGAAGGCCCAGCCGCTGTCGTCAAAACCCGGTTCGCACCACCCGGGGATCTCCCGCCGGGCGTCATAATATTCTCCGTTGCGGTAGTCGTCGCCGTATATAGGTGAAGGTGCAGTGCGGAAGGTCTCGTCGCTTTCCAAGGACAAGGTTTCCCCGTCAGAAAAATCCACATCCAACCGCAGCGCCATCTCCGGTGCGCCCCGGAACCGGGCCTTATCGAAATCCCAAGTATAGCCGCCGGGATTGTTCTGGAAGCCATTGCCCAGGCAGATGCCCAGAACATTTTCTCCCTCCCGTAGATAGGGCAGCAGATCATAATCGTCATAATACAGCAGATCATCGGGATTGCTGATATAAGGCGCCAGCAGTCCTTTAGTGATCCGGCGGCCGTTGATATACAGCTCATAAAAACCCAGGCCGCAGATCAGCAGTTCCGCCTTTTCCGGCAGTGTCTTTAAATGAAAACTTTTGCGCAGGTAGGGTGCGGGAACATACTCAGTCAGGGTGGAATACGCGGGTCCGGCATAGATGTAGTGCATCGGATAATCCATTATTTCTCCCCCTAAATTGCTTAATATGGTGCTTTGATTATACTGCAAGATGCTCTGTTTGCCAAGAGATAAATGTGAAAAGATGCCTCTGCCAATTGCCGTCCCCCTTCAAGCTATAAATTTTCTCCATTATAACATCTCCAACAATCTTGTAAAGTGTTTCAGAAACATTTCTTTAAGATTTCTCCTTGACAACTCAGAATATTGTATATATACTATATATACAATATGAACAGATGGAGGTGAACCGATGCATATCATCATTCGTAATACGGGAGACGTCCCGATTTACGAGCAGATTGTAACGCAGATCAAAAGCGCCATCGTGGCCGGGGAACTGTCAGAGGGAGAAGCGCTGCCCTCCATGCGGCTGCTCGCCAAGGAGCTGCGCATCAGTTTGATCACCACCAAACGCGCTTATGAAGAGCTGGAACGGGACGGTTTTATCGTCACCATGACCGGAAGGGGAAGCTTTGTCGCGGCGAAAAACCTGGAACTTCTGCGGGAAGAAAAGCGCAAGCAGGTGGAAGCGCTGCTGGCTCAGGCGGCACAGGCCGCCCGCACGGTGGGAATTCCAGAGGAAGAGCTTTGCGAACTGATCCGTTTATTATACAAGGACGAATGAGGCTGAACAACATCTTTTCAATACAAAGAGAGGTTCGACGGATATGGACGCTATTTTGGAAATAAAGGGACTGAAGAAAGACTATGCGGACTTTCAGCTGTCCGATCTGAATTTGTCCATTGCCCCCGGCACCATCACCGGACTGGTGGGGGCCAACGGCGCGGGCAAAAGCACCACCATAAAATTGATTCTGAATCTGATTCACCGGGATGCAGGCAGCATCCGCATTTTCGGCATGGATAATCTGGAGCAGGAAACCGCCGTCAAAGAGCGTATCGGCGTGGTGTTTGACGAACCCTGCTTTCACGATATCCTGACCCCTGCGCAGATCAGCGGCTATATAGGCGGCTTGTATCCCCGCTGGGATGCCGGACGCTTCCAGCACTATCTGAAGGATTTTGGCCTGCCGGATAAAAAAACGATCAAGGACTTTTCCCGGGGCATGAAGATGAAGCTCTCCATCGCTGTGGCTATGAGTCATGGCGCGGAGCTGCTGATACTGGACGAACCAACCAGCGGCCTGGATCCGCTGGTCCGGGATGAAATTCTGGATATGTTTCTGGAATTCCTTCAAGACGAAAAACACGCCATTCTGCTTTCCTCCCATATCACCAGCGATCTGGACAAAATCGCGGACACCATAGCCCTGCTGGATCACGGTCGTCTGCTGTTCCACGAAGAGAAGGATGAACTGCGGGACAAATATGCTTTGGTAAAGGGCAGCCGGGAACAGTTGGCGGCGCTGGAGGGACGGCTGGTCGGGCTGCGGGAAAACCGTTTTGGATTTGAGGGCCTATGCCGCAGAGAGGATGTCCGGCAGCTGCCTGATCTGGCCGCCGACCGCCCCACTATCGAAGAAATCATGCTGTTTTTTACCAAGGGCAAAATCAAAGCCCGGCGGGATTCCTGAGGAGGAATGGATATGAAAGGCTTATTTATCAAAGACTGGCGGCTGATGGGCCGTCAGCTGAAGATCATGCTGGTGTTTGTGCTGGCCTTTGTGGGAATGTTCTCTTTCACCATGGAGGATAACGCGGCACTATCGGGATTCTACGCGGTCTTTTTTACCATGCTGTCCATCAATTGCTTCGCCTATGATGAAGCCTGTCATTTTGATAAACTGGCAGCCGCCTCACCCATTCCGAAAAAGCAGCTGGTGCTCAGCCGTTATCTAGCCGCCTTGTCGGTGGGCGCTCTGGGCGTTGTGGTGATCGCCGTGGTGCATGGCGCCTGCCAGCTTTTTCAAAAAACGCCTCGTGAGGAGATTTTCGCTTCCCTCCTGGTTATCGCTTCCTGCTTTGGAGCAAGCGTACTCTTTATTTCTGTTCTCTTCCCGATCTTTTATAAATTCGGCGTCAACAAGAGCCGTTTGATCATGATTCTGGCCTTTGCTATTCCGGGCGGTCTGATCGGAGCCGGAGCGGTCATTCTGCAAAAAGCCAATATCACCCTGACCTTCTCCCCGGTTTTTCTGCGTTCTCTCCCCTTTTTGTTAATCGCCATCATTTTTCTGGGACTGTGGCTCTCCATTTCCATCTCCACCCGGATTCTGGAAAACAAAGAATACTGAGTCGAAGAAAACGCCGCTCATTCTCATCGCATCAGCTTCAGGCCCTGCCTTTCTAAACGAAGGCAGGGCCTGTCATATTGTCCACCTCTTCGGAATATAGATGAACAGACGACCGGACAATGGTTCCGGCTTGTAAATTCCGAAGGAGTGGTCTGGGTGAATGCAACCGCGGCCCCATCGCAAAAAGGGCTGACTGCCGCCGAAGTGCAGCGGTCCCGGGAACAGCACGGCAGCAATCAGCTGACGCAGAAAAAGAGAAACGGATTCTTCCGGCAGTTCTTAGCCAGTTTCGGCGATCCGATTATCAAAATTCTGCTGGCGGCTTTAGCCATCAACGTTATTTTTCTCTTCCGCCATTTCGACTGGTTCGAATCCGCCGGCATTGCCATCGCCATCTTCTTAGCTACCTTTGTCTCCACCCTGTCGGAATACGGCAGCGAATCCGCTTTCAATAAGCTTCAGGAAGATGCCAGTCATATTCAGTGCCGCGTCCGGCGGGCGGCAGGCGTATCCTCCCTACCCATCGCGGATATTGTGGTGGGAGATTTGGTTCTGCTCCAGGCCGGAGAACGGATTCCCGCCGACGGTATTCTGATTTCCGGACGGCTCAGCGTGGATCAGTCCGCCCTCAATGGTGAAACCAAGGAAGCGGAGAAAACCCCCGGCGGCGAGGAAGGCCGCCATGGGGATGGGGATCTGCTGAGCCATAACCAGCTCTTTCGGGGCACGGTGGTCTGCGCCGGAGAAGGCGTGATGCTGGTGCGCCGGGTGGGCGACGCCACCTTCTACGGCGGCCTGGCCCGGGAAATCCAGGAGGAGACCCGGGAGAGTCCCCTGAAGGTGCGGCTGGCGGGCTTGGCCCGTACCATCAGCCGCTTGGGGTATATCGCCGCCGGGTTGGTGGCAGGAGCGGACCTTTTCCACTCCATTATCATTGACAACGCCATGGACTGGGCCCGCATTGCCGCGATGTTCACCCAGCCGGCTCTGATTTTCGGCCATATCCTCCATGCCTTAACATTGGCGATCACCGTGGTGGTGGTGGCCGTACCCGAAGGGCTGCCCATGATGATCACGGTGGTTCTCTCCTCCAACATGCGACGGATGCTGAAGGACCACGTGCTGGTGCGCAAGCTGGTGGGAATCGAAACCTCCGGCAGCCTGAACATCCTGTTCACCGACAAAACCGGTACCCTGACCCGGGGCAAACTGGAAGTCAGCCGCATTCTCACAGGAGACGGAACCGTGTATAAACGCCCGGAAGATCTACGCAAAAAACGGGATTTGTGGGAATGGATCGAACTGTCCTGCGGCCGCAACAACGAAAGCGTGGTATCCGACAAGGGCGCCTTGGGGGGCAATGCCACCGACCGGGCACTGCTGGAATTCGTTCTTCCCATGACCCGGGGAACCGCCAATCTGCAAACCGACCGGCATGTCCCCTTTGACAGCGCCCGCAAATTTTCCGCCGTGCATCTGCAGGGCAGCCAGGACTGTACCCTGGTGAAGGGCGCTCCAGAAAAGCTGCTGTCCGCCTGTACCCGCTACTATGATGAAAAAGGCCGCATTCAGCCGCTGAACAATCGCCATCTGCTGGAATCCGGCTGGAAGGATATGACCCACAGCGCCATGCGGGTGCTGGCCGTGGCGGTATCCGAGACCGAGGTAACCGAAAGCGGGAATTTCTCCCGGCTGATTTTGGTGGGACTGATCGGCATCCGGGATGAAGTGCGGCCAGAGGCCCGGGCGGCCATTCGGCAGGTGCGGGGGGCCGGCGTGCAGGTGGTGATGATTACCGGTGATAATCGGGATACCGCCGCGGCCATCGCCAAGGAATGCGGCCTGCTGACCGGTTCGGCGGAGAACGGCGTTCTCACCAGCAGCGATCTTTCCGCTATGAGCGACGAAGAACTTCGCCGCCATCTGCCCGATTTGCGGGTGGTGGCCCGTGCACTGCCCACAGATAAGAGCCGCCTGGTGCGCATCGCTCAGGAAATGGGACTGGTGGCAGGCATGACCGGCGACGGTATCAATGACGCTCCGGCCCTGAAAAAAGCCGATGTTGGCTTCGCCATGGGCAGCGGAACGGAGGTAGCCAAGGAAGCGAGCGACATTGTCATTCTCAATGACAACTTCGCTTCTATCGCCAAATCCATTCTTTATGGCCGTACTATTTTTAAGAGTATCCGGAAATTCATCATCTTCCAGCTTACCATGAATCTCTGCGCCGTGGGGGTATCCATTATTGGTCCCTTTATCGGTATTGATACGCCGGTTACGGTGATCCAAATGCTGTGGATCAATATCATTATGGATACCCTGGCCGGTCTGGCCTTTGCCGGGGAACCGCCGCTGGAGGAATATATGGAAGAGCCGCCCAAACGGCGGGATGAGCCTGTCCTCAATCGCTATATGTTTCACCAGATCCTCTGTATGGGCGTGTTTACTATTGTTTTGTGCGTCCTTTTCCTCAAGCTTCCACTGTTCAAGCCCCTTTTCCGCTACGCCAACGATCCCATCTACCTGATGACCGCCTTTTTTGCGCTCTTCATCTTCACCGGGATTTTTAACAGCTTCAACGCTCGCACCCATCGCATCAACCTGCTGGCTCATCTGCACAAAAACCCCTCCTTCATCGTCATCATGGCGATGGTGGCGGTGATTCAGCTGGTGCTGATCTATTACGGCGGCAGCCTTTTCCGCACCGCTGGCCTCACCTTCACCGAGCTGCACAGGGTGTTGATGATCGCCTTTCTGGTGGTGCCTGCCGATTGTGTACGCAAACTAACCCTGCGGCTGGCAGGCCGAAAAGGAACACTGTAACAAAAACCGGGAAAATCCAATGGATTTTCCCGGTTTTCCTGTTGCAAAATCCTGTATATCCGTCGATGAATAATCGACACGGCTTTCAGTTGAAAATAACATCCCTGTTACTTTCCACATATTCCATTAAGCAGTGGAGCAGCGACGGCGAAAAAGCATAATAGGTATCATCGGTTTGTACCCATCCATCCTTTTCGCCATCCTTCAATGCTTTTTGATAATTATCGGCAATGGCTTTGCAGCCAACCGCCATTATGGCGTCTATTAGCTCCCGCGAAACTATATCCGGGCAATTATCAAAATACCCGCTATGTCCGCCGCTCTGCATCTCGGTATCATACCAAAAGCAAAGAACCGCATTTTTCTGTACAGCAGATAATGAGTCAGTATCTCTATAACAGATTTCTTCAATAAACCGGTTCCATCTGAAATCTTTTTCCGTCACACGCCTCACTCCTGTACGACCCCATTATCCATTCTGAGAAAGGACGGGCCTTTTTTATCGCCTCAATAATTGCCCTTTCGGAAGTTTTCCAGCAACTCCAGAATCTTCTCATAGGTTTTTTCCAATTCCAGCGATTTCTTTCCATACTGGGCGTCATATTGCATCGCCAAGTCATAGTTTCCGTTCGCCGCCGCTTCGTTAAAATTTACCAGAATTTCATACAGCTCGTTCGATTGCCGGTCGTAGTCGGTAAACAGCGTATCCAAATTTTTCAGCTGTTCCACACCTTTTTTCGCCTTTTCCAAGGCCTTCTGGTTGGTTTCCAAATCCTTTTTGGCAGTCTCCATCTCCTGATTCAGTTTTTCCAGTTCGGTCTGCTTGGCGCTCATATCCGCCTTGGCGTCCTCTAACTCCCCGGTTGTCTGCTGCAGATTCTGATTAGATTTGTTCAAATCCGCTTTCGTCTGGTCCAGCTCCCCCTGAACCGTCGCACAGGCCGCCGTCAGCTGGTCAACCTGCAGCTGATAATCCGTTTTCTGCTTCAACAAGGGCTGGATCACCGCCAGGAACAACGTCAAACAAATGGCTCCCGCGCCTAAAATCACCCCTGCCGCCCCAGTCACTGCCGGATGCAGAACCACCGCTTTCCATTTGTGCGGTTGCACCATATATCATACGTTTCAGCCGCAATTTTGTCAAGTATAAGGCAAGATATTTTCTAGAAAGCAAAAACATCCCTATCGTCAAACGCGAAGAAGCGGGGGCTTTTGGCCCCCGCTTCTTTTATCGGTTCCGTGATTGGATTAATACATGCCGTCCATGCCGCCGGGCGCAGCCGGAGCGGGTGCGGGCGGCTCTTTCTTATCGGCCACCAGAGACTCGGTGGTGAGCACCATAGCCGCGACAGAAGCCGCGTTCTGCAGCGCGGAACGGGTCACCTTGGTGGGATCCACGATTCCGGCAGTGAACATATCCACATACTCTTCCTTGGCAAAATCGAAGCCATAGTTGACCTTGCCGGCGTTGCGGATCTTATCGATGATAACGCTGCCTTCCAGACCCGCATTGAGAGCAATCTGCCGGACGGGCTCTTCCAGCGCCTTCAGCACAATCTTGGCACCGGTCTTCTCATCGCCGTCGGCGGATTCGATCAGGCTGTCCAGAGCACTGGCGGCATTGATCAGGGCTACGCCGCCGCCGGCTACCAGACCTTCTTCCACAGCCGCTTTGGTGGCGGACAGAGCATCCTCCATGCGCAGCTTCTTTTCCTTCATCTCCACCTCGGTGGCCGCGCCTACCTTGATAACCGCCACGCCGCCGGCCAGCTTCGCCAGCCGCTCCTGCAGCTTCTCACGGTCGAAATCAGAGGTGGTGGTCTCAATCTGGCTGCGGATCTGGCCAACGCGGGCCTTGATAGCCGCAGCATCGCCGGCGCCATCCACAATGATGGTGTTTTCCTTCTGGACCTTCACCTGACGGGCACGGCCAAGCTGCTGCATGGTGGTCTCCTTCAGTTCCAGACCCAGCTCGTCGGAAATCACCTCGCCGCCGGTGAGGGTGGCGATATCCTGCAGCATCTCCTTGCGGCGGTCGCCGAAACCGGGAGCCTTCACCGCGACACAGGTGAAGGTGCCGCGCAGCTTGTTGACGATCAGGGTGGACAGGGCTTCGCCTTCCACGTCTTCCGCGATGATTACCAGCTTCTTGCCGGCCTGCAGGATCTGCTCCAACAGAGGCAGAATATCCTGAATATTGGAAATCTTCTTATCGGTGATCAGGATGTAAGCATCGTCGATAACCGCTTCCATCTTATCGGTATCTGTCACCATATAAGGGGTGATATAGCCGCGGTCGAACTGCATGCCTTCCACAACCTCGGAATAGGTGTCGGCCGTCTTGGATTCCTCCACGGTGATAACGCCGTCGGCGGAAACCTTCTCCATCGCCTCGGCAATCAGCTTGCCGATGGTGGCATCGCCCGCGGAAATGGTGGCAGCGCTGGCGATATCCTCGGAGCCGCTGACCTTTTTGGAGTTGGCCTTAACCGCATTCACGACCGCATCCACAGCCGTCTGAATGCCCTTTTTAACACCCATGGGATTGGCACCGGCGGCGACATTCTTCATGCCTTCCCGGATCAGCGCCTGAGCCAGCAGGGTAGCGGTGGTGGTACCGTCGCCGGCCACGTCATTGGTCTTGGTGGAAACTTCCTTCACCAGCTGGGCGCCCATGTTTTCAAAAGGATCATCCAGCTCGATTTCCTTGGCGATGGTAACGCCGTCGTTGGTAATCAGGGGAGCGCCGAACTTCTTATCCAGCACCACATTGCGGCCGCGGGGGCCAAGGGTGATCTTCACGGTATTGGCCAGCTGATCCACACCGGACTGCAGGGCCTTGCGAGCATCCTCGCCGAAAAGAATCTGTTTTGCCATCTTCGTTTCCTCCTGTTATTTCAATTACGATTATGCGAATGGATTATTCCACAACCGCGAGAATGTCGCTTTGACGCACGATGGTGTATTCCTCGCCGTCCACCTTTACTTCGGTGCCGGAGTATTTGCTGGTGATCACCTTGTCGCCCGCTTTGACATACATCACAACATCTTTACCCTCGACATTGCCGCCGGGGCCCACAGCGATCACTTCCGCCACTTGGGGCTTCTCTTTGGCGGAGCCGGCCAGGATAATACCGCTCTTGGTGGTCTCCTCGGCTTCGACCATTTTAATCACGACACGGTCAGCAAGCGGTTTGATTGTCATAACAGTTTCCTCCTTGAAAGGTTTTGTTTGTCAGTTTTAGCACTCCTGATATCTGAGTGCTAATCTGTTTTCTATTGTAATCAAATTTTTCGAAAAATCAAGAGGGAGAAAGGAAATTTCACAGTTTTCATAATTTATTAACAAATGTCTGCCGCATGCCCTCGTTCATCTGTCATATCTTCGCTTGTCCAAATTGTAGAAAAATCCAAAATTTCTCTTTTCCAATGCCGAATGTATTGCATTTTCAATCAAAATATGCTAGATTTATACTTGAAAAGAGCGGGGAATCCGCTAATACTAGAGGAGTGGTAATTATGCAGCCGAAACAGAAACTGGTAGCCGGACTTTTGGGGATCTTCCTCGGCGCCTGGGGAGTTCATCAATTTTACTTAGGGGATAATAAGAAGGGCATCATCCGCATCATTGTTACCGTCGTTACCTGCGGAATCGGCGGAATCTGGGGATTCATCGAAGGAATTTTGATCCTGTGCGGCAATATCAATACCGATGCCCAGGGCAATCCGCTGGTCTGATAATCCGCCCTTACTCCAATTACTTGTTACTTATAAGAAATAAAAGGAAGCCGGAATAACCGGCTTCCTTTTGTTATTTGCGGGGAAGGATGAAGGGGATAGACCGTGGTTCCACAACAAAGGCTGTCTCCTTTGCTCGGAAACATTCACCGTCCAGATTAACGGCCGCATCCTCCTGGCTCATCACCCGCATGGCAGTGCCACGGAAGGTTTCACAGATATCCATCCCCGGATGTTCTCCCTTCTTATACCGCTTGAGAAATCCGGGAATCCTGCTTCGGGGCATGGCTTTGATCAGTATAAAATCCAGCAGCCCGTCATCTGGAACCGCCGACGGTGCTCCCCGGTAACCGCCGCCATAATATTGACCACTGGCTGCCAGGGCAAAAAAATACCGACCTTCCCTACGGATCACGCCCGTCGGCGTGTCCATCTCCACCTGCAGGTATTTGCCGATGCGATGACAAAACACATCGGCAATCGCCAATTCGTAAGCCAAAGGGCCGCTGACAAGGGGCAGCCGTTTATATTTTGTCATCTTGTCCGCCACATCGGCATCCATTCCCATAGAACAAAGGTTGATTGCCAGGGTTTCGCCGCAGCGGATAGCGTCTACCCGGCGGACGGTTCCGTGTATCAGGGCATTCAGATCGGTAAAATCCCCCTCAAAGCAGCGGATAAAGTCATTGGCGGATCCGCTGGGAAGACAGGCCAGGCAGACCCCGTGCTTTCCTGCCATACCGCCGGCAGTTTCCAGCAGCGTTCCGTCCCCTCCGCACGCCACCAGGCAAAGGGGGATTCCTTCTTTGGCTGCATCCGCCGCTTCCCTTTCCGCCAATTCAGTCGCTTCTCCGGGGGTCTGGGTCACATGCAGGCGGTAATCCCCCGCTTCCGGATGCTCCCCGAAATACACTTGAATCCGAGGCAGCCATTCCAGCGCTCGTCCCCGTTTTCCCGCCTTGGGATTGACAATAAAGGCATACCGCATCAGCTTTTCCTCCTCCCGCTGTTTCATTCATTATACGGGAAGGCGGACACCCCGTCAACGGTGTTCCGCTGATAAAAAGAAGGGAGCGGACTTCCAAATCATCCGCTCCCTTTTTATGTGTTTTCGCGGTGACGGCACCGGCTGTTGATCAGGCACTCCTTAACCTGTTCTATATGATGAAATTCCAGCCTCTCACCGCAGACATACGAGACAAAGTCGTTCCACTCCTTTATGGAAAACTGCTCTTCCGGGACAGCACAAACCAGCTTGGCGTCCCAGTCCGCCTGATGATTCATCCGCAAATCGGATACATAACAGCCGAACAGTTCGGCGAAATACTCATAAATATCTTTCTTCTCCATTCGCCGCACCTCGACTCTTTTATACTTTATCTCTTATTATATAGGGTTTTCCGAGATAAATCAAGTTTAAAACTATACTTTATCGTTTTCAGATAGTTTTAAATCCTTTTGTAATGGATACTCTATATATGTGAGGTGGTATTTTGCAGTATGATATGGAATTGATCGGCAAGCGTATCAAGGCGGCACGGAGAGCCAAACGCTATACCCAGGAATATGTTTCCACCCGGGCCAACATCGGCGTTAAATTTCTCAGCCAAATCGAATGCGGCAAGGCCGGTCTGTCGGTGCAGACCCTGCTGTCTCTCTGCACCATATTGGAGGTCAACCCCAACTATATCCTGCTGTCGGACATCACCGGCCAAACCGATCCTATCAGCAATCTTCTCAAGGGGCTGACCCCACGGCAGCTTCAGGACGCAGAAGAAATGCTGCGTATTTTTGTGCACAACTGTAAAAGTGAATCCTAGTCAGCCGCCAGGCCCCTCTGTCCGGACACAAACTCTGCAAAGTGTCCGGACATTTTCGTCATGATTCGGCACCACCGTCTGATAAAGAGGCTGTTTCAGCGGAAAGTGTGGCAAAAAAGCCAAATAAAGAATTGTGCTTCCCTCGCCCCTGTGTTATAATGATAGCAGATCCATGGCTTCAGAAGAGAACTCCGGAGCTGCAAATCCTTGTTTCAACTATCTGACTTTTTCACTCGGAAGGCGGTGCCGTCAATGTCTCTATCGCAGCTGTTGCTCACCACCACTACCAATCCCCTACTACCCTATGTAGAAGATTCCACACCGCCTCCTTCTACGTCGGTTGGGATGCTGTTTGCCTGCTGGTCGATTGTCATCGTGCTGGCCGCCATGTTCTTTGTGTTCATGCGCGCCCATAAAAAAGAATACGCCGTTGCCGTACTGCCGCTGGTGATTACGCCGCTGATGCACATTTGCAGCGGGGTGATCGCCCGATGGCTGGATGGTATTCTGCCTCTGACCTGGGTAGAACTGCGCGTCGCTCTGGACCTGATAGCCGCGCTGATCTCCTGCCTGCTTATTGGCTTCAGTTCCCGTTCTATCGCCGTGCGGCGCTCCCGCAATGTGTTCTTGATTTTCTGTTCAGGGTTTATCATCATCTTAACCCTGGCGTTGATTATCAACATATTGTCCGCGTACAGATTATAGGATACCTGATTATTAAAAAGAGGCTGAAGAGAATGCATTCTCTTCAGCCTCTTTTATGATGTCAGATTCTTTTGATTCATTCCCGCTGTAATACGTTGATATCCTCTTATTTCGCCTGGATGGATTGGGTATACTCGCTGGGGGTCATTCCCGTGGCCTGCTTGAAATAACGGGAAAAATAATTCACCGAAGTATATCCCAGCTTGTCCGCGATCTGGGTAATGTTGCCGCCGCCTTCCCGCAGCAGGGTCTTGGCCGCGTCGATTTTCAGGCTGCGGTAGTATTCCATCACACCCATCCCGGTCACGGATTTAAAGATGGTTTTCAGATTGGTGGCGCTCTGGGCGGAAAACCGGCATACCTGGGAAAAGGTCAGGGTGCCGCAGGCGTTCTCCTGCATATATCCGATGATTCGCTGGACCAAATCATGATCCGACCGCCGCTTGACGGAGGATGATGTTTTCACCGCCCGGTCCCGTTCCGCGCCCCGGCGCACCATCCGGATCAGCATCTGTTCCAGCAGCAGCCCGATCATCTGCTCACTGCCGAAGGCGCTGGAAGTGGCCCGCTCCATTCTCAGGGAACCGGGATTGTCCAAGGGATTGGCAAAAGCGTCCCGAGCTTCATGCACGATCCTGGCAAGCAGTTCCCGTTCCACCTCTTCCGCCTTAACCACCTTCTCTTCAAAATAGGCCATGGCCGGGGAGGTACAGACAAAGGCCACCACCACCAGGTTGGGAGCCACCATGCCGTTGGCAAAAACATTGTGGAACTCTCCCGGCTTATGGAAAATCATCTCCCCCTGTTTGAGGCAATAGCCGGTGTCGCCGGCCATCACCTCCACCTCTCCTTTATCCACATACAGGAACTCCCAAAAATCGTGGCGTTCCCCTTCAAAAACATAGTTTTTGGCGTATTCGAAATAATGAACCGTCACCACCGCGGGCACAGCCAGATCCCGCCGCAGGACAGTGGGCTCATATGTATCCATCTCCTCGCCTCCCCTCCATCAGCGTTCCGGTACGATATAATTCAGCCTGCCCACCGTCCTCCCCTCGCTGAGGAAGATACGCGGCACCCGTTTGCCGATGAGGCAGATGGTTTCATAGTGAATGGTCCCCGACAGCCCGGCAAATTCCTCCACCGGCAGCAGGACGCCGCCGTCCCGGCCAAAAACCGTAACGGTCATACCCTCTCTGGCGTCGGGAATGTCCGTGACGTCCAGCATACATTGATCCATGCACACCCGGCCCACCACCCGGGCTCTGCAGCCGTTCACCAGCATATCCGCCCGGTTGGATAAGCAGCGGGCATAGCCGTCGGCGTAGCCAATGGGCACAGTGGCCAAACGGGTGGGCCGCTCAGCTGTGAAACGCCGGCCGTAACTGACCTTTGCGCCGGACGGAACCGTTTTCACCATGGAGATCACGGTTTTCAGCTCCATAGCCGGCTTCAGCGGCAGCATGCCTCCCATCCAGGCGTCGGGGGCCAGGCCGTACAAAATAATCCCCGGCCTCACCATATCCAAATGCATTTCCGGATACCGCAGCACACCGGCACTGTTGCAGCAGTGGCGCAGCGGGAACCGGATCCCCCGTCTCTCCAGTTTTTCCAACACGTCCATAAACAGGGTGAATTGCCGGCGGGTAAAGCCGTCTCCATCCTCTCCATCCTCATCCGCCGATGCAAAATGGGTGAAGATACCCTCTGCCTCCAGCCCCGGCAGCCGAACAATTCTCTCCACCGCGTCCACGGCCCCATCATCCGCCGACGCATCCTGATACAGCAATCCCACCCGGGACATGCCTGTGTCGATCTTCACATGAATACGCACCCGCACGCCGGCTTTCACCGCTTCTTCGCTGAGCCGGACGGCGTATTCCTGCGTCAATACCGCCTGCGATACGCTGAAGGCCGCCAGCCGGGCGGCCTCCTCCGGCGGTGTGTAGGCCAGGATTAAAATGGGCTCCACGATGCCCGCGTTGCGGATCTGCATCGCCTCATCCAGGTTGGATACCCCGAACCAAGAAGCCCCCGCTTCCTGGAGCGCCCGGGAAACATATCCCGCGCCGTGGCCATAGGCATCGGCTTTTACCACCGCCATGGCCCGGCTGCCGGGAGAAAGAGAATCTTCAATCGTCCGAAAATTATGGCGAATCGCATCCAGATCGATCTCCGCCCAGGTTCTTTTGAGAAAATCATTCATACGGCTGCCAAATCCCTTCCGCTAGCGCATACTATATTTTGTATTATAGGCGTTTCCCATGCAATAATCAAACCTTTTTCGCATATACTGTTTGGTAAACTACTCTTTCGCGCCGGGCGGCGGCCGTCCGCGCAGACAAGATGAACAGGAGGCAATTCATCCATGCAAAACCCAGCAGAAAACCCGGAAGAATTACGAAAAAACACAAGCCGCGAGGCCGATCAGCAGCCAGAGCCGACGATCGCCCGCCGACAGCAGATCATTTCTTTTCCGCCGGGAGATCTGGACGACCTGATCTTTCATGAAACCTATCCGGTCTATCATTCCGAGCGGTAATCCCAGGGAAATTTTTCCGTCAAAAACAGTCATACCAGGCCACGGCTCCCCACGGTTTCTGTACAAAAACGAAGTTTTGCACCGCCCCCTCTTTCACTTCCCGCGCCAATATGGTATGATAGGATATATACGCTGCGGGCGCCGGATTATGTGAACCGAAACCCTGGGCGCTGTCACCTTTGTATGAATATGAAGTGAGGAGCGGAACTATGTCGAACGTCATCCGTGTATTTGTGGAAAAACGGCCTGGTTTTGACGTGGAGGCGCGGCAGATGCTGGCGGATCTGCGGGATAATCTGGGACTGACCGGAATTACGGCGCTGCGGCTGCTGAACCGGTACGACGTGGAAGGACTGTCGGCGGAGGAATTCGCCCGCGCCCGGAACATCGTTTTCTCAGAACCCAATGCCGACCTGGTTTATGACGAAACATTCGAGCCGGGCGAAGGCTTTCAGGTCTTTGCCATGGAATATCTTCCCGGCCAGTATGATCAGCGGGCGGATTCCGCCGCCCAGTGCGTCCAGCTGCTGACACAGGGGGAACGTCCCCAGGTGGCCAGTGCCCGGGTGGTCTGCCTGGGGGGCGTTCTGTCCGCTGCGGATTTCGCCCGGGTACAGCAATATCTGGTGAATCCGGTGGAATCCCGTATTGCTTCCCTGGACAAGCCTGACACTCTGGACATGACTGCCGACCGCCCCGCCGATGTGGCCCGGGTGGAAGGCTTTATCCGCATGAGTGAGGATGAGATCAAAGCTTATTGGGAGAAGATGGGCTTTGCCATGTCTCCGGCGGATCTCAGCTTCTGCCGGGATTACTTCCGGGACGAGGAAAGCCGTGACCCCTCCGTCACCGAATTGAAAGTCATCGACACCTATTGGTCCGATCACTGCCGCCATACCACCTTCCTGACCCGGCTGGAAGAAATCGATGTGGAGAGGGGGGCCCTTTCCGGCGCCATCGAGGAAGCGCTGAAAGCCTATTACGCTGCACGGGAAGAGGTGTACGGCGACCGGCTCTCCCAGAAAAACGTCACTCTGATGGACATGGCCACCATGGGAATGCGGCTGCTGAAAAAGCAGGGAAAAATCCCCGATTTGGACGAGTCGGAGGAGATCAACGCTTGCTCCATCGAGGTGCCAGTGACCATTGACGGCAAAACCGAAGCCTGGCTGGTCCAGTTTAAAAACGAGACCCACAACCACCCCACCGAAATTGAACCCTTCGGCGGCGCGGCCACCTGTCTGGGCGGCGCCATCCGCGACCCGCTTTCGGGGCGCGCTTATGTTTACCAGGCCATGCGGGTGACCGGCAGCGGCGATCCCCGGCTGACGCTGGAGAAAACGTTACCCGGCAAGCTGCCTACCCGGAAGATCACCACCGGCGCGGCGGCGGGCTATTCCTCCTACGGCAACCAGATCGGCCTCGCCACCGGCCAGGTAGCCGAGCTGTACGATCCCGGCTATGTGGCGAAACGGCTGGAAATCGGCGCCGTTGTTGGGGCTTCCCCGAAAGAAAACGTGGTGCGGGACGTACCAGCCCCCGGCGATATCGTGGTTCTTTTGGGCGGCCGTACCGGCCGTGACGGCTGCGGCGGCGCCACCGGCTCCTCCAAAGCCCACACCTCCGCCTCCATCGATACCTGCGGCGCAGAGGTGCAGAAGGGCAATCCCCCCACCGAGCGGAAGCTTCAGCGGCTGTTCCGCAATCCCGCGGTATCCCGTCTTATTAAGCGCTGCAACGATTTCGGCGCCGGCGGCGTCTGCGTGGCCATTGGCGAGTTGGCCGACGGGCTGCGGATCGATCTCAACGCCGTGCCCAAAAAATATGAAGGTCTGGACGGCACTGAGCTGGCGATTTCCGAATCCCAGGAGCGAATGGCCGTGGTGCTGGCTCCCGACGACGTGGACGTTTTCATTTCCGCGGCGGATGAGGAAAACCTGGAAGCCACTGTGGTGGCTTCCGTCACCGCCGAACCCCGCCTGCGGATGACCTGGCGGGAGGACACGGTGGTGGATATCAGCCGCGCGTTCCTGAATACCAACGGTGTAACCCAAATCGCCTCCGCCCGCATCACCGCTCCCAATCCCGATGCGGATTACCGTACCGCCATCCCGGCCGGATTGGCGGTGATCCCGCTGCCCCAGGCTTTCCGGGAAAATCTCTCCCGGCTGGAGGTGGCTTCCCAGAAGGGTTTGGTGGAACGGTTCGACGCCAGCATCGGCGCGGGCACGGTCAATATGCCCTTTGCCGGTCTGCATCAACTGACTCCCGAGGAAGGCATGGTAGCCAAGCTGCCCGTCCTTCACGGAGAAACCGACGACGCCACCGCCATGGCTTACGGCGGCATCCCCGGCATCTCCCGCTGGAGTCCTTTCCACGGCGCTGCCTACGCCGTCACCCTCTCTCTTGCCAAGCTGGCGGCCATGGGCGCCGATCCCCTGTCCGCCCGCCTCACCTTCCAGGAATACTTTGAGCGTCTGCGGGACGTACCCGAGCGTTGGGGCAAGCCTGCCGCCGCCCTGCTGGGCGCTTTCCTGGCCCAAAAGGAATTGGGGGTTCCCTCCATCGGCGGCAAGGACTCCATGTCCGGCAGCTTCAATGAATTGGATGTTCCCCCTACCCTGGTAAGCTTCGCCTTAAGCATGACCAAAGCCTCTCACACCGGCACCGCCGCCTTCCAGAAGCCCAACTCCCTGGTGGCGCTGCTGCCTCTGCCGGTGGACGACCGCACCCATCTGCCCGATTGGCCCCGGGTGCGGGAGCTGCTTGACGAGGTATCCAAGCTGGTCCGGTTCGGCGTTGTCACCGCCGCCTCCGTGGTACGGGAGGGCGGCATGGCCGCCTCCATTGCCCGGATGTGCTTCGGCAACGGCGTGGGTTTCGCCTTCAACCACGACATCAGCCGCGCCGAGCTTTTCGCACCGCTGGCCGGCTCCCTGGTGGTAGAGCTCAAGGAAGGCGACATGTGTCTGGAAGGGCTGTGCTACAAGCTGGTGGGCACCACCATCGACGAGCCCGCCGTGGTACTGGATGGCGAAGAACTGCCTCTGGACGAGCTGCTGGCGTGCTGGCAGCGTCCCCTGGAATCCATCTTTCCCACCCATCCGGCCGAGCAGCCCGCAATGCACCCGGCGGTACCGCTGTTCACCCAGCGCAGCGAGCTGGCCCCTGCCGTCAAAGCGGCCAAACCCCGGGTGTTTATCCCGGTTTTCCCGGGAACCAACTGTGAATACGATACCGCCCGGGCTTTTGAAAAAGCGGGAGCGAAACCCCATGTGCTGGTGATAAAAAACCTGTCTCCGACCGCCATTGAGGAAACCATCCGCCGGATGGAAAGGGCGATTCGGGAGAGCCAGATCGTGATGCTGCCCGGCGGCTTCTCCGGCGGCGACGAGCCGGACGGCTCCGGCAAGTTCATCGCCACCACCTTCCGTAATCCCCGCCTGGCGGATGCCGTGGCCGAACTGCTGCAAAAACGGGACGGTCTGATGCTGGGGATCTGCAACGGATTCCAGGCCCTGATCAAGCTGGGACTGGTGCCGTATGGTGAGATCCGCGAACTGAACAGCGGCGATCCCACTCTGACCTTCAACACCCTGGGCCGCCACGTCAGCCGGATGGTTTACACCCGGGTAACCTCGGTCAAATCTCCCTGGCTGGCCGGCTGTCAGGCCGGAGATGTCCACTGTATCCCCGTTTCTCACGGCGAAGGCCGGTTCCATGCCGATGAACACACCCTGCGGTCGCTGATTGCCGGCGGCCAGATCGCCACCCAGTATGTGGACCCGGACGGCGAGCCCTCCGGCGATATCGATTGGAATCCCAACGGCTCTGTCTGTGCCATCGAGGGTATCACCTCCCCCGACGGCCGGGTTCTGGGCAAGATGGGCCATAGCGAACGTCAGGGAGACAATCTGCTGAAAAATGTGCCCGGTCAAAAGGACCAGGCGCTGTTCCTGAGCGGTGTACGCTATTTTGCCTGAGTAAGCGTTCCCTTTACCGGACCGGCGCTTTGACCCCTTCGGCGGCGTCAAACGCGCCGCCGAAGGGGTTTTTCCATGCATACAAAACGTACGGACAATGGACTTGGAAAGGAAGCGGTTTTATGACTCCATCCCGTTTGTCTTCCCGGGTGAGCTATTTTGACCGGCTGCGAGTTCTGGCTATGATCGGTGTAATTCTGATTCATGTCAGCGCCCTTTATCTGGAAGAACTGGCTGCCGGCGGGCAGCCGCTGGGTGCGGCCTGGCATATCGCCAATTTTCTGGACGCCTTCAGCCGATTCGCAGTACCGGTCTATCTGATGATCACCGGCGCGCTGCTGCTGCCCCGGGACGATTCACTTTCTCTGGCCGTCATCGCCAAAAAACGCATTCCACGGGTAGCCGTGCCGCTGCTCTTCTGGTCGGCGGTATATATTCTGCTGCAGACCTGTCTTGTGAAGGACTACCATCCGCTGGAAGCGGTAAAAAATCTGTTCAGTTCCCCGGCGGAGGATCATCTGTGGTATCTCTATGCCCTGATCGCCGTTTATCTGCTGCTCCCGCTGCTGCGCCTGATTGTCAAGCACGCCTCCCGGCAGCTGATCATTTATATTCTTCTGCTTTGGGTGGTTTTCTCCAGTTTGTGGCGGGCAGCCGCGGGCCTGATCCCTGCGCTGCTGCTGCCCGGATACGCCAACCTGGATATCCTGGGAGGCTATGTGGGATATGTGCTGCTGGGCCATGTGCTCCATACCGCTAAAAAGACGCCTTCCGCCGCCCTCAGCGCCGGCGTTTTCGCCCTGTGCGGTCTCTTCACCGCAGGGGCTACTTGGTTCATGACCTGGCGGGCCGGAGAACTTAACGGCGTGTTTTATCAGTATTTTATGCCTAATGTGGTGATAATGGCCGCTGCTGTTTTTCTTCTCTTCCGCCGTCTTGGAGAAGGTCAAAAGGATGCCGGTCCCGCTCTCACCGCTCTCTCCTCCCTCAGCTTCGGCATATATCTCATTCATGAGGTCTTTATCCGCCTCTTTCATCTGGCTTACGCCACCCTTCCCGCAGTGGCTGCGCTGCCGCTGACAATTCTATCCACTCTGGCCGCCGCCCTCGTTTGTTCCTTTATCCTGATCCGTATCCCCTATATCCGATTCGTGACCTTGGGAGAATCTCCGCTGCAAAAGCGCGGAGTATAAATATGGGAGATTCCGGGAAAATAGTAGAATTGTCTAGGAAGTCGAAGCCACTTATACCGGTTTTGTTTTTCGTTCTCTTTCTGCCTGTTTACTTTTTTCGCGGTTTGTGGTATTTTAATCATATCTGTATGATTGCAGTATGGTTATTTTGTTCCTGTATATAATCCACATGCGCTATCGCCACTTCTATTTCCGGATAAGGGAAGGGGTTACCAATGAAAAAATTACTTGCTGTTTGGTTGAGTCTGGCGTTATTGTTATGCTGTGTTCCTTTGGCGCTGGCAGCGCCTGCCATCAATCCAAAAATCGATGCGAAATACGAGAAGGCAACCGGCCAGCTGACCCTAACGTGGGATCCGAATGAAACGGCGGGATACGGTGCCGAAAGCTTATTTGTGGATAACAAGGAAATAGCGAATGTGGATAACGGCACGCCCGGCACCGTTACCGCCACTGTCACCGATTTGACCTCCGGGGAGCATTCCGCGCTCATCATCTTCAAACAGGAGGGTGACGGAGAAGCCGTATCGGTGAACTTCAGCTTTCAGTTGACTTTTACGCCGGAAGAAGAATTGGGCTTTCCCTTTGATGAACGAGACCGCAAATATGATGCTGAAACAGGTACTCTAACCTTTCGCTGGAATTCAGAGAAAGCTCCTGAAGGCGTCACTCTTCAGGGTATTCGAATAGGCAACGCTAATTATAACTTGGATCCCACAAGCGAAAATGGCGTGGCGGTAATCTCCGGTCTGCGGAATGCCGTTCAAGTGGGCGATACGGATTTTGTTTTTGTTTTCCAGGTTCCGGGAGATAAAACCGTCTCCATCAAGCCGGAAAGTCCCCTCCATCTGGGCGGCGAGCTGAAAACTGAGCTGACCTTGAAGGTGGTAAACAACTATGTTCAGGCTACATTGAAGGATGAGCACGGCCGCCCGGTTGCTGGAATCGATGTGTATATCAAGCTGGACAACACCACTTACGGTCCTGTAAAAACAGATGAAAACGGTACAGTTTTGTTTACTATGTTTCAGGTGCCGGAAGACCGCAAGCGGGTGATGTGCTTAACGGAAAAACAAATAAACGGCGATATTACTTATCTCTCCACCGCCAAGGGCTTTGGAGATATCGTCATCCCTCCCACCACCAGTCCCACCGCCCCCACCGGCACCACCTCCAGCGGAGGCGGTCCCACCCAGACCACCAAGCCTCCTGTAACCTCCTCCATCTATTCCACCACCACCATGGAGATTCTGCCCAACACCACCTACTCCCTGCTGGGCGGAGCAGGCACCACCGGAATCATCGGCAACTTGATCGCGGTCAATGCCCGCTATGACGCCAAGGTCGTAAATAACTTCGGACTAAAAAACAGCGATTTTGAATCCAATGCCCGACTGCTGCTGAATCCCGACGCGTATCAAATTTTTGTCGGCGACAGCACCGCCGCACTGATGCTGGCTGTGCGGACTTCTCCCTACAGCGTCAACGCGGATCTGATCAGTTCCGCTATCCTGGGAGTATCCAAATACAGCACCTATGACGCGGAACATGTTGGAGCGGTAACGGTAGATCTGTCGGTTCTTCTGGCGGATTCCAATACCCAGACCGAGAACTTCCTGAATCCATCGGAAGGATCCTATACCGTTCACCTGCCTATTCCCGCTACCATGCGTTCCATCAAGCTGTTCGCCGCTTCCCCCGTGGATCAGGAGGGGCTTCATGAACTGTTGGATGTCACCATTGAAAATGGATATCTCAGCTTTACTACGACCCGTCTGGGTTCTTACGCTATTCTGGGGTTTGCGGAAGCCAAAGCTTCGACTAAGAATGACATTCCCGTACCGCTGCTGATTATCATCATCGTCGGCGTTCTGCTGCTGGTAGCCGCCGGATTGCTGCTGTTCTTTTTTGTCATCCGCCGCCCTCGTGATCCGGATGACGATCTGCCACCGGATGATGAGTTGCTCGCTGGGGATTGGCATTCGGACGATGATCTCACCATTCTCACCGACGCACCGCCCGCCAGCGAAGAATTTTTGACGGAAGGACGCCCCGGCGATATTCCGGGAGATACGCTGCCGCTGGTACCTCTTGGCGGCGTACCTGCGGAGCCCACTCATCCGCTGAAGCCCACCCCTCCGTTGGATGATGGCCGGGACATCTACTCTTCCGACAGCAAGCGGCCTTCCTCTACTCCCGATGTGTCACTGGGGTCCTTCGATGAAACCCGGAGACCTCAAAGAAAGGATCCCAAAGATTACGATATTGATCTGTAAAACGCATCTATGCAGAACGGCTCCCGCTCAGGCGGGAGCCGTTCTTTAAGTGGATAACCTACAATCAGCGGTATTTCCGGCAGTTTGATCTTTCCATCGTGGGATTCCTGCTCAACGGCAGCCAGCCTATGCTGGATCCGGTGTGCAGTGCCTATGCCCGCTTTGCTCCCGACGGTGTCATCTGCAATCAGACCGATCCGGATATTAAGGTAGTGGACGGCACGGTGTTTGCCACTATTCCCGCCTATCTGAATAACGATCCCATGAACAGCGCGGCTATTATCCGCACGATCACCGACCAGCGGGAGAATCAGAATCGCTTCACTGTTTTCCGCTGTGTGCTTTGTTCTCCCACCTACGCCAAGCAGCTGGTCGATGAAATCCACCGCACCAATCCGGAAATCGAATTTCTGGACGCATATACCTATTTTGATCTGCTGAAGCAGAGCCTCGGTATCGTGTGATCACATTCCGGCAAAGCAAAAAACTCCCGCCGCAGCTTAAGTTGCGGCGGGAGTTTTTTAACAACTGTTTCTAATCAAATGGAAGAATTACTGTAAAGATGGAACCTTCATTGACTGTACTGTTCACCGTGATCCGGCCGCCGCACAGATCCGCGATCCGTTTGGCAATAGACAAGCCCAAACCCAGTCCCTGTTTTTTATGGGATTTATCTCCCTGGTAATAGCGTTCGAAAATATGGGCGGCTACCTCTTCGCTCATGCCAGGACCGGTATCCGCAACCTGTACCACCGCATTATTCCCTTCTTTCCGAAGGGTCACGACAATCTCGCCCTGGGGCGGCGTGAACTTAATTGCGTTGCTCAGCAGATTCAGCCAAAGCTGCTTCATCATTTCGGCATTGCCGTTGTACTGTACTTCCGCCAGATCTCCTGTAAAAGAGATGCTTTTATCGCTCCACTCCCGAGAGAGAAGAATAGCGCACTCCCGAAGCTGTTCATCCAGGGAGTAGATTGTTTTGTTCACCACAATCTCCTGACAATCCAGTTTGGACAGAAGAATGGTGCTGTTGGCCAGATCAGCTAATCGGGCGGATTCATCGGCGATAATCTGCAGATACTGCCGCCGCTCCTCCTCCGTCGTCTCCTGTTCCAGCAGCAGCCGGGCAAAGCCGTTGATGGAGGTGATGGGGGTTTTGAACTCATGGGAATAACTGTTGATAAAATCGCTGCGCAGCATCTGAACCTCCCGCAGTTCGGCGCACATTTTGTTAAAATCCTTGTGCACCTCGGACAGCACGCTCTGCTTCTCGTCCAAACGGACGTCAAAATCACCTTGGGAAACCCGCTTGATAGCGTCGGTCAGAATTGTGACATACTTCATGGTGTTTTTGGAAAGAAAGTAATTCAGCGCACCCAGCAGCGCACAGAGGGGAAGTATGGTCCCAAAAGCATAGCCTAAAGTGGCCGGTCCCTCGCTTCCATAAAGATAACGAGAAGAAAAAATAACAAATACAAAGGACAGGAAACTGGCCAGGATGATAACCAAAGACTGAACCGTCAGCCAAACCAAAATATTGGCGTTGGTATCCCGTTTTGCTTTCATTGTGTACGCCATCCTCTCAAAAATCAGCGGATTTCCGCTTTGTATCCCAAGCCCTTGATGGTGATAATTTCAAAATCCGTGCAGCCGCGGAATTTGTTGCGCAGACGATTGATATGCGTCTTGACCGTATCCTCCGTACTATCCGAATCCATCCCCCAAATATCCTCGATCAGCTGATTCTTGGTAAAGATCCTGCCGGGATAGGATAGAAGCTTGAACAGCAGATCAAATTCCTTTTTCGTTAGCGGCACCGTTTCTCCTGCCCAGGTCACAGTAAAGGATTGGGCATCAACTTTCACCCCTCCGGCGATAATTTCCCGATCTCCAGCGATGTTGGCCCGCCGAAGCAGCGCTTTGATCCGCAGCAGCAATTCTTCGTAATCCACGGGCTTGGTCATATAATCGTCCGAGCCGGAATCAAAGCCTTCTCGCTTGTCCTCAAAGGATTGTTTGGCCGTCAGCAAAATCACCGGCGTGGTAAAGTTTTCGCTACGCAGCCGCCGCAGCAGCTCATAGCCGTCCATATGGGGCATCATCACATCCGCCACAATCAGATCCACATGCCGGCTGTAAAGAACATCCAGCGCCTCCAGCCCGTCCTCCGCGCAGATTACCTCGTAAAAAGGCCGCAGACGCGCTGTGGTCAGAAGCTGGGTATGTGGATTGTCTTCCACCACCAAAATCGTCGCCATTGAAATACCGTCCTTTCAATTCCCGCCCTCTATTACTGTTGCAAGCACGAGGGCACGGACACTCTCTCAAAAGAAAAACTCCGATTGGGAGCTGTATCCATCACACCAAAAAGTTTGGCGTTTGCCGATAGGCAAACGCGAAGACACAGCCGGTGTACGGTTACGCTGCCGCAGAGAAAATCTTTCATTTTCTCCAGTATACCATATAAAGTAAACTCATCGTAAACTCCGTAAATGGAAAGTTTACCTTGACGTTACCGACAGTTTACGATGATGTTACCCCCCAAGTCTATATTTGTCTCATCGGCAAACGACCTGATGCCAAACTCAAAGGAGGCTCAGAAACATGGAAGATAGGACAAAGGATAATCTGACAGAGGAAACAGGGGCCACGCCAGAGCCCAAAACACCGACAATGAGCAATCGACGGTTTGCGCTGCTGCTGGCTTCACCAATCCTGGCGCCCATAACACTGGGCGCTGTACTGATGTTCGGTATGCTGATCGGCTGCGGCTGGATGTTCGTGGCAATGACCTTTTTTACAGCGGCAGCCTCGGCGGCGGTAGGGATTGTCGGCATCATCGGAGCGTTCATCAATGCCGTCAATGGGGCCGGCGCGGTACTGCTTATGGCATCCTGTGCCTTGGGCGGTCTGGGTTTTGTCTATCCTATTTTTATCGTTGCCAGGGAATTCAGCAAGGGATACCTGCTGTTCAGCCGGGCATTCACGGCTAAATGCCGGGAGGTTTGGGAGAAGGTGAAAGCACTATGAGCGGAAGTAAACTGAGGAAATTCTTCAAGTGGACATCCATTATTCTCATTGCGGCCGGATTGACGGTCGGCGTCATCGGCTTGCTTATGGGGGGACTAAATGAAGTGGATTTCTTGTTTTGGAAACAGTTGTTATAATAATAAAGGAGAGAGGAAAATGAACAACAACGCATTCGTAGCTTATGAATACCTGACCATCTCCCCCAAACCGGAGATGGAGCCACTTTATAAAGATTGCTACCAGAGCCTAGGCTGGACGCTGGACAGCACCATGCCCTCGATTACCGGCAGCATCTCTCTGCGGTTGAAAAGAGATCGCCGCATCAAAAACCGCCAGGAAATCTGCGCGCTGCAAGCCCAATGCGAAACCGCATTGGGTGCTATTGGCCGGTTGGAACAATCCAAAACCACCGCTGCCATGTCCGCGTCTCTACTCATCGGTTTTCTCGGTACCGCGCTGATGGCCGGCTCGGTATTCAGCTATCTGGCGGGACAGATTGCTTTGTGCGTAATCCTCGCAATTCCCGCTTTCGCCGGCTGGATTATCCCCTATTTTCTTTATCGCACAGTAAAAAAGAAGCAAGCGCGAAAGATCAATGAACGAATCGACAGCCAATATGACCTCCTTTACAACCTTTGCGAAAAGGCCAATACTCTGCTTAACTGAAAACAAAGGAGGCAGAAAAGACGATGCGGCGTTTTTTCCGGGACGCAACCTATTTTCTCAAAGCGTCCATCGCCCTTAATGCCATCCTGGCGGTGGGCAAGCTGGTGGCTGGAATTCTGACATTTTCCATCTTTATGTGTTTCCATGCATTTTACAATGTTGGCATGGGCATGGCAAAATATTTCATTCTCGCCGGCATAAAAAAATCCGCTAGCCGTTCAGAGGAATACGAAGTCTTTCGCACGGTAGGAATCGTGGTGCTGGCTGCCAGTCTGGTCTATGCACTGTATTCCGTGCGACTGTTTATCGGGGGGCAATCGGCACGCTATCCCCAGGTGGCGGCCATCACCATTGCGACTGTTACTTTTACTGAAATCGTTCTCAATATTCAGGGCATCATATCGGCGAAAAAGGCGGACCGTCTGATGCTCCACGCCAACAAACTGGTGGGACTGGCTTCTTCCCTCATCAGCTTGGTGCTGACGCAAACCGCCATTATGTCCTTTGCTCATGATGGCGACGCCGCCTTCGCCAATGGGCTCTCCGGTGTCTTTTTCGGTATCTGCGCTGCGTTGATTGGATTGTATATGCTGCTGTACGGTTCCTTAAGAAGACATAAGGAGAAGATGTCCACAGATCGATATAACAATCGTTAATTTAATCGTATTTAAAAAGGATCGTCTGTATCATGCAGACGATCCCTTTTAAATATATCCACTTCTGGAACCGTTCAAAAGAAACACATTAAAACGTGGGTAGCAGAAGGAGCTTCACTCGGACAAACGCTTCTTCATTCCCACTCTATCGTTGCCGGAGGTTTTGGCGAAATATCGTAGCATACCCGATTGACGCCCTTGACCTCCTGGAGAATCCGGTCAGTCACCTTCTGCAGCACCGGCCAAGGCAGGGGTTCGATGGCCGCAGTCATGGCATCCACCGTGTTCACCGCCCGCAGGATCACCGGATACTCAAAGCTTCGGGCATTGTCCCGCACTCCCACCGAGCGAAAATCGGGAACAATAGTGAAATACTGCCACACCTTTTTGTCCAGCCCGGCGTTATGGAACTCCTCACGGAGAATAGCATCGGACTCCCGCACAGCCTCCAGCCGATCCCGGGTGATAGCTCCCAGGCAGCGAACGCCCAGACCGGGACCGGGGAAAGGCTGACGATAGACCATCTCGTCCGGCAAACCCAGCTCCACTCCGCAGGCTCTCACCTCATCCTTGAACAGCTGCCGCAGCGGTTCCACCAGCTGAAAAGCCAGATCTTCCGGTAAACCGCCCACATTGTGATGCGATTTCACCACCTTGGCAGTTTTGGTTCCGCTTTCCACAATATCCGGATAAATGGTCCCCTGAGCCAGAAACTCGATACCTTCCAGCTTGCGGGCCTCCTCCTCAAATACCCGGATGAACTCCGCGCCAATGATCTTCCGTTTCTGTTCCGGGTCCGACACACCGGCCAGCTTATTCAGAAACCGCTCGCTGGCATCCACATAAACCAGGTTGGCTTTCAGCTGGCGCTGGAACACTTCCACCACCTGCTCCGGTTCCCCTTTGCGCAGCAGCCCGTGATTGACATGGACACAGGTAAGCTGATTACCGATGGCCTTTAACAGCAGCGCCGCCACCACCGAGCTGTCCACACCGCCGCTGAGGGCCAGCAGAACCTTTTTATCTCCCACCTGGCGGCGCACCAGCTCCACCTGATCGGCAATAAAATTCTGCATATTCCAATTAGCCTGAGCGCCGCAGATATCAAAAACAAAGGGACGAAGCGCCTCCTGCATGGCGGTCTCATCCGCCGGCCAGCTGTCCAGCTGCCGTTCAGCGGCGGTTCCAGGGCAATCCACTGCCAGCAGCGGCAGCCCGCAGTCATAAATTTCCGGCAGAACATCCACATCTCTGCCGTCCACCCGGCGATTGGGTCCGCCGTTGAGTATAATGCCTTTTACTCCCGGCAGAGCCAGCAGTTCCGCCTTGGTAATATCATGGGGATAAATCTCACTGTATACCCCCAGCGTCCGGATTACCCGGGCGACAGTGGTATTTTCGGTGCTGCCCAGGTCCAGAATCACAATCATATCCTGTTTCATAAACCTACTCCTTTACTGATATCTCCTTGTTTTGACAGTATACCACAGGAATCGCCCATTGCGCAACTACCAGGAAGACAAGACCGAAAGTATCAAAGCTCCGGCTGATTTTTTCTTGTAATTCCAGCCGATTTTCATATACTATAAAGTAGAAAGATCGACTTTGAGACCGTTTAACAGGAGGGATTGTCATGCTGCTGAAAAACGCTGTGGTTTACGGCGACGATTTTGTTCCCCGGCAGGGTGATGTTGCGGTGGAGGGCAGCCGTATTCGCGCAACAGGAGATACCGTCAACAGCTTAGGAAAAGAAAGAGTCGTTGATCTGTCAGGGCTGACCCTGCTGCCCGGATTCATCGATATCCATATTCACGGCTGCGCAGGCGCCGACACCTGCGACGGAACCCCGGAGACGCTGGAGACCATCTCCGCCTGTCTGGCGCGTAGAGGCGTCACCTCTTTTTGTCCCACTTCCATGACCCTTCCCTATGAGCAGCTGGAAAACATATTTCACAATATACGCGATTGCCGCGGAAGATTATCCGGCGCCTATATACAGGGCATCAATATGGAGGGACCCTATATCGCTGCAAAAAAGAAGGGAGCGCAAAACGGCGCCTTTGTCCGTCCGCCGGATATTGAGGAATTTCGGCGGCTGTACAGCGCGGCGGACGGCGGCATCCGGCTGGTGGATATCGCTCCTGAGGAACCCGGCGCTATGGATTTTATACGGGAAATTCAGCCCATTTGCCCGGTATCCATCGCCCACACCAACGCGGATTATGATACGGTATGCATGGCCTTTGCCCAGGGTGCCCGTCACGCCACCCATCTGTTCAACGCTATGAACGGCCTGACGCACCGGGCGCCGGGCGCCGTGGGAGCCGTCTTTGATACCGCGCGTAAGCTGGGGGTGCGGGCGGAACTGATCTGTGATGGTTTTCACATTCATCCAGCCGCTTTACGGATCGCTTTTTCTCAGCTGGGAGAGGATCTTTCGGTGGTTGTGAGCGATTCCATGCGTGCTGCCGGTCACATCGACGGAGAATATACCCTGGGCGGCCAAACGGTATATGTCCGTCAGGGCCAAGCTTTGCTGGAGGACGGCACCATCGCCGCTTCTACTACCAATCTGCATGATGAATTTAAGAATCTGCTGAAATGGGGCGTCCCTATGCGGCAGGCGGTCAAATCGGTGACCATCAATCCCGCCCGGGCTATTCGGGCTGACAGGGATACCGGCTCCATCACCGCGGGGAAGCTGGCGGACCTGGTGGCGCTGGACGATCAGTTGAATATCCGGCTGGTAATGGTACAGGGGCAAATAAAGGTAAACAATCTGTAACATTCCGACACTTTTCTTGACTTATTCCACTCGCCGCTGTATGATGAAGGTAACTCCTGGAAAGACTAATATAGACGTAGGATTTGGAGGGGAAAATATGAAAGATAGAAAAAATGGAAAACTGTGCTTTATTGTGATTGTCGCTGCAGCTGTCGCTGCTCTCACCACTTTGGCTGTACTGCTGATGCGTGCCCGGGCCAAGAAACGGGCGCTGGGCCAGTATAACGATCCCATCAACTGCGATTTTGATGATGACTGCGGCTGTTGCTGCGGCTGCGATGACGATTATGATTGCGGCTGTGAAGCGAACGAAGAAGATAAGGGTTCCCAAGCACAGCCTGTTGAGGAAGTCCCTGCTGCGGAATAAAACGATTGCAAACCGGCCCGGCAACGCGGCCGGTTTGTGATTGGTCAGAAAGGAAGGCGACGGTCATGTTTTTCTCTTTTCCTCTGGTGCCCCTGCCTGCGGGCGATCACATTTCTCCGCTCCCCTTCGTGCTGGGTGGTATCGGATTGGCAGCGGTGATTATCATGGTGGTGCTCGCTGTACTGGAACAGCGCAAAAAACAGCGGCAAAATCCTCCTGATTTGCCCCAGCCGCCCGCATCGTCGGATACCCACCCGGATCAGGATGCCTGACTCGCTGCGTCCCATGCTCTGCATCTAACTTTGCGGAGCATGGGATTTTTGATGCCAAGCTGCTGCTTTGCCATCGGTTGATACAAACTCCTCTTCGCCCCTTGACAATCCCGGTCTCTTTGCAGTAAAATAAAGCAACCGAATCAATTGTTCGCTTTTGGGGGAAGCACGGTGCAAATCCGTCGCAACAGCCATTGCCGTAACTGACGGGGAACCATTCTCCGTCTCAAGTCGGAATACCCACAGCGAATAGGGCTGCCGGCATTTTTGCCGGAACACTTTTGGGTCAAGGGAAAGTGAAGCCGAGGTTTTGCGCGGCAGAGTGCCGGCAAAGCCGTCAAGCTGGCTTTTTCGTCCCCGGATACCCGTCGGGATGAAAAAGTCTTTTTCTTTTTCCGCCGCCCTTCGGTAATAGCGCGGCACTGCCGTGAAAAAAGGAAGGAAAAGCATGAAATCGAAGTTTCTGAAATCCCTGCTCACGCTTGGAGCGGCCCTCCTGGTTTCCGCCTCCCTGCTGATCGTCCCTGCGGCGGCGGAGGAAGACACCATTACCTTTACCCTGCGGATTGAGGGAATCAAATCCTGTCTCTTTTATGAGACAGTGACCGTTCCCTCCGACGGCACCCCCTCTCTGCAGGAAGCGTTGCTCTATCTGGATGAGAAAAACGATGACCTGACCATTACCGGCCTGGATAAGGCGTACATCACCGCCATCAACGGCGAAACGGCGGCGACTTTCGGCGGATGGGATGGCTGGCTGTTCCGGGCAAACGATGAGGAACCCCCGGTTGGCATCGATGAATATGTCCTCAAGGCCGACGACAGCATCGTTTTCTTCTACGGCGATCCTTATGGCGTGGGTATGCAGTTCCCTCAGGCGGACATTTCCAAAATCGCCGACGGCATCATCCGCTTCACCTCTGTGGATACGGTGTATGATGAGGACTTTCAGCCCTCCACTCAGACCAACCCAGTAAAAGGCGCCACCGTGGTGTGGAAGTCGGGGGAGGAAAGCGCCTCCTACACCACCAACGATAACGGTGAAATCCAGATTGACGCCAAGCTGCTCACACCGGGCCAGCACAGCCTCTCTATCTCCAAAACCGGCGACACGGAACTGCCGCTGGTGCTCCGACTGGCTCCTGATTTCACCGTAACCGTGCCTGAACCCCCGGTGACCCCTCCCGCGGATACGGATTCCTCAGATGCTCCGGCTCCCACTCCGCCCACCGGCGACGGCTTTGCCGTGGCAGGCGCTGCCGCGATGGTGGCTCTTCTCTCCGCCGGCATGGTGTTGAGCGCCCGCTCCAAGCGTTCCTAAAGCATCATCCTCAGAGCAGCGGCTTTTGCCGCTGCTTTTTTCTTGCCAAAAACGGCAAAATAGAGTACGATAGCGAAGAGATTAACCGGCCGCGCCGGATCCCAGGAGGATGCTGACATGACGCATCATTACCTTATTTTAGCCAATCCCGGCCATAACCGGGTATATTTTGAACAATCCGCTGCTCTCTCCTTGGCGGAACTGGAAGTAGCCCTGTCCGGTTTTGCCTCCGTATGCGGCAACATTGAAGAGAAAACGATCAGCGGAATATCCTACATTTCCTTCACCGCCGACCGGCCGCTGCCGCCGGAGGATCTGCGGCGCTTGTCCCGGTTATCCTTCGTTTACGCCGTGTTTGAAGAGCGGATTCTGGACAGCTCTCTTTGCCTGCTGCCGGTAACGGTGCCGAATATCGCCTACGTCCGGCCAGAGGTGAGCCGTATTCTCAAGTACACGGGAAAAACCAACGAACTCTTTACCCGGCTGATGATCAACGTGGCGCTGAACAGCGGCGCTTATGCCGACGAGGCCGCGCCCCGGCTGCTGGACCCGGTTGCGGGCCGGGGAACCACTCTTTTTGAAGCGCTGGTATGCGGCTGCCATGCTTCCGGCATCGAGATTGGCGATAAGGTTGCCGGAGATACAGCCGCCTATTTTAAGCGTTTTCTGGAAACGGAAAAGTATAAGCATACCTATCACAAGGAGCGGCTCAGCGGGACAAACCGCTCTTTTACCTCCATGATCCATTCCTTTGTTCTCGCCCCGTCAAAAGAAGCCTGGGCAGCGGAAGATACCCGAGAACTGCAGCTGGTGGCAGGCAACGCCCGCCATGCGGATGCATTCTTCCGCAAAAACAGCTTCCATGCCTTGGTAGGAGATTTGCCCTATGGCGTGCAGCATGGGAACGTCACCCAGGAAAAGCAGTCCTCCCTCACCCGCAATCCCAAGGAACTGCTGAAGACCTGCCTGCCCGCTTGGCGAAAAGTCCTGAAGCCCGGCGCCGCTCTGGTGCTGGCCTGGAATACCCTGATCTTTCCCCGGGAGGAGATGACTGCCTTGCTGACGCAGCAGGGCTTTGAAGTGAAAAACGGCGGTCCTTACGACCGCTTTGTTCATCGTGTAGATCAGTCCATTCGGCGGGATATCGTGGCGGCGATAAAAAGATAAACGGCATAGGAGGAATAGAAATGGAAAGCACAGATATCGCGGTCATCGGCGGCGGTCCGGCCGGAGCTTCCTTTGCCCGGCTGGCTGGAAAACAATACCAAGTGACGGTATTGGACCGGCGGACCCTGTGCGCGCCGCCATCGGGCGTCGGCAAATGCTGCGGCGGGCTGCTCTCCCCTGACGCCCAGCGCTCTCTGGCTTCATTGGGGCTGAATCTGCCTCTGGGGGTGCTGGTGGATCCGCAGATTTTCGCGGTGCGCACTATGGACCTGCATGTGGAGGCGGAACGCTATTACCAGCGGCCCTATGTCAATATGGATCGGGAGCGGTTCGACCGCTGGCTGATCTCTCTCCTTCCGCCCCATGCCCGGATGCTGGATCGAGCCGTCTGCCGGGAGGTCCGCACAGAAGGAAAAGATTTTCTTATCACCTATCGCCAGGACGGAGAAAACCGTACGCTGCGCGCTGGAATCGTGGTGGGCGCGGACGGCGGAAACTCCCTGGTCCGCCGCCAGTTTTTTCCGGATACCGCCATCCGGCAATATGTCGCGGTACAGGAATGGTACGAGGAAGACGGACAGTCCCCCTTCTACGGCGCCCTTTTCGACCGGGAACTCACCGATTGCTACGGCTGGCTGATCTCCAAGAATCAGCGGCTGGTACTGGGGGCGGCCTTCCCCCGGCAGGACGCCGCCCGGCGTTTCGATCTGCTGAAAGAACGGCTGGAAAGTCGGGGCGTCCATTTTGGGCGGCGGGTTCGCCGGGAAGGCTGTATCGTCTGCCGCCCGGAGGGAGTCCGGCAATTCTGCACCGGCGGTAATGGCGTGTTTTTGCTGGGAGAGGCCGCGGGCTTTATCAGCCCCAGCTCCCTGCAGGGAATCAGCTATGCTCTGGACAGCGGCGCGCTGCTGGCAAAGGCTTTGAAACCGGGACTTGAGGACGCGGAAAAACGGTACGCCGCCCTCACAGCAGCCTTACGGCGGCAGCTGCGAGGGAAACTGCTGAAAAATCCGGTCCTATACACCCCTTGGATCCGTAAACTCATTCTGAATACCGGCATAGGCAGCATGAATGTGGAATCCGGGACCTCAACAGACTGACATTTTTCTGCTTGCTTCACGCAGCGTTCTGTGATAAAATGATGACATTCCAAAGCCATAAGTAAAAAGGAGGCGGACAAAATGCCGATGGATAAAAGCCTGATAAAATCAACCGCCGTTTTGTCCGTCCAATAATTCTGCTTTCTGCGGGCAAAAGCATGGCCGTCTCTGATTTTATCAGGGGCGGTTTTTATTTTGACAGCAGGAAGGAGCAGCAGCATGTATACCTATGTTCAAATGAAAAAAGGCAGTTCGGAACACGCCGAATGCCTCAAAGAACAAATACTTTCCTACTATAAAGAACTGGATGAGCAGCACGGCCGAAAGACGGCGGAAGATTTTCTTCTCTCGGTAATTGAGAGCACTTTAGCGATGCAGGGTCCCCATGACCGGCACCTGGAAATCGGCTTTGCAGAGGGAGAGGCCGTGGGCTTTCTGTACGGCAAGGTGGATCATGAAGGACACAAAGGGTTTATCAAGCCAGGCTGGGGATATATCATGGAATTCTATGTCCATCCGCTCCATCGTCGACAGGGCATCGGTCGGGTGATGTTTCAGCGGATGGAAGATTATTTTGCCCTCCACGGTGTCAGTGAGATGTATCTAACATCTAGCCCGGTGACCGGCGTTCCTTTTTGGAAAGCGATGGGTTTTCATCCCAACGGGGAAATCTCGCCGGAAAACGGACAGCCAATCTGGACAAAAAAGGTGAAGAATTCAGAAAATAGCGTCACCATTGCTCAACGAAGCGCGGCGATGCTTGAATTTGCTCTGTCACCGCGTTACAAGGCTGTCCCCGCCGCCACAGAGCAAGCCGTTTTTGTCTGCAAGTTTTACGTACAGAACAAAGACGCTCTCCACGGAAAAAATATTTCCCTGGATGAATGGGAAAAAATCCTCTCCAAGAACGATCCTGACGAAGAAAATTTCCTGATCTGCCAGGGGGCTGTACCGGTGGCCTAGATGCGTCTCAACGGTCTTTGCAGTAAAGAAACAGCCTGGGTCAGCATGCTGGCGGTCAGCAGTGCTCGACACCGTCAGGGTGTGGGAAGCTTTGCACTGCAATATGCGGAGATCATGCTGCAATCCAGAGGATTCTGCCGTTTGAAAATTCATACCACCACGGACAATATTCCTGCTTGTAATCTGTATCAAAAGCTGGGATATACCGTTGCCAATATCGACGAATGTATTACCGGAGACGGCATCAAAAGGGCGCGCTACACTTACGAGAAAAAACTAGCATAAAAAGCGAAAAGCACCCCCGCCTTACAAACCGGGGATGCTTTTCCTTTATCCAAATCGCAAAGCTTGCAGCGCCAGCATGGCGGCTCCCGCCATGATCAGCGTCGCCGGAGCGGTTTTCAGCGGTTTGGGAATGTGCAGATTGTCGATGCGGGCATATAGGGCGATGAACAAACACAAAGCCGCCCCCGTCAGCACGCCTGCCCAGAGGGGAGAGAGCCACCACCACAGACCGTCCGTTTTTCTGGCCGCATTCAAAGCCAACGTACCCGCCACCGCGAACACGCCGTCCGCCATAACCATGCGGCTCCCCTCCTGTCGACAGAATCGACTCAGCAATACACCGGCGGCTCCTATGGAAGCAACCGTCAGCCAAGTGGCCGCCCAGGGCGGCGCATCAGGAATCAGCCATACCAGCAGCAAGGCAGGAATCCCCGCCACAATCACCCGAACCGTACCGGCCAGCCCGGCAGACAGCACCTCCCGGTCCGGGCAGCGAAAAAGCCGTCGTTCCCTCCAGCCCGCCAGAGGAAGGCAGAGCCCGGCAATCAGAATACCGGCCGCACCGTACAGAAAATGATCGGACACTGCGGGCAGCAATCGTATCCGGAACAGCGTTCCGGCTCCCAGCAGTTCTCTGATAATACCAATGAGCAAAACCACACCGATGAGGCGGAACAGATTCGGCCTGTTTCCATGCTCCTCCCTTTCCGCCGTCAAATCCACGGCGGCGGGAGCGCACAGCAACAGTTCCCCAGCAAAAAGCCATTGAGGTCCCCGCCATTCCTGCCAGCTTTCCCGCAGGGAGAAAAGCATCCATAATCCCCAGGCTAACCCTCCTGCCGCCGCCAGACAAACCAATAGCGACCACTCCCTGCCTGCCGGACGCAGCAAGCGGGCCAGCAAACAGAGAACGGCCAGCGTCCCGCAAACCGCCCCGACGCTGAGCAGCGCCGCCGGCAGGGTTGCCGCCGCTGCCGCCAATGCCAGAAAAAGCCAGGCCGGAGCGGCCGTCATAATCGGCAGCTCTTTTTGCCCGCTCATGTTCCCACCCCCTGGGTATCCCGGATGAAAGCATACGCGACATTCACAGCCCTCACTACCGCTTTGGAGGATATGGTAGCGCCGGTGACAGCCTCCACCGATTGGCTGGGCTCCGCCGCCCGCTCCAGGCCGGTATAGCCATCCAAATAAGCCGGCGCCGGCAGAGAGCGAAATTGATCGGTAAAGGCAGCTTCCGCCACCCTGGCTCCCAGGTTCTCGGTCTCATGGTTTTCTCCGATGCGGATTCCCAGGAAGCGGTCCCCTGCGGAGTCCAGCGCCACATGAACCTTCATTTCTCCGCCATACCCCTTGACTGACGCGGTCACCGCATATCCCAGCAGACTCCCGTCGGCGTCTTTCGCCCGGTAAGCTGCGTTGATTTCTCCATAGGCGCCGATATTCAGCGCTTCATATTGATCCGCATCCAGTAAGCCGCCAAAAGATTCTCTGGCGGTTTTATTTTTCTGTTTTTCCACCGCGATATCGGTAACCGCTTCCGCGCCGAACAGCAGCCCCACGGATACCACGGCCGCTGCCAGCAAATATAGAATCGGCCTCAGCAAGGTTTTCATGCGGCGTGTCCCTCCTTCTTTTTCAGTCCATATACCACCGGCCGGGTGAGATATTCCAGCAGCGGCGCCGCCAGATTCATCAGTAACACTGCAAAACAGACTCCCTCCGGATAAGGGCCATACAGCCGCAGCAGCGCAGTAAGCAGTCCCGCTCCCGCCGCATAGAGGATTTCTCCGGCTGTGGTTGTAGGCTTAGTGGCAAAGTCCGTCACAATGAAAAACGCCCCCATCATCACGCCGCCGGAAAGGACATGAGCCGTCACTGGACCGGTGAACCAGCCTTCTCCGCCTAACGCCCATACCGTAGCTGCAAAGATACCCAGATAGGTCAAGGGGACCCGAAGGCGGATAACGCCTTTCAGGTAAAGGTAAGCTCCGCCCAGCAGAATCAGCAGCGCGGAGGTTTCCCCCAGACTGCCGTTTTCCACTCCCAGAAACATAGCGGAAAATTCATTGCGGGATAAGCTTGCCAAAGGGGTGGCTGTTGTGGTGGCGTCCAGCGCCGCGTAATCCCCCAGAACCTGCGGAAAAACCACCATCAGCAGCGCCCTGCCCGCCATAGCGGGATTCAGCAGATTGTGGCCGATGCCGCCGAACAGCTGCTTGATCACCACAATGGAGAAAATCCCCGCCACAGCGGCGGCCCACAGCGGCGTTCCCACCGGCAGAGACAGGGCCAGCAGCGCCCCGGTGACAGCCGCGCTGCCGTCGAAGCCCTTTTCCTTTCGCGCCAGGAGGCTAAGCCATTCCGCCCCACAGCAGCAGCCCACGGTCACCGCCAGCAGCCATACCGCCCGCCAGCCGAACAGCCAGCAAGCCCAGATAGCCGCCGGAAGAAGCGCCACCAGCACATCCGCCATAATATCCAAAGTTGTACGGCTTCGCCGGATATGGGGCGCGGAGAGCAGCAGATTTGGTCTTGTCCTGTTTTTGGTACCCATCTTTATCAGCCTGACCTTTCCGATTGGGATTGAGCAGCCCGCATCCGGGCCAGCACGCCGCCGCGCGCCAGAGACACCCGCGTGGCTAAAAACCGTTTGGCGGGACAGATAAAGGAGCAGCAGCCGCAGGCGATGCATTGCTCCGCGTGATAATCCGCGCACACCGCCATATTGCCGGCAATGGCGGCGGCATCGATAGCAAAGGGCATCAACCGAGCCGGACAAACCCGGGCGCACGCGCCGCAGCGAATACAGTTCCGTTCGGCCAGCGTGGGCGGCGGCAGCGCCACCAACCCGCCGGTGGTTTTAACAATGGGGATATCCCGATCCGTCACCGCCCGGCCGGTCATGGGTCCGCCGGCGATCAGTCGGAGCTCCTGTTCCGTATCCAGGCCGCCGCAATAATCCAGCAGCTCGGAAAGCCGGGTGCCGATAGGGACAATCAAATTAGCCGGACGTTTCACCCGGCCGGTAACGGTGACAATCCGATGGGTCAGCGGCCTGCCGTCCAGTGCGTCGGCAAAGGCCGCCGCCGTGGCTGCATTGGATACCAGCACCCCGCAGTCCGCGGGCAGGCCGCCTGCCGGAACCTCTACCCCCATCACGCTCTGGATCAGCTGGCGTTCCCCGCCCTGGGGATAGCGGGAGGGCAGTACCTTCACCTGTACGCCGCCGTTTTGAGCCGTCTCCTCCAGCCGTGCCACCGCATCCCTTTTGTTGTCTTCCACACAGATGATGACAGCCGCGCCGCCTGCTGCTTTGCCCATTGCCTTGGCTCCCGCAACTACCCGCTCCGGCCAATGAAGCATCAGTGCATGGTCGCAGGTAAGATAGGGCTCGCATTCGCAGCCATTGATCAGTACCGTTGTCAGAGGCTTATCCCAGGCATACTTCCGATAGGTGGGAAAACCGGCTCCGCCCAAGCCCACCAATCCCGCCTCCTGCATCAGGCGGATCAATTCCTCCCGCCCCTCCCCTTTCTTCAGGCCGGGAGCGGTTGTTCCGGCAAAATCATTTTCCACCACCACGCAGAGGCTCTCCCCTTCCAGCGTGGGGCGGGATTCCACCGCCGTCACGGTACCGGACACGCCGCAGTGAACCGGCACCCCGTCTTTCAGCGGACGGCCCACCAGCTCTCCCGCCTTGATCTTCTGTCCTGGCTCCACCAGGGGAACACCGGCTTCCCCGATCCCCTGTTTTAAGGGGATCACCAGTATCTGGGGCTGAAAGACCTCCGGCGGCACGCCCGCCGTCAGCCGTTTATTTTCCGCCTCCGGCGGAAACAAAATACCCCGGTCAAAGGGATGCTTCATATCCCTGTATTCACTCCTCGCCTGATTGTCTTAAAGCTATTTTGCACCAAAATCAGGAAAAGTATGCTTACAGCGTGATTTTTGTGGAATTACCGCATACACTATAGAGTGGAAAACTGCCGTTTTCAGCGGCCGAAAGGAAGGAATGAGGGTATGACGTTTCAGGCCGGGGACGGCGCGCGGCGGGTACTCCGCCTTTGGATCGCCCTGGCCGGCGTGCTGGCATCGGGGTTTACCGGACTGCTGGCCGGTCTGCTCACCCCATGGCTGCTGTTGCTGACAGCCGTCGCCGATATTCTCACCGTTTTTCTGTTTCTGTGGTATCCTCAGCGTTATGCCAACAGCCTGCGGGGCGGCTTTGACGGTGAAGCGGTGCGGGCACAGATGGGGGTTTTGTGGCGGCGGCAGATCTTTATTCCCATGCAGGCTCTGCGGACCTTTGAAACCTGGCAGACTCCAGGACAGCGCCTGTTCCGCTGCCGCACCCTAATTCTGCGATTTGCCGGCGGGGCAGCGATTCTTCCCCTGCTGTCCGACCCAGACGCCCAGATGCTCACCCGAATGCTGGAAGAATGCGAGGAGGCGGAAACATGACCCACTATTCTGCTCGCTGTTCCGGCGGACAATGTCACCCTATGCTTAAAGGACGAGCGCCATGAACCGGCTGCATCCCATCTATATATTCTATGATGCAAAAAAATGGATTCCCTTTCTATTGATTCCCGTGCTGCGGGCGCTGTTCGCCCCCCGGGACGCGGTTTATATTCTGCTGGCCTCTCTGCGGGATGTGGGGCTGGCCGTCTTGCTGCTGATCTACTCCATCCTGAAATGGCGGCAGGCACGGTATAGCCTGCATAATGGGCTGACGCTAGAACAGGGCCTGATTAATCGCCGCCGGCTTCGGCTGATGGCCGACGACGCCGCATCGGTAGAGGTGGAACGAACCCCCTTGATGTGGATCTGCGGCGCACGGCGGGTGCGGATCAACACTGCCGGCCTGCGGCATCGGTCGGATGCCACCATCTATATGTCCGTCACCAATGCCGGCAGGCTGCTGCGGGCGGGAGCGCGGCGCTGGACCGGCGTTTATGCCGCCCGGTTGTGGCCGGTAACCGTCATGGCTGCTTCCAGTTCCAACGCCGCGCTGGGCTTTCTGACCCTGGCTCCCATCGTGCGGCAGCTGGGCCGGCTGGTGGGAGAACAGCTGTCCGACCAAGTGTACAATGTGGTGGGACGGGTGCTGTATCTCGGCCTGCCGCCGTTGCTGGAATCCGTGGCGAACCTTTTTGTGCTGGGCTGGGCCTTTTCTTTTGTGCGTACCCTGCTGCGGTACGCCGGTTTTTATGCTCGCCAGGAGGGAGATCAGCTTCATCTGGTCTCCGGGCTGGTCACCCGGCGGGATGTGCTCATCGATGCCGGAAAAATCACCACCCTTGAACTGCGGCAGACCTTGTTTATGAAGCTCTTTCGGCTGCGTACCGCCACCATCACCGCCGCGGGCTATGGCCGGGAAAAAGGAGCACGGCCGGTGATCGTGCCGGGTGCCCGTGTGAAGGAGCTCTGTGCCGCCCTGGATACCCTGCTGCCTGATTACCCCATCTGCAGCAGCTGCCTGCGTCCCACCCGGCGCTCCCTTCCCGTGTATATTCTGCCCCCCTTTCTCACCATCGCCGCCGCTGCCCTTCCGTTGGCGCTGGGCGGTTTGTGGAATATGGCGGCGCTGCTGTGGGGGCTGTTCGGGCTTTGGTGGTTCGCCGTCCGGCTGATTGGCTATCTCCGTGCCGGCTTCGGCGTCAGCCGGGATGCCGTCACCATCCGCTATTCCCGCGGGCTGGCCTTTTATGAAGTTCACGTCCCCCTGGAAGTGGCGGACTGCGCCATTCTGACCCGCAGCCCCTGGCAGATCCGTTCCGGCACCTGTACGGTAGAACTGCGCTGCTTCGGAGAAAAGAGGCGGCGGCATCGTGTCCGGGCCCTGCCCTATGATCAGGCGCTGGCCCTGGTGGGACGACTTGCCAACCGACCGGCTTTTTGATATTTCTACCGATTAAAGTCCGGATTTTCCGAAGATTTCCATGGAAATTCTTTTTGCGCCTGCTGTATAAATTTTGCCATGATGCAGACACTAGCTTTGCAAATGCAAAAGCCGCCGGACCGACAGCGAATCGGCCGCGGATGAATATAGCAGACGGAGGAGAAAGCATGAAAGCAACAGGCATAGTCAGAAGAATCGACGACCTCGGTCGCGTGGTCATACCCAAAGAAATCCGGCGGACAATGCGGATTCGAGAGGGCGACCCGCTGGAGATCTTTACCGATACAGACGGAGAAGTGGTGTTCAAAAAATATTCCCCGGTGGGAGAAATGTCTCCCTTTGCCACCCAGTACGCGGACGTGATGTCCCGCGCCTGCAATCTCCCGGTACTGATTTGTGATCGCGATCATGTGGTGGCGGCTGCGGGCGTATCAAAAAAAGAGTTCACCGAGCGGCGGATCTCAGCACAGCTGGAAGAAGCCATGGAACAGCGCCAAACCCATATTGCCAAAGCAGGCGATCAAAAGCGCCTGCAGCCGGTGGAAAGCATCGACCGTTACGCCGGTGTGATGTGCCCCATTGTAGCGGCCGGAGACGTCACTGGCGCGGTGTGTATGCTGTTGCCGGAAAGCGGCGCAGTACCCACGGAGGGTGATATCAAGCTGGCGCAGGTTGCCGCCGCCTTTCTGGGAAAACAAATGGAAGAATAACAGCGGCCCCGTCTCAGCGCTTATATGCGGAGGCGGGGCCATTGCTCTGCCATTACAGAGAGGGAAAACGGAGATTTTCTTGAGATTTCTCGCAAGAAAGGGTTGACTTTTTTCGCCGGTCGTGCTATAGTATGCCTTGCCCGTTCGGGGCGTCATATGTGGGGGAATTCCCGAGTGGCCAAAGGGGGCAGACTGTAAATCTGTTGTCACCGACTTCGATGGTTCGAATCCATCTTCCCCCACCAAGAAAAAGAGCACCGCCATTAGGCGGTGCTCTCAGCCTGTCAAAGAAGTCGCCGTATGGCGACTTTTTTGGTATAATGGATAGGGGGCGAGAAGGAATGTACGAAAGAGAAACCGACGGACGTCGGGAAGTAGCCATAACGGATATAGAGGCATTAGTGCCGGAGAATCATCTGGTGAGAAAAATCGAAAAGGTGATGGACTACGAGTGGATCTATGAGAGAGTAGCGCCGTACTACAGCACAGCAAAGAATGTGAGGCCAGGAACAGATCCGGTGGTGCTGATCAAAATGGTACTACTCCAGCACCTGTTCGGGATCTCGTCGCTGCGGCAGACATATCAGCGGGCATGCGATACGATATCATACCGTTGGTTTCTGGGATACGGGCTGCTGGACAAGCTGCCGCATTTCGCGACGGTAAGCTACGCGTTCTGCCGACGGTTTCCGGAAGAACTGGCGGCGGAAATCTTCGAGCATATTCTGAACAAGGCGCTGAACAACCGAATGGTGGACAGCCGCATGGTATTCATAGACGGAACCCACATCAAAGCAAGTGCAAACAAGAAAAAGCACCAGAAAGAACAGGTGGCCAAGGCCGCACGAATATATGCGAAGCGTCTGCGGGAAGAGGTGAACGAGGAGAGGGCGAAGCTGGGGAAACCGCCTGTGGAGGAAGAAGATGAGGATGACAACGACCATCCGGACGGCGGGACAACCGAGCAAACGGTATCGACCACCGACCCGGAATGCGGGATGTATCACAAGGGAGAGCATGAAAAGCAGTTTGCGTATGAAGCGCACACGGTATGCGACCGTCACGGGCTCATATTGGGTGTAGAGGTAACGGCGGGAAATGTTCATGACAGCGTGGCGTGGGACAGTGTATATGAGCAGGTAACCAGTCGATTTCCGGAAATCCAGTATGTGACAATGGATGCAGGCTACAAGCAGCCATGGATTGCCCAACGCATTTTAGAAGACGGCCGGATTCCCATTCTTCCGTACACCCGCCCCCACGGCACACGCCGGGAAGGCTTTATGCCATGGGACTTTTCCTATGATGAAGAAAACGACCGGCTGCTCTGCCCGCAAGGACAAGTTCTCCGGCATACCACAACCAACAAAGACGGCAAACGGATATACCGCAGTACCCCGAAAGTCTGCCGAAGCTGTCCCTGCCGGGAGCAGTGCGGAGCGAACGCCAAGGGGCAGAAGGCCGTGCAGCGGCACATCTGGCAAGACGCCATGGATTTGGCGGAGCAGATACGCAAAACCGATGTGGCGAAAGACATATATGCCATGCGCAAACAGACCATTGAGCGTGTCTTTGCCGATGCGAAAGAAAAACACGCCATGCGTTATACACACCATCGAGGCTTGGCTCGCGTCACGCAATGGGTCACGCTTAAGTTTGCTACCATGAATCTCAAAAAGCTGGCTTCTCACCTCTGGAGAATGCCTGCTTTTTCTCACTTTACACCCACTTCCCCCTTTTTTATCCCAGTAGGTGGGCTCTAGCTGCTGCTTGAACCCTCCTTCTTTGACAGACTGAGAGCACCGCCATTAGGCGGTGCTCTTTTTCTTGGTGCAGAAACAGCTTTAATTCTCTGTTTTCGCAAAAGCTATTCTCCGTGTGTTAGAATTCCTTTATAAAAAGCCGTGTAATGATACTTGAATTGAATATTAATACTTGATATACTCTTGTTATCCATTGTAAACATTGGAGGGATGTTTGTTTGAAAACGGTATCAAAATTTTTATTAATACCATTGATTGCTGCGATAATTGCTTGTTTTCTTTTCTTTTTAGTCGCACTCATCCCCCAAAGTACAATACAACAAAATGCTGCTCAATCGGCAAGAGAATTGGTTTCTCAACCTCAGTGGATGACAGTATTGAATTCTGGAGATCCTTCGTATACGATGGATAACTACACGGATTCTCAAATAATTTTACAATCTTACAATCTGACAATTTCCAATCTGGAATCAATTTTATCCAATCCCAAGCATATTTCCGAGATCGACAATACCAATATGGCATTGGCATTAGATGAAGTTGTAAACCAAGGAGCGGAAAATGAGACAAATTATGTGCGTTATTGGATGGGATTCCGAATGTTCGTTCGCCCTCTTTTGCTCATTGGATCATATTATGATATTCGCAAAATTGTTGCAATTACATTTTTTGTGTTACTTTTTGCAGCATTGATTGGTATTACAAAAAGAGTAAATGCAAAAACAGCAATGTGCTTAGGATTGGCGATGACACTAGTTAATCCGGCCATTGTATCTCAATCATTGCAGTTTTCTTGCACATTTATCCTCACCTTTTTATTCATTCTGTATATATGCTATTTTAAACGCGAAAATATCCGTCTAGAATTCATTTTTTGTGCATTTGGCGTATTAACGCAGCTATTTGATTTTTATACCACACCAATTATAACTTATGGAATCCCTGTGTTGGTGTGTCTGATGATAGATAACAATACTCCTAAACCAATATTGACTATTGTCAAAACATCGCTATCATGGCTATATGGGTATGCAAGCATGTGGCTAATTAAGCTATTACTGGTAACTATGTTTACCGATATAAATGGTTTTGCTGATGGATTTCTTCGCCTGGCTCAACGCACAGGCATTGTGATTATGGAAGAAGCAGCAGATAAATATAATAGCATCGGTGCATTAAAAGCAGTATGGAAAACAGTTTTTCCAGGCACTGTTGGAAAGATAATTTTTTGCGCCATCATTATCTTGACGTTGGTGAAAATGGGGATTATATGGTATAAATGCGGCGGGAAAGAACTGCTGAATAAGAGTATATTGCTATTGATAGCGGCACTTCCGATTGTTTGGTTTATTTTTACAGCTCAACCCACATATATTCACGCATGGTTTCAATACCGTTCATTGATTGTAACATTTTTTGGACTAGCACTTTTTATTTTTAGGCAAGGATATTTGGGCAAGCGGCAAGAAAACGCCAACAGGATTGTTCCCTCGGATTGATAAACTAAAGACGAAATAGAATATGTATCTAAAGGGGTTCGCACTTCTTTGATATCGCTTTTTCCTATCTTTACATTTTCCATACTCAAGTGGCGTTTCTCTGTTTGAGCCTTACCTTTACCAGTATGAAAACCCTAAAATCTGTATGCAATCCCGGGTACGCCGATTGAGGATGATTCGGAAGCAGATATCCGCTATGTCTACGCTGTAAAAAACAGGTTTTGAACTCTTATTGCCGGGACTGCTGCGTCTCCTCCCAGACTATCTCTTACATGCTAGCGGATAAATCCATGAATTTTGAAACGAAGATTCAGACCCAGGTCCGAGACGGTGGTAGTGTCAAGGATTATTCGCAAATTGGTTAGCAGACACTGGTGTGAATGAAGT
>CABULH010000025.1 GCA_902492455.1 uncultured Oscillospiraceae bacterium
GCCCCAGCCCTCAAGAGCGCTTTGCTATAATACCAAACTCCTCCTACTTTGTCAATCTCTTTTTTAAAAAAACTTTTTATTTTTCAAAAATTCCCAGTTTCCAAACAGATTCAGCGTCCTCAACGCATATAAAACATATTTATAAAAGCCGTAGGATTCAGCGCAGCAGCCGTACACCTTCCCGTTGGATCTGCTTCATGTTTTCAGAAAACTCAAATCCCAGCACCAAGCCATCAGGATAGAGGGCTTCCAATGGCATCAGAACAAAAGCCCGTTCAGCCATGCGGGGGTGGGGCAGGGTCAACTCCTCTTCCTCCATCCTTACCCCTTCCATCACCAACAAATCGATATCCACTACCCGGGGGGCATTGCGAAAGGTGCGCACCCTGCCCAGTCCGGCTTCGATTCCCAAGCAAGCACCGAGAAAAACGCGGGGTGACAAGCCCGTCTCCACCTCTGCCGCCGTATTGATAAATTGCGGCTGATCCAGATACCCCACCGGTTCTGTTTCATAAAAAGGGGCAACCCGGCGGACTCTGGTATACGGCAGAGCGGCCACCGCCTCCAGTGCCCGACGAATGTTTTCTTCCCTCTCCCCCAGATTGGCGCCCAGCCCGATGACCGCCATTGCTTGTTCTTTTCCCATCACGAGTCCCTCCGCCGAATAATCTCCACTGCCACATACTCAAAATCTGCCGCCACCGGCGCCCTAGGCTTTTTCAACCGAACCATCACTTCCTTCACCGGGAACTCCTCCAGAATCATCTGCGCCACTCTTTCCGCCGCACGCTCAATCAGATCGTTTTTCTCGGCCAGCATGACTGCCACCGTGCGTTTGGCCACCTTGGAATAGTTGACCGTATCCGCCAGGTCATCAGATAAACCTGCCGGGCGGGTGTCCATACTCATATCGATATCCAGGAGAAAGGGCTGTCCTTTTTCTTTCTCCTCCGGTTTTACCCCATGAAAGGCGTATACCCTCAGGCCGCGAATCTGAATTTTATCCATTGCCAAGCCCTCCTTATTCATTTTTCAATGGTACTTATAATGAAGGTAGCATAACAAAAAAAAGCCGCCGATGCAAGGGCGGCATAAAAGCGGCACCGGAACCAATCCATTCCGATGCCGCTTGTTCTTTATTATCGATTTTATTGATTGTGCTCTGCGGCCGCTTCCACCAAGCCTTTGAACAGGGGGTGGGGTCGATTGGGCCGGGACTTGAATTCCGGATGGAACTGGCAGGCTACAAACCAGGGATGATCCGGCAGCTCCACCATTTCGACGATGTGCTTATCCGGCGAGATACCCGCCAGCAGCATACCGTTCTCCTCCATCGCCTCCCGATAATCGTTGTTAAACTCATAACGATGCCGGTGCCGCTCATAGATCATTTCCTCACCATAAGCAGCATAAGCCTTAGAGCGGATATCCAGTACACAGGGATACTGTCCCAGACGCATGGTGCCGCCCCGCTGATTCACATCCCGCTGATCAGGCATCAGATCGATGACACCGTGGGTAGTGGTGGGGTCAATCTCGGTGGAATGAGCATCCTCGTAGCCCAACACGTGCCGGGCAAACTCCACCACGGCGATCTGCATGCCCAGGCAGATGCCCAGGAAGGGGATTTTACGTTCTCTGGCGAACCGTACCGCGGCGATTTTGCCGTCGATGCCCCGGGTGCCGAAGCCGCCGGGCACCAGAATGCCGTCCACCCCTGCCAGCGCCTCGGCAGCATTGTCGTCGGAAAGGGTTTCGGCATCCAGCCAGCGGATATCCACCGCTGTCCGGCTGGGAATGCCGCCGTGTTTCAACGCCTCCGCCACACTGAGATAGGCGTCGTGCAACTCTACATATTTTCCCACCAGCGCAATTGTTACGGTTCTCCGGGGATGACGCAGATCCTCCACCATTTTGGTCCACTCGGCCAGATCGGGGGAGAGATTCTCCAAGCCGAATTCCCGGCAGACAATGGAAGCCAGTCCTTCCTCTTCCAACACCAGCGGTGCTTCGTAGAGCAGCGGAACATCGCAGTTTTCAATCACACAGTCCCGCTTGACATTGCAGAATAAGGCGATTTTATCCTTGAGTTCGGCGGATAGATGTCGGTCGGAACGGCAGACAATGATATCCGGCTGAATTCCCAGGGACAGCAGTTCCTTGACCGAATGCTGGGTGGGTTTGGTTTTCATCTCCTGGGAGGCGGCGATGTAGGGCACCAAGGTTACATGAAGAAACAGGCAATTGCGGCGGCCGTGCTGCACGGCAAACTGGCGGATAGCCTCCAAAAAGGGCAGTCCCTCGATGTCCCCCACTGTGCCGCCGATTTCCACAATATGCACGTCATATTTGTCGCTGTCCAGCGCGATACGGCGTTTGATCTCATCGGTGATATGAGGGATCACCTGCACGGTGCCGCCGTCATAATCGCCCTGCCGTTCCTTCTGCAGGACGTTCCAATAGACCTTTCCGGAGGTTACAGAACTATTTTGGGATAGGCTGACATCAATGAATCTCTCATAGTGGCCCAGATCCAAATCGGTTTCGGCACCATCATCGGTGACGAACACCTCGCCATGCTGAATGGGATTCATGGTTCCTGGATCGATGTTGAGATACGGATCCAGTTTTTTGACGGACACAGTCAGCCCGCGGCTTTTCAGCAGCCGGCCCAGGGAAGCTGCCGTGATTCCCTTTCCTAATCCCGATACGACGCCGCCTGTCACAAATACATATTTCGCTGCCATGTTGCAACCTCCCAATATTTTCACTGCCCCTCAGGCAAATGCCGAACAACTTTAAAGCAGACTCATTTATTCTGCAATTACCTCACAACCCACCGGCCGCACGGGGATTCCCCGGGCGGCCAAATAAGCTTTTAAATCCGGAATTGCGATTTCATGATAATGAAACAAGGAAGCCGCCAGCACTGCGTCGGCCTTCCCCTGGATAAACGCCTGGGCAAAATGCTCCAGCGTCCCGGCTCCGCCGGAGGCAATAACCGGAATCCCCGCGCGGGAAGAAACCGCGGCCGTCAGTTCCAGATCATAGCCGTTTTTTGTACCATCGCAGTCCATGCTGGTGAGCAAAATCTCTCCCGCGCCCAGCCGTTCCGCCCGGGCAGCCCATTCCAACGCATCAAGACCGGTGCACAGTCTGCCGCCGTTTTTATACACGTCCCAGCCGCTGCCGTCCTCCCGCCGCCGGGCGTCGATAGCCACTACCACGCATTGGCTGCCGAAGCGGGAAGCCGCTTCCGAAATCAGTTCCGGCCGGTCAATGGCCGCGGAATTGATGGAGATTTTATCCGCGCCCTGAAGCAGCACCGCCCGAAAATCGTCCGCTGTGCGGATGCCGCCGCCGACGGTAAAGGGAATGGACAGCTGATCCGCCACCCGGGCGGCCAGATCGACCACCGTGGACCGCCCCTCATGAGAAGCCGTGATATCCAGAAAAACCACTTCGTCCGCGCCCGCTTCCGAATAGGCGGCGGCTACTTCTACCGGATCGCCTGCATCCCGCAGGTGAACGAAGTTGGTTCCCTTCACCACCCGCCCGTCCTTAATATCCAGGCAGGGAATAATTCGTTTCGCATACATCGGCGTCATCCATCCTTCCGGGTCAGCGCCACAAAATTGCGCAGAATCCGCTGACCAACAGCCCCGGATTTCTCCGGATGAAACTGCATACCCATCAGATTGCCCCGCTGCACGGCACTATGAAAGACTGCCCCATATTCCGTCTCCGTCAGCACATCCTCCGGACAAGCGGCTCGGCAGGCATAGGAATGCACAAAATATACATATGGCTCGGCAGGCAGTCCTTCCAGCAGCGGGCTGGATTTCCGGGGCAACAAGCTGTTCCAGCCCATGTGGGGAATCTTCAGCCCGCAGTCCGGCAGCCGCCGAACCATACCGGGAATCAGGCCGAGGCCAGCCTCGCCCTCCCCTTCTTCACTGCCGTCAAAAAGAGCCTGCATCCCCAAGCAGATGCCCAAAAAAGGCACGCCAGAAGCGGCCGTTTCCTTGATAACCGGAATCAGCCCGCTTTTTCGCAGCGCTCCCATTGCGTCCGCAAACGCCCCTACCCCCGGCAGAATCACGCCGTCGGCTGCGGCAATTTCCCCCGCATCGCCAGTGACGCGGACAGGCGCATCCAAGCGGCGGAAAGCCGTCCGAACGCTGCGCAGATTCCCTGCGCCGTAGTCGATAATCGCAATCATCCCGCCCGCATCCGTCCTTTCCGCTCAGTGAAAATCCATTTTGTTATTTTACCATTATTCCTCTATGGGGTCAAGGGGCGAAACACTGCCGAGGGACAAATTTCGCATTCTTCATAACGATCCTGACGAATCCCCTGCCTTCTCCAGGAAAATGCCGGAAACCCGTTATCATTTGCCTCTATATTCACTTGTATCTCACACAGTTCTTGACTCCCGACCTTTTTCCTATATATAATTGATAAAAAGTAAATCTTCAAAAAGATTGAAGAAGAACGAGGTGCCCACATGAATGGTTTTCAAAATCTTACCAGGCTGAAAAAATCCGCCAGCACCCGGCTGATCACCGCGGAAAACGTTTACGGAGAAAAGGGCCGCGGCGGTATGGCAGCGCTTTCTCTCGAACCACCGCCCGGTGTCCGGCAGATTGGTCAGATTTATGACGGCGGCGCTGCCGCGGCGCGGGAATTGGGCCGGAAATGGAAGGTCCGTCCCTGCATATCCCTGGAACCACAAGCCACTACCACTCTAATGGACATCGACGGTCCTTCCACGGTAACCCATATCTGGATCACTGTGGATGAGTCCTATCTCCGTGATCTGATTCTGCGGATGTACTGGGATGGGGAGACAGTCCCCAGTGTGGAAGCGCCGCTTGGCGATCTCTTCTGCTGCGGTTGGCGGCGGCGGGCCAAGATCCTGTCCATCCCCGTCAACGTTAACCCCACCGGTGGCATGAACATGTACTTTCCCTTGCCCTTTCGCAAACATGGGCGCATCACGGTGGAAAACCGCAATCCGGAACAGGTGGACGGGTTCTTCTATGCCATCAGCTGTGAGGATGGGCCTGTTGAAGAGGACGAAGCCTATTTCCACGCTCAATTCCGCCGCACCAATCCTTTGCCCTATGGGGAAGACTATGTCATTCTCGATCGCGTGATTGGAGAAGGGCATTACGTGGGCACCTATATGGGCTGGCAGCAGAATACAAACGGCTGGTGGGGTGAGGGCGAGATTAAGGTCTTCATTGACGGCGACAAAGAATTCCCTTCCTACTGCGGCACAGGCACTGAGGATTATTTCGGCGGCGCATGGTGCTTCGGAGAAAATTTCAGCGCACCCTTTCTCGGTTATTGTGACCTGTCAGCAGAAAAGGGCAGACAGACCAACGCCGCCGGCAACCGGCACAGCATGTACCGCTTCCATATCATGGATCCCATCCGCTTTCATCAGGATCTGCGGGTGACCATGCAAGCCATCGGATGGCGTTCCGAAGGGCGTTATCTGCCCCTGCAGGACGATATTTGTTCGGTAGCCTATTGGTATCAGTCGGAACCGCATCTGCCCTTCCCAAAGCTGGGAACACGAGACGAATTGGAGTGTATCTAGGGTTATCCATACATCCTCAGCCAAAAGATCATTTTCCTATATCTATTCGTATGATTCGAATTATATTATACCATTCGTAATTATACCTCTTTTTGTCCCCTTTTTACCTCGCTGCAGCTTGATCTTGTCAATCCTGCTCCGATATGCTAGGATAGGGAGAAAATAAAAAGAAGAATCCAAGACGGTTTTTACTATATCGGTTGTAGGGGGCGCTGATATGCCAATTTGGCAATTTCAAAACGGAAAACTGGATTTAACAGCCTATACGGCGGTCATGGGCATCCTGAATATCACGCCGGACAGCTTCTCCGACGGCGGCCGGTACCTGCATCCGGATAGGGCTGTGGCTCGGGCACTGGAGCTGGAAGCGGAAGGAGCGGACATTCTCGATATCGGTCCACAATCGACCCGTCCAGGCCATACGCCTGTATCCGCAGAGGAAGAGCTGGAACGGCTGCTGCCAGTGCTGGAACGGCTCAACGGCCGCCTTTCCATTCCCATTTCTATCGACACCTATTATCCGGAGGTGGCGGAAGCCGCCTTAAATCGGGGAGCGGCGATCATCAATGATGTTTCCGGCAGTCTGGAAAATGGTATGCCTGGCGTGGCTGCTCGTTACGGTGCCGGTCTGGTGATGATGCACGCCGGCGGCGGCGCGGATGATAGGGCAGAAGTGGATGCGGTGGCTGTGGTTCACAGTTATTTTCAAAAAGCGCTGGAAGCAGCGGAACAGGCGAGCCTTCCCATGTCCTGCGTTTGCTTGGATCCTGGCATCGGATTCGGGAAAAGCGGACGGGGCGACCTGGAACTGATAGCACGACTGGCAGAGGTGACGGCGGGACTGCCGCCGACGACGCTTTTGGTGGGGGCATCCCGCAAACGGGTAGTGGGGGCCTGCTGCGGCAATCCGCCGCCGGAGGAACGCTTGGCCGGCACCCTGGCCATTCATACCGCCGCTCAGCTCCACGGTGCCCGGATTCTGCGGGTACACGATGTGAAAGCTGCGGTGCAGGCTGCCCGGGTAACCGACGCTCTTGTGAAAGCCGCATGCCGCCCCTGATTTTGAATTTCTCCAGTTATAAAAGCCGACACTTCTGTGTCGGCTTTTATAACTGGAATTGCGAAAACTCTAAGCATCGCTTGAATACAAATAGTTGTATTTTATTTATTTTTTTACTATTTGTTCGTATCATTTGCATAAACCAGGCTATCCTTACTGAAATGATCCCCAAAAAGTTTGACAAGAAAAGAATTAAGAAGTGGAGGGTGTATAATAAACTGGACTACCTTTCTTTCGCTCTTTTGCTCCTGCCCAGTTCATTATACACCCTCCAAGTTTCAGTATACTATACCGTGTAACTTTGGGGGCATTTCAAAAGCGTCTGTAGGTTTTACAGACAACCATGCTGTCGCATCTGCAGTCTATTCCCCTGCTTTGGTGGTGCTGAACTGCACGATCACCCCGACCAAAGCCAGCGCGCCTCCCACCGGCAGAATCACCGCCATGGAGGTGATGTGGAAAAGGGAAAGGAGCATCTGCCCGGCGCTGAGCCCATAGCCCACGCCGGTGGTGAGGATAATCACCGGACGCAGAAATTTCACTGCCAGCACCCCGGCCGTAATGCCGCCGGCGATGCCCAGAACGATCCCCAGCCATTGAAGAGGGATGAGGGCATAAAACATACTGTAGACGGCGGTGAAACCCATGAGGAAAATCCCTACTCGGTAAACCTTGAAAGCCACCAGGCCCAATACAACCCCCAGCGCCACGCCGATGAGCAGCGCCGGCCCGGCGTCCAGCCCGAAGCCAATCCCCATCAGGAATCCCAGCACCAGGCCGATAAAGAAACCCGCCAGGGTGATCCACACTCTCTGCAGCTTATACCCGAAAAAACAATTCGCCAGGGCAAACAATCCGCCTACCGCCACGGTTATGCCTTGAATCTGTGTAACAACCGCCTGCCACTCCTCCGGCATTTTTCATTCCGTCCTCTCATTGTGTCTTTCATTCACAAAGCCGCCTCCCCGCCGAAACCGACGAGGAGGCGACTCTATTGAAATGATAAACTAGCGTACGATTTCCGCACCGGCCCGGACGAACATCTGCTGGGCGCTCTTAGCCAAAATATCCGCCGCCTGGGCCGGAGGGAGAATTGCCAGCGCCGTGGACAGCTGCTGGAGCTTCTGCATTTCCCCATCCGGTTTCGCCGGCTTCAAGTCGTCGTACATCTTTTCCAGCAGCCGCAGAAGCTGCTGGTTGGTGGCCTCCCGGGACTGGACGATAGCCTGGACAGCTTCTCCACGGGAGGTGTCCGCCGGAGCATTCATAGACGGCTGCCCCGGTTCCATCCGCTCCACTGCCTGAATGGCCTCGTGGAGATAGGCTGTGTCGCTGATAATCCGATCTATCCGGGTCAGCACATACTCCATGGTGCACTCTGTTGGCTGTTCAGCGGTTTCCTCCGACAGAACAGCCGCTGTATTTTTATTATCTTCCATTTTCGTATCCTCCCAATCTATGATCGGCGGACACGCCAGGCAGATGGTGTTTTCGTCTACAAAGCGTGCCCGCCCATTTTTCACGAGCCCTTTGGCCCGTTTCGGATAGGTCGCTCCATAAGCGTTTCCCTGCTCATCCACAATGGTGATGTTTTTTTCCATGGGTGTCGTCCCCTCCCTCACAGATGCTGCAAGGTCAACTGCGGACGCCGTTTTTTCTCATGGGTGCCGTCCCCGCTCCGCAGCTTCAGTATACCAGATGGGGATAGAGAAAAACAACTGTTCAAACCCACAAAAAACCGGCCGTCATTTTGACGGCCGGTTTTCCCGCTCCCGGCATTATCCGAAAACTTCCATCAGCTCGTCGGCAGTCATGGCGGAGAGGATGCCCTCGCCCTCCCGAACCACCGCGTCGGCCAGCTCTCGCTTGCTTTCCTGGAGCCGCAGAATCTTTTCCTCCACCGTGCCGGCGGCGATCAGCTTGTATACCTGCACACTGTTTTTCTGCCCGATCCGGTGAGCCCGGTCGGTAGCCTGGTTTTGGGCGGAAACATTCCACCAGGGATCATAGTGAATCACCACGTCCGCCCCTGTCAGGTTGAGACCGGTCCCCCCCGCCTTGAGAGAGATGAGAAACACTTCTGTCTCGTCCCGGTTGAAGCTTTCCACCATGGCGGCCCGCTTCTCCTTGGGGGTGGAGCCCTGCAGCACATAATACCGCAGTCCCTCCGCCTCCAGCCGGTTCCGGATAATTTCCAGCATGGAGGTGAACTGGGAGAACAGCAGCACCTTATGTCCCGCGGCGGCAGCCTCGTTGAGCAGCTCCATACAGCTTTCCAGCTTGGCGCTGCCGCCGTCGTAGTTTTCATAGCAGAGCGCCGGATCACAGCAAATCTGCCGCAGCCGGGTGAGCATGGCGAGAACCGCCATGCGGTTGGTTTCTCCCGCTCCCGACTGAGCCAGCCGCTGCCGGGCCTCCAGGGCGTTGGCAGCATAGAGCTTCTGCTGCTCCTCCTCCATGGAGACAGTGAGCACCGTTTCGGTTTTGGGCGGCAGTTCCCCCAGCACCTCCCGCTTGAGCCGCCGGAGAATAAAGGGCGCGGTCATCCGGCTGAGCCGTTCCAGGGCAGCTTGGTCGCCGTTTTTCACGATTGGGCTTTCAAACCGTTCCCGGAAACGATTGTAGGAATACAGAAAACCGGGCATGAGAAAATCAAAAATACTCCACAGTTCGCTGAGCCGGTTCTCGACGGGAGTGCCGGTGAGGGCAAACCGCTGGATGCTCTGCACCGCCTTCACCGCCCGGGCGTTCTGGGTGGTGTGATTTTTGATATACTGGGCCTCGTCCAGAATATGATAACGGAACACCCGCCCCTGATACTGCTCGATGTCCCGTTTCAGCAAATCGTAAGAAGTGATCGCCACATCGTAGCCCACGCTGCGGCGGATAGCCTGAGCCCGCTCCTCCGCGTCTCCCAGAATCGGCAGCACGGTGAGTTCAGGGGCAAAACGGCGAATCTCCGCCTCCCAGTTGAGAACCAGGGAAGCGGGGCAGACCACCAGGGAGGGGCGGTCGTTCCCCGTCTGACGGGCGTCCAGCAGCAGGGAGATGATCTGCAGGGTCTTGCCCAGGCCCATATCGTCGGCCAAGATGCCGCCGAAGCCGTATTGCTCCATGGTTTTCAGCCAGCGGTGGCCGGTTTTCTGGTAATTGCGCAGCACTGATTCCAGACTTTCTGGCACCGGGTAATCGCTGTCCGCCACCGCCTTCATATTTTTCGCCAGCTCCTTGAACCGGCTGTCCCGGCGGAACTGGATGCCGTCGCTTTCTTGAAGGATCTTGTCCAGATACATGGCCCGGTACTGGGGCACGCTGGCCCGGCCGGCCTGCAGCTCTCTGCCGCTTAAATCCAGACCGTCGGCGATCTGAGCCAGGCCGGAGAGGGCGGTGCCTTCCAGCTGGATAAACTGGCCGGACCGCAGCCGATGATACCGCCGGCTCTGCCGGTAGCTGGCTAAGACCCGGGCCAGCTCCTCGCGGTCCAGCCCCTCCACATCGAAATCCAGCTCCAGCAGCCCGCTGTCCAGCCGCACCCCCACGGATACCGCCGGCGCCGGCGCCAGGCCGCCGCGGGTAAACCGGTCGGTACAGTATACCGCCGCCACCCGGCTGATTTCCTCCACCCCTTCGGTAAGAAAACGGTAAATGACCTCATCGTCTCCCCGAAGGATTAAATGTCCCTCCTCCGGCGAATAGGTGGGGAAATACCGCTGGATCACCAGCCGGACCCGCAGCTCCGCCAGCCGGTCGCCGTCGGTTTCCGCTCCTTTTTCCGGATAAAACTCCCTCTTCTCTTCCCCATAGCGGAAGAGGACCCGGGCGGTGACGGTCCCGGGATCGGGCGCGTCCAGGTATACCTCCGCTTCCAGATGCCGGGGAGCGAACTGCTCCAACAGATCCACCCGGCCGTCCAGGGCCACATAGGGCCTAATGGCGGGTAGCACTCCGGTACAGAAGGCGGCCACGTCTCCATCCGCGATGAACAGGCTGCCCTGCCCCGCCTGCACCGCCGCCAGATAATCCCGCAGCGCCTCGGTCCCCTTTTCATCCAGCCGGTAGAAGGTCTGTCCGCAGTGCACGTAAAGCCGCCGGGCGCCCGGCAGACAATCGCACTCCTCTCCAGCGGTGAGGGTGAAGCCGCCCCGGGCCTCTGCCCGGTCCACCGCCGCGGTCAAGGGCGGATTTCCTTCCGTCAGCCGCAGCGGCGCGGTGCGCTGGCCCTGGCGCAGCAGGACCTCCCGCCCAACGTAAAGATCAAAAAAGCGATCCAGGGCGACGGGGGTTAGGGGCAGCTCCCGACCCATCCGGGGCATTACGGTGTGCCCCAGCCCCCGCATCCCCGCGGCGGCCTCCTCATACCGGTCCAGCAGGAAGCGGAGCAGGGGACGGGATTCTTCGTCAAAGCTGCCGGGATGATGGAGAAAACGCAGCTGCTTGCCGTATTCCACCACCTCGTGCTTCTGCATATCCGCATAAAATTTGCTTAAATCCTTGATAACATAAGGACGGGCCCCGCCCACCAGAAAGGTCAGCTCCGCCTGCCGATAACCCCACTGCAGCACCGGCGTCAAAGAAACCTTCTCCGCCTTGGAAGAGCTCTCTGCCACCATCTGAACCGCCTGTCCCGCCAGGTAACGGTCGATCATCCGCCGGGCCGCCTCGTCGGTCCGGGCCGCCGCGCTCTCCTGCCGGTTCAGCGGTTCGGCGCTCCCGGCCATGCCCGCCACCATATCGGCGTAATATTTGTGGACCATCACCGCCACAATGTGCTTGCAGGCCCCTTCCTCCTGATGAAAGGGCTCGCATTCACAGGCGTAATAATCCGCCTCCCCCTCCTCGTCAAAGCCGATTTCCACCTGAAAGCTGCCGTCCCGAGCATCATTTTCCACCTGGGCGGTGATAAACTCAGGATAAAACTCGCCTGCTTCCCGCTGGAAACGCCGCACCTTGCCCGCGTTGTAGCACTCCACGCCTCGCAGATAGGCGCGGCGGCCCGCCGCTTCCATACTGATTTTTTTCAGGGAGAATAAGGCCATGGAACACCGTTCCTTTCGTTTCGTATCCTATCAGTATACCGCAAAATCCGGCGGCGGTAAAGGGGAGAAAGGACGCAAAGTGTCTTTTTTGAAAAAAGAGCCTTCCGCACACTACATGAATATACGTAAAAAGAGGGCTGCTGCAAAATGAAACATTTTGCAGCAGCCCTCCTTCTATTCGCAAAACACAAGCCGGAAGAAGCGATAACGGCAGACATCCGCCTATTTTTCCGCCCTGATCACCATGGTTCCCTCATTTTGATACAGAACCTTCGCCTTTCTAAAGCCCGCATTTCCCATCAGCTCCAGCTGATGCTCCAGGGTCAGGGGAATGTCGATGTGGACGAACCCATCCTCGGGCACCCCGTCCCGCTCCCGCCGGTAGCGGTATCCTTCCAGGCATAGGTCTTCCTCTTCCTGGCAGCAGGCGATGTAATCGCATTCGATATAGCAGCCGCCCTTCCGAATAACGCCGTATAGCCTGTCATAGACGGCCTGCTTTTTTTCATAGGGGAAATGATGCAGCGTCTCAAAGGACAGGGCCGCGTCGTAGCCGCCCTCACCAAAGGAACAGGTGAAATAATCCCCTTGGATCAGCCGGATCTCCCGGCCGGCGTATTTCTCCCGCAGCCACCCCAGCATATCGGCGGACAGATCGACCCCGGTGATTTTCAGGCCGGGGAACCGCCGGTAAAGGGCATCCAGCTCCAATCCGGTACCGCAGCCGATATCCAGCAGTGTAGTCAGCCTATCGTCGAAATAATCAGCGATATGGGCATATTCCTCCCCCCAGTTGCGCAGATGAACGTCATCGTATTGATCCAGCCTGGCGGTAAAAAAATCCGCCATCCCTTCCGCGGGTATTTCTCTGGCTTCAGCCAGCCAGCTTTTCAGTTCCTTCATATAGGCGGCCTGCTCTTCCTGCGTGCGGATTCTGCTCTGCAGCATCCTCTTCACCCCTTTTGCTTATTCTGTAAAGATGTTTTCCCTAATTATATGGGCGGGCGCTGTATTCGTCAAGAAGCCGCACGGGCCGAGTTGTTACAATTTCTTAACAAATGGCGCAGATTTCCGTATTATAGTAAATATTAGCACTCAGATCAATCGAGTGCTAATATCATGATGACGAGGGATGACCTTCATGAGAACCAAACAATTCAAGGCCGAATCCAAACGGCTGCTGGACCTGATGATCAATTCCATCTACACTCACCGGGAGATCTTCCTCCGGGAGCTGATCTCCAACGCCAGCGACGCCATGGACAAGCTGTATTACAAGGCGCTGACTGAGCATCTGTCCGATGTGAACCGGGAGGATTTGGGCATTCAGCTGACCCTGGACAAGGAAGCCCGGACTCTTACGATTACCGACAACGGCATCGGCATGACCAAGGACGAGCTGGAAAACAACCTGGGCGTCATCGCCAAAAGCGGCTCCTTTGATTTCAAAAAGGACGCGGAAGCCAAGGAGGACGTGGACGTCATCGGCCAATTCGGCGTGGGCTTCTATTCCGCTTTTATGGTGAGCGACTGCGTCACGGTGGACAGCCGGGCCTACGGCGCGGAGGAAGCCTGGCGCTGGGAATCCCGCGGGGCGGAGGGCTATACCGTGGAGCCCTGTGAAAAGGCCGGCCGGGGCACCACCATTGTACTGCACATCAAGCCCTCCACCGACGAGGAAAATTACGACGAGTTTTTGGAATCCTACCGCATCCAGGGCATTGTGAAGAAGTACAGCGATTACATCCGCTACCCCATCCGGATGGAAGTGGAAAAGAGCCGGCCCAAGGCGGATAATGACAAGGAATACGAAACCTACACCGAAAACGAAACCCTCAACAGCATGGTGCCTCTCTGGCGGCGGAACAAAAGTGAGCTGAAGCCGGAGGATTACAACCAGTTCTACAAGGAGAAATTCTTTGATTTCGAGGACCCGGCCCGGGTAATCCACAGCAGCACCGAGGGCGCGGCCACCTATAACGCCCTGCTCTTCATCCCCTCCCGCGCGCCCTACAACTATTATACCCGGGAGTATGAGAAGGGACTCCAGCTTTATGCCAGCGGCGTGCTGATTATGGACAAGTGCCCCGACCTGCTTCCCGATTATTTCAGCTTCGTCAAGGGGCTGGTGGACAGCCAGGATCTCAGCCTGAACATCTCCCGGGAAATGCTGCAGCACGACCGTCAGTTGAAGGTTATCGCCTCCCGGCTGGAAAAGAAGATCAAAAGCGAGCTGCTTTCCATGCTGGAAAACGACCGGGAGAAGTATGAAGCCTTCTTCAAGAACTTTGGCCTTCAGTTGAAATTCGGGGTGTACAACGATTACGGTCAGCACAAGGAGCTGCTCCAGGATCTGCTGCTTTTCGTCTCCTCCGCGGAAAAGAAATATGTCACCCTGGCCGAGTATGTGGGCCGGATGAAGGAAGATCAGAAAGCCATCTATTACGCCTGCGGCGAAACGGTGGACAAGATCGAGGGCTTGCCCCAGACCGAAGCGGTAAAGGACAAGGGTTACGAGATTCTCTACTTCACCGACGACGTGGACGAGTTCGCCGTCCGGATGCTCCACGATTTCCAGGGCAAGGAATTCAAATCCGTCTCCAGCGGCGATTTGGATCTGGATACGCCGGAGGAGAAGGAGGCCGAGGCCAAGCAGGCGGAGGAAAACAAGGATCTCTTCGCCTTTATGACCGAGGCGCTGGAGGGCAAGGTCAAGGCGGTTCGGCTGTCCAAGCGGCTGAAGACCCATCCCGTCTGCCTCGCCAGCGACGGCAGCCTCTCCCTGGATATGGAAAAGGTGCTCAACGCCATGCCCACGGACAACAAGGTCAAGGCCGACCGGGTGCTGGAAATCAACGAAGCCCACCCCATCTTCGCCGCCTTAACCAAGCTGTACGCCGAGGATCAGGACAAGCTGAAAGCCTATGCCGGGCTGCTGTACAACCAGGCCCTGCTGATCGAGGGAATGAGCATCGACAATCCGGCGGCCTTCTCCGATCAGATCTGCGGCCTGATGGCCCAGGTCTGATATGAAAAGGAACCGGCTTCTCCTTCGCTGCCTGCTGTGGGGGGCGGTGGCCGCCTGGATGACGTTGATCTTCCTGTTTTCCGCCCAGAACGGCGGGGAATCCTCCTCCCTCAGCGGTAAGGTGACCGATTTCCTGCTGCGGCTCTTTGTCCCTGACTTCAAGGGAATGACCGCCGCCGACCAAGCCGCTTTGGTTGAGCCGCTCCAGTTTCTCATCCGCAAGGGCGCCCACGCCGGGGTCTACGCGGTGCTGGGGGTGCTCAGCTTTCTGGCGGTAAGGGCCCACGCTCCCCGCAGAGGGCTGCTGCTCCTGCTGCCCCCGGCCATCTGCCTGGTTTACGCCGCTTCAGACGAGTTCCATCAGTCCTTTATTCCCGGCCGTAGCCCGCAGATCACCGACGTGCTCATCGATTTCGGCGGCGCCCTGGTGGGGATTCTGTTTATCGCCGCCTTGCTGCTCCTCATCCAGCGGCTGCGTCGAAAAAGGTATTCCGACAGCGCTGCATCTTAACTCCTGAAAAAATATATACGAACTGGCCGCGATTCATTTCGCGGCCAGTTCATTTTTATCTCCCCGGCGCGGGGCCGGCGGAGCCGCGGATCATCAGATCCGGCCGCACGGTCACCGAACGGCAGGCCACATAATAGGGATTCTCCATTTTTTTGTACAGCAGCTCCAGGACTGTGTCGCACATCTGCTCGGTGTGGAGATCCACCGTGGTAAGGGGAATATCCAGGTAAGGCGCCAGGGAGATGTTGTCCATGCCGATCACCGACAGCTCCTCCGGCACCCGGATTACCGCCGCATGAGCATATTGGATCACACCCAGGGCAATATAATCATAAGCAGCGATCACCGCGGTGGGCCGCCGGTTTCCGGCCAGCAGCCGTCTTGCCTCTTCATAACCCGCCGCCTGGAACCGCAGGTCGCTTTCCGCTGTCCATTCCTCCCGCACCGGCAGCCCCAGTTCCCGCATCGCTTCCCGGAATGCCTCCCGCTTTGCGGCGGTAAAGCGGTCTCCCACAAAGCCGATCTCCCGATGCCCCGCCTCCTTGAGCCAGGAGACGCATTCCCGCATCCCCTGGCGAATATCCGTCTCCACCATGTCCGCGCAGGAAATCTCTCCTGCGGCGTGAATCGCCACCAGCGGCCGGTGATCCCGGTTCACCACCGCCGACGCGCCCCCCAACAGGATAACCCCATCCGCTTTCTGCACATAGGCGTGATACTCGAACAGCCGCTTTTCTTTCCCTGCGTCGAAGCCGCTGACCGACAGGGTCATCACGTCTCCGACAGCGGATATTCGCTTTTCCAGGCAGGAGACAATACGCGTGTAGTATTCGCTTTCCATCTCCGGGCAGATCACCGCCACCACCCTGGCATCGTAGCCGCCTTTATAATATTTTTCGTAGCAGCCGCCCCGGCGGGCGGCGTCGAAAATCCGCTGTCGGGTCTCCTCGCTGATCTCCGGGCTGCCGGAAAACGCCTTGGAAACGGTGGCTACCGAGGTGCCGGTCTGACGGGCGATATCCTTCTGGGTCATCCATTTTCCTCCTGTCTCATCGGCAGCGAAAATTTTCGCTGATCGTATTTTTCTATCCTGATAATATCAGTTTATTCTCTCATTTTCAATACGAAAAAGTTTCGCTTCCACACCTCTTGACACCTGCCTTTCATCTTGGTATCTTGATCGGGAGGTGAGGGTTTTGGGTTGGTTGTACATCGGTATTATTCTGATCTTTCGCGGCGTGCAGAGTCAGGCGTCCAAAGGCGCCAGCGGTATGCTGCCGGGCGAGGTCCGGGGTCGGACCCTTTATTTAGTTTATTATCAAGGCGTGGCCTGCCTGCTGGCACTGGTCGCTCTGCTCTTCTCCGGCGGCTTTGCCGCCATCGACGGTATCACCGCTTTTCTGGCCACCATTACCGGTGTGTTCCTGACGCTCAGCAGCCTGTTATCTCTGCTGGCGCTGAAAACCGGCACCCTGGCACTGGGTACCTTCGCTTCGTCGGCGGGTTTAATCATCCCCGCGGCGGCGGGCATCTTTCTCTTCGACGAACCCCTGTCCCTCTGGCAGTGGGGCGGCGTGGCGCTGATGCTGTGCTCCGCTTTTCTGCTGGGTTCCTCCTCCAAAGAGCAGAAGGGGACCTTCTCCCTGAAAACCGTGTGGATTCTCCTGGGCAGCATGGCCGCCAACGGCGCAGTGATGCTGTGCCAGAAATATTTTGCGGAGCGGGTGCCGGACGGCAGCGTGTCCGCTTATTCCTTCCTGACCTTTCTCATCCCCGCCCTAGCGCTGGGAATTTTTCTAGCGGTGCCTTCCAAGCAGCCCCTCAAGCCCCTGGACCGGCGGCTGTATCTTTACGGCGGCCTGCTGGCGGTAGCGGTGTTCGTCATCAACCAGCTGGCGACGCTGGCCGCCTCTCTGGTGGACTCGGTGGTGCTGTTTGGCTTTATCAACGGCGGCGCCACCGTGATCGCCGCGGTGGTGGGCGCGGCGGTGTACAAGGAAAAACTCACGGTGAAAAGCACGGTCGGCATCCTGCTGGGCGTTGTTTCCATGATTGTCATTAAAGCGCTGTGACGCTGAAGGAGGAGACCATCCATGTTCATTGATCTAGGCGGCAAACTCCAAGAACAGATCAAGCCCTTGCACGGCGTGTGCTGTGCGCCGTTCTTCGGATCGGGGGACAGTTCCCTGTTCCATTACTTGGGCGAGGCAGGCATCCCCTATTCCCGGCTGCACGATACCGGCGGCGAATTCGGCCGGGGCGTATTTGTGGACATCGACAACATCTTCCGGGACCCGGACGGGGATCCGGACGATCCCGCCTGCTACGATTTCGCCTTTACCGACTGGCTCATCACCAACCTGGAGCAGCAAGGGGTCAAAGCGTTCTACCGGCTGGGCCCCACCATTGAGAACTATCAGCGGATCAAGCCTTACCACATCAATCCGCCCAAGGATTTTCACAAATGGGCCCGGGTCTGCGCCGGCATCATCCGGCATTACAACCACGGCTGGGCCGACGGTTTCCACTACGGCCTGGAATACTGGGAAATTTGGAACGAACCGGAAAACGAGCCGGACGTGGCGGACAACACCATGTGGAAGGGCACCATTGAAGAATTTTTCGATCTGTACGTCATCACCGCCAATCATCTCAAGAAGGAATTCCCGGAAATCAAGGTAGGCGGCTACGCCTCCTGCGGCTTCTATGCCATCACCGGCACCCCCAGCCCCCAGGCCAAGGTTTCCGCCCGGTTTGAGCATTTCGTCACCGTTTTCCATCAGTTCCTCAAACATATCTCCTCTCCCGAGCACACCGCCCCCCTGGACTTTTTCTCCTGGCACAGCTATTCCTGCGCCGAAGAGGTGGCCCGGCAGGCGGCTTACGCCGATGAAACCCTAAAATCCTACGGCTTCCACAACACCGAGAACATCTTCGATGAGTGGAATCCCGGTACCCAGAACCGGGGCACCCCCCTGGACGCCGCCCTTATCGCCGGTATGATGGTTACCCTCCAGGATACCCCGGTGGACAAGGCGATGTATTACGACGCCTCTGTCACCTGCTTTTACTGCGGTATGTTCAGCCCGATGAACGGAGAACCCTTCAAGGCGTATTATTCCTTCAAGGCGTTCAATGAACTGTATAAGCTGAAAAATCGGGTGGAGTGCACCGCCTCCGGCAGCATCAAGACGCTGGCCGCCTCGGACGGCAAAAAAACGGCGGTGCTGGCGGTCAACGAAAGCGACCGTTCCAAACGGGTAACGCTGCGGCGGGATGGAAAGCCGGTTCCCGGCATGTCCGTCACCGTCACCGACAAGCGGCGCACCGAAGCCGCTGAAACCATTGAGGGCCCGGATATCACCCTGGGCGCCCAATCGGTCACCTTGATCCTGCTGTAATCTTCTGTGATCCCCAACAGGCTCCGGCGAAAGCAATCTTTCGCCGGAGCCTGTTGTTTTCGATGGATTTCCTGTAAAAAAGATTCGACTTCCTATAGGAATTATGCTATGATAAAAGGGTATGGGATACAGGCGATAGCGAAATCGCATCCATGGTTTTTGTTCAGAAAGGGGCGGGGAGCATGAAGGGAATCAAACGATTGGCGGCAGGACTGCTGGCGGCGTTGGCGGCCTCCTTGCTGTCCGGCTGTTCCATTGTGGGCCTGGATGTGGAAAACAAGCTCCGGCCTCCCCGGGGCACCGGGGAGCAGGAAGCGATTCAGCAGGCGCTGGAAAGCTATATTCGTTCAGCGGAAAAGAGCAGCAGCTACCTGCTGAAATATCCCAAGTCCGGCGACTATCGCTCCGCCTTTATCGTGGATGACTTCGACCGCGACGGGGAGCAGGAGGCTTACGCTTTTTACCGCCCCGGACAGGAAAACCGAAAAACCCATGTCAACTACCTGCGCAAGGTGGAAGGACAGTGGAAATCCGTGGCGGATACGGAAGGCTACGGCAGCGAAATCGGCGAAGTTATGCTGGGCGACCTCAGCGGCAACGGCGTACAGGAGCTGTGTGTCGGCTGGCAGCAGTATGGTACTACGGATCGCGAAATGGTGCTCTATTCTCTTTCTTCATCCGGACTGGCCGCCCAGGACGCGGGAGCCTATTCCGTCGCCCTGACGGCGGATCTCACCGCCTCGGGCAGCGATAGCCTGCTGCTGCTGGATGTTGGCGCGGAGGAAACCGTCACCGCTCGGCTGTGGTCTATGCGCAGCGGGGAGTTGAAGGAATTGGGTATGACCCGGCTGGACGGTTCCATTGTCCGCTTTTCCAACCTGCAGCCGGTGAAACTGGCGGACGGCGTGGCGGGGGTATATGTGGACGGCGTTCGTGAGAGCGGCGCCATGGTTACCGAGTTGATTTATTGGGAGGACGGCCAGCTGTTCGCCCCCTTCTATCAGCCGGATAGCAACCGCACTACCATCACGGTGCGGGAATCGGGGATTCCCGCCATGGACGTGGACGGGGACGGACAGGTGGAATGGCCGGTCAGCAGCCGGATGAACGGATATGGGGATGTTCCGGTCTCCGAAGCCTTGTGGACCACTCGCTGGCAGACCTGGGATTACGCCACCCGGACGGTCCAGACCAAATACTTCGATTATGTGAATCTGCGGGACCGGTATTCCCTGCGGGCGGACGAAGTCTTCTGGCAGGGAGTGACGGGGCTGTATAACAGAGACAGCCATATTCTGACCATCAGCACCTATGAGGGCGAGAGCACCGATGCCGGGATCGGATCGGTTGCCGAAACTGGTTCGGTGGTGCTGCAGCTGCAGGCCGTCGCTCTGGGAGAATCCTCACAGGCGCAGTGGGGAACCCTGGTTTCCACATCGGCCACCACCGCCTATTACGCCCAAACCGGAAATCTGCCCGGCTACGATCTCACCCTGGATAAGCTGGGATATATGCTCACCATCCTGCCCTGAGGGCGGGAATTCGGCCAATCAAGCCGCGCGCTATCTTAATCAATCGGCTTCAAGTCCCGAGACTTGAAGCCCCGAAAGGACAGGAGTGCCGAGATGAAACGGATTTTGGTATGTGAGGATGAAGCGTCCATCCGCGATTTCGTTGTGATTAACCTGAAACGGTCAGGCTACGAAGTGGTGGAGGCCGGTTCCGGCGAAGAAGCGCTGCAGAAGTTCCAGGAATACAAGGGTGACGTGGACATCGCCCTGCTGGATATCATGCTGCCGGGCATGGACGGTTTCGCCGTCTGCAAGGAACTGCGCCAGAAATCCAGCAGTATGGGAATCATCATCCTCACCGCCCGGACCCAGGAGATGGAGAAGGTCGGGGGACTGATGATGGGGGCGGACGATTACGTCACCAAGCCCTTCAGCCCTTCCGAACTGATGGCCCGGGTGGATGCCCTATACCGGCGGGTGCTGGCCCTGCGCAGCAGGGAAGAGGTCAGCTATCTGGAGGAAATCACATCGGGAGATTTCGTCCTCAATCTGCGCAGCCGCACCCTGCTCAAGCACGGGCAGCCCATCGAACTAACCCAGGTGGAATTCCAGATCATGGAATATTTTTTCACCAATCCCGGCAAAGCCCTGAGCCGCACCAGCATCCTCACCCGGGTGTGGGGGGAGGAATATTTCGGTGAGGAAAAGATTGTGGACGTCAACATCCGCCGGCTGCGGATGAAGATCGAGGAAGACCCCTCCAGCCCTCAATATATCCTCACGGTTTGGGGCATGGGTTATAAATGGAGCGTACCCGACTGAAAGAAGGACAGCAGGCAAGACTAAAGGAAAGGAGCGGACGGCATGGCGAGAAAAAGCATCACCCGGCGCTGGCTGGTCAACGGCCTGGGCGTCATCGCCGTCTTGCTGCTGCTTTTTGAGGTAATCTTCGGGGTGGCGGTGCGCAACTACTATTATCAGAGCGTCACCCAGATTCTGGCCGCCAGCGCCGAGCGTTTTTCCGGCATTCTGGAAACCTCCTTTTCCCAGAATAATTTCAGCTTTGAGGACCGTGCCCGGGAGGTGGCGGAAAACTTTCCCGACAAGGAACGCATTGAAATGCAGGTGGTGGACGCCGACGGCCATATCGTGATCTCCTCCAGCGGCTTCGCGCCAGGAGGCGAGGAAGCGGACGCCGCCAAACACCAGGATTACAGGCTGGCATTGGACGATGCAGATGGTTCGGGCGTCTGGCACGGCCGCAACGCCGCCGGGGAAAATGTTATGGCCATGACCCGGGTGATCAAGGCGGCGGACGGCAGCCGGCTGGGCGCGGTGCGGTATCTGGTGTCCCTGTCGGATATCGACCATCTGATTTTGATGCTGGTGGCGCTTATGCTGCTCTTCGGGGCGGCGATTCTCTTCTTCGTCATGCTTTCCAGCTCCTATTTTGTCAGCTCCATCATCCATCCGGTAACCGAGATCGGTCAGGCGGCCCGCCGCATCGCCCTGGGGGAATACGACTACCGCATCGAAAAACAGTATGACGACGAAATCGGCGAGTTGTGCGACACCATCAACTATATGGCGGGGGAAATCGCCACCGCCGAAAAGCTGAAAAACGATTTTATCTCCTCCGTTTCCCATGAGCTGCGCACCCCGCTGACCGCCATCAAGGGCTGGAGCGAAACCCTGCGGGAAGCCGGTGACATGGATGCGGAGCTCACCGCCAAGGGGTTGGAGGTTATCTCCAGCGAGGCGGAGCGGCTCTCCAGCATTGTGGAGGAGCTGCTGGATTTCTCCCGGATGCAGGGCGGCCATATCGCCGTCAAATTTGAGCGGATGGACCTGCTGGCCGAGCTGGAGGAGGCGGTGTTCCTTTTCCGCGACCGGGCCGCCCGGGAGGGGATTGAATTAATTTATGTGGAAGCGGCGGACATGCCGCCGATTCTGGGAGATCACGACCGGCTCAAACAGGTATTCATCAACATTATTGACAACGCTATCAAGTACTCCAACCGTGGGGATAAGGTGCGGGTGGAGGCGGCGGACATGGGTGCCCATGTCCAGGTGGTGGTCAGCGACAGCGGTGTGGGGATTTCCAAGGAGGATCTGCCCAAAATTAAAAACAAATTTTACAAGGCCAACAACACCCGTCCCGGCTCCGGCATCGGGCTGGCGCTGGCGGATGAAATCGTCCGCCGTCACAAGGGACGGCTGGAAATAGATAGCGAGGAAGGGGTGGGCACTACGGTGACCATCACCCTGCCCGCGGCTCCGCCGGAAAGCGGCGGAATCTTTTGACCGGCAAGCTGCTTATGGAAAGGAATGGGGAACACCATGACGGAAACCACGGAAAATGAAAAGCTGGAAAGCGGGGAGCCGCTCTGCCCGGTAAAGAAAACCTCCATCGGGGGACAAGCGCTGATTGAAGGCGTAATGATGCGGGGGCCGCAGCGCACCGCCATGGCGGTGCGGCATGTATCGGGCGAAATTGTGCAGGAAAGCTGGCCCACCTCCGGCCAGGACCGGGCCGCCATCTGGAAGGTGCCCTTCATTCGGGGTATCTATAACCTGGTGGATTCCATGCGTTTCGGCTATAAATGCCTGATGCGCTCGGCGGAAATGGCCGGGTTGGAGGATGAGGAAGACGCGCCTTCCAAAAAGAAGGAAGCGGCAGCGCAGGCCACGGCGCAGGCGGCGCTGGAGACGGAGGAAGCGGTGGAAACTGCTGTGGAAACGGAATTGCGGGAAGCCCTGGGTTCGGCGGCGGACGATCTTTTCTCCGCTCCCCCCTCTCCCGTCGGCCAACCCACGGACGAATCGGCAGTGGAAACGGCGTCAGAAATCACAGCCCCGGAGCCGACCGAAATGCCGGTATCCCCGGAACCGACCGAGACGGAGAAGGCAGAAAAGGCGGAAAAGAAAAAGAACAAGGCAGAGGATTATCTCATGTCCTTTCTCATGGTGCTCAGTTCCCTGCTGGGAGTCTGCCTGGCGGTTTTTCTTTTCATGTGGCTTCCCTCCCAGTTGGTCAATTGGCTGAAGCCTGTATTCCCTGCCATGGAGAACCGGGTGGTCCGAGGCGTGTTCGAAGGGGTGTGCAAAATCGCCCTCTTTATCGGCTATGTATCGGTGGTCTCCCTGATGAAGGATATCCGTCGGGTATTCATGTACCACGGCGCGGAACATAAAACCATCTTCTGCTATGAAAAGGGACTGCCGCTGACGGTGGAGAATGTACGGATGCAAGGCCGGTTTCATCCCCGCTGCGGTACCTCCTTTATGATTCTGATGCTCCTCATCGGCATTATCGTGGCTATTTTCATCCCGGGCCAGAACGCGATTCTGCGCACCTTCTTCAAGCTGCTGACCCTGCCGGTGGTGGTGGGCATCGGCTATGAGCTGATCAAGCTGGCCGGCCGCAAGGACAATCTGCTGACCCGTATCATCTCCGCGCCCGGCCTGTGGGTGCAGCGGATCACCACCAAGGAGCCGGACGACAGCATGATCGAGTGCGCCATCGCCGCCCTGAAAGACGTAATCCCCGATGATCCGGAGGCGGACAAATGGTGACCGGCGGCACCTGGGGCAGCTGGTACCGAACAATTCGAAGGCGACTCACGGAGGCGGGGTGTGACAGCCCCGCCTTCGATGCCCTCTGTCTGCTGGAGGACGTGGGCGGCATGCCCCGGGGAGCGCTCTCCCTTTGGGAAAACAGGCCGGTGGAGCCGGCAGCCGCCCGCCGTCTGGAAGCGGCGGCGGCCCAGCGGGAAAAGCGGCGGCCGCTGCAGTATATCCTGGGGCAGTGGGATTTCCTGGACCTGACCCTGGAGGTGGGGGAAGGAGTGCTGGTTCCCCGGCCGGATACCGAACTGCTGTGCGAATCCGCCGCCGAATGGCTTCAGGGAAAGCTGAATCCCCGGGTGCTGGATCTCTGCGCCGGCAGCGGCTGCGTGGGGCTGGGAATCGCCCGCCTTTTCCCTGGCGCCCAGGTGACGGCGGTGGAGTTGTCAGAGGAGGCGCTCTCCTATCTGCGCCGCAACGCCGCCCGCTATCCCCAATATCCGCTGACAATCATCGCCGGGGACGCCCTGGACGGCGGCACGGCGGAAGGAGCCTTCGACGCGGTGGTGTCCAACCCCCCCTATATTCCGGCGGAGGAACTGGACGGGCTGATGCCGGAGGTGCGGCAGGAACCCCGTATGGCCCTGGACGGCGGAGACGGCCTGCGGTTTTATCGGGGCATCGCCGATATCTGGGCTCCCCGGCTGACGGCAGGTGGCTTCTGTGCCGTGGAGGTGGGTATCGGCCAGGCGGAAGCCGTGGCGGCTCTTTTCCAGGCGGCAGGGCTGAGGAATATCACCGTCCGCCAGGATCTGGGAGGCGTCGACCGGGTGGTGGCGGGCTTCCGCCCCGACTGAATCCATTCAATTGACAAAAAGGAGGCGACCGCTGTGGAAAGCTATGGACTGGTGCTGGCCGGTGGCGGCGCCAAGGGAATTTATCAGATCGGCGCCTGGAAAGCACTGCGGGAGCTGGACATTCCCCTGCAGCGGGTAGTGGGCACCTCGGTGGGCGCGATGAATGGCGCCCTGGTGGTGCTGGAGGAATTTGACGGCGCCGTGGATCTATGGACCAACATGAGCATCGAAAAGGGCTTTCAGCTGCCCGAGCCGCTGCGGGTGCCGGATAACCTGTTCAGCCTGCGCAACGCCGATATTCTGGCTAAGGAGCTTTGGCGGCATCACGGGCTGGATATCACCCCCCTGCGGCGGGCGCTGGAAGCCCTGGTGGACGAGCGCCGCATCCGCCTCTCTCCACGGGATTACGGCCTGGTGACCCTGGAAACCAGCGGCCGTCAGGGCCGTTATCTGTACAAGGATCAGATTCCGGTGGGACAGATGATGGATTACATCATGGCCAGCGCTGCCTATCCGGGGCTGAAGCGTCCGGAAATCGACGGCAAGAAATTTCTGGACGGCGGGCTGGTGGACAACGTGCCGGTGCGGATGCTTCTCTCCCGGCAGAAGGACAACATCATTGTGGTGAACATCGGGGATACCAATCTAACCCACGATTTGGACCCCCATCTCAACCTGATTGATATCCGGCCGCTGGATCCCCTGGGCCGGGCGTTTGAATTCCAGCCCGAGACCGCCCAGCGCAAAATCGATATGGGCTGGTACGATACCATGAAGGCTTTCGGCCGCTACTCCGGCGACTGGATGTATTTCCCAAACGTAGAATACCAGCGGCTGCAGGACGAACTGGGGGATCATGTGGTGGCGGGGCTGGAGCATGCCGCACGGCTGTACGGGCTGGATAAGCTGCGGGAATGTACCGCCGAAGCCTTTATCCGGGAGCTGCTGGAGTGCGAACGGCTGTCGGCCATCAAATTCCGCGCTTTTCGAGAAAACATCGACTTTCCCGCTCTGCTTCGGGCGGTGAATCGGGGCAGGCCGGAGGATATCCGCGTCACCAGCGACATTCTGCTGCAAATCACCATGGCCCTGGCGGAGAATAAAAGCGAGCGGCCCCGGATCCTGGCGATGGTCCGGCGGATGGCGCCCGGTTTTCTTCAGGCAGCAGAGGCGCTGCTCCATCTGCGCGCCTATGTTGAGGGAGAATAAAAAGGGAGGACGGCAGATTGCCGCCCTTCTTTTTTTATTCACTTCAAAATTTTCATTTTAGTTTGCAGCCTTTTGTCCCTTTGCGGGGTATTACAGATGAAAGGAGGGATTCCATGCAGCCATCATCGTTGTGCGCAGACGATAAAGAAGAGGAAATCGATCAGGTAATCGGTCGATATGCGGAGATGGTTTACCGCTTGGCGGTAGCTCAGGTACACACCGCCGCCGATGCGGATGATGTGTTTCAGGAGGTTTTTCTCCGTTACATCCGCAAACCTCGTCGCTTTGAAAGCGAGGAGCACCGCAAGGCATGGTTTATCAGGGTTACCATCAACTGCGGCAAAAAGTTCTGGTCCGCTGCCTGGAGGCGGAAAACCGTACCGCTGCAGGAGGAGCTCTCCTTTGAAATGCCCGAGGACCAGGGATTGTTTGAAGCGCTTCACTCCCTGCCCTCCAAATACGCCGCCATCCTCCATCTCTTTTATTATGAAGATCTGCCGGTGGAAACCATCAGCCGCATGCTGCAGCTGCGGCCCTCCACCATCCGTTCCCAGCTGACCAGAGGCCGTGCTCTTCTGCGTCAGCAGCTGAAGGAGGATGATGAGGCTGTCGAGAAAAGAATCCGCAGCCCGAAAGGAGAATTGCATGTTGAATAAAGAATGCAGCCGAGAGGCTTTTCGGCGTATGAACCGGCCTATCACCCCCAATGGCCGGCTGGTATACAAAACCCGGCAGGCTATGCGGGAAGCCGCTCTTCCCACCTCCGGACGGAACCATCCCACAGCGCAGCGGACAGCCATGATTCTGGCTTTAGCTGGCTGCACGGCCATCCTGATAGGGTTCCTGCCCTACATCGCCCAGCGCACGCTGACCCCTCAACCGGAAGGACCCGGCAGCCTGCCGGGTATCATAACCCCGGGCACCACCATAGATTCTGCCTCTGTGGATTCTGCTGTCCAGCCGGTGGAACACAGCTTCACCTTGAACCTGCATATGGCTGAAGGAGAGAGCGGCCAACAGTCCAATCCCACGAAAGGGGAAGCCATCCGGCCGGGAGCCGTTTTCCGCTTCGGCAAATGGCGGATGGTCCGCAGTCAAAAAGTTTACACCAACCCGGAAGGAGGAAAATACTACGGTTTGGAAACCACCGGCTACAGCCCCTTCCTCACCATCGCCGGGGACAACATCGCCACCGTGACCACCCAATGCAGCCGCGGAGGCTTCATGACCTGCGATACCGAATCCTATGCCCAGTATAGGGAAGAAAACGGTCTCAAGCCGTTCCATCCTTTATTTGAGTTTACCGCCCCTGCATCGGAGGAGAGTTTTCCGGAATATTGGCGCAGTCCGGCTGCCGCCCCCTGGCATGAAAAAGCCGAACAGCTGCATCCTGTTATGCGGAACGGAGAAAACCTGACTTTTCAGTTTAAAGATGAAACAGCGGACAGCGTTACCGTCATTGTTGGGATTCATTGGTCCACGCCGCTTCCAGGCTGGACGATCGACTATGCCCGGGACGGCAAAATTCTCAAAATGGAGTGGAACCTGGGGCCGGAAGTATTCAGTGAGTTCACCCGGTATCCCGCCATCCCTTATGAGGAAATCGAGCCCGAGGTGGTCACCATCACGGTAACCTTCACCGACGGCAGCGTCCAGGAGCAGAAGCTCCGGCTGGGCTTTGACAGCGAAGGCTATGTGGTAGCCGTATTGAAAAAATAACGCCAACTCACCAAAAGCGCCGAGGATCTCTGTGGAGAGAACCCGGCGCTTTTGCTGTCTATACCACCGCGCATCCAACCATTGGTTGGAAAAGGATCGCCTCTCTCCATCAAATCCGCCATTGCCATCCCTTTCCCAGATCGGTATAATCGAATCAGCATCATAACGAAAGGGGGACTGCGGCATGGCCGCTGTCAACGAGTTCCCGCTGCATCAACAAATCGCATCCCTGCGCCGGGAAAAGGGGATCACCCAGGAGGAGCTGGCCGCCGCCTTGGGCGTCACCAATCAGGCGGTATCCAAATGGGAATCCGGCATCTGCTGCCCGGATATTCAGCTGCTTCCGGCATTGGCCGCCTATTTTGAGGTCACCACGGATCGGCTGCTGGGCTGTGAAAAACCGGACGGCGAAGAAAAACTGCGGATGCAGCTCCGCCGTCTGCTGGACTGCCTGCCCCGGGAAGAGGTTTTTCCCACAGCTTATCGGCTGGCCGCGCAGCTTCACGACGGCGTCTGCCGGAAGATGGGCTTCGTCCCTTGGACCACCGACCAGCCCTTTTCCCGGGAGGACGGCGCTGTTTGGGGCTGCTCCGTCTGTTCCGAACCGGAAGGCACCACCATCCACCACAGCGGAACGGTGCTGATGGCGGACGGACAGTTTCAGAAGAAGCCCAGCGGCGGAGATGAAGCCAAAATCCGCGCTGTTCTGGAATCCTTGTGCCGTCCGAATGTGCTGCGGGTGCTGTTTGCCCTCTCTTCTCTGACCTCCGAAGATTACTTGAATGCCGTGACTCTGGAAGAACTGGCGGTCGCCTGCCGTCTGTCGGAAGACCGCGCCGCCTCCGCGCTGGACGACATTCCACTGGAATATGTTGAAAATACCGTGGAACCCTATTTCCGGCTGGCCGGCTCCTACCGGCATATGCCCGTTCTTCTTTCCCTGCTGTCAATGAACTGATCGGCGACACGACAAAGCGCCCGGAGGCAGTTTGTTCTCCGGGTGCTTTGCCGCGATGCTCTCTTTCCTTACGCCTCCGCATTGTTCAGGACGGCGGATAAAATTCCGTAAAATCGTCCGGCATCCGCCCAACGGGCAACCTCCACATTTCCCTCCCTCGCCGAGATAAAGGCTGTGGCGCCCATCGTCTCCTTTGCCTTAATCTCCACCCGAACACAACCTCTGTCAAACCGGCAGATATCGGGATGGAAAAGGCAGACTGCCGCCAGCGGATCGTGAAGAGTGAGTTCTCCAGAGCTCTCCAGCCAGGCGCTGCCGAAATCAAATACCGCCTGCATCAGGCGGCTGTCCGTTTTCAGCAGCCTTCCGACTTTTTCGGCCTTAATGGTGAGCATATCCGTAACCTCCAAAGGGATGACCCGATGAACGACGATGGATGCTGAAAATACCTCTTTGGATGCCAGCGGATCCGCCCAGGAATTCCAGTTATACCACGGTTCCGGCAGCGGCCGGATTCCAAAATACCCATTCATCACATGAAGCCCCTTCAGCAGCCCCGGCGCATCAGGATAATCGCGGAACAGGACGGCGATATTCGTCATGTTGCCGATGCCGATCAGTTCCACTTCATGCGGATTTTCTTTTATCTTTTGATAGAGAAAAGCAGGCGCATCCCCCTTCTCATAGGTGCTGTGCGGCCATCGCTCCAGCGCACAGGCGCCGTCCGGCGTAGGATACACTGGAATCGGCTGCAGGGTGGTGTCCATGCCCGCTATAATCGGAACGATTCGTCCCGCAGCTCTGCAGATAGCGTCGGCCACCGCCGCCCGTTTCTCCGACTCTCCGCATACCGTCGTAATACCAAGCAGCCGGCATCGTGGCTCCCGCAGCAGATAAGCCAGACAGATAGCATCGTCGATATCTCCGCCAATATCCGTATCCAGCAGCACTTTTATCATCCGCGATTCCCTCCCCTGCCAATCTTCTCCCTCCGAAACACCTCTGATTCCCGGTCATCTCATTCTATCATATAAAAGCACGATTGCCAATCCATCCCTTGCTTTGCTCCGATGTACCGATTTCCCTGGAAATATATTGACAACATCATATTTGTATGATATCATTTTAATATCATAATTTAGGAGGTCGATCTCATGGAAGAGAAGATTCTCGTCAATAAGAAAAACGGCATGGCGTTCCTGCTGCTTTTCATCATTCTGTACGCAGCGGCCATCGCAGGTTTTGTATTCTCCCTGATCCTGCTGGAAACTTGGCATAGCTGGGCGCCCATCACCCTGCTGATCATCTCCTCTGTCTGGCTGCTGGCGGGCTGGATTCCCTTCCTGGGTCTCAAGATCCTCAAGCCCCAGGAGGCGCTGGTTCTCACCCTTTTCGGACGGTACGTGGGCACCCTGAAAAACGACGGTTTTTATTATGTGAATCCCTTTTGCTCCGCTGTGAACCCGGCGGCAAAAACCCGGCTGAATCAAAGCGGTGATGTGGATGGCGGCGCGGGGAAATCCATTGTGCTCACCGCTGGCCAGACCGGCCTCACCACGGAAGCCATCAACAAAAAGATCTCCATGAAGATCATGACCCTGAATAACAACCGGCAGAAGATCAACGACTGCCTGGGCAATCCCATCGAAATCGGCATCGCCGTCATGTGGCGGGTGGTGGATACGGCCAAGGCGGTTTTCAACGTGGATAACTACAAGGAATACCTCTCCCTGCAGTGCGACAGCGCCCTGCGGAACATTGTGCGTATCTATCCCTATGACGTGGCCCCCAATGTGGACACCACCGGCGACGGCATTGCGGATGAAGGCAGCCTGCGAGGCTCCAGCGAAATCGTGGCCTCTCGCATCCGGGATGAAATCCAGCAGAAGGTGGCCGAGGCCGGGCTGGAAATTCTGGAGGCCCGGATCACCTACCTGGCCTACGCCCCGGAAATCGCCGCGGTGATGCTCCAGCGGCAGCAGGCCTCCGCCATCATCGACGCGCGGAAGATGATCGTGGACGGCGCGGTAGGCATGGTGGAAATGGCTTTGGAGCGGCTCAGCGAGAACAACACCATCACCCTGGACGAGGAGCGGAAAGCGGCCATGGTGTCCAACCTGCTGGTGGTTCTCTGCGGCAATCACGATGCCCAGCCCGTCGTCAATTCGGGCAGCCTGTACTGATTATGGCAGAGACACCGAAAAAACAGATCCCCCTCCGCCTTTCCGCCAAGCTGTACAATGAGATCGCTGCTTGGGCGGAGGATGATTTCCGCTCGGTTAACGGGCAGATTGAATATCTGCTGTCCGAATGCGTGCGGCAGAGAAAGAAAAACGGCCGTTACGTTTCGGAAGAGCTGGACAAACCGCCGGATCTGGATATATGAAGCGCCGCCGGGCAAGAGCTTACAAAAAACGGATGGAATGCCAGCATTCCATCCGTTTTTTGCTTTTTACAGCGTCTGCGGCCCGGAATCAACCGGTGGTTCCTCCGCCGACGGCTCTGCTTTTTTCAATTGTCTGACCGTGTAGTTATACATGGCGCTGACGATGAAGCAGATCACGCCTCCTCCGATCAGGGCCACCACCCGCAGCAGGGTGCTGAGGTTCGTCACGTCCAGGGTCACCAGCTTGAGCACGCACACCAGAGTGAGGATCAGCCCATAAAAACGCAGAGAACGGATTTTCCCGGCGAAGCCCGCCAGAATACAGGCCAGGGCGGTGAGCATGCAGATCAGGCTCAGAATATAGGACTGGGAAAACCAATCGGTGTTGCCTTGAACGGTGGCGAGCACCAGCAAAGTCAGGGAAATGCCGGTGACAACGCCCTTCGCAGGCTGTTCCTTATCGTGAAGGAGAGCAGGCGCCCGGACAAAAGCCAGGAAAAAGGCCAAGCCGGACAGCAGAAAATACAAGCCCCCTTCCACTGGATCTCCCCGGCGGGCAAAGCCGATAAAGCCAGCGTCCACCGCCAGCAGCAGCAGCGCCGCGGCACCAAGAAGCCATCGGAGAGAACCGCCGTCCTCTCCCCGGTCATACCGCAGAAGCAGCAAAAGAAAGTGCAGACCGGTCATCATCAGCAACAGGGTCACCTCGGGATAGGCCAAATCAGCCGCCAGCAGGATAGGAAGCAGAGACAACACCACAACCAGATACAGCACCACCCGCAGAAGAACGCCGTTCTTCTGCCGCACCGCAGGGGGCTGAAAATACCACTGCCCGGCGATAACGATCACCACCAGCAGCAGATACGCGAGAGCCAACGCGGGAGTCCCCGCCCGGGTCAGCCGCCCGTATCCGCCGAAAAGCAGGAAGAGGAAATCCACACCCAGCAGCAGGTCTGCTGCCGCCAGATACGCGGTGCGGCGGCTGAACCGCCGGATCAAAAACAAGGCCAGCGCCGGGAGAATCAGCCAGGGCAGCCGGGGCCATCCGCTGACAATTCCCGCCCGGGAGTTCCAGAAAAGCAGCTGAAAAGCCACCGCCAGCAAAAAGCAGAGGAGGACGGACAGGCATTCCAGCGTTTCGCTGAACCGCAGCTTGATCCGCATCGCCAGGGTCAGCGCCACATGGATGGCCAAGGGCACCAGACAGGCCAGCCAGGCGATACCGGCCGCCGACATCCGGGCGATATCCGCCGCGAAATGTGGCAGCGCCAGGCGATAGGCCGTCACATAGACATTCATGCACAGCGCCGCCGCCCAGAGCAGCTTATTCAGCACATGGAGCCAGACCATCGTGTCCTCATCCTTGAACCGGCTGGCGGAAACAGCCAGCAGATAGGAAAAAAAGGAAGCCATCAGAAACTGGACGGCAAAGGCGGCGGCCACAGCAGAGGCGGGCAGGGCGGAATGAAAGGGGAGCCCCGCCGCGCCGGGGACAAAGCGGGCTAGCATGAACCCGCTGGCTGCCAGTGTCAGGCCCAGGGAGGCGAACAAGCCGAAGTGGTAGGTCTTCCGGCAGCAGAAAATGTTTCCCACCAGCATAACGGCGGAGGCGGCGCTTTGATACAGCAGTACCAGCAGCAGCTTATCATCGGAAATGCCCTGGGCGAAGGCGAAGCACAGGGAGATGATCATCCCCGCGTGGGCGACCACACTCAGCAGGGTGGAACGCTGCCACCGGGAGATCACCAGGGTGGCGGCCATCCATACCAGCAGCAAACCGAAAGCGGCGAAATCCGGCAGCCGCCCGAAATAGATATGCGTGAGCAAAATGGAGATGAAAAAACAGCCGCACCCGCAGCCGGTGAGGGCCAGGGTAAAGTTGTTCCGTCCCTTGGCGGAAAGAAAAGCGCCCAGCCCGGTGATGATCCCGCTCAAGGCGTACATCAGCAGAATCTTCACGGTTTCGGTGATATATTTATACACCAGCACGCCTAGAAAAATCAGGCCGATAAACACCAGCACCGAGGCGGCGATGCCCAGGACGTTGCGCCCCAGCCAGTTTTCCAGGGAAGTGTTATTCTCCCGCTTACGAACGGGAGCCGGCGCCACCGGTCTGGCAGGAGGATAGGCATAGGCGGGAGGCGGAACCGGATAGGCCGGTGGCGAAGCCTGGTACGGTGCAGACGGTCTCACCGATTGGGCAACCGGATACGGAATCGGCGGCACAGCCTGCACCGGCGGCGGTATAACCGCCGGAGGAACCGCAGACGGGGCCGAGACAGGCGGACTTTGTCCGTTTCCCTCGCGTTGTCCATACACCTTGGCAGCCATCTTGTCGATCTCTCGCCGCAGCTTTTCCAGCTCCCGTTGCTGGGCGGAGGTGCGCATACACACCCAGATCAGCGCCACAGGAACAGCGATTAATGCTAGGATTAACAGATACAGAAAATACTCCATGATTTTGACACCTTCCTTCTCTTATGTGTTCAAAAGCCGCAACAGGGGTATTCCTTCGTTTTTCCTTGTTTTTTATTCTTTTTCCTCTCGCTTCTCTTCCGCCGCCGCATCGTGGAATAGGCCGGTGAGATCTTCCAGATCAAAGGAGGAGGCAATCCGCCGGCCGTCCATGGTCAGCAGCCGGTAATGCTGGGAGATGATGTTCTGCTGAATGCGGCAGACCCCGTTCTCCATCACCGTCTGCCACCAGATTCTGCCGCCCAGGGTCTGAGGATACCGGGGTTCGCTCCCCTGGAAGGCCAGATCCAGGATCAATTCGGCGGGATTACCGCCCAAAGCGCCCTGCACCACGCCGCTGCCGGCAAAGATGGTACAGAAAGCCACGCTGCCGGTCCAGCCCAGAGAGGACCGTCCCTTTTCAATTTCCACCAACGTCTTTTTGGAGAGGCCCAGCATCAGCGCCATTTTTTCCTGGCTAAAGGAATACTCCGCCCGCACCAGCTTCACCTGCCGATCACACAAAGCGACCAGCTCTTCCCGATTCATAGCATTCCACCTCTATCACTAATAGTGTAATTTTACACCATTGGTGTAAAAAGTGCAAGCTTCTTTTTCTTTTAAACCGAAAAACACCCCGAAAACCGTTTTCCGGTTTTCGGGGTGTTTTGACAGGAACGGAAAATTCAAGTTATCCCGCCGCGGCCGATCTGACTGACCAGGGCCTGCATCTCCTTTTTGGAGTTCACGGAATGGGTACGGTCAATAATCGCCTGCTGCTGGGCCGGACTCATGGCGGAAAAGACCTGCATGGCCTCTACATTTTGAGCCAAAGCCATCCCCAGACCCATGGGTACTTCGGAACCAAAGAGGGACTTGATATCGTTTTGCATTTGCACCCCGCCCTTTCAGAATAAATTGATCTTTTTTAGTGTTTCCGAAGATCAGTCCGGTATGCATTTTCACTGAAAACGTACCGTTTATCCGATTTCGAACAAAAACAGCCCATATTTCCGCCGCATCGTGTTGTTTTTTCACACAAACTGCGGCTTCCTTTCGGACAATGACATTGACATCCCTTTGGCAGCATGATAGCATAGAAACAGGAAAGTTGAGGAGGTTATCTTTTGATGAACAAACGTCTGCGTTTTCTGGCAGTAACGGCGGCTGCCAGCCTGCTTCTGCTCTCCGGCTGCGACAGTCGGAACGCCGGTTCCTCCGCCCCGCCCGTGTCTGCCCCTGTCTCTTCCCAACCGGAAGTGGTGGATATTCCCGCCGCCTTCGACGAGCTGATTGCGGGCCTGCCCGCGAAATTGCTGGATCCTGACGACATCAGTATCAACTATTATTTTTATGACAAAGCCGCCTACGGCATTGGCGACGCCCTCTACACCCTTCCCTTCGCCCGACCGGAAGATTACGACCCCGCCGAAGACGAAGAACTGCTGAACAAGCTGGCGGAATTTCAGGATGAGGATCTGCGGGAGGATCAGCAGCTCATTCGGGATATTCTCATCGACTATATGGAACGGAACCGCAGGCTTGTCTCCTATCTGGAACTGAATCTTTCTTATTTGGGGAGCTACATCGGCTTCCAGGCCCAACTGCCGCTGCTGCTGGAATCCTATAACCTGGGGAACAAAAACGACCTGGACAGCTATTTTCATGTTCTGGAAACCAGCCCGGAGATTTTCCAGAAATACGCCGTCTGGGAGAAGGAGCGACAGGTCAACGGCACCGGCATGCCGCCCGCTGCCCTGAAAGGCACCATTGAACAGTGCCGCAATTTTGTAAAAGAGCCGCCTTTCCTGATCCAAGTATTCGAGGGAAAAATCGACAAAGCGGATTTCCTCACCGCGGAGGAGAAAAACGCCGCCAAAGAGAAGAGCAAAAACTTGCTGTCCGGTGCTTTTCTGGATGCTTATCGTCAGCTGGAAGAGGCTCTCTCCGCCATTGATCTCACCGGCAAGGAGGATCTGGGACTTTACGCCCGGAAGGACGGTACCGCCTATTATGAGGCGTTGCTGCAGGCCGCCACCGGCAGCGATCAGACAGTTGCCGAAGTGAAGGATTATATCACCAGAAAACGCCGGGAAATTTTAGGGGAATACACGGATCTTTTGCGTGAAGTGGAGATTCCCTCCAGCGGCGTGGTTACCTACGGTGATTTTAAAAATGCCGAGGAAACCGTGAACTATCTGCGGGAGCAGATAGCAGCGGATTTTCCCAAGCTGGCGGAGCTGTCCTATCAGGTGCAGAAGGTTCCGGATTCGATGAAGGAAAACTTTTCTCCCGCTGCTTATATGCTGCCTCGTTTCGACGCCCCTGCTGATGAACCGCAGCGGATTTACATCAACGGAGATTTTGATCAGTCGCTCTTTCCCACTCTGGCGCATGAGGGTTATCCGGGCCATATGTACCAATATCATTATTTCCTCTCCACCAAGCCGCCTGCGATCCGGAGGCTCATGGATTACAACGGTTACTCTGAGGGATGGGCTACCTATGTGGAAAACAACGCCTGGAAATACGCGCAGGGAAACGACAACACCCGGCAGCTGCTTCATCTGACCTCTCTGTCCCAGCAATACGCCAACCTTTGGCTGGCTCTGGCGGATATCGGCGTGCATGCGGACGGCTGGGACTACGCCCAGTTTAAGGAGGAGATGGAGGATTTCTTCCTCTCATTTTACGGTACTGCCGACTTCCCTGAAGAAGTTTTTCAGCAACAGTACAATATTCTTCTGGAAACCCCTACCGAATACCTGCAGTATTTTTACACCGGCCTGCTGTTTCAGGATATGGCCGATGAAACGGCCCTCAAGCTGGGCGATAACTTCAGCGCGTCTGACTTCCATCGGGTCATTTTGGAAACCGGCCCCGCTCCCTTTTCCATCCTGCGGAAGCAGGTGGACCGGTATGTGGCGGACGTTTTGAAGAAAACCGCCAGCACCACCGGCACCGTAACCGCCCCGGCGGCGTGAGGCTGACAATCCTGCGAAAACCTGACCCGTTTATTTTCAAACAGACGCATCTCTTCCCTAAATCGTCGCCCAATGTTGGAAAAGCCCCAAAGAGTAATCATAAAAGAAACGCCGGATGTTTCCGGCGTTTCTTTTATGATGCAATCTGCTTACGTATCTGCGCCTTATTTCCTGGCCTCCAGTACATAGACTCCCTTTTTCTTATATAGAGTCTTCACACTGCCGAAGAGCTCCTGCAGCTTTATCAGGGTGCTTTCCGCCCCATGCTTTTTTTGGATCACCACGAACAGCCGCCCGCCATCCCGCAAGTGATCCCGGGCCCCCTCATACAGGGAGAATACCACTTCCTTGCCCGCGTGAATGGGGGGATTGAGGATCACCGCGTCAAAGGGCCCCTCCAGATTTGCAAAACCGTCGGACAGCACACAGGCGGCTTCCACCCCATTGTCCCGGCTGTTGCACTTCGCCAATGCCAGCGCCCGGCCGTTGACGTCGGACATGGTAATATGGACCTGATCGGCGTACAGCGCACCGACCACCGTCCCCACCGGCCCCCAGCCGCAGCCCAAATCCAGCACCCGGCCGGACAAGGGTGGAAGCTGATGGAGCAGCAGATCGGTGGCGGGATCCACATGGCCGGGAGAAAAGGTACCGGCGTCGCTCTGAAACCGGAATCGCCGGCTGCCGAAATAATAGGTGAACTCCTCCAGATGGTGCTCCAGCTTTTCATCCTCGATAAAATAATGGCTCACAGCGCCTTCTACCGCCCTTTCTTCTCCTCACGGATCTCTCCATCCCCGCCGTTTTCCGCCAGCGCCTTTTGCAGCGCCAATGCCAGCGCACTCTGTCCCTTGGGCTCCTCCTGGCGGCTGAGATATTTCTGCACCTCCCGCTTGGACATGCCGCCGCTGCCGGACTGCTGGTGAAATTTCTCCGCCTTCTCCCGGAAGCCGCAGCGGCAGACGTAGCATTTTTTATCCCCATTGCCAAACAACTCCATCCGCTTGTGGCAGTTGGGACAGCGGACGTTGGTAGCCATGCTGAGATTTTCCCGATGACCGCATTCCCGGTCCTGACAGACCAGCATCTTTCCTTTTTTGCTGCTGACCTCCAGCATCATCTTGCCGCACACCGGGCAGGGGGTGCGGGTGATGTTGTCGTGAGTATAAGCCGCGTCGCTGGCAGCCACGGTTTTCACCAGGAAAGCCGCGTAATCCCGGATTCCGGCGATAAAGGCGGGCTTGGCCGCCTCTCCCCGGCTGATGGCCTCCAGCTGCCGTTCCCATTGGGCGGTGAGCAGGGGCTCCTTCAGATCCGGCGGCACCAATCCAATGAGCTGGATCCCCTTGGAGGTGGGCGCCAGGGAATTGCCTTTTTTCTCCATATAAAAAGCGGAGAAGAGCTTTTCGATGATATCCGCCCGGGTGGCAGGGGTGCCCAGCCCGCCGCCGATGTATTCCTTCATCGCCTTGTCCTCGATAAAGGCGGCGGGATTCTCCATGGCGGACAGCAGTGTCGCTTCGGTATACCGAGGTGGCGGGGCGGTCTGAAGGGTTTTCAGCTGTACGCTGCGGCAGATGAATACGTCCCCCTTCTGTACTCCCGGCAGGGTCTGCTCCTCCTCTTCTTCCTCATCCTGGGCGTCGGTAACCGTCCGCCAGCCCTTGTCCAGTACCACTCGTCCGGCGGCGTAAAAGCGCTCCCCTTCGGCCAGCAGCTCCGCCCGGATCCGCCGGAATTGATAGGGCGGATAAAAGCAGGTGAGGAACCGCCGTACCACCAGCATATAAATCCGTTTTTCCTCCCCCGACATGCTCATCATATCCGCCCCCTGTTCGGTGGGGATGATGGCGTGGTGATCGGTGACCTTGGCATTGTTGACGCAAGCCTTGGCGATTGGCCGCCGGTTCTTGCGGATATCCGCTACCAAAGGGGCGAAATCCCCTTTGGCCACCGCCCGCAGCCGCTCGTCCAGGGTGGGGACGATATCCTCGGTGAGATAGCGGGAATCGGTGCGGGGATAGGTCAGCGCCTTGTAATTCTCATACAGCCGCTGCATCACCGACAAAGTCTGTTTGGGGGACATCTGATACAGTCGGTTGGCGTCCCGCTGCAGCTCGGTAAGATCATAAAGCATGGGCGGCGGGGTGGCATGTTCCTTGGCCTGCACGTCGAACACCCGGAATTCCTTGTCCTGGATCTTCTGCGCCAGCGCTTCCGCCTTCTCCTTCTCAAAAATAGCGGACTGCTTTTTCACGTCCTGCCAGGTGACAAAGAAGGGCCCCAAATCCGCGCTGACCCGGTAGTAATCCCGGGGAACAAACCGCTTGATCTCCTCCTCCCGCCGCACCAGCATATACAGCGTGGGGGTCTGGACCCGCCCGGCGGAGAGCTGGGCGTTGAATTTACAGGTGAGCGCCCGGGTGACGTTGAGGCCCACCAGCCAATCCGCCTCCGCCCGGGCCACCGCCGACTGATACAGATTCCAATATTCTCTGCCCTCCCGCAGCCGGGCAAAACCCTCCTGGATGGCCCGGTCAGTCTGGGAGGATATCCACAGCCGCTTGATGGGCTTGTGAAATCCGGCTTTTTCTAGGATCCACCTGGCCACCAGCTCTCCCTCCCGACCGGCGTCGGTGGCAATCACCAGAGAATCCACCTCCGGGCTGTGAAGCAGTTTTTTCACCACGGCATACTGCTTGGCTGTTTCTGGGATCACCTTCAGCTCCATCTTTTCCGGCAGCATGGGCAGGGTCTCCAAGCTCCAGGTCTTGTATTGTTCACCGTATTGCTCCGGCTGAGCCAGCTCCACCAAATGGCCCAGCGCCCAAGTGACGATGTATTTTTCTCCCGACAGGCTGCCGCCGCCGCCCTGTCGGCAGCCCAGCACCCGGGCGATCTCCCGGCCCACCGACGGCTTTTCCGCCAGCACCAGCGTCTTTCCCATACGGATTCCTCCTTGATCGGATTTTTTGCCATAAACCCCTCCGGCCAACGCGGAGGCACGGCTGCGGAAACACCCTATTCATACTGCGTCCATCATACCACAAAGCCAATGATTTATGAAGAAAAGTTGAAGAAAACTCGTAAATTCTTTGATTCCGATTAGGGATTTCTTATACTTTCCCCATTCGGTTGATTCCCTGATTTTCTTGTGTTACCATGGCTCTGCGGCCATTTTCCGGGTAAGCGTCTGCGGAAATCAGCGCCCACCCAAGGCTGCGGAAAGGCATGAAGTGCATATGAAAAAATCAAAGACCATGGATGATACAAAAAAGGCACGGCGGAAACAGCTGATCCTCGTCCTTGTCAATGTTTTCCTTCTTCTGGCGGTGGTGGCGGTAATCGCCCTGCTGATTGTCCGCAGCGACTGGCGCTACGGCCTGTTTGAGCGGTTCCGTTCCCGTAATCCTGCGCAGGCGGAAAGGATGCAGCTCGTCGATTCCGACTGCCGCACCGTATCTCTGCATGACCTGCTGGAAGGGCAAACGGAAGGAATCGCTTTGGACCGCTCCCTGATGCTGGTAAACGGAGAACACCGGCTGGCAGCGGATTTTCAGCCGGTGACCGTGGAGTTCCGGGATACCGATCTGCTCATTGACACAGCGGTGACCGAACCGCTGGAGGCGCTGCTCCAGGCCAACAGCGAGGCCACCGGGGAAAAGCTGCTGCTGATGAGCACCTTCCGCGATGCGGAGGAACAGGCACAGGTTAAGAAAGAAGAAGGCAATCTGGCCGCGGAGCCGGGAACCAGCGAACATCAGACCGGCTTGGGGCTGGATGTTTATGTGGCAGGCAAGGCGCAGCGGCGGATCATCGACAGTCAAAGCGGGGTATGGTTGGATCAAAACGGCTGGAAATACGGGTTCATCATTCGCTATCCCTTTTTGAAAAGCGGCGAAACTGGTCAATCCTATGAACCCTGGCACATCCGGTATGTGGGCAAACCCCACGCGGAACTGATCTATCGCAACCGGCACACCTTGGAATCCTATCTGGACTCCCTTCATATCGGTGTTTTCTATCGGTTCAGCGGCTATGGCTTCAGCCTCCAAACGCCTGACGAAAAGTATTGTCTGCGGATTCCCGCCGCCTGGTCCCAGGTGACGGTCTCCCCGGACAACTGTGGACGCTACATGGTTACCGGTTTCCTGTCCGCCGCCTGACAGAAAGTTCAGCGGCACGGCGCTTTTTATACCTCACCGATTCTGACGCCCATTTTGCAAAACAGATTGAATTTCTATATTCAAGCTGTTTTTTCTGCCTTCATCGTTATCCAAAAGAGAAATTTAGTATAATCATACTATATATTAACCGTTCGTATATGTAGTCCTCTTGACATTTCACGTATCTTCTGCTATTAGTAAATTACTGATTTAGTAATTTACTAGATAATAGAAAGGATTTTTTTATGTCTATCCCCACCACGCTCAAACACAAGCCTGTCATCGTCGCGGAAGATTATGAAAACATAGACGGCCGCACCGCCTATAACTCTGATGCCAAGGGGCTTTCTCTGGGGCTGGCCCAGTGGAATGATCGGGGCAAGGTGGATATTTCCGCCAAAGTCTGGCGGTACACGGGAGAAAAATGGTCCCGTCAATCGGAGGAGCTGCCTATGCACCGAGTGCTGGATCTGGCGATTCTGATCTGCCGTTCCCTGGAATACTTTCAGGATGCCTATCGGTATGAAAAGCTGTATGATCCCGCTGATCCCACCATTGACCGAATCGGTCTTCAGGGAGACGCCATGACGGTGGCTGTCTGCCGGGATAATCCCCTATTAGATGAGGATATCCGTCTCTTTGCCGACCAGTTGGGGAGGGACGGAGAGCTGATTGGCGAACGGCTGACCGTACTGGCCCGGTTGCTGGATGACATGGGCTATGTCCACGGCAGACGATAACGCCCCGATAGATCACAAAAGAACCGCGGCCGGATGGTGCATCCGGCCGCGGTTCTTTTTGATGATGGTAATCGGCAAAGCCCGCTCCCGGTTACCATTCCCCCACACAAAAGACGCGCTCAAAGCACGCGACGATACCCGTGGTGGCGATATTCACCAGAAGGATGGTCAGGATCAATTGAATCCTGCTGTCCGCATGTTTTCTCAATAAAAAATAAATCAGCGGAAGCTCCGCGGCAACGGTCAGCAGCCCATACAAAATCCCGATGATGTACGAGGGCCAGCCGTTTATATATTTATCGAAGTCAAATCCCTGCATGTGATACAGCAAAAACTGAATGAGGTACGGAAGAGCAAAGGAAACCAGATTCGCCAAGGTGACGATACAAAAAACCTTTGGCAGCTGACGGATTCTGGGAATAAAGTTGATGGCGATGGTTTCAGCTGCCAGCGTGATCAGGATAACTCAGGGCAAAATATCAAAGGGCCGCGTTTCCGAGATCCAGTACCAGGATGAGTTGGCCGATACGGCGGCGGGAAAGGCTACAGCGGCAAACAATCCGAGCGTGATATCTGCGCATAAGCTGTGTTTACGCATGTTTATCCCCCTTTTTCAATCGTTCATTTCCCTGTATGCTGTGTCCATTATACGGCATACCCATCCCTGTTTCCACCATCTGTCGGAAAACATTTCCGTCACACACTGCCATCCCATCGCCCCCATCAGCACAGAACTTCATCTTCCGCCCTCTTTCGTCCTCTTCCACTGTTTACAGCCGTCCCGGAACATGGTAAAATGGACACAGCCGATTATAACAGCGGAGTTACAGCCGTACTGTGTCTTGCGCTTGCTCGGCGCCGGTCCCAAATATTGGAACCGGTAGAATTCCCTCGCCGGAGCGGGACGGAGGACGGCCTCCACAGAAAATGAAACACAGGCGACAGCCGGAAAGGCATGGACGATATGAATGACGGTTGGGGCGGACTCAGTCCGCTGGAAACGGAGCGGCGGCAGCTGAAGCGGGATGCGGGCTTTATCGGCACGGGAATGCTGTTCCAGACACTGCTGATGCAGACCTTTTTCACCATTCTGGTGACGATCCTGGCAATGTTCGGCGCCGTATCCCCGGAGGCGATCCAAAATAACGATCCCTATCTGGGCTGGGGCAACACCGTTTATCTGTTGGTTTACAGCTTTGTATATATTGTGGCCATGGGAGCGCCCATGCTGCTGGCTTCTTTAATTTTCCATATGCGGATGAATCCCTTCGGCGCTCATCAGCGGGTGCCGGTGGGCACGGCGGTGTTCAGCGTCCCCATCGGCATGACTTTATGTGTGGCCGCCAACTTTGCCGCCAATCAAATCGTCAATTTCCTGTATATCTTCGGTATCGCTCCCCCGGAATATCCGGAGATGCTGGAGCCCACGGTTACCAGCCTGATTCTCAATATCTTTGTGGTGGCGGTGCTGCCCGCGCTGCTGGAGGAGATGGTTTATCGGGGATTTATTCTGCAGACCCTCCGCCGCTACGGAGACGGGATGGCAATTCTGGTTTCCGCCATCCTTTTCGGCCTGATGCACGGCAATATCCTGCAGATTCCCTTCGCTTTCCTGTTGGGACTGGTGATGGGCTTCCTGGTGGTACAGACGGGGAATATCTGGCTGGCGGTGGCCCTACATTTCACCAACAACACCGTCGCCGTGCTGCTGGATTACGCCACCCTGAACCAAAGCACGGAGCAGGCCAATCAGATCGTTATCACCGGCTATGGCATCTGCGCCGTGGCAGGGCTGCTGGCCCTGATTCCTCTGGTGCTGACCCGCAGCCCCCTGCTGCGCTCTTTGGACCGCTCCCCCTCCCCTCTGACCGCCCGGGAACGGGAAAGCGTTCTGCTGACCTCGCCGCCTTTCCTCTGCGGCGTGATTCTCTATATCCTGCTGACCTGCGCCAACATCCAGTTGGTGTCGCCGTGAGTACAAGGGAAAAGCGTCGGAGGTCTCTCTATGGATAGGAATATAAATCCGGATCAATTGGATGAACGGTATATGCGCTTGGCCTTGGCCCTGGCTGCTGAAGCGGCCGCGGAAGGGGAAGTTCCGGTGGGGGCGGTGATCGTCCGGGACGGCGCGGTGGTAGGCACCGGCCGCAACCGTCGGGAAACTGCCCGCAGCGCCCTGGCTCATGCCGAGATTGAGGCTATAGCCGACGCCTGCCGCCGTTTGGGCGGCTGGCGTCTCTTTGGCTCCACCCTGTATGTGACGCTGGAGCCCTGTCCCATGTGCGCGGGCGCTATTATCAACGCCCGGATCGACCGGGTGGTGTACGGCGCCCGGGATTCCAAAGCAGGCTCCTGCGGATCGGTGACCGATCTTTTCGTCCTGCCCTACAATCACAAGCCTGCGGCAGAAGGCGGGCTGCTGGAAGGGGAATGCGGCGCGATGCTGTCGGATTTTTTTCGCGGACTGCGGGAAAATCGCCAGCGCGTTCCGGCCTCGGACCCGGCAGTGGACATAAACCAGGCAAGCCTGCTGGAAAGGGATGGTCTCCATGGCTGATGGACTCAACGCCTCCATCCGCTGCCTGAAAGGGGTGGGGGACCGGCGAGCCGGTCAATTCGCCCGGCTGGGCATCGCCACCCTGGGCGATTTGATCCGCCATTATCCCCGAGCCTATGAGGATTGGTCCCAGACCGTCCCCATCGCCGCAGCAGGGACGGAATCGGTCTGCATCCGAGCCACGGCGGTAAACGATCCTCAGGAACGGCGGATCCGCAAAGGGCTCACCCTATATACCTTTACCGTCAGCGACGGCGTCACCCCCATGAAGGTGACGCTTTTTAATAATCGCTACGCGGCGGAAAAAATCCGCCGGGGCGGGGAATACTTATTCTATGGGACCGTCTCCGGCGGCCCCCGCCGTTGCGAAATGAACTCCCCCCTGATAGAACCAGTGGGAACCGGAGAACGAATCCGTCCCGTCTACCCGCAAACCGAAGGGCTCACCTCCCGGATGATTGAAGCGGCGGTGGCCCAGGCGCTGACCCTGCTGGATCGGGAACTGGATGAGGATCCTCTGCCCTTTGACCTGCGGCAGGAGCACACCCTCTGCGTGCGGCGATTTGCGGTGGAGAATATCCATTTTCCCACCGATCAGGAAGCGCTGGCCCGGGCGAGGCGGCGGCTGGTGTTCGAAGAACTGCTGCTGCTCCAGCTGGGGCTTCTGCGTCTCAAAGGCCGCACCCGGGCGGAAACCGGCGCGGTGATGGCGACGGATTACGCGGCGGATTTTTACCGCCTGCTGCCCTTTACACCCACCGGCGCCCAGCGGCGGGCCATTGAGGAATGTGCGGCGGATATGCGCCGTCCCTGTCCCATGAGCCGTCTGGTGCAGGGCGACGTGGGCAGCGGCAAAACCGCCGTGGCCGCCGGGGTGGCCTACACCGTGGTGAAAAACGGCTGGCAGGCGGCCATGATGGCGCCTACGGAAATTCTGGCGGAGCAGCACGCCCGTTCTCTGAGCCGCCTGCTGGAACCCGGCGGTGTCCGGGTGGGGCTGCTGACCGGATCCATGTCCGGGACGGAAAAGCGATCGGTGCTGGAACGTCTGGCGGCGGGGGAAATCGATTTTCTGGTGGGCACCCACGCCCTGCTGTCCGAAGGGGTCATCTTTTCCCGGCTGGGGCTGGTCATCACCGATGAGCAGCACCGCTTCGGGGTGGGGCAGCGGGCGGGTCTGGCCGCCAAGGGTGCCAATCCCCACCTGCTGGTGATGTCCGCCACCCCCATTCCCCGGACGCTGGCCCTGATAATTTATGGGGATCTGGACGTCTCCATTTTGGATGAACTGCCTCCCGGCCGCCAGCCCATCGCCACCTTCGCCGTGGGCTCGGACAAACGGGAACGGGCTTATGCCTATGTCCGCAAGTTTGTGGATCAGGGCCGCCAGGCTTATGTGGTCTGTCCCCTGGTGGAGGAGGGCGAGGGGGATCTGGCCTCGGCAGAGGAGCTGGTCTGCCGCCTGGCCGCCGGACCTTTGCGCGACTATCGGCTGGGCCTGCTCCACGGCAGAATGAAAGGAGCGGACAAGGATCGGGTGATGGCCGCCTTTGCGGCGGGAGAGATTTCCGTCCTGGTCTCCACCACCGTCATCGAAGTGGGAGTGGACGTTCCCAACGCAGTGATCATCGTCATTGAAAATGCAGAGCGTTTTGGGTTGGCTCAGCTGCATCAGCTGCGGGGCAGGGTGGGCCGGGGCCAATATCCCTCCACCTGCATCCTTCTTTCCGACGCACAGAACGAAGAGGCCCGGCGCCGGATGAAGGTGATGTGCGCTACCTGCGATGGCTTCAAAATTGCCGATGAAGACCTGAAGCTGCGGGGGCCCGGCGATTTTTTCGGCAGCCGCCAGCACGGTCTGCCTTCCTTGAAAATCGCTGACCTCAACGGGGATATGCCCCTTTTCCGCAGCGCTCAGGATTCCGCCCGCGCGCTGACCGAAACCGATCCGGACTTATCTTTGCCCGAACATCAGGCGCTGGCCCGGGAGGTGGAGCGGCTCTTCTCTCAGGTGGGAACTCAAGGATTAAACTGAAACAGAATATGCGGTGAATAATATTTCTTGACATTGATAATATTATGTGATATTCTAGTTTTTGAAACTAGATGTCGCTGAGGAATGGGTGGTTTATTTGAAAATTCTGCTTGTGGTAGACCAATTCGACAGCGATAACAACGGCACCACCATCTCCGCCCGCCGGTTTGCAGAAGAACTCAAACGCCATGGCAACGAGGTGAAAACCGCCAGCATCGGCAAGGCCGCCGACCGATATGAAATGCGGGAATTCAAGCTGATTTCCATTGCGGACAATATCATCAAAAAGCAGGGAATGGCCTTTGCACGGCCCGACCGGGAAACCCTGGAGCAGGCTATTGTCTGGGCTGATGTGGTTCATTTCCTGATGCCTTTCTGGCTCTCCCTCTCCGGGCTGAAAATCGCAGAACGGCTGGGGGTCCCCCATACCGCCGCTTTCCATGTGCAGCCGGAAAATATCACCTATACTCTGGGCATGGGTAAGATGACCGGCGTTAACAACGCGATTTATTCCTTTTTCCGCAGCAGCTTCTATAACCGCTTCAGCCATATCCACTGCCCCAGCCGGTTTATCGCCGGGGAATTGGAGAAGCACGGCTACACCGCTCAGCTGCATGTGATTTCCAATGGGGTAGACCGCTGCTTCCGCTACCGCAAAAAGGCCAAACCGGCGCAGTGGGCGGATAAGTTCGTCATTCTGATGATCGGTCGTCTCTCCAATGAAAAGCGGCAGGATGTGCTCATTGAAGCGATAAAAAAATCCCGTCATGCTCAGCGGATCCAGCTGGTGCTGGCCGGCCAGGGGCCTAAGCGGGAAAAATACGAGGCGCTGGCAGCCGATCTGGCTAATCCCATTGTCATTGATTTTTATGAAAAACCCCGGCTGCTGGACCTGCTGGCGGAATGTGACCTATATGTCCATGCCGCCGATGCGGAAATCGAGGCGATTTCCTGTATGGAAGCCTTCAGCAGCGGGCTGGTTCCCATTATCGCCAACAGTCCAAAATCCGCCACTCCCCAGTTTGCTTTAGACGACCGCAGCCTGTTTGATGCGGGCAGCAGCGACGATTTGGCGGCAAAGATCGATTATTGGATGGAAAATGAAAGTCAGCGGCGGATAATGGAAATCCGTTATGCCCTCCACGGCCGTCAGTACGGCATTGATGCCTGCGTCTCCCAAATCGAGGAGATGTTCCGCCAGGCCATGGAGGAAGCGGAGGACCTCCATGCGTGAGATGGCGCCGGAGCAAGCCGGCGCCGAGAAGGTCCCCTTTGAAACTTCCGTCCCGCTGGAGATCGATGACGGCTACAGCTTCTTGGATGACGACAGCCTGCTGTTCCGCGCGGGCAGTTGGCTGCTTCACTGGTTCGCTCTGGTGGTACTCACCATCTACAACCGCCTATTTTTTGGGCTGCGGACCGTAGGATTCCAGCATCTGCGGTGCCTGCCTCGGAGCATCATCACCATCTGCAATCATGTCAATATGCTGGACTGCTCCATGGTGGCCTGCGCCTGCTTTGACCGTAAGCTGTTTTTTCCCACCCTCAAATCCAACCTGGAGATTCCCTTCATCCGCCATCTGGTAAAATATCTGGGAGGCTTCCCCATTCCCCAGACAACTAAGGCATTCTGCAGTTTTTCTCGAAAAGTTCGGGACATACTAGAAAGCGGGGACTCGGTACATTTCTTTCCCGAGGGCTATCTCAGCCCTTACGCCCAAGGCATCCGCCCTTTCCATCGGGGAGCTTTCGTCTTCGCCTATGACTGCGGCGTTCCCATCGTACCTTTTGTGATTACTTATCGGGAACCGTCACCTCTGCGCCGCCTGCTGCGGCGGTGTCCGCCTCTTACCCTGCGGATTCTGGAACCTGTTTACCCCAATCTCAACGCTCCGCGGCGGGCGGAAATCGACCGTCTGATGGCGGTTTGCCACGACCGTATGGCGGCGGCCTGCCGTCCGCCTGCAGAATAAATTCCCACCGGGAGGGCCAATCATGAGCATTCAATTGATCGCAGACAGCTGCTGCGATACCACACCGGAACTCCAGCAGCAGCTGGGTCTGGTAAAAGCGCCGCTGAAAATCAACATCGCCGGCGGCAGGACGTATATTGACGACGGCAGCGTAGATATTCCCACACTGATCGCAGATATGAAGGCCTCCAAGGCTGCCACCTCTTCCGCCTGCCCCTCTCCGGAGGAATTCGCGGAATGGATGCGCCCCTGCGATGAATGCTTTGTAATCACCCTTTCCAGCAAGCTCAGCGGCTCTTACAACGCCGCCCGGGTGGCGATGGATATGGTGCTGGAAACCAACCCCGAAAAGAAAATCTATGTTTTCGACTCCAAAAGCGCGGCGGCAGGGGAACTGCAGATCGCTCTTTTTCTCCGTGAACGGATCGATGCTGGTGACAGCTTTGATGAAATCATTTCCCAGACAGAGGCTTATATCGCGGGCATGCGCACCCTTTTCGTGCTGGAGGATCTGGGAAACTTTGTGAAAAACGGTCGGCTCAACAAGGTGACCGGCATTGTGGCCTCTATCCTTTCCCTCTGCCCTATCATGAGCGACGATGGCCATGGCGAAGTGAAGATGGCCGCCAAAGCTCGGGGAGTACGCAACGCCTTGGCCCGACTGGTGGATCTGGTAGCCGAGCAGACAGCGGACCGGGCAAAAAAGTCTCTGACGCTGGTGCTGACTTACTGCAATTGCCCAGAACGCGCCGCAGAACTGAAAGAATCCTTTCTGAATAAATGCGCCGCGCTGCGGGAGGTACTGCTGGTTCCCACCGGCGGTTTATCCACCGTTTATGCTAACGACGGCGGTGTTATAGTAGCTTTTTAACTTCAAAATAATAACTGTCAATTAGTCTTGTGTGCCGCTTTCATCCTGCGCGAGAAATCTCTGAATAGGATATCCGAAAGGAAGCAATAAAGGCAGTATGAGATAGTGAATCCCCGGAGATTGTGTGAACA
>CABULH010000026.1 GCA_902492455.1 uncultured Oscillospiraceae bacterium
GAATGCCAGTGCGGCAAAGCCGCAGGAGGCTGTTCAAGCCGACCGGCATTCTTCAGAGAGAAAATCTTTGATTTTCTCCAGTATAGCACAAAATGCGGCGATTGTCCGCTTTTTTCGCTCCTGTCGGACGCGCTGATTCGGCAGGGCCGCCGGCTGACAGCAAAGGCGGCGGATTACGCGCCCCATGTCCTTCGTGTAAAATCGTCCCGGCCCCCTTTCGCTGAAAAGGGGCCGGGGCGATTTTTTCGCATTTGCGGCGGAGTCCTATGGGTGAACTTTCAGCGGCGGGATAGGGAGGCATGGATGTCACAGTTTTGATAGAACATGTCACGCATATGTGGGAAAGGTAAGAAAGAATCCCTTTTACAGAAGAAATATAGATGGAAAACGCCGATGAAAAAGTCGGCAGGCACCATCGATTTATCAAAAATATGACCTGCAATATCAATTTTATGGTTTTCCGCTCCATTATGTCACAAACGTGATAGATCAAGTCACACATATGTATATAAAAAATAAGAAATAGGCCGTATTATTGGTGTATACCGCATAAATGACAAGAGCGATGTGGGTGGCGAACAAGAAAAAACGGTGGATATCGACACATGAACGAGAAAGGGGAATCTCTCATGAAGAAAGCAAGCGCATGTCTTTTCAGCCTCTTGCTGGCGGCCGGCCTGGTCTGGAACGCGGCGGCGAAAGAGCGGGCGGTGGAGGATTTCGACCATTTCACGGATGCCGCCGCCATGGATGAACGGGTCTATCCGTGGGAGGAGGGCGGCAGTATCAAACTGACGCTGACGGACAGAAACGCTGTTTCCGGCAAGGCTCTCAAAGCGGTGCCCGGCGGCGGAGGATATGGGTACATCATGATCGACGTGCCGGAGAATCAACAGGACTGGACCGGCATGGAGTTCTTCCGTTTCCACGTGGCCGCCACCGGCGGTACCGTGGCGGATCCTACTTATTTCGGATTGACGGTGCAGATTGACGACAGCAGCGACCCGGACAAGGAAAACCGCTGGGAACGCTGGTACGGCGCTCCCAACAAGCCGTATTATATCATCCACGACGACGGCACCGAGGAGACGCAGCGGTTCACGGACAACGGTATCGTGGTGGATGACGGCCGTTCCTTCTGGGTGGAGATTCCGCTGAAATCCTTCGACAGCTACGGCTGGTCGATGGTGGACGACGAGCTTCAGCTGACCGATATCACCCGTATCTACTTCGCCTTCGATACGGATTTCTTTAAAAATAAGGATATTATCATCGATTCTATTTCCATTGTGGGCGAGCGGGTGAAGGATCCCGCGGCCCCCACCCAGACGCCGACGCCTCCTCCGACCACCGCTCCCGACAGTGGTTCCCAGCCGCCGGAGCCCACCACAACGGCCGCGCCGGAGCCCACCGAATCGCAGCCCGGCGAAACAGCGTCCTCCACCACCCGCGCCGCGGCGACGACGGGCAGCACGCCTTCCGCTTCGGGCACCCGGACGTCCGCGGCGGAATCCGTGGATGAAAAGGGAGGAAACGTCTGGATATGGTGGGTTGTCGGTGGTGTGATCATAGCTGCGGCGGGCGCTGGAACGGCCTTGTATTTTCTGCGTTTCCGCAAGCCTAAGGCATAACCATCCCTGGAGTAAAGGGTGATGCAGGCGCGCCGGGGATTCCTCATCGGCCCGCAGCGCGTTTGCATCCCCAGCTGATGAGAAATTCAAACAGAAAGGGAGTATTTTGTGTGAAGATTAAGCGAGCGCTTCTGGCAGTTCTGGCGGCGGCAGGCGTGATGGTGGCCGCCGTGCCGGTCATCCAAGCCGCTCCGGCGGCGGATAAGGTTATCGCCCATTTCAATTACAGTGAAAAACCGGCCTGGTATGACGACGGCTTTGCCTCCTCCATGACGCTGGACGGCGGCGTGAAACAGGGGGACAGCGGTTCCTCCTTGAAAATCACGGTACCCGACGCCAACGGCTATCCCGTTTACGGCTTCAACGGCAGCAGCGAATGGGCCTACGACGGCTGGGAGGACTACAACGCCGTCCGGTTCTGGGTGCGCGCCGAGCAGAAAACCTCACAGATGACCTATCTGCGGGTGGGCTTCCGCATTCAGGATCATACCGATTATGCCGACTGCTGGCTGAAAAACGGCGGGGCGTACGATATGGAGGGCTATGGCCCCCAGACGGCCGCGCCGGAGGGGAGCGGCGGAGGCATTGTCCTGTACCCCGGTTATGAAGGAATGGTGACCATTCCCTTCTCCTCCCTGGCCTTTGCCCCTGAGAAAGGGAGCAACCGGATCATCCTCTCCACCGACAAAGCCTTTGCCGGGTGGGAGCTTTACATCGACGACGTGACACTGACTACCGTATCGGAAGCGGTCACGCTGGAGAACTTCGACGGTTACGAAGCGGGGGACAGCGTTCCCACCTCCTACCTGAGCGCCGGCACCGCGGTCTCTTTTGTCACCTCCCCCGCCGCCGCGGGGACGGCGGTGAAGGGCGTGCTGGCCGCGGGAGTGTACAATCAGATCTGCTTCAGCCGGGACAGCCTGGGCTCCGCCTTTTTCGCCGATTGGAAAAGCGCGGGAAATGCGCTGCGGTTCTGGGTTTCCGGCAGCCAGGGGAGCGGGCCGGAGCCGGGATACAAGCTGGAGCTGTACGTGCAGGACGCCGATGAGAACCGCGTGACCCTCAAGCCCGCTGCCAACGTCTATTTCGGCGAGGAAAAGAAAGCGGCGCTGGCAGACAAAGGTATTTACATTCCCACCGATTATACAGGCTATATTACCGTGCCCTTCTCCTCTTTCGCGGAGGGAATGGATTTTGCCCGCGCTTATCAGATCCTTTTCTCATACGGCGATTATTTTGCCGGCACGGTGGTCTATCTGGACGATATCGGCGTTGCCTCGGTGACGGAGGATGGCTCCGACGATGAGGAGGACCGGGTGATTACCGACAGCGGTAAACCCGCCATCCTGCCGGAGAACGCCAAAGTCATTCAGAATTTCGATTCCCTGACCGGGGAGACAGCAGCGGAGGTCCTTCACGTTTATGAGGAGAGCGCCGCGGCGGAGCTGTGTGATACGATTTTCGACGGCGTCTCCGGCAAGAGCTGGAAGGTCACCACGAAGGACGACGCCTACGGGACGCTACAGATCTACAACACCGCCGGGGATCTTTCCGGAACCAACGCCCTGCGGTTTTATGTGCGGTATGAGCAGATCAACAAATATCAGTACAACTATTTCAAGCTGGAGAATATCCGCATCGACACCAACGACAGCGCCACCACCTGGAGGATGGACCGGGGAGCGGCTTATTATCTGGTGGATATGGAAGGAAACCGGACGGCCAAAATGGAAAACGGCGACGGCACCTACGCCGTGGTGCTGGACAGCGGCTTTGAAGGGTATGTGGAAATCCCCTTCACCTCCCTTGTCAACACCGGGACCGAGCTGCTGTACAGCGAAACCGGCAACCCCATCGATTTGGCGAATGTCAACCAGATCGTGTTCTGCGTATCCGGCAGCTGGTTCAAGAACAATACCACGGTGTACATCGACAGCGTAGCCATGGTGACCGGCGATTATCCCGCGCCGGTGGGAACGGTCACCGTCACGGACAACGCCGATTCAGGCTTTGTTCTCGACGCGCAGGCAGGGGTTTTCCCCTATGACACCCTGGTGACGGTGGACCGCATCGAAGCGGGAAGCCGGCTGGAGACCAACCTGCTGGAGCTGCTTATGGACGAGTACGGCTGTGAAAAGGCGAATCTTTACGCGGTCAAGAGCGTGCGGGCTGAGGCGGCCAATATCGAATCCATGAATAAAAACGGCACCAGCCTGCGCATCGCCTTCCAGCTGCCTGCCGGCTATCGCAATCCTCAAATCATCGCCTTTATGGACGGCACGCCGGTGGCTCTGGATTCGGAGACGGCGGACGGCAAGATTTACGCGGACATCATCCGGTTCGGCAGCTTCAGCTTCGCGGTGGCCGAGATGCCGGAAAAACCCGACGAGCCCGGCGTGGACCCGGAGCCTCCGGTGAATACCGGCGTGCCGATGTCCGCCGCGCCGGCGGTGGGAATCCTGGCGCTGGCGGTGCTGGCCGCCGCCTGGCGCATGGAAAAATACACCATTCGAGGACAGCGGAATTCCTGATACAATGGATTTGCCGCGGCTGATTACGGCTGCGGCAAATCTCATAAGGAAAGGAAGCGTTTCCGTGGCGCATTCTCTGGACGTACCGAAGAAGGAGATCCCCGGGTTTCAGCTTTTGTATTACGGGCAGATGGACTGCTCTCCCGGATGGAGCGGGGAGTATGCCGAAAAGAAGCTGGAGGGGGTGCTGGTGCATTATGTCCGCAAGGGCAAGGGAACGGTGATTAACTACTCCAGCAATGAGGAGTATCACATCCACGGCGGGGACGCGTTCATCTTCCTGCCGGAAATCGCCTATTACTACGTGGCGGACAAGGAGGATCCCTGGTCCTATGCCTGGTTCTGCATCAGCGGCGAGCAGCGCAGGCTGATTGAAGAAGCCGTCAAGAAAAAGCATATCGGCGCGGTCACCCTGCGGGAAGCGGCGCAGTCCTTTGAACGGCTGAACCAGTTTTTCACCTATCAGCCCCTGGATACCCTGTGCGACGACCTGTTTTACTATGGGGTGATATCCCAGCTGCTGTTTGATTTTTTCAGCGGCCTGCCTATCGATCCGTGCCTGGCCCAGGATGGCGACGGCGCTTATCGCATGGACAATAAGCGCTACATTTTCCTCGCCACGGGATACATCGCGGAAAATTTCGGAAAGGATCTTTCCATCAGCGAAATTGCCAAGTACGTGGGGATCGAACGGTCCTATTTCTCCAGGCTGTTCAAGAAGCACACGGGAATGACCACCGGCGAATACCTGATGCGTTACCGCATCAATAAGGCGGCGTTCCTGCTGGAAAACAGCGATAAGCTGATATCCAACATCTCCACGGATGTGGGATTCGCCTACGAACACTATTTCACCCAGGTATTCAAGCGGTACATGGGGCTTACGCCCTCGGAGTACCGCAGGCGGATTCACGAGGGGGATCCGCAGCAAAAGAAGCTGCTGGGCGGCGGGCATATGGCCTTCCGGAACTCGCTGGAAATCAGCGGCGAAGAAAGCATAGCGATATCGGAAAGCAGGCGAAAGGAGCAGAAGGAATGATGAAAGGCATTTTCACCAAGACATTGGCCGCGTTTCTGGCGGTGGGATTCGTGCTGTCCGTCGGCGGCTGCGGAGATTCCAGCAGCCAGGTCAGCTCGGGAACCGTCAAAAGCGATTATACCCTGCCGGACGTGGAACTGGAGAACAAAACCCTTAAATTTTACGTGGGCATGGGCACGGGCTTTTCCGAGTCGGAGGATCCGTCCCGCCCCACGGCGGATGAGCTGTTTCGGGATCTTTACGGCGGCACCATCGAATTCATCAACGTGAGCTGGGACAATTACTACGGTACGCTGCTGGGATATTATATGGCCGACGATATGCCGGATCTGCTCTGGCCGATGCCGGAGACCTTCCCCACGGATATTCTCAACAATCTGATCCAGCCGGTGGATCCTTACAGCGATTACATCGACCTCAGCGACAGCATCTGGGATTCCACCCGTGATCTGACCGAGATGCTCACCATCAACGGCAAGCATTATTACGCTGTGTCCGGCGGCGGCACCAACGTCTTTACCTGCTACAACCCCAAGCTTTTCAGCCTGTATGGGCTGGAGACGCCGCTGGAAATTTACACCAGGAATCCGGACGAATGGACCTGGGACAAGATGCTGCAGCTGGCCAAGGAGCTGACGGACGATACCGACGGAGACGGGCAGATTGACCAGTGGGGCGTCGGCATTGCCGCCAACGGACCGCACGTGTTTCAGGAATCCACCGGTATGCCCTTCGTTTCCTATTCTCAGGAAACCAGTGTGGTGAACAACATCCGCAGCGCGGAGATTGCCGATGCGGCCAACTTTGTGCGGGATCTGGGTCCGGCCCTGCACAATGTGCTGGATCCGTCCATGAGCTATGAGGTTCCCGACCGGTTCCTGGCGGGCAACGACGCCATGGTGATCGATTTTCAGTGGCGGGCGCTGTCCACCTATCAGAACCTGTGGAGCCAGGGCAAGCTGGAAATCGCCCCGGTGCCCCGGTATCCCAAAACGGATAAGTTCTATGTCGGCGGGGTGATCTGGAGCTTCCTCATCGCCAACAAGGCGAAAAATCCGGAGGCAGCGGCCCTGTATATGACCCTTAACCGTTATACCACCAGCGAAGCTTATAAGGAAACCTACGGCATCGCCGCGGAGGAACAGCGTTTCAAAAACTGGACGGAGATGGGGATTTCCCTGGAACAATGCCGGCTGATGGAACAGATGTCCGAGGACCGAGATACCTTCCCGGTGGTGCTTAATCTTTGGTGCGGCTGGTATGACAAGGAGTGGTACAACGGGTTTATCGATCTGCAGCAGGAAACCTGGTCTCAAATCCTGGAGCGGGTCGAACCGATTTTCAACCGCCGTATTAACTCCCGGCTGGAGGAGTTCAACGCGATTCTCAGCGGAGGCTCCACGACGGCGGGGGACGGCGCCGGTTAACCGGAAAACAATAGTAAAGGGGTAGGCGGAAAACCGCTGTCACTTATGATGAAAAGAATCTGTATCAATGATTTTGTGACAAACAAGGAGGACCCGCACGCTTTTCCGGCGGCGGTATCCGCTGCGGTCTGCGCGGCGGCGGACGGCTCGGCGGAACTGGTGCTGCGGCCCGGGGAATATCACATTTATTCCCGGGACACGGCGTGCGGCTTTTACCATATCTCCAACAACGATCCCGGCGAAAAATCGATTTTGTTTCATCTGCGCGGCTGCAAAAATCTCACCATCGACGGCGGCGGCGCGGTGCTGATATTCCATGGCCGGACCATTGCCTTCTGCCTGTCAGAGTCGAAGGACATTCGGCTTCGGGGATTCACCGTCCGCCAGGCGCGGCCATTTTTTACCCAGGGAGAGATCGTGGGCCGGGGAGAGCGTCATGTGGACGTGCGCATCGACCGCAGCCGGTTCCCCTTTTCCGTGGTGGATGAAAAGCTCATTTTCTGGGGAGACGAATGGGATTCCGACTTCCTCTACAATTTCCTGGAATACGATGAGACCGGCTACACCGCCTTTGACGCCGGCGACCACCATTATCTGACAAAGGACTGCCGGGCCAGCCTGCAGGGGGAGGAAATTCTGCGCCTGCGGTTTTCCAGGCCCCACGGCTTCCGCGTGGGCAACACCCTGGTGATCGAGCATGAAAAGCGGGTTGCGCCGGCGGTGTTTGTGGACCGGTGCCGGGAATGCGAGCTGGAAGATATCCGGGTGGAGGGCTGCAGCGCGATGGCCTTTATCGCCCAGCATTCGGAGGATGTGACCCTGCGCCGCTGCGCGGTGGCGCCCCGGGAGGAGAGCGGCTGTTATATTTCCGCCTGTGCGGACGGCTCCCATTTCGTCAACTGCCGGGGAAAGGTGCGGCTGCTGGACTGCCTGTTCAGCGGGCAGATGGACGACGGCACCAACGTTCATGGTATTTACGCGGTGGTCGGGAAGCAGCTGGCTCCCGATTGCCTGCTGCTGAAGCTGGGCCATGTGCAGCAGTACGGGCAGGTGTATATCCGGGCGGGGGACCAGCTGGAGTTCTGCGACCCGCGCACCCTGGAAACCGTCGGCACCGCCCGGGCGGCGGCCTGCGTCTCCCAGGGGGAAGCCTGGCTGCTTCTGCGCACGGAGGAACCGCTGGACTTCCCTTGCCTGGGCTGCGGCGTGGAAAACATATCCGCCTGCCCGGATGTGGAAATCCGCGGCTGCAGGGTGGAGAAAAACCGCGCCAGATCCATTCTGCTGTCGGTACGGGGCCGCATTGTGGTGGAGGACAACGACTTTTCCTCCGGCGGCGCGGCGATTCACATTTCCGGCGACACCAACTTCTGGTTTGAAAGCGGCCGGGTGCAGAACGCCCTCATCCGCGGCAACCGGTTTCTCAATTGCCGCCGTTTTACCGGGTGGGGGGACGCGGTGGTGAACATCGTGCCCGAAATCCCCGATCCCCGGCCGGGGGTCTATTATCACCGCGGCATTACCCTGGAAAACAACCGCTTCCTCCTTTGCGACAGCGCGGCCGTGCGATGCGAGAATACCGAACAATTCCGCATGTCCGGGAACGAATTTGTGATGACCGGTGATTATCCGGTTCGCCAGGAGGATCTTCCCCGGGTTGCGCTGAAAAATACCGAGAGTCTTTGAGTGTTCTCTGCCGAAAGGGTGAAACTTCTTGAAAAAATTGCTTTCCCTGGGCCTGGCGCTGCTGATGCTGCTTGCCGCCGCGCCGGCCGGCGCGGCGGAGGCCGCCCCCTCCCCGCAGACGGAAGACGGCGCCGCCGCAGCAGCCGGAGGATATGCCGATTATCTCCGGGAAAACGCGGGGACCGCCCTGGGCGGCGAGGCGATTGTTATAGACGCCGCGGCATTTGCCGATGCCGTTATCGCCTCCCCGGCGGGGGACGATGGGCCGGGCGTGGCCTGGGGCGACGGCGGCGCGACGCTGACCTATGCGGTCCAGCTGCCTGCCGCCAGGCGGTATGCGGTCTATCTGGAATATGAAACCCTGGCGGACAATCTCTATTTTGAATTGGGAATTGCACTGAATGGTGCAGTTCCCTTCTCCGGGGCGGATTCCCTCCGGCTGGAAATCCCCTGGCGGTATGATACCGATTTTGAATCCGACAGCCGGGGAAACCATCTGATGCCCGCCGCGCAGGCTGTCCGGGATGCGCATACCGCGCCGCTGCGGGACACGGAGGGACGCTTTGACGATCCCTATCTGTTTTATTTCCCCGCGGGGGATTCCCAGCTCACCATCACCGCCCTGACCGGTGGGCTCCGCCTGAAGAGGATACTTCTGCGCAACGAGGAAGAGCCGCCATCCTATGAGGCGTACCGGGCGGCCCGCAACAATCTGGAGGATGGGGCGGCGGCCCTGTCCATCAAGCTGGACGCGGAAAAGCCGTTGGTGGTGTCCGATTCCTCCATCACCCCCAATTATGAGCGGGGAAGCGCCGCCACCGATCCGGCGGACCCGTCGAGGATGCTGCTCAACACCATCGGCGGCGACAGCTGGCAGTCCCCCGGCCAATGGATCACCTATGGCGTGGACGTGGGGGAAAGCGGCTGGTACCGGGTGTATCTGCGGGCCAGACAGAACATATCCAGCGGCATGACGGTAAAACGGGCGCTGCTGGTGGACGGCCAGTTGCCCTTTCAGGAGGCGGCGGAACTGGAAATCCCCTTTTCCGTCCAGTGGGATATGTACGCTTTGGGCGGGGATCAGCCGCTGGAGATCTATCTGGAGAAGGGGGAGCACACCCTCACCCTGCTGGTGGTTTCGCGGGAATACGGCGAAATCACCAACGCCGTGCTGGAGGCGGTGTATGGCCTCAACAGCCTGTACCGCGATATCATCAGCATCACCGGCACCGACCCGGACGTTTACCAGGATTATAACCTGGCGGAAAAGCTTCCTGACTTGACGGAACGCCTGCAAGGGGCGGAAGCCGCGCTTTCCGCTCAGCTGAAGCGGATGGAAGAGATGGGAAAGAAGGGCAGCCAAACCGCCGCCCTGGAGGATCTCATCGTGCAGCTGAGGGATTTCCTCAAAAAGACGGACGCCATCCCCAAAGCGGTGGAGTTTTTCCGCAGCAATATCAGCGCGGTGAGCAGCTGGGTGCTGAATCTCTGTTCCCAGCCGCTGGAAATGGATTATCTGGTGCTGTGCGGCCGGGAGGTTCCCGCCCCTCAAAAAGGCGGCAGCCTTCTTTCCTCGGTCTGGTATTTCCTCCGGTCGGTGGCGGCCTCCTTTGTCAACGATTATGACATGATCGGGGACGTCTATGCCAAGGAAGAATCCATCACCGTCTGGATATCCGCCGCCACCGGCGTGGCCGGCCGGGATCAGGCCCAGGCCATCAAGCAGCTGACGGACGAGCGTTTCACCCGGGAATACGGTATTCCCGTCAACGTCAGCACCGTCAAAGCGGGCCTGATCGAATCGATGATGGCCGGTGTGGGGCCGGATGTGGCGCTGTTTGTGGGCTATACCGATCCCGTCAACCTGGCCGCCCGGGGCGCGGTCCGGAATCTGGCGGCCTTCGACGGGTTCTCCGAGGCGGAGCAGCGCTTTTATCCCTCCGCCGTCACCCCCTTCCGGTATAACGGCGGCGTTTACGCGCTGCCGCTGACCCAAAAGTTTCCCATGCTTTTCTACCGGACGGATATTTTTGCAGAGCTTTCCCTGGAGCCTCCGGCCACCTGGGAGGAGTTTCTCGCCGCCATCCCGGTGATCCAGGGCCGCAACATGAACGTGGGCCTGCCGGATATATTCGCCACCCTGCTGGTTCAGAAGGGCGGCAGCTATTACAACGACGATTTTTCCGCCACCCGATTCGACACCGTGGAGGCGGCGGAGGCTTTTGCGCAGTGGTGCGCCTATTACGCGGATTACGGCCTGCCCCTGAGCTACGATTTCTACAACCGCTTCCGCACCGGGGAGATGCCCATGGCCGTGGCGGATTATACCGTGTATCTGCAGCTGTATGCGGCGGCGCCGGAGATCAAGGGCTTTTGGGATATGGTGCCGGTGCCCGGCACGGTGGGAGAGGACGGCGCTGTCAATGACGCCGTGGTGGGATATGGCGCGGACTGCGCCATCATCCTGGGCTCCAGCGAGGAGCCGGAGAGCGCCTGGAAGTTCCTGGACTGGTTCACCTCCGACGATATCCAGGCCGCCTACGGCAATCTCATCGAAGCCCGCCTGGGGACGATTGGTCGTTATCCCACCGCCAACAAGAGGGCGTTTCAGCTGCTGCCCGTCAACGCCCAGCTGCGCGGCCGGATTCAGGAGCAATGGGAAAAGGTGATAGAGGTTCCGCAGATCCCGGCGTCCTATTATGTGGGCAGGAATCTCACCAACGCCTATCGCCGGGTGATCTATTACCATGAGAATCCGCGGCAGACGCTGCATGTTTACAACAACACCATCAACCGGGAGATTGCCCGCAAAAACGCGGAGATCGACCGCTTTACGGAGAAGGAGGGATGAGCCGTGGGACGTAATCGCCCGGCCAGGATATCCACAGCCCGTGGCGAGGCACGGGACGCCTATATCATGCTGGCGCCCTTTCTCCTGCTGTTCGGCTTCTTTATCCTTCTGCCGATATTGGCTTCCCTGGTCTTGAGCTTCACCTATTTCGATATGGTGCAGACCCCGAAGTTTATCGGCTTCGATAATTACCTGCGCATGTTCCTCGATGACGACGTTTTCCTGAAGGCACTGAGCAACACCTTGGTTTTTGCCCTGATTACGGGGCCGCTGGGATACATCATCTGCCTGATTTTCGCCTGGCTGATCAATGAGATCCATGGAAAGTGGCTGCGGGCTTTCATGACCTTTGTTTTTTACGCCCCCACCATATCGGGCAGCATCTATGTGGTGTGGACCTATATCTTCAGCGGGGATTCCTACGGCCTCGTCAACGGCCTGCTGCGCCAGTGGGGCCTCATCACCACCCCTATCCAGTGGCTCACCGACCCCCAGTATATTCTGGGCATTATCATTCTGGTGCAGATCTGGCTGTCCCTGGGCACCGCCTTCCTTTCCTTTATCGCCGGGCTGAAAAATATCGACCGGCAGCTGTATGAGGCGGGCGCCATCGACGGGATCCGCAACCGCTGGCAGGAGCTGTTCCATATCACCCTGCCCTCCATGGGGCCGCAGCTGCAGTTCGGCGCGGTGATGCAGATCGGCGCTTCCTTCTCGGTGGCGGGGGTGGCCATCGCCATTGCGGGCAATCCCTCCACGGACAACGCCGGCGCCACCATCGTCACCCATATCATCGACATGGGCAATATGCGCTATGAAATGGGCTACGCCTCGGCGATTTCCTTCTTCCTTTTCGCAATCATGCTTTTCGCCAACTTTATTCTCCGGAATATCCTCAAGGCGGTTACAAAGGAGGATATGGCCTGATGAAAATCCACCTGCGGCGTGCGGGGCGGCTCAGCCGCTCCTTAGGCGGGGACATCTGTCTGGCGCTGGTGCTGATCATATTCGGCGCGTTTATGATCCTGCCCTTTCTCTACGCAGTGATGCAGTCCCTCAAACCCACGGAGGAGATCTTCGCTTTCCCGCCCCGCTTTTTCGTGATGCATCCCACCCTGGACAATTTCTATATGCTGACCCAGGCGATGAACGATACCTGGGTGCCTGTGGGACGGTATTTTCTCAACAGCCTGTTCGTCACCGGCGTGGCTACGGCGGGGCAGATCCTGGTGTCCGCCCTGGGCGCTTATCCCCTGGCGAAGATGCACTTCCGAGGACAGAAGGCGATATCCGCCCTGATTGTGTACGCGCTGCTCTTCACCGCCCCGGTGACGGCCTTCCCCCAATATATCATCATGGCAAAATGCGGGATGATCGATACCTACAGCGCCATGATCCTGCCGGCGGTGGCTATGCCCATCGGCATCTTCCTGCTGAAGAATTTCATGTCCCAGCTGCCGGACAGCGTGCTGGAGGCCGCCAAAATCGACGGCGCCTCCCATTACGGCACCTTCTGGAGGATCGCGGTCCCCAATATCCGGCCCGCGATGCTCACCCTGCTGATTTTTACGATTCAGAATGTCTGGAACACGGATACCGGCATGCGCTTTGTCTACACGGAGGCGCTGAAGCCGCTGCCGCTGATGCTGTCCCAAATCGCCTCCTCCGGGTTATCCCGGGCGGGAGTGGGCGCGGCGGTGACGGTGGTGATTATGCTGGTTCCCATCACGGTTTTTCTCATCACCCAAAGCAATATCATGGAAACGATGGCGTTTTCCGGCATCAAAGAATAACACCACCCCATGAGGAAAGGCGGCACAGTCTCTATGAGAAAGCGCATTCTGTCCCTGCTGGCGGCGGCCGCGGCGGCGATGAGCCTGTCCGTCCAGGCGGCCGAGGAGCCCTACCGGGGCTACATATACGACAGCTACGGGAATTCTGTGGAGTCGCTGAATTGCTACGAACCCGCGGCCGTCCTGACGGGCGCGCTGCTGGGAACCACCAATTTCAGCTCTCCCCAGGACATCTTTGTGGACGAGGAGAAGGGCACGGTCTATTTGCTGGACAGCGGCAACGGCCGGGTAATCCTGCTTTCGGAAAAGCTGGAGCTGATGGGAAGCGTGGACCGCTTCACCCTGGGCGGCGAAGAAACCAAACTGAAGGAGCCGTCCTCCCTCTTTGTCACCAAGGAGGGGGAGATGCTCATTGCCGATACCGGCAACGAGAGGGTGCTGGTCTGTTCCCCGGTCGGAGAGGTCCGGCAGGTGCTGGCGAAGCCGGACAATGAGCTTTATCCCCAGGATATCCGCTTTGCCCCCAAAAGGGTGGTGGCGGACCGGCAAGGGAATATTTACGTCATCATCACCGGCCTGTACCAGGGCGCGGCGCTGTTTCATGCGGACGGAACCTTCGAGCGGTTTTACGGCAGCAACGACGTGGGGATTTCCGCCGCCCTGCTCTGGGATTATTTCTGGAAGCAGATCATGTCCACAGACCAGAAAACGGCCCTGTCCCGTTATGTGCCGGCGGAGTTCACCGGTTTCGATATCGATGAGGACGGCTTTGTCTATACGGTGACCCAGGACAGCAACAACAAGAAGATGCTCCGCAAGCTCAACTTCCTGGGGGAGAGCGTCATTTATACCGACCGCACCTTCGGCGATCTGGAATCGGAATACGACAAGCGCAGCATCATCACCCGGTTTTACGACGTCTGCGTGGACCGACGGGGCAACACCTTCGCCCTGGATCTGACCCGGGGCCGTATCTTTCAATACAATACGGATTTCAAGCTGGTCTCGGTTTTCGGCAGCCTGGGCGGGGAGCAGGCGGGCACCTTCAAGCTGCCCTGCGCTGTGGACAGCCTGGGGGACCGCATCCTGGTGCTGGACAGCGACAGGGCCGCCCTCACCGTTTTCTCCCCCACTGCGTTTGGGAAGAAGGTGCTGGCCGCGCTGGAGCTGTACGAGGGCGGTTATTACAACGAGGCGCTGGAGCCCTGGCGGGAAATCCTGACGCTGAATGAAAACTATTATCTTGCCTATCAGGGAATCGCCGACGGCCAGTATATGCTGGGCCAGTATAAGGAGGCCATGGAAAGCTACCGGCTGGCCGCGGACAGAAGCGGCTATCTCAAGGCGTTTCGGGAATACCGCAATATCCGGCTGCGGGAGAGCTTCCTGCTGGTCTTCGCCTTTGTGGTGCTGGTGATGGCCGGGGCGGTGGCTGTCATCCAGGCCATGGCCCGACGGCGCAGGCGGGCGGCCGCCGGGATCCTGCCTCAGCGCAGGCGGCCCCCAAATAAGATGCTGTACTCCCTGCGGGTGTTCCTGTCGCCCGCGGAAAGCTTTGAGGATATGAAGGAGAAGCGCCTCTTTTCCGTCCCCGCCTCCTTTATCATCCTGCTGCTGTTTTTCCTCTCCGCCGTATTTTCCTATACCTCCACTGGGTTCGGCTTCAATGAAAACGATCCCCGGGACCTGAACACGGCGGTGCTGCTGGCCTCTACCATCGGCCTGTTTGTCCTCTGGAGCCTTTCCAACTATCTTTTCTGCACCCTGCATGACGGCAAAGGCTTTTTTAAGGAAATCTGGTGCGCCAGCGCCTACGCGCTGTTGCCCTACACGCTGCTCACCTTCCTGGTGACGGCGGCCAGCAATTTCGTGGTGCTGGAGGAATATGCTATCCTGCGTTATCTGGGGGTGGCGGGGATACTCTGGAGCGGGGTCCTTCTGATATCCGCCATGCGGACGGTGCACGCCTACTCCATTCCCCAGACCCTGGGCAGTATTCTGCTGACGCTGGTGGGCGTGCTCATCGCCGTCTTCCTGCTGGTGCTGTCCTTTACGGTGTACAACCAGGTTGCGGATATGATCGCGGTCATCGTACGGGAACTGCTGTTCCGCTTATGATCCGGCGCGCAGAGAAAGGACTGGTATGTTTGCATAGAAAGAGATGGGCCTGTATCCTGCTTGCCGCGCTGCTTGCTGTCTTGAGCGGCTGCGGGAAGGAGGGGGAGCCGGAACAGCCGCCGGAAGCGCCGGCGCTGACGGCGCTTCCCGCTTCCGAGGAATACGTTCAGGCGGCCGAAAACGCCCGTTTTCTCCTCTCGGTGCGCCCCAACAGCGGCGAGTTCCGCCTTTTGGATAAGGAAAGCGGGAGCGTTTGGGATTCTACGCCGTCCGAGGCGGCCGAGGATGAAGCCCTCAAGGGAATCGCCAAGACCAATCTGCGCTCCGCCCTGGTGATGACCGTCTCCGGCGACGCCGACAGCGAGGAACCGCTGAACTCTTACGCCGGCAGCGTGATAAAAAACGGGGTCAGGGTGGGGAAGATCGAAAACGGTTTCCGGGTCTGCTTCAGCTTCGCGGCGGAGGATATCCAGCTGTTCGCCGACGTGGTTCTGACGGCGGATGGGCTGACCGTGGAAATTCCCCGGGGGGGAATCCGTGAAAACGGCGTTTTCAAGATCTTTACCCTGTCGCTGTATCCCTATTTCGGCGCGGCGTCGGCCGCGGACGAGGGCTACGCCGTGCTGCCCGACGGGATGGGGGCGCTGGTTCGCTTCAACAACGGGAAGGGCTCCTTCCCCGTTTATAAACAGGCGCTGTACGGAGGCGATTTATCCTTTGCCGCCTCTCAGCAGTCCACGGTGACGGAGCAAGCCTATCTGCCGGTATTCGGCGTCCGGAACAACGGCGCGGCCTTCGCGGCCGTCTGCGAGGCGGGGGCGGAATACGGCTATGTCAACGCCTTCGTGGCCGGGCAGGCGGGAAACTATAACGGCGCTTATTTCAGCTTCGGCCTGCGCAGCGTCTACCGGTACTCTATCGACGGCGTCAACGATATCCAGCTGTACGACAAAAAGGATATCCTCTGCGCCGGCATCCGGCTGCGGTATCTTTTCACCAGCCAGCAGGAGGCGGATTACTGCGGATTGGCCGCTCTGCTGCGGAAGTACGGCGAAGAAACCCTCTCGCTGCAGGCGAAGGAGATCTCCCTGTCCGCGGGGTTGAACGTTCCGGCCCAGACCACCGTGTCGGAGAATCTTTTCGGCTTTTCCGCTGAAAAGGATGTGAATCTCACCACCTATTCCCAGCTGGCGGAGATGATTGCCGCCCTGAGGGAGGGGGGCATGGACGCGCTTTACGTCACCTATGCCGCCGCCGTCAAAAGCGAACAGCAGGGCAGGATTGCCTCGGCGGTTCAGCCGGTTTCCTCCCTGGGCGGCGCCAAGGAATTCGCCCGGCTGTACGGCCTCGACGGCGCAGTGGTGGCGCCGGAGGTCTCCTTCCTCTCCTTCCGGAAGTCCGGCAACGGAGTGAATTATTTTACGGATACCGTGCGGAATCTGTCCAACGCCCAGGCCAAGCTGCAGATTTTCAAGCCCAGCACCTTCTATCCGGATAAGGAGAAGCCGGTGCAGTATATGCTCACCCCCGCCGCCCTGCTGGAGCGCAAGGCCGCCGTGGCGGAAAAAACCAAGGAAGCCTACCGGGGCGCGATAGCGGTGAAGGAGCTGGCCCGCAGCGTTTACGGGGATTACAACAAGAACGGCCGCGCAGGCAGGGAAGCCTGCGTGGCCGCCGTGAAGGAAACCTTGGCGGCCCTTCGCCAAAGCTTCGCGGAGGTGGGGGCCAGCGGCGCCAATTTCTATGCGCTGCCCTATCTCACCCGGGTGACCGATCTGCCCCTGACCTCCAGCGGCTATCTCCTGACCGACGAAACCATTCCCTTCCTGCCCCTGGTCTACGGGGGATACGCCGATTTGTACAGCACGCCGGTCAATCTGACGGCGGATCCGGCCGCCGCCCTGCTGCGCTGCCTGGAAAACGGCGTGATGCCCGCTTTTGCTTTGTTCAGCGAGTGCGGGGAGCAGATACCCGAAACCAACGGCCAGGGCTATTTCGGCTGCCGGTTTTCCTCCGCCGAATCCAAGGTGCTGGCTTTGTGGGAAACCTTTTCGCAGGCCCGGGCGGTGCTCCAGGGCCGGCTGTTGTCCCATCAGCAGCTGGAGGACGGGGTGGTTCTTTCCCGTTATGAGCAGGGCGGAGCGGTGATCAATTATACCTCCCAGGCCGTGGATACGCCCTACGGCAAGGTGGGAGCGGGGGAATTCCTCCTGCTGGATGATTAGGCGGAGATGAGAAAGGAGAGCTTCTATGACGCCAGCGCTGCGCAAAGGCAGGCTGTCCTATGAACGGCGGAAAAAATGGATCGGCTTCAGCTTTATCGTGCCGTGGCTGATCGGCTGCCTGACCTTTTTCCTCCGCCCGTTTCTGGATACGCTGCGTTACAGCCTGTCCAACGTGAAGATCCTGGACGAGGGGGTGGCGGTCACCTTCGCCGGGTTGAAAAACTATGCGGCCGCCTTTGCGGAGGATGAGAATTTTCTGCCGCTTTTTCTGGAATCCATGGGCGACACGGTTTTCCAGGTGCCGGTGGTGCTGCTGTTCAGCCTTTTTGTGGGGGTGATCCTCAATCAGGAATTCCGGGGCAGGACCTTCTTCCGGGCGGTGTTTTTCATGCCGGTGATCATCGCCTCCGGCGTGGTGATCTCCCTGATCCGCGGCGACGGATACTCGGATGTGCTGCTGGGCGGCGGGATGCTTTTTCAGGCCAGCAGCTTTGAAACCCTGCTGCTGAAGGCCGGTATGCACGAGGAACTGGTTAACGCCATGATGATGGTGATCAACAATATCTTCGAGCTTTCCTGGAAATCCGGCGTGCAGATTCTGATATTCCTCGCCGGCTTCAAGACGATTTCTCCGGCGCTGTACGAGGTGGCGAAGATCGAGGGCGCCAACGCCTGGGAAACCTTCTGGAAGGTGACGATTCCGCTGCTGTCGCCCGTCATCATTGTCAACCTGATTTATACCATTGTGGATACCTTCAGCGATTATCTGAATCCGATGATTGTGTATATCCAGGATAATCTGAGCAAGCTCAACGTCGCTTACGCATCGGCCATGGCCTGGATCTATTTCCTCAGCGTCCTGGCGATCACCGCCGTGGTAATGGCCGTGGTCTCCCGCAAGGCCTTCAGCTACAATTAGCTCTTTCCCGCCGCCCGTGCGCCGGGCGGAGGAAATTCCGAAGAAGGGGAAGAAAACGAGATGAAATTTTCTGCAGGCAGGCTGCCCTCCGGCGAAATGGTAAAACGGGCGGGAAAACGCACCACCCTGGCGCTGTGGAGCGTGTACCGGTTTGTAACCATGTTCTGCATCGGCATGATCCTGCTGTTCCCGCTGCTGTATATGATCAGCGTCGGTTTTCGGGACGCGGCGGATATGACCGATCCGATGGTGCTGTGGGTGCCGGCCCATTTTACCCTGAAAAATCTGACGGAAACCTTCCGGGAGATGCAGTATCCGCTGGCCTTTTTAAATTCGGCGCGGATCTCGCTGGTGTCGTCCCTGCTCTCCCTCCTATCCTGCGCGCTGGCCGGGTACGGGTTTTCCCGTTTCCAATTCACCGGCCGGCGGCTCCTGTTCGGCCTGGTGCTGCTGATGCTGATTGTCCCGCCGCAGAATTATCTGATCTCCATGTTCGTCCGGTACCGGGAATTCGACTTTTTCGGCGTGGGCTCTTTGATCGGCCTTTTTACGGGGAAAGCCCTCACGGCCAATTTGAGCGGGACGGAGGCCGCGCTTTATCTGCCCGCCGCTTTGGGGGCCGGACTGCGCAGCGGCTTGTACATCCTGATCTTCAACAAGTTCTTCAGCAACATCCCGGTGGAGCTGGAGGATGCCGCCGCCATCGACGGCTGCGGGCACTACCGTTCCTTTTTCTCGGTGATTCTGCCCAATGCCCGGGCCGCCCTGCTTACGGTTTTCCTCTTTTCCCTGGTCTGGTATTGGAATGATTATTTCTTCACCAGTACCTTCATGCAGGATACGGTGACCGTTTCGGTTCAGTTGACAAAGCTGAACGCCATCATGAAAGAAGCCCTCAATCCGGTTCATACCAGCACCACGGTCGCGGATCCCAACCAGATCACCGTGCATCTGCAGGCCGGCTGTCTGCTGGCGATTGCGCCGCCCACCGTTCTGTATCTCATTCTGCAGAGAAAATTCACGGAAGGGCTGGAACGGACCGGTATCGTGGGATAACGGAAAGGAATGGATAAACGATGAGAAAAATCACGGCGCTGTTACTGTCTTTGATACTGATGGCGGGCGGCTTGTCCGCCTGCGGACCCAACAATCCCGCTTCTCAGCCATCTTCCGGTTCGGCCTCTCAGACGACGGGAAGCTCTTCCTCTGGCGGCGGGACCACCGTAAAAGGCGAAGTATCCTCCGATACGCCTTCCCCGCCCGCATCCTCCACGGCATCCGGCCCGGCCTCCGCGCCGGAATCTTCCCCGCCCATATCCTCTGCTCCTGTATCGTCGGCTCCCGAAGGTCCGGCCGATCCCACCTATGGAGTGAATGTGATGGATTTTTCAATTCCCCAGCCCTCCGGCGTGAACAAAACCGTAGACGCGGCCCAGTTTGGCCTGAGCACCGCTTCTTCGGATAACACCAGAGCCTTTCTCGCGGCCGCGGCATATCTGACGGCCAACCCGGGGACAAAGCTGTCCATCAAGAAAGGCGTTTATTATTTTGATCCCGGCAACCGCATCACATTGAGTAAAATCCGTAACTGTATTATCGAGGGAAACGGCGCGGAGTTCATTTTTACCGACGGTTATTATTTCAATATTTCCCAATGCGATACGCTGCTGATTCAAAATCTCACCGTGGACTGGGATTGGGAGAAGGGGAACCGGCTGGCCTCCCTGATTCGGGTGAAAAGCGTTTCCGGCAAGACGGTGGTATTTGAGTTCATGGAAACGGACGACGCCTCCTATGCGGTTTCCACGCCTTGGGAAACACTGAATCAGTACGACGCCGTCTCCCTCACCCCGGGCTGCGAGGGGGGCGTGGAATACTGGGGCCTTGCTTCGGGCGTGTCCAATAAAACCCATTTGGGCGGGAATCTGGTTTCCGCTCAGTTCAATGCAGGCAACGTTTCCCATTTCCAGGCGGGCCAGGTCTATCTGCTGCGCCACTATACCTATCGGTCCAGCGTGTTTTATACCGGGGATAATTCGAAGAATATTTCCTATAAGAATATCCGGATCTACGCCGCTTACGGTTCCGGCTTCGTGGCGGGAGGCGGCGCCAGCCATATGCTTTTTTCCGGCATCACCATCGGGCTGCGTCCCGGAACCGAAAAGCGCTATCGGATCTCCACCACGGTGGATGCCTTCCACATCGCGGACACCGCCGGTTATTTTATAATGGAAAACTGCGACGTCAGCTTTCAGGGGGACGACTGCCTCAATGTCCATGATAATATCGGCGTGGTGGAAAGCGTCAGCGGCAAGACCATCACCGTTGCCTGCAAGGCCACGGGGAACTATAACGTGGGCGCGGAGCTGACCTTCAAAAACGCTTCCACCTATGTGGATTACGGCGTCAAAGCCGTGGTTACGGCCAAAAACGTTGGTTCCGGCAGGGTGACGCTCACCCTTGACCGGGAGGTGAACGGCCTGCTGAAAGGCGCCGTGGTCAGCGATAACAGCCGCAACAGCAGCAACTATATCGTGCGGAACAATTATTTCCACGAGTGCCGCGCCCGCGGCCTGCTGTTGGGCTCCAGCAACGGACTGGTGGAAAACAACCGCTTTTATAAAACCCAGGGCGCGGCGATTTTGATCCCCATCGATATTGCCGACAGCTGGATGGAAGGCACCGGAGTCGATAATCTGCTGATCCGCAACAACACCTTCGACACCTGCAATGTCAACGATTGGACCGCGCTGATCGAATTCGTCGCCAATAACAGCGGCAGATCCATCAATGGAGAGTGCTTCACCAAAATCGCCATTGTGAACAACACTATGATCGATTTTCCAAGCCGAATGCTCCTGGTCCACGGGGTACGGGACGTCACCGTCGCCGGCAATACCATTAAAAATCCCACCGCCATGAAAGGCAATCTCCGCGGCGTGATAGAAGCGGAATACTTTAAAAATTTGACGATATCCGACAATACCTGGCACCGGTCATCCCACATGGCGGACGATGTCAACGAGGTTCAGCTCACCGAGCGAAATCCGGACAAGACGCAGATAACGTTAAAAAACAACGTGCTGAAATAAGAACATCGGCATGGGAAAAGTAAATGAGTAAAAAAGAATCAGCGGGCAGCCTATCCATAAAGGAAGGGCCGCCCGCCTTCTTTGCCCTAGCGACCTCATTGCGCCCATACCGGGCAGCCCTGAGTCAGCTTCTTCGCTTCGGTTTCCAGAGGTTCATTTAGGGGTTCCTCCACACTGTATCGCACCAACTTCTTGAGTTGGCCCTTGATTACTTCCGCATTATCTGATTCTCTTTGTATAGGCAGGAATCAACTAGTTGTTTCAAATTCCTGATTTTTTTTGAAAATATCGTTTTCAGAATAAAAAAAGACTTGCATCTTATTAAATAACATGCTATGATGTTAACAGTTTACTAAATATAAAAGGGAGTTTTTTGAGAGAGAGAGTATGAATATATACAAACTGGCTTCCATAGCAGGCGTATCGGTGGCCACGGTTTCTAAAGTCATTAACGGCAAGGAAGGCGTAGGTCAAGAAACTCGGGAGCGCATTCTGAAACTGATTGACGAATACGACTTTCGACCCAAAATATCCAATAGTACAGAAGACATTATTGGCTTGGTGTATCGGCTGGATTCACCGGGGGTTTCCGTGTCTAATTATATCATGAAGGTGATTGCCGGCGTGACGGATACCTTGTATGAATACGGGTATTTTGTCACCTTGATTCCTTATGATTTTTTGCCCAAAGATAAAAACGATCTGCGAGTCTTCTGTAAGAAACGAAAAATATCCGGATTTGTCTTCGTCAATCTTCGGGAAAACAACCAGGAGGTATTTACTGCTGCTGAACTTCACCCGGTGGTGACGGTGAGCAGTCGGTTTGTTGGAAAAGATATTGTGTCTGTCCGTTCCCAAAACAGGGAAGGGGCTTATCAAGCGGTTAAAGAGCTGATTTCCCTGGGGCATCGGGACATTGTCACCTTTATGCCTGATCTGCTGATTCCCGATCACCGTGATCGGCTGGACGGCTATAAACAGGCGTTGGAAGAAGCCGGACTGCCGGTGAAAAATGAATATATCATCGATTATGTCAATTTCGCTTTGGATCTGCCTATTGTGGTGGAACGGCTGTTTATCAATAGCGATAACCCGCCTACTGCCGCGTTCATCTGTGATGATTTTGAGGTAATGAAGATCAAATCTATCTTTGAGATGTATCATCTGGAAATTCCTCGGGATATTTCCGTGGTAGGCTTTGACGACTATGATTATGCCGCTTATTTTTCCCCGCCGCTTACCACTGTGCGTCAGCCCTTGGAGGCACTGGGAGCGGAGGCCGCCAAGCTGATTTACAAAATGGTAAATAATCCGGAGGAACAGCAGCAGGATGTCATTTTGGATACCCAGCTGATTCTGCGGAAATCCACCCGGAGGCTGGAAGATCAAAGCAGCAAGCCGGCTGGCGATAAAGAGAATCTCTTAATTGGCTGAGCCTTCGAAATGTCTTTTTATAATGAAAGCCTAGCAGTGATGCCAGGCTTTCATTTAACGGTTCAAGGTAACTGTTTCTCTACGTTAACCAAAAGTTTCCTGATTGATGATAAGGAGAGAAGGGATATTTATGGGCAAATTACCCAAGATAGGATCGATCTGCCTGGCCGGGATTCTGCTGACAGCCATGTTTGGCAGTTCCGCCGCTATGGCTTTGCCCGGGCGGGAAGAGGTGGCGGAGAGCGGATTTGAAAAGATTCTGTCTGTGCAGGACTGCGAGTATTCCGGTAAAGCAGAACGAACGGACGAAGGTCTTGTCATCCAAGGAGACGCGGAAATTCTGTGGGATTTTTCGCTCAAAGAAAGTGGGAGCTGTAAGCTGGCGTTAGGCTATGTCTATACCGATGACGGAATCGTGACGGCGGAAGCGGAGGTTACGGTCAACGGTGGAACCGCGCTGGATGCCCGGAGATTCACTCTGAACAAATGGTGGGAAAACGCTGGTGGAGAATTTCCCAAGGATCAGCAGGGCAACGATATGCGCAAGGACAGCACGGTTTATCACGAGACTTGTGAAACCACTCTGTTTGATGAAGAAGGGATCAACGATGCCCTGGATTTTTCTTTTGACAGCGGAGAAAACAGTGTCCGTGTCCGGCTGTCAGCAGATAATGTCGTTTTGCAATATCTGCGCTTGTATCGTGAGGAGGAAAAGAATTACGCTTCTTATATCAGCAATGCGCCGGATGGCAGAGTTTCCGGTGAGCCCTTGGTTGTCGAGGCGGAAATGTTTACCTATAAATCCGATTCCATGATCAACGTGCTGGCCGACCGGGCGGACTTTCGGACCACACCCAATGATCCGGCCAAGCTGCGATACAACGCCCTATCCGGCAGCACCTTTAAGTCGCCCGGTCAGGAAGTGGTCATAAAATTCCAGGTTCCGGAAAGCGGACGCTATCGGATTGGGTTCCGCTACCGTCAGAACTCGCTGCCCGGATATTTTGTTACCAAGATGATCCGAATAGACGGAGAGTGTCTTTTTGAAGAACTGCGGGGATGCCGTTTTGCTTACAGCGATGATTTCGCCTATCAGGTACTGGGAAACGATGACACACCGGAAGGGTTCCTTTTTTATCTGGAAGCAGGAGAACATACCATCAGCATCACCAATGTATCCGGTGAATCCGGATGGATCATTCAGGAATTGCAGGAATGCATTCTGGGGCTGAACAACCTGTATCGCCAAATTATTATGGTGACCGGCAATACACCGGATCTTTATCGGGACTATCTGCTTGACAAGGAGATAGACGGTCTCATCCCCTCCTTGGAAACCTATGCTGATCGGCTGAATCAGGTGGCGGACCGGATGTCGACTCTCAGTGGTCAAAAGGGCGGACAATCCAGCCTGATTCGGCAGCTCTCTTATATGCTGGAATCCTTTGTGAAAAAACCGGCGGAAATTCCGGCCCGGCTGGACACCTTTAAATCCAACATCTCTTCGGTGTCAACCCTGATGCTGGCGCTGCAGGAGCAGCCCATGGATCTGGATTCTATCATACTGACCGCTCCGGAACGGAAATACAAAAGTATGGGCAGCTGGCTGGATCAGCTGGTATTTTCCCTGCAATCCTTCTTCGCGTCCTTTGTCAACGACTATACCTCCATCGGCGCGGGGGAAAGCGAAGCGGCGGATACCACTATCACCGCTTGGTTTTCCGGTGGCCGGGAGCAGGCAGAAATCGTCAAACGGATGATCAACGAATCCTTTACCCCGCGGCACGGTATCGGTGTCAATGTGGAATTGGTATCCATTCCTCTGAACCAGTCTATTCTGGCGGGTATCAGTCCGGATGTGGTTTTGGGTATTTCCCGCGGACAGCCGGTGAACTTGGGGGCCCGGGGCGCGCTGCTGGATCTTGGGCAGTTCCCCGATTTGAAGTCCCAGACAGAGAACTTCCTAGATGGTGCGCTAACCCCTTATACATATAACGGAAAGGTTTATGGACTGCCGGTAACCATCGATTTTCATATGATGTTTTACCGGAAGGACGTTTTGGATAGCTTGGAATTGGAAATTCCCCAAACGTGGGAGGAATTTTACCGCGTCCTGATGATTCTGCAGCGGAACAATATGGAAGTGGGCTTACCCTATGCCGTCATCACTGCTCAAGGAAGCATTGACGGCGGTATGGGAGCAAAGGATATCTTCCCCACACTGGTGCTGCAAAGCGGTGAAACCGTGTATAATCAGGAACTCACCGCCACCAACTTGGAAAATCCTACCGTGATGGAAGCGTTTCGCCGTTGGACGGAGCTGTACACCGAATACAAGCTGCCGCTGACCTATGATTTCTATAACAGGTTCCGTACCGGTGAGATGCCTTTGGGGATTCAGTCCTACGGCATGTACAATATGCTGATCTCCGCTGCGCCGGAAATACGGGGATTATGGGATATGACCCTGATTCCAGGCACACCGGACGATAACGGCGGGATCAACCGAGCGGAGGCTGCTTCTGGAACGGCGACGGTGATCCCTGCGGCCACGCAATATAAGGAAGAGGCATGGGAGCTGCTGAAGTGGTGGGTTTCGGAGGATACCCAGGCCCAGTATGGCTTGGAACAGGAAATTCTGTTGGGCGCCAGCGGCCGTTATGGTACGGCCAATCTTCTGGCTATGGAACGTCTGCCCTGGGAAGATGCGCAGATTGCCAAGCTGCAAGAGCAGATGAGCTTTATTCAAGAAATTCCGGAACTGGTGGGCGGATACTATACGACTCGTGGCGTGGACAACGCCTTCCGCAGTGTGGTTCTGCTGGGAGATAATTACCGCAACACTTTGTCCGAAGAGAATATCTCCATCAACAAGGAACTGGAACGTAAACGACTGGAGATCCAGCGGATCCAGAACAAAACATAATCGTCGCAGGTTCCGGCCGATACGGCGGACGGCGCGGTATCAATTTTGGGAAAGAACGGTTGTGAGGTATGAAAAAACCAGCGTTCTCGTACTTAAAGGCCCATGCCAGCAGCTATTTGTTTTTGACCCCCTTTATGGCTTTCTTCCTGCTGTTCACTGTGGTGCCGGTTTTGGCGGCTATTCTTCTCAGCTTTACGGATTTCAATACTATTTCCTTCCCCAGCTTTGTTGGCTTGGAGAACTATGAGCGGATGCTGCTGGATGATCCGGTATTTTTGATCTCCCTGAAAAACACCCTGCTGTTTGCGGTGGTAACCGGCCCTGTCAGCTATATTCTTTGTGTGTTGTTGGCTTGGCTGGTTAACGAGATGCCTCACGGCGTCAAAGTGGTGCTCACCGTTATCTTCTACGCCCCTTCGCTGACGGTGAACGCCACACTGATTTGGACATTGATTTTCAGCGGCGACGCCTACGGATTTGTCAACAGCGCCCTGCTGAAGCTGGGATTAATCCAGGATCCGATACTGTGGCTGACCGATCCCCGGTTCAATATGGGGGTCATCATTCTGGTACAGCTCTGGCTGAGTCTGGGCACCGGCTTCTTATCCTTTATAGCGGGATTCCAGACCATCGACCGCTCCATTTATGAGGCTGGCGCCATCGACGGTATCCGCAACCGATTTCATGAGTTCTGGTATCTCACCCTGCCCAGTATCCGGCCGCAGCTGATGTTCGGCGCGGTGATGCAGATCGCCGCCTCCTTTTCCATCTCCAGCGTTCCTATCGCCCTGACGGGCTTTCCCAGCACCAACTATTCCACTTCCACCATTGTTACCCATATTCTTGACTCGGGCACCACCAAGATGGAGATGGGGTATGCTTCCGCCATGGCGGTGATGCTCTTTGCCAGCATGATCATTGTGCGGAATCTGGTATCTATGGTTATCAAAAGCGAAGATTAAGGAGGGGTTGCTATGCGCTTGAAAAGAACAAGCCGTTCCGCGGGCGGAACCGTTGCCCTTTTCCTGTTCCTGGCCGCTATCGGCGCGGTGATGGTGCTCCCTCTGGTATACACAGTGGTGCAGGCCCTTAAGCCGCTGGATGAAATATTTATCTTTCCGCCCCGGTTCTGGGTGAAAAATCCCACCTTGAACAATCTGAAGATGCTGTTCAGTCTGACCAACAGCTTGTGGGTACCCTTCAGCCGCTATGCCTTCAACAGTCTTTTCCTGACAGGGGTGTGCACCTGCATGCAGGTGCTGTTTGCCTCCATGGCCGCCTATCCCTTGGCTAAGCACGATTTTCGGGGCAAATCCTTTATTTTCAACCTTATAGTGCTGGCGCTGCTGTTTACATATGATGTCACCTTTATTCCTCAGTATGTACTGGTGTCCAAGCTGAAGATTATCAATACCTATCTTGCTATGATCCTGCCCAGTATAGCTTTCCCGCTGGGACTCTACCTGATGCGGCAGAATCTGCTGGGATTCCCGGACTCAGTGCTGGAGGCGGCCAGAATCGACGGGGCCAAGGAGCGGACGATTTTCTGGCGGATTATCATGCCTTCGGTGAAGCCGGTCTGGATGACCATGCTGGTCTTTTCCTTCGGTGGTTTATGGAACCGCAGTGATACCAACTATATTTTTTCGGAACAGCTTAAGGGCCTCCAAACGCTGTTGCAGCAGCTTTCTGCCGGCGGAATCGCCCGGATGGGGGTCAGCGCGGCCACCACTCTGGTGCTGATTATTCCGCCGATCCTGGTGTTTATCATAGCCCAGAGCCAAGTGATTGAGACCATGGCGAATTCCGGGATGAAAGAGTAGGTGAGAGGGATGGGAAAGCGATTCAAGTTTCTGCGGATTCTGTTATGCGTTTTAACTGTAGCGGCGCTTACCACCGGTATGGCGCAGGCTTTTGTTCCCTACGAGCCGTATGAAAACACCGAATGGAATACAGCGGCGCCCGGCGTGCCTGCCTACGAGCCGGAGTTGGTGCTCAGCGGCCTGGAGATGGGGGCTGGGACCTTCCGTGACCCTACGGATATTTTTGTGGACACGGAGTATGTTCTGATTTGTGATAAAGGCAACAACCGCATCGTGATTCTAAACCGAAAGCTGCAGTTTATCAAGGAGCTGAAAACCTTTACCAATGAAGGAAAAGAGGAGGCTCTTCGTTCTCCGGAAGGAGTCTGCTTTGACGGCGAGTACCTTTATATCGCGGATTACGGCAACAGCCGGGTGCTGAAAACCGATATGGAGGGTCGGATTCATCTGGTGATCACCCAACCGGAGGAAAGCATTTATACCACGGCTTTTTTTCACCCAAAGAGGGTGAAGGTGGACACCGAGGGGAAAATTTTTGTAGTGGCTGAGAGCGTATTCCAGGGGGTTATGCTCTTTGGGACAGATGGAAAATTCGAATCCTTTTACGGCGCAGCACCGGTGCAAGCCACCATGGAGCTGATCATCAACCAGTTTTGGAAAAAGATACTGGGGAAGGAACAGCAAGAAGTGATGGAACGGTATGTTCCGGTGGAATACACCGATTTGTGTCTGGACCGAAATAATTTTGTTTATACATGTTCCTTTTATACCAAAACCAACATGGAACAGATCCGCAAGCTTAACTATCTGGGCGATAATGTTTATCCCTTTACGGAGAATTTCGGAGAAGAGCATATTATTTTCGATAAAGGGACAACGGTCTCTACCTCTTTTATCGATGTGGCTGTCAATGACGGAGATTTTGTTTTTGCCTTGGATTATACCCGCCAGCGGGTGTATGTCTTTGATAAAAACGGCAACCGACTGACCACCTTTGGAGCGGCTGGGAACCAGCAGGGAGCCTTTCAGAAGGCCTCGGCCATCGATGTGGACGGAAATGCGGTTTATATTCTGGACAGTGCCAAGGGAAATGTGACGGTGTATGAGCCCAACAGTTACGGCGAGATGGTTTTTGAGGCGGTTACGGCTTATAACGAAGCGGACTATACCGGGGCTAAGGATACCTGGCAGGCTGTGTTGGATCAGAATCCCAACTTTGAAATGGCTTATCGGGGACTGGGAGAGGTTTATCTGCAGGAAAAGGATTATAAGACTGCGCTGCGGTATTTCCGTATTGGCTATGACCGTGAGAAGGAATCGGCGGCTTTCGCCGGACTGCGCTCCGCTTTCTTGCGGGAACATATTGTGTTGCTGGCGTTGGGTCTGCTGCTGCTGATTGCTGCCGTGATTCTGGTAACCAGCCCCAAACTGCGAAAGAAAATGCAAAAATCCTGGGGTAGAAAAAGAGGGGGATCATAATGCGGGATGCTCTGCGTCGTATATGGGCAGTGGCAAGACGGCCGGTAGAGAGTTTTTATGAACTCAAATACGTCCGGTATGTCAATATTCCCTTGACGCTGGTGCTGCTGGCCCTCTGGTTTGTTTCAGAAGTTGTGGCCCGGCAATTTACCGGGTTTCGATTTCAACTCTACGATCCCAATGAGCTGAACATTCTCATTCAGTTTGTCAGTACCGTGGTGATCTTCCTCATTTTTTGCATCTGCAATTGGGCGGTGTGCGCGATTTCCGAAGGAGAGGGAAAATTTGGAGAGATCTGTTCCTTCCTGAGCTTGGCGTTGGTACCCTATATTGTCTTCAATTTCCTGGGGACGGCTCTATCCAATGTCCTGGTGCTGCAGGAAGCGATGTTTCTGCATATTTTCACGGGGATCGGACTGCTGTGGACCTGTGTGCTGTTTTTTCACGCTCTGCGGATTGTGCACAACTACTCCGCAATGAAAACCATCTGGGTATTTCTGCTGACGGTTTTCCTCATCGGCGTCATCGCCTTTATTCTGGTGTTGCTGTTTTCCCTGTTCAACCAGGTCTACTCCTTTGGATATTCCATTTACAGGGAGTTGCTGTACAGAAGTTAGACGTTCATCAAACAGGAAGCGGTCCCCAGTCCATATTTTCGCAGGACAGCGCATTCCTTTCAGACATGCCCCAGCCCGCAGCCGTCCGCCTTGTCCGGCGAAAATCGCTTTGAGGGATTTCAATACGATTTCCAACTGGATGAACTGTTTACTTGCAGCAAGAAAGGAAAGATTACGAGCATGAAATGGAAGTGTTTCGCCGTTCCGATCTGCGCGCTTTTGGCGGCAGCCTCCTGCGGTACAGCCCAGACGCCGCCGGCCTCCGATCTGCTCCCGCCGGAGGAGCAGCCGGTATGCGTGCTGGATATTCAGCCGACGATCACGCCGGAGAAAACCATCGGTTCTATGCGTCTACGGCTGCAGAGCCGCGGTATGGCTCTTTATTTGGATGAAGCCACCGGTGAGATAGCGGTTCAGCATCTGGGGAACGGCCGGGTTTGGACCAGCAATCCGGCAGGATTGACGGACGATGACACTTTGACCGGAGCGGAGAAAAATACATTGCTGTCTCAGCTGCTGGTCTCCTTAGTGAATCACAACACCAACATGACCAAGGAGATCAACTCTCGGGTTTCCTGTGTGATGAACAAGGATATTCGGGTGGAGGAATCGTCGGACAGTCTGCGGGTTATCTACACCTTTCGGGATGAAAAGCTGGTGATTCCGATAACCTACCGTTTGCTGGAAGACAGCCTGTATGTGCAAATCGATACCCAGGATATTGAGGAAAACGGGGATTTCAAAATTCACAATATCGCGCTGCTGCCCTATTTCGGGGCGGCGGAAAAGGAGCAGGAAGGCTATCTGGTGGTGCCGGATGGCAGCGGCGCTGTCATTCGCATGGAAAGTGAAAAAATCAGCTACGCGCCTTATCAGGCACAGATTTACGGTAAGGATTACACCTTCCTTCCCAAGACCACCAACCATGTGGAATATCCGGCGCTTATGCCTGTTCTGGGGATTCAGCAGGAGCGGTATGGCCTGCTGATGATGGTGGAGAAAGGCGCGGCCTACGCACGGGCCAATGCAGCGCTGTCCGGTCAGCTAAACGCCTATCATCATGCCTATTTCGATTTTGATCTCCGTGTCAGTCAGAATAACATTATCGGCGATCCCGAATCCATCTACAGCAAGGAAGTACAGGTGTATGAGAGCGGGAAGCTGAAAAATAAACAGCTGGGTGTGCGCTACTTTTTTACCGAGTCCGCCTCTGATTCAGCGTCCGGGGGTTACGCTGAGATGGCCTTGACGGTTCGGGAATATCTCATCAAGCAGAAGGGGATGGCGGAAAGAGCGGATGATCCTTCCAGGCTGTATCTGGACTTTAGGGGAGCCGCCCAGGTAAAGAAGCCCTTTTTGGGAATTCCCAAAAATACGGTGGTTCCCCTTACTACTCTGAATCAGGTTGGAGAGATCCTGCAGGATCTGGAGAAGGAGGGCATCCATCGATTCAATGTCAGCTACTCCGCTTTTCAAAAGGATCAGCTGAGCGGCAAGCCGGCGGATGGATTGGGAATTCTCAGCAGCCTAGGCAGCCATGAGGAATTGCAGAAGCTGGCCGGACAGGTCCGCCGTAGCGGCGGTTTGTTTTTCCTGGGAGTGGACAATGTGGTGTTCACCAGCGGCGGCAACGGCTACGACCGGCTAAAGAGTGCAGCTAAGGATCTGAACAAATCTCCGGCAGAGGTTTACACCTATATGCGGGATACCCTCTATGCCGACGAGAACCGGAGCACCGGACGGCTGCTGAAACCGGTACTTCTGCCGGATTTGTTTGCCAAGCTGGCTGCCGATGTGCCGGTGGATTCGGGACTGTATCTGGAGACCTTAACCAACCGGTTGTATTCCGACTATGCGGATCAGGGGGTTCAGCGGGATCAGACGGCGGCGATTTTGGCCGGGACGGCGGAGAAACTGGCGAAAAAAGAAGTTCCTCTGTTGGGCAATCAAAGCTTTTTCTATGCTTTGAACACCTTGGACAGTGTAACAAATTTGCCGATGACCTCCAGCGGCTTCGATATTCTGGATGAATCGATTCCCTTTTATCAGATAGCGGTGGACGGCCTGCTTTCCTATGCGGGAGAGTCGCTCAACACGTCGGGAGATTTCCGTCAAAACTTCCTGAAAGCACTGGAGACCGGCAGCCAGCTGCAGTTCCGCGTGGTGGCGGCAGAGCAGACAACCCTGCGGGAGCTGGATACCGACGCCTTCTTCACTGCCTGCTACAGCAATGTCCGGGATACCATTTTGCTTTATCAGCGGCAGAGGGAAAAGATCGCCGCCTACACCGCCGGCGCACATCTGGTGGATCATGCTGTGGAAAACGAGGTATCCAAAAGCGTGTATTCCAACGGCGTTTATCTGCTGGTAAATCACGGAGAGACGGATGGAGCGTATGGAGAATTCAATTTGGGGCCATTGAGCTATGCCGTCGTTGAAGGAGGGGAGATTGTTGAAAAAGGTTAAAAGATCTTATGAAAAGCGAAAACGGACAGTAGCCTATTCCTTCCTGATCCCCTGGCTGTTTGGAGCGCTATTTTTTTTCATCCGGCCACTGGTCGATTCCATCCGGCTCAGCTTCTCAAAAACGGAACTCAACGAGATCACCGGCTATACCCTGCATTTTGTAGGTATTCAAAATTATGTGGACGCCTTCACCAAGGATCCGGATTTTCTCCGGCTGATGGTATCCTCCATGCAGATGCTCTTTTTGCACGTGCCGATTATCATCATTTTCAGCCTTTTCATCTCCATCATTCTCAATCAGAAGTTTTTGGGTCGTACGCTGATCCGCAGTGTTTTTTTCCTGCCCGTGATTATCGCCAGCGGTGTGGTGATGAGCATCATTAACGGCGACGTGTACGCCGGAAATATGATGGCGAATGCCGGTTCCTCCCAGATGCTGAAAAGCGAATTCCTCAACAATTTCCTGTTGGAAAGCGGCTTTACCCAGGAATTTTCCCAGACCTTTACCGGTATTGTGGACAGCATTTTTGATCTTATTTGGAAATCAGGGGTGCAGATACTGATCTTTCTTGCAGGGCTGCAGACCATTTCTGTCTCCATGTATGAGGCGGCCAAGGTGGAAGGGGCTACTGCTTGGGAGAGCTTTTGGAAAATCACTTTTCCCATGATCTCGCCCATCACGCTGCTGAATCTGATCTATACCATTGTGGATCTGTCCACCGAGTATACCAACCCTGTGATGGCCCATGCCAACCAGGTAGCCAACAGCATCGGCCTGAACCTGGAGCTGAGTTCGGCGATGTCCTACTCCTATTTTGCCGTAGTGCTGGTACTGCTGGGTGCCATTTATCTGCTTGTAAACCGCAAGGTATTCTATCAAACATAAGGATGGTGGATACATGACTGCGTATCAGAGATATTCCAAATGTGCAGGCGTCGTATACCGGTTGTTCCGTGCCGTCCTGCTGTTTGGATTGGTGTTTATCCTGGTATTCCCCCTGCTGTACATGGTAAGCATGGCCTTTCGGCCCATTACCGAGATTTACGATCCCTCAGTGATCTGGATTCCCAAGCATTTCACGTTGGATAATTTCAAGGAAGTGTTTGGCCTGATGAAGTATCCGGAAACATTGCTTACCACCCTGAAGGTCAACATTGTCAGCGCCCTTCTGGAGGTGGCTGTAGCTTCTATTACCGGTTACGCTTTTGCACGGTTTGAGTTCCGGTTCAAAAAGGTGTTGTTCGCCATAGTGCTGCTGACCATCATTGTGCCTTACCCGATCCTGCTCAATTCCCTTTATCTCCATTTTAAGAACTTCGATCTGTTCGGCATTCTGTCGATAGCGGGGGTGATATCCGGGAAAAATATGACGGTCAATTTGCTGAATTCCCCCCTGACCTTTTATCTGCCAGCAGTGCTGGGGGTGGGATTGAAGGCCGGATTATTTGTGTTTATGTTCCGGCAGTTCTTCAAAGGGATGCCCAAAGAGCTGGAAGAGGCGGCTTATATCGACGGCTGCGGCTTCGGCAAGACATTTTTGCAGATTATGCTGCCCAATGCGGTTCCAGTATTTATCACCTCGCTGGTGCTGTCATCCGTCTGGTACTGGAACGACAGCTTCATCGGCTCCATGCTGATGTCCAATCACCGTACGGTGATGGTGGCCTTAACGAATCTAAACAGCCAGATTCTTTCGGCGGAGCAGAACGTCTCCCTGGATCCTTTTCTGGTGGTGACTCGGCTTCAGGCGGGCTGTCTTTTAGCTATACTGCCGGCGCTGCTGGTTTATCTGATTATCCAGCGTTTTTTTGTACAGAGCGTGGACCGCAGCGGTATTGTTGGATAAAGAAGATGATGGTAAAGAGAACGCGTATTACCAGTTCGTATTTCATAAATGAGGATGGGGTTTTATGTTGACAAAAGAACTGAACGGGCGATGGGAGTTCTGTCGAGCGAATGGACTGCTGGATCCGGCCCGTTATGAAGATGTTTCCGCTCCCGCTGACAGCTGGAAGGCGGCTACGGTGCCGGGGGACATTCACAACGATCTGCTGCAGTGCGGCCTGATTGACGATCCCTATTATTCCGACAATTTGTACCAGTGCCGGGAGGTTACCGCGCAGGACTGGATTTACAAAAAAACTTTTTCTTTGAAGCAGGAGGAGATCCTGAAACATAATGAGCTGCAGTTCGACGGCATCGATACCTATGCGGATATCTTTCTCAATGGAAAATACCTCGGTTCCACGGAGAATATGTTTCTGCAGTACAGCTTTGAAGTGTCCGATTGCCTTCGAGCGGGAGAAAACGAGCTGCTGGTCTATCTGAAATCGGTAAAGAAGCGGATGGAACAGTATCCGTCCGAGGGATATTTTGGCTGCTTCAATGTACAGCGTATCTTTATGCGGAAGGCCCAATGTCATTTTTCTTGGGACTGGGCGCCGGAGTTTCCCGCCACTGGCATTTGGGAGAGCGTGCGGCTGGTATCCTATAGCCGTACCAGGTTTGCTTCGGTGGCGCTGCGTACCCTTTGCACAGGAGAAGTGAGTTTTTTCACCTCACTGGATCAGGAAACCTATGAAGAGGCCGGTGAAGTAAAAAAAGAATACATCCTTACCGTCACAGGCGGAGGAGAAACCTACCGTAAACAAATGGCGGTGACGGGTTGCAGAACCAATTTTTCGCTCACCATCGATCATCCCCATCTCTGGTGGCCTCAGGATTTGGGGACTCCCTTCCTGTATTCCTATGTGTTGGAATATTATGAGGATGGCGTATTGGCGGACAGCCGGCAGGGGGAATTCGGCATTCGGGAGGTCGCTTATCGGGAACAGCCGAAGCACACTGAAGAGGGCTTTACCAGTGAATTGCTTATCAATGGCGTCCCGGTTTTTCTCAAGGGAGCCAACTGGGTGCCCTTGGACATCATGACCGGCCGCATTCCCCGGGAGAAATATGAGCACAGCCTGCGTCTGGCGAAGGAAGCCGGATTCAACTGCCTGCGGGTTTGGGGCGGCGGCATCTACGAGAAAAATTTATTTTATGAGCTGTGCAACCGCCTGGGCATCATGGTGTGGCAGGATTTTGCCTTTGCCTGCGGCGACGTACCGGATGATGATGAAGATTTCGTGGATATGGTGATCCCGGAGATTGAATATCAGATCAAGCGTCTGCGTAATCATCCCTGCGTGGTGCTTTGGTCCGGCGGCAACGAAAAAACCGGCAGCGTGGGGAAGCAAAAATCCCGGGGAGACCGGTTGATTCACTACACCCTCAACGGTATGGTCGCCTATCTCGACCGTACCAGGCCCTATTTTCCCTCCAGTCCCTGGAGCTACGGTGAGGATGGCAACAGCCAGGATTCCGGCGATTCCCACTGCAACAGTTATCAGTCGGCCATGACCGGAGCGGGGGTAGAGAAGTTCCGGGATGTGCTCATGGGCTTTACCGCGCCAATGGCATCGGAAATCGCGGTGCAGGGCTGCTCTTCCGTCCGCTTCTTGAAAACCTTCTTGAAGGACAGCGAGATGTGGCCTCCCAACGCCGTGTGGGACCTGCATATGACCAGGAACCCTTACGACGGAACCGGCACTACCTTTGCTCAGCAGCAGCAGGCCGCGGCGGAGAAGCTGTTCGGTTCCTTCGACGGGCTGGAGGATTATGTCCGCAAAAGCATGGCTGTGCACAGCGAATTCGTAAAATCCGATATCGAGTACCATCGCACCCGGAAAGGCAATTGCTCTGCCGCCATGCTCTGGATGTATTCCGATGTTTGGCCTTGCGGTACTTGGGCGATTGTGGATTATAATCTGCTGCCCAAGGCGGCTTACTACAGTGCCAAACGAGCCAACCGGTCAATCCTGCCGGCGATTGTACAGACCAAGGCAGGGATACGGGCCTTTGTGATAAACGATACCAGGAAAACGTATACCGGCCGGATAACCATCGGCCAGATGACGGTAGGCGGCGAATCGATTTTCCGAAAGACATACGAGGATGTAACCATGGCGTCTGTGCAGTCGGTTTGTGCAGCCGCTTTCGGTGAAGAGGTAAAAAATACGGCGAATTCCTTCCTGTATATGGAACTGGAATATGACGGGAAGAAAGATACCAACGTCTTCTTCCATCGTTTCTGGAAAGATATCGAGTGGCCCGAGCCCGGGCTGCATATTGATCTTTGTTCGGAGCTGGAAACAGAGAAAGGCTTTATCACTACTCTGAAGCTCCGCACAGAAAAGTATGCCCGGATGGTGTCGCTGGATTTTGACAGCATGGAAAGCTGCATCTTCTCAGATAACTACTTCGATATGATTCCCGGTGAAGAACGGGTTATCCAGGTGGAATCTCCCATGCGGCTTTCCATGGAAAAAATCGGAGTTTCTCATTGGGCGGGGGAGGAAAAGAAATGAAACTGACCCTGCAGGGCCTAGGAGAAATAGAATCGGAGGATTTCCTCGAAGAAAAATCCAGCGGCGGCGTTTTTTATGCCGGTCGGGAAGGTGTAAAGCAGGTTTTATCTACTTATGATAAAAAGGTAGATTTTATCCAGTTTAAAGATAAAACCCTGGCTCATGTCCATTCCTCCATGGGGTATCCGGCGATATATTCAGTGAACCGCCCAGCTTATGCAGGCGGAGCATTGGCCGTTCTGATGGATCTGGACGGTACCAGTGTTCACAGCGAGGATTTTTGGGTCTGGATTATCCAGCGGACGCTGGCGGAGCTGATGAGGAATCCCCACTTTGAACTCCAGGAGAAAGATATTCCCTTTGTATCTGGTCATTCCGTTTCAGAGCATCTGCAATATGGCATTGACACCTATTGCCCTGGCAAAAAGGTAGAGGAGGCCCGGGCTATTTACTATCGCATCACGGAAGAGGAACTGGGCAAGATTCTGGAGGGCAGGGGATATCCGGATGCCTTCGTACCTGCTCCCCACCTGAAAGAATTTCTGACCAAGGTTAAGGAACGAAAAATTCGCATCGGTCTGGTGACATCCGGACTACAGGAAAAGGCTTGGCCGGAAATTTTGGCTGCTTTCCGTGCCATGAAGATGGGCGACCCGCTGGATTACTATGATGCGATCATCACAGCCGGCACCGCCCTGAAAAAGGGACAAACCGGAACGCTGGGGGAACTGGCGCCTAAGCCCCATCCTTGGCTGTATGCGGAGACCCTTCGGGTGGGATTGGGAATGGAAGAAAAGGATAAGCCGAGAGTATTGGGAATTGAAGATTCTTCAGCAGGCGTGCTTTCTCTCACGTTGGCCGGAATCCAGTGCGTCGGTGTGGAAGGGGGGAACATACGGCAGGGAAAAGTAAACTCGCTGTGCATGCAAGATGGGCGGAATTTAATGGAGATCCTAGAGATGCTTTAAAAATTCGCACGAAAAGAAAAAAGGGGATTGACTTTTAATCGGGCAAGTTGTATAGTTAAAGAAAGGTAAACAGTTACCTAAACAAAAGAGGAGGTTCCGTAAATGTGCAAAACAGTTTCTAAAAAAGTTATGTCATTGGCGGTCTCGTTGTGCCTGCTGGCGATGATGGTCGTGGGTGCGTTGCCTGCGGGCGCACAGGAGGAAGCACCGGTCAATCTGCTGCCCTCCTACGGCATTGACGGCACGTTCGAAACGGCTACCACCACGGACGGTATTGTCCAGCAGGGACTGGCTTTTGTCAACGATGCTCACGCGGGCAGCAAGGCTGCCAAGATCACCGGGGCTGGTTGGTGGTACACCTACGCCAATCTGAAGGATACATACACCGATATGGTGGGAAAAACGTATCGTTTGAGCCTGTACTACAAAGGCGAATATCACGGTGAGTTTACGGTGGCCAATGCAGATGCCTCCAAAGTTCTGGCGAAAAAAGATATCCAAGGCAAATCCGACACATGGCAGAAGCTGAATCTCACCTTTACTTTGGCGGAGGATTCCATTGCCAAGGACGGCAGCGGCAATCAGCTGATGCGGATCGGTACAGATGTAAACAACTCCAACAATAAGGAACTGTACATCGACGATGTAGAACTGTTTGAAGTGGAGCCGCTGCAGCCGGAAGAGGGCAACTTGCTGGGCCTGCTGTTTGATCCGGATAACGTCAGCAACATCAATTCCGGCTGGGACGGCGACGGCTGGATGCACTGGGTCAATACCGGCGCTTCACCGAGTACTTCCGCGAGCATTGACGATACGGTGGCGAAAACTGGTATCAGTTCCTTCAAGCTGGACAACGGTAGCGGCAATAAGAGCAATTCTCAGCTGGCGATTTTCCCCACTCTGACTCCTGGAAAAACTTATGAGGTGTCCGCTTGGGTGAAGACCGACAATATCGTTTCGGATTCTGCCGGTGTAGCGCTGGAGATGCAGATATCTGAAAAGGATGCTTTTGAAACAGCTGTTACCTTTAGTTCTGAAAAAATCACCGGAACCAAGGACTGGACCCTGCTGAGAATGAGGTTTACCTATCCGGAAAACGCCAAGAAGATCCGAGTCTGCCTGATGAACTGGGACTCCACTGGCGCCGCCTGGTTTGACGCCGTCACAGTAAAGGAGTACACCCCCTTTGTCAATGAGGGAGATCTGCTTAAAGGCGCAGGTGTTCCGGATAACTATATCTCCCTGCAAAACCTGAACAATACCCCCAAGAATGACAAAGAAGTGGTGGGGTGGACCGATGCGGGCAATTTTGACGATGTTTTTGCCCTAGACACCGCGGCGAGCAAGCTGGGCGGACAGTCTTTCCGCATTACCAATCCCGACACCAAGAACTCCGGGCTGATGCTGTATGCCCCCAATCTGACGGCGGGCAAGACCTACACCTTCAAGGCTTATGTCAAAACCAAGGATGTTACCGGCGAAGGCGCCCATATTCGTATTGGTCTATTGGATGAAAATGGGCTGCCAGCTGCAGGTACCGATATTGAAACTCCTAAGGTAACCGGCACCAAGGATTGGACGCTGATGGAGTTTGATGCGAAAATTCCTGAGGGCTATACTGGTTTTGAACTTAACATTTCTCTTTGGAATTCCAAAGGAACAGCCTGGTTTGACGGCGTGGTATTGTATGAGGGCGCGCTGGATGATAATGAGGATAAGGAACCCGAACCCAATCCCAATCCGGATCCCGATCCCAATCCCAATCCCAATCCCAATCCTGGCACGGGCGATGTACTGCCCCTGGCGCTGCTGCCGCTGGCAATGGCCGCCACAGCCGGCGTGTGCTTCCTGAATAAAAAGAGAAAATAAGGTCCTTTGCTTTTCAGAAAGGGAATGATTATGAAAAGAACAGCACTGATTCTCTCCCTGGTATCGGTTTTGCTGCTGACAACCGCGTGCGGTAATAACGGTGGTTCTTCCGTCGTCAGCTTCGTCAAACCTCAATCCGAAGTGGGCAGTGGCGTAGATGGTGACGAGACCATGAGGCTGCCGGGTTATGAACTGACGAATAAGAAGGTCACCATGCTGACCCATTATGATTCCGAACCGAACTCGGTTTTTAAGGATACTTATGGCGGCGAACTGGAGCGGATCATCGTTCCCAGCGATCAGGTGACCGCCCGGTTCCAGCAGTTGGTCAATTCCAATACGCCGCCGGATCTGCTGGATTCCAACTTCATCCCCACCCTGGTGACGAAGGGGTATGTTCAGCCCCTTGACGAGTACATCGACTTTAGCACCCCTTTGTGGTCCGGAGTCAAGGAGAGTCATGAAAAGATTCGGGTGGACGGCAAGCTCTATATGATCGACCCTATGTGCGCCCGATATTCCGTCATGTGGTATAACAAAACCATTTTCAAAAACGCCGGATTAAAAAATCCCGGAGAACTGCTGGCGGAGGGCAACTGGAACTGGGACACCTACCGCGACGCGGCTATCAAGCTCACCACCAAGGGCGCGGACGGCAACGTCAAACAGTGGGGAACCGCTATCGATACCCTGGAAGCTTACATCCATACCACTGGCAAGGGAATCGTCTCTTATGAAGAAGGCAATCCGGTCAACTGCATCAAGAGCAATGAGATCAGCCGGGCTATGAACTTCCTGATTGATCTCAGCACCAAGGACAACTGCGTTTATCCGGGCGGCGACTCACGGGAACAGTTCGCCCAGGGAAAAATCGCCATGGTGGAAGGCCATGTGTGGTATCGGGATCCACTGCGGGATATGCTGAAAAACGGCGACATTGCGTTTGTTCCCACTGCCAAGGACCCGGAATCCGATCAATATTACATCATGGAAAACTTCGGATCCTCCGGCTTCTACATTCCCAAGGGCGCCAAGAATGTCACCGGCGCAGCGGCTTATATTTGCTCGATACGGTATTCGCATCTGGATAAAAACAAGCAGAAGGAGACCTTCGATAAGCTGGCTGCAGAAGTTGGCTGGACCCAGGAATGCGAGGATATGCTGCAAGCCATGCAGTCTGAGCAATATTCGCCGGTTCCCAATACCATGTCTTTCTTTGATCTGGGGGAATACTATGGCGATATCTTTGCCCGTCCGAAAGATGGTGAGCCGTGGGCGACCATTGCAGAAGAGCTAGCGCCGAAGATCGACGGAAATATTGAAAAAGCCTATGCGAAATAAGTTTTTAGCAATTGTTAATTGCATGTAAGAAAAGCTCCCTTTTGGCGGCAGTTGCAAAAGGGAGCTTTTCTGAAACATCTTGAATGACGGAGGAACTAATTCATGAAAAAAAGTATTCGGAAGCTGTGCGCCGGTTTGCTGGCACTGTGTATGGCGTCAGCCCTGATGGCTGCCGCTGAGCCTGCAAATATATTCCAGGGAGAAATTGGTGCTGTTCAAGAGCTGAATACCAATCCGCCTACCAACGAAAACTTGATGAAAATCGAAGATTGGCTGATTTGGTCGGATGGCAGCAGCGTTCCTTATGCCGACAATATTTCTCTTGATAAAACCGTCAGCAAGCTGGGAAAACAGTCCATCAAATTTACCAACAGCAAAGTAATGCACCATTCCTGTGCCTATTTTCGTTTAGCCAATCTTGAACCAGGCAAGGACTATACCCTGATGTATTCGGTCAAGACGGAGGATGTGGTTCCCGGGATGAGCGGTTATGGCGCCATGAGCTTCGTTAAGTTCATGGATAAAGACGGCCAAGATCTGCCAGGGAGCAATTCCGCTTCACCGGCATATATGACCAACGATTGGACCGATTATTCCATCGTTTTCAAAGCGCCGGATTCCTTTGATATGGCGCAGCTGCAGATCACCTTGTGGGCGGCCAAAGGCACCGCCTGGTTTGACGATATTCGCCTGTACGAGGGAGTGATAGGGGCAGAAGAACCCACCACGGAAGCACCTCAGATCACGGAACCGACCAAACCGGAGATCACGGAGCCGGCCTCCTCTGAAGAAAGCTCATCCAAGGATGAGCAGACCTCTTCCGGTGAGGACATCTTTGAGGAAAAGCCTGTGGACACGACCAAAGGTGATAAAAATAAGGGTTCCTCCAACATACTGCCCTTTGTGTTGGTGGGAGTGGGTGTCGTTGTGGCTGCCGCCGCAGTGGTTGCCGTTGTGGTGATCAAGAAGAAAAAGAAATCATAAGAAAGCGGAGCGAGCGCTTATGAAATACTTCAGAAAATTTCTGTGCCTGTTTCTGTCCGCCGTTTTTCTGCTTCTGACAGCCTGCGGGCCGGATATTCAGGAGATCAGCGGCTCGGATAGCAGCGGGGAGGATGAGGCCGATATGTACAAGTCGGATATACCGGATGCTTGGTGGGCAAATTTTGCCCGGTTCAGCAATCCCAAAAGTATCAACGATCTGGTGGATCTTGCCGCCGACGCGGTCACCACTATGGGTGGCGTTCATGACGAAGGAATCGGCGCTTTGGCCCGGGAGAACTTCTTTATTAAAGAAGGTGCCAGCCGGGTGGAGGGCGCCCATGCCCTTGGCATCAAGGCCATGGCCTGGCTGGAGCTGATGGGAGAAGCACGTACCCATATCGGTGCGGTAAACGAAATGTCGCCGGGGGTATTTGAACAGGATTCTCAGACCGGATTCACCAAGCTGACGGCCACCTATTATACCTGGAATACCAACGGCTTCGGCATCAATCCAAATGCCAATAAAATCGTCTGGTTCGGCGCTCATTCCTGGGCCAATCGGGAGCCGTTTTATGGTTCCCTGGCTATGCCGACGGATTTCATGGAACCACGCTATCCAAATGGAGAAAGCGCCTTGGGGCTCTTGAAGGATGGGTCTGTCGATCCCCGGGATTACAAGTTCTATGATGCCTTGGCTTGCAAGTCCATCTTCGGCACCTTTGTGGAACAGGAACAGTTCGCCACCCCGGATTACCGTAATCTGGAGGGCTTTCTGGAGGATACGCTGCTTAATGGACAATCGCGCAAGATCGGTGATTATTATTTCAGCCGGGATATCGCGGCTGACTGGTGGATCGAGTACAACCGGGACGCGGTGAGAAGCTTCCTCAAACAGGGCGTGGACGGCTTCTGGGTGGACAACTATACCGGTTGGGGTTTTCTGAGCGCCTTCCCAGTCCAGCGGGCATTCGGCGAATGGAGCGTGGCCGGATTCACCGGCTATTTGGAGAAGCATCCCATCGAAGGAATCGATCCTCAGAATTTCGACGTTCGGCAGTATATGATCCGAAAGGTTAAGCAGGATTTCCCGGAACTGGACACCTCGGTGATGACCAATGCCACCGTACAGATGTTCAGCAGTCCGGCCTGGCTGGAGGATCCGGTTTGGAACAGTTATCTGGCATACAAATCCGAAACGGTGTCCGAGCATATCAAAAAGTTTTATCAGATGGTCAAAGAAGAGGCCAAGAATCTGGGACTGAATCCCGACGACATTGTGGTGACAGGCAACGACATCGCTCTGATGCAGAACGGTGTGCTGGGTATTGAGGATTATGTGGACGTTCTCAGCGTGGAATATGGCCCTACCTACTCGGCGGTTACCCAGCAGTTCTCCGACAAGCTGCCCTTACTGGGCTACGGAGGGCCGGTCTATAAACTCATTACCCAACTTAGCCGCTCCAAGAGGGGTTCGGTCTGGTATTATGTGGACGATGCGGAAAAGGCCGACCAGGAAATGCTGGGGATGTTCCTCTCCTTTGAGGCGTTAGCTAACAACATTACCATCAATTCCGGCGACGGCAATCCCACCACCGCTGGCAACGATGAAACCACTGCTATGGTAAATGCAGTTATCGGCCAGCTCCGAGATGTGTATAAAAAGCGGGAGATCAAAGCTTCTGTCGGACTGTATAACTCCGGCGCCAGTGAGCTGAGCCAGCTGACCCCCGGCGGGTATGTGGGCGGCGGCGATGTTCAGAGCACACTGGCCTATTACGGCTGGGGGAGCAGCTTGGAAAATCAGAACATCGCTTACCAGACGGTGACGGAAAACCGGATCAGCGCCGAGGAACTAGAGAATATCGAAGTTCTGGTGATGCCAAATGTGATCACTATTTCCCAAGATATCGTCAACGGGATACTGAAGCCTTTCCTGGATCAGGGAAAAACTCTAGTGATCACCGGCGCCAAAGCCGGAGAAAAAGGGATGCGGGATCAGCAGTTTGCCAAGCACGATAAGCCGCTTTTAGTGAATTTGAAGGATACATACAGCGGCAAGGGGAAGATTGTTTATCTGGAAAAGGATCCGACGGTGGACGCCTATAAGCAGAAAACGAATACCACCTTGTTCAAAATGGCCAACGACAAAATCGGCGGCATTTTTGCAGATCTGGAAAAGGAAGGCCGCTATCATCCCGATGTGAAGACCAGCGGATTCAAAGGCGATATCCTGCTGACCACTCAGGGTGACCGGGAGAACAAGACCTGTTTTGTGGATCTGGTAAACCGGAACATCGATGTAGACCAGGGCGTGGTGAACGCCAAGCAGACGGGTAAAATCGCCTATAAGCTGCCTTCCTGGAAAACCAAGACCGCGCTGGATGTGAAGATCTATTGTGTGGATGAGGACGGGAAGCTCCACCTGACGGAAAAGACTCTGCAGGCGAAAGACGGATATCTTGCCATCGAAGTACCGGAGTTTACCTATTACGCCAGTCTGGTTATTTCGTGAGAAATTTACGCATTATCAGTTAATGGATGCCATGGGAATAGCCGGGGATAAAAAACCGGCTATTCCTTGGCGGAGAGGATGAAAGAAACTATGTTGCCGAATGTATCGGATCGACATTTTTTTGTGCGGGCCAGCGATTTTCTGCTGCTGGACAGCGATGTGGAAAAGGGCGGCGGTACAGACCAGACGGCGGAGGTACAAGCCATTCTGGACAAAGCGAGGGAGTGGGGCGGCCTGTATTTTCTGTTGGACGGGCCCGTTTTGGTATCCCGTCTGACGATTCACTCCAACACCACCATCCATTGTCTTGACCGCCATTGCGGATTTTTCCAAAAAGAAGGTACCAATAATACCCTGTTGCAAAACGACCGGCTCAGTTTTGAGAAGATTGACACGGAAAATGTGACGCTGCTGGGTGGCACCTACAATTTTAACGCCCCAAATCAAGAGAAGTTTGACCGGCCGCTGGAGGAGATCAACAACGGCGCTTTTTACGGTGCATCCCCGGATTTTGATAAAGCCGCGGCATTCCATGCCTTTCGCCATCTGAATATGGGAATCAAATTTTGCGGTATCCGCAATCTGACCGTTCGGGATATCCGTATGGTGGATCAGCGGACCTACGCTATGTTTGTGGCCTGCTTTGAACATGTGCTGATTCAGGACGTGGTATCTGATCTGCCCAACATCATGACTTCTCAGAATCAGGACGGTCTGCATTTTCAGGGGCCTGGCCGGGATTTGGTAATCCGCAACATACGTGGAAGCTCCGGCGACGATTTTCTGGCCTTGGCACCGGATGAATTTGATTTTGAATCCTCCATCACCGATGTGATGATTGACGGTGTTTACCTGGAAAACGCGGATCAGGGTATCCGGTTGTTATCGCGGCATCACGGCCGGCTGGATCGGGTGACTATCCGTAACGTCACCGGAACCTACAAGAGTTTTGGCTTCTTTATTCATCCTTGGTACGGCTGGGAGGCAGGTGAAGGGGAGGGCAATTACGGCAGTTTGGTATTTGAGAATATCGATCTGACCCAGACTTATCACAAATACAACTATACCACCCCCTTCCTGTTTCGACTGGGCGGCAGAATCGAAAGCCTGACCCTGCGGAATATCCGTCATTTCCATCCCAACGATACCCGTCCTGTTGTGGAAGTGGGCCGCTATTACTGTCACAAGCCGGATGAGAGCTATGCACAGATTGACCGCTTGGTTATCGATGGTCTGGACATCCTCCGGGATGTCGAAACGACGGAACCGATGGATTATATCACAGTGGACGGAGCTGTGAGGCAGATGGTGGTCCGCAATGTCCGCGCAGCGTGCAAAGGCGGCGAAAAAAAGGATACGCTGGTACGGCTGGAATCCGGCGCTGATATAGGGACGCTGGTGATGTCGGATGTGCTGACAGACGGAGTGGGTGTTCTTGACCGGGATGGCGGCAGTGTGAAGAGGGTGTGCCTCGGTCAGATCCAGGAAGATTGAGGCGCGGCAGGAGAAACAAACCAAATGAATTACTGGATTTTGTCCATATCCATTGTCGTTGGCCTGATAAACACGGTGTTACAGAATGCTTTTAGCAAAAAACGGATGAAGGGTATGGCCGATTGCGCCGCTTTCTCTATTCTAACGGCTTTTTCGGCTGCCGTGATTTTGTTCATAACCGGCGGCACACCATCGCTTCCCTCTCCATATACAGTGGGAATGGGGATGCTTTTCGGAGTGGTCACCGGATCCTACATCCTGCTGTATTCCGCCGCGCTGTCCGCCGGTCCTCTATCCTACACGGTGCTGATTGCCGCCTGCTCCATGTTGATTCCTACCTTCTGCGGTGCGCTGTTCTGGAAGGAAAGCGTGGGATGGTTTCAGGTGGCGGGTGTGGCGCTGTTGATAGTGGCGTTCTACTTCGGCGTTAATCTCCGAAAGGATAAACGGCTGTCGCCTCGATGGTTGGTTCTGTGCGTCATGGTCTTTCTCGTTGCCGGCACCACGGGTTTGCTGCAGAAGATTCATCAAACCTCATCGCATAAGGAAGAGATCAACGCCTTTTTGGTCATTGCCTTCTTAACAGCTGTGCTGATCCTGGGAGGATATTATTTTATCGGCAGGAGAAAGGGACAAACTAAAAGCTTCTCTTTACTTTCCCGGACGACGGCGATGGGGATCGCCGCCGGTTTGTGCTTGGGGTTGCATCATAAAATGAACCTTTATCTCTCCGGTGCGCTGCCCAGCATCCTTTTCTTTCCCATTATGAACGGCGGACTGATTCTGCTGTCTAGTTTGGCGGGGTGGATTGTCTTCCGGGGAAAATTGACCCGTTCCCAGATTTTCAGCCTTTTGCTGGGAGTGGTGGCTGTCTGTCTGATCGGCAACGGTCTGGATCTATTGGTAAAAGGATTTTAGAAATTGTTGAAAATACGTGGAGCCGTCTGTACCGGACGGATCCACGTATTTTAATCCCACTTTGTCTTTTCCAGAAAAGGCGAATCGGCAAGAGGATGGGGGCCCTGCTTTGTTGGGGTGGCAGAAGCTGCTGCAATTAAAAGACATTTTTATTGTCAACGCCGAATTGAAATTGCAAGCAAACGCCGAAATTAGTTCTGGCTTTGGTCAAAAAGAGTGTTGACAATCTGCTGCTTTTGCTTCATAAACTCCTTGCGTTCTTTGAGGCGGTAACTCTCGCCCTTGATGTTGATGACGGTACAATGATGGAGCACCCTGTCGAGGATGGCGGAGGCGATGGTAACGTCGGCGAAGACCTCGTTCCACTGGGAAAAGGTCTTGTTGGAGGTAAAGCCAGTGGAGGTTTTTTCATAACGCCTGGCAATGAGCTGAAAGAAGAGGTTGGCCCCCTGAATATCCATAGGAAGGCAGCCGATCTCGTCGATGATGAGGAGTTTGTACTTGCCGAAGATTTTAAGTTTGTCGGGCAGATGGTTCTCAAAATGGGCCTTTTTTAGCAGCTCGATGAGCTGGTGGCAGTTGATGTAGTAGGTTGAAAAACGGTGCTGTACGGCGGCCATACCCAACGCCGAAGCCAAATGAGTTTTGCCCACACCGGGCGGACCGAGAAAGACGATATTTTCGGTGTTTTCGAGAAACCGCATAGTGGCGAGTTCATCGATCTTCCGATTGTCAATGGAGGGCTGGATGCTGAAATCAAAATCTTCCAGCGTTTTCTTGATGGGGAACCCGGACATCTGCACCTGCTTTTCATAGGCGCGCCTGCGCTTGGACTGGGTCTCCTCAGCGAAGATATGGCGGAGAACCTCCACGATGTTCAGGTTGTCGTTCACGGCGCGCTCCAGGTAGTTGTCGAGGATTTCCAAGGTATTCTTCATCTTCAGGCTTTCAAGATTTTCCCGAAGCCGTTCCATCGTCAATTCACTGATACAGCACCTCGTCATACCGGCTCAGATCACGGGGATTCGTCGGGAAATCAATGATATTGCTGCCGTCCAGCAAGGTGTTTTCAATATCGAAAGACTGTTTTACGGTTAATTTTCGGTAATGCTGGCATTGACGACCATTGATTCTGCTGCCATTGGGTATCGCCGGGGCGCTGGTCTTGGCGGCATGTCGGCGGACAGCGTTATCCAGGGAATCCTAGTGACCGGCGCGGCGGTTTACGGCAACCAGCTTGTCAAGCAGCTGGGGAAAAAGGAATAAAGTAAAAAGATACCAGGCGGAGATCAATCTCCGCCTGGTTTTTTTCGCCAATTTTTGATAGGTTGCCTCGGCATATGTCTATGAGATAGAACACGGCATCAGTTTTTGACTTGCATATGACTTGCATGTTTGTTGTTTTTTGTTGTTTTTTATTATTTTTTGGTGGACAATGAGGAAAATGAAAAACACCTGTAAACCCGCATAAATACAGGTATTACAGGCGTTTCATAGTGGAGCTGGTGGACGGATTTGAACCCCCGACCTGCTGATTACAAATCTGTATTCATGGCTTTTGCAGTCTTTCGTTATTGCCGAAAATCGCTGATATTAATAGGTTTTTAACCATTCTCCTTTTGCAAGGCTTGGTGTTTATTTGTCGATTTCGGCAGCAATAAACACCAAATAAACACCACACAAGCACCAAATTCATCACCCGTTTTTCCGGGTAAGGGCCAGCTCTATGGCACCGGCTGC
>CABULH010000027.1 GCA_902492455.1 uncultured Oscillospiraceae bacterium
CTTTGTTACCTTTTGGGATATGGCGTAGGATCCTCACAGTGGCGGCGGTTATCCTAGCCTCGATCCTCCGTGAAGCGCCCGGCGAGTCTCCCGGTGTTTATGGAGCCCGGAGATTCTACTGGGACTGGTGCTGGCGATGCGAACCCTAGGGCGACCAAGCCGCCCAATGATGGAGACGGACAATGCGTTTTTGCGTCCTTTTGGGGCATAGGCCAAAAGGACGTGGCCGCCTGTGATAGTATTTATGCCTTCGCTGACTTTTATCTGGCGGACATACATGGAATAAATTTTTAATTGACATTCAGTGAATGTCATATCGTACTTAATAATAGCATAAAATAAGCCTGTTGACAAGTAGTGAATGTCAAGAGGCGATGAAATGTATAAAAATAGAGCAAAGGACGGCAGGACAAACCTGTGTGGCAAACAGGTTTCTTTACTGCGGAAGCAGATGCGTCCAAAGGTTTCTCAAAAAGCACTAGCAGATAAATTACAGCTGGAAGATATTGATTTGGATAAAAATGCGATTCAACGCATTGAAAGCGGAAAGCGTTTTGTGACAGATATTGAATTAAAAGGTTTAGCTAAGGTACTCGGTGTTTCTACAGATGAATTACTAAAATAAAGAGGAAGCCATAACAGATCTGTTATAGCTTTCAGCTTGTCGATAAACCAGCAGACAAATAGCAAGATACACAAAACTCTGTGTTCCTTCGGAACACCGGGGAACCCCCGGCGAGGGTTCCCCGCCGTAAAACGTCCCACTGGGACGTTTTACGCCCCTCCTGCGCTCTTTTAGGAAGATATTTCGTCCTCTGAGGAGGACGACGGGGGCCCTGCCCCTCGACCCCGCCGCCTTTTGAAAAAGGCGGGCGAAAACTTTTTGTGCAGTATTTTCCGCGAAACGACTTTTTTGACAGTCTCGAAGCCATAACAGATCTGTTATGGCTTTTTCTTTCCGTAAATGGCTCTTTTTGCATATTCCCCTAGAGCTTAATGCTGACGTATGAACGCCTGTGCTTAATGGCGGAGAGGATTCCTTTTGGAAGCTGAAGAAGGGCGGGAAACCGTGAAACCGGTTTCCCGCCCTTCTTCAGCTTCCTTCCGTTTTTATCTCCCGGTATCCATATACCCGGCTGTATTCCTTTGTCTCCGGGTCCTTCACTACCTCGCAGCGGTTGCGGTAGAGCAGTCGGATCAGGGGATAAACATCTACCCAGATTTCGTTGTTGCCCTCCTTTTGGGACTCGTCGAAGATCAGCTGGAGGCCGAAATGCAGGTGGGGCTGTTTGATGTTGTTGACGTTCTCCTTGGTGCTGTAGCCCGTGTGCCCCAGGTATCCGATCACATCTCCCGGCTGCACCACCGATCCCACCTCCAGCGACTTGTTGAAAGGAAAATTCTGCCGCAGATGGGCGTAGTAGTAATACCGCTTTTTATCCAGGCTGCGGATGCCGATCCGCCAGCCGCCGTATTGGTTCCAGCCCAGGGCCTCCACCGTGCCCCCCTCCACCGCAATAATCGGCGTGCCGGTGGCGCCCATGAGATCATGCCCCAGATGCTTGCGCTTGAAGCCGTAATCCCGGCTGGTTCCGAAATCGTCAAAATCGCTGTAGGGGTAGTTTTTGGCGATGGGGGAGAAGCCTTTCAGACCATACTTGCGCACCCATTTTTTACCCCCCTCGGCGGTTTCGTCCGCCACTTCGATTTCGTATTCCCCCACCAGTCCATCCAGCACCGCGCCGTAGGCCTCCCGATAATAGGGGTAATATTTCAGGTTTTCCGTCAGCTCCGCGATGGTTTTGCCGCTCTGCAGCTCCTTCGCCACCGCGTCCAGCTGGCTGGCCTTGAACTTTTTGAATTCTCCGCCGTTTTTGGCGGCCAGATAGGCCAGCAGCTCCACCCAGTTCAGCGGAGTTTCCGTCTCATGAGCGGCCACGTCCAGCTTCAGTGCCTTATCCAGCGCCTCGTAAGGGACGTTGAAATCCACCCATTTGATATACTTCTTCTCTTCTCCGGCGGTGGCCTGTACATGGTTATACAGCAGGCTGCCGCCGGAGAGCAGCAGCAGCGCGCACAGCACGATCACCGCCGCCCGTTTCAGTTGTTTCGCCGTAATGATGGTAAACATGCGCATCTCTGCCAATCTGCCCTGGGGGCGCAAATTCGATGGAGTCATTTTTATATGTATGCGGCCCCTTTGTCCCAGTATGCTCTTGATGGTGCAGGAGAAACGGTGCATTTTCCTCGACGAATGAGGAAAATGAAAGCCCCGCCTGTTTACGCAATCGGCAAACAGGCGAGGCAGGGGAGTGAAATGTAGTCACATTGGTTTATATCCGGCAGGAATTAGTGGACAAAATGCGGCTGAATATGATAGGATATAGCGGTAGCCGAAGGGCGCTCATCTCCAAGGAAAAGGAGGTGATGCCGATGGGGAAAAAGATTGTCAGGTACATACTTTGTCTGATAATCTTGTTTCTGCTGTTTATGGTTTCCTCCATAAAAGCAAACTAGCCGTTGTGGTAGCGCACAACGACTAGCGAAACAACAAAGGCACCAAGCACGAGTGCCCTTTGTCTACCCTCATTATAGAGGGAGCGGGAAGAAAAGTCAAGAGAAGCGGGTACAGGGGAAGCGGTGGGGAGTTTTCACACGGCCAGGTCTTTCCTTTTAAATACTGAATGGGCAAAGCCCCGGCCGGATCAAATCCGGCCGGGGCTTTCAAAAGATTCAATCGATTTTGGGGAGCAGATCGAAGCCCCTTTGCAGATCCTCGTCGGTGGGAATATAATCGGTCATGGTTCCTTCCAAATAGGAGGTATAGGCGTTCATATCGAAGTAGCCGGTGCCGGTCAAGCCGAAGAGAATGGTTTTCGCCTCGCCGGATTCCCGACACTTGATGGCTTCGTCGATGGCGGCCCGGATGGCGTGGGAGGATTCCGGCGCCGGGAGGATGGTTTCCTCCTTGGCGAACTGCACCGCCGCCTCGAACACCTTGGTCTGCTCCACTGCCACGGCCTTCATATACCCGTCGTGATACAGCTTGGAAAGGATGGGACTCATACCGTGGTAGCGCAGCCCGCCGGCATGGTTGGCGGAGGGGATAAACTCGCTGCCCAGGGTATACATCCGGGCCAGAGGGGTGACGTGGCCGGTGTCGCAGAAATCGTAGGCGTAGCGGCCGCGGGTGAGAGAGGGGCAGGAGGCAGGTTCCACGGCGATGAACTCGGTGTTGGGCCGGGTACCGTCCAGCTTATCCTTCATAAAGGCCGCCATCAGTCCCCCAAGATTGGAGCCGCCGCCGGCGCAGCCGATGACGATATCCGGGTATTCCCCAATCTTTTCCATAGCGGCCTTGGATTCCAGGCCGATGACCGACTGGTGCAGCAGCACCTGGTTCAGCACCGAACCCAGGACATACCGGCAATCGGGGGTGTGCAGCGCCTTCTCGATGGCCTCGGAAATGGCGCAGCCCAGGGAGCCGCCGGTGCCGGGATGGGCGGCGAGGATCTGGCGGCCCACTTCGGTGGTATCGGAGGGGCTGGGGATGATATTGGCCCCGAAGGTGTGAATCACCGCTTTGCGGAAGGGCTTCTGCTCATAGCTGACCTTTACCATGTAGACGGTAAGGTCCAGCCCGTAGTGGGCGCAGGCCATCGCCAGGGCGGTGCCCCACTGGCCCGCTCCGGTCTCGGTGGTGAGGGAGGTGAGGCCCTGTTTCTTGGCATAGTACACCTGGGCGGCGGCAGAGTTCAGCTTATGGGAGCCGGAGGTGTTGTTGCCCTCGAATTTGTAATAAATCTTGGCCGGGGTATCCAGGGCTTTTTCCAGGTTATAAGCCCGGATCAAGGGGGAGGGACGGAAGATTTTATAAAAGTTCTGCACCTCTTCCGGGATATCGATATACCGGTCGGTGGCGTTCATTTCCTGAGCGCACAGGTCGTCGCAGAAGATGGGCAGCATATCCGCAGGTCCCACCGGCTGATGGGTGACGGGATGCAGATAGGGATCGGGCTGCTCCTTCATATCGGCCCGCAGATTGTACCACTGCTTGGGCATCTCCTCTTCCGAGAGATAGACGCGATAGGGGACCTTGCTCATGGCGGTTCATCCTTTCCTTTTCATCTTTGGTATGTGGCGGCTCAGTTGCCGCACTCGATGCTGATGTCGTTGAAGATTTTCAGCAGGTCGTCAATAGAGGCGTTTTTCTTTTCTTCTCCCCGCAGATCCAGGATGCAGCGGCCCTCGTGCATCATCAGCAGCCGGGTGCCGTATTCCAGGGCAAACCGCAGGTTGTGGGTCACCATCAGGGTTGTCATTCCCTTTTCTCCCACCAGCCTGTCGGTGATGTCCATTACCCGCTGGGAGGATTTGGGATCCAGGGCGGCGGTATGTTCATCCAGGATCAGCAGGTCGATGGGGGTCATGTTGGCGAGGATCAGGGCCAGCGCCTGCCGCTGGCCGCCGGACAGGGAACCCACCGGCACATGCAGCCGGTTTTCCAGCCCCATGTCACAGGTTTCCAGCAGGGATTTGTAATAGTCGATTCGCCGTTTATTGACTCCGCGGCCCAGGCTGTAAAGCCCCTTTTTGTTATCCGCCAGGGCCATATTTTCCAGAATCGTCAGTTCCGGGCAGGAGCCCTTGGCCGGGTCCTGGAACACCCGGCCGAGAAAACCGGCCCGCCGGTGCTCGCTCATTTTGGTGATGTCCCGGTCCTCCACAAATATCCGGCCGCCGTCCAGGGGCAGGGTGCCGCAGAGCAGATTCAGCAGGGTAGTTTTACCTGAGCCGTTGGAGCCCACGATGGAGACGAATTCGCCTTTATCCACCTCCAGGCTGAAATGATCGAAGAGGGTGGTTTCGTCGGGGGTGCCCACATTAAAGCGCTTGACGATTTCATCGAACCTAATCACGGGACGCCCTCCTTCCTTTATCCAGCACATTGCTTACCAGCAGCACCAGCACGAACAGAGTGGACATGATCAGCTTGAGCTGGTCGCTCCAGTTCAGGGCGGTGGCGGCGGAAAGGGCGATCTGATAAATCAGGGCGCCGATGAGCACCTTGGTGGTAGGCCGCAGAAAACGCACCTTGCGCAGCAGGGAAACGCCGATAATAACGGCAGCCAGTCCCATCACCACCATGCCGGTGCCGAATTGGAGTTCGGCCGTCTTTTTCTGCTGGGTAATCAGCGCCCCAGCCATGGCCGCGAAGCCGTTGCCCAGCGCCAGCCCCAGGATCTTGGAGATGCCGGGGTTGCGGGAAAGCATGGTGACGTATTGGGCGTTGCTGCCCGTAGCCCGGAGCAGCAGGCCGGATTTGGTGGAGAGATACCAGTCCAGCAGATATTTGCACACCAGCGCCAGCACCAGCAGGGTCAGCAGGGTGCGGATGCCGTACCGGCCCAGCTTGACGTCGGGCAGCAGGCTCATGGGCGCGGCGTTGAAGAGCACCTCCGATTCGGAGAAGGTGGCGATGGACATGCCGCCGGTGGCCGCCTTCATCAGCATCAGGTTCACCGACAGCAGGGCGGTCATCACCAGGATGCCGCACAGCAGCGGGCGGATTTTCAGCTTCACATGCAGGAATCCCGTCACGCAGCCGGCGGCGGCCCCCGCCGCGAAGGCGGCCAACAGCGCCAGCCAGGGATTCACCCCTTTGAGAATCAGCATGGCGGAGACCACGCCTCCCAGGGGAACGGTGCCGTCCACCGAGAGGTCAGGGAAATCCAGGATGCTGTAGGTAATGTACACCCCCAGCGCCAGGACCCCGTACATGGCGGCCATCTGCAGATTCAGCAGCGACATATTGAGAAAGAAATCCATGAAATCCCAACCTTTATCTGATATCGGCATCTGCCGGAAGAAGTGGGGCGGGGCTTATTTGGCGGCTGTATTCTGAGCGGAGGCGTAATCCGCCGGGACGGTCAGTCCCAGAGAAGCGGCCACGTCGCCGTTGTATACAGGAAAGCTGTCTTTAATCAGAATCACGGAGGTGTCGGCGGCCTTCTCACCCTTCAACACCTTGGCGGCCAGCTCGCCGGTGGCTTCGCCCAGGGCTACGTAATCCAGGCTTTCGGAGGCCAGGCAGCCCTTGACAACCTGCTCGATTTCCGAGCCGTAGACCGGGATCTTCGCGCCGTTGGCCTGCTCCAGCACCACGCTGAGGTTATCCACCACCAGGTTGTCGGTGAAGTTGTTGATGCAGTCCACCTGGCTCACCAGAGCGCTAGCCGCCGCCGGAATATCCGCCGCAGACTGGACGCCCTTTTCCACGATTTCAAAGCCGTAATTCGGCGCCAGTTCTCTGATCTCGTTCAGGTTGGACATGGAGTTGGCTTCGGCGGTGTTGTAGAGGATGCCGATTTTCTTAGCGTCCGGCTGAAAGGCACGGATCATTTTCAACTGCCCTTCCAGATTCAGTCGGTCGGAGCTGCCGGTGCAGTTGTTGCCGGATTTTTCCAGGGACTGGACCAGCTTCGCCGCCACCGGATCGTTCACCGCACAGAAGATGGCGGGGATATCACCGGCAGCCGCATTATAAGCGGATATGGCGGCGGGGGTGGCGATGCCGATGATCATATCCACGTTTTTGTTTGCCATGGTGCCGGCGATGGAGTCGGCGGTGGTGGGATCACCCTGGGCGTTTTTCAGATCGATGCGGCAGGTTTCCCCGTCCTTGTAGCCCGCTGCTTCCAGGCCCTTGATAAGTCCCTCGTAGCAGTTGTCCAGGGAGGAATGGACAGCGAACTGGATGATGCCGATGGTGGGCAGATCCTTATCCGTGCTGCCATCGCCGGCATCGCTGCAGGAAGCCAGGGGCAGGGTCAGCAGAGCGGCGGAAAGGGCCAGGGCGAAAACTTTTATCAGCTTTTTCATAAGAGAATCTCTCCTTAATTCTTTTTTGGAAGGAATGCTTTATTAATCGCTAAGAGCAGCAGTTATGCTATTGGAACGATATCCTAATCAGACGCTGTTGTCCTGCGCATTCCAGTGGGGACGATTGGCAAGGCCAATCGTCAGGAGCAGCGGCCATGCTATTGGATCGATATCCTAATCAGACGCTGTTGTCCTGCGCATTCCAGTGGGGACGATTGGCAAGGCCAATCGTCAGGAGCAGCGGCCATGCTATTGGATCGATATCCTAATCAGACGCTGTTGTCCTGCGCATTCCAGTGGGGACGATTGGCAAGGCCAATCGTCAGGAGCAGCGGCCATGCTATTGGATCGATATCCTAATCAGACGCTGCTCACGCCATCGGACCGACCACTCCATTTGACGTCGTTCCCGCCATCGAGATAATCCCATTGTTCATCCTCCTATACAACAAAAAGACCCTTGCCCCAATTGCTTGGGACAAGAGTCGTTCACTCCTGCGGTACCACCCGAATTCATCCGTCTGAGACAGATGCACTTTCTCTGCGCACCCATGATGCACACTTCCATGATAACGGGTGAAGCTCCCGTCGCACCTAACGGCGGAATCCCGCCCTCGGATTGCCCTCGTAAGTCCATTCAACGCAGCCGCCGCTGCCGCAATCCCACCATCTGCGGCTCTCTGGGAACGCCTGATCGCTCCGTCTACTACTCTTACTCACCGGTTTTAATAAACCTGTTTGGTTGTTGTATTCTATATTATGCTGGCGAAATCGATTTGTCAAGAGGATTTTGCAAATTTTATTTCGACTGCGTTGGCAATATGTTTTATCCACAGGGGTGTTGCATGAACAGTGTACGGGACAAGACAGGAGGGAGATCAAGAAGAGGGGGGATGAGAAGGCAGTCTTTTTAGAAATAGATATCGACTTTATTCTCCTGATACGGTATATTAATAAAAAGGCAGGTGATTGAGGATGCTGGATATGGATAAGTTTTTTCAACAGGCCGCCTGGCGGCTGTATGACTATTGTGAGCATCCGGCGGTGCGCTATAAAATCCTGTTTCATCTGCTGGACAGGCCCTATGACGACGGGGAGCTTTGCAGGCTTCGTCCGGCTTTTCTCGCCAGCGACATTGTGGAAGAACTTTATCAGGAACAGGACGAATACGGCGGCTGGGGCAGGCTGCAAAGCAAGGATTATGCCGCAAAAGACCGGTTTCCCACCTCGCTGACGGCCATCAACCGCTGTCTCTATATTGGACTTACCATAGAAGACCGGGATATTTTGCTGTATGCTTACGAGTATCTGGAAGATTTTCTGAAGGGAACGGCCCGTGAAAAATTCCGGCGCACCAACGAGCGGGTGATTCCCTGGAATACAGCCACCGTCTGCAACGCCATCGAGGGGATCAAGCCCTACAATCCCTTGTGCGACCGCCCCTATTCCGAATGGCGGTATATCGCCGGACGCGCCTTTGAAACGGGAGAATATTCCTATGAACGGGAGCGGGCCGCCCAGCACGAGGTCTTTTGGACGCGGGAGGATCGGCTGGTTCCCATGCAGACGGAACTGCTCCTGAAACGCCGGGACCAGATACCGCCGGCGCTGGAGGAGGCGATGCTCCGGCATTACGGCGAATACGCCTATCATCACGGCCATTTGTGGAGCGAGACGCCTGCGAAGCTGCCGGAAAGCTTCGTATACAACAAGACCCGCCGTTGGTTCGCCACCTTTCACACCATCAATCAATTTCACGGTTCCGCTCTCTACCTGGCCGATGCGGTGGAGTGGCTGACGGCCAATCAGAATGCGGAGGGGCTGTGGGATTGGGGCACGCAGATCAAGGATCCCTGGGGTTATTTCGGCTATTTTTCCACTGGCCGGCAGAACCGCCGCAGCCGGACGGTGGACTGCTCCATGGAGGTTTTGAGCTTTTTGAAGGAATATATGGAGCATAATAAAGGATAACGGAGGGAAAGTGGGAAATTCCCCCTTGTATTCCTGCCGCAATCTGGTAAAATATAGAGATAAACAATGCAAGGAGGCCCCCATCATGGACAAACCAAAGTTTTATATTACCACCGCCATCGCCTACACCTCCCGCAAGCCCCACATCGGCAACACCTACGATGTGGTTCTGGCGGATATGATTGCGCGGTACAAGCGAATGATGGGGTTCGACGTGCATTTTCTCACCGGTTCGGACGAGCACGGCCAGAAGATCGAGGAATACGCCAAGGCCCAGGGGATCAGTCCAAAGGAATATGTGGACGGCGTTTCCGCGCAGATCCGCGGAGTGTGGGATCGGATGAACACCACCTACGACCGCTTTATCCGCACCACCGATGCGGATCACGAAAAAGCGGTGCAGGCCATCTTCAAAAAACTGTACGAGCAGGGGGATATCTACAAGGGTCACTATGAAGGAAAGTATTGTGTGCCCTGTGAATCCTTTTTCACCGCATCCCAGCTCAAGGACGGCAAGTGCCCCGACTGCGGCCGGGAGGTCGTCGACGCCAAGGAAGAGGCGTATTTCCTCCGGCTGTCCAAGTATCAGGACCGGCTGCTGCAGTATTACGAGGAGAATCCGGATTTCATCAAGCCGGATTCCCGCCGCAACGAGATGATCAACAATTTCCTCAAGCCGGGACTGTCCGATCTCTGTGTTTCCCGCACCTCCTTCAAATGGGGAATCCCGGTGGATTTCGATCCCGATCATGTGGTGTACGTCTGGCTGGACGCCCTGTCCAACTACATCACCGGCATCGGGTATCATCCCGACGGCAGTGGAGAGAAGTACGCCCATTACTGGCCGGCGGATCTCCATGTCATCGGCAAAGACATCGTCCGCTTCCACACCATCTACTGGCCAATCATTCTGATGGCGCTGGGAGAGCCGCTGCCCAAGCAGGTGCTGGGCCATCCCTGGATGCTTTCCGGGGAGGATAAGATGAGCAAATCCCGGGGCAATGTGCTGTATGCCGATGACTTGGCCGACCGCTTCGGCACCGACGCGGTGCGGTATTATCTGCTGGCGGAGATGCCCTACGCTCAGGACGGCACCATCACCTATGAGAGCTTCATCACCCGCTACAACGCGGATCTCGCCAACACGCTGGGCAATCTCGCTAACCGCAGCATCGCCATGGCAAACAAGTATTTCGGCGGCGCGGTCTCCCGGCCGGAGACGGCGGCTCCGGAGGACGGAGAACTTCACGCGGCGGTGAAGGAGGCGGTGGAGAATTATTTCCGCTTCATGGATACCTATCACAACGCCGACACCCTGGACGTGCTGATGAATTTGGCCCGGCGGTGCAACAAGTATATCGACGAAACCGCTCCCTGGGTTCTGGCGAAAGACGAGGCCCAGAAACCCCGACTGGAGGCGGTGCTCTACAACCTGCTGGAGTGTATCCGGATTCTGGGTATCCTGCTGCTCCCCTTTATCCCCGCCACGGCGGAGAATATGCTGGGACAGCTGGGAGTGGACGCCGGTCTGACCGGCGTCGATACGGTGAAGGGCGCATTCGACGCCGCAGCCGGCTATCGGGTGGGGACGGCGGTTCCCCTATTTGCCCGGATCGACGCGGCCAAGGTGCTGGCGGAACTGGAGGCGGAGCAGGCCAAGGCAGCCGCCGAAGCCGCCCCGAAGGAGGAAAAGACGGCGGAAAACGTGGCCTTCCTGTCTCAGATCACCATCGACGACTTCGCCAAAATCGATCTGCGGGTGGCGGAAATCACCGACTGCGAACCGGTGAAAAAGGCGAAAAAGCTGCTGAGGCTGACCCTGGACGACGGCAGCGGCGTCCCTCGCACCGTCTGCTCGGGTATCGCCAAATGGTATACCCCCGATGACCTGAAGGGCCGCCGGATTGTGGTGGTGGCAAACCTGAAGCCCGCTGTTCTCTGCGGGGTGGAGAGCCAGGGGATGATCCTGGCCGCCGACGACGGAGACGCGGCCCGGGTGCTGTTTGTGGACGGCGTGGCTCCCGGCAGCAAGGTGCGGTAAGTAGGAGAATCGTAGTGACAGTACAACAGCCGCCTGAGCGGGAAGCTCAGGCGGCTGTCTGATTTTGGAGGAACATTTGTGATACCGGCACTCTAGGCTGCGTATCCTTCCCTGGCGTTCAAGCGGTTTTTAGGGTATCTGGACTGCCGGCAGAAAAACCAACAGAATTGAGAGAGCCCGGACGAAAACTCGTCCGGGCTCTCCTTTTGTTAAACAGAATCCTAAATTTCGGTTAACATCCCTCTAACATAGGGGCGGTAGGATAACGGCGTACCATAAAAGAGAAGAGAAAAAACAGGAGGAATACCACAATGAAAAAGATACTTGGTGCTTTGGCTGCCGCGGCGTTGCTGACGCTGGCGATGACCGGCTGCAATCAGGAAGTCACCGGCAGTTCGTCCGCCCCGTCCGGCTCCGCTTCGGGCGGTTCGCAGGCCGGCAGCCAGACGGAAGAGCTCAGCGGCAACCTGGTGTTCGCCGGCTCCAGCTCCATGGAAGGGGTTATGAGTAAGCTGTCCGAGGAGTTCCGCAAAGAACACAGCAAGGTGACCTTTGAAGTGGGCGTCACCGGCTCCGGCGCCGCCATCACCGGTTTGAACGACGGCACGGCGCAGATCGGCAACCTTTCCCGCAATGTAAAAGACGAAGAAAACCCCGACGGCAAATATGAGGTGATTACCATTGCCCTGGACGGCATCGCGGTGATCGTCAATCCGGGCAACAGCGTCAGCGACCTCACCAAGGAACAGATCGCGGATATCTTCACCGGCAAGATCACCAACTGGAAGGACCTGGGCGGTGCGGACAAGCAGATTTATGTGGTGGGCCGGGACGCCACCTCCGGCACCCGGGACGGCTTCGAGAGCATCCTGGGCATCAAGGAAAAATGCGTCTATGAGGCGGAGCTGCCCGAAACCGGCGATGTGAAGGCCAAGATCTCCTCCGATGAAGCCGCCATCGGCTACATCTCCTTTGCCTCGGTCAGCGAAGGCGTCAAGGCCCTGAAGGTGGGCGGCGTCACCGTGTCCACCGAAACCATCGCGGACAACAGCTACGTGATTCAGCGTCCCTTTGTCCACGCTTACGTCAAGGGCACCAAGGATGATCTGGTGCTGGCTTATCTGGATTTCCTCAAGACCGATAAAGCTCAGGAACTGATTGAGAGCGAGCATCTGGTGCCGGTGGAGTTCTGGAAATAAACACGGGTGGATACCCAGACAAACAGCCGCCATAGCCGTTCCGCCGCGAGGAGTGCCCCGCGGCGGAATTGTCGCGGTATCAGCGGAGGAATGTGTCTATGCGTACTTTTACGGATGAAAAAAAGGAACGCGCCGCCCGGATCCGGCAGCGGACAGCGTTCATAATGGCTCTGGCCGCGGCGGCCCTGGCCGTGATGCAGTTTTTCCTGCCCTTTGTCACCTTTCGGCTGGATAAGGTGGCGTACACCTTTACCTCCCTGCAGGTGGTGACGGCTTTTCTGACGGTGGAGGGAGTACGGGTCACTATGCCTCTGGCTGCCAAAATCGTGCTGCTGCTGACGCCGGTGCTGGCTCTGGCCGGCGCGTTGCTGCTGCTGTGCAGGAAGCCGGTGGTGTCCGCGGTGCTGTATATGCTGGCGGCGCTGGCGCCTATTGGAGGGCTCATCGCCCTCAACGCCTCCACCTCTCAATTTGTGGACATCGGCGTCAGCCGGGTGGAGGTGGCCTATCACACGGCGCTGGCCCTGGCGCTGCTTTCCAGCCTGCTGGCGGCGGTATGCGCCATGTGGACCAAAGGCGGGGAAAAGCTGGCGGAGGCGGTATTTCTGGTTTTCGCCTGCATGTCGGTGGGTTCGGTGATTCTGATTACCGTCTATATGCTCACCTCCGGCGCGCCGGCCATCGCGGAGGTGGGGCTGTTTCAGTTTCTCTTCGGCACCGAATGGAATCCCAACAGGGACGTCTACGGCATCGGTTACATGCTGCTGGCCTCCATTGCGGGCATGGCGGGGGCGATTCTCATCGGCGTGCCCATCGGCCTGCTGACGGCCATCTTCCTGGCCGAGCTGGCGCCCCGGCGGCTGGCGGGGGTGGTGAGGCCGGCGGTGGAGCTGCTGGCCGGCATTCCGTCGGTGATCTACGGCTTTTTCGGCATGATTGTGCTGGTGCCCTTTATCCGCAAGGTGTTTCCCACGTCCTTTGGAGACAGCCTGCTGGCGATGATCCTGATCCTGGCGATCATGGTGCTGCCCACCATTATCAGCGTATCGGAAACTGCCCTGCGGTCGGTGCCCGCTTCTTACAAGGAAGCCTCTCTGGCTCTGGGCAACACCCATATCGGCACCATCTTCAAGGTACTGGTGCCGGCGGCCAAATCCGGTATTCTGGCCGGGGTGATCCTGGGAGTCGGCCGGGCGGTGGGGGAGACCATGGCTGTGGTGATGGTCTGCGGCAACAAGGTACAGTTCCCTCAGCTGCTGAAAAGCGTCCGGCCCCTCACCAGCGGCGTGGTGCTGGAGATGAGCTATGCCTCCGGCCTCCACCGGCAGGCACTGTTCAGCATCGGCCTGGTGCTTTTCGTCTTTATCATGATTGTGAACATATCCTTTACCATGCTTTCCAAGAGAGGGGTGCAGATCAGTGGCAAGGAGTAACACGCTGGAAAATCGATCCCTGCATCAGAAGCATGTGCGTCCCGGCGATATGGCCCTGCGGGTGCTGATCTATCTGGCAGCCGCCCTGACGGTGGCCGTGCTGGTGGGATTAATCGGATATATCCTGGTGAAGGGCGTGCCCCACATCACCTGGTCCTTCCTCTCCACTTCTTATTCCGCCCAGGACGGAGGTCCCAAAGGCATCCTGCCCATGATCATCAACACGGTGTACATTGTGGTGATCACCCTGCTGATCGTCACTCCCATCGGTATATCCGCCGCCATCTATCTGACCCAATACGCCCGGCAGGGGCGGCTGGTGCGCTCCATCCGCTTCACCACCGAGGTGCTCTCGGGAGTGCCCTCCATTATCTTCGGCTTGTTCGGCTTCACCTTTTTCTGCGTGATGCTGCGGCTGGGCACTTCCATTCTGGCGGGCTGTCTCACCATGAGCATCTGTATCCTGCCCACCATTGTCCGCACCACTGAGGAGAGCCTGCTGGCGGTGCCGGAAAGCTACAAGGAAGGGGCTTTGGCCTTGGGGACGGGCAAGCTGCGGGTGATCCTCAGCATTGTGCTGCCCTGCGCCATGCCCGGCATCCTCACCGCCATTATCCTGGGAATGGGCCGGCTGGTGGGGGAATCGGCGGCGCTGATGTTCACCTCCGGCATGGCTTACGAAATGCCGGGAGATGTCCTGGGCCATGTCATGGACGCCGGGCGGACCCTGACTCTGCACCTGTACCAGGTATCCAAGCAGGCGGTGGATCCCAACGCGTTCAACATCGCCTACGCCACGGCGTCGGTGCTGCTGATTCTGGTATTCGTGCTCAATCGTCTGGCGGGGCTCCTCGGCCGGGTGCTGAAAAAAGGTTAAGAAAGGCAGGAAGAACGGCATGTCAACCAAAATCGCCATGCGGGATCTGAACCTATATTACGGCGGCTTCCAGGCGCTGAAACATTTGAATATGGAAATTCCCGCCAACCAGATCACCGCGTTTATCGGCCCCTCCGGCTGCGGAAAATCCACCTGTATCAAGACCATCAACCGGATGAATGATCTGGTGAACGGCTGCCGGATCGAGGGAAAGGTGGAAATCGACGGGGAAGATATCTACGATCCCCGCACCGATGTGACCCTGCTGCGCCGCCGGGCGGGCATGGTCTTTCAGAAGCCCAATCCCTTTCCCATGAGCATCTACGATAATATCGCTTACGGTCCCCGGGTCCACGGGATCAAGAACCGCAAAAAGCTGGATGAGCTGGTGGAAAGCTCTCTGCGGGGGGCGGCCCTATGGGACGAGGTCAAGGACCGGCTGAAGGAATCCGCCTTGGGCATGTCCGGCGGCCAGCAGCAGCGGCTGTGCATCGCCCGGGCGCTGGCGGTGCAGCCCGATATTCTGCTGATGGACGAACCCACCTCCGCTCTGGACCCTATCTCTACCCTGAAAATCGAGGATCTGATGCAGGAGCTGAAAAAGAGCTACACGGTGGTGATTGTCACCCACAACATGCAGCAGGCCGGGCGGATCGCGGACAAAACCGCCTTCTTCCTGCTGGGGGAGATCGTGGAATACGACGACACGGTGGTGATGTTCAACACCCCCCATGATAAGCGCACCGAAGATTATATCACCGGCCGGTTCGGCTGAGGAAAGGAACGAGCGGAATGCCGAGAAACATATTTGACCGGGAGCTGGAACGGCTGGGCGCCGATCTGGCGGAAATGGGCCGGCAGGTGGACGCCATTATTCTGGACACCATGCATTGCCTGAAAACCATGGATATCGAAGCGGCGGGCCGGGTTTCCGGCCATGATGTGGACATCAACGCCCGGGAAAAAAGCATTGAGCAGAGCTGCATGAATCTCATCGCCCTGCAGCAGCCCCTGGCCCGGGATCTGCGGGCTATCACCGCCACCCTGAAAATCATCACCGACATGGAGCGCATCGCCGATCAGTGCGCCGATATCTGTGAAATTCTCGCCACCGTGTCGGGGCTGGCATCCTTTGATCCGCCGCCCCGGCTGCTGGAGATGTTCGATAAGGCCCGCAAGATGTTCGGCGGGGCGCTGGACGCTTATATCCGCCGGGACAGCGCGCTGGCGGAAACCGTCTGCCGGTCCGACGATGAGGTGGACGCCCTGTTTTCCGCTTCCATCCTGGAGCTGTGCGGCAAGATCAGCCGGGAAGGGGCGGCGGTGCCGGAAAACGTGGACTTCATGTTTATCGCCAAATACATCGAGCGGATCGCCGACCACGCCACCAACGTGGCGGAATGGGCGGTATTCGTGGAAACCGGCGTCCATCCCAATCTCAACGATACCCAGGCTGGACATTGAGACTGGACAAGAGAAGGGCGTTCGGTATATACTGAAATAGAACATGACCGATTGGGGATTGCCGACCGGCAATCCGGAGGGAGGGCTCCAATATGTCCCTGATTTATATTGTGGATGACGAGCCGCACATCCGCCATCTGGCGGCGGTGGGGCTGAAGGACGCGGGATTTGAGACGGCGGAGTTTTCCGACGGGACGGTGCTGCTTCATGCCGTCAATCAAAAGCAGCCGGACGCCATCCTGCTGGATTGGATGATGCCCGGCCAGGACGGCCTGTCCGTTTTGAAAACCCTGCGGCAGAATCCCGCCACCCGGCCGATTCCCATTCTGATGATGACCGCCCGGTCGGACGAGGTGGACCGGGTGCTGGGATTGGAGCTGGGAGCGGACGATTATATCACCAAGCCTTTCAGCGTCAAGGAACTGGCCGCCCGGGTGCGGGCGGTGATCCGGCGACAGGAATACCTGACCGCACCGGAAGCCCAGTCTCTCAGCGGCGGCGGGCTGCAGCTGGATTACAGCCGCCGGCGGGTGCTGAAAAACGGCGAGCCGGTGGAGCTGACCCAACGGGAATTCGAGCTGCTGTATACTTTGATGAAAAGTCCTGGGCGGGTGTTTACCCGGGAAATGCTGCTGGATACGGTGTGGAAGGTGGATTTTTACGGCGATACCCGCACGGTGGACGTACATGTGCGGTATCTGCGGCAAAAGCTGGAGGATGAACCGGACAATCCCAAGCGTATCCTCACCGTGCGGGGCGTGGGCTATCGGTTTACGGATGAACCGTAGCCGCGCCCTTTTGCCTTTGGATCCGCAGAATTCCGATGAAAGGCGGCTGAGTTATTCGTGAGAAAACGCTTCTTCCGGTCGGCGGTGCTGTCCATCGCCGCCGGGCTGCTGATTGCCTTCCTTTTTGCGGTGCCTCTGATGGAGCAGATTTACACCGATGAGGCGGAGGATACCCTGTCCAACGTCATGGCCCTGGCCGACGTCTATCTGGAGAATGGGACCGATTATCAGGGAACCGCCCAGACCTTGGGTCGGCGGCTGGAGCAGGCCGGCTCCGAACTGCGGATTACCATTATTGCCGCGGATGGAACGGTGCTGGGGGACAGCCAGGAAGAACCCGCTGCCATGGAAAATCATGCCCGCCGTCCCGAGGTGGAGAAGGCCCTGGCAGGGGGAGAGGGGCAGGATATCCGGAAAAGCGCCACCCTGGGCATGCGGCAGATGTATCTGGCCCAGAGCCGGACCATGTCCGACGGCCGGGTGCTGGTGCTGCGGGCTTCGGTGCCGCTGCGGGGCTTCGGTCAGGTGCAGTTCATGCTGTGGTGCTGCGCAGGCATCGGCATCTTCCTGGGGCTGATTGTGGCGCTGTTCAGCGCCCATTACGCCGCCGGGCGGATGATGGAGCCGGTGCACTCCCTCATCAAGGCGGTGCGCAGCATTTCGGACGGCGACGTCACCGTTCGGGTGGCGGATGCGCCGGATGAAATGGGGGAGCTGTCCGGCGCTTTCAACAAGATGTCCGAGCGGCTGGCGGCGGCCCAGGAGAAGCTGGAGCAGAGCAACAGCCAGCTGGCGGGGATTCTCCAGGGGATGGATGACGGAGTAGTGGCCCTGGACGCGGAGGGCCGCATCACCCTGATGACCCACCGGGCCCGTGAATTGCTGGGAGAATGCCCGGCCACCGCCCGGCGGCTCTCCGAATGCGGCAGCAGCTATCTGCATATCCAGTCGCTGATGGACGATGCGGCGGAGAAGCGGGGAGCGGTGCGGGATACCCTGCTGCTGGCCGGCCCGCCGGAGCGGATTCTGCAGGTGTACGCGGCCCCCATCATCGATGGGGGCGGCGGTGCGCTGGCGGTGGTGGCGGATGTGACCCGCATCCGCAAGCTGGAATCCATGCGCAGCGAGTTTGTCGCCAATGTGACCCATGAGCTGAAAACCCCGCTGACCTCCATTCGGGGATATGTGGAACTGCTGAAAAGCGCCCCGCGGGACCCGGAAACCGCCCAATCCTTTTATGAAATTATCGAGATCGAGGCGGAACGGCTGCAGAAGCTCACCGACGATCTGCTGCAGCTCTCGGAGATCGAAAGCGCCCGGCCGGAGGGAGACCCGCCTCCGGTGCTGCTGGGGGAGATCACCGAGAAAATCGCCGCCTCCCTGCTGCCGGAGGCGGAGGCCCGGGGCATCGTCATTCACCAATATATGGACGGGGTACGGGTGAAAGCCGATCCACGGCGGATCTACCAGATGCTGAAAAACCTGATGGAAAACGCCGTGAAATACAACCGGGACGGCGGTGTGGTGAACGTATCCGCCGGATTGGAGCGCGGGGTGGCGGTGATCCGGGTTCATGACACGGGCATCGGCATTCCGACGGAGCATTTGGGGCGGATTTTTGAGCGGTTTTACCGGGTGGATAAGGGCCGTTCCCGGGAGCAGGGAGGAACCGGCCTGGGACTTTCCATCGTTAAACACATCGTAAGCCTTTACGGCGGAGATGTGCGGGCGGACAGCGAACCCGGGGTGGGAACCACCTTTACCGTCCGGCTACCGGCGGCCGAGCCGGAAAAAGAATAATTTAAGGGAGATAAGCGTTCTTTCCGGCCGATGTTGCGGCTGGAAAGGGCGCTTTTTTCGTGAATAGCGGCGAAAATATGGGGAAAGAAATGATTTTACATTGTTTTTTACTTGCAATGCTATCCAGGATTGCGTATAATAATGAAGAAAAATTTCTTGATTCCGGCGCGGGTCCATCGTATAATTATAGAATCCTGTCGGGAGAAACGGCGATGAAGCCGTACAAATAGGTTTGGAGGAGTTTACAGATGAAAAAGATGAGAGTTCTCTCCATGGCTATGGCCGCGTGCCTGGCTGTGGGAACCCTGGCCGGCTGCGGCGCCAACGGCGACAAGGAGAATACGCTGAAAATCGGCGGTACCGGACCCTTGACCGGTACGGCGTCCACCTATGGTGAATCCGTGAAAAACGGCGCTCAGCTGGCGGTGGACGAGATCAACAAAGCCGGCGGCGTCAACGGCATCAAGCTGGAATTCATGACCTTCCAGGACGATGCGGCCGAGGGCCCCAAGGCGAAAACCGCTTATGAGAAGCTGATGGACGACGGTATGCAGATTTTCATGGGCGCCGTGACGTCCGGTGCTTCCGTGGCGTTGAACGACCTGATAAAGAAGGACGGCATCCTGCAGGTTACCCCCAGCGCTTCCCAGATTGAAGCGGCTTCGGAGAATCCCAACGCCTTCCGCATCTGCTTTACCGATCCGCTGCAGGGTGAGGCGATGGCGAAATACGCTTTTGAAACCCTGAAATACACCAAGGCCGCGATCATCTACAATCAGGATGACAGCTACAGCACCGGCATTTACAACGCGTTCAAGGCGAAATGGGCCGAGTTGGGCGGCACGGTTTCCGCCGATACCTCTTTCGGCAAGGACACCAGCGATTTCAGCGCTCAGGTTACCAAGATTGCGGATTCCGACGCGGAGTTCATTTTCATGCCCATTTATGCTGAGAAGGCTTCCCAGATCGCCGTGACCGCCAACAGCAAAAATGTGAAGCTGCCCATGGTGGGCTGCGACGGTATCGACGGCATCCTGTCCTATCTGGAAGGGGACAGCGCCAAGATGGTGGAGGGCATGGTCTATCTGACGCCCTTTATCGCCAGCGATCCTGATGAGAAGATCCAGAAGTTTGTGAAGGATTATAAAGCGAAATACAAAATGGATCCCGACCAGTTCGCCGCTGACGCCTATGACGCCATCTATGTTATCAAGGCCGCGCTGGAAAAAGCGGATATCAAGGATGCCAGCCTGGACGCCAAGGCTTTGGGCGAAAAGCTGGTTCCGGTGATGACCCAGATCAGCGTGGACGGCCTGACCGGCAAGATGTCCTTTACCGCGGAGGGCGAGCCCAACAAAGACGCCAAGGTGGCGAAAATCGTCAACGGCGCTTATGTGGCGCAGTAAGGCATCCATAGCATTTATGAAGTTTTGGGAATGGAGAGGCCGTGGCGGCCCCTCCATTCCTTTGTAACAATATGTTTTGGGAAAATACTTTAAACAAGTTGATTTATTTCCCGCGCCCTATTATAATGTACAACGTAAACGTGGGTTCTTTTGCCGCGAGCAAGTGCCGCGGCTTTTTCACGGCTGTCTCCTACATAGACGAATCCATACGGCGGCCGGGGCTATCAGACTAACTGCGGAAGAGGAAAGACGATGGAGAAAATCATTGCAACCCTGATCGACGGCTTAAACCTCGGCAGCGTTTATGCATTGGTGGCGCTGGGGTATACCATGGTATACGGCATAGCAAAAATGCTGAACTTCGCTCATGGCGACGTGATCATGGTGGGCGCTTATACCATCATTATCTGTATATTGGAACAGGGCTTTGGCTGGCCGCTGGCGCTGCTGATATGTGTGGTGGTTTGCGCGCTGCTGGGCTTTACCATGGAGAAGCTGGCTTACAAACCCCTGCGGCAGTCCTCGCCTCTGGCGGTACTGATCACTGCCATAGGCGTCAGCTATCTGCTGCAGAACATAGCCTTGCTGATATTCGGCTCCCGGCGGAAATTTGTGCCGGAGTTTCTCAATCTGGGCGGCGTCACCATCGGCGGCATCACCATCCAGGGCCTTTCTTTTGTGATTTGGGGCACCACCATCGTTATTATGATCGCCTTGTCCCTGTTTATTAAAAAGACGCGGACGGGCACCGCTATGCTGGCCGTCTCGGAGGACAAGGGCGCTGCTCAGCTGATGGGCATCAATGTCAACCGGACCATTTCCATCACCTTTGTCATCGGTTCCGCCCTGGCCGGCGTGGCGAGTATGCTGTACACGGCCAAGTATATGAATGTGGATCCCTACACCGGTTCCCTTTTCGGTATCAAGGCCTTTGCCGCGGCGGTGTTCGGCGGCATCGGCAGCGTGCCGGGCGCCATGATCGGCGGGCTGGTTATTGGTCTAATAGAGGCTTTTACCAGCGGCTTCCTGCCCGCCGGCCTCAACCAGGCATCCGATGGTTTTGCTTTTCTGATTCTCATTATCGTCCTGGTGCTGAAGCCCTCCGGCCTGATGGGTAAAAAGATCGTGGAAAAGGTTTAACGTGGGGGGAGGAATGATGGAAATGAAAACAGGCAAAAAGGGCTTTCCTGTCAAAAAGCTGATCCCCATTATCGCAGGTGTTTTGATTTACGCGCTAGTAGCCGTGGGTATTGGGCAGAGCATCCTGTCCCGCAGCATCCAAAACCTGATGGTGATGATGTGTTACAACGTGGTGCTGGCAGTTTCGCTGAATCTGGTGGTAGGCTTCCTGGGTGAGCTTTCCTTGGGGCACGCCGGTTTCTATGCTATCGGCGCCTATGTGGGCTGTATTGTAGCCTCGGCGGTGGATCTGCCGGTGGAGCTGAAATTTCTCTGCGGCGCGGCGGCGGGCGGAGTTGCGGCCGCTGTGGGCGGTTTCTTAATCAGTTCTTCCATCCTTCGCCTGAAGGGAGATTATCTGGCTATCGTGACCTTGGCGTTCGGTGAAATCATTCGTTCTTTTATCAAAATCATTCCCGGCACCGGCGGTACGGCCGGCCTGACGGGTATTCCGGGCTTCGGTTCCCGGCTGGAAACCTTCACTTTCGGCTTTGCCCTGGCGGTGATTACCATTGTGGTAAGCAGCAACTTCATCCATTCCCGCCACGGCCGGGCGGTGAAAGCCATCCGGGATAACGCCATCGCGGCGGAGGCTGCCGGCATCAATGTCAAAAGCTATAAAATCAAGGTGTTCACCCTGGCCGCGTTCTTCGCCGGGATGGCGGGCGTGCTGTTCGGGTTTAACACCGGTTTCATTGAACCGGGGAATTTCAATTATAATGTGTCCATCGAAATCCTGGTTATGGTGGTTCTGGGCGGTATGGGCAGCATCACGGGTTCCATTATCGCCGCGGGCATCATCACCTTCCTGCCGGAAATCCTGCGGGATGCGGATCAGTACAGGCTGCTGATTTACGCCGTCGCTCTTATTCTGATGATGCTGCTCAATGCTTCTCCGAAATTCATGGCGTTTAAAGAGGCGATCAATCCCAAGCGTCTTTGGGCGAAGCGGATGAAAAAAGCGGGAAAGGAGGGGGCGTAAAGGATGGCACTGCTGGAAGTCAAGCATCTGGGCATTACTTTTGGCGGCCTGCGGGCCGTGGATGATTTCAATATCACCATTGAGCAGGGACAGCTTTACGGCCTCATCGGTCCCAACGGCGCGGGGAAAACCACGGTGTTCAACCTGCTGACGGGTATTTATAAACCCACCACCGGCGATTTCTCCCTGGACGGGGAGATGCTGGTCGGCAAAACTCCCGTGGAAATCAATAAAAAAGGCATCGCCCGTACCTTTCAGAATATCCGCCTTTTCAGGAACATGTCGGTGTTGGACAACGTGAAGGTCGGGCTGCACAACCAGAATAAAAATACCATGCTGGAAAGCATTTTTCGTTTTCCCCGGTTCCGCCGGGAGGAGCGGGAGATGGATCAGCGGGCAATGGAACTGCTCAAACTGTTCGATCTGGATAAGGAGAGCGGTTTTCTGGCGGCCAATCTGCCTTACGGCAAGCAGAGAAAGTTGGAAATCGCCCGGGCATTGGCTACAGATCCCAAGCTGCTGCTGCTGGATGAGCCGGCTGCGGGCATGAATCCCACCGAAACCGAGGAACTGATGCAGACGATCCGCTTTGTCCGGGACCAGTTCCATATGACCATATTGCTGATTGAGCACGATATGAAGCTGGTGTCAGGTATCTGCGAACAGTTGTCGGTGCTCAACTTCGGAACGGAATTGGCAAAAGGGAAAACCGAGGATGTGCTCAGGGACCCCAAGGTTATCTCGGCTTATCTTGGTGAATAAGGAGGGAACGCTGGATGGCGATCTTGACTGTAGAGGATCTGCAGGTATACTATGGTGTGATTCAGGCGATCAAGGGCGTTTCCTTTGAGGTCAATCAGGGGGAGATCATCTCTCTTATCGGGGCGAACGGCGCCGGTAAAACGACGATTCTGCATACTATTACGGGACTTCTCCCCGCAAAGACGGGAAAGGTGACCTTTGACGGTCATGCGCTCAATCATATGCAGGCCCATAAGATTGTTTCCCTGGGCATGGCGCATGTGCCGGAGGGACGCCGGGTTTTTCAGCAGCTGTCGGTGATGGACAACCTGCAGCTGGGGGCTTATACACGGCGGGACAAGCAGGAAATTGCCGAATCGCTGGAAAAGGTGTTTGTCCGGTTCCCGCGGCTGAAGGAACGCCGCAAGCAGACGGCGGGCACCCTGTCCGGCGGCGAACAGCAGATGCTGGCCATCGGCCGCGCTCTGATGTCCCGGCCGAAGATGCTGCTGCTGGACGAACCATCCATGGGGCTTTCTCCGATTCTGGTACAGGAAATTTTCCAATGTATCACTGAGGTGAACCGGGACGGCACCACCGTGCTGCTGGTGGAACAGAACGCCAAGATGGCCCTGTCCATCTCCCATCGGGCCTATGTGCTGGAGACGGGAACCATCTCCCTGGAAGGCCCCGCCGCCGAGCTGCTGGACAACGAACAGGTCCGGCAGGCCTATCTGGGCGGCTGACCATCTGGACGGCGACTTTCCGCCCTGCCTGCCAACCGGCGGGCGGGGCTTCTTTGCGGCGACTGAAACAATCGGAAAGGACAGAGGCGTTTCATGGCGGAGCCTTCACAGCGCGGAAAGCAGTTTTTCGCCGGCTTGCGCACCGGCTGGCCGGTGCTGCTGGGATACATACCCGTTTCCTTTGCCTTCGCGGTATGGGCGGTGGGCAGCGGGCTGCCCTGGCAGCTGGTGCTGCTGATCTCCATGACCAATTTCACCTCAGCCGGGCAGCAGGCGGGAGCCGGCTTGCTGGCCGCCGGCGCGGGACTGCCGGAAATCGGCGTCACGGTGCTGGTGATCAATATCCGGTATATGCTGATGTCCTTGTCCCTTTCCCAAAAGATGCTGCGGATTCCGGTGTTGAAGCGGCTGCTGCTGGCCAACGGGGTGACGGATGAGATATTTTTCCTCGCCATGCGGGAAAAGGGACAGCTGTCCGGCTGGTTTTTTACCGGCCTTTCCCTGGGTCCTTATGCCGGCTGGGTGCTGGGCACCCTGACTGGCGCGCTGGCGGGGGCGGTGCTGCCCGCCGCCGTCACCTCCGCCCTGGGTATCGCTCTGTTCGCCATGTTTATCGCCATTGTGATGCCTGCCGCCCGGCTGTCCCGGGCGGTGGCGGTGGTCACTCTGACGGCGGTGGCGCTGAGCTGCCTCTTCCGCTGGATGCCGCTGCTGAACCGTGTCCCCTCCGGCTGGGCGCTGATCATCTGCGCCGTGGCGGCTTCGATTATGGGCGCGTGCCTCTTCCCCGTGCCGGAGGTGGAGGAAGAAGGCGAAGGGGAGGCTGCAGCATGAAGATGACGGTTTATTGGCTTTGCGGCGTGGCGGTGATGGCTTTGGTGACCTATCTGCCCCGGGTACTGCCCTTGTCGCTGATGCGGAGGAAGGTAAACAACCGTTTTGTCCGTTCGCTGCTGTATTACATGCCCTATGCCGTGCTGGGCGCCATGACCTTTCCGGCCATCCTTTATTCCACGGCCACCATGTGGTCCGCTCTGGCGGGCATGGCTGCGGCCCTGATCCTCTCTTTTATGGGAAAGGGATTGCTGCCGGTTGCTCTGGTCTCCACTGCGGCGGTTTTCATCACGGAATGCTTGATGCGGTGGGGACATATCTTGTAAGCATTTGGATAGGAGGAGTTGTTATGACAAAGGTTACCGTTAACCCCGGCGTCTGCGGTTTAGTCACTAAGGTGAAGGCTTCTTCCGAGGATCAAATGGAGGTTAAGCTGGAGATCGCCTCCGCCTGTCCCAGCATCAACGGGATGCTGAAGGAGCTGGGAGACACCTTTGACGCCTATGAGCTCTGCCTGGTAAAACCGGGAGAAGGGCCATTCTATGCGTATGCGGCGGAGCATCTGCCCGGCCACGCCAGCTGCCCGGCCATCGCCGGAATCCTGAAATGTGTGGAAGCAGAGTGCCGCCTGGCGCTGCCCAAAGACGCCTCCATTGTGTTTGAAACGGAATAAGGATAGCGCTGCCGATGACCAACATAAAACCCCGCCGCGTTCATGCGGCGGGGTTTGCCGATATTATCCCAAACCGGGAAGCACGCCCAAATGTTCCAGCAGGATTTTCACGCCGATCAGGATGAGAACGATGCCGCCGATAACCTCGGCCTTGCGGCCGAAAAAGTTGCCGGTGCGGCAGCCGATTTTAACGCCGGCGAAGCAGATGACAAAGGTGACCACCGCGATAACCAGGCAGCAGATCAGGTAGCCCCAGGAGTGGATCAGGAGACCGGTGCGGGGCATAACGGCCAGGGATGCCCCCACGGCCAGGGCGTCAATGCTGGTGGCGAGAGACATCACCAGCAGATTCTTCCAGCTGCAGGGATCGCCTCCCGGCAGATCCTCCTCGCCGCCCCGGAAGACCTCCCACAGCATCTTGCCCCCGATGAAGGCCAGCAGACCGAACGCGACCCAGTGATCGAAGGCGCTAATCTTATCCGCAAAGGTGCGGGCGATGGTGTAGCCGATCAGGGGCATCAGGCCCTGAAAAAATCCGAAGCTGCCGGATATGCGCACGGTCTGCCGCCAGCAGGTGTGGCAGAGCACAATACCGCTGCTCACCGACACGGCGAAAGCATCCATGGCTAAACCGGCGGACATCAGCAACAGGGTCCAGATATCCATATGTACGAACCAGCCTCCTCAAAATTGCGCAGCGTCCCACTATTATACCCCTTGTCAGGGGAGCTGTCAACCAAACTTACCTATTTATGCATATTGCGGCAGTGGCGGAATTATGTGGCGATTTGTGTATTTGTCAAAGAAAAGCCGCCGGATAAACAAAGAAAACAGGATTTTCGCGCTATTCCTCACCGGGGCGCTGTTTTCTCTTGACAAGAACCCGGGAGGAATGCGATAATATCCCGGTAAGCATTAAGGCGGGCCGCTCCGGCGGCGGAAAGGCGTGATTGTGTAATGTCCAACTATACGGCGGAAGACATCATACGGATTGTCAAAGAAGAAAACGTGCGGTTTATCCGTCTCCAGTTTACGGATATCTTCGGCTCGTTCAAGAATATTGCCATCACGGCCAGCCAGCTGGAAAAAGCGCTGCAGAACAAGTGCATGTTCGACGGTTCCTCCATCGAGGGATTTGTCCGCATTGAGGAATCGGATATGTACCTGTATCCCGATTTGGACACCTTCCTGATCTTCCCCTGGTACGATGAGGACAACCGGGTGGCCCGGCTGATCTGCGACGTTTACAAGCCGGACGGCACTCCCTTTGAGGGCGATCCCCGGGGATTGCTGAAAAAGGTACTGCGTCAGGCGGAGGAGATGGGCTTTACCGCCTTCAATGTGGGGCCGGAATGTGAGTTCTTCCTCTTCAACAATGATGAAAACGGCCATCCCACCACCAAATCCAATGACCGGGGCGCCTATTTTGAACTGGGGCCCACCGATTTGGGGGAAAGCGCCCGGCGGGATATGTGCCTGATGCTGGAGGACATGGGCTTCGAGATTGAAGCTTCCCATCATGAGGTGGCCAACGGCCAGCATGAGATCGATTTCAAATATGACGGCGCGCTGAACGCCGCGGACAATATCGTCACCTTCAAGCTGGTGGTGAAAACCGTGGCCCATATGCACGACATGTACGCCACCTTTATGCCCAAGCCTATCTACGGCATGGCGGGCAGCGGGATGCATGTCAATATGTCTCTGATGAAGGATGGGAAAAACGCCTTCTATGATCCTGACGATGCCCTGGGGCTGAGCAAAACCGCCTACAGCTTTGTGGCCGGTATCCTGGAGCATGCCCGGGGCATGGCGGCGGTGACCAATCCGCTGGTGAATTCCTACAAGCGGCTGGTTTCCGGCTACGAGGCGCCGGTGTATATCGCCTGGTCCGCCAGCAACCGTTCACCGCTGGTGCGGGTTCCCGCATCCCGGGGCATCGGGACCCGGCTGGAGCTGCGCAATCCCGATCCCTCTGCCAACCCTTACCTGACGCTGGCGCTGTGCCTTGCCGCTGGTCTGGACGGTATCCGCCGGGGGCTGGTGCCGCCTAAATCCACCGACGCCAACATCTTTGAGCTGACCGAAGATGAGCGGGAGGAAAGAGGAATTCTGAGCCTGCCCTCCAACCTCAGCGAAGCGGTGCGGGCGATGAAGCGGGATCCCCTGATCCGGGAGACGCTGGGAGAGCATATTTTCCAGAAGTATGTCACCCATAAAAAGGAAGAGTGGGACGAATACAAAATCCGGGTGACCCAGTGGGAGCTGGACCGGTATCTGGAGCGGTACTGATAAAACCGAAGAGCCCTGGAATCTAGCATTCCAGGGCTCTTCGGCGTTGCCGAGGTCTTTGGCCGGTCGGCTGGATTCATTATGTTCCGGGCAGCAGACGGCTTAAGAGAATAGAGGGAGGATGACGAAAAGTGATCCTCTGTTAAGGAGTGAGGCTGGTGTTGAAAAGAATCCTGCGCTACTTCTGGCAGCTTCTGCTTTTCCCTCTGCTCTATATTCCCTATGATTTTCTCAATACCATCGTCCTGGTGGAATGGCTGGGCTGCGGCTGCCCACGGGTGGATGAACAGGGCATTGTGATGGAGAACCGATTCAACGCCAATGATTTTACTCTTTTGTTTTGGACGGGCATTGCGCTGATCGTTGTTGGCGTTTCCGTCTTTCAATGCCGGAAAATAAAGACATGGCCGACCCGGCTCCTTTATTTGGCGGCGAATCTGCTGCTGTCGATATTGTTCGTATGGAATTTTATCAGATTTATGCAGTGGAGATAAGGAGAAACAAGGCTGTTGAAAGCGCCCTGAAACCACAAGGTTTCAGGGCGCTTGGGCATTGTTTTACGGTGCTTTGGCAACGTTCAGATATCCTTCCGCATTGCGCAGCAGGTTGAACAGAGAAGAAGCGAAGAGGGGATACTGCCGGGTGATATCGTCCGGGAGGATTTCCGGCATCCGTTCCGGATCCAGTCCCTGGGTTTCGCCGATCTTGTGGCCCTGAGCCAGGTAGCCGATCCGGGCCAGGGATTTGCCTTGTTCCCCCAGCAGAGCGGCGGGATAGATATAGGCATCCACCGAGAACATGGCGGCGGGATTTTTGGGGTTGGCCGCGTACAGTTCCCGAAACACCGCATAGACGGCCAGGGTCAGATAAGCGGATATCTCGGTGGTTAAGCCCTTATTGTTGCACCGCTGCAGAAGATCGAAAAGGATGTTGAGGGAATTGACGATCAGCTTTTTATTCAGCACCGGCAGCACGCTGCCCCGGAACTGATTTTCCTTGGCGGAGGGATCATTGTCGGGGATTTCATTCACGGCGATCACCGCGCCGGTTTTATCCGGTGTGCGCCCCAGCAGATAATCACAGGAAACATGATAATAATCCGCGGAACGAACCACGAAATCCAGGCCGCATTCCCGGATGCCCTTTTCATAATGGGATAAAAGGGCCTGGGAGACGCCCAGATCGGTAGCCGCCTTCTTCTGGCTGATGCCGCGTTCTTTCCGCAGTAAGGTCAGGATTCTAGGAAAAGCGCTGTTCATGCATACCCTCCACCCGCCGCCCGCAGCGGCTATGTATTCTTCTCGCAACAAAAAAGCAAAAAGGCCCATCCCCCTCCCGGAGAAGGGGGTACCTTCTGCGTTCCCAACAGTTTTTGACTCCCCTATTGACAGCTGCCGTCTGTATTCTCTATACTGTATGTTATCGATTATACAATAGGATGATACGGTTTGTAAATCGTCAAAATGTGATTTTTGGGAGGGAATTTTGATGAAATCCTACAAAATTCATCTAATCCGGCATGGCCGCACCCAGGCCAACGAGGAGGGCTTATATATTGGTCGGACGGATCTACCCCTGTCGCCGGGCGGGCTGAACGATCTGCTGCGGTTGAAGGAAAGCGGCGGATATCCGGGCGCGGCCCGTTTTTTTACCAGCCCTCTGACCCGCTGCCGACAGACTCTGGAGGTACTCTATCCCGGCTGCCGGCAGGAAGTGGTGGAAGGCTTGGCGGAATGCGATTTCGGCCGGTGGGAGGGCAAAAGCGCCGCCGCGCTGCAGCAGGATGCGTCCTTCCGGGATTGGATCGCCGGCCAACAGACGGAGATCCCCGGAGGGGAGGATGCGGCGGCTTTCCAGAAGCGGGTGACGGGAGCGTTCGAGGAGCTGGTGCAGCTGCTGATGCGTTCCGGCGATACCGAGGCGGTCGTCTGCACCCACGGCGGGGTCATCATGATGCTGATGGCGGCTTACGCCCTGCCCCGGGCCCCCATGCATGAATGGGCGGCGGATGATGGCTGCGGCTTCACCCTGCGGATCACCCCATCTTTATGGATGCGGGAGCCGGTGGCGGAGGCGGAAGCGGTGATCCCTGCGCCTGGGGAGCGCCGGTCCTGAAGGAAATTTTGAGTAAGAAAAATGGCAATCCGCAGAATTGGTTGACGACATTTTCCAGTTTATGGTATACTGGAGTTGGCGCAGAGCGCCAACTCTTGGAAGAGCAGCTTGTGCACCATAAATGGTGGTGCACATTTTGCAGCTTGGGCTGCAAAACCGCTGTTCTTCCGTTGGGTGCTTTGTCTAATGTTTTGGAGTTGGCGCAGAGTGCCAACTCTTAAAAAGTCCTTGCGGACCGGAAAGGGAGGTCCGCATTTTGCAGCTTGCGCTGCAAAACCGGTCTTTTTTCGGTGGGGCTTACCCCAATATAAAGGCTGGGCAGAGCCGGCTCTATTTTTCCTGCGAGGCGTATTTTTCTTTGCAGGAACACGTAGATTAAAACAGGGCTTAAACGAACTTTATTAAGGAGGCGCATGCGTGAAGAAAAAACTGGCGGAGAAGATACGGGAGGCATTGACCTCTGTGCTGCCCATCACGGCTATCGTGCTGCTGCTCAGCTTCACGCTGGCGCCGCTGCCGGTGGGCACCATGCTGATGTTTCTCATGGGCGCGGTGATGCTGATCCTGGGAATGGGATTCTTTTCCCTGGGAGCAGATATCGCCATGATGCCCATCGGCGACGCTGTGGGCGGTCAATTGGCCAAGTCCAAGAAACCGGTGACGCTGATTGTGGTCTGTTTGCTGATCGGCGTGGCCATTACAGTGGCGGAACCGGATCTGCAGGTGCTGGCGCGGCAGGTGCCCGCTGTGCCGGATTTTACCATTATCATCACCGTCGCAGTAGGCGTGGGTGTTTTTCTTGTGCTGGCGGCGGTGCGCAGCCTGCTGAAGATCCCCCTGCGTTGGGTGCTGCTGGTACTCTACGCGGTGGTGTTTGTGCTGGCATTTTTCATTCCCAAGGAGTTCCTGGCCGTGGCTTTCGATTCCGGCGGCGTCACCACCGGGCCCATCACGGTGCCCTTTATCATGGCGCTGGGCATGGGAATGGCCTCCATGCGGGCCCATAAATCCTCTCAGGAGGACAGCTTCGGCGTGATCGCCCTGTGCAGCATCGGCCCGATTCTGGCGGTGATGCTGATGGGGCTGGCCTTCCAGTCCACGGAGATTTCCTATACGCCCTTTGAAATCCCCGACATGTTCACCTCTCAGGACGTGGCACGGGAGTTCGCCCACGGCCTGCCGGAATACTTCAAGGAGGTGGCCTTCGGCCTGCTGCCGATTCTGGCGTTTTTCGCGGTGTTCCAGATCGTGGCGCTGCGGATGCGCCGCAAGCCTCTGCTGAAAATTCTGGTGGGCGTGGTGTATACCCTCATCGGCCTGGTGCTGTTTCTGACCGGAGTCAACGTCGGGTTCATGCCGGCGGGCTACTATATCGGCAAGGAGATCGCCCAGATGTCCTACCGGTATATCCTGATTCCGCTGGGCATGGTGGTGGGCTACTTCATCGTGGCGGCGGAGCCGGCGGTGCATGTGCTCAACCGGCAGGTGGAGGAAATCACCGAAGGCGCGATTCCCCAGCGGGCCATCAGTCTGGGATTGTCGGTGGGCGTCGCCTGCTCGGTGGGGATTGCCATGATCCGGGTGCTGACGGGGATTTCCATCTTCTGGTTTCTGATTCCGGGCTACGGTATTGCCCTGGCTCTCTCCTTTTTTGTGCCGAAAATCTTTACCGCCATCGCCTTTGACTCCGGCGGTGTGGCCAGCGGACCCATGACGGCGGCGTTTCTCCTGCCCTTTACCATGGGCGCCTGCGACAGCATGGGTGGAAATATCCTCACTGACGCTTTCGGCATCGTCGCCATGGTGGCGATGACCCCGCTGGTAACTATTCAGGTGATCGGCCTGTTTTACCGGCTCCGGCACAGCAAAAAAGCCGGATCTCTGGAAAGTGACGCATCCGCCGAGGCGGCGGTTCTGCGGAAGGATTTTGTGCTGCGGGATGATATTGTGGACTATACGGCGGACGGCGGGAAGGAGGCGGAGGGATGAGCAGAGAAGGAAAGGAACCCATCGTCAAGCTGCTGGTTACCATCATGGACCGGGGCAAGGGGGAGCGGGCGGTGGAGTTTTATCGCTCCCGGGGACTGCCTTATCATTTCATCACTCTGGGCTTCGGTACGGCCAATTCCCAGATACTGGACTATTTCGGCCTGAGTGAAACGGAAAAGGATATCGTGCTGACTTTGGTACAGGAGGAGCGGGCGCTGCGGCTGCTGCAGGATACCACCGCTGCTTTCCGGATGACCGGGCCGGGCCGGGGGATTCTGTTTACCCTGCCCCTCAGCGGCGTCAGCGGCCGAGTGCCGCAGATACTGGAATATACAGCAAAGGAAAAGGAGGAAGCCGGCATGGAGGAGAAACAGGAGACAGCGGGAGAGGCCGAGGAGAGAAAGGTGCCTTTTGATCTGGTGCTGACCATGGTGGAGCGGGGCAATGTGGATACCGTCATGCAGGCCGCCTCCAAGGCGGGCGCCCGGGGCGGCACGGTGCTTCACGTCCGGCGGGTGGGCTATGAGGAGGCGGAATCCTTCCTGGGCTTTACCATCCAGCCGGAAAAGGAGATTGTGGCGATTCTGGCACCCCGCACCATGAAGCATGAGCTGATGCTGGCCATCAACGAGGCAGCGGGGATTAAAACCGATTGCCGGGGCCTGCTGATGAGCCTGCCGGTGGACGACATCATGGGATTGTAAGATAGAAAAACAGGGCCTATCCGAAAGATAGACCTAAAAAAGGGATACGCTTTTGAAAGCGTATCCCTTTTTTTAGGATGCTGTGCGGATTTGTATAGCGGGCTCCGCAGCCGAAAGCTTATCCCGGGGCAGCCATAAAAACAACTGCCAAGAGGTGTTTCCCTCTGTCTGCGGGTCTTCTGAGCACTCCACCGTGATTTCCAGTGTGCCGCCGACGAGAGCGGCGTCGATGGGGTGAAAAGCCTGACCGGCGGTCACATTCCGCACAGCGGCCCACACCAGCACCCGGTCTTCATAATGGGCTTCGTTTTCATATTCTGCGAGATTCACTCCGTACCGGGCCGCCCAATCGTCCATATCGGGAGCGCTGTATTGCCAAAACCGCTGGAATTCCTCTGCGGACAGGAACCGTGCGCTGTTCACATGCTCGGGAAAGCAGCTGCCGCTCTGCGGATCGGGTCCTCCGGTATAATCGATGATGGCGATTTTCTCCCGGGGAAGCTCCAGCCAGTCGGTTTTATAATAAACGTTGATGTCCCGCACATCCTCTGCGGTGAGCCAGCCCTTTTCATAGGCTTTCGGCAGATCGGCCCATTCTCCTTCATGATAGATGGAGATGGTGGTGAGGGTGGGATACCAAAAATATTGTCCGGCCACCGTCTGAGTGGCGATGGCGGTATCGGCACAGCCGCCGAACATCACGGCCACGCTGCCGTTGTAGGTGCCGTAATAGTTGGTAACGCCGTCATACACGCCGGAGGAAAAACGGTTCTGCGATTTCTCCAGTTCCCGTTTCTTTTCCGCTGTCAGGGGAATCTGAGGACGGGGAACGTCCTCCACGAATTCCACATGGATATCTTCCTCGGCCTGCAGCTCTGTTCGGGGGATCATCAGGAAGAATTCCCAGGCGGCGGTCTCCCGGGTGGTTTCCTCCGGCGGCGCCATCTTCCGCAGGGTGATGGTCAGGCCGTCCTGGGTGCGGGCGACGTTGGCCGTTTCATACATGCAGCGGCCGCCCTCCACCTCCGCCCGGATCCAAATCAGATCCTCGGTGAGATAGGAGTGTTGCAGCTGCCAGGAGAGAATGCCGTTCAGTCTCTGCAGCCCATCGGGAATCGCTGGGGCGGAAATTTCCTCCCCCAGGTCGGCGGTATAGCGTTCCAGATGTGTCTGAAATTCCTCCAGGCTGCGGATGCGTTTGATTTGTATGGCGCTGTTTCCCGCCGGGTAGGCGCCGTCCGCTCTGGCCTGCTGAACCGTGGTGGTTTGGAGCGTCTCTCCCTTAAAAACGGGAGGCGCATAGGAAGAAGCGGCGCTGCTGCCGCTGTCCGCGGAGGAGTCCGCCGGGACGGGCGGACGGTGAAGGAGAAGAGGAAGCATCGCCGTGCCCGTCAGCAGCAGGGCGCAGGCCGCCGCCATGGCGGCGATGCGGCGGGGACGGCGGTTTCTGTTCTCCGCCGGCTGGACGGCGGTGGTTTGGTAGGCCGCCCGGTCCTCTTCCGGCGGAAGGAAGGCGGGCGCATCGGTTCGGGCCATGGCTTTCAGTCGCTGACGCACCTGCCGGGCGGATATTCTGCGATGTCGCATGAAGAGATCAGCTCCCATCATTTATAGGTTTCAGATTAATGGCGTTCAATCGGCCAGGGCTTCCCGCAGCTTCTGCACAGCGGCACGATACTGCCAGGCAACCGTGCCCGGAGCTCTGCCGAGGATATGGGCGGTTTCCCGCAGTGAGAGGTCCGCCACCGCGTGCAGTGCCACCACCTGGCGCTGGGCCTCGGGCAGAACCGCCATGGCTTGCTGAAGGGTCAGCTTCCGGCAGATGCGCGCCTCCTCCGACGGAACGGCCGGTTCAGCGGGAAGCGCCGTTTCTCCGCCGGGCGCCCGGCCTTTTTGGCGCAGGCTGTCCACTGCGGCGTGATAGGCCACGGCGGAGAGCCAGCTCCGGTATCTGCCCCGGAGGGCATACGCCTCCCGTCTCTGCCACAGCCGCAGGAACACCTCGGATACCACGTCCTCCGCGTCGGCGGCCTGCCCCAGGACGGAAAGGGCCACGGCGTACACCAGCGGCGCACAGACGGTATACAGGGTGGAAAACGCCGCTCTATCCCCGGCGGCCGCCTGCTGATAGATCTTGCGGAACTGCTGCTCCGTCAGCTGACCGCTCATGCTTCCACCCCTTCCTCCGCTTGCTGAAAGATCTTTCACCTATAAGACGGTTTATCCGGTCTGTTTTTATGGGTACGGAACCGGATTTTTTGAAAAAAGCGGTATTTCCATCAAAAGAATGGAAATACCGCTTGGCAGCAACTGTTTACCCGGCCGCCAGCTTACAGCAGCTGATCCAGCGGGGTATAGGGAATATCCAGACTGACAGCCACATTTTCGCAGGTGCAGGCGCCTCGGTAGATATTGACGCCGGCGGCCAGGTGGCAGCTCTGGCGGCAGGCGGCCTCCAGCCCCTGATTGGCGATCATCAGGCCGTAGGGGAGGGTGGTGTTGGCGAGCGCCGCAGTGGAGGTGCCGGGAACCGCGCCGGGCATATTGCCCACGCAATAATGAACCACCCCGTCCACCGTATACACCGGATCATCGTGGTAGGTCACCCGGGAGGTTTCGCAGCAGCCGCCCTGGTCGATGGCGATATCCACAATCACCGCGCCGGGATTCAGCAGCCGCAGATGCTCCTTCTTGAGCACTTTGGGGGTGGAAGCGCCCGCCACCAGTACCGCGCCGATTACCAGATCCGCGCCGGTGAGGGCGGTTTCCAGATTCCCTTCGGTGTTGTACAGGGTCGCCACCTGGCCGCCGAAGATATCATCCAGATAAGCCAGCCGGTCCAGGTTGAGATCCAGCACCGTCACCTGGGCGCCCATGCCCAAAGCCAGACGGCAGGCGTTGGTGCCGGCGATGCCGCCGCCCAGCACCACCACCTTGCCCTTAGCCACGCCGGGCACGCCGCCCAGCAGGATGCCCCGGCCGCCGAAGGGTTTTTCCAGGTATTTGGCTCCCTCCTGCACGCTGAGGCGGCCGGCGATCTCGCTCATGGGCCGCAGGCAGGGAAGGGCGCCCTTGGCATCGGTGATGGTTTCAAAGGCCACGGCTTTAACGCCGGAGCGCAGCAGCGCGTCGGTCAGATCCCGGCTGGCGGCCAGATGCAGATAGGTGTAGAGGATTTTATCCTTTTGCAGAAGGGGGTATTCCTCCGGCAGAGGCTCCTTGACCTTCACCACCATATCGCAGGTATCGAAAACGGCGGCGGCATCCGGCAGGATTACCGCACCCTTGGCCTGATAGGCTTCATCAGTAAAACCGGCGCCCAGTCCCGCTCCCGCCTGTACATATACGGTGTGCCCGGCGGCGGTGTATGCCTGGACGCAGTTGGGGGTGAGTCCCACCCGGAATTCCTGTTTCTTGATTTCTGTAACAGTGCCTACTCTCATAGATTCCTCTCCTTTGAACCGCAGGTAATCAATAACGATTTAACTTTCATTATAGGCAATTTCATCCCATTTGTCCATATTTTTCTCATCGCTTTTCTTCGGAGAGCCGGCAGCCGCAAGAAGAGCAGGGGATGAAATCGTGAGATTTCATCCCCTGCTCTTCTTTTTCATTCTCTTCTATGCTATACTGAACCCGACAGGTTTATTGGCCGATCTTTTCGCTGTATTCCCGCAGCAGCCGCATATAGATGCGGTAGTTGTCCATGGACACATCCGGCGGGGTTTGATGATCCACCGAGGGGATATAGCCGCCGGAGCGGATGGCGGGGAGGATGCGCTCAAATTCCGCCCGCATGGCTTCTTCGCCCAGGTGCATGATGGTTTTGTCGTAGCCGCCGATCATGATAAGCTCCGGATACTGCGCCCGAATGCGATTGACATCCACGCCGGCCATCCGTTCCAGGGGCAGAATACCCTCAATGCCCCCTTCCAGGAACCAGGGGATCAGGGGTTCCACGTTGCCGTCGGTATCGATGAGCACCTTGGTACCGTGGGCTTTGATTAGGGGTACCAGTTCCTTGTAATAGGGCAGGATAAACTCCTCATACTGCTCCTTGGAACACATGGGACCCAGGTTGTAGGACATATCCTCGGCGATGGTCATAAACTGGGGTTGGATCAGGGAATAGATCACGTCCAGGGTTTTCTTGTGGAAGTCGCAGACATCGCGGTTGATGCGGTGCATCAGTTCGGGGTAGTCGTAGAAGGCGAACAGGTGGTTTTCAATACCGAAAAGAATACGGGGAAACCAGAAAAAGCCTTCCAGGGTGAACCAGAACACCGGATCCCGATCCCCCTTCTCCTTCAGGGTTGCCAGGATGCTTTGGCGCAGTTCTTCCAGCACTTCGTCGGTGAAGAGGAAGGGACGGACTTTTTCGTAATCCTTTTCGTCCAGAATGATGGGCCCACCGTGATAGGCAGCACCGGGCATGCCGGCGCCCCGGATGGGGCACCAATACTGGTGCAGCAGGTCCTGGCCCCAATAATCGTTGATGCCGTCCGCATAGTCGTCGATGACCGGGAGGTCCTCCTCCTGCCAGCGGGCAATGGTTTTATCCCACCAGCCGGCCCATTCGATGACCGGCGTGCGGTCGATGGTGGTGTCCAGCTGAAGAAAGCGGCGAAAGCGTTCGGAGTTGGATAACGTCATGGCGTGAAGCTCCTTTTATTGGCAAATTTTTTATTTGGCAAGCCGCGATGCGGTCCTGTAAGCAGGGAATGGCGCGGCGGCTTACCTCAATTATATCGAATAGGCGGCGGCTTCGCCATGGGGCGGAAATGGCCGTATATGGGGGTGAAATTGTGCAGGAGATTTTGCTGGAGGATCTGGCGGGCCGGGAAGCGGACTTTTACTGCGATATCTTTCAGGTGGTGGAGGATATCTCGGCCCATACCCATGATTTTCTGGAGGTGGCCTATATCCTGGAGGGAACGCTGGTGCACAGCGCGGGGGGGCATACCTGCACCGCCCGGGAGGGGGAGTATTTTGTCATTGATAATGGGGTTTCCCATGTCTACCGCTGTCCCCTGGGACCGGCCAAGGTATTCAACTGTCTTTTCCGCCCGGCTTTTCTGGACAACACCCTGCGTTCCAGCCGGGGCATGGACGACGTGCTGCAGAGCCACTGGCTCCACGTGAGGCCGGGATTCCGGTTCGGGCCTTACAGCGGCGCCGCATTCACCGATCCGGAAGGGCGGGTGCGGCGTAATCTGGAGATTATGCGGGAGGAATTCGAAAAGCGGGAACTGGGATACATGGCGGTGGTCCGGGCCCGGCTGTTGGAGCTGATGGTGCTCACCATGCGGCAGCTGCGGCTGGAACAAGCGGAAACCGAGGACGGGGATCTGGCGTATCTCAAAACCATGGCGGAAACCCGGTTCGCGGAGCCGCTGCGGCTGGAAGAGCTGGCGGGAAACCTTCATCGTGACCCGGCCCATCTCAGCCGGAAGTTCCGGCGGGTGTGCGGCTGTGGGTTCAAGGAGTATCTCCAGCACTGCCGGATGGAGGAGGCCCGGCGGCTCCTCGCCAACACCGACCGGCTGGTGGCCGATGTGGCGGAAAGCGTGGGATACCGGGACCGGAAGTTTTTTAACCGGCTGTTTTTGGCCCAGACGGGTACCACTCCCTCGGAATACCGGCGGACCCGCCGGCAAAACGGCGGTTGACAATTGGAAGCGTGAGGCATATAATAAGAGTACTCCAAAAGATGGAAGGATGATTGTTATGTTGGTACACAGAAGAGGAACAACCGCATAGAACAATCACCATGGCTGAAAAGGGAACACCGGCCGTGGCGTGTTTGCCACGGCTTTTTTGCGCCCTTTTTCAGCCGCGACCATCAAAAAAGGAGACAAATTTTGCAAGAAAACACAACTTTAATAGCGGGCGGCTGCTGGATGGAGCAGACTGCCATTGATCAGTTGAACAAGACAGCGGCGCTGCCCGGCGTGATCCGGACGGTGGGACTGCCGGATCTTCACGCGGGGAAGATTCCGGTGGGCATTGCCCTGGAAACCCAGGGGATTTTGTATCCGCATCTTATCGGCGGGGACATCGGCTGCGGCATGAGCCTCTTTCAGACCGGCTGCGCCCTGCGCCGGTACAAGGCGGACCGGTTTGTCACCCGGCTCAATCATATCCGGGCGCTGGAAGAACTCCCGCTGACCCAGGCGCTGCCCGATTGTCCGCTGGCCGCGCCGGGAACCATCGGCGGAGGTAATCACTTCGCTGAATTCCAGAGGGTGGAGGAGGTGCGGGATCCGGAGGCTTTCCGGCAGCTGGGCATCGACCGGGAGCGGCTGCTGCTGCTCATCCACAGCGGGTCCCGGGACTACGGTCAGCGAATCCGGGATGCCTGGCCCGGAGAGAAGGGACTGGAAGCGGACAGCGAGGCGGGACGGGATTACCTGAACCGCCACGACGACGCGCTGCGCTGGGCGGTGATCAATCGCCGGCTGGCGGGGGAGAAGCTGATGACGGTGCTGGGCTATGATCCCGGGCTGACGCCGGTGATTGACTGCTGCCACAACTTCGTGGAGCGGTGGGGAGAGAACTGGCTGCACCGGAAGGGAACGGTGGCCGCCCGGGGAATCACGGTGCTTCCCGGTTCCCGGGGCAGCCTGACCTATCTGCTGAAACCGGCGGCGGACACCTCTCTTTCTGCATGGTCCCTTTCCCATGGCGCGGGACGCAAATGGGCCCGTTCCCTCTGCCGCTCCCGCATCGCGGGAAAATACGACCGGGACACCATCCGCCGCACCCAGCTGGGCAGCCGGGTGGTCTGCCATGATACCGGGCTGCTGTACGAAGAAGCGCCGGAGGCTTACAAGAACGTGGAGAAGGTGCTGTCCGCCTTGGTGGACAGCGGCCTGTGCACGGTGGTCGCCTCCCTGCGGCCTCTGGTAACCTACAAGGGTTAGGAGGCGGACGGATGGAGTGGCAGCTCAGCGCCGGACAGGGTCCGGCAGAATGCCAGCTGGCGGTGGCGAAACTGCTGGCGGCGCTTATGAAGGAATTCCCGGATATCCGGGTGATCCAGGCGGTTTCCGGCAGCCGGCCGGGAACCTACCGGTCGGTGAGGATCGGAACCGGGAGGGATCTCTCTTTTTTGGAGGGATCGGTGCAGTGGATCTGTCCCAGCCCCTATCGGCCGGGGCACAAGCGGAAAAACTGGTTTGTGGACATCAGTCCCTGCGCCCCACTGCCGCTGAGGCAGGGGAGGCCGGAGCGGGTGCGCTTCGAAACCTTCCGCAGCGGCGGCAAGGGAGGACAGCATATCAACAAGGTGGAAACCGGCGTGCGTGCGGTGGATATGGAATCCGGGCTGGCGGCGGTTTCCACCGAGGCCCGCAGCCAGCAGATGAACAAGCGCATCGCCCTCGACCGCTTGTGCGGGATGATCGCTTCGCGGGGGGAGGCGGACCGGGCTGGGGCGGAGTCCCTCAACCGGCTGGAACATCTGCGGCTGCAGCGGGGCGGTCCGGTCCGTATCTACCGTGGACCGGCATTCGACTTGGATCCTCCCGAAAAATAAGGCGGATATTTCGTGAAAATTTGTGTTGCATTTTTGAATTGCTTATGCTATAATTCCACTGTTATTGCTTTGGCTCCCGAAAGAGGTGACAGGAATGAAAGAGAACATCCATCCCCAATATGAGAAGACCACCATCACATGCGCCTGCGGCGAAGTGATTGAGACCAGCTCCACCAAAAAGAACATCCGGGTGGAAATCTGCTCCAAGTGCCATCCGTTCTTTACCGGCAAGCAGAAGCTGGTGGATACCGGCGGCCGCGTCGACCGCTTCAAGAAGCGTTTCGGCATGAACGAAGAGAAATAAGCAATTGGCTTTGTCGGGCAGCGCAATGGCGCTGCCCTTTCTCGTTTTACGCAGGAGGATGCACCATGGACAAAAGCTATGGAACCGTGATGACCGAGGCGGAGGCCGATTTTGTGGAAAAGCGTTCCCGCTTTATCGGCCGCTGCCGTCCGGTAACCACGGAGGAGGAAGCCCAGGCATTTATCGCCGCGGCGCGGAAAAATCATTGGGATGCCGCCCACAATGTGTGGGCGTATGTGCTGCGCGGCGGCGTGATGCGGTATTCGGACGACGGCGAACCCCAGGGCACCGCGGGTCAGCCGGCCCTGAACGTGCTGCTCAAGCGGGAATTGACCGACTGCGCGGTGGTGATCACCCGGTATTTCGGCGGAATTTTGCTGGGAGCGGGCGGTCTCACCCGGGCGTATACGCAGGGGGCCGTTATCGCGGTGGAAGCCGCGGGAGAGGTGGATATGCGCCCCTGTCTGCGGGGGGATATCGACTGCTCCTACGCCCAATACGGCATGGTGGCTCCGCTGGTGGCCGCCTGCGGCGGGGTTGTGGAGGACGCCGCTTACGGCGAGGCGGTGCGGGTGCGGTTTCATCTGCCGGCGGAGGGACGGGAGGCGCTGCAGCAGGCGCTGACCGAGAAAAGCTGCGGTTCCTTAAGCATAAAAGAAGTGGAAAAAATTTATCTTCCCTTTCCTCGAAAATAGGCAAACCGATGAAAAATGCGGCTTTTTTATTTTAAGCAGGAAAAAACGCAAAAAACGGTGTATATAGTAATAGATAGAGAAAATCAGCAGAGGAGGGTCCGTCATGGCGGCGAGAGAACGATACGAACAGCTGGAAGAACAGATTCTGCGTCCCGGGGCCGCTCTGGCTTCCCGCACCCGGGGAAGGGAGCGGGAGGAGGAACCATGCGCTTACCGCACCGCCTATCAGCGGGATCGGGACCGGATTCTCCACTGCAAGGCGTTCCGTCGGCTCAAGCACAAAACCCAGGTGTTTCTGTCGCCGGAAGGGGACCACTACCGCACCCGGCTGACCCACACCCTGGAGGTTTCCCAGATCGCCCGGACCATTGCCCGAGCGCTGCAGCTCAACGAGGATTTGACCGAGGCCATCTCTCTGGGCCATGATCTGGGGCACACCCCCTTCGGCCACGCCGGTGAGCGGGCGCTGGACGGGGTGATGGAGGGCGGTTTCCGCCACTATGAGCAGAGCGTGCGGGTAGTGGAAAAGTTGGAAAACGACGGCGCCGGCCTGAATCTGACTTGGGAGGTGCGGGACGGTATCCTGCGCCACACCTGCGGCGAGCAGGCCGCCACCCTGGAGGGGCGCATCGTCCGTCTGGCCGACCGGGTGGCCTATATCAATCACGACATCGACGACGCGGTGCGGGCGGGGGTGCTGGCGGAAACCGACGTTCCCGCCGAGATCCGCGCCGCGCTGGGGGATCGGCGCACCACCCGGATCGACCGGCTGGTGACCTCCATTGTGGAGTGCAGCGGGGAGGATATCCGCATGGAGCCTGAGATCGAGAAGTATTTTCTTCAGCTTCATGAGTTTCTCTTTTCCTCCCTTTATCGCAATCCGGTGGCGAAAAGCGAGGAAAACAAGGTGGACGGGCTGGTCCGCCGGATGTTTACCTATTTTGTAGAGCATCCCGACGGGCTGCCGGAGGAATTCCGGGCCATCTGCGAGGAGGAAGGCCCCGCCCGGGCCGCCTGCGATTACATCGCGGGAATGACCGACAACTACGCCCTGGAGGTGTATCACGCCCTCTTCATTCCCCAGGGCTGGGCGGTGAAGATCAACAGTTTTTTATAATTCGGCGGATTCACAAGGGACGGATTTAGAAGAAAGGGGGAACCGTCATGCCCTTGCCGGACAGCTTTTTACAGGAACTGCTCAGCCGCAGCGACATTGAGAGTGTGATTTCCTCCTATGTCAATGTGAAGAGGCGTGGCCGCAACCTGGTGGGGCTGTGTCCTTTTCACGGAGAGAAGACCCCTTCCTTCACCGTTTATCCGGAAACCGCTTCCTTTTACTGTTTTGGCTGCGGCGCCGGCGGCGATGTGATTACCTTCATCAAGCGGATCGAAAATCTGGACTACATCGACGCGGTGAAGTTCCTGGCCGACCGGGCGGGCATGAAGATGCCCGAAAACAACATCAACGATGCCACTTCCCGGCTGCGGCTGAGGATTCTGGAGGCCAACCGGGAGGCGGCCCGCTGGTTCCATGCCAATCTGTTCACGCCGGAGGGTCGGGTGGGGCTGGAGTATTATCGTTCCCGGGGCTATACCGATCAGACCATCCGCCGCTTCGGCCTGGGATACGCCCCCAATGATTTTCACGCCCTGCGGGATCATATGCGGGGGAAGGGCTTCAAGGATGAGGAGCTGACCGCCGCCTGGCTGGCCGCCAGGGGTAAGAACGCTTCTGGAAACATATACGACATCTTTCGCGCCCGGGCCATGATTCCCATCATCGACATCCGGGGCAGCGTCATCGCCTTTGGCGGCCGGGTGCTGGACGATTCAAAACCCAAGTACTTAAACACGGCGGACACACTGGCCTTTAAGAAGACCAACAACCTGTTCGCTCTGAACTTTGCCAAATCCGCAGGCGGCAAGCAGCTGATCCTCTGCGAAGGCTACATGGACGTCATCGCCCTGCATCAGGCGGGCTTCTCCAACGCTGTGGCGGCATTGGGCACCTCCTTTACCGCGGATCACGCCCGGCTGATCGCCCGCTATGCGGAGGAGGTCATCCTGGTGTTTGACGCGGATTCCGCCGGCCAGAAGGGAACCCAGCGGGCCATCGGCCTGCTGCGGCAGACGGGGGTGGACATACGGGTCATCAATATTCCCGACGGCAAGGACCCGGATGAGTTCATCAAGCATCACGGACCGGAGCGGTTCCGCCTGCTGATGGAGCGCTCCGCCAACGACGTGGAATACCGGCTGATCGCTTTGGGAAAGCGGCATCTGCTGAACACCACCGACGGCAAGGTGGCCTATCTGCGGGAGGCGGCCCAGCTGCTGGCCGAGCTGCAGAGTCCCATCGAGCGGGATGTTTACGCCGGTAAGCTTTCCGCTGAACTGGGTGTGAACAAAAGCGCCATTCTGGATCAGGTCCGGGAGCTGATGGAAAGACGAAAAAAACAGCAGAAATCACATCAATTGTCGCAAATCGTGCGCAATACGGAGAATACTATCAAAAAGGCCAATCCCGACGCCGCCGCCCATCCCCGGGCAGTCAGCGCGGAGGAAGCGCTGCTGGGGCTGCTGCTGCTCAATCCGGACTATATCGGCAAAATGGCGGCCCAGCTGCCGCCGGAGGAATTCGCCACCGATTTCAACCGGGAACTGTACCGCCGGCTGGTGGAGCGGCATGAGAGCGGACAGCCGGTGGATCTGGCTTATCTGTCCGCGGATTACGATGGGGACGGGATGGGCTATATTTCCCGGATTGTCCGGGATGCCAGGGAGCGGGTGAATTCCCTGGCGGAAGCGGGTCGGTATGCGGCGGTTATCCGGGAGGAGCACCGGCTCCAGGCGCTGAGCCACCCGGAAAATCTGTCGGACGACAAAATATCGGAAGTGCTGGAAGCCTTGCGTCAAGCCAAAGGCGGACAGAAAGCGTAAAACGGGATATCACAACAGTATCGCCTGACGGCGTGGAGGTAACGCAGATGAGCAAAAACGAAGCGAATATGCCCCAGAATGAAAATACGGAAAACACGGAAGAGATTGTGCAGACGGCGGATCCCGCCATGGGGAAAAAGGACAAAAAGCTGCAGATCAATGACCTGGTGGAGCTGGGACGCGCCAAGGGCAAGCTGACCACCCAGGAGATCATGGATGCGCTGGAGGATCTGGACTTTGATCCGGAGCAGATGGATAAGCTCTATGAGTCTCTGGAAAGCCAGAACATCAAGATCATCGACGATTTTGAGGCCGATGCTTTCGCGGATCTGGATTTTGTGCTGGAGGCTGCCGAATCGGAGGAAGTGGAGCCGGTTCCCGGCGCTGAGGGCATTGCCATCGACGACCCCGTCAAGGTGTATCTCAAGGAAATCGGCCGGGTGCCCCTGTTGACGCCGGAAGAGGAAATCGAGCTGGCGATCCGCATCATCGACGGCGACGAGGCGGCGAAAAAACGCTTGTCCGAAGCCAATCTCCGCCTGGTGGTAAGCATCGCCAAGCGGTATGTGGGCCGGGGCATGCAGTTCCTGGATCTGATCCAGGAAGGCAATCTGGGCTTGATTAAAGCGGTGGAAAAATTCGATTATACCAAGGGCTTCAAGTTTTCTACCTATGCTACCTGGTGGATCCGGCAGGCCATCACCCGGGCCATTGCCGATCAGGCCAGAACCATCCGCATTCCGGTTCATATGGTGGAGACCATCAACAAGGTTAAGAAGGTATCCAGCCAGCTGCTGCACAAAAACGGTCATGAACCGGTGGCGGAGGAAATCGCCCAGGAGCTGGATATGCCGGTGGATAAGGTGCGGGAAATCATGCGGGTGGCCCAGGAGCCGGTGTCCCTGGAAACCCCCATCGGCGAAGAGGAGGACAGCCATCTGGGGGACTTCATCCCCGATGACGAGGCCCCCGCTCCGGCGGATGCCGCCTCCCACACTCTGCTGAAAGAGCAGCTGGGCGACGTGCTGTCCACCCTGACCTCCCGTGAGGAAAAGGTGCTTCGGCTTCGGTTCGGCTTGGAGGACGGCCGTCCCCGGACGCTGGAAGAGGTGGGAAAGGAATTTGACGTGACCCGGGAGCGTATCCGGCAGATCGAAGCCAAAGCCCTGCGCAAGCTCCGTCATCCCAGCCGCAGCAAAAAACTGAAGGATTTTCTGGATTGATGCCGGTCGGTGGGAGAGAGGATGAGCGCCGGTATGCATATTAATTTGGAATCGGATTACGCTGTGCGGATTGTCCAGTGTCTCGCTCGGGAAAAGGAGCGGCTGGATGCCCAGACCATTTCCGAACGTACGGCGGTTTCACTGCGGTTTTCTTTGAAAATTCTGCGCAAGCTGGTGGGGGCGGGGATTGCCAAGTCCTATAAAGGAGCCCGAGGCGGCTATATTTTAGCCCGTTCTCCCAGGGAGATTACCCTTCGGCAGGTGATCGAGGCGGTGGAGGGACCCTATCGCTTCAGCCGCTGTCTGGACGGCGATTATGACTGCAGCTGTTCGGCGGAATCTGGCTGCCCGTTTCAGTCGGTGTTCGATGAGGTAACCAAAATGGTGACGGATAAACTGGATGCAGTCACCTTCGATACCCTGGCTTGAAGTTTTTTTAGATTATGAATAGAGGCTGTAAACGCCGCTCCCTCATAAAAGGGCGGGAGCGGCGCTGGTTGCTTTTATCTGGGCAGCCGGAAAAGCTTTTTGACAGAATTTGCAAAAGCAGGGAAAAAAGGCTTGACAAGAAGAGGTTTTATGATAAAATATATGTCGTGTCACAGCTCTATACGGGCCTTTAGCTCAGTTGGTTAGAGCAACCGGCTCATAACCGGTCGGTCCCGGG
>CABULH010000028.1 GCA_902492455.1 uncultured Oscillospiraceae bacterium
AGCTATTCTACGGCTGGACCCTTTTTCTTTGTCTTTTCCTCCGGCTTCTGTCCAAAATGCAACAGCCCCTTTTTTCTTGGCCTATGGATGACTTTTTTCTGAATTCATGGTATGCTGAAACCAAAGCCCTCGTTTATCTCAGGGATGCAGAGAAGATGGGAGATACCGCAACGCCGGGCGGGCTATAGCGGCTGGGTGAAGTCTGGAATTTCCTGCCGGATATGATCTGCTGTGTCTGAGCGTAATCCTTCGCTACAGGAATTACCGGTTTTTCTATGCGCCAAAAGCAGGATACTGGACGGTTTGCTTCTGAAAACAGTTAGCCCACACCTGGGGGAGAAGGGCGCAAAAAGAGAAGATAGGAGGCATAGCCATGTTCCCTTCCGCCGAATGGCTTCGATATTGGGAAGCAACCAGAGAACAGCGGAAAGCTTATGCGGATTTCAACGCCTATTTTTCCCAGCCGAAATTGGCCGGCCGGGAGCTGATCGTATTGGATATCGGTCCCTGTGATCTTCCCACCGGCCGGATACTGGTGCGGGATCCCTTATGCTATCTGCAGCGCCGGGAGGAGATGCCGTATTTTCAGCATGTGCCTGCCGGGCGTTATTCCGCTGAGTTGTGCGTTGTCAAACCTGCCGAGGAAGGGGAATGCGCCCGGTATGCCGCCGCCAGACTGCGATTTTCCGATGCCCCGGCCATCCGCTTTGATGAAGCGCTGATCGGCGGGGAGAAACTGCGGGATATGAAGGAGGGGGAGTATTTCGGGTTCAATGTGGATGCCGGATTGGCCTGTATCTGCGACGAGGCGGCTCATCAGGCTTTCTGCGATTTCACCCAACGCTGGTACAAATCCCACCCGGATGGCAACCTGTACGATGATTATTTCGCCGCCCTGTTTAAAGAAAACGCACAGCGCAGCCCCGCTTATCAGCGCAGCGGCGGCGACTGGCTCAACTGGCAGATTCCCCGCACCGATTATCATATTCCTCTTTTCCAATCCGGCTTCGGAGATGGTGCCTATCCCGTCTACTGGGGATACGACCGGGAGGACGTTATCTGCCAGCTGGTGATTCAGTTTATTGATATTCCGCTGGCCTACGGCAAACCCAGCGACGCCTTGTCAATGGATAGCTTCCGCCACGAAAACGGTTTCTCGGAAGGGCGGATATATCTGCCGGAGTGGGACGACCGTTTCGGAACAGCGAGTCCATACCGGTTGGTTTTATCGCTGGCATCCTGTAAAGACCGGCTGGAGACGCTGACTTCAGCGCAAAAGGCCGGCTATGATTACCTGGTGGAAAACCAGGGGAAACTGGCGGACCTTATCCTCACGGCTTTGCTGAAGCAGTATCCGGATATACAGGCGGAATACGGATATGAGGAAGACGAAAAAGCCGACTATATGCCGGACGCGGCGGATACCGATGCGCTGGCGGGACTGTTGACTCCTTTAGCCATATTTCTGCATCCGGTAGTCAGAGATGATTTGCCCTATATAGGAGTGGAATTCGACTGCACGTGGGACGATGAACATGGCTTTGGCGTCATGCTGTACGGGGACAGGGTGGCGGAATTAGGGGGCGCGGATACCGCCATCCTCACCTGGATCGCCCGCCGGGATCTGGAACAGTGGAAAAAAGGGCCTGAAGCACTGGCGCAGCGGCTTCGATGCTGGCATGAAGCTGGGGAATACGCCAAGATTACGGATGCTATCCGGCGGCTGCCGCCGGAAGAGCGGCAGCTTTCCCTGGTGATTCAATGGGGGCAGATTTTGGGTGGCGAGCACCGGTACGATGAAGCGCTGGAGATTTTGGAAGCCGCGGGTGAAGAGGGAAGAACCGACGCCATCTGGAACTACTGCATGGGGCAGATATGGAGCGGGGGTTCTGAAGAGGATGAGGATCGGCTGCAGCGGCTGGAAAAAGCCCTCGCATATTATGACAAGGCCGCTGAGCTGCATCCTGACGACGGGGAGATCCAAAAGTCCTGCCGCCGCTGCCGGGTGGAAATCAGCCGGATGCACAGTGGAGAGGCGGATGCGGCATCCGATTTTGGGATACAGCTTCCCCCTTTTCGCTTCGTATCCGGGCCCGTTGTCAGCGTCGTTTATTTGGAATCCGGCCGCTATCTGCAGGAGGTATTCGGCACCCGCGCGGATCAGGGCTTTGCGGGCACTGGATTTGACTGGGCTTCGCTGGCTCGGGTTTTTCTCGACGAGCGGCGGCCCAGCCTGAAACCCAAGATCCATCTGGATCCGGAACCGGAACTGTTTACCGCATGGGCGGAGAAGGAGTCCGATCTGCGGGATTTCGCGCTGTCCTTCCAGGCGGCCTGCGAGGATCGGTCATTGATTCTGGACCTCTTTTCCCGGGCAGTGCCGCCGGCTGATGATGGTGACGGCTGTATTGCCCCATGATGCCGGTCCGTGGGCCGGAAGAGACAGGATAAGATACTGAGACGCTTTGGTGTGAAAAACAAATCCAAAGGGGGCGGCTGCAAAAGGTAACATTTTGCAGCCGCCCCCTTTTTAGCTCGGCGGAATCAGCCGATTTTCAGCCGCAGCCGGAATTTGTCGCTGATCATGGCGATAAACTCGGAGTTGGTGGGCTTGCCGCGGCCGTTATGGATGGTGTAACCGAAATAAGCGTTCAGAACCTCCACATCGCCCCGATCCCAGGCGGATTCAATGGCATGGCGCATGGCGCGCTCCACCCGGGAGGAGGTGGAACCGTGCTTGCGGGCCACCGCCGGATACAAGCGTTTGGTGATGGCCTGAACCAAGCTTTCATCTTCGATAGCCATCAGGATGGCGGTACGCAGGAAATTGTAACCGTTCAGGCTAGCCGGAATACCGATCTGCCGGAAGATCTCCGTCACCTGCATGGCCAGGCTGCCGTCCTCATTGGAAGAGGGCCGTCCGATGGCATAAAGGGGATGACGCCGCTCACCGGCGATGGTCTGGATTCGTTCTGCCATTTGATGGGCGTCAAAGGGTTTCAGAAAATAGTAGGAGGCACCGGCCTGCATAGCGTTCTGCTCGATAACCGGATTGTCCGTGTTGGACATCACCAGAAAACTGGGCTGAGGAATGCTCAGCTTTTTAGTCTGACCGATCACGCCTACGGCATCCAACCCCGCCAGAAAGAAATCCAGTACCACAGCGTCCGGCTTCTCCGCCTCGATGCGCTCCAGCAGCTTTCGGCCATCCTTTTCCACCTGGATCACATCCATCTCGTGAGAGCGCAGCGCCGCCGCGCAGGGTACGCCGAAGAAATCGCTGGTGTCCGCCAGAAGTACTTTGATTGTCTTGTTCATGTTCAGTCCTCCAAATTGTAGGATATTTGTCACAACAGGCACTAGAGTAACATATCACTGCCTAATTTGTCAATATATGGAAATTGATTTTTTAAGAGAATTTCTTCTTTTTTACCTCAAATGATAACATAAAACAATTATATTGTCGAATTGAGTTGTATTATGATGTCGTTTTTGTGCATATTTTGCTTCTTTATTTTTGGTACAGAGTGAAATGGAATAAAATGGGATTTCCAAATGGAAAAGTTGGGTTTCATCAGTGGCGGACAAGAAAGATAATTCAGGGGATCGTATCGTTTGCGAACGGGTATTGGGTTTCCAGAGCATTTGAGCCCGGAAAATCAGTGGAAAGCAAGGGCCTTTGCGGGCATCTCGCATGGATTGCGGCCTTGTTCCCCGACCGAGACAGAGTACAAAGGATTTGAACAATATTTGTTAAAGACCTGCTTAAATCCGCTTCACGGCGGGTTTCACTTGTTCAGCAGACATTAAATAGAATAAAATGTCGTTTTTCTCCTTGCCGTTCTCCAGAAAAGAGAAAAACGGCGTTTTTTCGCATTTACACACAAGAAGGCCGAAAGCGTTCTGTTTTTCGCTTTCGGCCTTACAAATATGTCTTTACTTGTATTTCTTTACCCGCTTCATTTTACGGCGCTTGCGACGGCGATTATGGACCACATTGAGAATAATATAACCGATCAGCAGAACGGTGAGCACCGCCAGTCCCCCGATGAACCAGGGAGAGGTAAGAAAGCTGCGGACATTCTCCCAAAGCACCAACACCTCGCTGGCCTCCACCTGTTCGGCGGCCACCAGCTCCACCTCGCCGATCTTTTCATCCACATTGATGAACAGTTCCACCTTGCCGTAGACCGTGCCCTTTTCCACCGGCGCATCCACCGTGTCTTTGTATTTTGTCACCTCTTTGCGGATGGCGGAGGGGGAGAGATTGACCGAGACAATGGTGGAAAAATCCTCCTTGGGCACCAAAGAAACCTTATCTGTATCCCAGGCCAGATTAACCTTTAAGCTGTCCACCGGTTCATTCTTGTTGAGGATGGTGCTGTATTCAAAATTATTGAAGGCCCAGCGATACAGGGTTTTGGTATCATCGATATAGGGATAAATCGCCTTTCCCTGGTCATCTTTCAGAGGGGAATCCAGAATAACCACCATGTATTCATAACCGCTGTCTGATGCCACCGAGACGATATTCCGTCCTGTATCGCTGACTCCAGTCCGGCCGAATACCATGGGCTTGTAGTAGGAATCCCCCGAATTGGACCGCATCATGCCGTTGCTGTTGGGGAAGGTGACTTCCCCGCGCTTGTTCAGCGGTTTGGCGGTGTAGGAGGTTTGTTTGGCAATGGATAGGAACTTGGGATTATCCATGGCATACCGGGTGATTTTATACATATCCCGGGCGGAGACATACTGGTTGGGATCATCCAGCCCCATGACATTGACAAAGTGGGTGTTTTCACAGCCCAGCTCCTCAGCCTTTTGATTCATCCGCTCCACAAACGCCGTCTGGCTGCCGGCAAGGGCATCGGCCATCGTTACCGCCGCGTCCGCCGCGGTCTGGATCATGGTCATGTTAATCAAATCCCGGATGGTCCATTCTTCTCCCAGCTCCATCCCGGCGGTGATCAGGCCGGTGCCGCCCACAAAGGTGTAAAACAAATCGCTGGTGTAGGTGCCGGTCTCCTTGTCGATATCCAGTTTCTTCTCATCCGCGATTTCCAGGGCCACCACAGTGGTCATCACCCGCAGAAGAGCGGAGGGGGCGATCCGGACGTCGGCCTCCCGTTCGAAGAGGATCACATCCTCCGACTGATTGCTGCCCAAGCTGGCCACCAGGATCCCCTTGCCGGATACGGTGGTATTTTCAGGCAGATCATACAGCGCTGCCGCCGAAAGGCCGGGCAGCAGCAGGACAGCGGCCATCAGAAGGCCCAGTCCACGGGTAAAAACGGCGGAAATTCGATTTTTCTTCATAGACATTCCCCAATGTTCTGTTATAATAAATCTATAGCTTATCCCTCTTGGGTTTCGGCTGCTTGCCGCGATAGATATTAATGGGCGGCAGCGATTCCTTTTCCCGGACGGCGGGCGTTTGTTTTACGGCAAACGTGAAGACACAGTCGGTGTACGGTTATGCTGCCACCGGAAGAATGCCAGTGCGGCAAAGCCGCAGGAGGCTGTTCAAGCCGACCGGCATTCTTCAAAGAGAAAATCTTTGATTTTCACCAGTATACCAGGATGACGCTGCCACCGGAAGAATGCCAATGCGGCAAAGCCGCAGGAGGCTGTTCAAGCCGACCGGCATTCTTCAAAGAGAAAATCTTTGATTTTCTCCATTATACCAGGATAACGCTCCCACCGGAAGAATGCCAGTGCGGTGAAGCCGCAGGAGGCTGTCCAAGCCGACCGGCATTCTTCAAAGAGAAAATCTTTGATTTTCTCCATTATACCATAAATTCTCCATTTTCCTAGTAACAATATTGTCACCTGCCCCGGTAAATATCCGCAGCCGCTGCCAGCTGCTTTTATTTCACCTTTTCGGAAGCGAGGTTTTTTCATGATTTACATTACCGGTGATCTTCACGGCGATATCTCCCGCTTTTCCGCACCCGCCATGCGCCGCCTGCGCAAAGGAGATACGTTGATTGTCTGCGGCGATTTCGGCTTCGTATGGGATGGCAGCGCCAAGGAACAGAAGCTGCTGAAAAAGATCGGCGCCAAGCCTTACACGGTGCTGTTTCTGGACGGCTGTCACGAAAATTTCCAGCTGCTCCAAGAATATCCCGTCACCGAATGGAACGGCGGCAGGGCGCAGGTGCTCAGCGGCAATCTCATCCACCTGATGCGGGGGCAGATCTACGCCTTGGAAGGCTACCGCTTCTTCGTCTTCGGCGGCGGAGAGAGCCAGGAACACGATTTTCGGGATCTCTCCAAAACCTGGTGGGAAGAGGAGATGCCCTCTGCTGAAGAGATGACTCTTGGGCTGGACAATCTGGCGGCGGTCGGCAATCGGGTGGATTTTATTCTCACCCATGAGCCGTCCGCCCGAGCCAGAGGCTATCTGGCAGGCAAAGGCGACAGACTGGACGGCGTGAATATTTTTCTTAATCGGGTGGAAGAAATCGTTGCCTATAAACGGTGGTATTTCGGCAGCCTGCACATGGACAAAACGATGAGCAAACAGCATGTGGCGGTGTTTCAATCGGTGGTGCCGGTGGCGGAATCCCACGCCAGGAAGAAATAGCCTGCCGAAAACCGCCCCGGAATCTGGTGGGTTTTGCCGAATTGCGCATCCAAGGGAAAAGGAGTATGATAAGAGCAGGAATAATACCAAACAGGGAGGCTTGCCGCATGGAAAGACGGGACAAGGAAAACTACTACCTGGATATCGCCCAGGCTGTGGCCGGGCGGGGGACTTGTCTGCGCCGTAACTTCGGCGCTATTATTGTCAAGAACGATCAGATCATGTCCACCGGCTATTCCGGCGCGCCCCGGGGGCGGCACAACTGCAGCGATCTCGGCTACTGCCTGCGGGAAAAGATGAATATTCCCCGCGGGGAGCGATATGAGCTTTGCCGGTCGGTCCACGCCGAAGCCAACGCCATTATCAACGCTTCCCGCAGCGAAATGATCGGCGCCACCCTGTATCTGGTGGGAATTGAAGCCGCAGACGGCCGGCTGGTGCCCGACGCCAACGCCTGCTCCATGTGCAAACGTCTGATCATCAACGCCGGTATTTCCCGAGTGGTAATCCGCAACTCTCCCAATAATTTCACCGCCCTGTATGTACAGGATTGGATTGAAAACGACGGTTCCCTTCACGGGGAAGCCGGCTATTGAACGTCTGCAGATGCGGTCCCCGCCGGCGGCTTGCGCCAGCGGGGACTCTTTGTTTAGCGCAGAAACTTCATAAAAGCGTTTACCTTGTCCGAATGTCCCACTATCAGCCATGTATTCTCATGTTGAAGCAGCCCCAGCTCACCGTCTTGAAGCAGCATCAATTCGTATCCCTCCGCTACGATTAAACGGTAATAAACTTCCACCGTCAGGCCGCGGGCAGGAAGTCCAACGGCGGCACCGGCAGTTGGCTGGCCGCTGTACAGAGCATTCAGCGCTTCCATGGTGATCATAAATACACGCCCCTCACCGCCAAACCGCAGGAATGCCGCTAACTCTGAGGGCGTCAGCGTACATCGCTGTGCGGGGACGCAAGCATAGAATGCCCGTGGCTGCCAACCGCCGTCGAACCCTCTCAGGAATAGTTTTCGGCATAACCTTTCCACCTCATCCGTCCAGTCCGCGGCAAAAATATCCTGTACCGGGACGGAAGCGTCTGCCGAGCGAAAACAGCAGCCGACAAATAGCCTTCCGCCTTCTCCCACGCCCAACTCATCCCGCAGTATGCAGCGGTTATACCAGCCGTCATTCGAAGCCTCAGTCATCGGCAAGCCCCGGGCCATATATATGGTTCCCACGGATACTCTGCGCCGATAGCGGCAGGAATCACAGCCTGTGTGCAGCCATTTCCAGCCCCGGCAATCCACCGGACGAAGGCAGAAGGTATCTTCTGTCTCCTGCATCGGATTAACCAGCAGCCCCATATCGCCGTCGCCACGCCAGCCGGAGCGGGGACGGCACAGCCGCCAGCGAAACCGTATTTCATTTCCAGCGGCCGGCACCAGATCCTCCAGAAAACAGATGCGGCCGTCCGGTCTCTGATAGTAGCTTCTCACTTCCATCGTCATTCCTCCAGGCTTGTATTCTATCGCGCAGTAAATGAAAAAGGGGTGGTTATATGTCCCGTCCTGCAACCCCAAAACAGAAAAAGCGGCTGTTTTATCTGGCGGTATTTTTTGTCCTGCTGGCGGTGGAATGCGCCATAGCCCTATGGGTGCGGGACCGGTTTGTCCGGCCCTATCTGGGAGATGTACTGGTGACCTGGTGTGTCTACGCCTTTATCCGTGTCCTTCTGCCGGAGAGGCTCCGGCTGCTGCCACTGTATGTGTTCTTCTTCTGCCTGGCGGTGGAGCTGTCCCAGCTGCTGCCCCTGCTGGAATGGCTGAGACTGGAAAGCAGCGGCTTCCTGCGGGTACTGCTGGGATCTGTCTTTGACCCGGCGGATGTGGCCTGCTATTTTGCCGGCTGTCTCCTGCTGGGGTTATGGGAATTGCTGAGATGGCGGCAAGCGCGCCGCCGCCCTTCCTGACTTTCCTCGGCCGATTTGTGGAAAAGCCCTCCCGCATATCCGTGTCCCGCAGGACATAGGATGGTGAGGAGGGGGAATGGGTATGTGGCTGGATACGGCGATTGTACTGCTGTACATCGCGCTGCTGGTGGGAATGGGGCTGCGGGGCGGCCGAAACGTGAAGAACGCCAAGGATTTCACCGCATCCAGCGGCCAATACGGCACGCTGGTGATTTTCGCCACCCTGTCCGCCTCCTATGTGGGGGGCGGCTATTCCTCCGGGAACGCGGAAAAAGCCTTTGAGAGCGGCATCGGCACCACTCTGACCCTTTTCGGTTTCAGCCTGTCCATGATTTTTATCGGGCGGTACCTGGTCCCGGGCGTGTCCCGTTTTCCAGGCGTCAGCACCGTAGGCGGCATCATCGGCCAATGCTACGGCCGGTCCGCCCGGCTGCTCACCGGTATTTTTTCCTTCATCTGCTGCGCGGGGGTAGTGGGCGCTCAGATGGAAGCCATGGGGCTGGTGTTTCATGTGCTGCTGGGGGTGGATAAGCATATGGGCATCCTTATCGGCTGCGGTATCGTGCTGCTGTATACCACCTTCGGCGGGATGCAGTCGGTGATCGTAGCGGATATTCTTCAGTTTATTCTGCTCGCCACCGGAATGCCGCTGCTGCTGTTTATGGCCCTGCAGAAAGCCGGCGGCCCGGCAGCAGTGTTGGAAACCCTGCCCAAGGAATACTTCAATCCCTTTAACGGCACCACGCCGGCAGGTTTCTTCTCCCTTTTCCTCACCATGATGTTTGGAGAGGCGCTGGCGCCGCCCTATACCCAGCGGCTGCTCATCGGCCGCAATCCCCGGGGTACCGCCCGGGGCACGATTCTCAGCGGCCTGTTTTCCATCCCCTTTTTCATCGTTACCGGTATGATCGGACTGACCGCTTACGCCCTGGGGGTAACGGACAACGCCGCCTCCGCCATGCCCACCCTGGTGCAGGCCATTCTTCCGCTGGGAATCCGGGGGATCGTGATGGCGGCCATGGTTTCCATTATCCTCTCCGCAGCCGACGGATTCCTCAACGGCGCTTCGGTGGGACTGGTTTGTGACGCGGTGATGCCGCTTTGTCCGCATATGTCGGATAAAAGCCAGCTGCGCTGGCTGCGGGGAGTCAACGTAGCCACCGGTTTGGGGGCAGTGCTGCTGGCCTTTGTGGTGCCGGATATTTTCGGTATTCTGGTGCTGGCTTATTCCTTCTGGTGTCCGCTGATTCTGGTTCCTCTGGCGGCGGCGCTGCTGGGGGTGAAATCCAACGGCCGGGCCTTTCGCTATGCGCTGCTGGCCGGGCTGCTTTCCTCCCTGCTGTGGAACTATGTCCTGGGCAAACCCTGGGAAGTGGACGGCGCCATTGTCGGCATGGCCTGCAATTTCCTGGTATTCGTCCTATGCACCAAATCCTTTGCCCGCTACCAGTCCCAACGGCTCACTGTTTGGCAGGAGCGGCGGCAACCAAGGTCACGCGGATAATTCCATGAAATACGCGCAGACTAATGCCATTATCCAAGGCTCGTAAAACAGGGGGATCGGTATGGGATTAGGTGCGCGGCTGAAAAAGAGCCGGGAAGAAGCGGGCTTGTCTCCGGCCATTGCAGCGGAGTCACTGGGGATTTCCATAGAACGGCTTGTCTCTTGGGAACTGGAAAAAGAGGAGCCCACAGCACGGGAATTGGCCGAAGCCGCCCGGCTGTATCATGTATCCGCGGATATCCTTCTAGCAGTGGAAGAAAGCGGTCTCACAGCGCAGCAGCAGGAGATCCTGTTCGGATTGGCATTGGAGCTGCAGCGAATTAACAAAGAAAACCACATAAAAGAGCCGGCGGCCAATCGATGAAGTTGGCCGCCGGCTCTTTTATGTGGTTACGGCAAGGGCCAGCATCCTTCTTCCAAATAGTAAGAAGCCCGATCTTCCACCTGATGCACCAGCCCGGCATCGAATCCCATCACCGACAGCAGCCGGATGGCATTGCGGGTGCAGGCGGCTCCCGGGCGCAGCCGATAATCGAATTCAACCCGTCCATCCACCACCGCCTCTTCAAAATGGGCCATGGCAAACCGGCCGGCCAACAGGCTGCAGAGTTCCAGATCATGAGAGGCGGCCAAACAGATAAGCTGCCGCCCCCCCAGATCCTCCAGCAGAACGCTGGAGGCCGCGATCCGCTCCACCGTGTTGGTGCCTCGCAGTACCTCATCAATAGCGCAGAAGATGCGTTCCCCTCGCTGCGCCGCCTGCAGAATCCGCCGAAAAGCCTTGAGTTCGGTGATAAAATAACTCTCCTCCGCTAGGATGTCGTCGGACAGGGCCATAGATGTGTAGACGTGAAAGGAAGCGGCGGTATAAGAGCGACACAGCGCGGTGCAAATGCCCTGGGCCATAATCACACTTAGAGAAGCCGCTTTGATTAAAGTGGATTTGCCTGAAGCGTTGGATCCGGTAAGCAGCATGGAGCCCTGCAGGTCCAGGGTGTTAGGCACCGAACGGCGCAGCAGCGGATGGTGCAGGTCCACGACTTGTATCTCCGGAGACGCCTCCGCTTCGAACCGAATTTCGGGATCACAGTATCTTTCCACGCTCCGCCGATAGGAGGCGGCCGCAATGGCGGCGTCAATCCTGCCGATGCATTCATGGAGGGCGAACACCTCCCCTTGCAGCCGTCCCAGCCGGATCTTCATCCGTTCATAAAGGATCAGATCCCACAGGAACAATCCGTTGAGCATCTGCAGGATGTCATTGTCTATCGTCATTGACAGAGCACCTAAACGGCCCAATCCCCGGGCACGGCGGCCCGCCTCCTCGTAAGGCGCCAGCCATGCTGTCAGGGCGCTGTTTTCCAGCGCCCTGATTCTGGTATAAACAGCCGCCAGAGCGGCGGAATAACGGGCGGAGGGAAGATGGGTATCCAAATGCTTGGTCATAAAGACATGATAGAGGGGGTTGGCGCAAAGCAGCAGGACAAACAGCGACAGCGGCAGCGTTGCACGGGTAAACAGCAGGCTAAAACCGCTGATAAGCAAGCCAAAGAACAGCAGCAGCGCCAGGAATAGCCGGCCCTTTCCCTGACGAGCCGGGGAGAAAACCTCTTCCGTTCGGGCCGCATTGCTTTTTCCCAGACGAAAGAGCAGCTCCTGCAGCTTCTGCCGCAGTGCCGGGTCCTCTTCCACCAGCCGGATCAGTTCCGCTCGCCGCCGATATTCTTCTTCGTTCATTGCCGGACAGCGAAGCTGATAATACAAAAGCTGTTCTCCGCAGGCGCTGCCGGTGTTGCTGATCCGTTCGAACACCTCGTCCATGGACAGATCGTACCAGGTGGTTTCATCCAGGGCAAACACTTGTGGCTCTCTGGCACGGCGATAATCAAAATAAGCGCGGATGCCGCGGAAATCTTCGTCATCGTACCGTTCCTGGGGCCTTTTCCCGTAGCGGGACGCTATAGTCCGCCGGATTTTATTCGTCATCCACACGATTTCCGCCGTCCTTTCCGCTGTTGAGATCGCTTACCCGGCCTTTATTCCGCCCAATTCCGGCTTCTCTCCACTGCCCGGTGCCATTGACGGAACAGCCGCTGCCGTTCCGCCTCTTCCATGGAGGGGGAGAAGCGGCGTTCCAGTTTCCATTGTTCTCGGATTTGATCCGGCGAATCCCAGACTCCGGCGGCCAGCCCCGCCAGATAGGCGGCGCCCAAGGCGGTGGTTTCCCGAATCTGCGGCCGCAGCACAGGACAGCCCAGCATATCCGCCTGAAACTGCATCAGAAAATTGTTGGCGCTGGCGCCGCCGTCCACCCGCAGCGCCTGGATGGGAATACCCGTGTCGGCCGCCATGGCATCCACTAAATCCCGAGTCTGATAAGCGATGGATTCCAGCGCCGCCCGGACAATGTGGTTGCGTCCTGCGCCTCTGGTTAAGCCGAAAATAGCTCCTCGGGCGTACATATCCCAGTAAGGCGCTCCAAGGCCGGTAAAGGCGGGCACTACCGTCACCCCGCCGTTATCTGCCGCTTGGGCGGCGAAATATTCGCTTTCCGCCGCACTGCTCAGCATTCCCATTTCATCCCGCAGCCATTGGATCACGGCGCCGCCTACAAAGACGCTGCCCTCCAGCACATATTCCGGTTTCGCTGCCGTTGTGCCCGCCGCCAGCGAGGTGATCAGACCGTTTCGGCTGGTTAACAACCGGTCACCGACGTTCATCAGCAAAAAGCAGCCGGTGCCATAGGTGTTTTTCACATCTCCCGGACGAAAGCAGGCCTGTCCAAACAAAGCGGACTGCTGATCGCCCACTGCAGCGGTGATGGGAATATCGGTTCCCTCCACACGGGTGCTGCCGTAGAAATGAGAGGATGGATATACGGAGGGGAGTATGCATCTCGGTATATCCAATTCGTATAGAATGTTGTCGTCCCAATCCATGGTACGGATGTTGAACATCATGGTGCGGGAGGCGTTGGTGAAATCGGTGGCGTGGACCTTCCCGCCGGTGAGCCGCCACAGCAGCCAGGTATCCACCGTGCCGAACAGCAGCTCGCCCCGCCGGGCCCGTTCCCGGGCGCCGGGGACGTGATCCAACAGCCACTTGACCTTGGTAGCGGAGAAATAAGCGTCGATCCGCAGGCCGGTATTGTCCCGGATATACCCTTCGCAGCCGTCGGTGACCATCTGTTCGCATTGAGGCGCGGTGCGACGGCACTGCCAGACAATAGCGTTATAAATCGGCCGCCCGGTTTTTCGATCCCACAGCACGGTGGTCTCCCGCTGGTTGGTGATGCCGATACAGGCTACCTCCGATGCCGCCACGCCGCTTTCCCGCAGCACCCGGTTCAGCACCTCCATCTGAGAACCAATGATTTCTTCCGCGTCATGTTCCACGTAACCGGCCTGGGGGTAGATTTGCGTAAACTCTTTCTGAGCGCAGCCGGCAATCCGCTGGCCCGGGCCGAAGAGGATGGCCCGGGAACTGGTAGTACCCTGATCCAGGGCGAGAATGTACGGTTTCATCAGGTCCCTTCCTCTCTCAAGAACGCCGGATCTCCCGTTGCCGTTTGACTATTTCTTAGGCTTTCCATCTTAAAGGCCGAAAAGCCGGTTCAGCCAGGTGACGGACATAGGCATCCATTGCTCCACCACTGGGTCCGCCAAGGTGGGATGGCCGGAATTGGTTACCGAATTGGCTAGGGATATCCCATGAGGTCCTTTGCCGAAGATATGCATTTCAAAAGGAACTCCCGCTTTATCCAGGGCATCCGCAAAACGTAGGCTGTTTTCCACCGGCACCGCCTGGTCGTTGCGGGTGTGGAAGATGAAAGCCGGAGGAGTATCAGCCGTAACCGCCTCGTCCAGCGATGGGACCCGGAATTTCAAAATCCGGCTGATGCTCTCCAGAATACAGGGATAGGCCAAAACCATGGCGTTAGGTTTGTGCTCCGCCAGGGTACCGGAGGCAGCGGCCAGATGGCCGCCGGCGGAAAACCCGCATACGGCGATCTTCTCCGGATCCAGATGCCATTCCTCCGCCTGCTCCCGCACCAGCTTCACTGCGTCGGATACATCCTGCAAAGCATCCTCAAAGCGATACTCCCCGCCGATGGTATAGCGCAGCACAAAGGCCTGAAATCCCGCCGCCAGATAGGACAAGGCGATGGGCTCCGCCTCCCGGTCGGACAGAAATCCGTATCCGCCGCCGGGCAGCACGATCATCGCCGGACGCACCGCCCGATTGGGCATTTCGGGAGAGGGCTGCTGGATATAGGCGGTCAGATTCACACGGCCGTCCGGTGTCAGATTTACAGTGGTGATTTTCATGGTAGTCGTCCCTTTCCTTCCCGGCGGAGCTTTCAGTGTGCCGCCGGTTTATCATGCCATCATTGTAGCATTCAAAGCGCCGGATTGCAACGCAGTCCGGCGCTTTTCGAAAACCTGTTTTCATCTGCTGCTGTCAATCAATACACAGGTACATGCCCACCGTGCTGCTGCCGGGATGCTCCGGCACCTGCAGTCTGCCGGCCTCCACCTCGTCGTGGATCAGCATCATGCGGATATCGCACATCAGCATGGAAACATAGTAGTCCAGCTGTTCATGGAGGATGGGGATGCTATTGGTCTTCAGGATATCCCTGACTTCCCGGTACAGCGCTTCCACGGCCTGTTCTGCCTGCTTATACGCTGGATGATTGGTGAGAATTTGAAACATCCGCTCCATGGCTCCCGGCTCAAAGACCGCCAGATCTGGCACCACCTGATCGTTTTCTCCATGAGCGAACCGCCCATCGATCTCTTCCCACAGACGTTTTTCAGATCCCGTCAGGGAGGATAGGGCACGATGGTTTTTCAGCAGATCCGCCAGAAGCGCCGCCTGGGCGAAATTCATCCGTCCGGCTCGTTCCCGCATCCCGTAGTCATGGGGGCCATAGGAGCCGAAAAGCGTTATTTTACTATTGCCGCAGCAGTTGTGTTCCATGGTAATGGATTCTGGAATCAAATGATGCTTTTCCAGGCCCATGAATCCCCAATTGCCGCCGTCGGGACGCTGAAAGCTTTCAAAGATATTGCCGGTTGTGTTGGCTTCGTTGAAGCGGTCGACAAGCATGGGAAACAGCAGCCATTTGAAACCATCGTCATTCACCCGGCCCTGCAGTATGGACAGCCGCTCTATTTCCGGGAGACAGTCCTCCACCAGTCCGCCGATCAGTCGGCTTCTTTTCCGAGAATCCCGCTGCTGAGCCTGATATACCGCCAGCTGGCATTCCTTGTCCGCGATGAAAAAGTTAGTCACATATTTACCGCCCATCTCCCGCAGCAGGGTGGCGTCCGTAAGAATTTTGACCTCTTCCTCCATGTACGGCATGGCGATGCCCAATTCCATGGACAGATCCTCCAAAGTGCTGGGATTGTTGTGGGCCTGAAGCAGAATGTTTTTGGGAATCTTCCGCCCCACGACAGTCCACGGCAGGCCGCTGGACTGATTTCCGCTGGCGCAAAACTCCACATCTTCGGGATTATAGCTTCTGATGCCGAATTCTCTTGCCATATTCATTCCTTCTTTCAGTCGTTTTCGAGAGCGGAACAGATTGGCTTTAACGGTGCCTTCCGGCTGTCCCAGCCCGTCGGCGATATCCTGTACCCGGCGGCCTTCAACATAGTAAGCCACCAGAAGGTTCCGATATTCACCGGCGATAAAGGCCAGTTCCCGACGCAGCAGCCGCTTGTCCTCCGCTTGGATGCAATCCTCTTCCACCGATTGATCACCGGGAATTTCCAGCGCACCGATATCGGTTCCGGATACCTCATCGGTTCGTCGGCGTTTCAGCCGCGCCCAGACGCTGTAGCGATTGCGGGCGATTTTCCATACCCAAGCGGAAAAGCTGGCGGGTACGGTGCCCCGTTTCAGCGCTGCCAGAATATTTACGGTGATATCTGAAGCCAGATCCTCCGCTTCGGCGGTACTGCCGGTCTTTTTCAGACAGAAGTAAAACAGCGTTTCGATATATTGGGTGGAAAAGATCTCCATCAAATTTTCCTCGGATTCCGTTTGCGGCGGCATATCCATTCCTCCCTCCGCTTATATAGTGTCGTCCGGCAATGTTTGGTTGCAAAAAAATGGAAAACAGAGAAAAGGCGGCAAATATGCCGCCTTGAGACTGTCGATAAAGTGTTTCGGAGGGAAGGGGAGTGTGATGCAGCCAAGCCTACGGCTTGCTGGGGAACCGTAAGGGTTCCTTTCCGTGGAAAGCAGTTCCCCCTTGCGCAACAATCACCCGCCCGCGGGCTGAAGGCGGCAAGCATGCCGCCTTTTTCTTGCTTTCAATGATCCGCCAGACGGAAAACGCTCTGTATGCCGGTTCAGACCAGCAGCTTTTTCCGCCGGATCAGATAATAGACGATGCCGAAAATATCCGCCAAGGCCCAGCCGATGGGAACGGACCACCAGATTCCCATCATCCCGATAGCGGGAAGGGCCGAAAGCGTATAAGCCAGCAGCACCCGGCTGCCCAAAGAAATTACTGTCAGCACGATGGACATACCCGCCCTTTCCAGCCCGCGATAGAAGCCGTACAGTAAAAACAGCAGGCCGATTCCCACATAACAAGCCCCCTCTATATGCAGATACTGCACGCCAATTTGAATAATGACGGCCTCCTCCGGCTTGACAAACAGCAGCATCAGCGGCTTGGCGAGCGACACCACCGCTATCGAAGCCAGCAAACAGAAGGCGCCGCTGATCTTGGCGGCGGCCAGGCTACCCCGACGGATCCGTTCCGGCTCCTTCGCCCCGTGATTCTGTGCGATAAAGGTGGAAAAGGCGTTGCCGAAATCTTGAGCGGGCATATAGGCGAAAGCATCAATTTTTACCACAGCAGCAAAAGCGGCGCTGGCGGCAAATCCAAAGCTATTCACCAGTCCCTGCACCATCAGGATACCGAAATTCATGATGGATTGCTGCACCGCCGTCAGCGCAGAGGTTTGAACGATTCGCCGCAGCAGCGGCGCGTGGATCTGCATATGGCGTTTTTGGGGACGGATGTGCCCTGCCTTGGCAAAAAAATAGATCGTGATGCACACGGCGGACAATATCTGTGCAATCAGAGTCGCGGCCGCTGCGCCCGCCACCCCCATATGAAAATACAAAATAAATACCAAGTCCAGAACGATGTTGGTGATGGACGATGCCACCAGAACCAGCAGCGACGCCATGGTGTTGCCGATGCTGCGCAGCACCGCGGAGAAAAAATTATAAACGGATACAAAGGTCATCCCCAGCAGCACGATTCGCAGATACTGACGCGTGAACGCAAGAGCCTCATCCGGAACGTTCAGCCAAGCCAGAAGGGGGTCCAAAAGAAGCAGCGACAGGATATTGATCAGCAGCGAAATCGCTGTAATAAAGATAAAAGCATTCCAAATTCCCGTCTTCATGCCGTCGGTTTGACCGGCTCCGTACAACTGGGCCACCACCACGCCGCTTCCCATGCACAAGCCCAGAATAATGGAGGTCAGCAGTACCATCAGCGAATAGGCCGATCCAACCGCGGAAAGCGCCGTAGGGCCGATGGTCTTGCCGACAATCAGTGTATCGGCCACGTTATAGAGCTGCTGCAGCATATTGCCCGCAATCATCGGCAGGCTGAAAAGCAGCAGAGATTTTCCGATTTTCCCAGTGGTTAAGTTTCGTTCCAATGCTGTATCCCCCGGATCATTCAGTATGCAGCCACCAATCAACGCCGTATTTGTCCGTCACCAGTGCGCTCAGCTGAAAAGCCCGGATTCTCTCCTCGTCGCCGCCGGCGATCTCAAACGCTATGGGAAATTGTAAATGATCCGACATGCTTCAGCCTCCCGCGATATCCGTCGCCGTACTCTCCGGCACAGGACAGAATTGTCCGTTTCCTTTGCTTTTATTTTCTATTATAATAAACCTACCAGATTAAGCAAGGAGGAATCCGCATGAAATCGTTGGGAGAAAAAATCAAAAAGCTGCGCATGGCCATTGGACTGAGCCAGGAGCAGCTATCCGAAAGCCTGGAAATCAGTGTGAAATCCATCCAGCGCTACGAAGCAGGGAAATCCCGTCCGGATACGCATACCCTGATTAAGCTGGCTACCTTTTTCGATGTTTCCGCCGATTATCTTTTGGGATTAATCGGTATCAAAGCGCAAATGGTGGAGGAAGAAAACAAAATTTTCCAAGATGGGCAGTATAATGCGTTGTATAAACGCTATCTGGATTGTAAAAATCACATCGCCGTGGATGAAGAGGCCACTTATTATTGGATCTATTTCGGCGATAACGAGAACTTCGGCGGGCAAACCCAATGGGTGGGCTGGGCAAATGAGGAACAAACGCTGGAAATCAGAAGGCTCCGCCCCGTCATCCCTCAGGCCGCCATCAATATGTGCACTAAAGTGTATGAAAAGCCCCTGGTGATAAACAGCCAGGCCGACGCCGCTATTTTTCGCGTCTTCGGCGGACAAGCCATTGTAAAAGCGGACATCTGCAAGAAATATCTGCCGGAATTCTACGAAGACTACATCGTACCCACACCGGAGCCTAGCCTCCGGTAAAACGCCGCTGCGCCGGGGGATGATGTATGGCGCAATCTTATTCATTTGGCTGAATATGGATAAAGAGGCCAACACAAGCAGCCTTTGCGGACAGGAGGGGCGACGGAGTGAGCAAGGCGATAACCGTTAAAAACCGGAACAAGCGATGTTTTGCTTGCTCCGATGGGCCTTTTACTTGCGCAAAAGATACCCTTTGCCGGCGCAGACTTCTGACAAAAAAGAAAGGCCTGCTGTTTACGGCATACTTACCGCAGGTGTGGCTGGGATAGCTGGATGTGGTGTGGCCGTTGCCTGCGGTAAGGCATTGTGAAACGGCCCCTATTTTTTCGAATTCTATACGCGGATTTACTCCGTTCCCCCCGGCTGTTTCGGTTCGCCTCTTCATCCTATTTCAGTCAAAAAGCACCCCCACCTGTCGGTGAGGGTGCTTTTCTGGCTGGGATGGCTGGAGTCGAACCAGCACGGGCAGAGTCAAAGTCTGCTGTCCTACCGCTAGACTACACCCCAATATGCCGTTTTTTATAAAGAAGGACACGCGGTGACCCGTGTGTCCCTTCTTCGTAAATGTGGGGTGGAAGATGGGATTCGAACCCACGGTCTCCAGTGCCACAAACTGGCGCTTTAACCAACTAAGCTACATCCACCATATATGGCGCGCCTGAAGGGACTCGAACCCCTGGCCCTCTGCTTAGAAGGCAGATGCTCTATCCAGCTGAGCTACAGGCGCATATTTCCGGTCTCTGCCGTCCCGCGGAGCTGGATAAAATGGAGCGGGTGATGGGAATCGAACCCACACGACCAGCTTGGAAGGCTGGGGTTCTACCACTGAACTACACCCGCACATACGTCACGGCGTCCATTATGATAGCACATTCCCGCATCCCCTGTCAAGAGCCTTTTTGCGGATTCCTGCCCTGTTTTTTTATTCCGGCCCATACAGGAGGGATAGAGGAAAAACTTAATCTCCCATTCTTCAATGACCGTTGGCCAAACACGTTGACAAACCACACCAGAAAGGTATAATGACAGCAGCGCGGCCTGAGATATTCGTTATCATAGAAAGGCGGAGGACAGATGGAAAATATCGTGCTGCAGCTGACACATCCCCAGGTGGATGAGGCAGCGCTTTTCCGCACCCTGCATATGGAAGCGGAAACCGAGGAAAACGCCGAGGACGTTGCTGCCGTCCGCCGTATGTTGACGGAAGCCCTGGCGGTGGCCCGCCCCAAAGCCGTGTACCGTCTGGCGCTGGTGACCGAAAGGGGAAGCGATTACGTGCTGGCGGACGGTGTTCGGCTGACCTCCGCACTGGTAAGCAGAAATCTGGAGCATACCCGCCGCATCGTTCCCTACGTCGCTACCTGCGGCGTTGAAGCGGAACAATGGTCCGCTGCCTATGACAGTGATCCGCTGGAACAGTTTTGGGCGGATACCATTAAGCTGATGCTGTTGACGGCAGTGCGCACGGAAATGCTGCAGGCCATTCGGCGGGATTATTTCCCTCAAAGAGACCTGTCCAATATGCGGCCGGGGTCCATCTCCGCCTGGCCCCTGTCACAGCAGGAGGCTTTGTTCCGGCTGATGGGAGACGTCGCCGGGACCGTTGGCGTCACTTTGACCGCCTCCAGCCTGATGCTGCCTTCCAAATCCATCTCGGGCTTTTATTTTTCCGCCGAGGAGCACTTTGAAACCTGTCGGTACTGCCCCCTTCTGCACTGCCCCAGCCGGCAGGAAGCCTACCGCGGACCGGCGGACTGACAATACAGGTTTCGGGACGGATTAAGTAACCGTCCCCGCAGGGACGGCTGCCCGCCGGGAGGTACAGCGGGCAAGAGGATTCAGCAGCCGCATCCGCAACCGGATCCGGAGGTTCCGGGCTGCACGCGGCAGGTAACCGTGACCGGTATCGATTGAGTAAAGGTCACAGTGTTGTTGGTGCCGTTTCCGGAGAGCAAGACGCCGTTGGCAGCCGCAAAAGCGACTTCGGATCCCAGGGTGGAGGCGGTGGTGTTTCCGCATCGGTTACAGCGCATAACGGTGGCTTCCTTTCATCAGGGACATTGGGCCCCTGTCATCGTGTGCGGGTTTTCTCCCCGCAGTACAAGCTATGCGTCGACAGCCGGATGGGTGACGAATACCGTTCAGTTTTTTTTCCGCATAGCAAAGGTGCCGAAGAAGAGAACAGCGGCTACCAGCACAATCATAGGGCCGGTGGCTACGGCATTAAAATAGGAAAGCAGCAGTCCCGCCATACCGGAGAACAGGGAAAAAAGCAGAGCCGTCAGGTGATAGCTCTTCATCCCCCGCGCCACATTGCGAGCGGCGGCGGCGGGGAGAATCAGCATGGCGTTGATGATCAACAATCCCACCCAACGGATGGCCATCATCACCACCACCGCGATGATCACCACAAAGAGATTATCCATCAGCCCCACGGCAATGCCCTTGCTCCGGGCCAGCGCCGGGCTGATGCTTACCGCATGAAAACGATTGAAGCAGAGCAGCCACAGCAGCAGCACGATCACCAGAGTGGCGGCCAGTACCAGCAGCTGCTCTCTGGATATGCTGAGGATATCCCCGATCAGCAGGCTTTGGTATTTGGAAAAATTTCCGGCCCTGGAGAGGAGCACCAGTCCCAGCGCCACCCCGCAGGACGAAAATACGCCGATTACCGTATCGGTGGAGGAGAGGCGGGAATGGCGGATCCGGTTCATCAGCAGGGCGAAAATCACGGCAAAGACCACCATAATCAAGCTTTGATCAGCCAGTCCCAGCAGCACCCCGATTCCCACTCCCGTCAGGGCGGAATGGCCCAGAGCGTCGGAGAAAAAGGCCATGCCGTTGTTTACCACCATGGTACCCAGCAGAGAAAAAAGCGGCATGATCAGCAGTACCGCGAAAAACGCCCGCCGCATAAAGTCATATTCCCACCAGCCCAACAGGGTTTCAAGCATCCGCCATCCCTCCTTTCGGGAACGCCGCCGCAAAAGCGGCGGAGGAGAACACCTGTTCCGGGGTTCCTATCGCCCGAACCGAGCGATCCAGCAGCACCACCCGATCCGCATGCCGCCGCACGTATTCCAGATCATGGGAAACCAGCAGAATCACCATGTCGTCGGTACGGCGCAGCTGCTCCAGCATATCGTAAAAGCGGCCCAGTCCCTCGCTGTCCACCCCGGAGACCGGCTCGTCCAGCACCAGCAAATCCGGGTGGGGAAGGGTGGCCACCGCCAGCAGTACCCGCTGCAGTTCGCCGCCGGAAAGCCGCCCCACCAGCTTATGCAGCAGCCCTTCCGCATCGAACCGGGAGAAATGACTCTTCAGCCGTTCCGCCTCCTTTCGCCGCCGAGGCAGGAAGGCGGGCCACCCGGAGGTAAAGGCCAGCGCCATATCGTACACCGTCGCCGGGGAGCCGGGATCCAGGTTCAGCGACTGGGGCACATAGCCCACCCGCGGTTTGCCTGCCACCGGAGAACCGCTGTGTCCGCTGAACTCCACCATTCCCTTGTGAGGCAGCTCTCCCAAAATCGCCTTCAGCAAGGTGGATTTACCCGCGCCATTGCGTCCAATGATGGCTGTCAGCTCCCCGCAATGAGCGTGGAGATTGACATCGTCCAGCAGCAGCGCGTCTCCTGCCCGGACAGTAATATGCTGTATTTTCAGACAATGCAGCCCGCATCCGCTCATATTCATTCCCTTTCTTTTCGGCCCGCCGCTTTCAGCCAAAAGCCGCCTCCAGCGCTTGGGCATTGCCTTCCATGGCCTGAAGCCAGGCGTCCTTATCCGTTTTTCCGGTAACGCCCATGTCCAGAGACAGGGCTCGGCTCCAGGACGCACCATCGCTCACATAAGCGTATTCCACGGGATATTGGCTGTCATACAGCAGCAGCACCTTGTCCGCCGCCGCTGCCGCCTGTTGCGCGGCAGCCAGATCCGCTGCGGACACCCCCGCTTCCTCTCCCATGGTCAGGGCTGCCACCGGAGTGAGGCCCAGGTCGCGGGCAAAATACTGGAGAGAATCGTGAAAGGTGACGCAGGACCTGGTCGCGGCCTTTCTGACAGCGGATTGCAGTCTTTCAGCCGCCGCGTCCACCTTGGCGAGATAAACTGCCGCGTTGGCCTCATAATCCGCGGCATGGGCCGGATCCAATCGGATCAGCCCGTCCCGCAGATTCTCCACTTGTTTGCGGTATCGCTGAGGACTGGCCCAGATATGCTCATTATAAAAAGCATGGTCATCATCCTCTTCTTCCTCTTCCTCATCATGTTCGTGCACGTGGCCGGCGGGAAGCAACTCGATTCCCTGAGAGGAATCCACCACCGGCAGGTCCGGCAGCTGGGCGGCAACCTGATCCAGGAACGCCTCAGCCCCGGCGCCATTGATCAGCAATGCATCCGCTCCGGTCAGGGCGATCATATTCTCCGGAGAAAGCTGAAAATCATGGAGACAGCCGGTCTGGGGCTGAGTCAGGCTTTCCACCGCGACTCCCTCCATCCCGTCCGTCAGATTCAGAGCTGCGATATAAACCGGATAAAAGGAAGCCACCACCCGGATTCCGCCGGTTTTGTGATGGGACACACCGGTGAACAGGGTCATTATCGCTGACGCGGCGACGATCCCCGCCATCAGCAGGGCAATTTTTCCTTTGGTCTTTCCCGGCATCCCGTCGTTTTCCATCCTGTACAAAGAGCTTCCTCCTCGTTATTGCAACTCGTTCGCAATAATCATAGCGCGGCCGGTCGGCTTTGTCAAGCGGATTTTGTCGGCGGTACCGCCGGTTGACATTCCGGCCGCCGGGGGCTACAATACAAACAGGAAGGGAGGCGGCAGGGATGGAGAAAACCCGGATCACCCGGCAGAAACAGCTGATCATGAGTGTGCTGCGCGAGGCGGCGGTTCCGCTGACGGCGGGAGAAATTTATGCCCGCTGTGTGCAGCGGCAGCCCACCCTGGCCAAATCCACCGTCTACCGCAATCTGGAGGCTATGCAGGGTCGGGGTGAGGTATCCGCCGGTCTGCTGGAAAACGGCGAGAGGCTGTATGCCGCCGCGGAGCCCCATGCCCATAAGCATTACATGATCTGCAAGGACTGCAACGCCCGGCTGGATCTGCCCGCCTGCCCTATGGATGCACTGGAAAAGGAAATCGCCCGCCGGGACGGGTTTACCGTCACCGATCATGTTATCCAGCTATATGGCTACTGCCGGGAATGCGCGGATAAACGTCGCCGGAAAGATAAAACGGAAGGATAATCCACGCCCCGGATTTCCTGGACCGTCGGCTGCTGCGTTTTCTGATCAAAAGCAGGCGGCGCCCCGCCAAGATAGGAGGGACGCCGCTGTTGTTTCGCTGCCATCGAATTCGCCGGCTGTAAATTAGTCTTCAGCCTCGAACATATCCTTGCCCACACCGCAGACCGGGCAGACAAAGTCGTCGGGCAGATCCTCAAACGCAGTGCCGGGGGCGATGCCGTTGTCGGGATCACCCACCTCGGGATCGTACACATAGCCGCAGACGGTGCAAACGTATTTTTTCATGAAAATCGGCTCCTTTCGTTCTGAACTTGTATATGTCCATCCCCGGGTTGACGGGAACAGCATAACGGATTGAAATGGAAAAATTTTGATTATCAGGAAAGGACAGGGATTAGTATGCTCAAACACGCGTCGGATATGCCTGTGGAACAGCGGCTCCATATGCGGGAGGGTGATGGTACTGTCACCCTAACAGCAGCCTTTGAAAAGGGAGAGTATGCCTCGCCGCTGCGGCTGTTTTCCAGAATTACCCTGCCGGCGGGAGCTTCCATCGGCTACCATGTGCATGAAAATGAGGAAGAATTCTTTTATGTCCTTTCAGGCTGCGGTGAGATGGATGATAACGGCACTGTCGTATCACTGAAAGCGGGGGATGCCACTGTCACCCGCAGCGGAGAAGGCCATGCCCTGCGCAATACCGGAGAGAATCCCCTGGAGGTGCTGGCGGTGATTGCTCTCACAGCCTGATAGGGATGTCCTGACCTACCCCCGGGAAGTGTTTAAAACCGACGGTTCCGCGGATTCGCTTTTATAATAGCCGCTTCCCCGCCGGAATACAAGCCTCGGGCCGGGTTTCATCTGTGAATTTTTTATGAAGATGAGCCGTTGTGCGTTCGATTTGAAAAATTCATCCGTACATTAGAAAGAATGAGCAATTGCAGAATAACGATGAGCTGCCGAATCTGCTCAAAGAACAGAATTTGTCGTATGGAGATGCACGCGGTTTTGAACAGAAAGAAATTTAAGCCAAAGAGATTATGAGAGGGCTTCTTCATATTCTTGAACAAGGGGATTGGGGCGGTTCTCGCACCCCTTCTTTTCCTTTGACATACACTGTCCTGTGGACAAAAATCAAAGGAGGATGCGGGAATGCCGTGCGCGAAAGAACCGCCGCTCAGCGAGGAACTGCAAGAACAGCTGGCCCTTCTGGAAAACTCCCAGGGACTGATTCGCGCTGTTCTCCTTGGCGTGGCCATGCAGTATAAGGCGCTGGATTTACAGAAATGTCTGCTGCTGGAGAGTGCCCGGGATGCTCAGACTGTTGATACAGCCTCCTGCCCCGATCCAAAGGCGATCCAGATTGCCGCCTCCCTCATTGTTCTCTATGCGCTTTTTGGCTTTCAGAAGCAGGCGGAAGGCATTGCTTGTCAAACCGCTCAGGCAGGGGGCTGCACCGACTGGACGGAACCGAAGCTGAACGCGACGGTGATTCTGGTGGCGCTGATACGGCTGTGCAGGCTGGCGGCGTCTGGGAATACGGCTGCTTCGGAGGATACAGCAGAAGGGCAGCGGATAGCAACACTGGAGGCGGAGGAAACCTCTGCGGAGCCGGTTATCTGATGGATTGTATACGCATGTGGCGCCATCTCTGAAAAAAGCGAGGCCCCTTTGTGGGAACCTCGTTTTTTCAGCTTCCGGGTTATTTGCGCCAAAAAGTGGAGCAATCCTTTTTTTCATGGATGTTGTAATCGATGATCCTTGCCAGCAAATCAAAATCCACCGGCCGGTCCCAGGGGAAACGGATCAGCTCAAGACTGTGTTCATACCCGGCCCTGTGTATTTCGTGGGAGAAATATTGGATAGCGGCCCGTTCGGGTGATGCGGCCAGGTGCTTTTTGGCGGAGCTGAAGCCGATGATAAAGGTGCCGTGATCGGTGAACATGGGCTGATTCCAGGCAACTTTGGGCTGCAGCCGGGGGAACGTTTTGGCTATCCAATGGAAGATTTCTTCCAATCGGGCTCGATGTTCTGCATTCTCCAGCTTTGCCAGATAGTCCTCAAAAGTTTCCATGACCTACCTCCGCTGAAATGTCCGGCGATAACTGCCGGGTTAACAGGATACCCGGTTAGTATATGAACATGACGGCAGATTAACCGGAATCAATAAATCAACCGCCCGGGAGAACAAGCTTCCGGGCGGTTTTGTGTGTCAGAAGATTATTTTTCCGGCGGGATAGCCTGCGACCGCCGTTTGATGAGGACAACCGCCATGACGCCTGCGGCGGTGAACAGCGCCGCCGTCAGAGGCAGCACTGCGGTCCGGTCGCCTGTACCGGGCTTGGGCGTGTCGGAGGAGGAGCCGCTGGGTGCAAGGGAGGAATCCTCTCCCGGCTGGGAATCGTTGCCGTCGGAGCTGGGCGTGCTGCTGGTATCGGAGCTGGACGGAGCGGGCGGCGTGTCGGTTTCATATACCCGATCCAGCTTGCTGAAGGAAAGGGCAATGTCCGTTTCAGCGGTGCCGAAGGTGAAGTTCACCGACCAGAGCACCCGGTTTTCCGGTTTCAGCGTTCCGGCATTTGCCGCCGCTTCCCAGGTGCTGTCCCGGGCAACGATTTCGTAATCCGCGCCGTCGTAATTATAGCGATAGGTGAAGCTTTTCATAGGAAAATCGTAGGCAACATATTCCTGGGAGCCGCCTTTGATGGTGGTGTACTGCCACCAGGTGTTGTGATGGGGATCGGCAAACTGGAGATACAGACCCACATCCGCGCCCGGGTTTTTGACATACAGCCGCAGGGCTTGGATATCGTTGGTACCGTCATAGGGCTGGGAATCGGCGGTCAGATTTTTGGCGAAGCCGAAGCCGCTGCCCACTGTGCCGTAGGGCGCCTTGTTGATAACGGTCATCCCATCCGCCGCTACCGATACAGAGGCGTCGCCGCCGCGCCAATTGGTTTTTTCACTGAAGGCGTAGGCGGGATTCACCGCCTCATACCGTTCCGCCGCAGCCAGGGAGGTGATTTGTCCCAGCAGCAGGGAGGCCAGGCCAAGGGTCAGAATTTTTTTCATGAGCTTCATAATTCTCATACTCCTCCTCTCCTTCTCAGGACAGCGACACGGCGCTGATGCTTTTCAGGATCATGTCGTCCGTGGTGGGGGCGCTGAATACGAAGGTCAGCACATCCACATCATATTCCGCCGCGCTGATCTTTCCAGCCTCCCGGGCAGCCTTGAAGGAGGTGCCCCGGGCCACGATTTCCGCGTCGGCGCCGGCATCGCTCCAGCGATAGGTAAAGGCGTCCAGCATCGCGTCATAAGCCACAAACCGGTCGCTGCCGCCGGCAATGCTGATGGGAATGCTGTGCCAGATGTTTTTCTGTGTGTCCCGGAATTGCACCCGAACCGTGGTGGCTTCTCCTGGATTTTTGATATAGAAGCGGATGGCCTGGGCCTCGTTGCTTCCGTCCGCCGCCTTACCGTCGGTGGTCAGCCGCTGAGCAAACCCCGCGCCGCTGGTGGGCCCGGCACCGGCCTGCACAATCCGAACGCCCAGGCCCGCGTCGGAAGGGGTGACCACAAACCACTTGGGATTGCTGGTCCAGGTGCAGCCGCTGTCAAAGGTGATCCATGCGTTTTCCGCCAGAGGAGGATCGGGGTCTTCGATTTTGGTGTTGTTGTTCACCATGACCTTCAGCCGGGAATTGTTGCCGGTCAGCGCGCCGGCCATAATGTCCTCCTCGGTAACCACTGCCATGAGGATTTCTCCCTCCGCCCAGCGGCCTTTGTCATAGATGATATAGATGTTCCCCTCCTCATCTTCGACGGCATCGGGATATGCCACGATATTGCGTTCATCCAGCACCAGCTTATAAGGCCAGGTTTTGCCGTCGTCGGTGGAGATAGCGGCGGTGAGATGGGTACGGGCGGTGCCGTTCTGAGGCGGATCGTTATAGACCAGCAGCAGGTTGCCGGAGGACAGGCGTCCGTAATAGAAACGGGAATTCACTTTGGTGATGCCGGCATCCACCGCGTCGCTCCAGGTTTTCCCGCCGTCGGTGGAATAGCTTTCCTCGATACCGATATCCGAGCGGATCAGCATCCGCAGGCTGCCGTCCTTTTGCTCCGTCACCATATGCTCGCTGACCTGATAGGTTTCGGGATTGACCTTCTCCGCTGCGTAATGACGGACGCTGCCCTGGTAACTCCATGTCTCCCCTTTATCTTTGGATATATAGACATTGGCGTCCACTTCATCCTCAAATTCGGTGGTGCCGCTGCCTTTCCAGATCACGGCGGGAAGCATCCAGGTGCCGTCGGAGAGGACGATGGGCTTGTTCATGGCAATGCCGTTGGCAAGCCGTTTCGGCTCGCTCCAGGTGGGGTTGGCGTCCTCAGGATTGTCGGTGTGGATGGCCCATACGCCGTAGCGTCCATCATCCCGGTAATAGCTCTGATTCCAGAAGAACCACAGCCGGCCGTCCGGATCGGTCCAGAGCATGGGATCGAAGGCCCGGACGGGGGTGTCCGGATCCACGACTACCACCGGGCCCGTCCAAGTATCGCCGTCATCCTCACTGGTATACAGCAGGCTCCAGTTGTATTCGTTTTCTCCCGCCGGATTGCCGCCGTACCAGCTGGCCCACAGCCGGCCGTTGGCGGCTTTTTCGATACCGGCAATGCCCTGCCAGGCCCGGTTGCCGTCCTGGTAGTCGGCATCCTGGGGATTGAGCTTTACCGGCGGGACTTCCAAGGCGAGGTCGGCGGCTGTGGGGTCGGTGGGAAAGCGGGGCGCGGCTGTGACGCCGGCGGTGGACATCAGAGCGGTGAGGGGGAAGGCGACCGCCAGCAAGCAGGTCATCAGCACGGTCCTCAGCCGCGGTTTGCACAGGGGCTGCGATGGTTTCATTTCCATTCTCCTCCTTTGAAATGTCAGCTTTATGCTATCGCCGCTGCCCGGGGCGGACTGCGGCGGACGGGCCGGAAAAGCGAAGGCTACCAAAAAAGGAAGGCATCGGGCATATCGGAGGCTTGCGGCCTGTTTTCGGCCTGCTGCAGGGCGGTCCACAACTCCGCCAGGGTGGTTTCCCCCTCCCGGAGATCCGCTGGGAACAGCCCTCCGTCTGCTAGGAGCAGGGCTTGCGCACCCGGCACGTCTCCGGTATGCAGCCGCGCCTCCGCTTCATAGAGATGGATCCGGCCGTCCTGACGGATGGTGTCCGGGAAAAGAGGGAGCAGCTCCAGGGTGAGATCATAGCGTTTGGAGCGAGCCAGCAGACTCAGGCAATCCTTGATCAGGCTCAGGTCGTCCGGGCGCAGGATGGCCGCCCGATGGGCATAGGCCGCAGCCCCCACTGGATCGCCTGCTTCCCAGCGGGCCGCCGCCAAGGCGTGACAAGCCCAGGGGGATTCTGTCAGACGCAGGGATTCCCGCAGCTGTGCCTCCCCTTCCTCCCGCCGGCCTTTGTGCAGGTACAACAGACCCAAATGATAACGGGCATACCAGCTGCCGCTGTTGGGGCCGGTCATCGAGGATTCCAGCAGCTTCAGCCAACCGTCGTCCTCAAAATAAGGGCCTGGCGCCTCTTGGGAATCTTGCGGAGGAAAATAGCCAAGGCGGAGCAGAGCCTCCCATTGAACCGGGATTTTGTCCGTGGGAAACGCCAGATGATCGGGGAGCGGCGGCTGCCGCCGCTGCGCCCGCATGTAGTTTTCCAGCCCTCCATAGGGGCTTCCGGGAAAAATCAGATCGGCCTGTTTCCTGGCATCTCCCCGATTGCGGCGAAGGCGCTCTTCTTCCAAATCCATCGGGTCCCCACGCCGCAGCAGCGCTTCCTCCGCCGCCTGCACCGCCGCGGTGTAATCGCCATGGATTTTATCCGGATCCGCTTCCAGGGGGCCGTAGCATTCCACCCAGTCCCACACCGTTCGAGGCGGCATGGGCAGACATTCGTATTGGGTTCTGGCTGCCCCGGCCTGAATTTCCAGATAGGGCCCCGCCTGTTCGGTGAGGACCCGCTGCCAGTTTCGTCCGGCAGTGCGGCTGCCCCAGACAAAGAGCTTCCGGCCTTGGAGCCGCCGGGTGGAGAACTGAACCAGTCCTCGGCCGTCGGCATCCAGATAAGCCTCAAAACGGGGACGCTTCTCCTCCAGCCGATAAAAGTAATCCACCGGCCGTTCCAGATTTTCCGGGTAGGTGACATCCGTTCCATCCGCCAGGGGGATGTCCACCTGCAGTATGCGGTTTTCCCGGTTGGTGAAGGCGGACCGGGCCGGCGTAAGGACCCGGCCTCCCGGAAGCTCCGGAACGGCGGTATTGCTCCACCAATACATGGGAAGGGTTTGATCGGTATCGTTAAAGATAGCGATGTGGCAGTGAAGCTCCCTGGCATCGTCAGGCAGATAAAAATCCATCTGCCACGCCACCCGGCGGATGCGTTCATATTCGTACATCCGCAGTACGGGATAGCCCTCCTCAGAGGTATAGCGGGCGGTGAACAGGGGGGAACAGGTGAAAGGGGAATGGCCCGCCATACCGATGTTCCATTCCACGCCGCCGCTGAACCAGGCGTCACGGAGCGCCAGATTGCTTGCCCGGATCACATCGTTGGTATAGAGCAGGTTTTTACCCCGGCATTTATCCGTCAGGGACCACAGCCGTCCTCCCAAGGAGGGAAGAAATTCCGCCCGGAGAAACTCGTTCTCCAATACGGCGATTTCCAGCGTCTGCAGGGTGAGCTCCCGGTTGTAGAGGTTTTGCTTGCGGTAGGGGAAGATGGTGGGAATATCCCCATACCCGATAAAGAGCCCGGCGTCCGGCGGCAGGGCGGAACCGTCCTTATCCGTCTGGACGTTGATATCCCGCAGGACAGCGGGAACAGAGGCCTTGGCGGTGAAGTGGGACATGGGAATCTGCCTTTTTTCAAAGGTGAGTGTGGGCATGATGCTCCCTCGCTTTCTCTGTCCGGCGGGATGTGGCGGCCGGTGATTACAATCCCAACATAAAGAAAAAATTTTGCTCAGACAAGGTGGAATTTTATGATTTTGTAGTGAATATTATCTGATTTTCGTTGTGTTGACCAAAAGTATCATAAAAAAGACCACAAATACGGAAAGAATGCATACCGATGGTCTGCTTGCTTGTGCTATACTTCCCTTGACAGCGGCGAGTTCACAGAGAACAACATAGAAAAACAACGAAGGAGGGCGATAATGTACACCATTCGCCGATTTAAAGGAGACTGTCCGCCGTGGGAGAGGGCGGAGCGTTTATCCATCAATTGGTTCGGCTGGGGCGGGGATTACCGTCCGGAGACGGAAGCGGCGCTGCTGTATCAGGAGGGACGAGGTTTTTGGCTGCGGTTTCGCTGCCGGGAAGAGCGGCCCCGGACTAGAATTGCCGAACACAACGGAACGGTTTGCCATGACAGCTGTGTGGAGGCTTTCATCAATTTCCAGCCGGAGACCGACCGCCGGTACCTGAATCTGGAGATCAACGCCGCCGGGGTGTACCTGCTGCATTTTGGTGAGGCAGGAAAACGGCGGCCGGCGGAAGAGGGAGAAGAAGGGCTGCTCATTCATCCATCCCGCACCGGTGCATGGTGGGAAGTGACGGCGTTTCTGCCGCAGACGCTGCTCTGCCGTTTGTACGGCGGCTGGGAGGCGGCCCCCGGCGGTATTCTCCGGGGGAACTTTTATAAGTGCGGGGAGTTACGGCCACGGCATCATGCTGCATGGCAGCCGGTAAAAACGGCGGCGCCGGATTTCCATCGGCCGGAATTTTTCGGGCGTATGAAAATGGAGGATATTTAGAAAAGGAGAGATTAAGATGGGCAAATGTCATTTGCGAGAGATCTCCCGGGGAATTTTTTTGATGGCGGATGGAGAGGCCATACGCTTCGCCGCCGAGGAGCTGCGGCGCTATTATGAGCGGACGGCCGGATTGCCGCTGTATATCACGGACAGCACGGAATCCGCCGGATTCGTTTTGGCGGTGGAGCCGGAAACGGAGCAGCTTACCGACCGGTTTCAGCTGGAGGAGCGGGAGGGCCAGATCTGGATTTGCGGCGTCAATCCACGGTCGGTTATTTACGGCGTCTATTATTTTCTGGAGACATATCTCCATATCCGCTTCCTCCGTCCGGGGCTGGAATCCGTCCCTGTGCTGGGGGAGCCTGTGCGGGAAATCCAGCCGGTTACCATCACGGCGGCCTTTCCCCGCAGAGGCTTCAATCTGGCGCCGTCCGATCCGGCTGATCTGGATTTGGCAATGAAGCTGGGCTACAATGTCTGCACCATCGGCATCGAAGAATGGGAAGCAAACCGGGAGGATTATCTGCGGGAAGTGCGCCGGCGGGATATGCTGCTGGATGTAGGCGGCCACTGCATGGATTCCTTCCTCAATATACGGGATACCTTCCGGGAGCATCCGGATTGGTTTGGGCTCTACGAAGGCAAGCGGATGGATCTCCAGCCCTGCTTCTCCAACCCCAACACCGTGGCGCTGTTCGTTCAGAACGCGGTGAATTTCTGCCGCCGTAATCCGGAAATCGACAACCTAACCATATGGCCCAACGACAACGGCAGTTTCTGTCAATGCGAACAGTGCCGTGCCGCCGGATTTATGGGTACCTACTTCCGTCTGCTGGACGCGCTGAAAGAAGCGCTGAAGGCCGAAGGGCTGCCGGTGACCCTGCAGCATATCGCCTATAACGCCGGGCTGGCGTGGGAGATGATCGACACTATTCCGGAGGAATTTCATACCGATACCCTTGTTGCACCCTGGGGACGTAACTATACTTATTCCCTGGCCGATGAAAAGGCGGCCCCCCGGGACAAGCGCTTTCAACGGATCATCCGGGATTGGGCTGCCGCCAGCCGGCGGAATGGGGTATCCCTCTCCATCTATGAGTATTATGGGGATTACTGGATGTTCAGCGCCCTGTTTCCCCCTCTCGGCCGGGTTATTTTCCAGGATACCGCTGTCTATCGGGATTGGGGGGTGAGTATGCTCCGCAGCCTGAATTTCCGGTATAACCACACCATCGCCAGCGCATACGAACTCACCCATCGCCCGCTGCCCCGGTCCGCTTCCCTGTATGAGTTCAATTCGGAGAACAGCGTGATGTGGTTCAACATCGCCATGCTGGGCAGGGCGCTGTGGAATCCGGGCGCGGGCTATGAGAAACAGGCGGCGGACTATTGTGCTGCCTGCTACGGCTCCCGGGCGGCGGACGCCCTGGCTCTGCTGGATACGCTGGAGAAGGTGCTGGCCCCTTTGTGCGAGTATTCCACCACCCTCTTCCGCCGCCGGCTTATCGATGTATGGGTGCGGGATATCCACAGCAAAAACGTTTACGAGACCCTGCGGGAATGGTCGCCGGAAATTGAGAATCTCTCTGAACTGGAGGAAAGTATCCGTGCGGTGGGGGAGACCAGGGACCGGCTGCTGCCCGCACTGACGAAAACAGCCGAGTGGGATGGCGCTCCCGACGATCCCGCCTTCCGCCGGCTGTGGGAACTGCTGGAATACCTCCGATACCTGGCGGTAAAGCTGGATTCCATTCATAAGCAGTATGCCGCTCAAAAGCACATTCTGCGGGGCGAACGGGATCAGGCGCTGCTGCTGCTGAAGGAAGCGTTGCTGGAAGAATACGGTATCTGCGGCCATCAGGCGGCGGATTGTGAGCGGTGGATCCGGCAGCTGGAAGAGCAATAAGAAAACGACGGGACGATTCACCAATCGTCCCGTCGTTTTTTATCCGGCCGTTTTTTCCTGGGCTTCCGGTTCCGGCTTTTTGCAAAAGATTTCCTTAATGCCTATATACAGCAGAAACACGCCGAAGGCCCGGCGCAGCAGACTGACGTCGATGACCGCGGCAGCCCAGGCTGCCAGCAGCGAGGAGGGGATGCCGGCCAGCGTACAGATCAGCACCGCCTTTTTTTCCACCAGCTTGTTTTTGATATGGGAAACCAGCGCGGCCGGAGCGCAGAAGAGAAAATACAGCAGGTTAATGCCTCCGGCGGCGTATTGATTGACATCGGTGAAGCTGGTCATATACAGGATCAGCAGAGAGCCGCCGCCGATGCCGAAGCCGCTGAGTATCCCTGTGAGCAGACCGATGGCAAAGTGCAGAATCATCACAGCAGCAGCACCGCCCGGATTCCGCCGTAGAGGATCAGCAGGCCGAAAGCCCGACGCAGCAGGGTAACCGGCATCTTCTTAAAGACCCTGCCGGAGATGATACCGCCCGCCAAACCGCCCAGAAGAAAGGGCAGGGCAAAGAGAAAATCCAAATTTCCCCGAAAAAAATACACCACCAGGGACACTGCCGACAGCGGCAGAATCACCGCCACCGAGGTGGCGAAGGCCCGCTTTTGTTCCATCTTCAGCCACTTGGTGAACATCGGCACCAGAAAGAGGCCGCCGCCGGAGCCGAAAAAGCCGTTGGCGGCTCCGGCCAGCGCGCCGGTTATCGCGTATTTGAGGTTTTGTTTCATGCAGCCGCCTCCTTTTTCTATTGCCTAGTGTGCCACGATTGACGGCGATCATACACCGAAAAAGGACAGCGGCGGTACTCCTGGACGTTCATAGCTGAATTTTTATTTTCATATATATAAAAAAGATCATACGACGGGAGGAAAACAGGGATGAAGATGGAGTACTCACCCTTTAAGGAAAACGGCAGAATCGAAGCGGCGGCGCCGGATCCCTATCCGCCGCTGGAGGTGGAGGGGCCAAATCCGCAGTATGCCCGAATGCTGGGCATCGATATGGCGGGAAACCGAAGCGAGATGACTTCGATTACCCAGTATCTATATCACAGCTGGATGCTGCCGGAATTCGATAACGCTGAGGAAACGCTGCGCCGCGTTGCCATGGTGGAGATGCATCATCTGGATATGCTGGGGACTCTCATTGAAAAGCTGGGAGGCAATCCCAAGTATATGGCAGTGCAGAACCGGCCTGTGGTGTGGAACGGCAGCATGGTGACCTACAACCGCACGCCGGCCATGGCTATACGGGATGATATGGTATCGGAACAGATGGCCATCGATAACTACCGCAAGCAGCTGCTGATTATCCGGGACGCTCATGTGGCGGCGGTGATTCGCCGGATCATCATGGATGAAGAAATCCATCTTCTGCTGTTCAAAAAACTGCTGGCTTCGGCAAACATCCGTCCCCAGCCCCGCTGAAAAATTTTTGCCAGCGCCGCCCATTTTCTCTGAACCCAGAAGAAGCTCTGTTATCGGTTCATTCCTCCGGCCAAGCGCTATCTTTATGGAAGAATTTATGATATGATCATCCTATAACGGCAGACAGGATGTTAAAAAAGAGGAGAGGATGACCTATGCCCGATTGGGATTCTGCTCAGTATCTGAAATTCGGCAGCCAGCGGACGCAGCCTGCCAGGGATCTGGCCGCCCGGCTGCCGGCGGAAAATCCGGTAGAGGTTCTGGATGTCGGCTGCGGGCCGGGCAACAGCACGGAAGTTCTGGCTAAGCGATATCCAGACGCCCGGATTCTGGGAATCGACAGTTCGCCGGAAATGGTCGCTGCCGCGTCGCACTGCCATCCGGATTTAGAATTCCGGCTGTGCGACGCCGGGCGGGAACTGGCTCAGCTGGACAGGCAGTTCGATGTGGTGTTTTCCAATGCCTGTATTCAGTGGATCCCTGATCATCCAATGCTGCTGAAAAATCTGCTGGGACTGCTGAAGAAGGACGGCGTTCTGGCGGTGCAGGTGCCCATGAATCACCAGGAGCCGGTGCATCGTGTTATTGGGGAGATAATCGCCAGGGAGAGATGGAATAAACGAATCGGAAAGGCCCGGATCTTTCACCAGCTGACGCCGGAAGGCTACTTTGATTTGCTGGCGAAGCTTTCACCCGTCTTCGATATATGGCAGACTACCTATTTTCATCGCATGCGCTCTCATGAGGATATCCTGGAATGGTACCGGGGCACCGGACTGCGGCCCTATTTGGCCCAGCTGTCCGATGAGGAAAGACCGGATTTTGAAAGGGAGATTCTGACGGAATTGAGACGGACCTATCCCAAGCAGGAAAATGGCGAGATCATCTTCCGCTTTCCCCGGCTGTTTTTTATAGCGGGAAGATAGGATAAAACAGAAAGAACGCCCCGAATCCGAATAACCGGATTCGGGGCGTGATGCATTAGTGTTGAAATAAGGCAACGAACAGCCAGCAGAGGCAGAAAACCACCGGCTGGTGCAGCACGTAGATCACCAGGGTGTGACGGCCCAGCCAGGACAGCCAGGGCAGGCGGCTGACATACATCCAGCGTGGGAAGCGGTTCTGCTTGGCCCATACGCCCACGAAGCTGCCGCCAAGAAAGCAGAAGAACCAGGGCAGCAGCGGGAAATAGTCCGCCCCTTCTCCCGCCCCCAGGCCCAGGGGGTAGAGGGCGGGAATATCCACCAGCCAGCCGGGAATATCCGTGCCGAACAGGCCTTTGATTCCCAGCATGCTTCCCCGATAAACGGGCACCCACCAGGTTAGAAGCAGCAGCAGGGCGCTGCCGATCAGCCCGGCCCAAGGGGGAATCCGGTCCAGCAGCGGCCGCAGCAGAGCAAACAGCAAGATGGAAACCGCCAGGAAATGAAGCACTCCGAACCAGATCATCTCCTCACGCATGAAGAGATAGAGAAACAGGGACATGCCGACGGCCACCAGAGCCAGCAGACCGCCCCGTTTCCAATTGCTGTGGGACAGACGGCAGGAGATACCGCAGATGAAGATAAACAGGCCGGCGAAAAAGGGTTCCGCTGGATTGAAAAATTGAAACAGCCAGGCCCCCCAAGAATATTTGAACAAATAGCCGATCACGTAAAAGGCGTGGAAAAACACCATTAGAATTAAATCAAAGCCGCGCACCTCGTCCAGAAAATGGATGCGTGCGCCAGGGCGGGAACCGGATGGGATCACAAGGAAGCCTCCTTTTTCGGACATGGAATGCCTGAGCAGGGATCGCTTGTTTAGTATACCACAAAAGTCAGGCGTTTGCTTGTCGGCAAACGCGAAGACACAGCCGGGGTATGGTTACGCTGCTACCGGAAGAATGCCAGTGCGGCAAAGCCGCAGGAGGCTGTTCAAGCCGACCGGCATTCTTCAAAGAGAAAATCTTCGATTTTCTCCAGTATAGCACAAAAGTACAGCCGCTAGAGCATTAGGGAGTCGTAGATAGTATAGCACAACATGGCCGGAAACGCTATGAAATCATGGAAGTGATGATAGCCGGCGGACGGCGCAAAAAGGGCTTGAATTTTGGCAGCAAAGAGGAACAGAATGAAAAGGCTCTTTTCTTGTATTTGGCGCTTCTTTCGGTGATTTTCCCATAATGAAAAAAGCAGCCGTTTTTGTTTTTGTATGAATGCCTTTTTTTCGCATGATTGCTTGCGCGGCGGGAAAAATTAGGATATACTAAAGACGTTTTTCCCGCCTTTTTTTGCGGGAAATTTCTATCTTTTTCTCATCTTCATCCACCGTCCACCATCCGTTTTCGATTCAAAGGAGGATGTTCCCATGGTAAGAGCAATCGTAGGCGCCAACTGGGGCGACGAGGGTAAGGGCAAAATCACCGATGTACTGGCGGCCCAGTCGGACATTGTGGTCCGGTTTCAAGGCGGCAGCAACGCCGGGCATACCATCATCAATCAATTCGGCCGGTTCGCCCTGCACCAGCTTCCCTCCGGCGTGTTTTACGACCACATCACCAACATCATCGGCAACGGCGTGGCGCTGGATATCGGCAAGTTTTTGAAAGAAGTGCGCACCCTGCAGGACGGCGGCGTGCAGCCCCGGCTGCTGGTTTCCGACCGCACCCAGGTGGTAATGCCTTATCATGTGCTGTTTGATCAGTACGAGGAAGAGCGGCTGGGAGGGAAGTCCTTCGGCTCCACCAAATCAGGTATTGCCCCCTTCTATTCGGATAAATTCGCCAAGACCGGCTTTCAGCTCTGCGAATTGTTTGACGACGACTATGCCTATGACCGGCTGAAAAATATTCTGGAGGTCAAAAACGTTCTGCTGAAGGAGCTGTATCATAAACCCGCCCTGGAGCTGGACCAGCTGTTTGCCCAGCTGATGGAGCAGAGAGACGCTATCCGGCCCTATGTGGGGGATACCTTCCGCTTCCTGCATGACGCAGTGAAGGCGGATAAAAACATCCTGCTGGAGGGCCAGCTGGGAGCGCTGAAGGATCCGGATTTCGGCATTTATCCCATGGTGACATCTTCCTCCACCTTGGCAGGTTACGGCGCGGTGGGCGCCGGACTGCCCCCTTATGCCATCCGGGATATCGTGGTGGTGGTGAAAGCCTATTCCAGCGCGGTGGGCGCCGGGGCCTTTGTCAGTGAGATTTTCGGAGACGAGGCGGAGCAGATGCGCCGCCGAGGGGGCGATGCCGGAGAATACGGCGCTACTACCGGTCGGCCCCGCCGGATGGGATGGTTTGACTGCGTAGCCTCCCGTTATGGCGTGGAAGCCCAGGGCGGCACCCAGGTAGCCTTGACGGTAGTGGATGCCTTGGGTTATCTGGACGAAATTCCTGTCTGCGTGGGTTATGAAATCGATGGCAAAATGACCCGTGATTTCCCCGCTACGCCTTACCTGGAAAAGGCCAAGCCGGTGCTGGAGATTCTTCCCGGCTGGAAGTCGGATGTGCGGGGAATTCAGAAATACGAGGATCTGCCGGAAAATTGCCGCCGGTATGTGGAGTTCATTGAAAAAGAGCTGGGCGTGCCGGTGACCATGGTATCCAACGGTCCCGGCCGGGATGAGCTGATTCGCCGCTGAAACGGGAAAGGGGTGCCGCGTCATGAAAAACGAGAGGGTACTGGTGCTGGATTTCGGCGGCCAGTATAATCAATTGATTGCCCGCCGGGTGCGGGAGGCCGGGGTGTATTCGGAGGTCAAATCCTACCGTACCCCCCTTGAGGATATCCGGACGGCGGGATATAAGGGGATTATTTTCACCGGCGGCCCCAATAGTGTGGCGGAAGAGAATTCCCCCCACTATGACCCGGCGATTCTGACTCTCGGGATACCGGTGCTGGGCATCTGCTACGGCGCCCAGCTGATGGCCTGGATGCGGGGCGGCCGGGTGGAAGCGGCTCCTGGCCGGGAATACGGCAGCACCATGGTGGAGGTGGATAACCGCAGCCCCTTGTTCCGGGGAATGGAGAAGAACCAGCCCTGCTGGATGAGCCACACCGATTATATCGCCCAGGTTCCGGAGGGATTCCGCATCTCTGCCTCCACACCCCACTGCCCCTGCGCGGCTATGGAAAATCCTAGGGAAAAACTGTATGCGGTTCAATTTCATCCGGAAGTGATGCATACCCGTCACGGCGCGGATATGCTGCGGCATTTCCTCTACGATATCTGCGGCTGTGCCGGGGATTGGAAAATGTCCTCCTTCGTGGAGGATGCGGTAAAAAGAATCCGGGAGCAGATCGGCGATAAGCGGGTGCTCTGCGGACTTTCCGGTGGTGTGGACAGCTCGGTAGCAGCCGTGATGGTGGCGAAAGCGGTGGGCAAGCAGCTGACCTGTATCTTTGTGGATCACGGCCTGCTGCGCAAAGACGAGGGAGACATGGTGGAGTCCATGTTTACCGGCCATTATGATATTCAGTTTATTCGGGTGAATGCGGCGGATCGTTTTCTGGGACGGCTGGCGGGAGTATCCGATCCGGAGAAGAAGCGGAAGATTATCGGCGAAGAATTCATCCGGGTTTTCGAGGACGAGGCCAAAAAGCTGGGAGATGTCTCTTTTCTGGTGCAGGGCACCATCTACCCCGATGTAATCGAAAGCGGCAGCGATAAGGCCGCCGTCATCAAGAGCCATCACAATGTGGGCGGTCTGCCGGAGCGGATGAATCTGCAGCTGTGCGAGCCGCTGCGAGATCTGTTCAAGGATGAGGTGCGGCAGGCGGGACTCGAACTGGGCCTGCCCTATGAAATGGTCTGGCGGCAGCCCTTCCCTGGACCCGGGCTGGCGGTGCGCTGTCTGGGCGCCATCACCGCCGAGCGGCTGGATATCCTGCGGGAGGCGGACGCCATCTTCCGGGAGGAGATCGTTAAAGCAGGATTGGAACGGGATGTCAACCAGTATTTCGCTGTTCTCACCGATATGCGGTCGGTTGGCGTAATGGGGGACAGCCGAACCTACGATTACACAGTGGCGCTGCGGGCCGTGTCTACCACCGACTTTATGACCGCCGACTGGGCCCGGCTGCCTCTGGATCTGTTGGCGGTGGTCTCCGGCCGGATCATCAATGAGGTTCGGGGAGTCAACCGCATTGTGTATGATATCACCAGTAAGCCCCCGGCAACGATAGAGTGGGAATAATATAAACTGGCTTACAAGTGCCCGAGAATCCTTTGTCTGCAAAGGGGCTCGAGCACTTTGTATTTTGGCTAAAAGTGCGTCGCAATACTTTTGCAACGCAAGACTTTTAAATCGCAAAAAGGATTAATTGCAGGTGCCTAGATAGATTGCGCCAAATTTGTAGAGGGGGTTAATTTGCTATGAAAAATACGGATATTCAAAAACAAAAGTCTGAGTGGAAAAGAAAAGGCTGGTCAATTCCTGAATTACGTGGTGGAAAACAAGAATGGTTTAATATTGTCACTGAACTAATTAAAGAGGTAGCAACAACCTCTATTGCTGATATGAATTTATCACCAAAATTAGAATCAACAAACACTTCTTATCCATGGCGGACATATGCTCCTTTCTTAAAAGGGGTCGGCTTAGTTCGTAATCATTCGGGAATTTTAAGTTTAAGCGATATTGGAAAAGATTTTTCAAAAAATCCGTCAAAGTGGCAATTGGCATATCTCTTACATGATAAATATCGTCTTGTAGGGGAAGTATTAGAAATGCTTATTTCTGCCCCTAAAACGGTTGAAGATATAGACAAGGAGCTTTGCCGAGAGTATTGTTTAGATTGGGCCAATTTAAGTAACACTCGCCGTAGAATGGATTGGCTAGAGGTTTTGGGATTAATAGAAGGTGTAGGTGGCAGAAAATGGACTGTGACGGAAGAGGGCAAAAGAGCTCTCGCAGAATGGGACATCGTAGCATCTGATATTGTTGATATGGAAATAAGCGATCAAAACGAAATAAATATTACTCCACCACCAGCAGAAATATTAGAATTGCTTTCGAAATTAGACTCGAACCCTTCGTTGCATAATAAACGAAACACATATAACGTTTGGGTGCCGAGTCCCAATAGGATTGAAAATCTACGTACAATTGTACAATACGCATTTGAGAGAGTTACACGTTCTGAACTTTTTAACTTTATTGAGGAAGAGTTTAATATTAAAGCAAGCAGTGTCGAATCGATGATGCCTTTTCTGAGAGCAGATGGTCTAATAGAGGAAGTTGGTCGTAATATATACATGGCAACCGCCGCTGCAAAGGCTTGGTGTGAAAGTGGCAACGATTTGGATTTTATTAGAATCATTCATGCGCATAAACGTTTTGTCGGTGAAATGATTCTGTATGCCAAACAGGTAGTCACCAGAAACAACGTGTATGCACAAGCTAAAAAGTTTGGTATCAACACAGAAAAAGCTAGATGGATAATGGTTTTTTTACTTGAAGCCGGCCTTTTGGAAGAAACACAGTATTTACATGTAAAAGCTACCCCTCTAGGGTTAAAGTTTATTTTAGAATTGCCTTTAATGGAAGTAGTTCCGGAATCGCCTGCTATTCATGAAGATTCTATTGAGATAAATACAGAAAAAGGAATTTTGCCTGATGAAACGGCTGACAATAAAATCTTTGAAGAATTAAAGATAGCTGCACGTGATCCCATGGCTAAAGGTAAGGGTTCTGGAGTTGCTTTTGAAGAATCGATAGCAGAGGTCTTTCATCACATGGGGTTTGAAGCAAAACGAATCGGGGGTGCTGGAAATACAGATGTGGTTGTCCGTTGGAAAGATAATGATGGCAAAACAATAACCGCCGTTGTTGATGGCAAATCAAAATTAAGCGGAACTGTCTCACATGGAGATGTAAGTGATGTAGCGATAGAAACCCACAAGGAAAAAAATGGTACTGAATTTGTTGCCATAATTGGTCCGGGTTTCGGCGGAGATACTCTTAAAAATCATGCGCGTAAAAAAGGGTTTGCTTTGATCACCGATATTGAACTGATCGATATCGCAAAAAGTTCACAAATGGTAGGACTTTCTTTAGAAGAGATCTCTTTATTGTTTAAAGTACCAAACGGACTCGCACAATTGAGAGAACTGATAACAAATAAACAAAGAAAGCTAGATATTATTTCTTTGGTCGTTTCTACGTTTAAACAGGAACAAGATGCAATGGAAAGTCTTTCGGCTCGAGATCTTTATTTCCTTTTGCGCAGAACAGAAATATCTCCTTCTCTTGAGGAATTGATTGTTGCTTTTGAAATGCTGTCTCAAGATGAAATAGGAATTCTTACACAAATCAAAAAAGCATCTGAAACAGAAAACACTACATATGCACTTCGTGGGGAACATCATTGTGTAAATAGGATGCGTGCTTTAGCAAGTTCAATTGAAAAGGGTTTGTCATAACCTCATAACCACTTTCCATTATTCCATTGCCTATTTTGCAACACTTTCTGCAACACGAGTTTTGATAAATAAAATAACACAGAGAAAATTGCCCCCCAAAACGCTTAAAATGATAAGAAAGCACACTGAAAATAAGGTGTGTGAGATAATCGTAAAGGAGTGGGAATAAGTGTTCAAAGCCCGTAAGCCCCGATAATACTGGGTTTTAGGACTTGAAAAGTCCTGTTGACAACGCTTTGGCAATAATTTTAGATTATTTATAAAAAAGAGCCGACAAATTTGGACAGAAGCCGGAGGAAAAGACAAAGAAAAAGGGTCCAGCCGTAGAATAGCT
>CABULH010000029.1 GCA_902492455.1 uncultured Oscillospiraceae bacterium
GGGGCCGCCTTTTACTGTGTGGTCATCGCCTGAGCGGCCCCCCTTGGCTGCCCTTATATTTGACTGAGGATTGGTTTTGCAACCAATCTGTGCGTATTTGTTACCTTTTGGGTTGACGACAAAGGAAATCATTTCGTTTATACTATAAAAACCAATCCGGGAGGAAGGTATATGTCCCGTGATAAAACAAGCCAATCAATCCCAAAATCACCCCGGGATGTCCCCGCACGCGATCAGCTGCAGATACGGGTCCCCAAGGGCGAAAAAAAGCGGATCGCCGCTTTTGCCAAAGCGCACGGCGAAAGTATGAACGCCATGATTACCCGGCTGATCCGGGAAGCCCTGGAACAGTCAGAATAATTCCTACTGAATAAAGCCGTTTGCCAACGGCTTTATGTTTATGGGGTATAAAACGCCCCCAAAGCATACCGAACAAGGGGAGGCGCTGCCATGTCCGCCAAAATCGACCGGTGCGAAAATCGTTTCTGCTTATATTGGGAGAAATCCCGCTGCCTGCTGTCCTATGTGGAGCTGGGCCCCACCGGCTGCTGTGAAAGCTGCATCCAGGCGGAACTGCCGGAAAAATACCTGCAAAAAGAGCGCCGGGAACAACTCCGGCGCCTGGAAGAAGAAAACGGACGATAAGCCCCGCCGCCTCAGTCCAGCCGGAAGAGCCTGCGGGTGTTGGCGGCGGTCTGCTCCAGCAGCGCCTCCACAGTCGTTTCCCGGATCTCCGCGATCCGGGCGGCGGTGTGGGCGATCATGGAGGAATCACAGCGTTTTCCCCGGAAGGGTACCGGGGCCATATAGGGCGCGTCGGTTTCCAACAGCAGCCGGTCCCCGGGAACCGCTGCCGCCACCTCCACCGGCCGGCGGGCATTTTTAAAGGTAACCACGCCCCCCAGACCGATACTCATGCCCAGCCGCACCACCTCCCGCATCATCTCCACGCTGCCGGAAAAGCAGTGCACCACCCCGGCGGGACGGTAGGCGGTCAGCAGCCGCAGCACATCCTCATGGGCTTCCCGGTCGTGGACGATCACCGGCAGGCCCAGCTCCACGGCTAACGCCAGCTGCTTTTCCATCCAGTAGCGCTGGATCTCCCGCGGGCAGGCGTCCTCATAGTGGTAATCCAGCCCGATCTCCCCCACGGCCACCACCTTGTCGCTGCGGCAAAGCTCCCGCAGCCGGTCCATATCCCCCTTCGCCGCTGTGCCGGCGTTCTCCGGATGGATACCGGCGGCAGCCCAAATGTAGGGATACCGCTCCGCCAACGCGATGCAGCGGCTGGCGGAGGCCAGGCTGTCGGCGGCGCAGATCACCCCTTCCACCCCCCTGTCCGGCAGAGCGGCCAACAACTCCTCCCGGTCGCGGTCAAATGCCTCCGCGTCGTAATGGGCGTGGGAATCAAAGATTGCTGCCATGTAGCCTTCCTCTTTCTGTCCTTTTTTATCCTTCATCGGTGTTCTCCGATTCCTCCAGCAGAATCCGCAGCAGGGCCGGATAGCGGTTGAGAAAATCCCGGGTGACCCGGAAATGGTCCGTTTCCTCATACTTCACCCGCCGGATGCCGTCTCCGTCCAGCTGATAGATCACGCTGTCCGGGTAAGCCATGAGAATCGGCGAGTGGGTGGCGATAATCAGCTGGCTTCCCCACCGGACCAGACGCTGCATGGCAGTAAGCATCGCCATCTGCCGCATGGGAGAGAGCGCCGCCTCCGGCTCGTCGAAGAGATACAGCCCGTCTCTGCCCAGCCGTTCATTGAGCAGGGCGAAAAAGCTTTCTCCGTGGGATTGTTCGTGCAGGGGGCCGCCGTAATTGTCCCCCAGCAGCGGCGCGTCGGAAGGAAACTCGTCCAGCTCCTGAATGTAGGTAGCGACGTTGTAAAAGCTCTCCGCCCGGAGAAAATAGTTGTCCCGGGGCGGCAGCGGCCCCTTTTCCAGCCGCAGATACCGGTACAGCTGGGAGTGGGTGTCCCGGGTGCTCAGCCGGAAATTGCGGCCGCCCCCCTCCGGACAGCAGCCGCAGGCAATGGCCAACGCTTCCATCAGGGTGGATTTGCCCATGCCGTTGTCCCCGATGAAAAAGGTCACCTTTTCGTGAAGGGGCAGGGCGTGCAGGTGCCGCACCGCCGGAATGCAGAAGGGATAGTCGGAAAAATCCGGCACCCGCTCCCGGTCCAGCTCCAGCCGCCGCACATAGGGCTTGATCCGCAGCCCCTCCATCGCCGTCTCCCCCTTCCTAAAATCAACAGGGCCGCCGCATCCGCGGCGGCCCTGTTGATCCGTTACTCCGTCTCCTGCGGTTCCTTTTCACTGTCGTCGTCCGCCGCCGGTTTTGGTTCGGCTTCCGCCGCTTCTCCGTCCGTATCATCCGGCGGCAAAGGCAGCGCTTCTTCCGCTGGTCCCTCCGCTGCCGCGGCGGGACTTTTCACCCGGTTGCGGTAAGTGATGAGATCGTTGAGCAGCATCTGCACCGTCGCCATCACCGGCACCCCCAGGAAAATACCCCAGAAGCCGAAAAGTCCGCCGCCCACCGTAATCGCCAGCAGTACATAAATAGGCCGCACGCCCACGGTATGCCCCACGATTCGGGGCTGGATGATATTGCCGTCCAGCTGCTGCATCACCAGGATATAGCCGCCGACAATCAGCGCCTGCCACCAGACCTCACCGGTCAGCAGGGTGATGATGACACAGATCACGCCGCCGATAATGGCGCCGAAATATGGGATCATGTTCATCAAGCCCACCATCATGCCCAGCAGCGGAGCGTTGGGAACGCCGATGATCAGCAGACCGACGGAAATCAACACCGCCACCAAACAGGCGTCCAACAGCTGGCTGTAAAGATAGTTGTAAAAGATTCCGCCGATTTTGTGGCTGTAGGAAGCCACCGTGTCCAGCCACTTCTTTTTCATGAACAGGCCGCACACCGAACGCAGCGCCCGGAACAGGGATTCCCGGCTGGCGAGCATATAGACGGAAATGATGACCGACATGAAGATATTGAGCAGGGAGGTGGTGAAAGCCATCACCCCGCTGAGGGAACTGAGGATCCGTTCCACCGTCACATTGTCCCGGATATAGCCGTAAATCTCGTTAAATTTTTCATTGAGATCCAGCCCTTCCAAGATACCGCCGGGCTTAGTGTATTCGTTGAGCCATTCCATTACCCTGTTGAATAGGGGCGGCAGATCCTTGATGAGCATGTTGACGAAATCCGTGATGCCTTTGATCAGCGCCGGAATGGCGAAGCCCAAAATCAACCCGAGGATACCCAACAACGCCAAATACACAATCAGAATGGAAACTCCTCTGGCGTGCTTGGTAATAAAGGGGATGTGCCGCCGCTGAAACAATTTTTCCAGCTTGTTGCTGGGAGCGTAGAGCAGAAACGCCAAACCGAACCCGATCACAAACGGGCTGAGGATACCGATAATCCTGCCGAAAAAGGAAAAGATCTTGTCAAAATTATCCACGGTTTTGTAAACCGCGATAACAGCCACCGCCAGCAGAAAAAGCATCAGCCAGAAGGTGATATTGCGGAACCGCCGCCTCTTCATACCTGGGATCACCCGCTTCCCTTATGATTCTATCTTCTATAGTATGCCGCATTCATCCGGAGAATGTACCCGATCCGGCAAAACGCGGCGACACAGTCCCGCTCCCGTCAAAAGCAATCGGGTTTGGACGTATGTCAAAAATGCGTGCTTCCAGAGTTAATGCGAAGCATTTACTCCAAATGGCTACGCAAGGGATTCTTCAGTATACCGGGACTATGCCCCACCGGAAGAATGCCAGTGCGGCGAAGCCGCAGGAGGCTGTTCAAGCCGACCGGCATTCTTCAGAGAGAAAATCTTTGATTTTCTCCATTATACCACATTCTGGCCATAAAACAAGCATGCGGGCTTGCAGCGGAAAATCCCCGCCGCAAACCCTGCAAGCGCTGAAACCCTATTTCTCTTTATACAGCGTGATGGTATGGTATTTATCCTGGGTCCGGGTGGTATACGGCCACATAGATATCCCCTCATCCTGCAGCAGCTTATCCACCTGGGAGATCAGATCAGCGGATCTGGCGACAATGGAGGCGGCGCCGAGATAGGCGATTTCGGAAAACCGCAGATCCACTATTTCCGCTCCCTTCCGCACCTGACGGGCGATGGCCTGGGCGATGACATCCTTTCGCGGGATTTCCAGATAATTGCCTGTGCGACGGTAGTAATTGGCGTCGGTGGAAGTACAGGTATCCACCCCGATATTCTCGCCGTCCAAACGATGGGTCAGCAAGATTTCCTCCGTGGTGAGATTGAAGAAGGTATGCCGGGGATTATCCTCGCTGTCGTTCCAGGTAGCGTCCAGATGATAATTGAGGCCATCAATGGTGACCATATTCCACATATGGGCCACATTGTTGTCGTCGAAGCCTCCCACCAGCGTGGCTTTCATCCCTACTGTCTGGAGCAGCAGCTGCATGGAACGGGAATACCCTTCGCAGACCGCTTTTCCCTCCACCAAGGCGCCGTATGCGGAAAAGGCATTGGGAAAAAGCAGCGCCGGATCTTCGCTGGCCGCCGCCTCCTTATCATAGGAGCAGATTTCCAGCAGCTGATCGTGAAAATACAATTCGGTTTCGAATTCATCCTCGCTGCCCCGGCTGTTCACCAGCTGACTCACCACCCGCTCCAGCTTGGTTTGAGCCTGTTCCCGTTCCCGGGCGTTCATGGTAAACACCAGCGTGAACACATCGTAGTAATCCACCCCGCCGGCGCGGTAGCCCTTGTAGCTGTAAGTGTTGCCGATATAAAAGAACTGGGGATTATCCCAGGTAAAGGCCGTATAAATCATCTGCGCTTCTTCCCGGCTGAGCAAGGCTTCGGGAAGAGGAATTTCCAATCCGGTGCTGTACTCCTTCACGCTTCCTTCGGCGGTATCGCGTATGCTGACGGTTTCGTCGCGGCCAAAACTCTCCTTCACGGCGGTATACACCGCGCCGTAATTGTTCCGCAGCCGGTTATCCAGGTGCTTATAACACCATTTGTCCGCATATTCCTCCAGATACTTGTCGGAGGAGGGTACGGAAACATCGCTCTCCCCGGAGGAAGATCCAGGCCATATAAAGGAGCAGCCGGATAAGACCAGCATGCCAATCAAGGCTAATCCTGCCAATAACCGTCTCAAAAAGGGAACCTCCATGGTTGATGATCGGCCATCGGCCGCTTAATCTTTGTTTCGCTCAAACCGGGCTTCCGCTCCTCGGCAAACGCAGAAACACACAAACTCCCGCCCGAAGAATTCATCTGCGTCTTTCTTGTTGGCCCACATGAATTCCTAGAAGAGAAAAGTTTCACTTTATTCATTGTATCACAATTCTACTGTTTTCCCATGGGGATTCCAGCATTTTGCTTATAGAAATCTCACAGCAAAACTATATATATTTTATTTCTTATTACTAAACGTGTTTTTCAGGCTGGCTGCTTCTTCCTTTACTTCAAAACGAATAGCGTCACCGCTGCCCAAATATTCGCCTTCCACCTGGGTAACGGCGCAGATATCGGCACTGGTATTGCGGGAGGCGAGATACAACAGCGCCTCCTTGGAAGCGTTGAAATGGGAAACCCGGATATCCGTAGTCATATAATTGACAATATTGCTGAAATCCTCATCCGCCTTGTCCTTGCGGGAATCAGTGAGATACTGGTTGACAATCGCCGTGGTGAGCTGAGAATGAATTTCCGCCTGCTGCCGGCGGCCGCCGTGCCATGCCGGATACTTCAGCACATCCACCACCTGAGCGGCTGTCAGGCTCTGCCTGCCCCCGTTGAGCTTCAAATAATAAGAGCCGTCGGCGCTGGTGTAATCCAGGCTCTCGGGCAAAACCATAATCACGCCGTTGTTCAGATAGGTGATGATCTTCTGCAGATTGGGGTAGGTCACCACCGCATAGTTATTGATTTCCAGATTGAGCAGGTCGGCAACCGCCTCTTCCGTTGCCGCGATTCCTCTATCGGCGTAGAGTTCAAACAGCCGCGGCTGTTCTGTTCCCACATCCACCGCTGTTTCCCTGGGCAGCGCCAGAGAACGAATGCGGGCGTTGGCTGGATCCATCCGCAGGATAACAAAGCTCTGCGCCTGACCGCTTTCCTCCGGAACAATCAGCAGATTCCGCGCGTCCTCTGCGGTAAAAACAGGACCGGATATATTCAGCAGGGTGGAGGAAGAGGAGGATCTCCCCTTGGTCTCCCCGTTGAGCTTGACGATGGCCCACAAACACAGGCCGCCGAATATCACCAGAAAAAGCACAAAAACCAGCAGAAAAACCACCATGCTGCTGGCGCGTCCTTTTTTCTTCTTTTTGGGCTGCATAGATGCCATTCTTTCCATCCTCTCCTGGGTTCCCGCCGCCCTCCGGCGGCGGGCTGCTGTGGATACAGTTAAAAGTATAGCAAATTCGGCGCAGTTTTGACAGGAACAACCTTGTAACGCCCGGCTACAAGGTTGTAACCTTTCCTTCCTCTTCCCAAGAAAATAGTATCCTCAGTATACCCCGATCCGCCGGATTTCTCTCATGCTGCTTTTCGTCCGTACAACCGGGAACATCTTGGCCGTCTTTTTCGCCATCTGCCATAAAAATCCATTCTATTATAAATAGCTTCCGTGAAAAAGTCCAGTAAAAGGCCGAAAAGTCTGACATTTTTTGCAGATTTTACATTCCCGACAAAAGAGGACTTTATTTTTTGACACGAAAAGCGGTCGAAAAGAAAAAATGCGGGCCGCTGTACGGCCCGCAGAATTCCCTATCCTGTTTTTCACGCAGCTTAGGGCAGAATATTTCCCGCCGCTTTGTATACCGCGTACCATTCCTCCCGGGTCAGCTCCGCCTCCGCACCGCGGCAGATTTCCGTCAGCCTGGCTGCCTTGGTGGTGCCCGCGATAGGCTGCATCTGAGCGGGATGCCGCAGAATCCAAGCCATCACCATGGCGTTTACCCCCACGCCCTTTGCTTCCGCCAGCTCCCGCAGCACCCGGTTGAGCTCCCCATACCGGTCGCTGTCCAGGAAGAGCCCTTCAAAAAAGCCGAATTGGAAGGGGGACCAGGGCTGAATGGTGATATCCTTCAGCCGGCAGTATTCCAGCACGCCGCCGTCCCGGACAGTGGAGGCGGCGTCCAGCATGTTGACATGGATGCCCGCGTCGATCATCCCGGTATGGGCGGGGCCGAACTGCAGCTGATTGGCAATCAGCTTTTGATGCAGCCAGGCACTCAGTAGCTCCATCTGCATGGGATTCTGATTGCTGACCCCAAAATACCGTACCTTGCCGGCCGCATGCAGCCGGTCAAAGGCTTCCGCTACCTCTTCCGGCTCCATCAGGGTATCCGGACGATGAAGCAGCAGCACATCCACATAATCCGTATCCAGCCGTTTCAGACTCTCTTCCACCGAAGAAAGGATGTGCTCCCTGGAAAAATCAAAGCAGACGCCGGGGCGGATGCCGCATTTGGTTTGGATAATCATTTTGTCCCGGGGGATTCCCGCCGCCTTAACCGCGCGGGCGAACACCCGCTCCGATTCTCCGCCGCCGTAAATATCGGCGTGATCGAAAAAGTCCACGCCGCCGTCCACGGCAGCGTTCAGCAGCGCTGCGGCCTCCGCCGTGTCCAGCGCATTGATCCGCATACATCCCAGAGCTACCGCCGAAGCGGGCAGCACCCCGCCCACTTTGATTCTTTTCATGTCCGCAACCATCCTTTCCGGGCCTTACCGCCCGCCGAATTTCATTGTTCCAAAGAAAAAAGGCCGCCGCAAAATCGGGCTTGCGCGGCGGTCTTTTTCATTTCCTATAAATTTATTTGATGACGTGCAGCAGATTGCCGATCACCGGCAAGGGCTTGCGCTGTCCCTGCGCAGCATTGACGATGCCAACGATCATCAGCGCAAAACCAAGGACGTTAAACGCCCAACAGATAAACTTAATCACGCCGCCCACCAGCGGAATCCAGCCCAGAACAAAGCCCAGGACGCCTGCAGCGACGTTGAGAATAAACAGGATCAGTCCTTGATTGGTGTGGAATTTAACGTCTTCATTGTCCTTCTCCACAAAAAGGCCCAGAATCCACAGGATGTAAATGTAGTCCAAAATGCAGATTACCTTTGCCGTGCTGTTGTCGTTCCCCATTTTCAAGACTCCCATCTATGTAATAATAGCACTTTATTAAGTTTAGCAGACTCTTTCCAGGGTTTCAAGGGTAAAACCTAACGAAAACGAAGGGAAAGTTTAAGAGTTCATGAAGAAATGGAAAACTGCTGTTCCGGGGTGGAAAAACGTGGTATGATACCTTCAGTTGACAAGTTGACAAAGGAAAACAGCGTTTACCGGAAGCGGATGGGCAGTGGAAAACGGCGGGCGGCAAGACCGCAGTCCGCCGGAACGAATACGCTGTCAGGCGCCGTTATTCACCCCATCCGGCCTGTTGCCTTTTGTCAATCGATGGCAGCAAGCGTCATGCAAATTCTAACAAAAGGAGAGGCGGCTATTGAGTAAAAGATCTATATGGAAACGTATCAATCGCGGTTTTCTGGTCTCCATGGTGCTGTTGGCCGGGGTACTGATCTATATCCTGGTGACCCAGCTGATGCTGATTCCCGAAAGACGGGAACTTCGTGAACTGGCGGATTCCGTGCGTCAGATATCCGACGCCATGGAGGTTCAGGAGGACGAAGCTCTGAACAAACTGGCGGAGGTCGCTGAGCAGACCAAGGAGCAGGAACGAATCCGCAAGGAGCTGGAGCCGTATTTTGTGAAGGACTCCTCCTATCTGGATGTGGCGGCCAAAACCTTTCTGGAAAGCATTCTCTCGCAGATCGGCGGTGAGCGTCTGACCGCCCTGCAGCTCAAGGATAACGAAACCAAAGTAGAAAGCTGCACCATAGACGGCGATACAGCCACCATTCGCATGTACTACGCCTTTACCGTATCCGGTTATTTCTACGATTACAACGACATAAGCGGTAAGGAAAACGGCGAGATGAAACTGAAAAAGGCAGAGGATACCGACCAGTATATGCGCCTGTATCTCACCTGTAAAAAGGTTGACGGACAATGGAAGGTCTTCCGTATAAGCGAATACTACCGCTATGTGAACAACCATGACATGAGCTTTACGGAGGTGATAGGGGAATGAGCGACGTTCTGGTGCTGAACAATGTATGCAAAGCCTTCGGCCGCCGGCCGGTGGTGAAAAACGTCTCCTTCTCCGTAAAGGAAGGGGAAATCTTCGGTTTTCTCGGCCCCAACGGCGCCGGAAAAACCACCACCATCAAAATGATTCTCGGTCTGCTGTCCATCGACAGCGGCAGCATTCTTGTTAACGGCCACGATATCTCCGCCGATTTCAAGGAAGCCATGAAGAGCATCAGCGGCATCGTGGAAAATCCGGATATGTACGGCTACCTTTCCGGCTACGACAATCTGGTGATTCAGGCCCGGGCCTGCGGCGTGGATACGACTCGCATCGACGAGGTGGTGCAAGCCGTGGGAATGCAGGCGCGCATCCATGATAAATTCAAATCCTATTCTCTGGGCATGAAGCAGCGTCTCGGCGTGGCCCAGGCCCTGCTCCACAACCCCAAAATCATGATTCTGGATGAACCCACCAACGGTCTGGATCCGGCGGGTATCAAGGAATTCCGGGATCTGCTGCGGGGACTGGCCCACACCCGCGGCCTGTCGGTGCTGGTTTCCAGCCACATCCTGCAGGAAATGCAGCTGATGTGCGATACGGTGGGCATCATCAACAACGGCGAACTGCTGCAGGTGGCTTCCATGGAAGATATGACCACCCGGAGCGCCGCCGGCGTCTATCGCTATGTTCTGCGCCCCATGGATAAGGCGCTGGAACTGCTGAAGGCCCATGCCGGGGAGCGTATTCAGGATATCGGACCCGATTACGTGGATCTCCACGTCACCGAGGAGGAGATCGCCCAGCTCAACCGCAGCCTGATGGAAAACGACGTGGTGATCTATGGACTCAGCGCCGTGGGCATGTCCCTGGAGCAGAGCTTCATGGCAATTACGGGAGGAGGGAATGTCATTGCTTAATCTGCTGAAAAACGAACGGCTCAAGCAGTATAAAAAACTCTCCACCTGGATCCTGATCGGTGTTATTTTGCTGTTTATGATCCTCAGCGTCTGCCTGACCAAATATATGTATTCCCAGAACTACTACAGCTGGGGCCGCACATGGCAGGAGGATTACGCCTCCAATATCCAGATGTATCAGCAGGACGAACATGGGAAATATCTGGCTCAAGCTTACACCTATCTGCTGGAAAACAATATTCCTCCCTCTGACTGGCGCTCCGATCCTTATAAAGACTATTACTCCCGCCAGCAGCAGCTGCAGGAGCTGGAAGCCAGCCTGGAAGGATTGGATGAGGCATCTGCCGCCTCCATCCGGCAGCAGATTGCGGAACTCAAGAAGCAGGCGGATACCCTTAAGGAACTGGCTGACAAAAACGACTGGCGGGCGTATATCCAATATCAGATCGACGAAAAGCAGGCCGCCATGGACAAGGATTCTTTTCTGACCAATGAGGAAACGCAGATGGAAATCGATATTCTGCGGCTGTATCTGGATTATGACATCCACCCCGTTTCCGAAGAAACGATAAACAATTTGCAGTACAGCATGTATTCCAACGATTCGGTGGAGGACAAATGGAAATATCAGCAGCTGAGCGACATCAAAGCTAAACGCTTCAACCTGCTGCGGGGAGAAGATGACACCGGTCTGCTGAATGCCAACCGGAGAAAAGAACTGGAGCTGGAAGTCCGCATTGCGGAAGAAAGGCTGAAAACCAACGCCCAGCCGGTGGAATCCAATTCCTTCCTGGGGTTGTTCGATTCCACGGTTTCCACCATGAGTCTCATCTCTCTGATTCTCATGGTGCTGGCCGGCGGCATGATTGCCACCGAATTCAGCACCGGTACGGTGAAGCTGCTGCTCATTACCCCTCATAAACGGCGGGAAATCTTCTGGGCCAAGGCGCTGGTGCTGCTGGAAATCACCCTGATCTCGGCCGGCGCGCTGTTTGTCGTGGGCTTCCTGCTGTGCGGTATTCTGAGCGGATTCTCCGGCATCGGAGAGATGCAGGTTCTCTCTCTATTCGGCCAGGTGGTGCGTCTGCCCTATCTGTTGTTTATTCTGCTCAAGTACCTGCTGAACCTGCTGCCCGTGCTGGTATACGGCGCGCTGGCATTGATGCTCTCTGCCGTCACCCGCAAGGGCGCCGTCGCCATCGCCGTTTCCATCATCCTGTATGTGGGCGGCTCCATGGTAACCACCATTCTCAACGCCCTTTCCTATGCCGGCATCATCATTCCTGGCATGAAATTTCTATTCTTCTGCAACACCAACCTTACCGGCTATCTGCCCGGTATGGACAGTATGATGAATATGGGCATGCCTGCCGGGCTGAAGATCGACCCCACCATGACCCTGAGCTTCTCCGTGGTGGTGCTGCTGATCTATCTGGTCTGCTTCCTGTGGACCGCCCGGGACAGCTTCTGCCGCCGGGATATCAAGTAAACAGTTCTTTTGCAGCACCCCTGCTTCGGTTGCAATCGGCCGAAGCAGGGGTGCTTATTTGTTACAAATTAGAATACATCCGAACCATTTTTATATTCAAAAATCCTTTATGTTTTGATATTCTTTTTTTACAAAGTTTATCAAGAAAGGGTGTTTTTTAATGATTTCTTCACGTACGAAATCCTCACTATTCATCGCCGGTATTTTTAGCTGCGGACTATTTTGCTCTTATTCCGCTCCCGCGGCAGGTGCCTTAAATACATCCCGCAATGCCGAAAATGAGACATCTATACTCAGCTGTTACGACTTTACCACCTATATGCAGGCCTTATGGAGCGGTAACACCGTTTATCAGGAAAACGCCGTTTTTTTTGAAGAGGCCGATGGAACAATAAAAGATATCTCATTGCTGTACATACCGGGCTCTATCGTCTCCGTCCGCAATTTTGGCTTAGATGTGGAATATATCCAGGGACAGGATTTCCTTTTGAACAAGGACGGGACCCTATGTCTGACTGAAAATTCCAGAATTCCGGTGATGCCCCGCACCGCTTACTGCAACGCGGCGGATACCTCCACACAACCGCAGCTGTTGGACGGCGGCGGCGCTTTGATCACCGATAACAATGTGATTTCCCAATATTATCTTTCCATCACCTATACCCATGCGGATTCCTGGGATGGCGTTGTCCCACAAAACGAAATTTCGCATCTAGCCAAGGTAAAACACAAGCTGGAGAACAAAGAAGCGCTGAAAATTGTCATCTGCGGAGACAGCATTTCCGTAGGTTACAGCACCAGCGGCCTGAATGAACAAACCTACCGGGTGAACGGCCAGCTCACCACAGCCAGAATCAATATTGCCCCTTATATGCCCACCTGGCCGCATCTTGTAGCGGAAGCTCTAAAAAAAGCCTACGGCTATGATGCCATCGAAGTGGTAAATCTGGCCATCGGCGGTACTAACACCAATTCCGCTTGTATGGACGATGTGGTTCAGCGCATTCTCGCTCAATCCCCCGACCTGGTCACTATCGGCTTCGGCATGAACGAATATTGGAGTCCTGCCGCGCAGCACAGCGACAGGATAGAAGCTCTCATGGATAAAATTTTAGCCGGATGCCCGCAAACGGAATTCCTTCTGCTTTCCAGCATGCTGCCAAACCGTATGGCCTATTCTATGAATAATATGAATTTGTCCGCTTTTGAAAAGTCCTACTATCAGCTGCAGGCTGACCGCTCGGATCTCTCCATAGCTATTGCCCCTGTCAATACCGTTTATCTTCATGCCGCGGATGCTAAACGAGACTTGGATCTTATGGGTGGCAACCGCAATCATCCCAATGACTTCGCCGTCCGATTATATGCCCAAACCATCGCCGCTTCCTTAGGTGTGTACGCCTCTCCCGTCATCACCACTGAAGCGCTTGTTCATGGAAGCGCCGGCACGGATTATGCGGCAAAGCTGACGGCCATCGCGGATTCAGATATCCACTGGAGCGTGACGGATGGTGATCTGCCTGAGGGACTTACGCTGCACCCGGACGGCAGGATAAACGGCACCCCAAAATCGGCGGGGACCTTTTCCTTTACGGTAAAGGCTTCCACTCAGACCAACAGCACTACAAAAGGATTCTCCATCACAATCTCCCCGGTATCCGCTTCGGAATCTGTTGCGGAATCCTCCCCCATACAATCGTCCGATGCTCCTGCAACAGGCGAATCCCTCATTGGTATATGGTTTGGCGTGATACTCGCGGTATTCATTGGCGCAGCGGCACTGCTTCTGATTTTCCGCATAAAAAGAACAGCATAATATCCCCTATCAGTCTCAGAATTCCTCTGCTTTGGAATCCCGCATTTTCCCAGCCTCTCCGGGCGATAAAATCCGGAGAGGCTTTTCTCCTTTTCCAGCACTCCACTTCTCTTTCGATGCAAGCAAAATCGATAAAGATTTGTAACCCTTTTGTCATTGTATTTTCTTCCGGTCCGGGTTACAATGATGACGAGTGAAAAGCAGCGCAAAGGGGGCATCAACCGTGAAGCCCAGACTATGGATAGCCGCTGCTGCCACCTGTATTTTTATGACCGGCTGCGGTGCGCAAGCGCCCGCTATTCCACCCTCCCGTGCCTTCTCTTCAGGCAGCTCTTTTACCGGTCCGGATTCCATTCTTTCCCCGGAGATTTCCGCCCCTTCTGCGAATCCTTTCACCTGGCGCATCGAACGGAGGGCGGATTTATACGGCAACGGCCGCGAGGAAACCATTCGCCTGTCCATGGCAAATGCCATTGTCATCCTGGAGACGGATCGAGGAAATCTCTCTTTTGAAAAAGAATACACGTATGCGGAATCCATCAAGCTGGAAATCGCTGATCTAGACGATGATGGTATTCGCGACGTTCTTATCTTTGTCAACGCCGGCGGATCGGGCGGGGAAATGAACGTCCATGCTGCGAAGGTGATGAAATTTGGATTGAGTGTTCTCCCTCTCCCCTATTTCGGCTACCATACCAACGCGGTTAAATTGGAAGCCGCTTATGAGGACTCCTATCAATTGTATGTTCGCTCACCCCAAACCGGACTCCATGCCACATAGTCCTGGATACCCTCAGCGGCGCCCGTGAGTTTTTCGATTCCTCCGGCCGATTGCTCGATCAGACAAAAAAGCCGCTGGCCGATGCGGTCAGTTATTATCGATTGGTGGATTTGGGCGGCGGTGTCAGCGGTCTGGAGGTGCTGCAGCGCCTATGGGGATACTGCCACGCCGACGTGTTGGCTTATTACAGCGCGGTGGTGACCTGGGAGGACGGACAACTGATTTTTCATTCCCAATCTCTTCTGCCGCCGGATGCACCCGACCAATCAAACGCCGGCACCGCTTACAACCATGCTTTCAATGAACCCGAAAAAAATGAGGCAGCTTGTCTGACCTGCTTGCATCAACACACTTGACAATCTCCAAATTCAGTGGTATCATCCCCTCATAAGCTGTGACGGGGAAGCCGTCCGCATCGGATCTTGCAGAGAGCGCCGCAAGGGTGAAAACGGCGCAGATCCCGCGGAACCGGATACCGCCCCGGAGCGCATGCCGGAAACCGCTTGCGCGGGTTAAGGCGTGACGGTTGGCCCCGTTACCGGCCGTAATGAGTGCGGCCCTGGGGCCGCAAAAATCAGGGTGGAACCGCGAGGCATTGTCATGCCCCGCCCCTTTGGACAGGGGCGGGGCATTTTTGTTTATCCCCGCCGCAGCCGGGAAACTTATCCATTTGAAAGGAGCCGATTTCTAATGTTGAACATTACCCTCAAAGGCGGCGACAGCCGCCAGGTGGCGGAAAACACCACAGTGGAAGCTCTCTGCCGCGATATCTCCATGGGTCTGTACCGGGCTGCCTGCGCCGCCAGGGTGGACGGGGAAACCGTGGATCTGCGCACCCCTCTCACCAAAGACTGCGCGGTGGAAATCCTTACGTTTGAGGACGAGGACGGCCGCCGTGCCTTCCGTCACACCGCCTCCCATATTCTGGCCCAAGCGGTGATGCGTCTTTTTCCTGATGTCAAATTTGCCATCGGCCCGGCCATCGACAACGGTTTTTACTATGACTTCGACAAGGCAGAGCCCTTCACCGCTGACGATCTGGAAAAGATCGAAAAGGAAATGGCGGCTATTGTCAAGGAAGGACTGCCCATCGAGCGGTTTGAGCTGGATATCGGCGAAGCCCGCGGACTGATGGAGAGTCAGCCCTATAAGCTGGAGCTGATGGAGGAGCACGCCGGCAAAGGCGAAGCCATCAGCTTCTATCGCCAGGGGGATTTCACCGACCTGTGCGCCGGTCCTCATCTGATGACCACCGCCCCGGTCAAAGCGGTGAAGCTCACCTCCTGCACCGGCGCCTACTGGCGTGGGGATGAAAAAAACAAGATGCTCTCCCGGATTTACGGCACCGCTTTCCCAAAGAAGGCGGAGCTGGACGAATATCTGGAGCGGCTGGAGGAAGCCAAAAAGCGGGATCACCGCAAACTGGGCAAGGAACTGGGCCTCTTCACCATCCTGGACGAAGGCCCCGGCTTCCCCTTCTTCCTGCCCAAGGGCATGATCCTCAAGAACCTGCTGATCGATTATTGGCGGCAGGTCCACACCCGGGCGGGATACCAGGAAATCTCCACCCCCATTATGCTCAACCGGTCGCTGTGGGAGCGGTCCGGCCACTGGGATCATTACAAAGAGAATATGTACACCACCGTCATTGACGATACGGACTTCGCCATCAAACCCATGAACTGCCCCGGCGGTATCCTGGTGTACGAGACGGAGATGCGTTCCTACCGGGATCTGCCCCTGCGGATGGGGGAACTGGGCCTGGTTCACCGCCATGAGATGTCCGGCGCCCTTCATGGCCTGATGCGGGTTCGCTGTTTCACCCAGGACGACGCCCACATCTTCATGACCAAGGACATGATCAAAGACGAGGTCAAGGGCGTGGTGGCCCTGATCGACGAGGTTTACTCCCTCTTCGGGTTCAAGTACCATGTGGAGCTGTCCACCCGGCCGGAAAACAGCATGGGCAGCGACGAGGATTGGGAGGCCGCCACCGCCGCTCTCCAGGCCGCGCTGGAAGAAATCGGCCTGCCCTTCAAGATCAACGAAGGCGACGGCGCTTTCTACGGTCCGAAGATCGACTTCCATCTGGAGGATTCCATCGGCCGGACCTGGCAGTGCGGTACCATTCAGTTGGATTTCCAGCTGCCTGAGCGGTTTGAGCTGGAATACACCGGCGCGGACGGTGAGAAGCATCGTCCGGTGATGATTCACCGGGTGGTGTTCGGCAGCATCGAGCGGTTCATCGGCATTCTGATTGAACACTTTGCCGGTGCCTTCCCCCTGTGGCTGGCTCCCGAACAGGTGCGGGTGATGCCCATTTCCGAAAAGCAGGCGGAAGCCGTCAAGGCTGTCACCGCCAAGCTGAAGGCCGCCGGTCTGCGGGTGGAAGCCGATCTGCGCAATGAGAAGGTTGGGTATAAAATCCGGGAAGCCCAGATGCAGAAGGTTCCCTATATGCTGGTGATTGGCGACCGGGAAGCGGAAGCTGACGCGGTTTCCGTCCGTTCCCGCAGCGAGGGCGACATCGGCGTGATGAAGGTAGAGGAATTCCTCGCCAAAGCACTGGCGGAGATTGCCGGGAAAAAGCGCTGATAGGATTCCCCGGCAACAGAAAAAATCCCGGCGGAACTCTTGATTTTTTCAAAAGGGTATGCTATTATAGACGGGCGCAGAAAACCTGTGCCTGTTTATATGCAGAAGTAGTTCAGTGGTAGAACATTAGCTTCCCAAGCTAAGAATGCGGGTTCGATTCCCGTCTTCTGCTCCAACTCGTCGTAAGCGTCGCATCGCTTGCGACGAGTTTTTTCATTTCATTGCAAAGCTCATCGTGTGCTCGCTCCTCGCTTCCGCGAAAAGGCACGCCCGGCGAGCCTGCTCGGTTGCAAGCTGTCGCCTACCACCTTTCCGCAGTTAGCCATCCTGCGGGCGGCTCTTTTCGTTACCAGAAAATATAGATTTCAACCGTCCTTTCCAAATCTGCGGCCGGCAATTCGTGACGAGTTGCCGGCCGTTTTGCTTTTCTTACCCGATCATAAGGCGTTTTTTTATAATAGGATGCAGCAATCTTCTTCTCATCATCTGACAATGGAGGCATGCATCTTTTTCGCCGGAACTGGTTAAACTAATCAAAACAAGTTTTAGGGGGAAAGATAATGGTAGCCATAGAAGAAGATACCATCAAGCTTTTGCGGGAATGTGATGCCGGCATCAAAATGGGAGTCGAAGCCATCGACGAAGTCATCCAATATGTCAGCGCTCCGGAATTGAAACAACATCTGGAAACAAGCAAGAGCGACCACGAAAAACTGAAAAACGAATTACAAGAATTGCTTGACCAATATCATGATGACGGAAAAGACCCCAGCGCCATGGCGAAGAGCATGTCTTGGCTCAAAACCAATGTAAAACTGGCGGTCAATGAATCCGATAAAACCATAGCCGATTTGATAACGGACGGCTGCAATATGGGGGTCAAGTCCCTCAACCGCTATCTCAATCAATACAAAGCCGCCGACCAAAAATCAAAAAATATCGCCAAACGGCTGATATCCCTGGAAGAGAACCTGGCAATCAATATCCGGAAATTCCTATAACAACAAGCGGGGATCTGCCGTTTTTTCGGCAGGTCCCCGCTTCATTCTGTCAAAGGTCGTGAAGTGCTCATTTCTATTTCTGCTGATAGCCAGCTGCCGTTTTCAGCTGCTTTATTTGCGGTCTTTGGTGCTGTCGAGAGATGGATACTTCACACCTTTCCCCGCGTGACAATCGCCTGCTTTCGTGGTATAATGGACACAGCCCTAAAAGAGAGATTATCTAATTTTTTCGGCTGTGTCTTCGCGTTTGCCTATGGGCAACCGCCCAACTTTTGTGGTATAATGGAGAAAATCGAAGATTTTCTCTTGGAAGAATGCCGGTCGGCTTGAACAGCCTCCTGCGGCTTTGCCGCACTGGCATTCTTCCGGTGAGAGCATCGTCATGGTATAATAACCTCACGCCGTATTCCAAAGCCATGCTATGCAAGGCTTCGGACGGCTGAGAGAACATTGAACCACACCGAAACGGTCAACGCCGTTTCGGACTAAGGAAGGCTCCGCGCTTCGCGCGCCGCTTTGTGGTATAATGGACACAGCCCTAAAAGGGAGGATATCTAATTTTTTCGGCTGTGTCTTTGCGTTTGCCTATCGGCAATCGCCCAACCTTTGTGGTATAATACCACCAATCTTTATAGAAAGCCGGTGTACTGACAATGAAAAGGGAAGTTCTGGATGAATTGGTAAAAAGAACACAGGAACTAATCGATGCGCCGACCTGCAGCCAGGAAACCAAGGAAGCGGCTCAGCGCTGGCTGGACGCGGTGGGCACCGATGCGGAAAATGCGGAAACCAAAGCCTTTATCAGCGAACTGGAAGAGGATATCATGCCCATTGATTCCCTGATCGGCTTTGCCGAATCGGAAAAGGGCAGTGCCTATTTTGGCGCGGATACCGCCGCTTCCATTGCCGCTCACGCCAGGGAGATCCGGGCGGCGGGAGCTCGGTATTGCGACTGCCCGGCCTGTGTGATCGCCGCGGCAATTCTGGGGAAAAAGACGGAGATCTTGGCATAGGCCTGTTATCATATGGAACAATAGAAGAGGGTTGTTGCAAAACGAAACATTTTGCAACAACCCTCTTTCTTTTAGCGCCTATCTTATCTCCATTCAAATTACCATTTCCATCTGATTGCCAAAAAGTTGAAAACATAATTTGCAATTCCCGTCAAAAACTAGAAACTGTGTTCTCAGGTCAAAAAATAAAAGATGGGCGTGGTTGGATGAAAAAATATGGTATTCTGGCCGTGGTAACCCTGCTGGCGATCAGCGGATTTCTGGCGCTGAACAGCTGGAAGGGCCAGGAAAAAACGGCGGTGGAACTGTATACGATGAATCTTCAGGCGGTGGAACAAACCGTTGTCTGTACCGGCGCCGTGGAATCCGCCGATAGCCGGAATTTGTATCTGGATACTCCCTGTGTGGCGGGACAGGTATATTTCTCCGCCGGGCAAAAGGTAAATAAAGGAGACGTGCTGTTCAGCGTGGATGTGGACGCCACTAAAGACGCACTGGCCGCCGTGGGCGGTTCCGGCTTGGGCGGACTCACTGGTGAGGAGCTGGAAGGCGTTATTCAGAAGGAGGTTACCGCTCCCGTTACCGGCGTACTCACCACCCTGAATGTCAAGTCTGGTTCCCTGTCCGATAGTTCCAAGCCCTGCGCCGTCATCTCTTCCAGTGAAAACCTGCAGATCAAGGTGGCCATTCGGGAAAAGGATCTGAAAAATGTCGCGGTGGGCCAATCCGTCCAGGTCAGCGGCACCGCCTTTGCCAAGTCCTCCTATCCCGGCACCCTCACCTATATTTCTCCCTCCGCCCGTCAGCAATACAGCGGCAGCGTCAGCGAAACCGTGGTGGACGCCGTCGTTTCCTTGGATCCTGCCTATCTGGACGAATCTTTGCGCATGGGTCTTTCCGCTAAGGCCAGCGTGGTGGTGAACAGCCGCGATGACGCCCTGATTGTACCCTACGACTGTATCCTGCAGGATGAGAATAACAAGGAATATGTCTATATTTATCAGGACGGCCGGGCCGTACGGCGGGATATTGTCACCGGGGAAGGCTTCGCCAGCGGCTGTTTGGTCACTTCCGGCCTTTCCAAAGGCGATCAGTTGGTGAAGGATCCCAGCGCAGTGAAGAAGGACGGGGAGGAAATCCTGCCCAAGGAGGCGGCGGCATGAAGGATATTCTGCAATGCGCCTGGAAGAGCCTGTCCCGCAAACGGCTGCGGACCCTGCTGACCGTCAGCGGCATTATGGTGGGAGTCGTGATGGTGGTGATTGTCTCCGCCATCAGCACGGCGGGAAAACGGGCGGTTAACGCGGAACTGGACAGCATGGGGATGAACGGCCTTTCGGTAAGCATGGAATCCGGCGCCCTGTCCATGGAGAACCTGGAGGTCATCCGGCAGCTTTCCGGCGTGGAAACCGCCATGCCGCTGATGATCGAATATTCCTCCTCCATCCTGGGCGGCATCAGCGACAGCACCTTGATCTGCGGCATCGATTCCGGTGCACGGCAGGTCATTTCCCTGCAGCTGCGGCATGGCCGCCTCATTACCACCGGCGATGTGCGCAGCAGCGCCAGGGTGTGTATGTTGGATGAAACCGTGGCTCAGGCCGTCTACGGCCGTTCCAATATCGTGGGGAAAACCATTGAACTGACGGTGGGCGGCAGCGTGGAGGAATTCTCCATTGTAGGCGTCACGGAAACCGGCAGCAGCCTGCTGCAGAACATCGTGGAGTTCATCCCCGGTATGGTTTATATCCCCTACACAACCCTGCAGGATCTCACCGGCCGGGACAATCTGAACCAGATTGCCGTGCGGGTATCCGAGCGTGAGGATGTGGAAAGGGCCGAAACCCGTATCGTCCAGGCGCTGGAGCGCTCCAGCGGCCAAAACGGCTACCGCACGGACAACCTGGCGGTCCAGAAGGAGCGGCTGGGCAGCCTGATGGATATCGTTACCCTGATCCTTACCGCCATCAGCGGCATCTCCCTGCTGGTTTCCGGTCTGGGGATCATGACGATTATGTTGGTATCCGTCACCGAGCGCACCCGGGAAATCGGCATCAAAAAAGCCATTGGCGCCTCCCGCCGCCGCATTTTGATGGAATTTCTCGCCGAAGCAATGATCATCTCCTTCCTGGGCGGCAGCTGCGGGATTCTGCTGGGCTACGCCGCCGTGGTTACCGGCATGACCCTGATGGGCATTCCGCCGGTAGTGGATTTGAATACCATTGTCTTTCTGATGCTTTTCTCCATGGCCACCGGGGTGCTGTTCGGCGTCTATCCCGCTGTCAAAGCCTCCCGTCTGCGGCCGGTGGATGCCCTGCGTATGGAGTAAGCCGGCTCGTAATCCCCTTCTCTTGGTAAGCATCCAATCAAACGACCTCCCTTACCGGCACGGGAGGGATTCTTCAAGAATAAAGAGCTGCGGTCCGCAGCTCTTTATTCCGGTTGACAACCCCCGCCGTCCTGCATTATAATAAGTCTAAACCAAGGAAAGGCGGCGCCGGCGATGAGCGAATGGGACAAAGACAATTACCAGGAGCAGGAAGAGGAGTTCGAGCTGCGGGAAAGGAAACGCTGGCTGTTTTTCGGCCTTCCCTTTACCTTTACCACCTATCGTCTCACCAACAAGAAGCTGACCGTGGTGTCCGGCCTGCTTACCACCGTGGAGGATGACATTCTCCTTTACCGGATTATGGATACCTCTCTGCGCCGCTCTTTGTTCCAGAAGCTGTTCGGGCTGGGCTGTATCCGAGTGGCCTCCTCCGATCACAGTCTGCCGGAGATGGAAATTCACAATATCCGCAACGCCAAGGAATTCAAGGATGCCCTGGACGCCCAAATCGAGCATGAACGGATGCGGATGCGGTTCCGTACCGGCGAATACATGGGTGGCGATATGGACGGGGATGGAGTACCGGATATGCCGGATTGCTGATCTCTCCTCTGCGATTTTGCTTGTCAAGCTTTTTTGCCCTCCGCAAATGACAAATTTGCGGAGGGCTTTTTATATACTATTTCCTGAAACCACTCTTGACAGGCCACTATATATTGGCTATAATAGGAGACGCTTTCCAATCACAATACAAGATATAGTATCATAAATTGCATCGGAGGAACGAAAAATGACCACTACACGCATTGTCAAGCGGGACGGCCGCGCCGTGGATTTTGATGTTGAGAAGATTGCCAGCGCCATCTATAAGGCGGCCAAGGCCATCGGCGGCCACGATTATCAAACCTCCCGCATGCTGGCAAACCAAGTGGCCGACCGTCTTGCCGAGCTTTCCCCCGATACAGCCCCTACCGTGGAGCAGGTACAAGATATGGTGGAAAAGGTGCTGATTGAAAACGGGCATGCCCGCACCGCCAAGGAGTTCATTCTCTATCGCGCGGAACGCACCCGTATCCGGGAAATGAACACCCGGCTGATGCGCACCTTTGAGGACCTGACCTTCAAGGACGCCCGGGAACTGGATCTCAAGCGGGAGAACGCCAACATCGACGGCGATTGTCCCATGGGTACCATGCTGAAATATGGTTCCGAAAGCGCCAAGCAGTTTTATGAAATGTTCGTGCTGAATCCCGCCTATTCCGAAGCCCACCGCAACGGGGATATCCATATCCACGATATGGACTTTCTTACCCTCACCACCACCTGCTGCCAGATCGATTTGGACAAGCTGTTCCAGGGCGGCTATTCCACCGGCCACGGCTTTTTGCGGGAACCCAACGACATCGCCAGCTATTCCGCCCTGGCCTGCATCGCCATTCAGTCCAACCAGAACGATCAGCATGGCGGCCAGAGCATCCCCAATTTTGATTATGCCATGGCTAAGGGGGTAGCGAAAACCTACCGCCGCCTGTATAAACAGAACCTGGGCCGGGCCCTGGAGCTGCTCACCGACGCGGAGGACGGCTCCGCTCTGGCGGAAACCGTAATGCAGGCGGCAGAGCAGGCCGCCGGCCTCGGCCCCGTGCTCGCGGACGACAATGGCTACAAAGACGCGGAGCTGCCGGTGCTGTGCGGCTGCACGGATGAAAAGACCGCCCGGAAAATTCAGGGCTTTGTCCGCAAGCGTGCCCTAGCGGAAACCGACCGCGCTTCCTATCAGGCCATGGAGGCCTTCGTCCATAACCTGAACACCATGCATTCCCGGGCCGGCGCCCAGATTCCCTTTAGCTCCATCAACTACGGTATGGACACCACCCCCGAAGGCCGCATGGTGATCAAAAACGTCCTTCTCGCCACCGAAGCGGGGCTGGGCAATGGAGAAACCCCTATCTTCCCCATCCACATCTTCAAGGTGAAGGACGGGATTAACTATAACCCCGGCGAGCCCAACTACGATCTGTTCCAGCTGGCCTGCCGGGTCAGCGCCAAACGCCTCTTCCCCAACTTCTCCTTTATCGACGCCCCCTTCAATCTCCGATATTATAAGGAAGGCAACCCCAACACCGAATGCGCCTACATGGGCTGCCGCACCCGGGTGATGGCCAACACCTTCGATCCTTCACGGGAAGAGGTTTTCGGCCGTGGCAACCTTTCCTTCACCTCAGTGAACCTGCCCCGTATCGCTATTCGCAGCCACGGCAATGTGGATTTCTTCTTTGAAGAGCTGGACCGGAAGATCGACCTCATCATCGGTCAGCTGTTGGAGCGGTTTGAAATCCAGTGCAAAAAGAAGGTCCGCAATTATCCCTTCCTCATGGGCCAGGGCATCTGGATTGATTCGGACAAGCTGGGACCGGATGACGAGGTGCGGGAGGTGCTGAAACACGGCACCCTGACCCTGGGCTTCATCGGCCTGGCGGAATGCCTGAAATCCCTGCTGGGCTTCCACCACGGTGAGAGCCGGGAAGCCCAGAACCTGGGACTGGAAATCGTGGGCTACATGCGCAAGCGGATGGACGAGGCCAGCCGGAAATACGGCCTGAACTTCTCCCTCATCGCCACTCCTGCCGAGGGTCTGTCCGGCCGGTTCGTTCGGATGGACAAGGCCAAATACGGTATTCTTCCCGGGGTCACCGACCGGGAATATTATACCAACTCCTTCCATGTTCCGGTATATTACGATATCAGTGCCTTTGACAAAATTGCCATCGAAGCGCCTTATCATGAATTAACCAACGGCGGCCACATCACCTATGTGGAGCTGGACGGCGATCCCTCGGAAAACCTGGAGGCTTTTGAGGCGGTGGTCCGGGCCATGAAGGAAGCGGGCATCGGCTACGGCTCTGTAAACCATCCGGTGGACCGGGACCCGGTCTGCGGCTATACCGGCATCATCGGGGATTTCTGCCCCAAATGTGGCCGCAGCGAAGAGGACGGACGGGCGAAATTTGAACGCATCCGCCGCATCACCGGTTATCTGGTGGGCACGTTGGATCATTTCAACGACGCCAAATACGCTGAGGTTCGGGACCGGGTGAAGCATTCCCTGGGCACCGGCGCGGGCGTAATGGAAAGAATCTGACAGAAATCGAGCAGGAAAGGGGGCGCGCCGTCCATGCCGCAGCTGCAGCTGGCGGGCGTTATTCGGGAATCCATTGTGGACGGTCCCGGCATCCGCTTTGTCGTGTTCGCCCAAGGCTGTCCCCACCATTGTCCCGGCTGCCAGAATCCCGCCACCCATGATCCCCAGGGCGGCTATACCGGGGATACGGATACCCTCCTGCGGGAATTCCGGAAAAATCCCCTGCTGGCGGGGATCACCCTTTCCGGCGGAGACCCCTTTCTCCAGCCGGAGCCTCTGGCGGAGCTGGCCCGGGAGGTGCGGGCTATGGGAAAAAACGTCATCACCTACACCGGCTATACCATTGAATACCTGTTGGATCACCTGGAAGAGCATCCCGGCTGGGAAGAACTGCTCCGACAGACGGATATCCTTATCGACGGCCCCTTTATCGAAGCGCAAAAGTCCCTGATGCTCCGCTTCCGGGGTTCCCGGAATCAGCGGGCCATCAATCCCGCCGCTTCCCTGCGGGAGGGCCGGGCGGTGGAAACCGACATTTAACCTTCTTCCGCTTAAGACAGGATACCAACATTTGATAAGGGACTGGCGTTTCCGACATTCCGACAGACAAAGAGCAGACTTCCCAATTGGAAGTCTGCTCTTGCCATGGAGGGATAAGCGCCGTATACAGCAGCGTCTCCGCCTTCACCCAATTGCAATCCACGCTCCCACATGGAGAGCGACTCTTCGAACGGTTTTAATTTGTGGCCGATATGTGGACAAGCACAACTCCATATGTTATAATCCCGATTGTAAGGTGCTATCGGATCACGGTAGGCGGTTAGTCCCTCCATCTTTTTAGGAGGGTATGTCATTCTTTTTCCCTCCGGAAAGGAGGGATGCCAATGGTTACATACACAGAGCTGTTCCAGTTCTGCGCTTTGATCGTCGGCATTATTACGCTGGTTATCCAGATAATAAAAAAGAAGTAACCGCCCTAGCTTCCCCAAGCCGCGGTTACTTCTATCGCTACTGAGGGGCTAACCGTCTGACCGGCAGCACCTTACACCCATATTATAGCCGCTGCTTTTCTCATTGTCAACCCGTTTTGCCGGCATCGGCAACGGGTTATTTTAATATGGGTTCTTCTCTCTTACAATCCACGCTTTATCATCGGAGAGCGGTTTTAATTTGTGGCCGATATGTGGACAAGCACAACTCCATATGTTATAATCCCGATTGTAAGGTGCTATCGGATCACGGTAGGCGGTTAGTCCCTCCATCTTTTTAGGAGGGTATGTCATTCTTTTTCCCTCCGGAAAGGAGGGATGCCAATGGTTACATACACAGAGCTGTTCCAGTTCTGCGCTTTGATCGTCGGCATTATTACGCTGGTTATCCAGATAATAAAAAAGAAGTAACCGCCCAGCCTCCACGCTTGCGGTTACTTCTACTGCAACTGAGGGGCTAACCGTCTGACCGGCAGCACCTTACACCCATATTATAGCCTCTGCTTTTCTCATTGTCAACCCGCTTTGCCGGCATCGGCAGCGGGTTATTTTATATGGGTTCTTCTCTCTTACAATCCACGCTTTATCATCGGAGAGCGGTTTTAATTTGTGGCCGATATGTGGACAAGCACAACTCCATATGTTATAATCCCGATTGTAAGGTGCTATCGGATCACGGTAGGCGGTTAGTCCCTCCATCTTTTTAGGAGGGTATGTCATTCTTTTTCCCTCCGGAAAGGAGGGATGCCAATGGTTACATACACAGAGCTGTTCCAGTTCTGCGCTTTGATCGTCGGCATTATTACGCTGGTTATCCAGATAATAAAAAAGAAGTAACCGCCCAGCCTCCACGCTTGCGGTTACTTCTACTGCAACTGAGGGGCTAACCGTCTGACCGGCAGCACCTTACACCCATATTATAGCCTCTGCTTTTCTCATTGTCAACCCGCTTTGCCGGCAACGGCAGCGGGCTATTTTATATGGGTTCTTCTCTCTTACAATCCACGCTCTTGCATAAAAAGCGGCATGGTCTTCTCAATTGTAAACAGCATCATTTTTTTGGTCTTCGTATACTCTTGCTCTGATATTTCTGTAATAAGTCTCCCACAAAATCAAAATACTCCCGGTTAAGGCTGTAAATTACCAGCCTCCCCTGGTTGCGGGTGCGGACCACATTGGCCTTAATCAGAATGGTAAGGTGATAATAAGCGTTGGTGCCGCTGAGGCCCATGGCCCGTTCCAAATCCTGAATGGTAGCCTCCTCATGCTCCAGTATATAATCCAAAATCTTTAATCGGTTCTTTTCCGCCAAGGCGTCACAGAAAACATCCAGAGATGGTAGCTTGACACAATTCAGCAGATAATCCATCATGTCCAAGTAGTCATATCCAAATATTAACAAGATATGATGGCCATAAAAATTAGCTCTCATACAGTTCTTATTAATCAAACAAAAAGATACTTGATAAGTAGTAAATCCTCCATGTTGCTTTTCACATTCTTCCAACAAAGCGGATACATTCTCAACATGAAACTGTTGTTCCAAGTCGCTATAATAAATCGGCCCTTTCTGTGCTCTCCGATTAATAATTGCTGTTTTTTCCTCCAACTCACGGATAAGTATACGGACGATTTGGGCTGGTTCAATAAGAAAAGCATATAAGCTGCTTTTCAAAGCAGCTTCATAAGAGGATTTTCTTATTAATGCACTCAACTGTGTAAGATTGAAATCTTCCCGATTTTCCCTCTCTGGAAAATAGTAGTCCAAAAGGAATCCAGTTAATTCAGGAATATTCATTAGATCTTCTTGCACGGAAGCCAGACAATAGGAGGTATTTAGTATATCTTCATAGCGATCAAAATACATCTTGGTCATAAAACACTTTCCGTCATCCTTCACTCGAAAAAATGGCCGTAATTCTTCTGGCACTTCTCCAATTTCACTTAACAGTGCTTTGTAAAATTCTGTATCCTGAACCGCCTTTTGATAGTTAACAAAATTGTTTATATAATACTCTTGATTAAAATATAACCCAAAAATGAAAAATAAGTCGTAGGTACAGGCAGGTTCTCTGGTAAAATAGATATTGCGCATCCCCTATTGCCACCTCCTTCTAGAAAACTATAGCAAAAATTCAGTAATCATTCAATATAAAATGCCATGAATTTATGAACTTTGGCTTTTGACACAAATTTTACACATCTTTTTCGGTGCATATCCTAACCATCCAGCGCTTCCCACGAGAAAAAGGCTCATACAACAAGCATCAATTGCCAAGACAGAAGCAGAGAGCAGACCTCTCAAGGAAGTCTGCTCTCTGCTTTTGTTCTGCGTCCTCATAGCATAAGGTCGTCCGGCAATAATCCTTCAACCCACGCTCCCACTTTGGGAGCGACCGTCGTCCGTACCGGTGGTCGTACCGTAGGTAACATTTCAATCCACGCTTTCCTGAAAGCGACAAGCCGCCCATCCTTTCGGCATCAGCCCAATCTGTCTTCCGCCGCTTCCTTCAGCCCCAGCACCGCCACCAACGGGAAATGATCCGAAGGATACCGTCCGTCGCTGTTGGTGGTGTCCAGATACACCTCTTCCACCGCAAATTCATCGGTGACAAAAATATAATCGATGGGTTCGCCGCCGATCCGGCCTTTGAAGCCGTGATAGGTGTTGTGGATCCCCTGGCCGCACTTGCCGGAATAGATGCTGCTGAGATGGATATCGGGATAATCATGCAGATTTTCCGTCAAAATCCGGATGGGCTTGCTGTCCGGATGGGCATTGAGGTCCCCCATCAGAATGGTGGGCAGCTTTTCCTTCTGGTTCATCCGGTGCATGTATTCCAGAATAATCTTCACTCCCAGCGTGCGGGCCGGACCACAGACATGGTCGAAATGGGTATTGAAAATCCGTATCTTCCGGGACAGCTTCCGGGAATAGGCCTCGCAGACGGTGCAGATCCGGGGAAACATGGCGAAATAGGCCCGGCTGCCGCTGCGCTCCGGATGCTTGGAAAGCCAGAAGGTTTCGTTGTACACCAGGTCCAGGTCGGTGTTGCGCAGCAGAATCGCCGCGTGCTCGTTATCCATTTTTTTGGTCCTGCCCAGGCCGAATACACTGTAATCCGCCAGCCGCCGCTGAATATCCGCCTTCATGGAGGGCAGCATCTCCTGCACTCCCACCACGGCCGCGCCGGATTCCTCGATCAGCCGGGTTACCAGCTCCCGTCGGTATTCCCAGCGGTGAGATCTGGCAAATCGGGAATCCCGTTTGAGATTGAAAGAAACCACCTTAATCGCCGATTCCATAGCCACAGTCAAGTCACGCCCTTTTGTTTTGCGAAATGCTGGCATCGGTTGACAAGAGGCAATAGGCAGGAGGGGCGTTTACCGGAACGCGTTGCCGGTAACCCTGTTTTCCTTTGTCGACCAATGGTATATCTTTATTGTATCCTATTATAGAAAGATGTCAACGCCGAACACCTTGCAAAATTTATAAGAAATTCTGAAGACCCATCCATATGATTCCTTTTTCCTCACTTCATTCCATAATCTTCCTTTTTTCCGCCTCTTTACATTTGGGTATAAACTGGATATCCTATAAAGGGAAGATAATGGGAGAGGGGAAGCCGCCATGGACCGGACAATTCTGCACTGCGACTGCAACGGGTTTTATGCTTCGGTGGAATGCGTCCATAATCCCCGACTGAAGGAAGTGCCTATGGCCGTCTGCGGCGATCCGGAAAACCGCCGGGGTATCATCCTCGCCAAAAATGAACTGGCCAAGCGCCAGGGCGTGACGACGGCGGAAACCATCTGGCAAGCCAAAAAGAAATGTCCCGAGTTGGTACTGGTGCCTCCCCACCGGGAGGAATATCTCCGCTACTCCAAGGCGGTCAACGCCATTTATGCCCAGGTCACCGATCAGGTGGAACCCTTCGGCATCGATGAATCCTGGCTGGATGTCACCGGCAGCCGGCAGCTGTTTGGGGATGGGCGGCAGATTGCCGACGATCTGCGCCGCCGGATTCGGGAGGAACTGGGCCTTACCATCTCGGTGGGGGTCTCCTTTAATAAAATTTATGCCAAGCTGGGCAGCGATTACCGCAAGCCGGATGCCACCACCGTCATCGACCGCTCCAATTACAAGGATATCGTCTATCCCCTGCCGGTGACTGATCTGCTTTTTGTGGGTCAGTCGGCGGCTACTGTCCTCCGCGGACTGTATATCCGCACCATAGGGGATCTGGCCCGGGCGGACCGGGCCATGGTAGCCGCCCGTCTGGGAAAAATCGGCGGCATGCTCCACGACTACGCCGCCGGACTGGACGATAGTCCCGTGCGCCGGGCGGAGGAACAGCGGGAGATCAAATCCGTGGGCAACGGCCTGACCTTCAGCCGCAACCTGGAGGGCTGGGAGGATATCCGGCTGGGCCTCACCATTCTGGCGGACGAGGTGGCCGGACGGCTGCGGCGGCAGGGGCTGCTCTGCCGCACCGTACAGGTCACCATCAAGGACCCCGATTTGAAAAGCATCACCCGGCAGCGCCCCCTGCCCCGCCCCACCAATCTGGCCCGAGAACTAGCCGAGGCCTGCTTCGCCATGATGCAGGCCTGTTGGAGCGAAAAAGCCCCGGTGCGGATGCTCACCGTCACCGCCCAGCAGCTGACCGAGGAGGACGGCGGCGAGCAGCTAAGCCTCTTTGAACCGGAAGCGGCGGAAAAACACGAGAAACGGGCCCGGCTGGAGGAAGCGGTGGACGCTATCCGGGGAAAGTTCGGCCGGGGAGCCATTCTGCCCGGCGCGGTAATCGGCAACGATATCGGCGTGGACGTGGGCGGTGTGGAATCAACGGAGGATTTTGAAGGAGAGGAACCCCGCCTTCCTCACTTCTGAGTCTGGGAAAAATTTTGTCGAAAAAAGATGCGGAAATCGGGCAGATTATTCTTGACAAAGCGTGCCTGCCCTTGTATAATATACTCCGTTGCTGCTGCAATCGCGGCGGCATATGGCCCGGTAGTTCAGCTGGTTAGAACGCTAGCCTGTCACGCTAGAGGTCGACGGTTCGAGCCCGTTCCGGGTCGCCATTTTGCTGTTATAGCTCAGTCGGCAGAGCACTTCCTTGGTAAGGAAGAGGTCACCAGTTCGAATCTGGTTAACAGCTCCACAAAAAAAGACGTCCATCATCAGATGGGCGTCTCTTTTTTGTGTCTTGAGATTGTCCAGATTCGAACTGATTTCGAACTCTGGTTAACAGCTCCACAAAAAAGACGTCCATCACCAGATGGGCGTCTCTTTTTTTGTGTGTTGAGATCGTCCAGATTCGAACTCTGACAACTCCTAAAAGAACTCATTCGCCATTTAGATGAAAGCGTTCCTTGATCTTGTCTTGCGGGGGCAAGCATAATCCGTACAAATATTGCAGACTTCTTCCCGATGGATTTCAGAACAGCACATCATATAATCACACTCGTCACAACAGCATTCGACAATCCTTCCACTGCTGTCAATATACTCTCCGTTTCCTGGACAATCAGTTCCTTTATTTCCGGGTATCAACTGAATTCCAGTAACATCAAGTATCATACCCGTCCCTCCCTAAAGCCAATATAGACTAATACATTATATAATGTATTAGTCTATATGTAAAGCGTAAAACTAAGATATTATCTCATTAAAACATCAGTTATGGAGAAATATCTTATGATTAAATTGAACGTATTGGAATTATTAGAGAAAAACGGAAAAACAAAGTATTGGTTATTCAAGCAGCTTGGAATGAGCTATCAGAATTTCAGCAAAATGATAAATAATCAGACAAAGTCGATACGCTACGAAAACATTGAAACGCTGTGCTTATTATTCCATTGCACGCCAAACGAACTTTTTAAAATAACAAAAGATTAAACCGCGTTCAAAAAAGCCAATCGCCGGAGGATAAGCATTCTCCGGCGATTGGCTCTTCATCTCCTGTTGAGACCGCGTCTCTGATAGGTCTGCGCTATATTTTGATCATCCACCCCCTACCCCCTACACATTCATGCGAATGGTTTCGGTGGGATTGTAACGCAGTGCCTGCCAGGCCGGAATAAAAATGGTAAGCGCCGCCAAGGCAATGCACACCAGAGCGCTGCCCGCCAAATAATAGGGCATGGCCGTGGCAGTCCAACCCTCCACCAACCGGGGAAAAAGCAGCACGCAGGCGGTGACGCCGATTAAAGAAGCCAGCACGCCAAAGGCCGCTCCTTCATATACCAGCATCCGGCATATCTGTCCTCTCGTCATGCCGATGCAGCGCAGCAGGCCGATTTCGTGCATCCGGTTGTAAATCCGATTGGATACCGTGTTCATCAGGCCCAAGAAGCCCAGTGCCAGCAGGCAGACGGTCAGCATGCTGCTCACCGTCAGGGTGGTGCGGCGGATGCGCTGCTCCGCCGTAGCTTCCTCCGTTTTGGTGAAAACACTAGCCTGGGGGCAGATTTTCTCCGCAATCTCCCGGATACGCGCCTCGGTTTCCGGAATGTCGGCGTCCGGATCAAAATAAAGCGCGTGGCTGCTGTTGAGATAAGGCAGATCGAGATTCCGCAGTGTCTTCTCTCCCACCACCATGCCGAATATGCCCCGGGCGCTGTTGTCCACCGGCGGCGTATCCCGGAGGATAGCCCCAATTTTCACCGGCTTGCTGTGAATTTGAAAAACGCCTGCCTCCAGCTCCTCCACCCAGGTCAGGGGCAGGGTATCCCCCGCTTTCCAATTCTTGTTGGTATACACGGTCCATCCATCCGCCGCCTGTTCCCCGTCTCGCAGCACCCGCAGGCTGGACGCGGAGCCGTTCTCATGAACGGTTACCTTCAAAGCATAATCCGGCATACACAGCAAGATCTCCTCACCCCGGTTGACGGCCTCGGCGTCTACCCGGCCGTCCATTACAAAGGGAGCGCAATCCCGCAGCAGCTGGTCGTCGAAGATAGAAATATCCGGCTTCGCCAGAAATTCCTGGTCCGAATATCCCCACTCCACTTGCTCGTTGAATTGGTGATAATTATACCGCTCCCATTTTGTTACCCCAAGCATTTCGTTGTCAAAGCGAAAATGTCCGTTGAGATAGGCATCGTACCGGGAGAAGGGGAGGGAGCAATAAAACAGCGGGGTGACTCTCGCCACCTGCCGATCCACCGCCCCGCTTCGGCGCATGTCGTCGAATATCGTGTCCGGCAGCAGGATTTTCTCCGGCCGCCCGGTGACAGGGAGTGTGTAGCTGCCGCTCCAGCCGATGGTGGCGTTGGGAATTTCATAGGAAACCTTGTAGGCCACCAGATCGAAAAGCATCATGACGTTGAACACCAGGATCACCAGGGAAAAGGTCACCACCGTCAGCAGGGTTTTGCCCTTGGATTTCCGTAAGGAGTGAAGCATTAGGGTAAAGGGATGGAGCGCCGCGCCCTTTCTTTTCCGATGAGCCGCCTTTCTGCCGCCGAAGTATACCGGCCGAATTCCGGCCACCGGTGCGCAGCGGGAGGCCCGCCAGGCCGGAATCAGCACCGCCAGACAGACGCACAGCAGGCAAACCGCCGTCGCAAGCAGCAGCACCCAGCCGTTGAAATGGTAAAACAGCTCGCTTTGGTTGAGAAGGGCGAACAGCCTCACCGCTCCCAAGGACAGCGGCACCCCCAGAATCAGCCCTACCGGCACCCCGATCCCCAGCAGGAGCAGCGCCTCGCACAGAATGTAGCGCCTGGCCTGCCGCCGGGTGGCGCCGATGCTCCGCAGCAGGGATAGCTGCCGCTTGCGCCGGTCCACCGCCATGAGAAAGCCGTTGAGCAGGATTACCATCATGCATATGAGGATCATGCCGCCGATCAGGGCGCTGATCCCGATGACGCCCAGCGTCTGCTCTCCCAGCCCACCGAAAATCCCAATGGAGGGATAGGTGGTATAATTAAAACTGCTGGCAATGCCGCTGACTAGCCCGCCTCTCAGCAGATCGTAGCTGTTGGAACGGCTGTTCAGCAGCAGAATAGCCTTGGACTTAGCCGACAGCGCCGCCCCTTCCTCCTCCGATACCAGGCAGGAAACCGGCAGAAGCTCGTCCAACGTCTCTTCCTCGATATCATAGCGGGAATAGGTATTCCTCCACACAGCGGTGTAATTCTCCATCAAGCCCGCCACCGTATAGGTCCGGCTTTGGATCTCGCCCGCGGATGCCGGAGCGATCTTCAAGGTGATCCGGTCTCCCACAGCCAGTTCCCGGCCGCCCAGATACTTGTAGGCGCTTTTCTCCAGAACGATTTCCTCCCGGGTCTGGGGCCATCGGCCTTCGCTGAGCCGCAGATGTCCCAGCTCCCGACCGGTTTCATCCACCGTCCCCACTCCCAGGAGAAGATCCGCTTCTGTCTCCACCACGCCATGCACCGCCATTTTGCCGATCCGGGACCACACAGGCCGGGCACGGATTTCCGCTTCCGTCTGGGGCGCCAGATCCCAGGCCACCACCTTCTGTTCGCCGTACAGTTCCTTGTTTTGGACATCCACGGTATAAAGGGAACTGCTGCCGATGAGCCCCATCACCACCAGAAAGATCACCGCCAGGGCGATGGTGGTCACCAGTAGCGCGGTGGACCGGCGGCGGCTTTTCAGCCCCGCCCAGGCCAGGAAAAACAGCTGCTTCACAGGGGATTCACCTCCGAATCGCCGCGGACACAGCCATCCTCCAGCGTGATGATCCGGTCGGAACCCTCTGCAATCTGGCGATCATGAGTCACCATGATCAAGGTCTGGTGAAAGCGTTTGCGGGAGAGATGCAGCAGTTCCAGCACCTCCGCTCCCGACCGGCCGTCCAGGTTGCCGGTGGGTTCGTCCGCCAACACCACGGCGGGCTTGGCCGCCAACGCTCGGGCGATGGCCACCCGCTGCTGCTGGCCGCCGGACAGCTCCCCTGCGTAGTGGCCCAGCCTTTCCGCCAGTCCCAGCATATCGATAATTTCCTCAATATATTCCTTGTCCGGCCTGCGGCCGTCCAGCTGGATGGGCAGCAGAATGTTCTGATAGGCGGTCAGTTCGGGCATCAGATTGTAAAACTGAAAGATGAATCCCACCCGCCGGCGGCGGAAGATGGTCCGCTCGCTGTCCGACAGATCGGTAATATTCTTCCCCTCGATGAAAACCGCGCCGGTGGTGGGGGTATCCAGCCCGCCCAGCAGGTGCATCAGGGTGGATTTTCCCGAACCCGACCGCCCCACAATGGAGGTAAAGCTCCCTTCTGCGAAGGTCAGATCGCATTTGTTCAGCGCCCGGACCTCGTTCTCCCCCTTGCCGTAAATCTTGGAAAGCCCCCTGGTTTCCAGCAGTATGCTCATGATATCCCTCCGTTCCTTTTCTCCAGTGTACCGCCGGGAAAAGGAACTGTCCACTTAAGAAATCGTAAGGTTTGCTTTTTCCTCACATCCCGCATATGCCTCCAAGGTACGGCGGAGAAAATCTCCCAGCAATACATCGGTGGGCTGCAGCCGCCTGGCCTGGGAAGCGATGAATGGAACCGCCAAAAATCCGCAGGAAGCGTGTTCCCGCATCCGTTCCTCCGGCTTGCCGGCCAGCGCCGCCGACAGGCCCCGGGCGAAGCATTCCTCCGCTGCGTGTACAGCCGCCTGGAGGAAATCCCCTTTCCAGTATCCCCAGGCCGCCAGCTTCTCCCGCCGGACAAAGCCCTCCAAGCCGCAGCGACATATAAAGTCCGCCAGGATTTCCCGGTGCCCCGCCAATACCTTGTGCAGCGTCTCATGCAGGATGGATTCCTCGTCGGGAGAAGCCGCGATGGTGACCATACCTTCATCTATAAAAACGTAATCTGCCAGAACAGGGAACAAAATCCGGGGACTGAACAGCAACCGCGGCGCCCGCCCGGTAAAAAATTTTTCGGCAGCGGTCCTTACCCCGCGCATGGATTCCTCCCAAGCGGGAAAGCGGCCTGTCACCATATGGTCGTGGGCTTCCCGCAGCGCCCGCACACCGGCGTTGGCCTCCATCTCCTTCAGTATCTCCGGCAGCCGGACCACCCACCCCTTCCAATCCTCCTCTCCGACAGGGTCCGCACTGCCGGTACCCGCTTCAAAGGCGAAAAAGCGTTCCGCATCCAGCCACCCTTCCTCATTTATGAAAAAACAGGCGGCTGCCAGGGTGGAGCCCCTGGGCCAATAGGGATTCACCTTCACCTGCCCGGTGCGGGCGTGAGAAAACCACTCCCGGATGTTTCGGGAAAGGCGAAGCGCTTTTATGCTTTCCGCCAGTTCCGTCGCTTCCGAGTCTGTGAAATCAGCTACCGTACCGCCGTCGGCAGTCAATCCCAAGGAAACCAAAAACAGCTGTGGATTGAGCCATATATCACCGTTATTCATTTTTATTCCTCCCATGGATAACGCCATTTCACCATGTTTCACCAACTGACGGCACAGCTCAGCTCCGGCAGGGTCAGGATCATCCGCAAACCCTCGGATTCCCGCACCGCCCGGACGCTCCCCTTGTGCAGCCGGAGGATGCTTTCCGTCATAGCGAGTCCGATGCCGAAACCTCCTTGAGAGGCCCCTCCCCCGGCGCCGGGCATGCGATAAAAGCGCTCAAACAGCTTCTGAGGATCCGTCTCCGGCGGCAGGAGGCAGGCGTTGAACACCTCGATGCGCACCATGCCGTCTCCCTGAAAAGCGGCCACCCGCACCGGCTCCTTTCCCCGGCTGTAATCCAGGGCGTTGATGAATAGGTTAAGCACCGCCTGGATGAACCACTTCCGGTCGCACCGCAGGGTGAGACCGGCGGGTACATGGAACTCGAAATCCGCCTTTGCCTCCGGCCGGGCCATGGCTGCGGATTGGGCGGCGGCATGCAGCAGCTCGGCTGCGGATTGTGTTTCCATCTTCAGTTCCACCGCGTCCGCATCCAACCGCGCCAATTCCAGCAAGGTGCGGATCAGCTCGTGCATCCGTTCCGCCAGATAGAGGCATTTCTCCAGCTGCTTCCGCTTGCCAGGGTCCTTTTCCCCGCCTTCCAGCAGATCCAGGTAGGTCAGCAGCCCGGTCAGGGGCGTCTTAATCTGGTGAGACACGTCGGCGATGAACTCCCGGATGGCCCCCTTTTCCCGGTCCAGCTGCTTCACCATGTGGTCGGTGCGTTTCACCACCAGCTCCAGCTGCCCTGCAAGAATGCTCCACTCTCCCTCCTGGAAGGCGGACCAGTCGGCGGCATAATCGCCCCTCATCACCCGTTCCAGCAGATGGTTCAGTTGCTTCACCCGGCGAGCCTGCCGCCCTTTTTCCATCCGTATTCCCGCCAGAAAAGCGGCGGCCCCCACCACCGCCGCCAGCAGCAGCCAGCCTACGTTATTCATTTTCCCACCTCAATCGATACCCTTCCCCTCGCACCGTTTCCAGCTGGCCGCTGTATATCCCCAGCTTGCCGCGCAGCCGGCTGATATGCACCGCCAGGGTGTTTTCATCCAGGAATTCTCCCCCCAGCTCCCACACCGCCCGCAGCAAGTTTTCCCGGGATACCACCACATCCGCCGCCTTGGCCAGGGTGTACAGCAGCCGGTATTCCGTGGGTGTCAGGGCCAGCGTTTTCCCTTCCACCCGGCATAGCTGCCGCTCCTGATCCAGTTCAAACCAAGGAGAGCGGAGCTGTCCCCGCTCCCGTCGGCTGCGGCGCAGCAGCGCCCGCACTCTGGAGAGAAGCACCCTGCCCCGGAAGGGCTTGGCTACATAATCATCCCCGCCGGCGTCCAGCCCGCGCACCATGTCCTCATCCTGGTCGCAGCAGGTGAGGAAAAGGATGGGCGCCTCCCACCGCTGCCGGATCTCCCCGCACAGATCAAAGCTGGAGCCGTCGGGTAGCAGCACGTCCAGGATCAGCAGAGACGGCTCTTCCTCTTCCAGTGCCCTACGGGCTTCCTCCAGTGAAGAACAGTCTTCCACTTCATAACCCTCCTGGACCAGCAGGGCGGTCACACCCTCCCGGATAAAAGCGTCGTCCTCTACCAATAAAATCCGCTCTTTCACAGCCATCCTCCCGCTCCGTCATTTTTCCCACTCCACCGGCAGGATTCCCTCCGGCGTCAGCCGCAGCTCCCGGTCACAAACCTCTCCAATATACTTCCGGTCGTGGGAAATGCTGATAATCGCCCCGCCGTAACACCGCAGCACCCGCCGGATCACCGGGTTGGACAGGGGTGAAAAGTTTCGGGTCGGCTCGTCCAACACCAGCACGTTGCAGCCGTCCAGGATCATCTTTATAAACAGCAGCTTGGCCTTCTGCCCTCCCGATAAGGCGGCGATGGGGTGCGCCATCTCTTCCGGGGTATATTTCACGCTGCCCAGGAAGGTTCGGGCTTTCGTCACCGCCCCTTTGTTCCCCTCCGGCGCCAGAAATTCCACCGGCGTCAGCCTGCCATCCAACAGTTCCTCGTAATTCTGTGGCATATAGGCAGCCTTCACATCCTGCCGCTCCAGCAGTTCTCCGGCGATCCGGCGCAGCAGCGTGGTTTTGCCCGCGCCGTTGCGACCGATGATTACCACCTTTTCCGGCCCGGTCACCCGCAGAACAATATCCTGGGCCAAAATTCTATCCTCCACTTTCAGAGCATCCAGCTGAAAATCCAGTACCGTCTTGCCAACGGGCAGAGAGACGTTTTCCTCGAATCCCGCCAGAAGCGCCTCCTCCACGTCCGGCAGTTGAGTGCGGTCCTCCTGCTCCCGTTCAAACCGGCGGCCCATCGATTTCACCGCCTTCATCTTCTTTTTCAGCAGCCGCGCCCCGCCAGGGTCCTGCCGGGAAATGACATTCTGTTCATGCTCCACACGCTGGTAAATCTGCCGGTACCGATCCATCTGTTTCCGATACTCGCTGGCCTCTTTCCGCGCCATCTGCTCCTGCCGCTCCAAGCTGCTGAGCCGCTCTGCCACATACTGTCGATAGGGCATGCGGACGACGGTGGCCCGCGGCAGGGTCTTTTTGCGCACTAGTTCCAGATGCAGAATCCGGTTGGCGGTGTTTTCGATCAGCGTCTCGTCATGGGAAACAAAGAGCACCGGCGCCTCGCTGGAAAGGATAAACCGCTCCAGCCATTCTAAGGTTTCGATGTCGATGTCGTTGGAGGGCTCGTCCAGCAGCAGCGCATCCGGTCGGGCCATCCGCAGGCAGGCCAGCTGAAGCTTCACCCGCTCCCCGCCGGACAGGGAGCTCACCGGCCGGTCGGCATACAGCAGTTCTTCCGTCAGGCCCACCTCCCGGGCCGCATCCCCGATCTCCCGGGGGGATAAATCCCAAAACCCCGGTTGTTCACAGCAGAATGCATAAATCGTTTGGGCTTTTTGTTCCTGCGTCAGCTCCTGGGCCAGATAGCCCAGCCGCATTCCGGTTTTGATGATCTCGCCGGTATAGGAGGCGTAATCCTCCGTCAGCTTCTCGTCCGTAATTAGCTTGAGCAGGGTGGATTTTCCGTTGCCCTCCTCCCCGATGATCGCCATTTTGTCCCCCGGATTCAGAGTAAAAGACAGATTCCGGATCAGTTCCCGCAGGTCTTTCTTATGGGTAATCGTCAGATTCTTGATCTGTAGCATAGGCATCTCTCCCGTCAAAAAAAGTCTGCTTTCAGCCCGGCCGAAAGCAGACGCATACACACGGAAGGAATCCCCGGCGTTCTATAGAACGTCGGGAAGACCGCGCATATCCTCTATTTTCGGCCACAGAAACAAAACCCGCTTGGGGGTTGCTGAAAGTTTCTGTTCGGCACGGAAAATAGATTACTTGCGCATCTTCCCACTCTTTTCTTTTGTTAGTGTCTTTAGTATACCATGCACCGCCGCTGATATCAAGAAGCATTTTCTTTTTTCAGACGAATCTGCTATACTAAAGGCAGCTTTATGAGGAGGGATGTCTGTGAAAAAGAAAATACTCATTGTTTCTTTTCTGGCGGCCGCTGCGCTGATCCTGACAGGCGGTATTCTCGCCTGTCTCTTTTATACCGGTGTGTTGCTGTTCAACAATCCCTCCTCCGCCGAATATCCCATCCGCGGGGTAGATGTGTCCTCCTATCAGGGAACCATCAACTGGCAGGTGCTGGCACAGGAGAATATTCAATTCGCCTTTATCAAGGCGACCGAAGGCAGCGGTTTCGTGGATCCCTGCTTTGCAGAAAATTACGCCGGCGCCGCCCAGACCGGTCTGCGGGTGGGGGCTTATCATTTTTTCAGCTACGACAGCAGCGGCGACACCCAGGCGGACAACTTCATTGCCGCCGTCCAGCCCCTGGAAAACATGCTGCCGCCGGTAATCGATGTCGAATTTTATGGAGACAAGGAGAAAAATCCCCCTCATAAAGAGGTGGTGGTGCGCAATCTTTCCGCCATGATCCGGCGGCTGGAAGAGCACTACGGTATGACTCCTATCCTCTACGCCACTGAAAAATCCTACCGGCTCTTTTTGGCGGAGGATTTTGAGGAATGCGATATCTGGATCCGCAACGTCCTGGGCCGACCAACCCTCTCCGACGGCCGGGAATGGACCTTCTGGCAGTACGCTAATCGTGGACGGCTGTCCGGCTACAGCGGCCGGGAGCGGTACATTGACCTCAATGTTTTTCAGGGATCGGCGGAGGAATTCGCCGCTTATCCTTCCTGATAACACTGACCGCCGGATGCTTTCTGCATCCGGCGGTTGTCTTTTTTCTTGATTCGGCTCAATGGCTGTTGCCGATTTCCCGGCGCAGCAGCTTTTTCAGCAAACCGATCCCCTTGCCGCTGGATAATGAACCGAAAAGACTGCTGTCCCAGTTCAGCGGCACGGATTCTCCCGACTCATCCAGGGCGATATTTTTCGGGCGGTAAACGGCTGTACCGTTCTCATCCTCCACCTGGAAGAAACAGCGGCGGATCACTCGGATGAAATCCTCCTCTCTGGGCCGCCCCCCCTCCGGCAGCGGCTCCCTGAGCAGACAATTGCACAGCGGACCATAGAGATCAAAGAGGATATCCAGACCCATGGCCTTGGTAAGCACATATTTGGAGTTGTCCCAGGCGTCCGGATAACAAGTCTTCCAGGCGGCGAAATACGTCTGGATGGCCTCCTCCTGCTGAGACAGGGTATTACAGCGAAAGCCATAGGTACGGTTGTCATCTATCCAATTTCTCAACAGCAGCTGCATCTTGCTGGCGTTGACATAGGCTCGTGGCAGCCCGGACTCTCGGGGACCATCATACATCTTGATATGTTCCTGGAACAATCCCGGCTGACTGTTGAGATCGCTCATAATGCTGAACGCCGTGTTTTCCTCCTCCGTCATCAGCCCGGATAGGTTGCGCATGGCGTTGGTGTGAATGGCGGATGGTTTCTCCTGATAGCAGTTGATCCCGGCGAAAGCCTCCGCCATTTTCCGCAGATCCAGATCTAGATAGACGCTGGTGGAAAACAGATAATCCAGTTTATTCGCCACATAAGCCCCTTCTGTGCGATGATGGCCGTCGATCATAAAGCCCAGCAGGTCCTTCTCCGGCGCCGTCAGATATCCATCCGCATCCACCTCGCAGCAGGCCAGATAATCCCGGAACGCCTGCAATGCTACCGTCAGCACCGAAACAGCGCCGTCCCGGCCCATCCGGCTGTCCAGCGGAGAGAGAGAAAGGAACCGGCTACCGGCGCATTTCAACGTAATTACAATGGCATTGGGCATTCCGTATCGCTCAGTTGACAGGTGCCGCTCGATTTCCGATACCTTTTTGGTCACCAGCGCCCGTTGTATCCCTTCGGGATTCTCCAGATTCCGAGGCAGGCGGCAGATCATCGCCTGCAGAAAAGTACAGTTTACAAGGAACTACACGCAGACCACGAAACGGGGGCTGCTGACAACAAATA
>CABULH010000030.1 GCA_902492455.1 uncultured Oscillospiraceae bacterium
CCAGCCCGACATCGACGGCGGCCTGATCGGCGGCGCCTCCCTGAAGCCCGAGCAGTTTGTGGAGATCATCAACGCCGCCAACCAGGAGTGAGTTCCGGCGGAAGGTTTTGTGAGAAAGCGAGCGAGACGAGATTTCTATGAACAAAACACCAACGACTCTGATCATCATGGACGGCTTCGGCCTGCGGCAGGAGACGGAGGGCAACGCCATCCGCGCCGCCGCCACGCCCCGGCTGGACCAGTTTTTCCGGGAGTATGCCCACACCACGCTCCGGGCCTCCGGCCTGGACGTGGGCCTGCCGGACGGGCAGATGGGCAACAGCGAGGTGGGCCACACCAACATCGGCGCCGGCCGGGTGGTGTATCAGGAGCTGACCCGTATCACCAAAGCGATCCGGGACGGCGAGTTTTTTGAAAATCCTGCCCTGAAAAAAGCCATGGAAAACGCGGCAAAACCGGGAGTCGCTCTGCATCTGGCGGGACTGCTGTCCGACGGTGGTGTCCACAGCCACAACACACATCTTTACGGCCTGCTGGAAATGGCAAAAAAAATAGGAGTTCAGCAGGTATTCGTCCATTGCCTGATGGACGGCCGCGATGTTCCCCCAACCTCCGGCAAAGGCTTTGTGGAGGAACTGCAGGCCAAAATGCAGGAGATCGGCGTTGGGCGCATCGCCACTGTAATGGGCCGCTACTATGCCATGGACAGGGATAACCGCTGGGAGCGGGTAGAGAAGGCTTACGCGGCCATGGTGTACGGCGAAGGGGTGCAGAATCCGAATCCTGCCGCCGCTGTGGAAGCCTCTTATGCGGCGGATGTCACCGATGAATTCGTGGTGCCGGTAGTCTGCGACAAGGATGGCCGGATCAAAGCCGGCGACTCGGTGGTTTTCTTCAACTTCCGCCCCGACCGTGCCCGGGAGATTACCCGCACGCTGGTGGATCCGGATTTCACCGGCTTTACTCGCAGGAATGGCTTCTTCCCCTTAACCTATGTCTGCATGACCCAATACGACGCCACCATGCCGGGAGTGGAAGTGGCTTTCCATCCACAGTCCCTTACCAATACCATGGGTGAATACATCAGTGATCAGGGAATGACCCAGCTGCGTATCGCGGAGACGGAGAAATACGCTCATGTGACCTTTTTCTTCAACGGCGGCGTGGAAAAGGAATTTCCGGGTGAGGACCGGGTACTGATCAATTCTCCAAAGGTGGCCACCTATGATCTGCAGCCGGAAATGAGCGCGGTGCCGGTCTGTGATGCAGTGGTGGAGCGCATTTGTTCGGGGAAATACGATATGGTGATTCTGAACTTCGCCAACTGCGATATGGTCGGACATACCGGCGTCTTTGATGCGGCGGTGAAGGCGGTGGAAACCGTGGATACCTGCGCTGGCCGGGTGGCGCAGGCTGTGAGAGAGATGGAAGGCGTGCTGCTGATTACCGCTGATCATGGCAACGCGGATAAGATGTACGAGCCGGACGGCTCTCCCTTCACCGCCCATACCACCAATCTGGTGCCTTTCTGTGTGGTGGGCTATCCCTGCTCCCTGCGGGAAGGCGGAAAGCTGGCGGATATCGCCCCCACCATGCTGCGGATTATGGGACTGCCTCAGCCCAAGGAAATGGACGGCTGCAGCCTGATTCAGTAAAAACAACAAGCCAAGAAAAAGAGGGGGAATCGAATGATTCCCCCTCTTTCGATGTCTGTAGGCGGGTGATTGAACTGCTTTCCACGGAGAGAAGGGAACTGACGTTTCTCCGGCAAGCCGCAGGCTTGGCGCTGCACCACCCCTCCCTGCGATATCCTTTTTAACAGGTTTTTCTCTTACTTCTCTTCCACGTTGTTCTTCGGTGTCAGCCCATAAAGAAGCAGGGCGGAGCCTATCGTCAAACTGCCGAAAATCCAATAAATGGGGATCAAATCGGATGTGGTGCCGTAGATTTCCAGGATGCCGGAGGCGCAGCTGCCCACAGTGAGCGCGGCTAGTCCCGCGTGGTAGAGGCTGACGGCACGGCTGTCGGGGAAAAAGCGGCCTTTCCAAGCCAAGAGCAGAAAGGGCACGGTCCCGCCTGCCAATGGAAAAAGGAAAAAATACAGCATGTGATAGGAATAAACGCCGTGACTGAAAAGCTCATAGATCATACCGAAAAGAGCGCATAACAGGGCCAGGACCAGATCAAGCAGAGCAGTTTTCAGCGTTTTTATTTTCTGAGAATCAAATACCGATATACACAATGTCGCTCACACTCCGTTCTTTTATGGCGCCGTTGGTAGTGGGATGGTTGATGACTTCCCCGTTAAAAACCATGGTGGAGGAGCCGCCGCCATCCAGATTATAGGCGGTTTTGACTCCCATTTCCTGCAGAAAAAGCGCCAATTGATACAAGGAAAGCCCTTGGCTTTGGGAGGTGCGGCCATCCGCCACCACCATCAGGTAATGCAGGGAATCAAGGAGTGCTATAGCGGTACGAGGGTTGCTGGCCATGGCTTTATCCACCTCCTCTCCGCTGGAAACCGCAACGATGCCGTCCTTAACCAGAGCGGGACCAAAGGAGAGAATCTGCTGCGCCCCTTCCGCTGCCAGATCCGCTGCGGAAACCGTCCCTTCAGTGATGATCTCAAAGGAACCATCCGCCCAAATCACCAGATCCTCTTGGTCGGTTCCCGCAGCGGTTTCCCGATACAGAACCCCATTTCGCAGGACGTAGCCCTTGGTCTGGGAACCGTAAAAATCACCATTGATGGCAAGAATGGCATCGCAGTCCGCGGCGATTTGCGAGGTCTTTGCTTTGATGTTCCGGCCATAGGTACTTTGGGCTAAAGCGGTTTTCAGATATTCCGAACCGGAGAGACGGATATCCGCCACATAAATATCGGTATTGTACTGCCGATAGGCGGAGAGGACGATATGGATATTTTCATCCATATAGGAATTCTCTGTCACCGCAGGATAGGAAAGGAAATCTGTATCTGAAACTGGATCAACGGAACTGCAGCCGGATAAAGGATCTTCCATATCTGAAGCGGTGTTATGCTCTCCGTTTTCCGCCGGCAGATAGGCCCGGGGGATGACAAAAGCATCCAGCAACACATAGATGGTAAAAGCTGTCAGCAGAAATCCATATAAAACTTTGAAAATATGCCTGCGTATTGCAGAAACCATAACGATCACCTCTTTTTCAAAAGTGCAGCCTGCTGATTATAGTAAACCCCTCTTCATTTAAATGAACTTAAATTATTTCCACTCCTTTTAAGGGTTGTATTTTTCAAAAAGATTTGGTACCATAATTATATATGTTGTGTATGTTATTTGGAGGACGCAGACACATGGGGAAGAGACAACGGCAAGACTATAGACCGGAAATAGACCGCCCGTTGCATAAATGGCTTTTGGTGATCCTGGTGCTGCTGATTGTACTGGTTTGTATCGCCACCTCTGTCAATGCCAATCAACTGAAGAAAAACATTGACAATCGAACCCATTCCTATATGAAGGCTGTTTCCTTTCAGGTTGCCAGAGAGATCGATTATCGGATTTTCAAGGTATCACAGGATCTGGAAATGATGGCAGACAGTCTGATTCAGATTGGGGGCTTCGATGCGCAGCAGGAGTTCCTTGAACGGAAGACAAAAATTTTGGGATTCACGCAGCTTGCGGTGGCGGATTTGGAAGGCAATGCCTATTATAACGACGGTACAAAGCAGAATATCTGGGATAACAGCGTATTTCAAAAATCCTTATTAGGCGAATCGGGCGTTTCTTTTCTTGAGAACCAAACCGTCATGTATACGTATCCGATCAGAGTTGACGCTACGGTAGAGGGCGTCATCGTTGGTATCCGAGACAAGGCCAATATGCAGGCATTGATGAAAAGCGAAAGCTTTGACGGCAATGGCGTATCGTGTATCATCGATAGTAACGGCGATGTGCTGGTTTCTCCTGAGGATCTGTATTTTTTTCTGGAGCTGGAGAGCATCTATGAGGCGAATCAGGACCGGGATTTGATCGAGAATGTCGAGCAGATGAAAATCGATATGAGCGAAAACCGAGATGGGGATTTGGCCTTTACCACGAAGGACGGCCAAGAGATGCTGATGGCCTATAATTCGATGAATACCTATGGCTGGGTTCTGCTGACCATGCTGCCCGCAGACATCCTCTCCCGGGATATCGATCATAATATAGGGATCACCATGCTGATTACCGCCGCCACTTTGCTGATTTTGGCCCTGTCGGTTTTTATACTTCTGTATTTCTTCCGCAGCTATCGGCGGCGGGTGGAACAGGTGATATTAGTTGATCCTCTGACTGGAAAGATGAACAACTATCATTTCCTATTATCCAGCGCGAACCTCATCCAATCGGCGCCGCCCTTCACCTATTGTATGGTGTCTCTGAATATCAAAGGGTTCAAACTCATTAATGAAAATTACGGCCGTGCGGAGGGAGACAATACCCTGCGGTATGTGTTTCAGATGATCAGATCGCAGCTGAAGGAGGGCGAGCTGGCGGCCCGGGGAGAAGCGGACAATTTCTATGTATGTCTGCGGGAAAACCGGGCGGAGGATGTGCAGGAGCGGCTGCAGAAAATAACAGAGGCAATCAATTCCTTCAACATCGGCGCTAAGGTGGCGTACCGGTTCACCATTCTGCAGGGGGCTTATCTGGTAGGGGATCCTTCTTTGGATATCAGCGCCATACAGGATCGGGCAAAAATTGCCCGCGGCAGCATAAAACCGGAAAATGAAGGAGTATGCGCTTTTTATAATGAAGACCTTATCCGCCGCCTCCAGCAGGAGACGGATCTTTGCAGCTATTTGGAGACTTCCTTGAAAAATGGGGACTTCAAGGTCTATCTGCAGCCTAAAATCCGGCTGTCGGACGGCCGGATCTCCGGTGCCGAGGCGTTGGTCCGTTGGCTGCATCCCCAACTTGGGTTGATACCCCCTGATGAGTTTATCCCGCTTTTTGAAAAGAATGGTACCATCAGCAAGGTGGATCGTTTTGTTTTTGAAAAAACCTGTGCGTTCCAGGAGGAACGTATGCAGCAGGGCAAGGAGCTTTTCCACATTTCCGTCAATCTTTCCCGGTATAACTTCAAGAACAGGCGTCTTTTGGAGGAATATGATGATATCCGTAAACAGCATCATCTGCCTCGTGGTGTGATGGAACTGGAATTGACAGAGTCCATTATTTTCGATGGCAGCGGCATAGAATATGTCAGGAATATGATTAAGCAGATGCACAAGACGGGTTTCGCCTGTTCACTGGATGATTTCGGCTTCGGGTATTCTTCTCTGGGCCTGCTCAGTAAACTGGAAGTGGATACCATCAAGCTGGATAAGATTTTCTTTACCGGGGATGCGCGCTCGGAAGCTGTGGTGGAATCGATGGTGGCCTTGTGCCGGAAGCTGAAGATAGAAACGGTAGCGGAAGGCATTGAATCCCCCGCTCAACTGGAATTTCTTCGCCGAATCGGCTGCGATATGGTGCAGGGATTCGTGTATGCCAGACCCATGCCGATAGCGGAATTTATTCAGTGGGCGGAGGAAAATCCCAGTCAGAAGTTCTGATAGATAGTATAAACGAGGGACCGGCCAATATGCCGGTCCCTCGTTTATGTTTGAAGTCCTGTCTGTGTGTCAAGTATAACGATAATCGATCCGGATTTATCCGAACTCAGTTTTGGGTATTCAACTGGATATTGGACAGGGAACAGCTGCCGCCATAGCGGAAGGCCAGATCTTCCAGCTTCTCTGTTCGGATACCGGCATTATAAATATCGTCAAGATAGATGTTGCCGATGTTGCCCCCCTTGGTATTGCTTATCTGAATTCGATAATCGGTATTAAACCGGATATTCTCAAAATAGATGTCGTAGATATTGGTACCGTCGTTCTCACCGTAAATGCTGATGGGCCAGAAGTCGGTTCGGTAGATTTCGATATTGTTGAAGTGAATGTCATAGACCTTGGTCGCATCCCAGGAGGTTACCACCAGCGCGCCGAGATTTTCGCTCCAGGAAGCCTGATTGAACAGAACGGCGCAATCTTCAAACCAGACGTTATGGGTATCCCGCACCGTTTCGGCGATAACGCCGATGGCACGGGTTTTATCGGCCCACGCTTGGCAGTTTTTAAAGCGGATATTATTGTTGACAATGGGATAGCTGTCCTCCCGGGACAGGGTGGATTTCACCAGGAACACGTCGTCGCCGGTACGAACAAAACAATTTTCCACGGTGGCATCCTCGCAGTCGATCATGGTGATTCCGTCGCTGTTTTCCCGATAACCGATGAGGACCATATCATAGACACGCACGTTCTTCGTCTGTGCGGTGGGGATCGTCCAATGGGAACTGTTCAACAGGGTCAGCCCGGAAAGCTCCATATTGTCTGCACGGGTGAAGGCAATGGGGCAGTAGGTATGCCAGGCCTGCCCGGAGAAGTCAACTAGGGCATGCCCCTGTATTTTGACATTTGGCGTTCCCCAGCCGTGCAGAAAGCCGCCTCCGTTGTTGAGATTCAGCGCCTTGACATAGGTACCGGTTTCAAAGTACACCATGGAATCCCGCAGAAGGGTGATGTCGTATAGCTCATAGCTGCCCTTGGTAAAATACAGCACGGTGTTGGGGGAAGTGGTCAGTTTATCGTATCGGCCGGGGGACATCTTTAGTACCCGGTATCCCTCCGGGCATACAAAGGGCTCCTCCTCCCGGACAATAAAGGTTAACGGATAGGTATGGCTGTCATCAAAGATCATGGTATAGTAGCCCAGTTCTGTCAAGCGGGCTGTCACCTTTCCTCCCGTCAGATTAGCGCTGACGGCACTGCTTTCCGGCAGGACCGTACAGGAAGCGGGCGACAACTGCCCTAGTGAGATTTCCAGATCCATAGACAATTTCTCATCCCGTGGATTGCTGACTTCGATATATACAAAGCTGTGGATGCTGGTGGTGGCGCGAGTAGCGTAAACCGGATAGTTTTCCCCATTGACGGTGACAGTGAAATAAGGGCTGGTAACCAGCCCACGGTCGGTGGGGCCGTTATACCAGTTGCCGTCCGCCTGCTTGACCTGCGCCGCATAGGTGGGGGCATCCTCAAAGGTGAGCGTCTCGGCGGGATAGTCGATGGAGGAATACGTCACCCCTTCCGTAGGCTTGCTGGGATCCGGCTCACCGTCGGAATTTGTTTGGCTGCTGCTGTCATCAGAGGCTGCCGGTGTTCCCGTGCAGGAGGTCAACAGTAAAAGAGTGCCCAGACTGAGAAGCAGCGATAGTATTCTTTTCATCATGATCCATTCCATCTCCAGTCTATTTCTTTTATGACGCCTGGTCTCGTTCAATCAACATGTGCCGCTGGGATACAGGACGTTGCAATAAATGCACAATAATCGCTATTTAATAATGTCTTTATTATACACTTACACTCGTTTCTTTGGAATACATATTTGTTTCCTGATCCTTGGGCAGATAATCGCTTGAATAAAAGAAAAGAGGGGGAAGATCCTGGAATCTTCCCCCTTTTCGGATGATATGAAAGGATTAAAAGGGCTATTCTGCCGATCTGGTTGCAGTGAAATAAATGGAGGGAATGCCTTGCGGCAGTTCCACAGGAATGCGGATATTTCCCTCTTCATCAGGCATATGGAGCCTCCTGAAGCCATTCAGTTCCACCGCCACCGGACCATCCGCAGTCAGCTCCAGGCTGCCTTGAGCCGGACCGGAAAGGGAGGCGCTGATGGTGCGTCCGTCAAAGGTATAGTTGTTCAACGCCAGGCCCACGGCGGTACGAATCGTCAGTGAAGGCTGGACGCTGGTGCGGTATACCTCCACCTGGGTTTGTTCCTTCAGCAGATCCAGCGGCACTTTGTTTGTACTCCGGAGAGAGATACCGTCCACCTCGATGCGGTCGACCCAAGGACCGGCGCCGTGCATGACGATATTCAAAACACGGTCCCCGAAATGCAGTCCCCGCAGCTTTAGTTCTTCCCCGGAATAAGGGTAAACCGTCAGTCCGCCCTCATCCAGTTCCACGCCCACGATGCTGTGTATCGCCGCCGTATACCAGCCGCGGATGGTGTAGCCATGCCAGATGCCGGGCAGGCAGTTCCAGCCGTCAAAGGGCGGTTCTGCGGTGTCTGCGTAGCAGCTGATGCCTTCCGGGCACATCAATCGTTTTGTCCAGTATTCCACCCAGCCGACCCACTGCTGCAGAAGAGCAGGCTTATCATACCGGTTTGCCAGCCGGGTATAGAATGCGGTCATCACCGGCCACCAGCAGCTTAGCTGATTGGAGTCGGCGTCGTAGGCGCCGCACCACACTGGATAAGGCCGCAGGCCGGCAGGGGAAACCAATTCCCGCTCATAGAAATCCAGAGAGGATTTTTGGACGTCCCGCACCAGATCACTGCAATAGCTGTTTTCCCATTTGACGGCGTTGTTGGAGTACATTCCTCGCTTTTCAAAGGTTTCGGAATGGATAGAGGAGTCAAAGAAGCCCACGCTTTCATCATACAGAAGAGAAAAATGCGCTTCCAGCCGCCGGGCAAAGGCCTGCGCTTGTTTTTCAGTTTCAGTATCTTTCATATAGCCCGCCATGACGGCCATGGAGCGGGCCGCACAATAACCAACGGTGTTGTTGAAGCAGCTGATGTCATTCCCATCTTCCCCGATGAGATTGCGGAAATCAGGATACAGCGAAGTACCCCGGCATAAGCCGGTATTCCCCACCTCGGTTGCCAGGATAGATTGCAGCAGCCGCACGGCAAAAGGATAAAATGGCCGGATATCGCCGCCATGGGCCTGATAAAAATGCAGCAGAGTGATATACATGCCTTGGGCGGTGGGAGGCGCTTCCCCGGCCACGCTCATATCCCGGCCATAGGCATGAGCCGCCCCTTCTTCGGGGGATGCATGAGCCTGGACACACTGCAGCAGGTCGCCTACAAAATTCCGGTCACCCCAATACAGGGGGGCTTCCCCGCGGGTCATACTGTCCCAGCCCCACATCCAGTAATGGGTGGATTGCGCTCGGATCACGCCAGGGATCTCCGGCACCTTCAGGGATTCGTGATAGAGAGGGGCCAGCGCAAAGAAATCGTTCAGTGCGGAATACGGACTTTCCAGCACCGGCGCACGCTGCGCTACTTCTTCATAGCGCCGGCAGATGGCCGTATACACGGCCTCTTCTTCGGCCAGAGCGGCATCTCCCCGCTCTGCCGCCGCCTCGGCGGAGACGCCGAAAGAAAGTGCCGCGGCCACCCGGCATCCAGTTTCCAGAGGAGTGGTGATCAGACAGTGTTTTCCATTGCGAGGCATCTGTCGGTGGTTCCATTCCCGGTTACAGGAAAAGCACACTCCGGTCTGTGTTTCTTTTTCCGCAAAGACGGTGAGCAATTTCTGCTCTTCGAATCGCCAGGGTTCCCAGATCCGGGGCAGCCCTTTGTAGCGCAGATCGGTTTCCCCAGCGGCGGGAATCATACGGTAATCGTCGTAGAATTCCAGCTTCAGGCTGAGCCCTTGGAGAGTTCCCGTCTCCACCACCGCATACAGCCGGTCCGCCGCCGTATAGAGGAAAAAGCGATAATCCATCCCACTGGCGGAACAGGACGCCCGATAGCCAAAGGGGAGAATGTCGCATTCCTTGGGGACGATGGGATAGTTGTGCCGGTCATCACATAAGAAAAAACGCAGTCCACCCCAAAGCTGCCGATGAAAGAGCTTGGTTTGGCCACAGCCGTGAGCGCTGAAATAATCGATGTCTCCCACCCCTTGATCGTCCGCCTGAAAGGCCAGCCGATTGTCGCAGAACCAGCGGGGCGCGTAAGGAATGCCGCTGTCGCTGCGGATTACGCCTTTATCCACAAGATAAGCCATATTTATTCTCCTTTAACAGTTGTCAATTCCACTGGAAAGCCGTAGAAAGGAACCACTGGCAGATAGGTGTCCGGGTCATAGGGCATCAGGCATTGCTCGTTCATCCGGCGGCAATCCAGAAAGGTTTCTCCCTCCGGCGCCCGGCCGAATCTCAGGATGATGCGGCGGCCCTCCCGGTTATAGTCCACAGGTTCCAGAATTCCTAGGGCATCCCGGGCGGTAAACATCAGATGTTCGGTACGGATGATGTCGGTGTTGAGGTGATCCACAACATGGCCGAATTCCGCCGTAATCTCCTGCTCTCCTGTTTGCTTGGCCCATGCAATCTGAGGCGCATCACAGCAGACAGGCATACCGTAGAGGTGGCCCAGTGCCACCCGGGCCAGACGCTCACCGAGGGCCATATTGGAGATGGCGGCGTTGTGCACGCCGTCGCAGACTTTCATATCGATAGAGGGAATCATGGTTACCTCTGGAATCTGAAAAGCGGCCTGCCGCTGGGCCTCCCGGATCGTGGCCCAGGCTGTCAGCATGGTTTCCCGGGCTGCGCCGGTGCTGTTTTTGGTACAGGTGGTTTTATTCAGCTGTACTGTCAGGAAGGGCAGCTCGCCGCCCAGGCATTGGCGGAAGTCCTCTACCACACGCTGAAACCGGGAAAGGTAGGTGGGGCTGTCCTGGGGGTTGGCGTCGTTGCAGCCGTGGTACCAGAGAACACCCTTGAGCCCACTGCCGGCCGACTGGACGATTTCCAGCATGGTATCAAAAAGATAGCCGTCTGCGGTTCTGTCCCAGGTGGACAGAGGGACGCCGCCTTTGGCGGCGGGAATCAGGCCGATGGGATAGCCCAGCTGCCGCCGCAGTGTCCTGGCGAAGCTGATCCAGGGAGAATGACCCGTTTGGCATTGCTCCTGTGCAGCGGGGAAAAGGGTATCGGTGGAATCATGGAGCGGGTGGGAAGCCATATCCCACCGGCCGCACAGCCGGAACTGGTGAATGCCTGGCTCCGGAGGATCGGATACCGTGTCCTTGCCCACGCCCACTGCATTGCTCTGGCCGGCGATCAGGAATACATCGCCCACGCCAATGTGATGCCGCCGGTCTCCCCGTCTTTCGGCGATTTCCCGAAAACGCAGACAGGTCTCGATTCGGTAAAGCCCGCCGGCCGGCACCTTGGGAATGCACAAAGAAAACCGGTCATCCTTCAGGGGACAGGTCACCGGGGGCACCACCAGGGCGCCGGTGGCTTCCTCCACCACTCGGGCCAGTACTCTTTCACTCCCGTCGGCGGAAGGAGGATCCACTACCCGGCCCGATAGGAGGATATCTGCGTATCCTTCCTTCTGTTGCAGAATCTGCCAATCCTGGGGTGCTTGTTCCAACAGAATACCCGCCATGCTCTTTTCCTCCCAGCTTTTTATAGTTCTTCGCCGTTGCTCTGGATCACCCGGCGGTACCAGCCGAAGGAATCTTTGGGAATCCGCCGCTGGGTTTCGAAGTCCACGTAAATCAGTCCGAAGCGCTGGGTATAGCCCAGAGCCCATTCAAAATTGTCCATCAGAGTCCAGTGCATATAACCCAGGATATCCACGCCATCCGCCGCCGCCCGCTTCAGCTCCCGCAGATAACGATGGGTAAAATCGATGCGGTTGGGATCGTGGACCTGACCATCCAGGGATACCGCGTCATGGCAGGACATGCCGTTTTCGGTGATCATCACCGGCTTATGATACCGTTCATACAAAAATTTCGGCGCCCAGTAGAACACCCTGGGAGTGATCGGCCAGTTGGCGCCCGTTTTGGGGGTTTCCACCGGATTGGGCACCCATTCGTAGCTTTCCCCGTCTTTATCCGCCGCTTTGTACAGCGCGCCGTTATATAGGTTCTGGCCATAGATATCGATGGGGGTGGAGATCAGCGCCAAATCCTCTTTCCAAGAGGAGGGCAGGTATTCCCGCAGCTGAGCAAAAGCCTCGGTTTCCTCCGGATACCGGCCCAGCAGCACCGGATCGCTCCACCAGGAGACATTCCAAGTCCAGTTGGTCATGTCGATATCAAAATACCGCTGCCGGGCCGCCTCCACATCTGCAGCGGAATCGGTGAAAGGGATGGCGCCGCTGCCGGTGGGAGCGTAACCGATCCGGCCGTCCGGAACCAGTTCCCGGAAAGCTTGTATCGCCAGGCCATGGGCTTTCATCACATGATGGGCCATCAGCACAAGCTCCCGATTCCCATAAATATGACCCGGCGCGTGTTTGCCATGGGCATAGGCCGCGCCGATAAAGCATTGCGGTTCATTGAAGGTGAAGAAGAGCTTGACGCGGTCACCGAAAGCGTGAAACACGGTGCGGGCGTATTCCGCAAACCAATGAGGGCTTTCGCTGTTCAGCCAGCCGCCCTGCTTTTCCAGAGCATAGGGGTAATCCCAGTGGAACAGGGTCAGGCAGGGCTGGATGCCGTTTTCCAGCAGCCGGTCGATGAGCCGGTTGTAAAAGGCAATGCCCTGGAGATTCACCGCGCCGGTGCCGCCGGGGAGAATCCGGGTCCAGGAGATAGAGAAACGGTAAGTGTTGACGCCCAGCTGCTTCATCAGCTGTACATCCTCATCCAGCCGATGGTAGTGATCACAGGCGATATCGCCGGTTTGGCCGTTGGCAATCTTGTCCGGCTCCCGGCAGAAAACATCCCATACCGACGGACCGCGCCCATCTTCTTCCACTGCGCCCTCTATCTGATAAGCGGCAGTAGCCACACCCCACATAAAATCCTTGCGAAAACTCATGCTTTCTTCCTCCTGTCCGTTTTTTTCGGCAGAGCCAGGTCAATAGAGATTTCTTTGCGGCCCTGCAGCCGCTCCCAGGGGATCCAATTTCCCGACAGCGCTTCTCCATCTGCTGTCAGTGCCATTTCACCGCCTTCGCTTCGTTTGACGGTGATACGGCACTGGGTTCCCCGGCAAATCCGCTGGAGGGTGAAGCCCGGCCAGAAATCCGGAATCTGAGGATCGATCCGCAGTCCCTGGTAATCCGGCCGGATGCCCAGAATATACTGGGTGGCCGCCAGATAGGTCCAGGAAGCGGTGCCGGTCAACCAGGAGTTGACGCAGGCGCCGGCCCGGGGATGAGGGGGCGCCAGCATGGTTTGGGAATAGACGTAGGGCTCGGTGAGACAGATTTCCGCCCGGTCGTTTCGCCGGGGAGGCAGACAGCTTTCATAGCAGCGGAAGGCATCCTCTCCCCGGCCCAACATGGCGTAGGCGATGATGACCCAGGTGTTGGAGTGGAAGAAGATGCCGCCGTTTTCCCGTGCGCCCGCAGGAAAGAGAAAATAACTCTTATCTGCGGGAGAGAAACCCTCGGAGGCGGGATAATGGGTGATGAGACCGTTTTCCGTATACAGATATTCCATGACTTTGTCCATGGCCAGGTCGGCGCGCTGCGCATCGGCCAAACGGGAGAGAATGCTCCAGGCCTGGGGGATCAGATGGATTTTGTTGCAGGTGTCTTCATGGGTGCAGTATTTCTTCCCCTCCGGCGTGAAGGCGCGGATGAACCATTCTCCGTCCCACAGCAGGTCCAGCTTGCTTTTGCAATGGGCATAGACCTGTTCCATGTAAGGCTTCCGGTCGCTTAGGCCGGCGAAGCGGTACAATTCCAGCAGTTCCCAGGCGGCGTGAGCCAGCTGGAAAAAGACAAAGACACTTTCTGCGCCGCCGGTGCCGCCCCGGTTCATGGGTGCCAGGCTGTCGTCCCAATCGGATTTCAGCATGTCAGGGATACCGTGACGGCCCAGGTGGGCCATCGTGAATCGGATACCCTGCTCCAGATGCTCCAGTACGGTGGCTTCGCCGCCGTCCACATAGGGGATGCGCTCCTTCAGAAAATCCAGCCGGCCGGTTTCCCGTATGTAGTTGCAAACCGACAGCACGCTCCATAGATGATCATCGCTGCGCCCGCCGCCTTCGGACTGACCGGTAGCGGGATAATAGACACTGCGGGCGCTTCCGTCGGCGCATTGGATGGACAGCAGCAGACGGATCCTTGCCCGTGCCTCTTCCGGACGGGCGTGCATGATGCCCAGCACATCCTGCATACTGTCCCGAAAGCCGAAACCGCGGTCCACGCCCCGTTCATACAGGGAGATGAAACGGGACCAGTCAAAGGTGGTTTTGGCCTGATAAGCGTGCCAGATATTCAGCATGGTGTTCATATCCGTGCAAGGGGTGTCTACCTGCAGGCAGGAACGGTAATCATCCCAGGTAGCATGCAGCTTTTCCAGGGCGTGGTCCCGAACCTCGGCGGAGAAGGCGTCGGCGATCTGCGGGGCGATATCCTGGCGGTCGTCCGTCGCTCCCAGGGTATAGCAGAACTCCAAAACCTCGCCCGGCTGCAGTTTTACGGTGGAAGAAAGAACGCCCACGCAGTTGTCGGAATACATGGCGCTGTTGCGGCAATGCCCTTCCTCCACGGCGATGGGACAGCTTTCATCCCGATAGGGACCGATAAATTCCGTCAGGCTGCAGTCGTAGCCGTCCACCGGAAGGGTGGTGGCGATGTAATCATACAGCGGTTTGCCGGTGAGCTGCTCCGCCACTGTATCCACCACAATATATCCGTCCTGAAAATCCGCTTTGAAAGCCATGGATGGCCAGTGGCAGAGCATATCGTATTTGGCGTCGTTCCAGCTGAATTCCACATAAGAAAACAGCCGCAGGGAGCGGGGGCGGAGGCTGTGATTGGTTAGTCGTACCTGCCACAGCTCATACCGTTTCTGCGGCGGCACGCTGTAGGTGATCTCCGTTTCCACATCCGCGTATCGGCCGGTGATAACGGTGTACCCCAGCCCGTGGCGGCATTCGTAAGATTCCAGCGTCTTCATCACCGGCTGCCAGGTGGGAGACCAATACTCGCCCTTTTCCTCATCCCGGATATAGAGATATCGCCCTGGGCGGTCAATGGGCTGGTTGTTGAATTTATAGCGGGTCACCCGGCGGTTGGATGGATCACCGTCAAAGCTGAGACCACCGCCGGTATTAGAGATGATGCCGCCAAAACCACCATTGCCAAGATAATTGATCCAGGGAGTGGGGGTATCAGGCCGCGTTATCACATATTCTCTGCGTTGGTTGTCAAAATAGCCGTACCGCATAATAATCGTGAACCTCCTTGATTGCTGATGCGGGAAAACCATACAGCCGAAAAGATCGATTTCCTATTTTTATTCTACCTGACGCATCTCAAACAACAACAACGAAATTCTGATTTTTTTGCAACATTCTGACTTTTCTGTCTTCGGATACGTTCATCTCGCCCATCCATCCGGACGGACAAACGGAAAGTCATGAAACTGACAATTTGTAATAATATTGGCGTTGTGCCCTTTAATAGATCAATGTTATTATAAATTTGCAAAGTTAAAGATGATGTTTTGTCTAAGTTTTTTACCTTTATAGACTACCGAAACCGGCTGCCGCCGGTTTTCCGTGATCATGTGAGCGCTCCTTTCAGCTGCCGTTAAAGAGGATGGTTGAGCAAGGGTCGCCTTTTTCGTTGATCACATGCAGATAACCAACATGTTCCAACGAGAAAATTAGACTGTTTACTTAAAATTAAGCGATAAAAGGTCTATAATGAAAAGGATATCTTCCTATTGAAATTTCCGATCTGCTTATCCGGTTCGGGTTGGAAGATCGGGCAGAGACGAGATGGAAGCGGCATGAAAAATCCAGACGGAATATTTCGCGTGATAAGTATTCTCTTTTAGGTATTTTTATTCACATCTTTCGCTTAATTTTCGCGTTTTTTCGATAAGCCTGGCTTCGGGGCGGCGTTTTGACGCCGGGCATCGATCAATATCAGGCGGAAGCAGGAAGGTTATCCGATATGTCCGGGGCATGGAGCAAGCAGGAAAGGGATTCATTATGTGGGAAGGTGGAGAGGGATGTATCGCCTGATGATTGTGGAGGATGAGGAACCGGTATCTCGGGCTTTGCGGGAACTGATTCCCTGGAAGGACTTAGGTTTTGAAGTCGTCGCCTGCTTTGAAAACGCCCTGCAGGCAGAAGAATTTTTGAAAGCGGATACCTGTGACGTCATTCTGACAGATATCGTGATGAGCGGTAAAAGCGGATTGGACCTGGCCGCTTTCGCTTATGAGAATTATCCCCATATCCGGGTGATTATTTTAAGCGGCTACAGTGAGTTTTCCTATGCGCAGCAGGCGATGAAATACGGTGTTGTTTATTATATGGTCAAACCGGTGGACGAGATCGAACTAATGGATACTTTTTCCAAAATTCGGGCTTCTCTGGATGAGGAGTCCAGGGTAGATCAGGATGAGCAGAACGAGAAAATCTCCAATGTCATGCTGAATTTGAAGACGGCGTTTGTCAAGCTGCTGCTGGCGAATCAGGTGGAAACCCGTTCGGAGCTGCTGTCCAATATGCAGCTGTTGAACATTCCCCTGGAGTGTGTGGATAAGCCCATGATGGCATACACCCTGCAGTTCCCGAATCTGACCTGTAATACCTTTGATCTGCAGGATTACATCATGAACATAGAACAGATTTTGGACGAATTTTCTATCTCCCGCAGCAAACAGTTTCTGTATTTTCTCATTCCCGGAGCCGAGGAAGCGATCACGGTGGTGATCTTCTCCCTGCGTGCATTCACCAATCCTTCGGATATGCGCATCCATACCAACCGTAAAATGGAGTGGCTGCAGTTCAAGGTACGGGAAAAATGCAAGGTGCAGATGAGTTTTAAAGAGCAGTTGTTTTGGGAAAGACTGGAGGAGTGCATCCAGAATCATCTGGATATCGACGAAGAGCGGCTGATCCAGGAAAAGGAGCTGTACAACCTGCTGCTGCAGTATTACCGCTTGCTGGTGGTGACCTTGGATACCCAGGACAAGGAGCAGATCACCGTTGAATTCGACAAGATGGAAGAGGAACTGAAGCGGTTTCCAGAGAATGAGGCGCGGTTGTTCCTGAAAAACCTGCTTTATTCTGTGGTGATGCATTACAGTGTCAAACGCAATCTGCAGGTGGAATATTTCACAGAGGAGTTAGCCACCGCTGGCCTGCTGAACGGCGCATCTGTTCCCCAACTATTGGGACGAATTCGGGAAATCATCGAAAACTTCAGCGAGGTATTGTTTTCCAAAAACGATCTGGAGACGAATCCCATTGTATCGGGAATACAAAAGTACATTATGCAGCATCTGGCGGAAGATCTGCGGGTGGAGGTGCTGGCCGATAAGTACAACATCAACCCCTCCTATATGAGCCGCCTTTTCAAACAAGTAACGGGGGAAACGCTGACGGAATACCTGACGCGAATGAGGATCGAAAAAGCTATTGAAATGATGAAAAAGAAGAAATACAAAATTCAGGATATTATGCTGAATACCGGCTTTCATTCGCCTTCCTATTTTTCCACCGTTTTTAAAAAGTACACCGGCTATACACCGTCGCTTTATGTTCAGTTTCTATCGGAATGAAGAATACGAGGACTCATTATGGAATCAAAAGCTATGGTCTGGAAGACCATAAAGGACTTTAAACTGAACAGCGTCTTGTTCCGCAACTGTATGTGGATTTCTCTCCTGATCGTGCTGCCGCTTTTGGTGATCGTGGTGATCGGCTATTCCAATTACACCGAAGAAATTCAGCGGCAGATGAGCATCAACAACGCCAATGTATTGGAGAAATGCGGCACCCTGGGAGACAATTTGTTTGAAGAGGCCATCTCTCTGGCGGATGTTTTCGCAGACTTTCAGGAAACCAAATTTTTTGTTGAGAAAGGGGCCGCGGTGGATGAGGAAGGCAGCCATTCCTCGGCGCTGATGACACAGATTTACCAGTATTGCCAGAGCTACCGTTATGTGAAACAGATTTACATATATGCTCAGAAAGACCGGAGAATCTTATCCCGTTATGGTATAGAACCGGTAGAACGGAACAATGATAAATGGCGCCGTCTCTACGAAGTGCTGGAGTGGGATCAAAATTATGTATTCACCAGTGATGAGGACGGCGTCATGCTGATATGCAAGGCTCTCTACAATGACGCCGGCGGCCGCACAGGCATGGTGGTGCTCAATATCGATATGAGCGTCCTGGGAAGAATGCTGGAAGAGGGGCGCAACATCGTCAACCGGACCCTGCTGATGGTGGATTACTGCGGCCGGGTTATTTATGGCCAGAATCCGACGGGCGATGTCATCGACAATAGAACCACCTCCCGGATCGTGGGTATGGAATCGGAGGAGACCACCTTTGTATCCAGAAATGAAAAGGTTTTGTCCGTATACGAATCCGGCACCAAAGCTTATCGTTATGTGCTGATGACCAATCGTTCTTTTTTCACCGAGGAGGAAGGACGGCTGCAGAACTATCTGACCCTCACCATCATTATGCTGGTGATCTGCAGTCTGGTAGCTACATTTCTGCTGACGATTCTGACTTACCGTCCGGTGAAAAAGATTATCAATGTGATTCAATCGCCGTATGAGCGGGTTCAGTCGGAAGGGGTATCGTCCAAACAGGATGAGCTGCTGTATATCACCAGCTATATTCTCAACGATATGGAATCCCGAAACAAGATGTCCGAAGAGCTGCAGCAACGGGTGCGTTCTCTCAATGAGGCGCAGGCCCGGGCGCTGCAGTTTCAGATGAATCCTCATTTCCTCGCCAACATTCTGGAAGTGATCAAATGGTCTTCCGTGGAGGAATTCGGCCTGGGCAACAATACCAGCAGGATGCTCACCAAGCTGGCGGCCCTTTACCGGGAATCCCTGCAGGATGATATCGTTCTGGTTACCCTGAAGGAAGAAATCGAGTATCTGAAAAGATATATGGAAATTTTGAATTTCCGCTATGCCGACCGGATTCAGTATGTACTGGATATTGAGGAAAACGCGCTGAAATACCATGTGGTGAAGATGACCATCCAACCCCTGCTGGAAAACGCCATCAAGCACGGGCTGAAGCCTAAGCAGTATTACGGCACCGTCACCATATCCGCGGGCATCGCAGATAACTGTATGAAGATCCGGGTGAAGAACGACGGAGAATCCCTGTCCAGGGGAAAGATGGAGGAAATCAACAGCGATCTGCGGGATAAGATTTCCACCGGCGGCAAGGTGGGGCTCCGCAATGTCAATGCCCGCATCAAGCTTATCTATGGTAAGAACTACGGCGTTCAGCTGCAGCCCAATGAAGGCGGCGAAGGGGTTGTGACCGAACTGACGATGCCGCTGATCTGAACAAACGGTTACGAAAACATATCTTGGAGTGATAATATGTCGCGGTGTGTGAGAGTACACAGTATGAGAGCCTTGGCGTTTCTCCTGAATCTGCTGATTCTGATGGGGATGCTGTTACCGGCGATGACCGCCGGAGCGGAACCGGAACAGACGGAGGAGGGACAGGAACAAACGGATGCCGACCAGCCTTCCTGGGATATCGATACCTATGCGGATGTGGACGCGTACTTCTATTATGCTCAGAAATATGCGCAGGCCGGCCATCCGGAGGAAACCGTGACCCTGGATCTGCTGCGTTATGCTATCTCATCCGGATCGGAAAAAGCGGCGGAGCCGTATGCCAACCGGCAGGAATCCGTCTCCGGACTGGTATTGGCGCAGGAGAGCGGCATTGTCTCCTGGCAGATAGACGTTCCCGCCAGCGGACTGTATTATGTGCAGACCACTTATTACGCGCTGGAGGAATCCGATTATCCCATTGAAATGGGACTGCTGATCGACGGCACCTTCCCTTATGCGGAGGCCCGCAGCTGCACCCTCTCCCGGATTTATGTAAACTCTGAGATCAAACAGGATGAAAAGGGCAATGATATTCGCCCGCAGGCTTCTCAGCGCTGTCAGTGGCAGACCCGGTTTATGCGAGAGAAAACCGGTACAGTAGGAGAAGTATGTGTTTATCTGGAAGAGGGTACCCACCTGTTTTCACTGGAAGTAGATGAAAACATTCCTTTCCTGGTAGACTCCATCGAATTGACCCAGAAGCCCTACATACTTACCTACCAGGATTATCTGTCTTATCACAAACAGAAGGGCGCTTCCTATACCGAAGAGATTCTCAAGGTCTTTCCGGCGGAAACCTACAGCAGCCAGTCCAGTTCCGCGCTCTGGCCCACCTCCGATAAATCCAGCCCTCTGGTGGAGCCGTTTGACTATCTGCACGACAAGCTGAACACCGGCGGCGGATCCCAGTGGACTTCGCCGGGAGACTGGATTTCCTGGGATTTTGAAGTGCCGGAGGACGGTTTTTATCAGCTGGCGTTCAAATACCGGCAGGGATATCTGGACGGATTGTTTTCCTCACGGGCCATCTACATTGATGGCGAAATGCCCTTTCAGGAGCTGAGCAGCGTTCAGTTCAACTACACCAATGAATGGGAAACCCTGACGCTGGGCGATGGAGACCAGGCCTATAGCATTTATCTGAAGGCCGGTCCTCATACGCTGACGATGGAGAACACCCTGGGCAGTCTTTCCCAGACCATCGCCACCCTGGAGACGGTCAGCAGCCTGCTTAACGACCAGTACCTAGAGGTTGTTATGATCACTGGCGCCGAGCCGGATGTTTACCGGGATTATTACCTGGACAAAACCCTGCCGGACCTGGCGAATCAGCTGAAAAAAGCGGTGCAGATTCTGCAGGACGAGGTGGATCGGCTTATTGAGGTGGTTGGCAAGCGAGGGGAAGAGACCTCCTACATGGAAGACGTTATCTACGACTTGACATCCATCGCTGAAAATGTGGATTCCCTCACTTATAATTCACGGCTGTCGGATTTGAAAAATATCATCAGCGGCCTGGCGGAAAAGATGATCGAGCTGGAAGAGCAGGCGCTGGATCTGGACTGCTTTATGGTGTACTCCAAAGGCAGGGAGCTGCCTTCCACCAAGATGAATTTCTGGCAGCAGATCAAATTTCAGGTGATGCTGTTCATCACCTCCTTCACCAAAAGCTATCAAAACGCCGGAGAAACCGCATCAGGGGAGAACAGCATCGACGTGTGGCTCATCAGCGGCGGTTCTGAGCAGTATATGCTGCTCAACACCCTGATACGGGAATCCTTCTATCAGCAGTCGGATACCCATGTGAACCTGCGGCTGGTTACCAACTCCCTGATTCAGGCGGTGGTATCCGGCATCGGACCGGATGTGGTTATCGGCACCGACGCCGATACCATCGTTAACCTGGCGCTGCGGGGGGCGCTGGAACCGCTGAACAACCGCCCCGGTGTAAAAGAATTGGAAGCAGAATATATTCCCGGCTGCTTTACCCCCTTTACCTTGGAAAATCATCTGTACGGCATTCCCCTGACCAACGATTTCGGCGTGATGTTTGTGCGCACGGATATCTTCCGTTCTCTGGGGCTGGAGATCCCCAAGACCTGGGATGACGTCATCAATATCTCTCAGGTATTGGAACGGCGGAATATGTCCTTGGGATGCGTACCTGCGTTCGCTTCGCTGGTTTATCAGAACGGTGGGCAGTATTTTGACGACGGCAGAACCAAGGTCCTGTTTGACGATGAAATCGCCATCGACGCGTTGGAAACCATGGGGGAATACTACACCATTTATGGATTCCCCATCTCTTTCGACTTTGTTTCCCGGTTCCGCACCGGTGAGATGCCCATTGCCATTGCCAATTACAGTTCATATGTAACTTTGGAATATTCCGCGCCGGAAATCAGCGGCCTGTGGGAGATGTATACCACTCCGGGCACAGTACAGGAAGACGGCAGCGTCAACTACTTATGGGCCGATTCCGGCGGCACGGGGATTTCCCTGATGTCCGGTTCTTCCGATCAGGAAAAGGATGCCGGATGGGAGTTTATCAAATGGTTCTGCGGCTATGAGGTGCAGGCACAGTACGGCAACGATCTGGAAGCCTCTCTGGGTGTTTCCGGCCGCTATTCCACGGCCAATAAACTGGCTCTGGATAAGCTGAACTGGACGGCCGCGGAAAAGAAGACGCTGTTTTCTCAGATTGAACAAATGGTTTATATTCCAATCGTTCCCGGCAATTACTACGTCACTCGCGGCCTGTCCAATGCAACCCGTGCGGTGATCTATGAAGGTGTTAGCGCACGGGAGACGTTGAGGGAATGGAACGAAAAGATCAATTCGGAGATTGCCAGAAAACGAAATGAGTTTTCCCTCAACAACTGACGGAGGTTTTACCTATGACGAAGGCTTCACCTATTTCCAAAAAATCCAATGAATTCGGGATCGGGAGAAGGCTGCGGGCTTCCAGAACGGCTTATGCGCTGATCGCTCCGTTTATGCTTTTCTTTTTGACCTTTCAGGTTATCCCGGTCCTTTTTTCACTGGCGCTGAGCTTTACAGACTTCAACATGCTGCAGACGCCCAATTTTGTTGGGCTGGAAAATTATCGTTCCCTTTTTCTCAACGACGATGTATTTATCACCGCTGTAAAGAACACCCTGCTGATTGCCTTTATCTGCGGTCCGCTGGGATATATCGCCTGTTTTGGCTTCGCATGGCTGATTAACGAGCTGCCTCCCACCCTTCGTGCCATCATGGCGCTGATCTTCTATGCCCCTACCATCGCCGGCAGCGCCTATGTGGTGTGGACTTATATCCTCAGCGGTGACAGACATGGCGTAATCAACAGTATGCTGCTGAGTCTGAATATCATCGATTCGCCCATCCAGTTTCTGACGGATACCAATTATATGCTGGGAGCGGTGATTGTGGTGCAGCTGTGGCTCAGCCTCGGGACCAGCTTCCTGTCCTTCCTGGCGGGCTTCAAGACAGTGGATCCCACCCTGTATGAGGCTGCGGCTATCGACGGTATCCACAACCGGCTGCAGGAGCTGATCCAGGTGACCCTGCCCCAGATGAAGCCCCAGCTGCTCTTCGGTGCGGTGATGCAGATTTCCAGCGCCTTTACGGTGGGGGCCGTATCCAGTTCTCTGACGGGGATGCCCTCCACGGATTACGCCACCCACACCATTATGCTGCACATCAACGATTACGGCACCACGCGGTATGAAATGGGGTACGCGTGTGCGATATCGACGGTATTGCTCCTGTTTATGCTCCTGATGAACAAGGTGATCAACCGGCTGCTGAGGGAAGACTGAATAATATCAGCGTGTGCAAGAAAGGCGCGGTCATGAAGATGATATTGACACAGAGAAAAAAGAAGGTACCCTATCGGGAAAAGAAAGTGAACCGCTCCCGGGCCGGCAACGTCACTGTTTTTATTTTACTGTTGATTATCGCCGTGTTCATGGGCTTTCCCCTGTACTATAACGTTGTGCAGGCATTCAAGCCGCCGGAGGAAATCTTCATTTTCCCTCCACGTTTCTACGTGGTAAATCCCACGATGAAAAACATCAGCGATCTGTTCGTGCTGGCAACCACGCTGGATGTCCCTTTCATCCGCTATCTTTTCAACAGCATTTTCGTCAGCGTGGTTTCCACCTTTCTCAGCGTGGTGGTGGGCGCTCTGGCCGCCTATCCTTTTGCCAAGATGCAGTTTTGCGGCCGGGAATTTTTCTGGCGGCTGATCATGATGACCCTGCTTTTCTCCGGCGGCGCCACCAGCCTGGCGACCTACATCATCGAAGCGAAGCTCCACCTGGTGAATACCTATTGGGTCATGATTCTCCCCTCTATTTCTTCGACACTGTATATGTTTCTGATGCGCCAGTTCATGCTTCAGATCCCCAATTCGCTTCTGGAGGCGGCGCACATTGACGGCGCGGGTGAACTGCGTATCTTTTGGAAAATCGTCATGCCCAATGTGAAGCCCGCCTGGATGACGGTGGCGGTTCTGACCTTTAACGGGTTATGGAATTCCGGTTCCGGCGCCGCCGTATTCAATGAGGATCTGAAGCTGCTGCCCACGGCGCTGAATCAGATCACCGCTTCCAGCGGTACCGCTCGCAAGGGCGTCGCAGCCGCGGCCACACTGCTGTTGATGATACCGCCCATCATCACCTTCATTTTTTCCCAAAAGAAGATGCTGCAAACCATGGCGCATTCCGGTATCAAGGATTAATGCGGAGGAATGGTATGAAAAGAAAACGATTACTGAGAAGGCTGGCGGCTGCGGCCGTGTGCGCCGCCGTACTGACCTCCGGCTTTACAACATCATCCGAATCTTATATTTACGACTCAGAGGGAAACGCCGTCTACTCGCCGACGATTTATAATCTGCAGCAGGTGATTTACGGTGCAGATCTGCCTTGCGGTGAGTTTTCCGGCGCTGCGGATCTCTTTGTGGACGACAACGATTATGTGTATATCCTGGATCAGGGCAATCAGCGGGTGGTGATTCTGAATGAAAGCTATGGATTCGTGAAGGAATTGAGAGAATTCCATTATCAGGAGGATATCCTCACCCTTAACGGAGCCAAAGGACTGTTTTATCATCTGGAACAGAAATTGCTTTACATATCCGATACAGAAAATGACCGGATCCTGGTTTCTGATCTGAACGGACAGGTGGAAAGAATCGTTTACAAACCAGAATCCAGTCTGCTGGATGCCAATCTCTCCTTTAAACCCACCAAACTGATTGTGGATAATCTGGGGATCATCTTCGCCCTTTCGGCCAACGTCAATACCGGCGCCATGATTATCTTCCCGGACGACACCTTCGGCGGCTTTTTCGGCGCCAATTCCATTAAACAAACCGCAGAAGTGATCCAGGAGTTTTTCTGGCGGAAGATTTTCTCCTACTCTCAATACAACGCTTCAGAGAGCTATCAGGCTACGGAGTTCAACAACCTTTTCTGGTCGGATACCGACCGCTGCATCTATACCGTGTCTCCCAGCGCGGGAACCGCCAGTTCCGAGCTGTCCAAGCTCAATGCCGTGGGCAGCAACCTCCTCACCGGCACTGCCTTCAGCGAACAGGATGAATCCCTGGAGAAGCCCCCTAACCTGGTGGATGTAACGGTGGACAAGGACGGGTTGTTTTCCGCTTTGGACAGCACCACGGGCCGGATTTATCAATACGACCAGGACTGCAATCTGCTGGGGGTGTTCGGCGGCATCGGATATACCAGCGACACCTTCCAGACGCCCAGCGCCATTGAATGCAATTCTCGCAAGGAGATTATGGTGCTGGATTCCCAGAAAAACAGTATCACTGTATTTAAACAGACGGCTTACGGCCAGGTGCTTCAGGAAGCGCTGGAAATGTACAATGACGGGCTGTATGTGGAATCCATTGATCAGTGGAACGAGGTGCTGCGGGAAAACGCCAACCTGCTGAGCGCTCACATCGGCTTGGGCAAGGCCTATATGCAGCTGGGAGATTATCGGGAAGCCATGCAGTATTTCAAGGTGGGCGAAGCCAAGGATGAGTATGCTGTCGCCAAGGGCCGTCTGATCGGAGAATGGGTGGAGGATCACTTTTCCCTGATCGCCTTGATTGTGGTGATACTCTTCTTGTTCATATATGCCTATGATTTTCTCCGCAAGCAAGTGAAACGAATCAAGACAAAAATACAGCGGAAAGGCGGCGGACGATAATGAAATATTCCAGCTTTGCCAATATGCGTCCGACAGCCTATTTGTTTTACTCGATGCTTCATCCCTCGGATGGTTTCCAGGAGATGAAGTACAACAAAAAGGGTTCACCGCTGCTGATGTGTGCCATCCTGGTCCTGTGGGCCGCAGAAGAGCTTTTCACCCGTATTTTCACCGACTATGATCTCAACGGCTACAGCGGTGCGGATGAAAGCCTGTTCCGGGTGGCGATTATTACCTTTCTCACTTTTCTCATAGCGGTGGCGGCAAACTGGTGTTTTTGCACCCTGCTGGACGGCAAGGGCCGCATGATCGATATTGCCGTGGTGGGCGCTTATTCCCTGACGCCTTATATTCTGGTCCGTTATCTGATCATCGTGATCAGCCATTTCACCACCAACAGCGTGGAGTCCTTCTTAAACTATGCGGTTATGGCTGCCATCCTCTGGAGTTTTGTGATGATTTTCGCCGGCCTGCAGGTGATTCACGAATACTCCGCCTGGATGACCCTGGCGTCACTGGCGCTCACCGTCGTGGGGATTCTGATCATTATGTTTATCGGCTTGATTGCCGTCCAGCTGTATCAGCAGATTATCACCTTCGTTTCCACCATCATCATGGAACTGCAGTACAGCTGACATCTCAGAGAGAAAGGAACAGGCGTTGTGAACAGAGGATCTGGATTATCCCGTTTTTCAAACTGGATACGGACGCATCGGCTATGGATTCACAGAATCGTCTGCGCTGCGGTTATAGCGGCGCTGCTGGTTTGGGTGCTGTGCGCTTCCGCATCCATTATACAGGCGGATAAGGAGCGGGCGGCAACCAGTGAGGTTACCACCAAATCGCCGATTAAAAGCGATAACGACCGGGATTACGGCGAAGCCGGATTCCGCAGGATGGCGGAGAATGATCGGTTCGTGCTGAGTGCCGATACCACCAACGGACAGATATCGTTGGAGGATAAAAGCGCCGGAGAGATTTGGTACAGCAATCCCCAGGGAGTGGACAGCAAGGTTTCCCGCCTGTCCGCTCAGCTGATGGTGACAGTGATCGATGTTGCCACCGGCGGTACCAGTGTGGTGGATAATTATGCTGCCAGCATCAATCGGGGCTGCATGGATTGGGAGAAGGTGGACAACGGCATTCGTTTCGTTTTCTCCTTTCCCAAGCAGGGACTGCGGATTCCAGTGGTGTACACCCTAACCGACGGCGGTCTGCAGGCCAGTGTACAGGCGGATCAGATTGAGGAGCTATGGTCGGAGGTCTATCTGCTGCAGGGCATTGATCTGCTGCCCTTTTTTGGCGCAGGCGGCCTGGATGACGAAGGCTATTTGTTTGTACCGGATGGTTCCGGAGCTATTGTGAATTTCAACAATGGAAAAGAACGCTTCTCCATCTATAACCAGATGGTTTATGGTTCGGACAACATGGTGGTGCGGCAGACGGGTTCCGAACCTATCCAGCAAATTTCTATGCCGGTCTTCGGCATACGGAAAAACAGCAGCGGATTTCTCGCCGTGATCACCGACGGAGCCGCGGAGGCGGGCATTAAAGCCACCGTCAGTAAAAAAAGCTCGGATTACAATCAGGTATATTCCTACATGCTGTATCGGAATACCGCTTTTCACGAGGTTTCGGGCAGCAGTGCCCTATTGGACGAAGGACGTCCGTTGTTTGAGGACAACGCGTATACCGTTGCGTTCTTTTTTCTGGAGGAGAAATACGCCGACTATACCGGGATGGCGAACCGCTATCGGCAGTATCTGGAAGACAGCGGCCAGCTGCGTCAAAACCAGGGCGGCAGCGGTGCCCTGGCCCTGGATGTATACGGAGCGGTATCCTTGGAGCAGTATGTTATGGGTGTCAAGAAGAACGTTATCACCCCTCTGACCACCTACGAAGAGCTATCTCTGATTCTGCAGGAATGTGCTGATCAGGGACTGAACGATTTGGTGGTTCAGTACATCGGGGCGCTGAAAGGCGGCCTGCAGAGCGAGATTGTCACCGGCTTTGAGCGTGAAGGCAAGCTGGGGTCCCAGAAGTCGATGAACACGCTGATCCGGAATGCTCAAAACGCAGGAACGTCATTGTTCTTTCAATGGGATCCGATCAACTTGTATAAAAGCGGCAACGGCTTTCAAGTGAATCGGGATTCGGTACGAACACATTTTGAGGCTTTTGCCTATCAGTACAATTTCAAACGGAACACCTTAACCATCGATCAATCCACCCGCTGGTATCTCATGAAGCCGGCCAAACTGCCGAATCTGATCAAGGACTACAGCATGTCCTGCGCCGCCAAGTCCATTGGAAATATCGGCATCACGGAGATCGGCGGCATGATTTATTCGGATTACGATACGGATAAGGGACTGCTTTCCCGTAATTTTACGCTGAAAGAGTGGAAAAAGACCCTGCAGACCGCCCGGGATCAGTTTGATCAGGTGTTGCTGGACGGCAGCAACGCGTATGGTTATCCTTACGCGGACATTCTGGTGGATGTTCCGATGTCTGGTACAGACTTCGACATGATGGATGCCAGCGTGCCTTTCCTGCAGATTGCCCTGCGGGGGTCTATCCGGATTTACGGCGGTTCGCTGAATTTTTCTTCCGATTACCAGCAGGAATTCCTTCGTGCCGTGGAAACCGGCTGCGGTATCAAGTATTCTGTGATCTACGGCGATATCACGCCGCTGATCAATACTTCCTTCAGCAATCTGGTGGCCTGCAATTATGACAAGTGGAAGGGAACCATTTTCCCGCAGGCGAAGGAGCTGGAGGATATTTTCCGGCAGATCGAAGGACAGAATATCGTCGCCCATGAGCAGCTGGCGTCCGGTGTGACGAAAACCACTTATGGAAACGGTGTACAGATCGTGGTGAACTATAATGATGCGGAATATACCGATGGCAGTCTGAAAGTTCCGGGACAGAGCTATCACATGGCATCATGAGCAGAGAGGAGAAATCAGGATGAACAAAACCCTTCTCCGGAACAAAAAAGGCTGGCATGCGTTTCGGTCGCAGTTCACGGGCATTGTATTTATGGTACCCTTTATTATCGGTTTTGTTTTTTTGTTTGCCAAACCGATGATTGTATCCATCATTTATTCCTTCAGCAGCATGACCATCAACGCCGGCAGCGTGGATCTGCAGTGGGTGGGGCTGGAGAATTACGTCCAGCTTATCAACGATATTTCCTTCCTGAAAATCGTGTGGGCGGAGGCTCAGAGTTTCTTGTGGAAGATCCCCATGATCCTGGTGTTCAGCATGTTTGTGGCTTTGCTGCTGAAAGATAAGTTCCCAGGCCGGCTGCTGTTCCGCTGCATCGTTTTTATGCCGGTGATATTTGCTTCGGATCTGATCATGGGACTGCTGAAACGGAATTCCACCATTTCCCTTTCCACCGGCGACAATATTTACATGCTTGCCAATGGAGAGGCTGCAGGCTTCATGCAGGATCTGCTGTCAGCCTTCGGTTTTGGCGAATCCTTTTCAGAATCCCTGAGCTATTATATCGGCCAGATATTCACCTTATCCTGGGCCTCGGGTATCCAGATCGTACTGTTTATCATCGGCCTGAGCGCAGTGCCGGCGGAGCTTTACGAGGTTTGCGATATGGAAGGGGCGACAAAATGGGAGACTTTCTGGAAGATCACCTTTCCGCTTCTTTCACCCACCATTCTGCTTTGCGTGGTGTATACCATCATTGCCACCTTCAACTCCAATTCCAACAGCATTATGACGAGAATAGCGGAGACGATGCAGTATAAAATTCCTTATGCCTGCGTACAGACCTGGGCCTATTCTCTGATGATTATACTCATCATCGGCGTGGTGTATTGGGCCATATCCCGCTGGACCGTCTATCTGGATTAAAGGGAGGGATGAAATTGGAATTTATAATGAGCGGCGCGCAGAGAGCCGTGCAGAAGGTCAAGGCCTATGCGCGCTATGGGAAATTTCACATCTTTTTCGTGATCTTCCGCTATTTTGTCCTGATCGGCATCGCCTATCTGATGCTGTTCCCGCTGTTTCAGATGCTGGCCAATGCACTGAGCAATTGGACGGATATTAAAGAAGGCACCACAGTTTATATCCCTAAAAATCCGACGTTTATGAATTTCAAGGAAGCACTGGTGGTATTCCGGTATAAGGATTCGGCGCTCTACACCGCCCAGTTCACCATCCTGGCCACGGTTTGCCAGCTGTTTTCCACCAGCCTGGCGGGATATGCTCTTGCCCGCTATAAATTTAAGGGCAGCGGCCTGCTGTTTGCCTGTGTGATTCTCACCATTATTGTCCCTCTGCAGACCGCGCAGATCCCTATGTTCCTGGAATATCAGCACTTCGATTTTTTCGGTATCGGCCGTCTTATCGGCTTGTTTACCGGAGAACCGGTGACGGTGAATCTGCTCAACAGCATCTGGGTATATGTGCTGCCGGCCGCTTTGGGTGTGGGGCTGAGTTCGGGGCTGTATATCTTCCTCTTCCGCCAGATGTTCCGCACCATTCCCAAATCTTTAGACGAGGCGGCCAAGGTGGATGGCTGTGGGAAATGGGGCATCCTGTTCCGGATCATGCTGCCCAACGCGGTGCCGGTTTATGTTACTGTGACCCTGATCTCCTTTATCAATTACTGGAATGATACCATTATCGGCACCATGTTTAACAGCCAGACGGCGCTTAAGCCGCTGATGGTGTATATCAAGCAGAACATCCTCACCGCGTTTTCCTCAGTGGATGAGGCTATGCAGAAGGTGCAGACCTGTGCCGTCTATTTCCTGGCGGTGGCGCCGTTACTGCTGCTGTTCATTGTTTGTCAGAAGTTCTTTGTAGACTGCATGGATCGTTCTGGTGTCAAGGGCTGATTGGATCCTTGATGTGAAAGGCGGTGAAACGGTGATTTATCGTTTTATGTTTAGAGGATATGCGGACGGTGACTGTATGCTCCGGCAGCAGCCGGAGTACCGGAACGCCGCACTCTTCTCTCATGGGAAACAGCTGTTTCTATACTATGAATCGGATCGGGAGGACGCTCCTCCGGAGGGGATTGCTGATATTGGATTGAAAGCTTATCCGGATGGCCGGAAGTGGGAACGCATGATGGATATCTTTCACTATGCCAAGCCCTTGAATGAGGAACAGTGGAAGCGCCGTCACAGCCAGCGCAAGCCATGTCTGAGCATCGCGTATCTGCGCCCGGAAATGGTGGCCAGTTATGTGTACTATCACTATCAGTTTCAGGAAGAGTACCCGCGAAAAATGAACAATAAGTTCTCCATGATTTTTTTGCTGGAGAATCAGATCGTAATGTACGGGGAGGATCCGGGAGATGCGGATAAAGATTTTTATCCCGGCGTGCTTACCACCTCTCAGCATCCCAAGGAAGGGTGGCCGGAGCTGATGAATCCGCACTTCCTTCCCTGGCCGGATTTTCAAGGCTTCTTCCTTCCAGTACAAACGGAGCAGTACCATCTGTCCGATTGATTACCAGATTGATAGCCGGATGTGATGAAGAGCAAAAACACCGATTTAATAATTCTATAGATAACTTTGGTGTTTATTTTGTTCAATAAGAAGTCACGAGAACGAAAATAAGTCAGAATATTGATGTTGTACAAGAATGACAAATAACTTAAAATCGAAGTAGTGGTTTTATTGATAGCGCGACAATATATTTCGAAAGGTTGGGTATCATGAGAAAAGTAGCAAGCGTTTTTCTGGCGGTTTTCCTACTGATTGGTTTATGCTGTTCCTCCGGCGTTCTGATGGCGTCTGCCGAGGAAGCAACCGCGTTTTCAGGCGGTACCGGTACGGCGGCGGATCCATATAAGATCAGTACCGCAGATGACCTGAAGGCTTTAAGTGCTTATACCAACAATCGGGAAGACCTCGACACTGCGAAGCATTATATGAGCAGCCATTACATCATGACCGCTACTATTTCCCTGAATGCGGATGACGCGAAATTCGCGGATTGGGCGGATCCGGAGAAGGCGCCGGCATATACCTGGAACCCCATCGGCGTCGATCCTTTCATAGCTTTTACCGGTACTTTTGACGGTCAGGGCTTTTACATCAAGGGCCTGTATACCGGCAGCAATGGAAACGCAGGGATGCGTTCCTTGTTCGGTATGGTAGGAAACAGTGATGGCGAGGGAATTGTCAAGAATCTGAATATTAAGAATTCTTATATTTATGGTAAAAACAATATCGGCAGTATTGCTGGTATGTTGTACGGTACTATTGAGAACTGTTCCTTTGAAGGTATCATTGATCCGACAAACGCCACTGTCGGCGGCATCGTCGGCAATGTGTGGCCTACCGGCAAGATCATCGGCTGCGTGAACAAGGGCAGCGTCAAGGGCGCCAATAACGTCGGCGGCATCGCCGGTCTGCTGGGCGGCGGGACCATCGAAACTTCTTATAATTTGGGTACTGTGGAAGCCTTTAATGCCAACTCCGCTGCGGGCGGTATCGCCGGTACTGTCGGTGGTAACCAAAAGGGCGGCACCATCACCGATTGCTACAACCTTGGCGAAGTAAAGGGCGTGGGCATTATCGGCGGCCTGGTGGGCAACTTCGGCGCAG
>CABULH010000031.1 GCA_902492455.1 uncultured Oscillospiraceae bacterium
ATCCATGTCTTCTTTTATCCACTTTTCTTTTTGCGAAACTTATTCTACATTATCGAGACGGTTTAACAGTGGTGATATTATATGAAAAATACACCTGCCTCCGTTTCACGGAACTGATATCTCAGCTGAATAAATAGCAGATGAAGCACCTGCAGATGTTGAAAAAGCTGATGCTGGAATTTTAGGCTTTCGGCACGGTGACTCCGGCCAATCTTTCCTGCTGGTAAAATGTCAACCGGAATGAAACGGCAATCAATATCATCACTTTCTTAGGTATCGTCTCCATTCTTGCCTTCGTACTCTCCATTATTCAGATCCTATCCGGCGGAGATACCTTGATTTGGACCTCCATCATTCTCACCACAGTAGGGCAGGCGGTAGTCGCCGAAATAGCTGTAAAACTCAGAAAATAGACAGGAGGATTCCCTATGAATCAGAAGGAAAGGATGCTGGCGGGGCTGCCCTATAAAGCCTGGCTGGACGGACTGCCGGAAGAGCGACAGGAATGCCGCCGAAAGCTTTACCGATTGAATCAGCTGCCGCCGGAAGAATATGGCCAAATCCCCGCTCTTCTCAAGGAGTTATTCGGCAAAACCGGGGAACAGATATTTCTGGAACTGCCCTTTCGTTGTGATTTCGGCTCCCATATCGAGGTGGGAGAAAATTTTATTGCCAATTATAATCTGACGATTCTGGATGTGGCCCGGGTGAAAATCGGCCGCAACGTCATGATTGCGCCTAACGTGTCCATCTACACCGCGGGGCATCCCCTGCATCCCGACAGCCGGAATTCCGGCTACGAATACGGCATTCCCATCACCATCGGGGACAATGTCTGGATCGGGGGCAATTCAGTGATTCTCCCCGGCGTCACCATCGGCAGCAATGTGGTGATCGGGGCGGGAAGCGTGGTCACCAAGGATATTCCGGATAACCGGGTGGCCGCCGGCAATCCCTGCCGCATCATTCGGGAAATCACGGAAGATGACCGCCGGTTCTATTACAAAGACAGAGAATTTGACGTAGAGGATTACTAATTCTTAAAGGCAACAGGGAGGAAGCGGGACATCCCGCTTCCTCCCTGTTGCCTTTTAACCGATCAGATCTGCACATGCCTGACGGAAAGCCAGAACATTCTCTTCCGGAGTGCCAGGTGGCACATCGCATCCCGCCGCCAGAATGGTGCGATTTCCCGTATTCTCATAAACACGCCGTACTTTCTCACGAAAATCCTCCGGTCTGCCGCCTAGCAAATCGGCGGCAGGATCCAGATTCCCACACAGAACCTGATGCGTGTCCAGCTGAGTGGCCGCCTCTGCCATATTCACAGCGCTGTCCACATCCAGGATATGGGTACCCGTACTCAGAGTGTAAGGGATCAGCCGGTTGGTGTCGCCGCAGATATGCAGCCGGGCAAAGCCGCCGCCTTTTTGGATACGCTCCACCATCCTCTTATGATAAGGTAGCATCAGCCTGACATAAAGCTCTGGCGAAATCAGGGAGCAGCAGGGTTCGACAATCTGAATGCCGTCGGCTCCCGCCTCCAGCTGCGCCTCGATAAAGCGCAGGCCGTTTTCAAAAAATATGTCCATGGCTTTACATGCGGCTTCCTCATCAGATAGCAGGTCCACCATGGCCTCTTCTGTTGTCCGCGCATTGCAGAACTCGGTCAGCGGACCAATGCAGATACCGAAAATGTACCGCTCTCCCTTTTCCTTGGCCGCGATGCGGCGGAGAATCTCCAAACGGTTGCCCATACGGCTTCCGAGGGCAAAATCCGGGATTTTCAGATTATCGAGATCATCCGGCGCCTCCATGATAGGGGCTGCGGAATAGCCCTTACCGTCATAAACCGGCTTTGCGCCGAAATCCTCCAGCTGCTCATAAAAATCCGCATCCGGCAGAATGCAGTCCAAATCAAATTGATTCACACATTTCAGATAAGCCTCTGCACGAAGCGCCGGCTTATAAACAAAATCCGGATAAGGAATCTCCTGTGTGCGGGCCACCCACTCAATTACCAGCGGCATAAACGGCGGCCGGTCCACAGGTTCGCCCCGTACAAACCGGATGGTTCGCTCGTATCCATTCATCAGCTTCCAGCTTCCTTTCCAAAAGTACACGTCAGAGCGGATTCGCTTCCATTTTCAGTATACAATGCTCCTCTTCCGGAATATTGAATTTTATTTTTAAAAATGGGAATTCGTTATAAAAAAACAGATTTGCAGACACATCTTTCATCCATACAGACACGCCCTGCATATTCGGCAAAATACGCGCCATACTAATATGGAAAACAAGAAAGGCGTGAGAGATATGAGCACTACCGTTGTCAATACCAATGTGGAACTGCTGAATTTCATTTATAAAAACGCAGAAATGGGCAAGCAGACGCTGCCGAAACTGCTGGAGATCTGCGAGGACGCCGCTTTCCGTCCGGTGATTCAATCTCAGCTGCGGGAATATGAAGATATCTGCGCCGCTGCCGCTGATATGGCCCGGCGGGAAAACAGCGAAGCCAAAGGCGTCAATGCCCTGGCAAAGATCTCCAGCTATTTATCCGTTAACATGAACACCATGATCGATAAAACTTCCTCCCACCTGGCAGAGATGATGATGCAGGGCAGCAACATGGGCGTCATTGAAATCACCCAGAAACTGAAGGAATTTGCGGACGCGGATGAAGAAGTCCTGTCCCTGGGCAGAAAGCTGCTGAAAACCGAAGAACGGAATCTGGAACAGCTGAAGAAATATTTGTGACCTTGACAGGAAAAGGGTGGATATTATGGAGAAAACAGCATACCGCTATGCGCAGATGAAACCGGATCAGCTGGAAAAGCTGCGGCAGGCGGAGAAAGACATGGAACGCTTCACACAACGGGAGATTGTCCTGATCGCCTATGAAAAGGAAAGCGCTGACCGCTGAGAGAAACAAGGAGCAAAAAACGGGTGCCGACGCATCCGTTTTTTGCTCCTTGTTTGGCATGCCAAAATTAGCCTTACCGAAACTCCAGCAGGCTGCTGGCTTTGATGCCCAGCGCCGTAGCAATATTGAAGAGGATTTCCAGCGAAAAAGGCCGGACGACGTTGGGCGCTTCGATAGCGCTGAGATGGGAACGGCTGATTCCTGCCCGTTCCGCCAGTTCCTCTTGGGTCAATCCGGCATGTTTGCGATAGAAAGCAATGTTCAGACCAAGCTCTACATATTTATCTTTATTTTCAAAGGATACCGGCTTCGAATTCGACATCATTCCTCATCTCCCTTATACCATTTTATCCAATATTCTTACATTTATGAATTATCTTACAAAATGCAATTGCAATTAGTGAAATAGCAATAGCATATCTATCAGGAAATAAAGAAGAAAATATTGGAAAAATTATCCTTATTTTTAAAAAGGCGATAAAAAAGCACAGTATCCATTCACCGGATACTGTGCCGTGTATATGGCTTCTCATACAGAGAGTAATTACAAGTCCAGCAAATATCTGATCACAGCGCTGGACAGCAGAAACCCCTCCCTCGTCAGACGGATGCCTCCTTCATCACAAATAATCAGGTTCTCCGGCAGACTGGACGCGCGTCTGTACCACTTCTCAGGAAGGGTGTGACCAAATCGGCGGCGAAAATCCTCCGCATCCAATCCTGCCCTCAGACGCAGACGCAGCATCAAAGTCTCCTCCTCCCCGCCGCTGGGGAGCCGCTCATCTGCATCTTCCGGCACCGGTGAACCGCCCGCTAAAAAAGCCTCCAGATCCGGCAGATAGGAAAAGCGCTGTCCGTTCAAAAAGGAATGAGCGGCGGGACCAATTCCCAGGTAAGGGCTTCCCAGCCAATACTTGAGGTTATGGCGGCTCTCCCGACCCGGCCGGGCAAAGTTGGAGATTTCATATTGGACATAGCCCTGTTTTTCCAGTGCCTCACAGGCCGTGAGATACAGTTCGGCGCTTTCGTCCTCATCCGGCAGCCGCAGCGCTTGCCGCTGCCGTCCAAAGGGCGTGCCCGGCTCGATCTTCAGTAAGTAAGCGGACAGATGATCCGCTTCCAGTTCCTTACAGACAGCAATACTTCGCTCTACCGAGGCTGTGGTCTGCCCCTCCAGCCCCAACATCAAATCCAGGGACAGGTTACGAATTCCCGCCGCCCGAGCCGTCCGCACCGCTGCAGCCGTCTGCTGAGGCGTATGACGGCGGCCCAGCCAGCGCAGTTCCCCTTCATCGGCCGACTGCATTCCCAGAGACAGCCGGTTGCCGCCGGAAGAAACAAACGCCTGCAGTGTCTGTGCCAGATCGTCCGCTGGATTGGCCTCCAGGGTGATCTCCGCCTTCTCCAGTCCAAAGGTTTCCGCCGCCCGCTCCATGATCAGGCTCAGCCGCCGCCCTCCCAGCAGAGAAGGGGTGCCGCCGCCGAAATACAAGGTATCCGCCGATTCCTGCAGCCTTTCGCCCCATTCCTCCAAGCTGCGGCGCACCGCTTCGACATACCGATCCATCCCCTCCTCTGAGGAGGGACCGGAATAGAAATCACAATAAGGGCATTTGGAAACACAAAAAGGCACATGAATATACAAGCCTATGGACATTGCCTCTCTCCTCTCGTGCAATAAAAGAGGCAGGCGAGCGCCTGCCTCCTTCACTTATAACAGGAACTCCGGCCGAAGCCAAACAGCATCCGCTGATGCTTCCATTCCTCGATCATTGGGATGCTCCGTTGGATGGACTCCCCTTTTGAGGAATGTACGGCTGTCAGTCATCATCCAGCTTAAGCACTGCCATAAAGGCCTCCTGCGGGACCTCTACGCTGCCCAGCTGCCGCATCCGTTTCTTGCCTTCCTTCTGCTTTTCCAGCAGCTTTTTCTTCCGGGTGATGTCGCCGCCGTAGCATTTGGCAAGCACATCCTTGCGCATGGCCTTTACCGTCTCCCGGGCAATGATCTTCCCGCCGATGGCCGCCTGAATCGGCACTTCAAACAGCTGACGGGGAATGTTATCCTTGAGCTTTTCACACATACGGCGGGCCCGGGGATAAGCGTTGCCCGCATAAACGATGAAGGAGAGGGCGTCCACCACATCTCCGTTGAGCATAATATCCAGCTTCACCAACTCCGACGGCACGTAATCCTTCAGTTCATAATCAAAGCTGGCATAGCCTTTGGTGCGGGATTTCAGCGCATCGAAGAAATCGTATACGATTTCGTTGAGGGGCAGCTGATAATGGATATCCACCCGGGTGGGTTCCAGATATTTCATATCGATGAAAACGCCCCGCCGCTCCTGACACAGCTCCATGATATTGCCCACGTATTCGGTGGGAGACAGGATATGCGCTTCGGTAATGGGCTCCTCCGCCTTAGCGATGGTACCTGGATCGGGATAATTGGTGGGGTTGTCGATCATCAGCACGCTGCCGTCATTCAGCGTAATACGGTAGATGACGCTGGGCGCGGTGGTGATCAAATCCAGATCATACTCCCTCTCCAGCCGTTCCTGCACAATTTCCATATGCAGCAGCCCCAGGAATCCGCAGCGAAATCCAAATCCCAGAGCCACCGAGGTTTCCGGCTCGTAAGTCAGTGAGGCGTCGTTGAGCTGCAGCCGCTCCAATGCCTCCCGTAAATCCTGATAATGGGCGCCGTCCGCAGGAAAAATCCCGCAGAATACCATGGGGTTCACTTTGCGGTAACCGGGAAGCGGCTTGTCCGCCGGCCGGTCTGCCAAGGTAACGGTATCCCCCACCCGCGCCTCGCTGACGGTTTTGATGGATGCTGCGATATAGCCGACCTGTCCCGCTTTCAAGGAATCACAGGGCTCCAGCCGGCCCGGCCGCATGATTCCCAGCTCCACCACGTCGAACTGGGCGCCGGTCGCCATCATCCGAATGGTGTCTCCGGTATGCAGCTGTCCTTCTTTGACGCGGATATAGACGATAACGCCCTTGTAGCTGTCATAATAGCTGTCAAAGATCAGCGCCTGCAGCGGCTGCTCATCCTCTCCCGCCGGCGCGGGAATATACTGTACCACCGCCTCCAGCACCTCTTCGATCCCCACCCCTTGCTTGGCCGAAATTAAAGGGGCCTGGGAGGCGTCGATTCCGATGATATCTTCAATCTCATGGCGCACCCGCTCCGGATCCGCGGAAGGCAGATCGATTTTATTGATCACCGGTACGATTTCCAATCCGTGTTCCACCGCCAGATAAGTGTTGGCCAGAGTCTGTGCTTCGATTCCCTGAGAGGCGTCCACCACCAGCAGCGCTCCCTCGCAGGCTGCCAGCGAACGGGAGACCTCATAATTAAAATCCACGTGTCCGGGCGTATCGATCAGGTTGAAAATATAACTCTCTCCGTCGGAAGCATCATAAGAAACCGTGACGGCGTGGGCCTTAATGGTAATCCCTCGTTCCCGCTCCAGATCCATACTGTCCAGCAGCTGATCCTCCATGTCCCGCAGAGCAACCGCCCGGGTTTTTTCCAAAATCCGGTCGGCCAGGGTGGATTTGCCATGATCGATGTGCGCAATAATACAAAAGTTACGGGTATTGTCTCTGGAAACGGCCAACTTTGATACACCTCTGTTTTTCCATTCTACGCCGGGGAAATAATCATGTGGCAGTTTTTGGCAGCCTGTGATATAATAAGCCAAACCGGCATGACAGCAATCCATTGTTATTTGCTGCAGCAATGGCAGCGGCTGGCTGCCCCATTATCGCTCACCTAATGCATTTTGTGAGAATGCAAATGCTCACTATATCGATGATGATTCTCCAAATATCCGCGGTTGCCGCCGCAAACATTGCCTTACTGTCTTTTCAGTATAGCATGCCCGTCGGGCCGTGACAAGAAAAAATGCAGCCGCTCCGTCAAATGGGAGGATAAGATAAGGAATGAAATCAGAATCGGAACAGATAATAACCGGCCGCAACGGCAACCTGAAGAACGCATTGATCGAAGCAGGGGTCCGTCTGCTTTGTGAAGAGGGGGTGGAGAAACTCTCGCTTCGCCGTGTCGCGGCCAGCTGCGGCGTCAGCCACGGCGCGCCTTATAATCATTTTATAGATAAGCACGACTTTCTTTTAACCATTCAATCCTATATATTAAATGAACTGAAAAAAAGCCTCCTGGCTGTTCTGGAAAGTCATCAGGATGAAAAGGCCGCCGTACAGCTGCGGCTTTTATGCCGCAGCTATGTCGTTTTTATGGTAGAGCATCCCCATTATCTGCGGGCGCTTCATATGAATCGGATCGGTCCCAATATCGACATGGATACCATCTTTTATCATCTCTTTGCCGATCCTGATTACGGTCTGCTGCTCAATGCTCTCAGCCTTTATACTCAAGAACGCCATTTAGAGGAACCGGAAAGCACCCAGACATATCTGATGATCTGGGCTTTGAATCATGGCTATGCCACCTTACTGGTGGAAAATATGCTTCGGAACGACGGAGACTATCTAGCGGTTTTAGATTGTATGTTGGAAAAACTGATTTAATATCTATCTCCTGAATAAAGCAATGCGCTGGAAACACACCATCGTTCACAAAAGGAGAATTCGCCTTTTTCTATCTTCCCATTGTTATAGAAGTTGTAAATTTTTCACACTATAAAAGCTTGTATTCCCCTTCTGTTTTGTGATAATATGAATAAGAAATAGGACAAGAAACGGAGCGATATTGGTATGTTTTCAAAAAAGAAATACCGGTGTATCCTCTCCACTGCTCTTGCGCTCGGACTGTTGACCACGTTAGCAGCCGGGTGCAGCGGGGAACCTGTGTCCCCATCCTCAACGCTCAGCACTCCCAACTCTAACGCCACACAAACACAGATAAGTTCCCGGACACCAATCGCCTCTCAGACCAAGTCCGTCTCTCCCGGTATCACCCATTCATCTGCTACGGGAAGCGCCTCTCACCCATCTGCCGCCACATATTCAGTGGGATCCCCCACCGTGCCGTCAACGACAAAAGGAGATACCACTCCCTCTGTCACTCTACCGCAGGAAAATGTGTGGGATTTCTCCCAAATTCCCGCCGATGCCCTGGGCAATCATCAGAGTAACGCTCTTTGGCGTGCGGCCTTCGCGGAAACGGAGGCGTATTATTTCCTCCATTGGAACTACCAAGCCATTTGGAGAATTGATAAGCGCAGCGGAACCGCCAAAGCCATTGTAGAAGGGGTCAACAGCACCTTCGGCATTCATGCCATCGGGAAATGGCTTGTCTATACCGATGAAGTGTGGGATGATACCGGTGGACATCTGTATATCGTCCGCTGCGATACGGATGGTCGCAAGAAACAGATCCTGGGAGAAAGCGGTTTGCAAGGCGTTCGTGTATACGGACCTTGGATTTATACCTACAATAGCGGTTCGTTGGTCAGGATTCATCTGGACGGAAAACAAAAAGAAATCCTCTATACCATTCCGAAAAACCTCAGCCCTGGCCATTATCTGGCTGTTGAGAGAGATACGGTTTATTTTTTCGCCTCTAATTCCACCACCCAAAAAATGGATCTCTGCGCTGTTTCTATATCCACAAGGAAGCTGACCACCCTTCGCTCTTTTGAACAACGCACCGAAGCCCCTGGGGATCCCTATGACGAAAATTTTCACGATAAAGATCTGTTTTACTCATACGGCGACTCGTTTTATACGGCCAAATTCTTTTATGATAAATCAGACGATGGAAGAGTTAAAACTGATATTCTGAGGTTAAGCCGGGATGGAAGCCAAATGGGCGTTGCTGCCACCCTCAACACAGGACTCAATACCTACCGATTGCTGACCTTCCACAACGGATATTTTTATTACAAGGGGGCAGGGATACGGGCTTTTTCGCTGGACCATCCAGAGGATGTTAAGCTCCTTGCGGATTCGTTTGGCGAAGAGCTGTATTTCATCGGTTTATCTGATGAATGGGTGTTCTTCATGTACGACACCCGGACAGATGGCCAAAAAATACGCCGGTTGGCGCGTGTCCGTTTGGATGGCACAGGTCGGGAGGATATCTCTTCCGTGCCGGAAATCCATTTGCCTCGATGAGGTTATAAAGACTGTCTGCGATACCCTGTTCCGTTCGGTACCGTCCGCAGACAGTCTTTTCCCTATTTTCATTCGTTTTACAGTATTTATTCTGTACGGCACCGCCACAGACGACCAAACAGTCATAGAAAAATTAGCCGGCAGAATCCGCAATCTGTCTTCCTTCGTGATTGAGGGTATAGTTCTCGTAATAGATCATTTCGGAAACCGGTAGAAAACTATACCCTTTGTCTCGCAGCCCTTCAATGATCCCCGGCAGCGCTTCGGGCGTGTGAGCCGCAGCATTGTGAAACAACAGGATGGAACCGGAGGCTGTCTGCGATACCACCCTCTTTACAATCTCATCTGCAGACAGCCCCTTCCAATCCAGAGAATCCACATCCCATTGAATACAATACATATTCATGGTTTCCACCGTTTCCAGCAGCGCATTGTTATAATCGCCATAGGGCGCCCGAAACAGCGTGGGGCATTTTCCGGTGATGGCTTGGATTTTGTCGTTACAGGCGCTGATTTCCCGCAGCATCTTTTCTCTGGACAGCTGCGACATGTTGGGGTGCGTATCGGAATGATTCAGGATTTCATGCCCTGCTTCACTTAGCGCTTTTACCGATTCGCCGCAGCGATCCACCCACTCTCCCACCACAAAAAAGGATGCTTTTACCTGATAGCGGTCCAAAATATCAATTAGCTCTCCGGTATCCTCATCTCCCCAAGCTGCATCAAAAGTGATGGATACCACTTTGTTGGAACGGTCCGTACAATAAATCGGGAGTTTCCGTTTGGCGGCCGCTGCAGCGTTGGCATAAGCATATGGAATCAGCGCTGCAGCTATAACGACAGCCAGCGCCGTTAAAAATACGGCCATAACAGCCAGTGCCAAGTGACGTTTAGTCAGAACTCGATAAGCTTTGACGGACATGGAATCCCCGCTTTCCCGATTGTGGCATTGATATTTTTATAAGGATATCCTTATGCTGACATTCTCATTAATATATATGTCAACCACCCACAGCATATCCGTATTTTTCTTTTTATTCTCACCGAACCGTTCACTGCACACATAGTCTAGAAAACTTTTTGTCTTTTTCTGTTGGATCCATCTTGCATTTTCAGAATGAGTATGCTATACTATCGAAACGGATGAGCCAGGTGCCAGGAAAATGCGTGTGTCTCTGCTTTGGCTTTTGTGTTTGAGATCATTCAATCTACTTCGGGGTGTAGCTCAGTTTGGTAGAGCGCTTGGTTCGGGACCAAGAGGCCATGGGTTCAAGTCCCGTCACTCCGACCAAATCAAAAAGCCCGGGAAGCCTGTGTTTATGCGGCTTACCGGGCTTTTTCACTTTTTACTCCAAAAGGGTGAAAATCTGTTTTTGTCTAAAAAAATCTAGTATTTTCTGCAAGATAGGCAACCGATTGGCAACTAAAATAAAAGGGCAGATTACAAAATGACAGGAGGCTGAAATGAAAACATTTCAGCCTCCTGCTTTATTAAGCAGGAGGAAGATGTACATGCCAGAATATCAATTGGAACTCAAGCAGCTGGTGGACTATCCACGTTGCCGGATTTACCGAAAATTCATCCAGTCCCTGATCGCAGACCGAAACTTCCATTCTCATGGAGGTTCCGGTCTTTTTTATTATATCGTACTCTGTTCCCTCGTTAATTTCCGTTTTTCGTACCGGCGCATTGAGCGCACATCCTACCTCGTCAGCCCCGGCGAATGGATCTGTACCTTGAACGACCTGACAGCCCAGCTGCGACTGAAGCGGCCCAGGCAGGCTCTGCAGATGTTAGAGCGCCTACAAAAGCAGCACTATATCACCTTCAGCCTGCTGGCCCGCGGGCGGGTCGTTAAGTTTAAAATCACCGCCTGGCAGAAAAGCAACACGGTACTTGACTATAATGCTCCCTGTCAAAAGGATGCCGGCTTTTTCTTCTTCCCTATTGCCATCCTGAACGAACTGATCGGCATGGGGAAATGCTCCGAACTGGACATTCTTCTCGACCTATGGCTGCATACGGTGTACCGGGACGAACGGGTACGGGGCTCGGATAAGGGGCCGGTGGTCTACTACCGCAGCTGCACCGGCGAGCCATTTGTCAGCTACACCGAACTGGCGGAACGCTGGGGTGTTTCCCGTTCCACGGTCAGCCGTACCCTCAACAAGCTGGCTGAAAATGGCCATTTGACCCTGATCGCCGGAACCGGCAAAAAGGGTAGCGTCATTTACCTGAACAATTACCTGTCCACCATGTTTCAAATCTCGGATGTTCTAATTGACAAGGAGGAAATCGCCATGTCCCTATGCTTTCATATCCAAGCTCCCAAAAATCCGGGCAACCAAAACCAACTCGTACAGGAAAATCAAATCTGCGTTTCAGGCACGATTCCCAGCGTTTCAAAATCGCACATTCCTCATATCCTGTCCAAAGTGGCATCCGTCCTGTATTCGCAAGGGATCCCGTGCTGTCGATGCCGGAATTCACGGTATAAGTTATATCGTTATCCGGACGACTGCAGGAATAAGAAGGCGTTGGAACTGACCATCCATTGTGGAAACGGTCCGGCCTTATACCGATTTGAGCTGAACCTGACTGTCCGGCAGGAAGGGGGTGTTCGCCGATGAAAGAGCCACACACCGACAGGAAATTCACCAACCGGGCAGAGAATCCGCTGCTGCATGATACCTGGAAACTGTTAAGCAGGTACAGAGATGTTACCTGGAGTCTGGAATTATCGGTACAGCAGATGAAAAAGAGCTTTGAGATTGAATACGGCACCAGTATCGATGAATTTCTCGACAGCGTCTATCTAGCCGGCGCTGAACTGACCGGGACAAACATCGAGTACCAGGCCAAGTGCATCGAGCGCTCCAACAAAATGCTCAAACTGGTGGATTCCTCGATTGATCTGCTCCGAAATAAACACAAGAATGGGGAAACCTTCTACTGGGTTCTGTACTACACCTATCTCTCCCCGCAAGAGGTAGGGAGCGTACTGGACATCATCGAAGCAATCCGGCCGCATGTGAAGTACATTTCCTACCGAACCTATTACCGGTATCGCCGGGAGGCCATCGAAGCCCTCAGTAACGTGTTGTGGGGCTATACGTCCAGGGATTGTATGGAATTGCTGGAAAAGTTTTTTCCGGATAAGCAAACCGCCAAATAGAATCTCCCTGTTCCAACTCCGTTTTCCAACAAGTACCAGAAATTTATAAGGTAATATCGAGTATAATGAAAATCAGAACGTTTGTTTTTGGAGAGGACATGGAACGGATTATTTTACATTCTGATATGAATAATTTTTACGCATCGGTCGAATGTCTATATCATCCGGAACTGAGGGGGAAACCGGTGGCCGTGGCCGGCGACCCGGAGGCCCGGCATGGTATTGTCCTGGCGAAAAACTACCCGGCCAAAGCCTGCGGCGTCCAGACGGGCGATCCTTTGTGGATGGCTCGGCAGAAATGCCCGGACATTGTGTTCACCCCGCCCCATTATGACCGCTATATGCAGTTTTCCACGGCGGCACGGGAAATCTACAGCGAATACACCGACCAGGTGGAACCCTACGGCCTGGACGAGTGTTGGCTCGATGTGACCGGCAGTATCGCCCTGTTCGGGGACGGCAGGGCGATTGCCGACGAGCTGCGGCGGCGCATCCGGCAGGAGCTGGGCGTCACCGCGTCGGTGGGTGTGAGCTACAACAAGATATTTGCCAAGCTCGGCAGCGATATGAAAAAGCCGGACGCCACTACTGTCATCACCAGCGAGCGGTTCAAAGAGATCGTCTGGCCGCTGCCGGTGAGCGACCTGCTGTATGTCGGCCGGGCGACCCATGCCAAGCTGAAACGGTACTGCATCAAGACCATCGGTGATCTTGCGGCCGCCGACCAGCGGTTTTTACAGCGTCTTCTCGGCCAAAACGGGATGATGCTCTGGTGCTTTGCCAACGGGCTGGATACCTCTCCGGTATCGAATATCGGCGCTAAGTCACTCATCCATTCCATCGGCAACAGTACCACCGCTCCACGGGATCTGGTAACCGACGAGGACATCAAAATCACCCTGTATGTGCTGTGCGAAAGCGTGTCTGCCCGGATGCGGGAGTATGATTTTGTATGCGATACCGTGCAGCTCGGTGTGCGGGACAACGAACTGCAAAGCTATGAGCGCCAGGGCAAGCTCCCGTATCCCAACCGGACAGCGAAAGCTCTGTTTGAAAAGGCGTTTGAACTGTACAAGCGAAACCATTTGTCCGGCAAGCCGGTGCGTTCCCTGAGTGTGCGGGCCTGCCGGCTGTCAGTACGAGAAAATGAGCAGCTTTCCCTTATGCCAGACGTGGCCGCCATTCAAAAGCAGGAGGAACTCGAAAGCGCGGTGGACGCCCTGCGGAACCGGTTCGGTCATTTCTCTGTACAGCGGGGGCTTCTGTTGACAGATCTCCAACTTTCCAGCTTGAACCCCAAGGACGACCATGTGATCCACCCGGAATCTTTCTTCAAAAGCTGAAGGGCGCCGTTGGCACGACGCCCTTCAGCTTTGCTTACACCATATTGTTTTATCTTACAAGAACTGCCGCATATCCGTGGCCAACTGTTCCTCCGGTTTGATGAGGCGTTTGGCGATGTCCTTGGATACCTCATCCGGCGTCGCATATTGGTTAAGATACCGGGAGAGAGATTTGACCCCCATGTTGCAGCCGTCGGTCATCAGATCGGCGATGGTGTTGTCCGATTCGTCCATAACCAGTTTGACGTTGGTTTTCATCCAGGACATCCCTTTAGCCATGGCGTTGGGTTCCTTGCCGTCATCGTGATATTTGTCCAGGAGAATCTGGATTTCCTCTTTCAGCTTCTCGTGCTCGCTTTTGCATTCGGTCAGATATTTCTTTAATTCTTCGCTGTGCGCATAATCCAGCACCTCGTCAATGGAGGAGACACCCATTTTGATCCCGGCGTCGCATTCCCGCAGCAGTTTGATGGTATCCTGTTCAATCATGATAATCCTCTCCTTTGTTCATAAAGGTTGTGCATTCCTCCGGTCGCTTATCCTCCCGCAGCCCCTTGAATACCGGCTGGCGCATTCCGCCGCTTTGAGTTTTGTGCATATACTCCACCACGCAGATCAGCCGGGGCTCTACCCACCGGGCGTGCTCGTTGCCGTGGCCGGCCGAAACCGGTTCATCGAAAGGCGGGCGGAATGCCGGCGGCAGAGCTTGGATTTTGGCGAAGGCCGGGCCTCCCACTCCCAGGGTGACGTGTCCCTTATATTTCAGCTTTTCGTCGTCATACTGCCCCAGCACGATACTCGTCATGTGGTTATCCTTGGGTATCCACCCGCACACAACATAATCATCGTCCATGAGATTTTTCATCTTTAGCCAGCTTTTGGTGCGCTTGCCTTGGAAATATAAACTGTCTTGTTTTTTGGCGACAATGCCCTCCAGCCCCTGCTCCCTGGCAAGCTGGAACAGGGCCAGTGCCTGCCCGGCATCAAATACACGGGACACCGCCAACCGTTCCGATTCCGTCACCGCTTTTTGCAGGTACTCCTTGCGCTCGGTCAACGGCCGAAGGGTGAGGTCTTCTCCGTCATAATACAGGCAGTCGAACGCCACAAAGGTAGCCGGATATTTTTTTGCCTCCAGTTCGATTCGGTAGCGGTTGCTCATCAGGCTGCGGCGCTGGATGGTTTCAAAGCTGGGCTTGCCGTCCACCAGACAGAGCAGTTCCCCGTCCAGGACGCACCGCCTCTTTGCCTGCCGGTGGATCTTCGCCAGTTCCGGCACCTTGGGCAGCATCCGCACGTTTCGCTTGTTCCGAAGTTCTGTCCCGCCCTTCGGATCGAGGTAGGCTACACACCGTTCTCCGTCCCATTTCATCTCGTAGAGATACTGTTCATCCGCAAACGGCTCCACATTTTCCGCGATGAGCATGGGAGCAATATGCTTTTCTTCAAACAGATCGCTCATGACGCGCTGGCCTTTTTACGCGAGCGCGGCTTTTTCGGCGGGGTATCCTTGTCTTTTGTCTGCTCCACCATCTGCTGAAGGGCGTCCATCAGGTTAATGATGTTGGCGGACGGCTCCGCCGACGCGGCGGTGATCTCCTGATTATTCGCCTTGGCCTGGATAATCTCCCACAGCCGTTGCCGGTATTCGTCGTGGTATTTCGCCGGTTCAAAGGATTCTTTCATGCTGCTGATAACGGTTTTTCCCATAGTCAACTCCTGTTCCGACAGCTCCGGTTTGGCCGGTTCCTTGGGCATGGCTTTTACTTCGTCGCTATAAAACAGGGTTTCTACCAGAATACCGGTGTCAGTTGGAATCAGTACCATTAAATGCTCCGACTGGCCGATCACTCCCTTGGCGATGGCGACGGTATTTTCTTCTTTCATACACCGCCGCAGCAGCTCATAGGCTTTGTCGCCGCCTGCTTCCGGTATGACGTGGTAGGTCTTGTCGAAGTAAATCGGCCGGATATCGTGGATGTCCGCAAAGTGCAGAATGTGGATGGTCTTGTCTTTCTGCACCTTGGCCTTTTCAAAGTCCTCATCAGTGAGGGTCACATATTTGCCATCCTCAATTTCAAAGCCTTTGACAATATCCTGTGCAGATACCTCTTTTCCGCATTTGGAGCACACTTTCTTATATTTGACTCTTGAGCCGTCCTCCCGGCAAAGCTGGTTAAAATGGATGTCGTTATCCTGCGTCGCCGTATGCAGCGAGATCGGCACGTGAAGCAATCCGAAAGAGATTGCGCCTTTCATGGTTGCCGCCATTTTGTATGTCCTCCGTTCTGATGTACTGTATTTTCATCCAGCGGATACAGGGAAACCACCTGATCCCATTCCGGTGAGTATCCCATGTGCCATCGCCCGATGTATTGGCCCAGGACGTCATAAAGCTCCGTGTCGAATTCTTCAGTCCACATAATAAAGCCCCTTGGATATAGTCTGCCGAAACAGCAGCAAACTATACCCTGTTAAGTAGCTGGCACAATCATGGCATAAAAATGGCACAGAAAAATCCGAAATCGATACGGTTTTGCGCTTGCCTCGTACAAGACGCCGTGCTATACTGAATACGCTTCAAGGTATATCCAAAAACAAATACAAAACCTGAGACCGCCTTTTCATCAGGCGGTCTCTTTGTGTCGAACCGTCAAACAAGGCGCCCGCATTTTTTGCAGGCGCCTTGTTTTTGTGATATACCTTGTCGCCACATTTATATACAGGGAGGTTCCGTTTTGAAAGAGAAAATCCAAATTCACCAACAGCTGTATTCCTCTTTCCCCAGTCGCTCCAAAAGGAGAAAACACCTGCTCACAGCCGTCCTAATCCTTTGCATGGCCGTGCTGTTCTGTCTTCCAGCTTTAGCAGTCGGTGAAACTGCTACACCAACGCTATGGGACAAGGCCAAAACTATTATGCAGGACGTTTATAACAAAATCCTTGGCATTTCCACCATCGCCGGGATCGTCGCCGCTTCCATTGCTCTGCTGCTCATGAACTTCAGCAAAAACGACCGCACGGTGGGTGAAAGTCGAGCCTGGCTCAAGCGCATTATCGTCAGCTGGGCACTCTTGAACGGCTTGGGATTCATCATGAGTTATATTACGCCTTTCTTTGCCGACGGCAAATGGACACCGTAATTTTAGAGAAAGCAGGCGATCTATATGTTTACATCCATTGAAGAATGGATTCGGCAGGTTATCGATCAACTGGCAGTAGGGCAGGACGTGTACCTAGCACCCGCCAGCGCTCCTATTCTTCCAGCAAGGGAAATCCACTTAGAAAAGGCATTTATTTCTGAAATTCCCGCAACCGGCAATACCATTCATATAAAGAAGGCAGACGGAGAAGTGCAGATAGTAGACGTGGATGCAAGAAGCACGGCGTATCTGTATCTGGGCACAGTAGATATAGACGGAAAAATACAATCCTGGGTTTTTCTTTCCAAAGAAAAATTTTGGGCCTGGTGGGAATGGGTTATCCTGACGGACGAACTAAATCCCTATGTTAATTTTCGTCAAGGCTCCGTAGACGAAACGCCTACACTAAAGAATCTGCAAATAAGCCGGCTTATAGCAGACGCCCTTATCAACGACAACCTTCGTTATCAAAACATGGAATGTACAGGCTGTGAACGCAAAGATTCAGCGGACAAGTCTCTCTGTTCCACATGTATCCGAAGCGGCGCGCTGATGGATCACTGGCAAGGGGAAAAGCGCTGGTATGAACCATGAAAAAGTATCGCTGCTACAGAAGATGGGCGGCGTTCCCGATACGAATCAGGAGGATACACAATGGGGATTCTGGACGGCATTGTAGCCTGGGTTGCGGAAAAAGTCATGGCTTGTCTCGATTTAGTTACCACCTCTGTGCTGGGGGCACTAGGGTGCAACATGGATGTTTTCATTCAATATTTTCCGGCTGCGGAAACGCTTTACGACGTCTTTGTTGCTATCGCTATCGGCTTGGTTTTGCTGAATCTGATATGGCAGCTTTTTAAAAACTTCGCCGGCGGCCTCGGACTGGAAGTGGAAGATCCCGGAAAACTTGTACTCCGTTCAGCCCTGTTTATCCTGCTGATCTATTTTTCGGATGAGATCGTCGATCTAGTTCTTAAAATCGGCGGAACGCCATATTCGTCGATTCTTACATCGACCCTTCCTCCCATTAACTTCGCTTCGTTTAATGCTGTTATCACTATGATATTAGGGGTTGTTGCCAATAGTGTCGTGCTAATTGTTTCGCTTGTTCTGGTATTGATGCTCGCATGGAACTACATCAAACTGCTGTTTGAAGCGGCGGAACGCTATGTGCTGCTCGGCGTCTTGGTATATACTGCGCCGGTCGCATTCAGCATGGGAGCTTCCCAGTTGACGTCTGGAATTTTTAAAAGCTGGTGCCGCATGTTGGCAGGGCAGATGTTTCTGCTTTTGATGAACGCTTGGTGTCTGCGGCTGTTCACTTCTATGGTGGGCAGCTTCCTGGCAAATCCTTTGGGAATATAGGGGGAATTATGAAAAAGATAAAGCCGTTTATTTTTGCAACCGCCTTGTTTTTCATCCTGTCCTGTGTAGCGGTTGTTCCAGCCGCCGCCCTGACGGAAGAAGAAGTACAACAACAGGTTGCCACCGAGGGTAGTGCTGCTGTTACCGGGAATATTTTCATCTGGTTCCTCTGCGCCATTGCTTTCCTAAAGGTGTCCCAAAAGGTGGACAGCTTTATGAGCAGCCTTGGTATCAACGTCGGGCATACCGGCGGCAGCATGCTGGGCGAAGCCATGGTGGCAATGCGCGGCATAGGCTTAGCCGCCAAAGGGATAACCGGCAAAAGCTTCGGTTCGTCCGGCGGCGGGGGTGTGCCTGCTGACGATGGCGGGAGCGCTGCCTTTGCTGGCGGTCTGGCGGGAATTGTGAGTCGGAAAGTCACACAGGGAGCCGCAGCAAGTGTCACCGGGCATGGCGGTCATTTTGCCAGCCGAAAAGCCTTTGAGTCTTCTCTGGCTAAAGGAGGCACTTTTGCTAACGGGGTCATCGGTTCTGTAGCAAGGGGCAACATCGCAAAAACCGGTTCTATAACTGGAGATACCGCTGTAAAAGCGTTCCAGTCGTACATAGGGATGCCCGGACAGGACGCAGACACCCCTCCGCTGTACAGCAACATGGAAATCGGCGGCGGGCGGATCACCGGCACAGAAACCTCTGCAGCCGCTCCGGAAGGAATCCCATTTGCCATGTATAGTGCCGAACAGTATATGGAGCCGGCCGGGGATTTCCGCACGATATCTGCAGCTGACGGCTCAAGGTGGTATATGCAGTACGCTCAGGACACGGTAAAGCGGGAACCGTATGAGGCACCAGATGGAAAAATCACCTACCATGAAAGCATTGTCAAGCAGATGCCCACCATGCCCCGCCGAAAGGATAAGGTGTGAGCCATGCCGGAACAACCGGACAAGAAGGATTCCGGAGCTGTCCAAAAAAGCGCGCAGGCGGCTCACACCGTTCATGGCGCGGTAAAAACAGGCAAGGCCATTGCCGGGGCGGCAAAGGGTGCGGCTGTCGGCGGCCCCTATGGAGCGGCTGCAATAGCACTCTGGCAAAACCGAAAAACCATTGTAAAGATACTTGTAGCCGTTGGTTTTCTATTGTTCCTTCCGATTTTATTTCTCTTGATGCTTCCTTCCATGATTTTCGGCGGGCTGGATTCAGTTACAGGTAGCGTTCCCATTCTGAACGACAATTCGGCCATCAGGGAAAATATAGCGCAAGCCGACGCTGTTATTTCTGCAGTAATGACGGACAGTCATACCGCCGTATTATCGAAGATCCAGGAGGATATAGAGACTCTGGAGGCAGGGATAGAGCATCAGATAATTGATCCGTATGTAGAAACGCTCCCGTTCAACAGCTCGCTGATTATTTCTCAGTATTGCGTGGCGAACAGCAACTACAAAGCGGTTAATCTATCGGATTTCCAGTATAAGGTTGAGCAGGGAAAGGAACATCTATTTACATACGGCAAGGAAATACGAGTGGAATCCATCGTTCAGGACGGGGAGATTGTCGGGGAAAGAACTATCGCGGTATACACTGTGCAATACGCAGGTGAGGACTACTTTGGAGATACGGTTTTTGCCCTAAACGAAGAACAAAAAGCGTATGCCAGGGATTATGCGGAAAACCTGGAGTTATTTCTCCTTGATCCCTTGTTAAGCGTTACCTATGAGACAGGAGTAAACGATCATGCCGGATAATTATAAAGAAGAACTGGACACATATACGATTCCCCCGAACTTTATGGAAAGCGGAACATTGTTTGGAGGAGCCTTTAAGCTACGGAACGCACTAGAAGCCGGAACTCTCGTTCTTGCTATAGGGCTGCCCGTTTTTCGGCTGCCGATTTCTCTGACGATGCGCATCATCCTATTATGCCTTACAGCCCTGCCGTTGGGGCTCATCGCGCTTATCGGCGTATCGGGAGAAAGCCTTTCCTCCTTTATCTTCAGCTTTTTCCGCTTCCTCAAAAAGCGACGAATAGTATCCCAGCCGGCCGAAGAGGATAACCCGACGCAACCCAACGACCTCAAAGGCCATAGGGCTCGTGCCGCTCGGATACAGACGCCGATGGACTATTTTCCCATCCAGAAGATCGAACATGGGGTCATCTACACCCGTGACCACCGATATGTGAAGGTGCTGGAAGTGACGCCCATCAACTTTCTGCTCCGCAGCGCCCGGGAACAGCGCAGCATTCTGTATTCCTATGTCCACTATCTGAAAATCAGTCCGGTAAAGGTGCAGATGAAGGTGCTGACCAAAAAAGCGGACGTCAACCGGCACCTCGAATCCATCCGCCGGGAATTCCAAAACGAAACGGATGAGAAATGCCGGGAGTTGCAGAAAGATTACGAAAACCTGATCCGGCAAATCGGCTCTAAAGAGGCCATCACCCGGCGCTTTTTCCTAATCTTTGAGTATGAAGGCTTTGGACGTCATGAGTCCGAGGAAGAGATGCTATCCGCCCTGATGACAGCGGAACAGACCGCAAAGACATATCTGCTGCAGTGTGGGAACAAAATTGTTGAGCCGGAATCGGAAGATGAAGCGACCGTCGAACTGCTGTACGAACTGCTCAATCGGAAAACCAGTACGGAGACGTCGCTGTCTACCCGAAGTAACGAGGTGATTGCCCGACATCTGTTCAGGGACGGCACAGACGAACTCGGCGACATACCCGCGGCGGAATTTTTCGCCCCTCCGTCTATGGATTTTCGCCATGCCCATTATCTTCATATTGACGGCACCTACTACTCGTATCTGCTCATCCCCTCCTCTGGGTATAAGCCTCGTGTGGCTGCTGGCTGGCTGTCGATCCTGATAAACGCGGGAGAAGGGATCGATGTGGACATGTTCCTGTTCCGGCAGCCCAAGGAACAGGTGATTCATAAGCTGGGGCAGCAGCTGCGGATTAACCGCTCGAAAATCCGGGACGTCAGCGACACCAACACCGACTTTGATGACCTGGAAGGAGCCATCCGTTCGGGGTATTTCCTGAAAGACGGTCTCGCCGCCAACGAGGACTTCTACTATTTTTCCACCCTGATCACCGTCACAGCCGGTTCGGTCAAGGAACTGAACTGGCGGATTGCCGAACTGAAAAAGCTCCTGGTTTCCCAGGATCTGAATGCATCCCCCTGCACCTTTCGGCAGGAGGATGCATTTTTATCCTCGCTGCCCCTGGTATCGTTGGAAAAACATCTATACGCACGTTCTAGGCGGAACATGCTGACCCTGGGCGCCGCCAGCTGCTATCCCTTCACTTCCTACGAGCTCTGCGATGATACTGGTATCCTGCTGGGGATCAACAAGCATAACAATTCGTTGGTTATTGCCGATCTGTTCAACAGCCAGATTTACAAGAACGCGAATATGGCCATTCTGGGAACCAGCGGATCCGGCAAATCGTTCACCCTGCAGCTCTTCGCACTAAGACTTCGGCGTAAAAATATCCAGGTGTTTATTCTGGCGCCGCTGAAAGGGCATGAGTTTTACCGGGCGGCGCGGAACATCGGCGGAGAAATTATCCAGATATCCCCCTCATCTCCACACTGCATCAATGTCATGGAAATCCGCCCGGTAGATACAGCGGCAGCTGAACTGCTGGATGAAGCTGTGATTGAAAAATCCCTGTTAACCGCCAAAATACAGCGGCTGCATATTTTTTTCGCCCTGTTAATTCCTGATATGACTCACGAAGAACGGCAACTGCTGGATGAAGCTATGATTAAAACCTATGCGTCATTTGGCATTACGCATGAGAATACCAGCCTTGTGGACGAAGCCTGCCCGGAACGTTTCAGACCTATGCCCAAGCTTGGGGATCTGCACCAGGAACTTTTGAAAAGCCCGCAGACAAGGCGACTTGCCAATATCCTCAACCGACTGGTTCACGGTTCCGCCAGCACGTTCAACCAGGATACAAATGTCAACCTGGACAACAAATATACGGTCCTGGACATTTCCGAACTGACCGGCGATCTGCTGACGGTGGGCATGTTCGTTGCTCTGGATTTCGTATGGGACAAGGCCAAGCAGGATCGCACCAAAGAAAAGGCCATCTTTATTGACGAAACCTGGCAGCTCATCGGTGCGTCTTCCAACAAACTGGCTGCGGAATACGTGTTGGAGATATTTAAAATTGTTCGTGGTTACGGCGGAAGCGCCATTTGTGCCACACAGGATTTGGATGACTTTTTTGCCCTCGAAGGCGGCAAATATGGCCGCGGCATCGTCAACAATGCGAAAACCAAGATCATCCTCAATCTTGAAGACGAGGAAGCACAGAGGGTACAGGAGCTTCTGCATCTATCGGAAGCCGAAACGCTGGCTATCACTCATTTTGAACGCGGCAACGGTCTGATTTCCACAAACAACAACAATGTCACCGTAGAATTTAAGGCATCCGAACTGGAGAAAGAACTGATTACAACGGATCGGCGGGAGCTGCAGCAGCTTTTGGAGAAAAAGAAGCGGCAGAATGCTGTGCCGTCTTCTTAAAACGCAGGGATTGCGATAACAATGCGTATAACATTTCCTATCGCGGCCTTTATGCGACAATATTGCGTATAGAACCAGGAGGTGGTTTTGTGAATACACGGGCAAGCTTATACGCGAACGAGGCGTCGAAGCTGTTGGATACGGTTTCGGCCTATAAAACCCTGTACACAGAGCAGCTTTTAAGACTGTTTCCTCCCGGAAAGGCGGATACCGTCCGGATGCTGCTGAGACGGCTTGCCAAAGACCACCGGCTGTATCTGTCAAAGGATGAAACCGTCGCATCGGCCGATCCGATTTTTCCGCTGAACGATAGGCTCATCCGTGCTTTCTGGGTACTGCTCGATTTCATCGACAAGACAGAATTTCACGTTCCCGGTATATTTCCGGCACTCATCAGCTTTTTTGCTGGTGAGGAGCTATATGATATACTCCATATCCCGTGGAGGCAGGAAGGTATGATCCATGCCGCCATTCCTCGGCAGGAAAAGAACCCGCCCAAACGGATCTTGCTGCTTGATGATCTTTCGCAAATGCCGGCGCTGCATATTCCGAACACAGCCGGATTCTGTATGGTGGATCGGGACGGAAAAGCCGCCTATTACCAGTAAAAACGCTGTAAAAACAGTTGCAGAAAACAGGGCCGAGAGCAACCGTTCGCTTCCGGTCCTTCTGCTTTTTATCTCCCCATAAAGAAAGGACTCTTACTTTTATGAACGAACAGGAATTAAAAAAACGACTCCGTACCGCCCAGGATACAATCATTCGCCTGAATAACACGGTTATGGCGATGAGTGCCTGTAACGTCAGCCGGTATCCGGCCAATTTTCAGGAGTTGAGTCTGGATGCCGCAGCCCATGCTGAAAAGCTGGCCTGCAGGCTTCGGGATCTGGTAGGGCGCTATGGCACGATCCAGCTGGAACAGATACTGACGCGCTCTACCGATACACTGGGGATTACGGTTGCGGTCGATGAAGAAGGAATCGTACAGATCCGGCTCCCACGCCTCCTCCCGAAGTGGAAACAGCATAGCAGCGGTCAATTCTTAACCATGCCGCTGTTTATTGCTTTGGATACCTATTTGCGGAAGTATCCCCTCCCTCAATTTACCGAGTGTGCGGTCTGCTTCGTCCATGTATACGATGAAACGCTATCTCTTGGCCGCGTGCGGGATTATGACAATCTGGAGGTTAAACACATTCTCGACATGGCGGCCGTCTATCTGATGACCGACGACAGCGGAGCCCTATGCGATATATACCATACGACCTCCTATGGGAATCAGGACGCGACCCTCCTGTATTTTATGCGGCAGGATCAGCTTCCGGGCTTTATCCTACGGCAAAAAAACCTATCCAATTTTTCAGAAAACCAGCAGCCGGATTTGGATACCCACTGAATGTGGAAAAATCCAAAAATTTCAAGGGCTCCCGTCCCCTCTGCCGAGGAGCAATTTACCCAAGTACAGGGACCTATGGTAAAAAGCTGTGGAGGAAAACGCCATGATCCACCCTCATTCGCAGGCGTATCATCTGCTTGGACTTATCGCTGTATGCGGTGAACTCCCGGCAGATGCCATACACCGCCTTCCCATATCCGAGAGCTACCGGTATAAGGTGATCGCCAGCTTGAAAAGCCAAAAACTGATCCGCCTGTTTGGGCGGGATGGCATAAAAGGCTATCGCCTGACTCCGGTGGCTAAAAAACTGCTGCTGCAGACACAGCCTGACCGGTTTTCGTACTATCTGGATGCAGGCCGGGTCTCCTGCCGTTCAGAGCCCTCGCGCAGGCGGCGGCTTCATGCCGCCGCACAGACGTACATCACCATGATACGCGCAGGCGTTCCGCTGTTTTATGATGAAAAGGCGCCTATATTTGAGCCGTCCCTTTCCGCAGCCGTCCCGAAACCATCCGGGGCGGTTTTCTACTGTCCCACCGAAGTCAAAGATATCGGGCTGGAAGCAGCTAAAATCCGCAGTTCCCGTGTGGCCGGCATCCTGTTTGACGATGAACGGATTTATCTGACCTACAACACCGGCAACGCGGTCATGAAATGGGAAACCCGAGCAGAACTGCGGCTGCTTTCTCTGGTGGAGTCCCGTTTCTGCCGAAATCCAGCCAGAGCCTGGTACAGCGATAAAAATGTGATCGGACTGATGCTGGGCGACAGCATGGACACGGCGTTGCTGCTGCTTGGCAGCACTGGCGGATACAAACGAAGCGGCTACCGGACGGATACCGGCTTTGCACGGTTCTGGTTTTGTCCCCATACGCCGGAAGGAGAACGGCAGCTCCAGATTCTTACTTCCCCAATATATGCGCAGCTGTGCCGGCTCCTGTTGTCCGACTTGCGGACAGGCGTTCCCCCTGTCTCCATAGATTGTGACGCCCTGGATACGGAAGGCCGGCCGGTACTGCTTTCCCTTTGCTTTGACATGCCCAGGATCAAGCGGTTCCGCGATGCTCTGGAGCTGTTTGGTTATACAGGCCGCATCTTCTGTTTTGATTTCCAGGCTCCTGTATTGCAGATATACATGGGCGGACTGGCAGATATTCAGCCGGTCAGCCTCGAAAAAGTCGTGAAGGAGTTTCATATACAGACATGAAGAAAAAAAGGCTGATTTTGCTGCCAGTCCTTCCGATTATAGCGTTTGCCGTCCTTTATGGCGGCGGGTATGCCGCGCAGTTTATACGCAACTACAATGCATGGAAGACAGCTGGCGGGATGCCGGGGAACGGCACGTCGCCAGCTTTTCCGCACGCCGGGATTCGTGAATGCTTTCAGGCTGTTTTCGAGATGCCGTATGGCTTGTACGGCCTGGGAATATGCCTGGCGCTTTTTGGACTTCTGATCCTTGTGGTCATGCGGATGGGGTTTGGCGGTAGCGGGAAACTGGATCGGGAACGGAATCTTGTCTATTCCGAAAAAGGCACCTACGGTACGGCCGGCTTCCTGCCGGAAGAGAAAATGCGGGAGCTTCTGGAGGTTGTGTCCGATGTGCGCCAGACAGACGGCATCATTGTTGGAGAACGGGACGGCAAGATTCTGGCCCTTCCCAGAAACAAACGGGGGAACGACAATATTGCCGTATATGGGGCATCTGGCAGCATGAAGAGCCGAGCATTCTGTCGGAATGCAATCTTTCAATCGGTAAAGCGGGGAGATTCCATCGTCTGTACCGATCCCAAGGCCGAACTCTATGAGGACATGAGCGAGTATCTTCGGGACAGCGGGTACGTCGTCCGGGTTTTCAATCTGGTAGATCCGGAACACTCGGATTCCTGGGCCTGCCTGCAGGAAATCGGCGGTGATGGAACGATGGCCCAAATTCTCACAGATATTATCATCAAAAACACCGGCTCCTTAAAAGGGGATCGCTTTTGGGACAATGCGGAAGCCAACCTTCTGAAAGCGATCATCTTATATGTCGAGTGCAGCTATCCACCTCCGAATCGCAACATCGGTGAAGCATATCAGCTGCTGATCTTCAAAAGCGCACAGGAGCTGGACGCCCTGTTTGATGTGCTGCCTCTTTCCCACCCGGCCAGGGCGCCTTACCAGATTTACCGGCAGGCGGCCGATTCGGTGCGCAGCAGCATCCTGATCGGGCTGGGCAGCCGCCTTCAGGTATTCCAGTCAGAACTCATCCGTCAGATTACAAGCTACGATGAGATCGATTTGACCCTGCCCGGCGTGGAAAAATGTGCGTATTTTTGTGTTTTTTCGGATCAGCAGTCCACCTTTGATTTTTTGTCATCGCTGTTCTTCAGCTTTTTGTTCATCAAACTGGTCGGGTATGCCGACAGCTGTACGGGCGGCCGTCTTCCGGTGGCTGTAAACATCATCGGTGACGAATGGCCCAATATCGGCACGGTCCCGGACTTTTATAAAAAAATTTCTACCATACGAAGCCGCAACATCCATATGATGGGGCTCTGCTTTCAATCGCTCGCTCAGCTTCAAACCCGATACCCGGATACGGAGTGGCAGATATTGCTGAGTGCCTGCGATACACAGCTGTTTTTCGGCGCAAACGATGAGTTTACTGCCAAACTGGTCAGCAACCGCACCGGGGAGATCAGCGTCGCAACTAACAGCCGCTCCAGGGTGCTGGGCACCTGGCGGATATCAAACTACACGCCGGAGTTCCGGGAGACGGAATCGACCGGCAAACGTAAACTGATGACTCCCGATGAAGTCCTTCGGCTGCCGGCACATCAGGCCCTGGTTATTCTTCACTCGCAAAACGTGCTGAAGGTAAACAAGTTTGACTATACCCGGCACCCGGAAGCAAAAAAACTGCGGCCGGTAAAAGCCGCCGACCACATTCCGGCCTGGCATAAGCTGCGTGCACAAGAGAGCAGCCGCTCCGCCAGCATGGAGCCGAAAGCCTCCCCTGGCTGCCCATCGAATACTGGAAGCGGCAGAGGGAAAACCGACGTCGTTCCTGTAGATAAGAACTCCATATTACTATGAAAGAGGGTAACCGTATGCCAAAGAAAAAGACTGATCCCGAAATGCAGGACAACGTCGCGCCGGAAGAGGTAACAACCGCTTTGCCGAAGCAAACGGACACCTTGGTTTCGGTCGAAACCGACTGTCAGGAACCGCTTCTGCTGGATGAGGCAGACGATGAGATGGTGGCGGCCGCTTCCGGACAAGATCCGCTCCTGATTGATGAGGTGGAAGAAACGGAGGACGAAGCGGAAGAAACGGCTTGTGAACCCATGCCAGACCCGGACTTCCAGGCGGTTTCGGAAGAACCGCGGAAGGATAAGCCGGCCAGACGTCGCCGCAAAGCCGCCGAACCGCCCGAGGGCACTCCCCTGCCGGAAGAAGGCGCTAAAAAGCCGGCCGGTGAGTCTCCTCCGCCCCGACGGACCGATCCGGTGCTGACCATCGTTGCCCATGAAGAAATCCAGACACCGGAAGAACTGGAGGAAACCGCCTGGCACGAAATCAAGAACGCCTACCTTTCCCGGCGGATTCTTTCGGGCATCCTGAGTGGTGTAGAAACCCTGGAAGGCGGCAGCTCGGTTGCAGTTGTGTTTTACAAGCAGTTCCGGGTGGTCATCCCTGTGTCGGAAATGCTGCTGAATCTATCCCAGACGCCTAACCATTACGGCGACATCCACAGCCGCGAACAAAAAATCCTGTCCGGCATGGTAGGCGCCGAAATCGATTTTATCATCAAGGGTATTGAAGACAGTACAAGATGCATCGTCGCTTCCCGGAAGGAGGCTATGCTGCGCAAGCGCCGGCTGTTCTATTTTGGCACAGATGATGAAGGAATGTACCGTATCTACGAGGGCCGGCTCGTCCAGGCCAGGGTGGTGTCCGTGGCGGATAAGGTTATTCGGGTGGAAGCGTTCGGCGTGGAAACCCGGATTGTCGCGCGGGCCATTACGCCGGACTGGCTGGGTAGTGCCCACGATCATTATCATGTAGGCGATAAAATATTGATCCGCATCCAGAAGATCGCTCGGGAGTCGCTGGAAGCTTTAAGCATTGAAGCGGATGTACGCAGCGTAACCGACAACGCACCGCGGGACGATTTAAAAAAAGTCCGCGTACAGGGAAAATATGCAGGCGTCATCACGGATATTTACCACGGCGTCGTGTTCATCCGGCTTCACATCGGCGTCAATGCGGTGGCACATTCCTGCTTCGATCCCCGGACGCCGGGGAAAAAGGACGATGTGGCAATGGTCATCACCCATCTGGATGAGGAGCGCAATGTGGCAGTTGGCATCATCACGCGGATTTTAAGGCGGAACCTCTGACATTTTTCAAAACTGAGTTTGTCAATATGAAATTTGACGAATTCCAAAAAGCGTATATATAATGGGGGTGAAATCATTATGTAAGGAAGGCGAATCCCCATGAAGACAAAAAGTTTGCTGTTCGGATGTCTCGCCGTTTTTGTCCTGTCTTTATCGGCCTGTTCCCAACCAGCACCGGTTTCGGATACGGCTTCAGCCATTTATTCTGAGACAGACAATTTGTTGTACGAAAGCGAAACGGAATCCGTTGCTTCTGTTTCAACCTATGTCTTTGCCGTTACGGATACATCGGGTCGAACTGTGACGGACAGTAAGGGGGGAATGGTTACTGCTGTCGAAACATTCCCACCAGCAGCAACAACCAGTACCAACCCGAGTGCCCTCAGCCGGCAGACGGTGGTTCACACGATGCCTGGCGCTCCCTCTACAGATGGTACAACGGCCAGGCAGCCGAACAGCACGACCGCTTCCTGTTCCAAAACAACCACGGCATCGGAGGCCACAACCACTTCCCGCGCCACAACGCAGCAGCCGTTGGAAACCCTTCCGCAGCCGAAACCTACCGGCTCCTGGTATTCGCCCTATGACCTTCCGCAGATTTACGCTGAATGCAAGCGTGAGATCGAACGGCTGGGATTGGTGTGGGAGGACGGGCTGCGGCCGGATTCTTTGGGGGTATCGTGGGCAAATCCGGACAATACGGTTGTGTATACCTATTTTCCCGAAGAATTCCACTTAAAAGAAGATGTATTCGAACTGATCCGATACTATAGAGATAAACCATATACTCGACAATCCTGTCGAATCTGGCTGGAACCCTATGAAAAAAGTCCTGGTGATTATCTGATTTACTTTTTGGAGCGCCGATAAAAGTATATATATCTGTGCTGAAGAGCCGTCCATTTGGGCGGCTCTTCTCTTTGTCCCAAAACAACTATAGGAGATGTTCTATGATGAAACAGAAACGCGTTTTTCTCTCGGCTGTTTTAACACTTGTTCTGCTTTGTTCGTTCATCCTGCCAGTATTTGCTGCCAGCTATCAAAACGGCGACACCGCCAAGGTCACAGTATCGAGCGTGTGGGCATTCCACGCCGGCCGGCAACCGGGGGAAAACAGTTCCACCAGCAACGGTGGCAACCGGGGCAACCATTACAACAACCGCCTGTATTGGTTCGAGGGCTATTCCGTCGACATCCTGCAAATGGACGGGAGCAAGTATGCCCCGCAGTACAACGGCAAAACGTACTTTTACTGCATACACAAATGGACAGACTACGGCACAAGCAACCGAAAATTCTATGTGGATCCTACCGGGCATGGGAACCTGATGACCAGCCCATATTGGAAGAACAAGCTGAGTCGAACCCAGCAAGACCTGCTCATGTTGATATCTATATACGGCTTTCCGGCCAGAACTCCCCAGCAGCTTGGCGTAGGTACAGTAGATGACGCCTATGCGGCCACTCAGGCGTTGATTTGGGAAGTTGTGACTGGACGACGAGATTTTAACGGGCTGGTGTCCAACTATAAATCCTCCTCCGAAGAACTGAACGGTGGCATTCCCGCCGCTAAGAACAATGTGCGGTATTTTCTGGACAAATACATGCACTATGCGTATACAGGCAATGGCCATACCGCCGGGGAGGCCACCCCTGCCCTGACCGCTTACAACAAAATTATAGCGGACATGGCGAAGCACGATACCCTTGCCAGCCTCGCAGGCCAGACCCTGACCCTGAAATGGGACGGGGCCAGCAAAACCTACAAGGGTAGCCTGACGGATAGCAATAGAATATTGAGCCATAGCTCCGTCACGTCCT
>CABULH010000032.1 GCA_902492455.1 uncultured Oscillospiraceae bacterium
ACCATTTCCTCGCAAAAAAGCCCAGCCTTTCAGCTGGACCTTTTTCGACAGGCTGCGCCGGCCGCTTTAGCGGCCGGCCCTTTTTGTGATAAAGAAAGCACCAACGTAGAACTGATCATTCGAATAGTACCGGGTATACTAAGGAAGAAGGAGGAATGAACATGAAAGTGGCGATTGTGTTTGACAGCCAAACCGGTAATACAGAAATGGTGGCGGAGGCTGTTCGAAAGGCCTGCGATGGGGAAACGATATTGTCTTTCGGCCGGCCGGAAGCTGCAAATGTGGGGAAGGCCGAATTGATCTTTGTCGGCACGTGGATCGATAAAGGAAGCTGTACGGCTACTATAGCTCATTTTTTAGCCGGACTGCAGAATAAAAAAGTGGCGCTGTTCGGTACAGCAGGATTCGGCGCAGACACCGGCTATATTCACGCCCTGTATGAACGAATCGGCGCGTTGCTGCCGGAAGATTGCAGGCTGCTGGAGGAAACGTTCTTCTGCTTGGGGAAAATGCCGATATCGGTGCGGGAAAGATATGTTTCCATGCTCCGGAGCCATCCGGACGACCGTAAGCTACAGGTTGATGTACGCAACTTCGATAAAGCGCTTTCCCATCCTGATGAGCAGGATCTGAATAACGCGGCGGATTTTGCCGCGCGGGTTCTGGCAGAAGCGTATGACCGGAAATGATAGTGCCGGTTATATTTATTCTGGAATGAAGGAAATTCCCTGCTGATGAGTTTTGCGCATATCTCTTTTTATATGGTTAATACTAATTATAAAATACAGGGAAGGTGAGAAAGATGTTCAAACATGAGAAACAGTTTTTGCATCCGGTACATGTGGACCGGCCTAATCCCAACTATGCGGCGTTGCTGCAAGAACAGCTGGGCGGGCCTCAGGGAGAACTGAAAAGCGCTCTTCAGTATCTGTCTCAAAGCATGCGCATTAAAGATCCGGAGATAAAGGATCTGTTTTTGGATGTGGCGGCTGAGGAACTGTGCCATTTGGAGATGATCAGCGCCTGTGTCAATATGCTCAATGGGCATGAATTGGATGCGCAGAATGCTACAGTGGGCAATGTAGAAGCTCACGTGCTCACCGGGTTGACACCGATGCTGGCCAATGCTAGCGGATACTTGTGGACAGCGGCTTATGTTAACGAGACCGGCGATGCCGCTGCGGATATTTTGTCGGATATCGCAGCCGAACAGCGTGCGAAGGTGGTTTATCAGTATCTGTATCGTCAGATCGATGACAAGGGCGTACGGGAAACCATTGACTTTCTGCTGAACCGGGAAGAGGCACACAATACGATGTTCCGGGAAGCTTTCAACCGGATACAGGATTCGGGTTCTCAGAAGGACTGGGGAACCACGGCTGATTCCCGTATTTATTTTGATCTTTCCCATCCTGGCGGGCAAAGCTTCGATCCCGCCAAAAGCCAGCCGACAGAATTTAAAATCTAAAATCTAAGACACACCCCCGGCGGACCAAAAGGTCTCCGGGGGTGTGTTGTGATATCCTGTATCATGTGCAACGAACGGTTGGCATATTTACCGCAGGACATACGGATTCCAGGCAGGAGAGGGTTCCGGCTCCTCTCGCTCCCGGGTTTCCAGCTCTTCTTCCATGGCCCGCACCATCAGACGATACAAAGGAGCCAGGGTTTTGATGGATTCCCGCAGAATCACTGTCAAGGAGCCGTCGGCATAAAAAGCGGGATCCGGCTCGTTTTTTGTGAAATCCCACCACTTTCTATTGTAAAGACTATCGATGTCAGCCGGCAGACCCGCTTTTTTGGGGCGGGCATAACGGTCCCCGTTTACGGCGAATCCCGCTTTTTCCGCTTTGCGCAGCGCTTGGCGAAAAGGTGTGGGATCCTCATCCAGATGGCGGCGGAGAATCTGCATCAGTCGGGGGGATTCATGATATATTCCCATACCATAGCTGGTACCACGGGGTGAAAAATCCACGAAAAAGGCGGGCAAAGCATCCCAAGATTTTTTGTCGCGCATCAGTACAATCCACATATTCTCCCGATAGAGGGATTTGTCCTTAGTATACCGATTGTCCCGCCGAATTCGGCTGACACAGCTGTTCTGCATGGGGTTGGAGATGATCTGAGGATCGATCTTCAGCGCTGTTGGAGCCAGGTCTTCCACAAGCAGCCGCAGGGGTTCCACTACCTGCTCCTTCAGTTGCGCTTTGTGTTCCTCGTAAAATTCCCGGCTGTCATGGAAACGGTTTTCCGCCAGCAGCCATATTGCTTCAGGCCGGATGCCCGTGAAGCCGCTCATCTGTCATCGCCCTTTTCTGCTTGATGCACTTTGCATTGAGATAAAAATTAGGCGTTTGCCCGTCCGCAAACGGCTGTTCAAGCCGACCGGCATTCTTCAAAGAGAAAATCTTTGATTTTCTCCAGTATACTAGGATAACGCTGCCACCGGAAGAATGCCAGTGCGGCAAAGCCGCAGGAGGCTGTTCAAGCCGACCGGCATTCTTCTAAGAGAAAATCTTTGATTTTCTCCAGTATACCACAATTTTCGTCGGGAAACAACCGATTGAAAGGTGTTAACAGTTTTGTCATTTATGGAAAAAATATGGACAAGCAGGGCGGCAGACGATATAATGGACACAGTCGCTTCTATTTTACTATAGCTGTTATATTGGGCTGTTCTCGGCGCTTGCCGGGAAGAAATTGGTTGTGCTCTGCGGCATGACGATTGGTTCGCGACCTGGAGAGGTGTTGATATCATGTCCCACATAACACTGGTAACCGGCGGAGTTCGCAGCGGCAAAAGCCGGTTTGCCGAAAGCCGGCTGGCCGAAAGCCGGCAGGTTTTGTATATTGCCACCGCTCGCTGCCTGGACAGCGAAATGGAGCGGAGAATCCAGCTTCATCAGCAGTCAAGGCCGGATCACTGGATCACGGCGGAGGCCACTAAGGATTTGGACCGGGTACTGGAAGACCATCTCCAGGGGGATGTTTTCCTGGATTGTGTGGGCAATATGGTCACCAATCTGATGCTGGACGCGGAATCAGACTATGACAGGGTATCCACGGCCCGAGTGGAGGAGATTGAAGCGGATATTGCCCGGGAGTTTGACCGGCTGACCGATGCTCTGGGGCGACAAGATCGGCGGGCGGTGCTGGTGACGAATGAGGTGGGGCTGAGTTTGGTATCTCCCTATCGGATGGGACGGGTATTTACCGACATTCTTGGGAGGATGAACCAGCGGCTGGCCGCCCGGGCGAACGAGGTGTATTTTTTGGCCTGCGGCATTCCCATGCGGCTGAAATAAAAAATGAGGGGAAGAGGGCTTTGGCTGTTCCCTAGGAGGAATGAAAATGGACGCACAGCAGACTCTATCCGGTATACGCAACAATATCCGGCAGGTGATTATCGGCAAGGACAATGTGATCGACCTGCTGCTGATCTCCATGGTGTGTTCCGGACACGTTTTAATCGAGGATATGCCCGGTTTGGGTAAGACCACTCTGGCGGCGGCATTGGCTTCTTCTTTGGGATGCACCTTCCGCCGCATCCAGTTCACCCCCGATGTGCTGCCCTCTGACATTACCGGGTTCACCATGTTTAACTTGAAGACCGGCGAACAGGAGCTGCATCAGGGCAGCATTATGAACCAAATTGTGCTGGCGGACGAAATCAACCGTACCAGCCCCAAGACTCAATCGGCCCTGTTGGAAGTGATGCAGGAGAATCAGGTGACCATCGATGGACACACCTATCCGGCGCCTTCGCCTTTTATGGTGCTGGCTACCCAGAATCCGGTGGAAATGGCGGGGACTTACCCACTGCCGGAGGCCCAGCTGGATCGTTTTTTTATGCGGATCTCCATGGGATATCCTTCCCATGAGGAAGAAATGCGGATTCTGCAGAATCACCGTACCCGGCACAGCGCCTTGAAGCTGCAGCCGGTGGCTTCCGCCGCCGATGTATTGGAACTGCAGCGGATGGTGGACAGCATTTTCTGTGCCGCACCGCTGATGGATTATATCACGTCCATTGTGGAAGCCACGCGTTCTCTGGGCGAGGTGCTGATGGGGGTCAGCCCCCGGGGTTCCATCGCGCTGATGCAGGCTGCCCGAGGCTGTGCCCTGTTGTACGGGCGCACCTATGTGCTGCCGGACGATGTGCAGCGCATGGCGTTCCCGGTGCTCTGCCATCGCTTGATCATGCGCAGTCATGCGGCGGTGCGCCGGCAGACGCCGGAAAGCGTTATCGACGCGATTCTGCGCACCATTCCCGTCCCGGCGGTCCGATGACCCGGCGGGGTATATCCTTCCTCATCTCCTTTGCGCTGTTGCTGCTTGCCGGACTGGCGACCGGCTACCGCGAAATATTTCTGGTGGTTTTCTGTTTCGGCATTCTGCTGTTGACGGCTTTGCTGTCCTCTTTGCTGGGGGCGGCTTTGCTGTCCTGCAGGCAGGAGCTGCTGACAGTCGGGGTGACCCGGGAGGATAAGGCAATGCTGCGCCTGACCTTCACCGGGATAACGGTGTTGCCTGTCTTGGCGGCGCTGGCTGTCCGGCTGCCGGAAGAGACGCCTCCTAAGCCGCAGAAACGCCGGCTGTTGCATGCAAGATGCGCCATCCGGCCGGGAGGACGGGGAAAAACGATCACTTTGGATATTGACTGCCCCCATCGTGGCGTCTGGCCCATGGGATTGGAGAAACTGCGTATCCAGGATATTTTCGGCTTCTTCGCTTTGCCCTTGTTCACCTGCCGCGGTATTACAAAGCAGAGCTTGACGCTGACGGTTTATCCTGCAGTGGTGAATCTGTCCGGGGAACCGGCTCCGCCGGTGGTAAGCAATGATTACAACGAATCCTCTTTTGTCACAGCGGATCACGGCGAAAGCTTTGCCGGTACCCGTCAGTATCGGGACGGGGATTCTCTTAAACGCATTCATTGGATCCAGACCATCCGCACCCGGGAGATTTATACTCGGCAGTATGAGCTGGCAACCCAGCAGCTGACGTTGCTGCTGCTGGATACCGGTTTACCCTCTCAGGCTCATCCGGCGGGCTGTGCGGATATGATGACGGAATGCGCCGCCTCTTTGTCCTATTATTATGTGATTCATGGTCAGCCGGTACAGCTTCTTTGTCCCAGGGCGGAAACATCCTGCATCGTCCACCATCCGGAGGATTTCCCCGCTATGCATACGTTGTTGGCGGAGTTGGATTTCGCGGTTGTGCCAGGCTATTTTGAGTTGGATGCCCCAGCAGCCCGGAGCATGGCCTCCATTCGGGCGCTGCATGTGCTGACCTATCGCTTATCTCATGATTTGCTGGAGGCCTTGCGGCCGCTGACGGCGAAAAAAATCCGGGTCACCTGCATTGTGCCGCCGGACGCTGCGGTCCAGGAGCTGACCAGACATGCCCAGGATATCGACGTTCAACTGGTGAGTATTTTCAGCCCGGATGATATCGCCGCCAGATTGGGGGAATGCTTATGACATCCGTCGACCGTGGTGAGGAGCAAAACGGCCGCTTCTACAGTGCTTTTCTGCAGGTTATGAGGGACACGGGGCTGGATGCTGTCAGCTGTATTCTGATGGCTGTGGGCATTATGCTTTCTTTTGACCAGCTTTTCCGATTTCATTGCTCTGTTCCTGTCATGATTTTTCACGCGATTTTGCTGACCGCTGTTTTTATTCTGCTGACCCGCCGGGTTTGGCTGCTGCCGGCGGTGATCGGCGGGATATTGCTGCTGATCCTATTTTTTAGTCTTATCACCGGTTCCATAGGGAATCTGTTCAGCTGGGTATTGGGATTGCTGGAGTGGTGGAGCAGGCTCTTTCCTTCCCGCTCCCCCTACAATACGGCGGGGAATATCGCGCTGGTCCAGTTTCTAGTTCATTTGGGCATTGTGGCGCTGCTATACTTTTGCGTGCGGCTGGTCCGGTCGGTATGGATCATCGGCATCGCTTCCGCCATGTATTTTGCCATCGTAGCCTCTTTCGGTTTTACGGGACGGATGTTTCCTGCCATTTTATTGGTGCTCATCGGCCTGCTTCCGCTGATTGCCCGCAACTATTTCCCGCTGGTAGATATGGGAGTCAAGATATTGGCCTCCCGTTATAAACTGCAGGCGGCGGCGCTGGCAGTGTGCTGTGTCTGCTGTATGCTGGCCGCTGTCCTGCTCCCGGCCGATACAACCGGCTGGAAGGTGCTGGGGGAGGATGCGCAGCTGCGGCCCATCCGGGATCCAAGCGGTAATATACTGGAAAATATCATTCCTTCCAATCTGCATTCCATCGGCCTGCAGCCGAATATGGATCGGCTGGGCGGCGACATTGTTCTCGGCGATAATACGCCGGTGATGCGGGTGAAGCTGGACGAACCTAGGCTGATGAAGAGCAATATCTACGACGGTTATACCGGGTCAGGCTGGACCGCATCCGATATTCCCGCCTACACCTGGAACGCGGGTGACCGGAACCGGGCGGAAAAAGCGTTCGGCTGGTATCTTCAGCAGGAAGACGCTCAAGCTGTAGAATGGCTCACCATGATCTTTCCCCCACGGTCTGTCGAAGTGGTGATGCTTCAGCGAACCTCCAGCCTGTTCACGCTGGGCAGCCTGCAGACTATACAGACTGCCAATAACCAGTCCTTGCTGTACAACGAGCGGGGAGAGCTTTTCGCGGAGACCATGCTCTACTCCTATGATTCCTATCGTTTCACGGCGCTGGATATGCAGCGCACGATGGATAATAACTATCAATTCGATACCACAATGTCTTATCTGGAAAGATCGGTGGGAAACAACGACCTCTATTATGATGAATTTTACAAGACCTACACTGCCTTGCCGCGATTGCCGGAAAATGTAAAAGCAACGGCGTACCGCGTGGTGGGAGAAGAAAGTTCTCCCTACCGGCAAGCGGTTTTGCTCCAGGAATATCTGCAGAACGGAGAGTTCCGGTATACCCTGACCCCCGGCAGCGTGCCCCGTAATCGAGATTTTGTGGACTATTTTCTGGAGACCAAGCAGGGCTATTGTACCTATTTCGCCAGTGCTATGACCGTTATGGCACGGACGCTGGGAATTCCCGCCCGGTTGGTTTCCGGCTATGGCTTGCAGTATAGAGATGAAAACGGCGATTGGGTGGCGCTGCAGAAAAATGCTCACGCTTGGGTGGAATGCTATTTCTATGGTATCGGCTGGATTGCCTTTGATCCTACAGCCGGTTCTTCGTATTTGGCACCTTCCGGAGAGCCGGTACCCGGTGATCCTTCTCCCGGAGGAAGTTCTCCCGGCGGTGATTCTAGTAATCCGTGGGGCACATCGCCGGTAAATCCGTCGGTGACCGCGCCCGGAGGCAATACCACCACGTCGGATTCCTCCACTACGGTTTCTCAGGATGAAAGCAGCGGGGAGAGCACTGCCACCTCCGCCGAGCCGCCCATCGGCAAGCGGGAAATTCCGCCCTGGCTGATTCCTCTGATGATTTTGTTGACGGCGGTGATCCTGCTGATCCTACTGCTGATCTGGCGGGTGCATCGGCATCTGACCAGATACCAGCTGGAATGGGTCTGCCGCCGGTTTAGGGATAATGCCGCCCGAGCCGCTCATTACTATATGGATATGCTGCACCAGCTGGCTTTGCTGGGGTATGTGCCACAGGCAGGGGAAACGCTGGTACGATTTGTCACCCGGATGGCGGGGGATGATACGATTCCAGATGAGGCGGTACGGCAGGCTTTCGGTATCGTGATGGATTGGAAATATGGCGAACGGCTGCCCGAGGATGAGGATATCCGACAAATGGCGGCTGCTCATGAACAGCTGGAAAACAGTGTGCGGAAAAAGCTGCGGGCAGTGCCCTATTTCTTCCGTCGCGTATTGCTTGGATAAACTTTATGATGGTTTTCTGGAAAGGAAGAAGGCCCCATGATTCATGGATTTTTGCGTGTCGCCGCCGCGACGCCGGTGATCCGCACGGCGGATTGCTTTTACAATGCGGATCAGATACTGGCCTGTGTGGATGCCGCGCCGGAGGACACGGCGCTGCTGGTGTTCCCTGAGCTTTGTCTCACCGGCTATACCTGCGGCGATCTGTTCCTCAGCACGCCGCTGCTGACCGCCGCGGAATCCGCTTTGCGCCGGATTCTGGCGGCCACAGTAGGAAAGGAAGCGGTTCTGCTGATCGGCCTGCCTGTATCGGTGGGATCCGGCCTGTACAACTGCGCCGCTGTCTGCCAGCGCGGGAATTTGCTGGGACTGGTGCCCAAAACCCAGCTGCCGGCCTATGCGGAGTTTTATGAGGCGCGCCACTTCACCCCGGCGACGGAATCTCCGCTGACGGTAACGTATGCCGGTCAGCAAACGGTGATGGACAGACGGCAGATTTTTGCCTGCCGGTCCATGCCGGAATTTCGGCTGGGAGTGGAAATCTGTGAGGATTTGTGGGTAGCTTCTCCACCTTCGGCAGGTCTGGCAGCAGCCGGTGCCACGGTGATCGCCAATCTGTCCGCCAGCGATGAAAGCATCGGTAAGGCGGCTTATCGTCGTCAGCTGGTGGCTTCTCAATCGGCACGGCTGTGCTGTGCGTATGTATACGCCGATGCAGGGGAAGGGGAATCCTCCACCGATCTGGTGTTTTCCGGCCACAATCTCATCGCGGAAAATGGCGTGGTACTGGCGGAAAGTCAGCCCTTCTCAGGGGAAAGGGCCGTTACAGAGGTGGATCTCTCCAGGCTGACCTACGACCGGAGGCGCATGAATACCTTTGCCGGATCCGGCGATGGTTATACCCAGATATTTTTTGATCTGCCGGTGCGTGAGCTGCAGCTGACCCGCCGGATTTCACCCCTGCCTTTTGTGCCTGCGGACACGGCGGAGCAATCCCAGCGGTGTGAGGAGATTCTCCGCATCCAGACGGCGGGGCTGGCCTCCCGGCTGCGGCATACCGGTTCCGCAGCCGTTTTAGGATTGTCTGGCGGGCTGGATTCGGCCCTGGCGCTTCTGGTGACTGTACGCGCCTATGATCTGTTGGAACGGCCGCGGCGTGAGATTCGAGCGGTGACTATGCCCTGCTACGGGACTACCGGCCGAACGCTGAACAACGCGAAAATTCTTGCAGGCGCGTGCGGCGCCGATCTGCGGGAAATCGATATTTCTGCTGCGGTGACCAGGCATCTGGCGGATATCGGCCATCAGGGAGAGCAGGATGTCACCTATGAAAACGCCCAGGCCCGGGAGCGGACCCAGGTGCTGATGGATATAGCCAACCGCTGCGGTGGTATGGTGGTAGGCACCGGGGATCTTTCGGAGCTGGCGCTGGGCTGGGCCACTTATAATGGGGATCACATGTCCATGTATGGAGTCAACGCATCGGTCCCCAAAACCCTGGTGCGCCATCTGGTGGCTTATGAAGCCAACCGCTGCGGCGGTGCGGTGCGGGAGGCGCTGCTGGATATTCTGGATACACCGGTCAGCCCGGAGCTATTGCCGCCGGAAAACGGTGTTATCGCGCAAAAAACCGAGCAGATTGTCGGCCCCTATGAGCTGCACGATTTCTTTCTGTATTATATGCTGCGGTTCGGGTACGCACCGGCGAAGATCGCCCGGCTGGCCCGGCTGGCTTTTGCCGGGCGGTTTACCGATGAAGAGATCAAAAAGTGGCTTACGACATTTCTCCGTCGATTTTTCTCTCAGCAGTTCAAACGCTCCTGTTTACCGGATGGTCCCAGGGTCGGCAGTGTGTCTCTCTCCCCCAGGGGAGATTGGAGAATGCCCTCCGATGCCAGCGCCGCCTTATGGCTGGCGGAGGCGGAAGCGCTGTAAGCGATAAATGAAAAAACTTGCCCTAAGATAAGTACGCTGAAGTTCGGAGCCAATAAAATCATAACAAAAAGAGCCATCCGCAGGACCGTGATCGACGGCCCGCAGATGGCTCTTTGTTAATGGAAATTAAAAGGGGATTACTTAACTGCCTGGAGGACATGGCGTTTGATGGCCTCAAAGCTTTCCGCGCTGATAACATGCTCAATCCGGCAGGCGTCCTCCACTGCCGTTTCCCGGTTTACGCCCAGCGTGACAAGCCAATCGGATATCATGGTATGGCGTTCATACATGGTATCCGCAATGACGCGACCTTTTTCCGTCAGGGTGATGAAGCCGGAGGTGTCCATCAAAATATATCCGTTTTCCCGCAGATTCTTCATGGCAACGCTGACGCTGGGTTTGGCATAGTCTAATTCGTTGACAATGTCAATGGAGCGAACGCTTCCCTTTTTGTGCTGCAGAATCAGAATGGTTTCCAGATAATTTTCAGCGGATTCTTGGATTTTCAAAACAGCCGACCTCCAAGTTTATTTTAACATGATCAAGAACGCAGCTTCTTATAATCAATTTTACTGATTTATCAAATGTTGAATCTTGCTTATTATATCACAAATGAAGAATAAATTGCAACGGGCGTTAAAAACTGACTTTGACAGGAAAAATCTTCTTGACATCAAAGTTAGTCTGTGCTAACATATATGTGGTTAGAAAAGGCTAACTTTAGAAGGAGTGAAAGATATGCCCTTAACAATGGCGAGAACAGGAGAGATCAATCGCATCAAAAAGGTAGGGGGCAGGGAGGATACCAGACGTTTCCTCGAAAATTTGGGTTTTGTTGTCGGCAGTGATGTTACCGTTGTGACGGAAATCGGCGGAAATGTGATTGTTAATGTGAAAGAATCCCGGGTGGCTATCAGTAAAGAAATGGCAAACCGGATCTGGATTTGACCGAAAGGAGTGGCGGCAATGCGCACGCTGAAAGAGGCAAAGGTAGGACAGACGGTTCAGGTGGTCAAGCTTCATGGAGAGGGGGCTGTCAAGCGGCGGATCATGGACATGGGGATTACCAAAGGGATACCGGTATATGTCCGCAAGGTGGCGCCTTTGGGCGATCCGGTGGAAGTGACGGTGCGCGGTTATGAACTGTCTATCCGCAAAGCGGACGCGGAAATGATCGAAGTACAATAATTTTTTTAGGCGAAGGTTAGTGAAAACTAACCAAAGGAGGAGAGCAGCATGTCCATAAAAATTGCTTTAGCCGGCAATCCCAACAGCGGCAAAACCACTCTGTTCAACGCCCTGACCGGCTCCAACCAATTTGTGGGAAACTGGCCGGGAGTTACGGTGGAAAAGAAGGAGGGTAAACTCCGGGGGCATAAAGATGTGATTATTACCGATCTGCCGGGTATTTATTCCCTTTCTCCCTACACCTTGGAAGAGGTGGTGGCCCGGAATTATCTGCTGGCAGAGCGGCCGGATGCCATTCTCAACATCGTGGATGGAACCAACTTGGAGCGCAATCTTTATTTAACCACCCAATTGATGGAACTGGGGATTCCAGTGCTGATGGCCGTCAATATGATGGACGTGGTGAAGAAAAGCGGAGATGATATTCATGCGGACGGGCTGAAGAAAGCCCTGGGCTGCGAGGTGGTGGAAATCTCCGCGTTAAAGGGAACCGGTATTACGGAAGCTGCTGACAGGGCGGTGAAGCTGGCTCAGAAGAAAACACAGAACCCGCCGGTCCACCGATTCGGCAACCGGGTGGAAGAGGCGCTGTCGGCCATTGAAGAACGGCTGACGGATGTACCGGAAGAGCAGAAGCGATTTTTTGCCGTTAAGCTGTTCGAACGCGACGAAAAGATCCGGGAGCAGCATCCGGGACTTCCGGATGTGGAGATGGTGGTGAAAGCTGTGGAAGAAGAATTGGATGACGACAGCGAGAGCATCATCACCAACGAGCGCTACACCTACATATCCTCCGTGATCCGGCAATGCTGCACCCGGAAAAACAAACAAAAGCTGACGATATCCGATAAAATTGACCGGGTGGTGACCAATCGCTGGCTGGCGCTGCCGATCTTTGCCGTGGTGATGTTCATCGTATACTTTGTATCGGTCACCACAGTGGGAACAATCGCCACCGACTGGGCCAACGACGGTGTGTTCGGTGACGGATGGCATTTGCTGGGGATTGGTTCAAAAACCTATGGCGAAGATGCGGACGCCTATGCTGTGGAAAGCGCTAAGGTGGAAGCATATATAGCGGCTGCGGAAGCGGCGGGAATAGATGTGGGGCCGCTGCAGGAGACGCTGGAAGAGGCTGAACCGGATTCAGCAGTTATTCAGGCGTTTGAGGAACAGGCGGCCGCTGCGGGGATTACCGCTACAGTCGCGCTGTACGACGATGAGGGCAATGTGGAGGAAACCCTGGCTGTGGCAGCGGTAGAGTTTCACACCGCTGTAGCGGCGGCAGAGCCGGATCCGGCGGATTACGGCGTTTGGGTGCCCGGTATCCCGGTGCTGTTGGAGGATGCTTTAACAGCTGTCAAATGCGCCGATTGGCTGCAGGGATTGATTCTCAACGGCATTGTGTCCGGTGTCGGCGCAGTGCTGGGTTTTGTACCGCAGATGCTGATTCTTTTCCTGTTCCTGGCTTTCCTGGAGGCCTGCGGCTATATGGCCCGTATCGCCTTCATCATGGACCGGATTTTTCGGAAGTTCGGGCTTTCAGGCAAATCCTTTATCCCCATGCTGATCGGCACAGGCTGCGGCGTGCCCGGCATCATGGCTTCCCGCACCATTGAAAACGAGCGGGATCGCCGGATGACGATTATGACCACTACATTCATTCCCTGCGGAGCGAAGCTGCCCATTATTGCGCTGATTGCCGGCGCACTGTTCGGCGGCGCCTGGTGGGTGGCGCCCAGCGCTTATTTCGTCGGCGTAGCGGCCATTATCATCTCAGGCATTATTCTGAAGAAAACCAAAATGTTCGCGGGTGATCCGGCTCCCTTTGTGATGGAGCTGCCCGCTTACCATCTGCCCACGGTGGGCAACGTACTGCGCAGCATGTGGGAACGCGGCTGGTCTTTCATCAAAAAAGCGGGAACGGTTATCCTCCTTGCCACCATTCTTGTGTGGTTTACCTCCAGCTTCGGTTTCAAGGACGGCAGTTTCGGTATGGTGGAGATGAACGACAGCCTGCTGGCAGCGGTCGGCAACGGCCTGGCCTGGATCTTTGCGCCTTTGGGCTGGGGCGACTGGAAGGCGGCTGTGGCGGCTATCACTGGTCTGATTGCCAAAGAAAACGTGGTGGGCACCTTTGGCGTCCTCTACAGCGGCATGGAAGAAGTAGCAGAAAACGGCTGGCAGATTTGGGCCAATATGCGGCAGGAATTCACGGCATTGTCCGCCTATTCCTTCCTGGTGTTCAACCTCCTGTGCGCTCCCTGCTTTGCGGCCATCGGTGCTATCAAACGGGAGATGAACAGCGCAAAATGGACCTGGTTCGCCATTGGGTATCAATGCGTATTTGCTTATGCAGTTTCCCTGTGCATTTATCAACTGGGTACTCTCTTTACCGGCGGCGGCTTCGGCGTGTTCACTGTGGTGGCCTTTCTGTTGGTGGCGATCTTTCTCTTCCTGCTCTTTCGGCCTTATAAGGAGAGCAACACCCTGAAGACAAAGGTGCGCGTGTGATTCTCTGAAAGGAGAGAAACGGCATGCTGGCATTTTTAGCGGAAAATCTGGCAACTATTCTGATCGGGCTGGCAATTCTGGCCCTGGTGGTCTTGATTGTAGTAAAATTGATCCGGGATAAGAAAAAGGGGAAGAGTAGCTGCGGATGCGGTTGTGAAAACTGTCCCAACTCGGGCCATTGTCACCATTAGTTTGAAAAGAAAGCCTCTTCCGGATATATCCGGAAGAGGCTTTCTTTTGCTGCCTTTGATTGTATTTCCCGCCGCACTATGCTAAAATATCTTTATTATGTAAGAGACGGGATGAAGCAAATGGATTTGGAAGAGTATCTCTGCCGGAAAGAGGGCTTCTCTGCGGCGGAGGCCAACGGCATCATTATGGCGGGCAAGGCTTTGGTGAATGACGAGGTGTGTTTGGAAAGGCACTATATTTTAAAGGACAGCGACCGGGTGCGGGTGAAATATGAAAAGAAGAAGTATGCCACCCGGTCGGGATATAAGCTGGAAAAGGCGCTGGCCTTTTTTCAGGTATCGGCCCAGGACAAGCTCTGTCTGGACGTGGGGGCGTCGGAGGGTGGTTTCACTGATTGTCTGCTGCAGCATGGAGCGGCCAAGGTATACGCGGTAGACGTAGCTTACGGCATCTTAAACTGGAAGCTGCGCAGCGATTCCCGGGTAGTGCCGCTTGAGCGGGTTAACGCCCGATATTTGGATGAAACCAAGGTGCCGGAATCTTGCGATTTGCTGACGGTGGATGTATCTTTCATATCCTCCGGTAAGATTCTGCCGCAGGTTTGCCGGCTGCTGAAACCGGAAGGGCGTTTTTTGCTGCTGTTCAAGCCCCAGTTTGAGCTGAAAAAGGAATACGTCAAGAAGAACGGCAACATTGCGGATATCTCCCAAATCGCGAAAGCGATTGCTGTTTTGGCAGAGGAACTGCGGGAACAGGGGATTTATTTTCATGGCGTCACCTATTCTCCCATCCGGGGAAATAACGGGAACGTGGAGTTTCTCCTTTGCGGCGGGATGACCGGTCCGGGAGGGGATTTGTCCGAGGAGGCAGTGCAGCGGGTGGTGGATGAGGCATTTGCCGCTTTGCAGGAAGGGGAGGAAGCATGAAGACGGCAAAATGCTGCGCTCTGGACCGCCTGCTGGAAGAGGGCTGGTTCGACAGCGAGAAGGAAGCCCAGGCTTGGGTGATGACCCGCCGGGTGTTGGTGGACAATGTGCCCCTGTCCAGCGTCAAGGAGCGTATCCGGCAGGATGGGGTGATCCGGGTTAAGGAATACTATAAAAAGCGATATGTCAACAAGGGCGGTCTGAAACTGGAGGGGGCCCTGCGGGATTTCGGCATCCACGCGGAGGGGATGGTAGCCCTGGACTGCGGCGCTTCTACCGGCGGCTTCACCGACTGCTGGCTGCAGCAAGGCGTGAAACAGGTCTATGCCGTGGATGTAGGTTTTGGCCAGTTGGCAGGAAAGCTGCTGATCGAGCCACGGGTGGTAAACATGGAAAGGACCAATCTGGCCGATTCAGTGCTGACGGTGCTGGATCCCCGACCCGAGATTATCAGCTTGGATTTATCCTATTTATCACTGAAAAAAGCGCTGCCCCTCTGCCGGGAAATTCTGGGGGAACAGGGTACAGCCGTCTGCCTGGTAAAACCTATTTATGAGGTGGAGTCGGCGGAAATCCGGCGCACCGGCGCCATCAACGACCGGGAGATTCATCGAGAAATTCTGCGGGATCTCTGTACCCATTTTCAAGAAGAGGGATATGCTGTCCGCGGCGTCACCAACAGCGGCGTTACCGGCAACGAAGGAACGCTGGAATATTTCCTCTGTCTCGGCTGGGGTGGAGAAGAGGAACAGGGAAATTGGGAGACCGCCATTGAGGAAGCGCTGGACAGAGCCTTTGCTCTGCCTGCTTTTCATAAAAACGGGATATAACGCAAAAGTGGAGCGCTCGTGCGCTCCACTTTCGCGTTGAAATGGCGATCAGCCGGCATTTTGTAATGATGCAACAGAGCCGTTGCCATTCTTTATTTATTGCTAAAACGCAAACTGTTGTCCACCCCATGGATTTTACAATACAGCGATTCTTTTACCGGGGCAGGGTCACGGGCTGAATCGGTGAGGGCTTCCAAAGCGGACTCGATAACCTCATCCGGATATTCGCAGGGGCAGCGATAGACAGGCATGTCAGTCGTACTCGGAATAAACGGTTTATAGGAATTATTGGACAACGGCGTCCGAATCTGCCGCATCAGTTCCTCCTGCGTTTTTGGCGGCACTATCCCCCAGTCATATCCTTTATAATTATCCGGATAATTTAATGACATACAATATTCCACCCGGTTGTCGCCTGGCAATTTCACCATGCTGTAAGGATTTCCACCCCGATTATAAACAATCTGTGTGGATTCCAAACGGAATTGTCCCAGATAGGCGTTGTCCTCCGCCGTCATGAAAACTACATCGTCGCGGATTTCCTCCAGCCGGCCTGAGGTGATATCCTCAACGATTTCCCCTGGCTCAAAAAAACCCTTCATGACCTCCTGCACTTCTACGGTAACCTTATACAAAGCGGTTAACCCCTCTGTTGCCGGTTGATACAACTCCTTTTTCAGCACCTTTCCGGAATACACATTGTCGGCTTTCTGATAGGTGTTGGAATCGTACCCGTAAGCCGGGTCAACGCCGGTCATAAACAGGTAGTCGCAACCCAAATCTGAAAAACCGGCAGGACAAAGATCCTCCACAATCTCACCCGGCTGAAAATCTCCTTTTATGACCTCGTTCACTTTCACTTTAATGGCGTAGGTGTCATGGATATTTGTAACGGCCTCTTCGCGCAGTTCAATGCTCAACAAGGTTCCGGTGTAAACATTGACTGCCGCTTCATAAACGCGCCGGGCGGAATAGATGAATTTTTCGGAGCCCTGTTCACCCGCCGACTTGCCGTTTTCGGGACTTTGATTCGGCGTTTTCTGTGTGCAGGCGCAGAGAAAGGAAGAAAGAACCACTGTTAACACCATAGGAATGATTTTCAATTTGCTTGTAAGCATAGTCTGCTCCTTTCCTCCAATTTTTTCACATCATCTTTTAAGCTAAAATAACCCTCTTCCGACGATCAGCCTGCCAGTCTTTTGTAATGATGCAGCAGAGTCAGATACTCCTGCCGATAGCCGCCGGGATCACGGCCCAGGTTCTCTTCCGCCAGAGCAAGAACCTGTTGAAAAGTGGCGTCTCCGGTGTAATCCGAGCCTCGCAGCAGGTGGCTGAAGGCCGCCACCGAACAAGCAAAGCCAAAATCCGTGCTGAAAGGCGTCGCGGAATCGGGCAGCGACGCGGGCTGAGTCATCAGCTTGCTCTCGGTCTGGCCCGGATCCTTATAGCGAATGCGCACCTCAAATAGAGGATCACCGGTTTGAACGGCGTCCGTCAATGCAATTTCGAAGAGCGCCACCACATCGGTGCCTGCGCCGATCTCCCCGGCGTCCTTTCGATCGTCTTCAAAATCCTCGTTGGACAGCAGGCGGTTTTCATAGCCGATCAAGCGATAGCTTTTCACATTTTCCGGCTGAAAAGACACCTGAGCCTTTACATCGTCGGCCACGGTAAACAAATTGGTGCCGATCTCCTCCACCAATACCTTTTTGGCCGTTTCGGCGGAGGTAATATACGAATAGTTGCCGTTGCCGTTTTTGGACAGGGTTTCCATCACATCATCCCGCAGATTGCCGGTGCCGAAGCCCAGGATGCTCAGATAAACCCCGCTGTCCCGTTTTTCGCCAATGAATTTCGCCAGTGCGGAGGTGCTGGAAAGTCCCACGTTGAAATCGCCGTCCGTTGCCAGAATCACCCGGTTGTTGCCGCCTTCCCGGAAATTTTTCCGCGCCAGTTCATATGCGGTCTGGATGCCTTTGGCACCCGCTGTGGAACCGCTGGCCGTCAGGTTGTGAATAGCGTCCAGAATGGCGGTTTTGTCCGCGCCGCTGACACCGTCCAGCACCACCGCCGAGCTGCCCGCGTAGGTGACGATGGAGACCCGGTCATCCTCTGACAGAGTTTCCACCAGCAGAGAAAAGGCATTTTTCAGCAGCGGCAGCTTATCGTAGGAATCCATGGAGCCGGAGGTGTCGATGAGGAAGGTGAGATTGCAGGGCGGCAGTTCCTCTTGAGGGATTTCCGGCGCTTTGACCCGGACCATGGCGATGTGTTTATCAGGGTGGAAAGGAGAAGGTCCCACCTCAGTGTACAGGGCGAAGGGCGAACCTTCCGAAAAGGACATTTCCTCCTCGTAGCGGAAGTAATTCAGCAGCTCTTCGGTGCGCACCGCGTCCTTGGGCGGCAGCTCGCCGCTTTCCAGATATCGGGTGACATTGGCGTAGGATGCGGTGTCCACCTTTAGGGAGAAGGTGACGGTGGGAGCTTCTGCGGCAGATTTTTCCGGGTTCTCCACGATTTGCAGATAGGTCTCGCCGTCAGGGATGTCCGGGAGGGCTACTTCCCCGTTGCTGTCATAGGACGGCGGCTGATAACCAGGATCCTTTCCAGAGTCAATACTGCTTTGACCGGCACTGCAGCTGCAAAGAAGCAGTACGGCGGCCGCTGCGGCGGATAAGGGAGCCAGCCATTGTTGATTTTTCATGATAACGCCTCCTCACATATTCCTGAAAATTTGCCTTTCATGAGGAATAACTCGGAAACAGAGGAAAACATTACAGGTCCCTACAAAATATTTTTTGCCAGCTTCAGCAGGGTGTCCATCCGATAACGACAGGTCAGCGTATACAAAATGCCTTCTTTCTGAAAGAGAAGCAGCTGATAGTCGGCGGTTTCCCGGCCATAGGCTGCATAGCCGTCGACGCTGTAGCGGGTCAGAGCGGAGACATCCGGCAGTGTGCCTTTCTCCAGCGTCATGATCACATCGTCCTCCTGCTGATCCTTGAGATAATAAATGGTTTGCCCCTGATCCTGCTTGTAGCTTTCCATGGAAAGGTTGGCAGGCAGGGTATAAGTAAAGGCGATAACAGAATCGGCTGAGGAAGGAGCGGTGGAGGAAGACAATTGGCGAAGCAAGCCCGGAAGCAGGCAAACAGTCAGCAGACAAGCGGCTGCCGAAACGGCGGCCATGGCTATCCGCCGATTTTTCACCCGCCGGATGCCTCGCTGTATTTGGTTATCCAGCCGCAGCGGAGCAGCGGGAAGGGCTGGCCGCTGCGCAGTTTCCTGCTGAAGCCGGGCGCCTTCCGTTTCCACATAGAGGTCGGCCATCTCTTTGAAAATCCGGTCCGTGTTGCCACGGCGATTATCTGTTTTCTTCAATGGCGATTCCCTCCTTTGCCAGGGCGGCGGCGATTTTCTTTTTGGCTCGATACAGCCGTACCGTCACGTTATTTTCCGTGATGCCCAGCAGCAGTCCGATCTTTTTGTGAGGCAGATCGTAGGCATATTTCAGCAGAAAAACACTGCGCAGTTCCTCATTGAGTTCATCCAGAATGCGGAGTATTTGTTCTTTGGAGAGGGTGGAGAGGACGTGCTCTTCCAAATCGAAGGAATCTGCTCGCTCATCCTCTTCCATTGCCAGATTCGGCTGCCGGTTTTCCCGGCGCAGGATAGTGAGCGCGGTGTTGCGGACGATGGTAAGAACGAAGGCGGCGCTGCGTCCGGAGGCCGGGTCGTCAATTTTGCGCATATTCCGGTAAATACGCAGGAAGGCTTCGCTGACGGCATCCTCCGCCAGCATGGGATCGTGCAGAATGGCATTGGCCTTCTGCAGCATGATTTCCTTATAGTGGGAGTACAAATAGCTGAACGCATCCCGTTCCTCTTCCGAAGCAAAAGACAACAGCAGAATCAACCGGATCACCTCGCCCTAAGACCCTTCCATAAGCATAACTTTGGTAGGGACCAATATATTACCATCATGACATAAGAAAAAAGAAAAATCAACGGAGAATTTATTTCGCCTTAAAGCAACAGCGGCCTTTTCTTGCTATTTTTATCTGTCGGGTTATAATGATGAATAGAAATTTTCTGCTGGGAGGTACGAAAGATGACGATGATCGTAACCGGCGGCGCCGGTTTTATCGGCAGCAACTTTGTGTTCTATATGCTGAAAAAGTACCCGGATACTCGGGTCGTCTGCCTAGATAAGCTGACCTATGCAGGAAATCTGTCCACACTGACGCGGGTGATGACCAACCCCTGCTTTCGCTTTGTACAGGAGGATATATGCGACCGCGAGGCAGTGGATGGACTGTTTCAAGAAGAACGTCCCAATGTGGTGGTGAATTTCGCCGCTGAAAGCGATGTGGACCGTTCTATTGAAAATCCTGAGCTGTTTCTGCAGACGAATGTCACAGGAACAGCGGTGCTTATGGACGCCTGTCGAAAGTATGGGGTTTCCCGCTTTCATCAAATATCCACCGACGAGGTATATGGTGATCTGCCGCTGGATCGTCCTGATCTGTTTTTTACCGAGGACAGTCCCATTCGGCCCAGCTCTCCTTACAGCAGTTCGAAGGCCGCCGCGGATTTATTGGCGCTGGCTTACCACCGCACCTACGGACTGCCTGTAACCATAAGCCGCTGTTCCAATAATTACGGTCCTTATCATTTCCCGGAAAAGCTGATTCCGCTTATGATTATAAAGGCGTTGAGGGACCAGCCGCTGCCGGTTTACGGAACAGGACTGAATGTCCGTGACTGGCTGTATGTGGAGGATCATTGCAAGGCCATTGATCGGATCCTCCGCACAGGGTGTGTGGGAGAAGTTTATAATATCGGCGGAAACAGGGAAATGCGGAATATCGATATCGTGAAGCTTATCTGCAAAGCTCTGGATAAGCCCGAAAGTTTGATTGCTTATGTGGCTGACCGCAAGGGGCATGATAGGCGTTATGCTATTGATCCGGCGAAAATATGCGGCGAGCTGAAATGGCAGCCGGAGACGGTGTTTGAAGTGGGTATTCGAAATACCATTCAATGGTATCTGGAGAATCGTGACTGGTGGGAAGCGCTTATCTAAAACGCATGATTTCCGAAAGATCTCCGCTTTGGACAATAATTGGAATGTCTGATTAAGCGAGACAATATCAAAAACAACCCGCATTTGTGGGTGAAAACAAGAAATACAGCCAATGGCGAAAGCCCCTTGACGTGAGAGAATAAATACGTCAGGGGGTGATTTATTTTCCTGTTAAAGAAAACCGCGATTCGTGTGTGGATACTGCAGTGCGTGATATGGGTTGGGCACCGTTTCGTAAAAATAACATTTTAGAATGAATAAGCAACAACTTAAGATTGATTATATTGAGCAAAAAAACTATTATAAAATTGTATATAGGAAAATAAAAGTGCGGATTTACCAAATATATTTTGGGCGATGGACTTTATCCCAGCTGATACAGGATTGACAAGAGTAAAAGAGGTTATGTCTGTATGCTGAAATGTGAACGCTGTGGCAAGATGCTCAGCAACAATGAAATAGGAATTAACAAGAAACTGATCAACCGAAACGCTACCAAATTTTTGTGCAAAGCCTGCCTTGCCGATTCGATAGGCTGTGACGAAAAGGTGATTGACAAAAAAATTATCCAGTTTAAAGAAATGGGGTGTATGTTGTTTGCTTAGATCTGCCCTATATACGCTTTAAAATACTCATTCATGCAGTCTTTACAGCACGGCACGTCCTTGAAGAGGGACTTTAATAACTACTATATTATAACACAAAGGATGGTTGCGCCTTGAAAGTCAATAGAACAATTGCTATCCTGCTGATTCTTTCTCTGCTGACAGCATTGCTATGCGCTTGCTCGACGCCTTCAACCGGTTCAGGTGACGAAGCTATGGCTTCGAGCAGCACATTGTCCAACAACGGGAATCCATCTGCCGAGAGCTCCATACAGGATATCCCCAGCACTTCTTCCGAAGAAGTTGTGAGTTCCTCTCAGGGTGAATCCTCTAATTCTTCCACTGTCCAGCCTCCGGAGATAAAGCAAGATATCATCGCTGTCACCTATCCGGACAGGGTACAGACAGTGGAAGAGCTGGGCTATACCGCATCTTCATATGCTGAACTGGGCGCAGGGAGATCCGCCAGCTATACCGGAAATGCCGGATTTAAAAACGGTCTGCTCAGCATTGTGGTTTCTCCCTATTATACCATGACCGTGAATGATGCGGTTGTACCGGTTTATGCAACTCTTTCTTGCGGCGACGGCAGCGGATTGCTTCACTCTTATGCTGTTATTGAGGTAAAAAAATCCGGTTTCCCCTTGGATGTGCATGTTCAAGCCAATTCGCTTTCTCTGGAAAAAGTAACCGCACTGCCCGCTTATTTGGGAGTTGCTCCCTCCTTGGAGGGTTCTTCCGGTTATCAGGCAACCATCACAGAAACCGGTTCTTATACATTTTTGGTGAACAATTTTCGGGGGGAAATCAGCCAGCAATATGCGCTTACGCTGTTTGTCCGCGATTATGTGGATGAAGAGGCGGAAATAGCCGCCTATAAAAACAAGTATGGCAGCGATCAGGTGAAAGTGTACGAGGCCGGAGTACATGAGTTCGATCATCTGCAGATGACAAGCGATTCTTCGATCATCTATTTGCGGCGCGGCGCTCTGCTGGTGGCCAAGCATACTATGGATATCTCAAGCGACAGCGACAATCAGACGAAATCGGAGCCAGGAGCCAGTTCCAGCAACGGCTGGGGACTGAATCGATATCCGGTATTGACCGCTCATCAGAAAAAGGATGTAAAGCTGGTTGGGAGCGGAGCCATCGACGCGGGCGCACTGGATTGGCATGAACGCCGGGGCATTATGTTCAGCTCCTGTACAAATGTAGAAATCAGCGGCATTATTCTAACAAATTTTCCGGAGTGGACAATCATAACATATAACTGCACCAACGTGAATATCCACGACGTGGCTGTGTTTGGTTGGAAAACCAACAGCGATGCTTTTGCCATTTGTAACACGCGCAATGCGGAAATCGATAACTGTTATGCGCATAGCGGAGATGATTTGTTCGAAGTGAAAACATTGGGCGGCGCCCAAATGACCGATAACGTTACCTTTACAAATTGTGTGGCCTGGAACGGAAAAGCGCGGTGCTTCGGCCTTACCAGTGAGACGGAAAAGGATGTCTCTAATGTGAAGTTCAAACGCTGCGGCGTCATATGGCGGGACGCCACCTGGGATAATTCGATTTTGGGCTCGCTGGTGGTGATTGTCAGCGGACCGGGCAAGGTATCCGATATAGTGTTTGAGGATATTGAGATCCAGCAAGATAAAGGACGGGCTATCAATGTTACCTTAGATACGGCTAACGCCACGTCCGTTTCCAATATTCAGTTTAAAAATATTCGCTATCAGTCCTCTCTGCCCAATCGGATCAGCACGGAGAAAGCCGCCGCTGGAAAGGCGGATGTCCTTTTTTCCAATATAACCGGGAACGGCGTTAGGCTGACATCAGACAACGCAGGGGAAACGATTGAAACAGCAGGCAAAAACGTACAGTATACCGTTGAGTAGATGGATGAAATGACAACCTGAACCAGACCGCCGAAGAATTTTCATCCTTCTTCAGATTATAGCCAGAGTAAAGGGGTTGTTTGCATGGAGGAGTTCGTTCCGGTTGTATATCCCATGGAAACGGTTAAAGCATTAGAAGACTATCACAAGACCAAACAGGATTTTCTGGATCAGGCGGACCATAACGCGACATATCGCGGCAATCTGGGCTATGAAACCCCCTCCGTTTATATTTCACCGGATTATTCGCTTACCATTAACGGCAGGGAGGTCCCGGTGTATACCACCCTTGTTTACATTGGAAGCGGCGAAGGACGCGGCGCTCTCCATTCGTATGCAATGGTGGAGATTCTGGATTCCAACCAGCCGCTGGATATTCGCTTGACCCCCCTCAGTCATCGGGTGACACAAGTTCGGACGCTGCCCGTCTTTCTTGGACTGGATGCCGCCGTCGATGGAGAGGGAGAAATCTGTGCATCTATAACCGGATGCGGAGCCTATACCTTTGTTACCAACAGCGATAGGGAGGAGATCAGCCAGGATACAGCTTTTACGCTGTTTGTACGGCCTTATGCGGATGAGGAGGCCCAGATAGAGGCTTTCAGATCGATGTACGGCCGTGACCATGTTCTGGTGTTTGAACCGGGGGTTCACTATTTTTCCCACATAAACATCGAAAAAGATGACATGGTTCTGTATATCCGCCGCGGGGCTTTACTAGTGCCCGAACATGACAAGAATGTGTGGGAGGGTCACAAGCCTTCTGAACCGGATGTGTGCGCCTATACCTCTTCCGGGATGAACCGCTGGGCGGTTATCACGGTATGGAGACGAAAAAATATCCGGATTATGGGACACGGTGCGATAGATTTCGGCAGGCTCGATCATGAAGAACGTGGATGTCTGCGCATTGCTTTCAGCGAAGCTGTTTCTTTAGAGGGGATTACTTTGCTCAATCCTCCCGGCTGGACAATGATGTCCTACTGCACAAAAAATCTCTCTATTCGGAATGTGGCGATTTTTGGATATAAAACCAACAGCGACGGATTCGCTGTATGTAACAGCCAGAATGTAACGGTATCCGACTGTTATGCACGCTCCGGAGACGATCTTTTTGAGGTGAAAACAGTTGGCAGTACAGATGCGATGCCGGTGCGTGATGTCCTGTTTACCAATTGCTATGCCTGGGCCGGCAAAGCCAGATGCTTTGGCCTGATTCATGAGACAAGCCGGGATGTGGAGCGGGTTCGTTTCCAGCATTGTGCGGTCCTATTTCGAGATTCCACCTGGAACAATGAGATATTGGGCAGTCTGATGGTTTTGATTGGAGAAGGAAAAGGAAATGTATCCGATATCCAATTCGAAGATATAGAAATTTATCGAGACAGCGGACATCCCATTTTGGCGGGCAATATCAGAGAAGATCAGCCGGTAAATCGCATCTCCTGTATTGTCTTCAAAGATATTCGCTATACGGCGGATCTGCCCATTCTTTTGCATACACCGGATGGGCAGGCGGCCAGCTTGGAAGTGACATTTGAACATATTATCGCCAACGGACAGCCCATGACAATAGCCAGCGCAGCGGAGGCCATGACGGTCTCCGGGCCGCATATCGCGTATGCCATCGTATGAGTTCATCGTGAACCTGTATTTTATTTAAATGGGTGGTGCAGGCAGTACCGGCGGATCTCCTGGGGATTTTCAACGGTAAATCAGCAGGCGGTTCGACGCCTGCATTGGAAGAAAAGGGAAAGGTGTGGCGGAGTGATGAAAGGAAAAAAACGAAGATGGCTAAGCGTGCTGCTGGCGGTCTTCCTATGTCTATTGGCTTCGTGTGAAAAAAAGCCGCCGGCGGAAAGCGGCGGGCAGCCGGTTTCCGAGTCTGCGGATCTGCAGACAGGCACGTCCGGTAAGGGCCGCTTTCTGCCGGTCACCATGCCGAAGGATACGGTTAAAACTCTGGAAAGCTATGGAATGACGGAAAACGACTTTATCAGACACGCCCGTAATAATGCCACTTATCTGGGTAATCAGGGTTATGAAACCCCTTCCGTTTTCGTGTCTCCGATGTATTCTCTGACGGTAAACGGTTTGACAGTACCCGTGTATTGTACCTTGACCTATGTGGGCGGCGAATATGGAGACGGCGCCATTCATTCCTTTGCCATGATCGATGTGGCGGATGAAGAATTTTCCCTGGAAGTTGCTGTGATTTCGCAAAAAGGAGGCATAACCAATGCGGTTGTTTTGCCCGAATCTTTGGGAATAAAGCCAGTGTTGGCCGATAGTAAAACGATCACGGCGTCTTTGACCGCGTTGGGATGCTATACGTTTTTAACCAATGAGCATAATGAATCTGTAAGTCAGTTTACGGCTATGACCATATTTGTCCGCCGCTACACGGATGAGGAGGAAGAAATCCGGGCGTACCAGGAGCAGTACGGCGAGGATCAGGTGCTTGTTTACAAGGCGGGCACTCATGAAATTTCTCCGATTGACATGGATAAGGACAATATGGTTTTGTATCTCTGCCGGGGCGCGTATTTGATCCCCCAGCATAACGAAGCGTATACGGAGGAGAACATGCAGCTGTCCGAACCGGGAATCGAATCCAAGAATTCGCTGGGATTGAAAAGATGGCCCGCTATCAATGTATACCAGCGCGATAACATTAAAATCCTTGGCCGCGGAGTTTTGGATATGGGACGGCTTGATGGGTCCGAGCGACAGACAATCGCGGTCAGCAACAGTTCTCGTATTGAAATTGACGGGATCATGTGCATCAATCCTCCGGCTTGGAATATTGTGACTTACCGCACAGAGGACATACAGGTTCGGAATGTGATTACATTCGGCTACAGAACGACTTCCGACGCTGTGTGTATAGCCAATTCCCAGAATGCGGAAATAGCGGATTGTTACGCCAGAAGCGGGGATGATTTGTTTGAGGTAAAGGCGTTGGGAGCCAGCGACGATTCAGCGGTGACTGAAAATGTTACATTCCGCAGCTGTATTGCGTGGGCAGGCAAGGCACGCTGTTTCGGCCTGACCCATGAAACCAATAAAAATGTCTCCCGCGTAACCTACAGCGACTGTGCGGTCTTGTTCTGCGATTCCACTTGGGATAACAGTTCCATGGGAGCGCTGGTGGTGGTCATTGGAGAGGGAAGGGGCAATGTAGCCGATATCACTTTTGAAAATATGGAAATTTATCAGTGCATGGGACGCCCTTTCCTGGTGGCGGTCAATAAGCAGGGCACGCCAAGAAACACCATATCCTCCGTTGTCTTCCGCAATATCACTTATACCGGCGAGATGACAAGTCTTTTCCACACGCAGCCTGAGGGGGAGAACCATATCCAGGCGTATCTGGAAAACGTTGTGGCCAACGGCACAAAAGTGGATGAAAACAACCTTTCTTCCTATGTAACACTGGAGGGAGCGTCCTCCTTCTGCACGGTCCGCAGCTGAGTGAGTAAGACAATTTTTCCCTGCTAACAGGTAGCAAATTAGAATGTTTATGCAACATATTGGGATTGAGAAACTTCATCATACTGCATATAATTAAAGACGTAGGATGTGTAAATAGAGTGTATTATTTACACTGCTCTTGCAGCTCCAGGGGGAATTTCCATCAAAAATTAGGAGGAGAAAGTCTATGAAAAAAGGATTGGCAATGGTTTTATCCGCTTTGATGCTCTTGTGTTCGCTCTGTGTTTTCTCATTTCCTATCTCCGCCCAGGAATCCAGTTTAGTTGCTGTGGATTATACCAAGCTGCAAACACTGGGAGTGGTGGACGCCCAGGCTCTTGGCGCTGAGGCGGCCGCCAATCTTCAGGTCGGCAAACCGGACGGCACGGATGTCAATGTTATTTATGCCAAGGATGGTTATAAACCCACATATGCAGTTTATAAAGTGATGGCAGAGGAAGGAAAAACCTTTCAGAACCTCAAGCTGGATCTTGTGGGCCGTGTCTGTGACTTCGGCGCCAGTGATCCCAACATATTTAGAGTTTTTATTGCCGACAGCGCCGCAATAGACTGGAGTTCCACCGCCGCCTATACCCAGGAAACCAACACCAACGGAAGCTTTGACCAAACATTTTCGTATGATCTGTCCGCAGCTGCGGCTGGCAAATCCATTGTCTATGTAGCGTTTTATCTCGAAAGTCATGCTTCACCCGAATGGATGGCTCTCAAAAGCCTGCGTATTTCGGGCAAGCAGGCGGAACACCATGATGTGACCTTGAATGTCGACTTCGTCGATTCCGGCCTGCCTGCCGGCAGGCTGGCGGATATCCCTAACGCGCTGGAGGTTCTGAAGGCCCATAAGCAGGACAATATGACCCTGAAGGTGGACGAAGAGTGTGCACTCAGCAATGCGGACGGCTTTAAGGTGGGTTATATCACCTATAAGCTGGAAGCCGGCGAAGGGAAGGAATTCACCTCCCTGCATTTGAAGCTGTATGGCCGCATGGTCGCTTTTAGTGCCGCCGAAATCGAACCGGCGTGGCTGAGAATTTATGCCGATGCAGAGGATAGCTTTGATAAGAATCAATGGTGGGATCAGGAATCGGAGGCGTATGTTGAAAAATTGAAACTGCAGTCGGATGCTGCCGACAATACCGATTGGGCTTTGGATCATGAATATACCTATGATTTGACCGAAAAAGCTGCCGGCAAAAGTGTTGTGTACGTCACCATTGCGGACTATCTTGAGACCACGCCTTCTCGTTTCGCTTTTTCCGCTCTGTCCTTTTACGGGGATGTGAAAGCGGCATCCACCGCCCCCACGACAACTGTTCCCACCACCGCCCCCACGACAACTGTTCCCACCACCG
>CABULH010000033.1 GCA_902492455.1 uncultured Oscillospiraceae bacterium
GCACCTACACGGTGACGGAAATCAATACGCCGGGACGGTACAACACCCCCGCCAGCCAGTCCCTCACCGTCCCGGACGGCGGGACGGCAACCGTGACCTTTACGAATACACTCAAAAAGGGCTATGTGGAGATCTACAAGACTGATACCACCACGGGCAATCCTCTGGCCGGGGCCGTATACGGCATTTACAACGCTGCCAATACTCGCGTCGGCAGCCTTACCACCAATTCCAGCGGCTATGCCAAGAGTGGACTGCTCTCCTATGGGGACGGCTACTACTTGTTGGAGGAACAAGCCCCGGAGGGGTATGTGCTGGATACCACCAAGCACTATTTCAATGTGAGGATGAATAACCAGACCATTACGATCCGCACCAATAACCAGAGCCAAATGGGACAGATTACCGTCCAAAAGAACGACGGGGAAACCGACGAAACGGTAACCTCCCCCGCGACCTTTGACATCCGGGCGGCGAAAGACATCATCACCCCGGACGGCACGCTCCGTCTGAAAGCCGGAGAACTGGCTGATACCGTCACCACCAAGAACGGCGTCGGCACCACCAAGCAGCTATATCTCGGAGAGTATGTTGTCACCGAAAACAAAGCCCCGGACGGCTATGTACAGGACGGCAAGCAATATCCGGTATCCCTCGAATACGCCGGGCAGACGGTCAAAATTGTAACCGAAAGCCTTGCCGTCCCGAACGCCCCACAGAAAGGGACGATCACCGTCCACAAGACCGACAGCGAAACCGGCAAGCCGGTGACAGGAGCCGCCGCTATCTTTGAAATCCACGCCAAAACCGATATCGTCACCGGCGACGGCACCGTGCGGTATCAGGCCGGGGAGCTGGTGGACACGATTACAACCGCAGGAGGAACGGCTACCAGCAAACCGCTGTATTTGGGAGCATATATCGTAACAGAAAAAAACGCGCCGGAGGGCTACATCCACAACCCGGAGCCGCAGGAAGTCACCCTGCGCTACGGCGGCCAGACAGTGGAGCTTGTCACCGAAAGCGTCACCTTTGCCAACCCGCCGCAGAAGGGGCAGATCGTGGTGCAGAAAAACGACGCGGAGTCCGGCAAGCCTGTCACCGCGTCCCCGGCTGTCTTTGAAATCCGGGCCAAGACGGATATTTTCACCGGCGACGGTACAGTGCGGTATCAGGCTGGGGAACTGGTGGACACAATCACCACAGAGGGCGGCACGGCCACCAGCAAGCCCCTGTACCTCGGCACCTATACGGTAACGGAAAAGACCGCCCCGGAGGGGTATGTGCAAGACACGGCTGTGTACGATGTAACCCTGTTCTACGGGGAACAAACGGTGGAGATTGTGACCGAGGGCATCTCCGTTGACAACGCCCCGCAAATGGGGACGATCACCATTGAGAAGCGGGACAAGGAAACCGGCAAGCCGATCCTCCTGTCCGACGCTGTTTTCCAGCTTTACGCCAAAGAGGACATTGTGACCGGCGATGGCGTGGTGCATTTTCACGCGGGCGAACTGGTGGATACCCTCACCACCGTGCAGGGCATGATTGCGTCTAAACCGCTGTACCTCGGCGCCTATACCATTACCGAAGTCACAGCACCAGAGGGGTATATCCTCGACAGCACGCCCCATGATGTAACTCTCTCCTACGGCGGGCAGTCGGTGGAAATGGTAAGCGAAAGCCTGTCTCTGGACAACGCCCCGCAGATGGGAACCATCACCATCACCAAGGTGGACGCCGAAACCGGCAAACCGATTGTGGGGGCTGACACCATATTCGAGTTGAGAGCGGCTGTTGATATTGTGACTGCTGACGGCACGGTACGGCACAAGGCGGGTGATCTGATAGCCACCCTCACCACCAAGGACGGCGTGGCGACCACCGGCCTGCTCTACCTTGGTTCTTACACTATTACCGAGGTGACAGCGCCGGAAGGGTATCTGTTGGACGATACGCCCCATGACATTACGCTTGTTTACGGTGGACAGGACGTAGAACTCATGACCGAAAGCCTGACTGTGGAGAACGCCCCGCAGATGGGGCAGATCGTCATTACCAAGGTGGACAGCGAAACCGGCAAACCGATCATCCTCTCCCCGGCCACATTTGAGATTTACGCGGCGGCGAACATCACGACTCCGGACGGCACCGTGCGGTATACCAAGGGGCAGTTGGTGGACACCATCCAAACCAAGGATGGCGTGGCGACCTCCAAGCTCCTGTACCTGGGGGATTATATCGTCATCGAGACCATCGCCCCGGAGGGGTATATTCTCGACACCACGCACTATGAAGCGGCGCTGCTCTATGACGGACAGGTGGCTACCGTCAAGCGGATGGCCATGTTTGGGCCGGTGTTGGAGGTCGAACCAGAAGATATACAGGGCAATACCTCTGAGAAACCGGGAACCATCGTCCCTGACACAAACAACAATGCCAGCCTCACCATCCCCAACCAGCCGATACCGGAAACACCCAAAACCGGCGATACGCTGCCCGCACAGGCTCTGACGATAACGGTTTGTTCCATAACCGCACTTCTCCTGCTCTATAGGCGTAAAAAACACAACCGATAAAACAGCAGCAACCTCCCGCCAAATTGGCGGGAGGTTCTTCCTTTCAGCAAAGGAGGCAAGCCGTGAAAATCGAAAAGTATATCATCTGGAGCAGCGATCTGGACTATGAGGATTGGAAAGAGCATTTGGAGAAACAATACCCTGCATTGTCCGAGGATGACCGCATAGCTCTGATGTACGAAATCAACAGCGATTATTTGGACAACGAGCGAATCAATCTAAATATCCAGCTATCCCGCCCCATCCTTGTTGTGGGCGATTTAGGTCTTTGGTCTGGCCGACGTATGGGATACAAGGAGATCGCCAGCGGCAATATCCGGGATTGTTTATACTCCGATACCGATACCAGCACTTGGTTTGTGGATAAAAACGGCGATCTGCGTTGTGACGCCACCCACCACGACGGTACAAACCACTATCTCTATCGCATATACAAGGACAGCGTTACCGAAACACAGATCGACAATCTGAAGGGAATGCTATACCGAGGGACGGCAACCCGCGCGGACATTACGAGGATAACCCGCAGACTGGGCGATGAAATTGCCAAGGTATACGGCTTCTCATTTTCGCACCGTCGGCAAATCGCTGCACCGGTACGATAAAGCAAGATTTATGCAAACAACCTCCCGCCAAATTGGCGGGAGGTTGTTTATTTCACAAGGAGTAGGTTTAGGTTATGGAAATTAAAATCAATAAGGACATCCAGAAATATAAAGAATCGCTGTTTCTTGGCTTGACCCTGCGGCAAACAGTGTGTTCCGCCGCCGCGCTGGGAATCGCCGTGGGACTGTTCTTCCTCCTTCGTCCGGCCTTAGGAACGGAAGGGGTAAGCTGGGTTTGTCTCCTGGGCGCGGCTCCCTTTGCCGCCGCCGGATTTTTCAACTACCACGGCATGACGCTGGAACAATTTGTCTGGACATGGCTGAAAAGCGAATGGCTGTGCGCCGGGCGGCGGATATTTGAGGCTCGCAATTTGTACAAAGAAGCTGTGTATGGAAAGGAGGACAGCCGCCATGATTAAGGCGCTGCGCGGCTGGAATCGCGCCGAACGGGACAGTGTGCTCGTTCCCCGCAGTGTCCAGCAGTCCATCCCCATCCGCCGTATGTTGGAGGGCGGTATCTGGCAGGTGGGCGGCAAATACAGCCGGACGTGGAGCTTTTCCGATGTGAACTATGCCGTCGCTTCGTCGGAAGATCAGACGGACATTTTTATGGCCTATGCTGCCCTCCTCAACTCTCTGCCTACCGACGCGGCGGCCAAAATTACCCTTGTCAACCACAAGCTCAACCCCGACGAATTTGCCAAAACCGTCCTGCTCCCGCTGCGGGAAGACGGGCTGGACGAATACCGGCGGGAATACAACGCCATGCTCACCGCCAAGGCGATACAGGGAAACAACCTGATTCGGGACAGATATTTGACCGTATCCACGGTTCGTCGGGATAACGAGGACGCCCGCGCCTATTTTCTCCGGGTGCAGACCGATCTTGCCGCCGGATTTCAACGGATTGGTTCTGGCTTGGCGCCATTGGATAATGACGAGCGCCTGCGTATCCTGCATGACTTTTTTCGGGCGGGAGAAGAACCATTTTTCCGATTTAACCTGTCCGAAACCATGCGAAAGGGCCACGACTTCCGGGATTATATTTGTCCGGACAGCTTGGAGTTTAAGGCCGATCATTTTTTGATGGGAGACAAGGTAGGGCGGGTGTTGTTTCTGCGAGAATATGCTTCATATATCAAAGATGATTTTGTGAAAGAACTATCCGACTTTGGGCGGCGGCTCATGCTCTCCATTGACATTCTTCCAACGGCTACAGATGAAGCCGTCAAAGAGATACAAAAGCGGATATTGGCGGTGGAAACTGACATCACCCGCTGGCAACGCCGGGCCAACAACAGCAACAACTTTTCGGCGGCGATTCCTTACGACCTGGAGCTCATGCGGACGGAGGCGCGGGAGTATATGGACGACCTGACAAACCGCGACCAGCGGATGATGTTTGCCACCCTGACGCTGGTTCATCTGGCCGACAGCAAAAAGCAGTTGGATGAGGACACCGAAGCCCTGCTCTCCATCGGTCGCAAGCACCTGTGCCAGATTTCCGTGCTGCGTTATCAGCAGGAGGACGGATTAAACACCGTCCTCCCCTACGGTCTGCGCCGCATTCGTGCCATGCGTACCCTCACCACCGAATCCGTCGCCGTCCTCATGCCCTTTTCCGCCCAAGAGATCATGCAGGAGGGCGGCATTTATTACGGCGAAAACGCCGTATCCCACAACCTGATTGTCTGCAATCGAAAGCGTCTGCTCAACGCCAACGGCTTTATCGTCGGCACGTCCGGTTCCGGTAAGAGCTTTGCAGCCAAGGAGGAACTGCTTAGTGTCGCCCTGTCTACCGGCGACGATATTCTGATCTGCGACCCGGAGCGAGAGTATGCGCCCCTTGTCCGCGCGTTGGGCGGCGAGGTGATCCGCCTTGCCGCCGGCAGTCCCCATCATATCAATGCCATGGACATCAACGAGGATTACGGCGGGGACGATAGCCCTATTGCCGCCAAGGCCGATTTTATCCTCTCCCTGTTCGAGCAGCTATTAGCTGGGAAGCTGGGGGCGGCGGAAAAGTCCATCATTGACCGCTGTATCGCCAACGTCTACCGGAACAAAGGAACTGTCCCTACCCTGCGTACTCTGCGGGCGGAGCTGTTGCAGCAGCCGGAGCCGGAGTCCCTGCAAATGGCCCTCGCCGCCGAGTTGTTTACCGAAGGTTCTCTGAATATGTTCGCCCACCCCACCAATATTGACATGAGCAATCGGATTATGTGCTTTGACATCCTTGATTTAGGCTCCCAGCTCAAAACCGTTGGTATGCTGGTTATGCTGGATTACATTTTGAACCGCGTCACCAGTAACCGAAAAAAAAGGCGGTACACTCACATTTTTATCGATGAAATTCATCTGTTTTTCGGCAACGAATACAGCGCCACCTTTTTATCAGGGGCTTGGAAACGGTTCCGGAAATATTACGCTTCCGCGACGGCCATCACGCAAAATGTAGAAGAGTGCCTGCGTTCGGAAACCGCCCGGTTAATGTTGGCAAACAGCGAGTTTTTGGCTATGCTCAATCAATCCGCCACCGACCGGGCCGAGTTGGCAACACTGCTGCATATCTCCGACGCACAGTTATCCCATATCACCGACCCGGCTCCCGGCCATGGGCTTATCCGGGTAGGCGATACAATCGTCCCCTTTGTTAATGAGTTCCCTAAAGATACAACCCTTTACCGGCTGATGACAACCAAACCCGATGAATAATACAGGAGGAATCTCTATGCCAAACAGTGTGAAAGACAAGCTAGAACAACTCAAAAACGGCTCCGTCCCGGAGAAGGCCCCGCCTGCGGCGGGGCCTCTACAGGCTGGAGAGAAAGCTTCCGCCGTACCGGCTGCGCCGTCCCAGCCCGTCAGTGCGTCCCCGACACTTCCTGCCAATTTGGCGGGAAGTGTCGGGGATGACAAAGTGACAGTACCGCCTCAAAGCAGCAAACCGCAGTCAACCGTTCCGGCGAAAACGCCTGTGTTCGCGCCAAAGGTAGAACCAACCGCACCCCCATCTTCCCCCAAGCCTTCCACTGTTCCAGCGGCCAAAAAGCCGGAAATGACTAAGCCAGCCAAGTCCCTTTCAAAGCAGGAAAAGCCTTCTCCAACGGAAAAGGGCGTTGTACCGGTGAAGGATGATGAGGTAAAAAAGGAAACTCCCGAGCCAGTACAGATCCCACCTGAAACCTCCGCTATGGGATATACGGCGTCAGAAACAGTCCAGATGATACCGACAAATCTGCCATTGGACTTCCCCGGCCACCCGATTAAGGTGACATATAACGCTGACGCGAAAGCTATTGAAGCTAAAATCCTACGCGACGGCATACAAGACCCGGTCCTATTGTGGCCCCACAAAGGAAACCTTCATATCGTTTCCGGCCATCTCCGGCGTTTCCTGTGCAATAAAAACGGTATTAAAAGTATGCCTTGCATTATACGTGCTATGACCTATGAGGACGCGGTTATTGCCATGAATAACGGCAACGCCCATCGGGAAATCCCCATTACCCAACAGATTAAAGCCTTGGTAATGGAAATGGAAGCGCGCAAAAATCAGGGAGCGCGCAATGATTTGCGTTCCCAGCAAGGGGCAGATAAGGAATATACAGAGTTAGCCGAGATCTACGGCGCACGACTACACATGTCTGGGCGCAGCTTTCAGCGGTATATGCACATTCAATATCTAAGCGACGATTTTTGTGATATGATCGACGCTGGCGAAATGAAAGCGCCAGTCGGCATTGAATTGTCGTATCTAACAAAGGAACAGCAAGCGGAGGTGTATAACCTGGGGCTGGATTACGATGTGGTTCCCACATCCGCCCAGGCTAAACAGCTTCATGAACTGAGTGAAAGTGGAAAATGGATAGCTAAAACGGCTAAAGATATTCTTGTGCCGAAGCACCCCCAAAAAAGTGAACCAATAGAGCAACCGCAGAAACCAATGGTGTTTAAATCAGAGAGAATTCCATTGGCGTTCCCGCCAGGTACAACCATGTCAGACATGGAAAATCATATTTTGAAAATGCTGGAGCTGCAAAAGCTGGCAAAGCGTAAACAGCAGGAGGAAAAAATGGCTGAAAACCAGCCGAATAAACCCGTTGCGGACCGGGACCATAAAGCCGCCGATTCTCCGGCTTCCTCTCCCCCCGTGCCGACTCCCGTTTCACAGCCCGCACAAACACAGTCAAAATCGGAATCCAAAGTTTTAGCTTTGCCTCCTAAGAAACCGGAGCAATCCGCCAGTAAGCCCCAAAAAACACTTGCACGATAATGCTCAAACAGTAAGAGGACTTCCCGCCAAATTGGCGGGAAGTCCTCTTACCGTTAATCTTCGATCATTTCCAGGTCGATATCCGGTATATGTTTTTTTAACCATTTTTCTATTTCAGCCGTGGAGGTACTGTTATCATCTTTCAGCCAGTTCATAATCTCCACTCTGTCTATGCAACCAAGGTAAACCGCCAAATAGCTCTCCAACCGGATTTCCGTCTGCATATAGCTCTCATATTCATCCAGCTTATCTATCATATCTTGGGTAAAAGAGGGGGTGTTTTCTAACACTCCTATCAGTTTTTCTTTGATCGTCCCATATCTTCCCCATAATTCTTGGAAGCGCGGGCTGGCATATAAGCCGTCTAACCGCTGCTCTAATCCCTCCCAATCTATATTCCCATCAGCTAGATTCGTTCCATAAATATATGCCGGTATAGAGATGGCATAGGACAGATCACACCATACATCATTGTAATCGCCAAACTTATCTTCATCTAGGTTGCGCTGCAATTCTATCATTACCCCTATATGCTGCTTGCTGTTCTTTCGATAGCTGTTGGAGGCGTCCGTTAATGTTGAACTGATATCCATACACCGTTCCATCAGCAATTCCTGGTAAGGGATTCTATCATTGCAACACATCCTTTTCCCTTCCCTCTTTTCTTCCCTGGGCTTCTCCAGTCGTACTCCCATAGAGTGCATAATGATTTTTGTAGCCAGGGAAAACCCCTGACAAAAACTTATTTTCCCATATTCACACTCTTGTTGATTGTGTATGTCCAATAATTCATTATACAACTCTCTTTCATCATTCATTAATAGTAACGCTCCAAGGCTATCTTCAAGCTCCTGTGATTTCTCCAGTAAAAGGTTATACTCATCTGTATATATGACGCTATCAGACGGCTTTAATACCCCTTCATATAATTGCTCTAAAATATTCATACAGCACTACTCCTTATCGCTCTAACTTCCATGAGAGGAAAGTATTATGAAAATCAAAGAGAAAAAGACCATGAACGCGCCGAAAACCCGCCATGCGGTTTCTTATCATCTCCCAAAACCTATGATGAACCAGAACTACGTTTGCCAGGATAATCTGACGGATGAAGCCGAATCACAATCGGATATTGCACAATACGGACGGCAGCAAATAACACAGACGGGCCGGAGAGCAACACAAATCACTTATAATGCTGCTCGACGTGGAAACACCTTTCGCCAAAATGTCGGGAAGTCCTTCAAACGACAACTGCAAAAACAGGCGGCAAAGGCGGCAACCATAAGAACTAACACTGTCAAAAAAACTACTAAAAAAAAGGCGGTTCGGGCCGCAAAGGCGATTGGGCGGGCCGCAATCAGCCTCACCAAAGGCTTGATTGCTCTGTTGTCTGCTTTACCGGTGACAGCGGCAATCCTTCTGGCTATCGTTCTGGCCGCCTTAGCAGTCTGCCTGTTCTCTTTTGATACCGGCCAGAAAGAAACCCCTGTTGCGTCAGTGGTGGAACAGGCGAATACCGTATTGTCGGCACAGATAGACGCTATTAAGGATACGCTGGAACCCGGTACAGCCGTGCGTGTCGAGCATACCGGCCCGGAGGATTACTGGACGGATGTGCTTGCTGTGTATGCCACTGAACACATGGACGATTATGACCGTTTCGTTCTGACCCCGGAACGCACAGACGAATTAACGGGAATATTTGAGGAAATGACACAACTGAAAAGTTCCACCATCCTTGAGGAACATGGTCCAGTTTGTATCATTACTGTCCATCATTTGACCGCTAGTGATCTGGCCGTCAATCGCAACTGGACAACAAATCAACGGCAATATCTCTCCGTTTTGTTGTCAGATCATCGGGATGAACTACGGGGGCTTTTGCCTGCTCCTTCAGCTCTTGTATACATTTAGAACATAAAAGTTCGCCGTGATAGGTTATGGTTTTTCGTGCCTCTCCGCATATAACGCAATGGGGAGTATGTTTTTTTAAAATAAGAGTCGCTTCCTCTGTAAAAAACTCAACGGAGTCCCCGCAATCCAATTTCAGCACATGGCGATATTCAACCGGTATAACGATACGTCCGACAAAATCACACTTTCGGACAATTCCAACAGACGTTTTCATCCGTATCACTCCTTTCAAAAATTTTTATTTATATCCGCCTTTCCGATCACGTTTTACGCCGAATATTTCGTATAACGACTTCCCACCAAATTGGCGGGAAGTCGTTACTTCTCTTACCCTACGCTCGTCCATCCAACGCCTGACCGGATTTCTTTTATATCTGCTGTCAGATCAAGGTGCTGCTGAATCAATTCATCCAAGGCCGCGCCATAGGATGGATTGATTGTAACTGTATCGTCGATCACAGATAAATCCACCCAGCTTCTAAAGGCAATATCCAACATCATCTTCCGCAACACAGATTTCTGTTAATTTTCTATGATCGTTCTTCCTCCCACATCCATTCGTTACAAACTACATTTTTTCTGAAAAAGTAGGTATAAACTCATTATACATATTATAAACTACAATATCAATACATAATCAAATTATAAACTAATTAATCAGATCAAAACTTGTACTATCCTAATAGAGGAGGTGGGAATCATTGAAGGAGATAGAGGATAAGTTGGCAAAAAAGGACACAATGACCGATGAAGAAAGTCCATTTGTTCTCAGTTATAAACGATTTATCCGAGACCGCGTTACAGAGTTGCGTCTCGCTTTACCTGGAAAAGTATCAGAATATCAGATGAGTTACGATTTGGGTAAAAGTAGCAATTACATTCAATCCATATCAAAAGGCGCTGTCTTGCCCCAAATGACGATGTTTTTTCGCATTTGTGAGTATTGCAAGGTAACACCCGCTGAATTCTTTGACAAGGATTTCCACGCTCCCAATACCACACGAGAGATCATGCACTATTTTGGCCGTCTATCAAACGAGCAGGCTAAAAACATATTGGAATTAGTGAAAGGTTTAGTGGATAAAGAGGATAGATAGGAGAGAGAAATTTATGGATAAGATCGAAGAGCTTTTAGGAACACTTCTCACGAGAATGGATTCTATGGAAACACAATTAAAGAAAATAGATACAATGGCTGAACAGCTAGCCTCTTTAGACGAAAGAGTTGCCTCTGTAGATGAGAAAATCGTTTCCGTTGATGGGGAATTGACGAAAGTAAGAATTGGCTTGGAAAATGTGACAAATAAAAATATCCAATTACTTATTGAGGGTCAAACGGGTATGAACGACAAATTCCGGCGGCTGGACGAGTTGGAAGAGAAGGTCGAGGATATCCAAGGGACGGTCAGCGTCCTTAAGGCGTTGACCGTAAAAAAATAATAAAAAATCCTTAACTGGAAACATTCTATGACATAATGATATAATTATTTTGACCGATGAAACAAGGGCCCCCGGCAACGGGGCCCTTGTTTCATATGCCCAAATTATGAAAACTAAAATGACCTCCCGATAATTTTTCGGAAAGTTAAGAAGGAACGGACAGGAGGCCAAAACGCCTTCTGTCCGTTCCTTCTTAAATGTGAATTTTTTTCACAGACTCAGAACTCTATTTCCCATACGAAAGTTGAGAAATTTATTCCGGCACAGCAATGCCGGTTTTCCTCCCTGGTTTCGCTGTGCGGGCCGGAGTTGGTAGTTTTGGGTTAGCTGTATCAACATTCGAAAACTTTCGCTTAAAAGCCAACCTTGCACGATTTAGGGTTGGCTGTTTTTATTATCCGGCCTTTTTGCCTCGGTGCCGTTCTCCTCCCTCTGTTTTGGTTCGTATTCAAACTAAAACAGAGAATGGAGGATTATCCTTGAAAACTGTCAATCTCAAAGACATATATCCCGCAATTTACACCACCGATTTTTTCTGCCAAGTGTCTGATTCCGTGGCCGAGTTTTTACAGCAAGATCGGCGTGATAATCACGCTTATAATGAGCGCCGTCGTGTACATAAAGCCTATTACTCTTTGTCCACGATTCCCGAATCGGAATTGATTCTTCTTGTCCCATCCCCGGAAACGCTTTATGAGCAACAAGCCATCAGGGAAGCCTTGTATACAGCCATCCGCCGACTTCCAGATAAACAAGCGGCCCGACTCTATGCCCGTTATGGTTTAGGAATCTCTATATCTGGTATTGCTCGGAGCGAAGGGGTCACGAGACAAACCGTAAAAGATTCTCTGGATACCGCTTTACGAAATATAAAAAAATCTTTTCAATCCGCTCCCTGACAAACGCCCCAAAAATCTGCTTATATATAGGAGCATGAAATGCTCCGTACACTTCCCCTATGCACCTTGACAACTGTATATTGTAGGTTACAGGATACATCCCCTGTATATGGAGCCGTTCGCCAGTACGCCGGGACTGTTTTTACATAGCGAGCAATACCGGGCAATTAAAGATGTCGGCAGCGTCCAAGGCCAAGAGAGATACAGGGTTATAATGGTACTTGCGCATAGCCGAGGGGAGGCCCCAGGGTGCGCCCCGGCCGACGGCGGGGAGGTATAGCCTATGGAGTCGGTTTGCCGCCGACCATCCTGTAACCTAATCAAGTGCACCAAAACAGAGAGCAAATGAATAATTGAAAAGGACAGGTCAATACTTGCCATGAAAGGGTGTGACATATTGCAAACAGCCAGAACGCAAAATGAATTTCGGAAGGCAATGCTGATCGCGATGGTAAACATCTATTATAATGCTGGCAATATTGACCTGTCCCGATACCACGCTATGTTGTGTGAGATAGATCGCCGATACAAGAAGGAGGCGGAAGATCATGTCATGCGGGGAACTGCAACGCCGGGAAATCGAAACCATCAAAGAACGCACAATCATTCTGCGTCTTTCGAACGCTGACGTTCATCGGATCAGTAAAAAAGCCGCAGTTGTAGGACTATCAGTATCCCAGCTTCTAGAAAATTTTATAGGCGATTTAGTTGACGGCACATACAGCAATGGTTCTGACGAACGCAATTTTGCTAATCAATGGCTGGAACGCTGCGGATTTGAGATGCTTGCAGAAAAAAGTCTTTTGCGGTATGCAGTCATTTACGGATTACTTGACACTTTGCTGGAATCATGGAACGAGAGAGCAAATCTACTGGAAGAGCTTTCATCCTTGGGGGAACACTCGGAGGATACGCCACACGATGAAATGAACAGCTTAAAAGACGAGCTTGATTACTGCAATAAAAATATAGAGGAACTTTTCACAGAGTACCGCCAATATAATCCACAGTGTACCAGCATAGAAGATGAGATGAAAGCCATTCTTCAATGGCAGGATGAATACAACAAGTTACTATATAACTGATACTAGATAAAACCGGCCCTCTTTAGAAGGCCGGTTTTGTGTTGTCTATATGTATTTAGACAGCCATATCAACGGTATATGCAACCTGTGTTTGGTGGTCAACTACCCGGCGGTTTTTTCTGATAAAGCTCGTTGTGCGTTGTGGGAAAATCTTTTTGACCATCTGGCCGCCGATGGAACCAGCCTGCTTGGAGGTCAGGTCGCCGTTGTAACCCTGCTTCAGGTTCACGCCAACTTCGTTAGCAGCTTCCATCTTGAAACGGTTGAGGCCTTCGCGAGCTTCGGGAACCAGGTTTTTGTTGCTAGACATAATTCTTTACACTCCTTGAATTTTGCGGCGCTTGCGCCGCTGTAATGTGTTTGCGTTTGCATTCATTATTCTGGTTTTCCGCATCGTGTTTATTACTGTTAATTTGTGTAAAAAACACGACCTTTTTCCAGACGGTTAACCGCCGGATATCGCGGGAACCGTTATCATTGTTGCCAAACAAAAAAGCAATATTCCAAAAGCGATCCGTCTTTCAACGGTATCTTCTGGTAAAACGAAAAAAGATCAAAAAAAGAAAAAACGGCTACGTCTGCCGCTTTTTCTTATGATTTCTATTTGGCATGCAAAACGTGCCATATATCCCGGCCTGTAAAATGGCAAGCACGATAAAACGCCTCCGGATTGGCGGGCGTATCCATCTTACCTGACACAGTAGCAAAATTCGCAGTTTCTCTCATCCTATGAAGCAATTCGCTGACTATCGTCCAGCCAATTTTTTGCCGCCGGTATTCCGGAAGTACCTGGATCCACTCTAAACTTAATTCCTTGGCCTCATTATCAAAATCTGCAATACCGCATCCCGCGAAGCGCATGCTTGTCGTATCCAAAAGAAGTATCCATAAGCCTGGATGATACGCAGGCATCTGTGTATATCTTATCAACTGCTCACGACTCACAGTCAAATCCAAATACGAACGGTTAATAATAGAAACCATATCCTCGATAGTATCCGGCGATGTCGTAATTATTTTAAAGCCGTGCGGGACGGAATATTCTGTCTTTTCCATAGAGTGATACAGACGAAAAAATTTTTGGTCGGTGTAATTATCCATATTTATATGTGACAAATCTCTGGTATGAACCACCATCATGTCCTTCGGCATGGGATAAATTTTCGCCTTCCAGAAAGGTATAGACAACTTCCCGCATGGATCCTGCAAATATTCTTCTAAAGACAACATTTACATGCCGCCTCTCAAAATAGCATACGCCTCTTCCGGTGAATCGATGTCCATTATCCGGCTTTCCATAGGACAAAGGCCGTCGCCCCGGCGGTTGACGATCCGCGGTACCCGTTTGTCTGCCTTCAGCGCAACGCCGTGATCGGCAAACACCCGAACAGCGGGGTCGCTGATCACAGCGGCGTAAACCTTCTTTACACCGCCTTGAACCATCAGCAGCGCCGCCGCTTTTCCTATGACTTTATCCGCCACCGCCGCGCCGTTCAGCGGCGTCTCGGGCGATTCCAGCCAATCCAGCAGAGGATGAATGCCCCGCTCAGTGGAAAACCAGGTGCTGCCGTTTTTCACTGCGACACAGGTGTATCCGCCGTTTTTTAGCATTTCCTTGGCTCTCCTTCTCTCAGCGCTCATATAACAGCCCGCCCTTTTTCAGCGCCAGCAACAGCGCCGGTATCACCACCACTTGTACCGCGATGCCAGGCAGTCCGGTGACCACCGCTCCCGCCGCAGCCCCCCAAGCGGATACGGCGAAGGGCAGCTGCAGTTGCAGCAGATGCAGCGCTGCCACCAGAGAAAGGAAATACAGCATCCGGCCGCCGAGCATGGCGAGCAGCAGGCTGAGAACCGTGGGCAGCTTGAATTTTTGGAAAAACAGACCGGTGAACAAGCCGTAACCCATCAGTTCGATCATCATAAAGGGCAGCATCACTGCTTTGGGCATCATCAGTCCGGTGACCAGGCAGCTCACCGCGGGGGTCAGGAGCCCCACCATGGCGCCCCAGAGCGGGCCTAGAAAAAAGCCGCCCAGCAATACCGGAATATGCATGGGGAGAAAGGTTTTTCCCGCCATATCGCCGCCCGCCAGATGAAACAGCTGAGGCAGAATAACCCCTAATGCTATGGTCAAGCCGCCGTAGGTCAATCTTTTTGTCAGACTGATGGTGCGGCGGGCCGGCTGGATTCCGGAACGGATCATAAAACTAAGCCTCTCTTTTCATTAAGCGTTGAAGAAATCGGAAACCTCCATCATCAGACGGCTGATCTCCATGTGCTGGGGACAGATTTTTTCGCATTTGCGGCACTTGCGGCACAGCGCGGCCTGTCCATCCAAGCCGTCGTACAAAGCCTTGGCCTCCTCCATGGACAATGCGGATTTATTATAGGCCTCAAAAACCCCGGGAATATTGACGCCAAAGGGGCAGGGCATACAATAAGCACATTTGGTGCAGGGTACCCGGGCCATAGTGTCATATACCCGCTTGGCTTCCGTATAAGCGGCCAGTTCCTCCTCCGAGAGTTTGCCAGGCCGTGAATCATCGGCATAGGCGAGATTGTCCTCCAACTGCTGGGCGGTCCCCATTCCGCTGAGAATCAAACTCACCTCCGGGCGATTCCAGAGAAAATCCAATGCCGCCTGCACCGGCGTCTTATCGGCAGGCAGTACCTTGCGCACCTGATCGGTGGGATTCGCCAGCTTGCCGCCCAGCAGCGGCTCCATAATAATTACACCCATGCCTTTGGCGGCGGCATATTCCAGACCCCGCAGCCCCGCCTGATGCTCCACATCTATGTAGTTTAACTGAATCTGGCAGAAATCCCAGTCGTAGGCGTCCACGATCTCCTGAAACGCGTCATAATCGTCATGGAAAGAAAAGCCGATATGCCGGATCTTCCCATCCGCTTTTGCCTTCTCCATTTTGGACAGCAAACCGAACTTCAGCGCCACATTTTCCCAGGAATTCCTGCTGGCGGCGTGAAGCAGATAAAAATCAATGGTATCCACCCCCAGCCTCTCCAGCTGAATCGCCAGATGCCGGTCAAAATCCTCCGGCTTCGAAAAACCGCCGAAGGGAGATTTGGTGGCTAACAAGGTCTTCGCCCGATAGCCGTCTTTCAGCGCCTTGCCTACCAGACCTTCACTGTTTCCGCCGTGATACATAAAAGCCGTGTCCACATAATTGATACCCTGATCGATAGCATAGCGTATGAGACGGATCGCCTCCGCCTCATCAATTTTTTCCCCGCCAAAGGGGATATCCAGCGAGGGCAGCCGCATACAGCCGTATCCCAGTACCGACACCTGTTCTCCCGTTTTACCAAAAGGCCTGTATTGCATGGCCATTCCTTCTTTCCTAAAATTTCCGCAGCTAAAAAACATTCAGCCGCTATTTAAACACAGTATAACACCAGACTTGCTGTCTGAAAAGACACAGGTACTATTTTCATATCATTGAATGATTTTCAGACGATGGTTTTATAAAATCGGATAAAAAAGGTCGTACCCTTTCCCGGCGTGCTGTCCACGGTGATATCTCCATTCTGGCGAATGACGATGCTTTTCGCCATAGCCAGCCCGATACCCACGCTATCCTCATGGGCGTTTTTTCCCCGATAAAACCGGGTAAAAATATGAGGCAGTTCCTCCCGGAAAATGCCTTCACCGGTATCAGCAATCTGGATCTCGGTATAAATGGGATTGCCCGTCCAGGTCACCTGCAGCCGACCGGCGTTCGGCGTATGCTCCATACAGTTTTTCAATATGTTAATCAGCGCCTCCGCCGTCCAGTGAGCGTCGCCGGTGAAATATACGCCTTCATCCCCTTTCAACTCCAAAACCTGATCTTTGAGTTCCATAGGAATCAGTAGCGGCGAGATCGCCTTTTCCACCAGGGCAGGAACATTGACAATATCGGTTTTCATCTCCACCACCCCGGCATCCAACTTGGAAAGCTTGAGGAGAGAGGATACCAGCCATTCGATCCGTTCCAGCTGGGCTCGGATTCTTCCAGTAAACTCCCGCCGGTTTTCCTCGGGCAGATTGCTATCCTGCAGTAGGTCCGCCATCACCAGCATGGATGTCAGCGGGGTTTTCAGCTGGTGGGATATATCCGCCATGGAATCGGAAAGGGCCACCTTCTCCTGGCGAAGGCGTTCGTTATATTCGGAAAGCATCGCGGTAACCTTATACAGTTCGCTTTTGAGGATGCTCAGCTCCCCTTCCTCATTATCCCGCACATCCAAGGCGTATTCCCCGCCGGCAATCCGTTTGAGGAAACCGGCCAGCTTCTCAATTTCCCGATAACGCCAGGCGGTGAAAAGTAGCGCGGTCACTGCAGCAGCCAGTACACCGCCCAAGGCTGCCAGGCCCGTCCATAAATCCCGGACAAATCCCACGGCCGACGCAGCTGCAGCCACCACCCCCAGCAGCACGCAAAGCCGCTGCACCTCCTGATTGCGGAAAAACCGCACGGGTCATTCCCCCTTTCCGATGCGGTAGCCCAGCCCCCGCACCGTTTGGATAATCATCGGGTTCTGCGGATCGTCCTCGATCTTTTCCCGCAGGCGCTTGATGTACACTGTGAGGGTGTTGTCGTTGACAAAATCCCCCGACACATCCCAGATGCTTTCCAGCAGCTGGGATCGGGAAAGTATCCGCCCCTCATTATTCACCAGGGACAGCAGCAGCCGGTATTCCAGCGCGGTGAGGAAAACATCCCGTCCATCCTTGTACACCTTTCCCTGAGCGGTGTTGACCTGAACGCTGCCGTAAGTATACACAGTCCCTGTCTCCGTCCGGCCGCAGCGGCGCAGCACGCTGCGAATGCGGGAAATCAGTTCCCGGATGCGAAAGGGCTTGGTAATGTAATCATCCGCTCCCATATCCAGTCCCATGACAATGTTTCCCTCGTCGTCACGGGCGGTGAGAAAAATCACGGCGGCACCGTCGTTTTTGGCTTTTATTGCCCGGCATACATCATATCCCGTGCCGTCGGGAAGAGATAAATCCAGAATTGCCAAATCGAAGCGCTCCGCGCGGAGCGCTTCCAAAGCGGCGCTCACCGAGGAGCATACTGTGGTTTCAAAGCCTTCCTGACGCAAAGAGTATTCCAGCCCCATGGCAATCCCCTTGTCGTCCTCCACCAAAAGCAGCTTTTTGGTTTCCATCGCGGCCTCATTCCTTCCCAATGTGTTGCTATCTTTATTGTAATCTATTTTTTCCGTTTGTCCATGGCGATTCCATCACTTTCTGTTTTGAAAAAGAAGGAAAGGTGAAAAAGGTCCACTTGCCTTTTCCTTCCTTTCGCCCTTACAATGAAATTGGGAATGGAGGCGAAAAAAGAGATGAAAACGGAGGGAAAGGAAATCTTATTATGGGCGGCGGCCGCTGTGTTAGGCGCTGCCGTTTGTCTGTTTGCCGTATTCTCCGCGCCAGACCTGGCCCCGGTTAAAGTGGTTCTCAGCTCCGGTATCTCCTCCCATTCCACTTCTGCTCCTTCTCTCGTTTCTTCCGCCGCTGCCGTTAACAGCGCTTCGAATATCATTTGTCTCAACAGCGCCACCATAGAAGAACTGATGACCCTGGACGGCATAGGAGAGGTTCTGGCCTCCCGTATTATCGCTTATCGGGATACTCACGGCGGTTTCCGCTCCCTGGAAGAGCTGATGGAGGTGGAGGGAATCGGGCAAAAACGCCTGGACGCCATTCGCGGCCGGCTGACATTGGAGTAACCTGATGCTGATAAAATGGAAAAATACGGACAAGCGGGTTGAAGGCTTTTCACAATTCTGTTATAATGGCGATATGTGTAAAATCAGTCGGGTTACATGCAGCAATCCATTGAGGGAAAGGCGTGGCGATATGGAAAAAGGGCGGCTGGTGGTGCTGGACGGTTTGGACGGCAGCGGAAAATCCACCCAGTTTGAACGTTTGGGTGAGTATATGCTCACCCACGGGATACACTATAAATCCATCTCTTTCCCGGATTACGCCCAGCCGTCCTCCGCTTTGGTAAAGATGTATCTGGGCGGAGAATTCGGCTCCTCACCGGACGACGTGAACGCCTATGCCGCTTCCTCCTTTTACGCGGTGGATCGGTACGCCAGCTACAAAAAATTCTGGCAGGCGGATTACGAAGCCGGCGCACTGATTCTCGCCGCCCGCTATACCACTTCCAATACCATTCATCAGATGTCCAAGCTGCCCCAGGATCAATGGGACGCTTATCTGGATTGGCTGGAAAACTATGAATACGGGCTGCTGGGACTTCCCAGACCGGATCAGGTGATCTTTTTGGATATGCCCCTGGAAGTTGCCCAAGCGCTTCTTGCCGGACGCTACGGCGGAGACGGCTCCCGGAAAGATATCCATGAACGGGATTTGCATTATCTGAAAAAATGCCGGGAAAGCGCCCTGTATGCAGCCGGCAAACGGGGATGGTCGGTGGTAAGCTGTGCCTCTGCGGACAAGCCCCTGCCGCCTGATGAGATCACCAAGGAGCTGCTTCACCTGATTCAGCTTGACAGAAAGGAACCATCCAATTTATGCTCACTGTAAAACCGGAACTGGCGTTCCGGGAACCCCGTTTGGAGGATGCAGCCTGGATGAAAGAGCTGCTGCAGTCCAGCGGATTCCGTTCCGCCGAATACTCTTTTACCACACTTTTCATGTGGCGGCGGTTTTACCGCAACCAGATCGCCCGGATGGGCAACACTCTGTTTATCAAATCCCAGGAAGGCGCGGACCGTTTTTTCCTGCTGCCTGTAGGCGGCGATATGCGGGAAAATCTGCTGCTTCTTAAGGAATATGCCCATGACCGCGGTCTTCCGCTAAAACTCTTCATTACCGACACCTCCTATTTGACGCTCCTGGACTCCTGGTTTCCTGGCGAGTTCACTGCAGAACCCATGCGGGATGAGTTTGATTACCTCTATGCCGCAGAGGATCTAGCAAATCTGCAGGGAAAAAAATACCATGGCAAACGCAATCATATCAACAGCTTTTCCGAACAATACGACTGGAGTTATGAATCCATCACCGACAGCAATACGCCGGACGTGCTGGAGATGGCCCGGGAATGGTGCCGTCAAAAGGGGAACTGCCAGGATGAATCTCTTCGCAGTGAAAAATGCGCCATCCGGGAGGCTCTGGCTCATCGGCAGGCCCTGTCCCTAACCGGCGGCCTGATTCGGGTAGATGGCAAGGTGGTGGCTTTCACCTTCGCTTCGCCGATCAGCAGCGAAGTGGTGGATATCCATGTGGAAAAAGCCCTGCCGGATTACGCCGCCGCTTACGCGGTAATCAATCGGGAGTTCGCCGCCCGGGAACTGGGCGGATACCGCTATATCAATCGAGAAAACGATATGGGAATCGAAGGGCTGCGCCGTGCAAAAAATTCCTACCAGCCCGCCCTTCTTTTGGAGAAATATCTATGCACCGAGAAATGGTGAACAGCGGCAACGGCTATGCCCGGCCAGAGCAGCTCTCCGCTTTGAAAACCATCTGGCTGCGCTCTTTTCCGACGGATACGCCGGAGGATGTGGACGCCTTTTTTCAAAGCCTTTTTCGCCCTGAAGACTGTCTGGTGCATTGGGAAAACGGCCAGCCGGTATCCATGGCTTTTGCTCTGCCTGTGGTGTTTCATGCCGCTGATGAGCTCTATCCGGTCCAGTATATCTATGCCGCTTCTACCCTGCCCGAATGGCGCGGCAGGGGGATTTTTGGCGAACTGCTGCGTTTCGCCTTTGAACAGGGCGCAGCGCAAGGAATGGCTGCCTCATTTCTGCGGCCAGGAGAAGCCAGCTTATTCGGCTACTATAAAAGATTCGGCTACCGCCCCTTTTTCAGCAGCGAAGAAATACGACTGTCCAGGCCGGTGGATCGAAAATTGGAAGAGAATACGCTGCAAGTACTGGCGCCGGAGGCATACGCCGCTGCCCGCGGCCGCGCCCTGGCCCATATTCCCTTCCATGTGGAATGGAGCGTTGATCAGGCGGCTTATGCTGTACGCAATGCTGCAGCCGCGGGCGGCTGTGCTCTGGCCGGACCGCAGAGCTGCGCATTATGCGAACCGGATGGTCAGGTGCTGCGGGTGCGGGAACTGATCTGTCCGCCGGAGGAGGAAGCCGCCTATTTTCATGTTTTCTCCTCCTTTGCCTGTACTGAATGGGAGATTCGCCGCCCGGGAAAAGGCGAGTTCTACGGCATGTGGAAGCCTCTCTCTTCCGCAGGGGAGATGCTGCTTGACCGGGCCGTCCAGCCCTATATGGGATTGTCTTTAGAGTAAGACCTGATGAGAAGCGACACTCAGGCGATTCCATCATCACGGCTTATTAAGCGGGGCTTTTCGCGCCCCGAAAAAGGCTTTGCGCCTTATGCCGTCGCATAAGGCGCAAAACAGGGAAAGGAGTAGGTTCTATTCATGATTTCTGTGTTTTTAGCCCAGGGCTTTGAGGAAATCGAGGCGCTGTCGGTGGTGGATGTCCTGCGCCGGGCGCACCTTTCGGTGGAAATGGTGGGAGTCGGCGGCAGGTGCGTCCGGGGTGCTCACGGCATTGAGGTAACCGCAGACATTATTGATCAGGAGTGGAACGCAGAGGCCTTGGAAGCGGTCGTTCTGCCCGGCGGTATGCCGGGTACGCTTCATCTGGAACAGTCGGAGGTGGTGCAAAAAGCCATCGATACCGCTGTCCAGCGCAAGCTGCCCCTTTGTGCCATCTGCGCTGCTCCCTCCATCCTGGGACATAAGGGATTGCTGGCTGGGAAGCGTGCTGTCTGCTTTCCCGGTTTTGAAAAAGATCTGACGGGCGCGAAGATCGAAACCGATCCAGTGGTGGAAGACGGCGGCATCATCACCGCCAGAGGCGCCGGCGTCGCGATGGCTTTCGCTCTGCGGATCGCCGCGGCCCTCACCTCTCCGGAAAAGGCCGCCGAAATCGGGGAAGCAATGCAATGCCGGTAGGAGATATCCGCCCGCTGAAGAACGAATTGCGGGAACAAAGCAAGCTATTCCGGCGGGAGATGACCCCGGAACTGAAACGCCATCATGACGACGCCATCCGCGCCCGGGTGACGGGATTGTGGCAGTATCGCAGCTGCAAAACCCTGCTGACCTATGTATCCACCTCCATAGAAGTGGATACCCGGGAGCTGATCCTGACAGCGCTGGAGGACGGTAAGCGGGTGGCAGTGCCCCGCTGTGTTCCAGGAACGCGGGACATGGAATTCTATTACATCCGCAGCTTTGCAGAATTGGAACCGGGAACCTTCGGTGTGCTGGAACCGGTGCCGGAAAAAGCAATTAAGATGACGGACTTTTCTTCGGGCTTGTGTCTGGTACCCGCCTTGTGTTATGATTGGAAGGGATATCGACTGGGTTACGGAAAAGGATATTACGACCGTTTTCTGGCCAAATTCGGCGGACGGATGATCGGCATCTGTTATCATGAATGCGTACGCCGCCGCCTGCCTCACGGCCGATACGACCGCCCAGTGGAACTGCTGGTAACCGACACCTATCTCCGGCGAACAGGAGAACGTATCGACAGATAAACCGGCGCCTTAGGCGTCAACGGGAGCGTGAAGACTATGTCCGACAAAGTGGACAAGCTTTTCGAGGAAATCGAAGCGGAGAATCGAATGAAGCAGGGAGAAGCTCCTGTTTCGCCGGCCACAGATGAAGAGGCTCTCTCTGCCCGCCTGCGGGAAGAGCGCCAGTCCAAGATCAGCGACTTCAAGCTGGATTTGAAGCTGGATGAGGATGAACATATGCCGCCCGAGCCGGTGCCCACCGCTGAACAACCAGTTCCGGAACCGACTGAATCGGAAGCGGATACGGTGACGCCGGCTCAAGCCGCAGCCGCGGCATTGATAGGTTTTTCGGCGCTGGAAACCGAGGGCAATACGGATGACGAGCATACCGACGATGAACATCCCCCCTTCGTTACCGGGGAGGACGCAGAAGAATCGACTCCGGAATCCGACGCCGTTCTTGTACCGGCCTCTCAACAGTCTAAAAAGAAAAAGAAGAAGCGGGATCGTACCACCTGGGGCTGCATCCGCGGTATTATCTACGCCGTGCTGGTACTGGGAATTTCCGGCACTCTGGCCTTCTTTATCATCGCCGGCGGCATCGATATGACCGGTCTCAATAAATCTTCCTCTCTTGTGGACGTGGAGATCCCCCGCGGCGCCTCCACCGAGCAGATTGCTGACATTCTCAAAGAGGAAGGTCTGATCGATCAGCCGATGATCTTCCGCCTGTATTCTAAGCTGACTAAGGCGGACGGCGGCTACCGGCCGGGATTATTCACCCTGTCCGCCAATATGGGATACGGCAGTATAATCGACACTCTGCAGTCCACCAAGCCTCGGGGCACCGTCCGCGTCACCATTCCCGAAGGCTCCACCTTATCCGATATCGCTGAAATTATGGAGGCCAAGGAGGTTTGTTCCAAGGCCGATTTCTATGCGGCGGTCAATAAAAACGATTACAGCGAATATGATTTTATTGCCGCTATCCCCACCGAGGAAGACGGCGAGCAATATGCCAACCGGGTTTACACGCTGGAAGGCTATCTCTTCCCGGATACCTACGATTTCTACACCAACAGCTCGGCGGATACCGTTATACGCAAGCTGCTGAGCACCTTCAGCGCTGATAATCGAGTGGATACTTCTATTCGCGCAGCCATCAAAGCAAAAGGCATGACCATTGACGAGGTCATCACTATGGCCTCTATTTTGGAAGGAGAAGCCAACAATCCCACGGATATGGCCCGAGTGGCCCGGGTGCTTTACAACCGTCTGGCCAGCACGGATTATCCCCGGCTGGAATGTGATTCCACCCAGGAATATATCCGCAGCATCATTCAGGTTGAAGGCGGCAATGAAGTGATTAATAAAGCCTACGATACCTATCAGCGCAAGGGCCTGCCGGCAGGCCCCATCAACAATCCCGGTATGAACGCCATCCGCGCGGCGCTGAACCCTTCAGAGGAAGCGGAAATCGTGAACTGCTATTTCTTCGCCACCGACTTAAAAACGGGGATCACCTACTACACGAAGACGTTGAAGGAACACGAAGCCATCTGCAAAAAATACGGAATCGGCATGTACGCCTGACAAGACAATAAGAATTGCCGCAGCATACGCCCCAAACATGCTGCGGCAATTCTTTATCAAAAAGGAGGAGAGTTTCAGGTATGGAGAGTATAAAAGCGCCTCCCGAACTGTTGGCTCCGGCCGGGGACCGGGAGCGGCTGGAAACCGCCCTGCTGTATGGTGCCGATGCCGTATATCTGGCTGGTAAACAATTCGGTATGCGCTCTGCCTGCGGCAATTTCGAGCCGGATACGCTACGGGATGCAATAGCGCTGGCACATGCTCATGGGACCCGGGTATATGTAGCCTGCAATATCCTGCCGCGAAACAGGGATCTCCTGTTTCTGCCCGCTTTTTTGGAGCAGGTGCAGGATGCCGGCGCTGACGCGATTATCACCGCCGATTTGGGCGTTATGGCGCTGGCAAAAACATATGCTCCCCGCTGCGCACTGCATGTATCCACCCAATTGGGGGTAGTGAACTATGAGACCGCCCGGCAGTTATATGACAGCGGCGCAGCCCGGGTGGTGCTGGCGCGAGAGTTGTCTCTGGAGGAAATTGGAGAGATTCGCGCCAAAACCCCAGCCGGTCTGGAGCTGGAAGCCTTTGTTCATGGAGCCATGTGTATGGCTTATTCCGGCCGCTGTATGCTTTCAGCTTACATGACCGGGCGGGATGCCAATCATGGCGATTGTGCTCAGCCCTGCCGCTGGGAGTATCATCTGCGGGAAAGACGCAGGCCGGGTGAAGAATGGACGGCTTTGGAGGATGAGGAGGGGACTTACCTTTTCAACGCCATGGATTTATGTATGGTGGAACATATCGCCGCTTTGGATCGGGCAGGCATTAATGCTTTCAAAATCGAAGGTCGGGCTAAGGCGGCCTATTACACGGCAGTCGCTGTCAACGCTTACCGAGCCGCCCTGGACGGCTATATTGCTGCCGGTCAGCCGGATAATTATCATACCGCTTCATGGATTCGGGAGGAATTGGATAAAATCAGCCACCGCCCCTATGGCACCGGCTTCTACTTCGGGCCGCCCGGACAGGCTGCGGACAGCGGCGGATATATCCAGGATTATGAGGTGGCGGCTACAGCAGTAGGCTGGGAAAAGGGCAGGCTCCAGCTCTGCCAGCGGAATCGGTTCGCCGCCGGCGACCGGCTGGAAGTATTGGAACCCGGCCGGCCGCCCTATCCATTAACGGCGTTGGATCTGCAGGATGAAGTCGGTATCTCTGTCGAGGCGGCACCTCATCCGATGATGCGTTTGTCAATAGCGTGTCCCCGGCCGATTCTTCCCGGTTCCATGCTGCGCCGAAAAAAATAGTCCTTAAATTAGTCGGATTTAGCGCCTGCGGATAACACCGCAGGCGATCTTTTTTCCGGCGTTTCCCGCAGGCTGACTGGTAAAATCGTCGGGAGAATCGTGTATGATCACCGTTTTTCCCAGAACATCCTCCACCCGAAACCGGTCGGTCAAAAAAGCTGTAAAAGCAAAGCCATGGTTGCCGAACAATGGCGGCAGATCACCTGCGTGTTCCGGATGCGGACAGCCATCCGGATTGTAATGGCCGTCGGTATCCGCAAGAGGATCTTCCCTGGTGCCGGTGCAGCTGCCGCCTTCGTGAATATGAAAACCAAAAATCCGCCCGCCGCAGACCGGTGCTCCTTCCGGCAGCCCGCTGATCTCTGCCCGCACCAATACACCGCAGGGCAGCTGGTAAAAAGCCGTCTCTCCACGGATAGAACCGCCGCGGATCTTGGCCGTGGCCTCGGGAGAACGATTCAGCAGGGTTCGCAGCATCACGCCTGATTTGGTACCCATTGCAAAACTCAAATCTTGTCACCTCCTCAGTACACTATATGCACGCAGGACAAGGGCGGTCTCAAAAGGAATTGTCCTCGCATGAAGTTGAGCGATACGCCGCATACTACATACAGGTTAACCAGAAGGAGGATACAGGTTTATGACGGATATTCTGATTGTCGGCGCAGGACCCGCCGGTTTGACCGCGGCTGTGTACGCCCGGCGGGCAGGCATGGACGTGATTGTGTTTGATAAGAGTTTTTACGGCGGACAGGCGGCTATTACCCCAGAGATTGAAAATTATCCCGCTATCGCCAGCATCACCGGTCCGGATTTCGCGCAAAAGCTGTATGATCAGGCGCTGGGACTGGGTGCGGAAATTCGCTTTGAAGAGGTTCGCTCTCTTCAGCTGACCGGCGATGAAAAAAGGGCTATCACCAGTTCCGGTTTTTACAAGGGACGGACGGTAATTCTGGCTCATGGCGTACGCCGCAGACATTTGGGATGCCCTGGAGAAGAGGAATTGCTGGGCAAGGGGGTATCCTATTGCGCCACCTGCGACGGCGCCTTTTTCAAGGAAAAAGATGTGGCTGTAGTGGGCGGCGGCAGCACAGCACTGGAGGACGCGCTGTTTCTGGCAAAATATTGTCGTTCCGTTACTCTGGTGCATCGCCGCGGGAATTTTCGGGGTGAAAAGCCGCTGGTGGATGCCATTGCAAAGCAAGCCAACATCATCGCTTTGATGGAGCATGAGGTGGAGCGCATAGAAGGGAACAACCAGGTGGAAGCACTTCTCCTTTATAGCCGTGGCGAAGAAGAGCGCCGCCGTTTACCTATTGCCGGCGTTTTTATCGCCATTGGTTATGAAGCGGACAACGCTTGGCTGGAAGGACAGCTTCCGCTTGATCCTCAGGGATACATTCAGTCAGACGAAACCTGCACCACTTCGCTGCCCGGCATCTACGTCGCCGGTGACAATCGGCGCAAACCGCTGCGCCAAATTGTTACCGCGGCGGCTGACGGTGCGGTAGCCGCCCATCAGGCTGCCTCCTTTCTGCATTTATTCGAGTAAACTCGCCTTGACAGGAACCTCAGGGTGCGGTATAATCGATAAGTCTCTGAAGCACATGACGCTGATGGGACTACATAATTATTTCCGGGTGTGGCGCAGTTGGTAGCGCGGGTGGTTTGGGACCATCAGGCCGCAGGTTCGAACCCTGTCACTC
>CABULH010000034.1 GCA_902492455.1 uncultured Oscillospiraceae bacterium
CAGCTGCGAAATGCCGGTCTCACTGCTGACCGGCAAGCTGCTCTTCCAGGAGTTGGCACGAAGTGCCAATCTCCCCTTCCCCTCAAAACCGACCGCGAACCCAGTGCGATTCCAAAATCGCGCTGGGTTTTTTGTATATTATACCGACATTTTGAGCAAAATAAATTTTGTGAGTTTATTTCAAACTTTATACAGACTCAATCTGCCATATACCCCTCGTTTTTTGTCTAAAATAGAGATAAAATCTATAGAATTAAGGTGTTTGCGATGAAAGAAGATGAAAAGCATCTGGGTCTGCGCATCAACAAGACTCTGCTGGAAAAGTTTCACTATGCCAGCGATTATGAAGGTCGGTCCGCCAACGGTCAGTTGATCTATTTGATCCGGCAGTTTGTAGCGGATTTCGAACGCACGCACGGTCCTATCGAAGTGGTCTCCGACCAGGAAAAGAAAAAGTAATACTAAAATCTGATGGAAAGCTTTCATCAGATTTTAGTATAAATTCCGGCAGCGCAAACAGCCCGTCATTCCCGGAGGAAAACTCCTCTGGAAATGACGGGCTGTTTCTTATCATCATCAAAATCCGGCGGCCGATGGGAAAACATCATCAGATATCCCACGCCGGAGGCCGTATCCCATTTGCCCTGCTGCCGTGCCATCGGCCAAATGAGATGAAAAATCAAAGCATATCGTCGAATACCGCGCCCTTGGACCCGCTGGTGACGTGTTGGGCATATCTCTTGGCGTAACCGCTGAGCTCCTGCTCCGGCGCTTTCCAGGCACGGCGGCGGGCGGCCAGGGTTTCCTCATCCACCAGCAATTCCAGCTTCCGGCCGGGAATATCGATGGAGACGGTGTCCCCATCCTCCACCAGGGCGATAACGCCGCCGGCCGCGGCCTCCGGGGATACATGGCCGATGGAAGCGCCCCTGGTGGCGCCGGAGAAGCGGCCGTCGGTAATCAGCGCCACGCTCTCTCCCAGTCCCATACCGGCGATGGTGGCGGTGGGATTGAGCATCTCCCGCATACCGGGACCGCCCTTGGGTCCTTCGTAGCGGATCACCACCACGTCGCCGGGGACGATTTTGCCGCCCATAATGGCTTCGGAAGCGTCCTCCTCACAGTCGAACACCTTGGCCGGGCCGCTGTGCACCATCATGGAGGGGGCCACCGCCCCCTGCTTCACCACCGCGCCTTCCGCAGCCAGATTGCCGAAGAGGATGGCGATGCCGCCGTCCTTGCGGAAGGGATTGTCCAAATGCCGGATCACCTCGCCGTCCGCCTCCCGGGCGGCGTCGATGCGCTCTCCCACCGTTCCGCTGACCGTGGGCAGCTCCCGATGGATCAGGCCGCCCTTGTCCAGCTCTTTCAGCATGGACTGGATACCGCCCACCCCGTCCAAATCGGTGATGAACACCTGGCTGGCGGGATTGAGCTTGCAGATCTGGGGGGTTTTGCGGCCGATGGCGTCGATCTGCTCCAGATTGATGGGGCAGCCGGCGGCATAGGAGATGGCGGTGATATGTAGCACGGTGTTGGAAGAGCAGCCGATGGCCATATCCGCCCGCAGGGCGTTTTCAAAAGCCGCCGGGGTGAGGATATCCTTGGGCCGCAGATCCTTTTCCAGCAGCTCCATCACCTTTTCGCCGGTTTCCTTCGCCAGCCGCAGCCGGGCGGAATGCACCGCGGGAATGGTGCCGTTGCCGGGCAGGGCCATGCCGATGGCTTCGGTGAGGCAGTTCATGGAGTTGGCGGTGTACATGCCCGAGCAGGAACCGCAGCTGGGGCAGGCGGTGTTTTCCAGCTCACACAGGGAGGCCGCGTCCCGGGTACCGGCGGCCACGCTGCCCACCGCCTCGAACACCTCGTTGAGGCCCACTTTTTTCTCCCCGTCCCGTCCCGGCAGCATGGGGCCGCCGCTGACGAAGATGGAGGGCAGATTCATCCGGCAGGCCGCCATCAGCATACCGGGGACGATCTTGTCGCAGTTGGGGATGAACACCACCGCGTCCACCGGGTGGGCGGTGAGCATCACCTCGATGGAATCGGCGATCAGCTCCCGGGAGCAGAGGGAATATTTCATCCCCTTGTGGTTCATGGAGAGCCCGTCGCACACCCCGATGGTGTTGAAGGTAAAGGGCACACCGCCGGCGTTGCGGATGCCGGCCTCCACCGCCTTGGTGACGGTGTCCAGGTGCATGTGCCCAGGGATAAAATCGCTTTTGGAGCTGACCACAGCCACAAAGGGCCGTTTCATCTCATTGTCCGTGACGCCCAGAGCCTTCAGCAGAGAGCGGTGAGGGGCGCGGGATACGCCCTCCTTCATATAATCGCTGCGCATGTTTCTTCATCCTTTCCTTGTATCCGCCTCATTGCCCGCCGTTGTCCGCCGGCGTCAGGGGGGTATCGGTGATAACCGCTTTCAGCAGCTCCATGCATTCGTCGTGCATGGCTTGGTTTCCTTTTTTATCCGCGTTGCCGGCAACCGCCCGGACTCCGAAATACAGGTCCTCCGGCACATTCTGCAGCAGCTCGTTTTTCTGGAAGCTGCTGCCCTTCCAGTTCCAGTATATCCCTTCCCCGGTGATGCCCTCGGCCTCCATCCCCAGCTTATCGAAAAAGACGGCGCCGTCCTCCAGGTTGCCGACGATCCGGTCCTCATAGGATTTGGGATCCATAATGAAAAACATCATATCCCCCGCGGCGATGCGGGTGATCAGCTTGGTCTGGTTCGCCATGGCAATCTGCCCCGCGCCGTCCAGATACACCGCCTCCACGCTCACCGTGACCTTGCCGTCGCCGTTGACGTCCCGGCCGTATTTCGCCAGTTCCTCCGCCATCACCTTTTCCTCGCCGTAGATCAGGGAGCTTTGGGTCACCAGCATCACCTGATAATCATACTTGGGCCGGGTGGCGAGCTGGACGATCAGCACCGTCAGCACAATCACCGCCGCCGCGATCCCCAGGGTGTGCCACTTGTAGTGGTACCAGAAATTCTCCCATTTTCCCTTGGGGGTCTTGGGCTGTTCCGGGGGTGCGGGCGGTTTCAGCTCCTCTTCATCCACGCCTACCAGATACATTTCGCGTGCCATTGCAACCAAGTCCTTTCTTTTCTGACCCCGGCAGGGGCAAGGCCGGTACAGGGCGATTCGTTGGTCCTTTGCGTGCCGTGGGCTCCGTCAGTCCCGGGGCTTCATCGTGGGGAAAAGCAGCACGTCCCGGATGGAGGCGCTGTCGGTGAGCAGCATCACCAGCCGGTCCAGGCCGAAGCCCAGCCCGCCCGTGGGGGGCATACCGTATTCCAGCGCGGTGATGAAGTCCTCGTCCACCTCCGCGTTGGCGCCCTGGGCCCGCTTCTGCTCCACCTGGCGGACGAACCGCGCCCGCTGATCGATGGGATCGTTGAGCTCGGAAAAGGCGTTGCCCATTTCCCGGTTGTAGATGAAATATTCAAACCGCTCGGTAAAGGCGGGTTTGGATTCCTTGCGCTTGGCGAGAGGCGAATTCTCCACCGGATAATCGTAGATGATGGTGGGCTGAATCAGCTTGTCCTCCACATACGCCTCAAAGAAGGCCAGCAGCACGTGGCCCTTGGTGGCCGCGGCCCCCTCGTCCACCTCCAGCTCCTTTTCCTTGGCGCAGGCCCGGGCGTCCTCATCGGTGGCCCAGGCGTCGTAGTCCACGCCGGCGTATTTCTTCACCGCTTCCACCATAGTGAGCCGCTCCCAGGGACCGGCCATGTTGATCTGGGTGCCCTGGTAGGTGATGACGTCGGTGCCGCACACCTTGCGGGTGATGGTGATATACATATCCTCGATCAGGTCCATCATGCCGTGATAATCGGTGTAGGCCTGATACATCTCCACCGAGGTGAATTCCGGGTTATGGGAGGTGTCCATCCCCTCGTTGCGGAAGATCCGCCCCACCTCGTACACCCGGTCGAAGCCGCCCACAATCAGGCGCTTGAGGTAAAGCTCGGTTTCAATGCGCAGATACATGTCCATGTCCAGGGTGTTGTGGTGGGTGACAAAGGGCCGGGCCGCCGCGCCGATCTCCAGGGTGTGGAGCACCGGGGTGTCCACCTCCAGGTAGCCCAGATTGTCCAGATAATGCCGGACCTCCCGGAGAATCTGGCTGCGCTTGAGGAAGGTATCCTTCACCTCCGGGTTGACGATGAGATCCAGATACCGCTGGCGGTACCGGGTGTCGGTGTCCTTCAGGCCGTGAAACTTCTCCGGCAGGGGCAGCAGGGATTTGGAAAGCAGGGTGATCTTCTGGGCGTGAACCGAGATTTCCCCCTTCTGGGTGCGGAAGACAAAGCCCTCCACCCCCACGATGTCGCCGATATCCCACTTTTTGAAATCGGCGTAGTCCTCTTCCCCCACGTCGTCCCGCTTGACATAGACCTGCATCCGGTCGGAGCCGTCCCGCACGTCCATAAAGCTGGCCTTGCCCATGATCCGGCGGCTCATCATCCGGCCGGCAATGGTTACCCGGGTGTTCTCCAGTTCCTCAAACCGGGCGCGGATATCGGCGTTTTTGGCCGTCACGTCAAATTTGGTGATGGTATAGGGATCCTTGCCCGCTTCCTGCAGGGCCTGCAGCTTGTCCCGGCGGATCTGCAACAGCTCGGAAAGCTGCTGCTCGCTCATCTCTTCAGCGGGCTGGGCGGTCTGGTTGGGTTCACTCATGTTGTTGACAGTCCTTTCTGGTCCTTTGATCAGGCGCCGTCCGGAGGATCCCGGACAGCAAAAAACGCGGCAACCCGTTTCCGGCCGCCGCGCCTGCGTATGTCGACAAGTTCCCCTGGGAACAGCCGTGGAAGCCCCCGGCCCTTTGTCTCCATCCTGGAACACGGCCGCCTGCCGGGGCCGCGTCTTTACCGATCCGGCGCAGAGCCGGCAGTTCCTGTTGTTATTTGGAGATTTCCACCAGCTCGTAGGAAACGGCCCCGGCGGGGATCAGCACCTCCACCACATCGCCGGCCGCGTGGCCCAGCATGGCTTTGCCGATGGGGGATTCATCCGAAATCCGGCCGTTCTGGGGATCGGTCTCGGTGGAGCCGACGATTTTGTAAACCTCGTCCTCCTGGGTCCCCACCTCCCGAATGCGGACTTTGGAGCCGATGTGCACCACTTCGGTGTTCAGCTCGCTTTCATCCAGCACGTGGACGTTTTTCAGCTGGCTCTCGATTTCCGCGATGCGGCCCTCGATGATGGCCTGCTCGTTTTTGGCCTCGTCATACTCGCTGTTTTCGGAGAGATCGCCGAAAGAAAGCGCTACCTTGATTTTCTCCGCAATCTCTTTCCGTTTGACGGTCTTCAGATCTTCCAGTTCTTCTTCCAGCCGCCGGAGTCCCTCGTCGGTGATAATCGTTTGTTTTGCCATATTGCGGTCAGCCTTTCCGTTTCTGCTTTCCGGCAAAGCCGGATAGCGGTAATCTATGCGCCTTTGACTATTTTTATGCAATAGAGATATTATACTAAACGGACATGCCGATGTCAACCCCTGTCAGCTTCCACGCCGCGTCCCGCAGGGAGATATTTTGGCCGCCCACGCAAAGCAGCAGCGGCGGCCGGGCGGCGATTTTTCTGGCGCCGCTGCGCTCATAAAGTCCGGAGAGAAATTCCCACACGTCGCAGCCCTCAGGCAGCGCCTCCAGGCAGTCGCGGGGTACCTCCGGCACGTAGCCGCCCACCAGATCCGGCTGCCGCTCGGGCAGCCCCGATAAAATCAGCCCCCGCACCCGGGGCCGGACGCTCTGCATGCCGTCGGGGGCCAGGATCAGCGTCGTACCGTCCAGGGCCCGGAAATCGGAGGTCACCGGCAGCGCCGCCCCGTATCCTTCCATCGCCAGCCGCTCTTGGGCGGCGTAAGCCGCGGGCCGGCGGGTCACCACCCGCACATCCGCCGCGAAGGGCAGCAGCGCCGTGGCTAAGGGGGCGTAGCGGCCGTTGGGATCAAACACCGCCGCCCGGACAAACCGGGGCGGGATGGCCGCCAGCCGCAGCAGCTGATGGGCGCTCACAGCCATCAGCTCCCGCTGCAGCGCGTCTCCGCGGAAAGGCCGGATGCCGCTGTTTTCCGGCGGCTGAATCCCCCGGGGCAGCAGCATGCGGCCGGATTCCCCGCAGGCGATCCGGCGGATGGCCTGCCAGTCCAGCTGTCCTTTTTTATCCCTTTCCGCCTCAATGAGCAAAAAACGCGCGCCGCAGGCCTGGACAAAGCGGGAGGTCACCGTCTCCCGGCGTCTGCCCGCCCATGAAAATCGCCGCTTGCGCGGCTGCGCCACCTGCAATGCCACCAGCATGTCCGCATCCGTCCTTCCGCCGCCCCCGGACGGGGCTTACTGCTACAGCCTATGCATGTCCCGGAAAAAATATGCCGGCTCTTTTTTCCCTGTCGGGAACTCTTGACCTGCCGGGGGGAGACTGGTATACTAAGGGAATAATGCGCCGGGCGGGACGGGCTTTTTCTCCGGATCATGCAGCAAATCCCTCGTTCGGCGGCACTGTTTTAGGGGATTCCCGCCGGTTCTCCCGGCCGGCGCACAGACTTGATTTTTTTCAGAAAGGTTTGACGGATGATGACAGCAGACAAGCCCATTCTGTATCTGGTGGTTCCCTGCTACAATGAGGAAGAGGTTCTGCCGGAAACCTCCCGCCGTCTGCGGGAAAAGCTCACCGCCCTGACGGCGGAGGGCCGGATATCCGAAAAAAGCCGGATTGTTTTCGTCAACGACGGCTCCAAGGACAAAACCTGGGAGATCATCGCCGGGCTGCATCAGGCGGATCCTCTTTTCTGTGGGGTCTGTCTCTCCCGGAACAAGGGGCACCAAAACGCCCTGCTGGCCGGATTGATGACCGCCAAGGAGCACGCGGATATCGTCATTTCCATGGATGCGGACCTGCAGGACGACGTGGACGCGGTGGATGGAATGATCGCCGCCTACGCGGAGGGCCACGACGTGGTCTACGGGGTGCGCTCCTCCCGGAAGAAGGATTCCTTCTTCAAAAAATTCACCGCCGAAAGCTTCTATAAGCTGATGAAGCTGCTGGGGGTGGATATCGTCTTCAACCACGCGGATTATCGGCTGATGAGCCGCCGGGCGCTGGACGCTCTGGCGGAATTCGACGAGGTCAACCTTTTCCTGCGGGGCATCGTGCCGCTGGTGGGCTTTTCCTCCACAACGGTGGAATACGAGCGCCATGAGCGCTTCGCCGGGGAATCCAAGTATCCCCTGAAAAAGATGCTGGCCTTTGCCTTTGACGGCATCACCTCCTTCAGCATCAAGCCCATCCGCCTCATCGCCTTTCTGGGCCTGCTGATCTTCCTTGTCAGCCTGGTGATGCTGCTGTGGTCCCTGATTTCCAAGCTGGTGGGGGCCACGGTGGCAGGCTGGACCTCCATCGTCGGCTCCATCTGGATGATCGGCGGCATTCAGCTGCTCTGCCTGGGGGTCATCGGCGAATACATCGGCAAGATCTACGCCGAGACCAAGCACCGGCCCAAATATATCATCGCCCGCACCCTGCTGGATGAGGACAAAAACGAAAATCCGGCCGACAGCCGATAATTTTCCATTTCAGTGGCATACTGACCGTAAACGGATTCCTGCTATCGCATTTCTCCGGAAAGGACAATCGACATGACGCATCAAGAACGTATACGCCGCCGCAAAATGTACATCCGGCGGCGCCGTCTGGTGGCTGCGACCTCCATTCTGGCCTTCCTGCTGCTGGTTCTGCTGCTGGTATCCCTGCTGCGGATGTTTGCCAGCCCCGCCTCCACCCAGCCGGAATCGACGCCCCCCGTTTCCTCTCTGGAAACGGCGCCGCCCACCCTGCCTCCCTCCACGGCAGCCCCCACCACGCCGCCCACCCGTCCGGCTCCCGACCCGGATATGGACGCTCAGCTCACCGCGGCGGGCGCTGTGGTGTTCGACATTACCAACGGGCAGCTGCTGTACAGCAAGGCCGGAGAGCAGCGGCTATATCCCGCCAGCATGACCAAGCTGCTCACCGCCATCACCGCCATCGCCTACAATGGGGAGGAGCTAACCTTCACTGTGGGCGACGAACTGGATTTCGTCGCCAAGGACGCCAGCCGCGCCAATATCCAGAAGGGCTGGAAAATGTCCTTTTCCCAGCTGCTGGACGGCATGATGCTTTGCTCGGGCAACGACGCCGCCTATACCGTGGCCGTGGGCGTGGGCCGGGATCAGGCGGGGAATCCCTCCCTCAGCGCGGCGGAGGCGGTCAAGGTCTTCACCGGCCTGATGAACACCATGGCGGATAAGCTGGGACTCACCGGCAGCCATTTCTCCACCCCGGACGGCTATCACGCCGACGACCATTATTCCACGCCGGAGGATATGGCAAAGATCATGGCGGAGGCCATCGGCACTCCCCAGATCGCCGCCAGTATGCTGAAGGAACGGTCCAGCATCAAAGCGCTGCCGGGCAGCGCGGAAACCGCCTTTGGCGACGAGGTCACCTGGCGGAATACCAACGCGCTGCTGAAGCAGGGCGGCCCCTATTATTACCAGGGCTGCCTGGGCGGAAAAACCGGCTTTACCACGCCGGCGGGCCATTGCCTGGCCGTGGCCGCCCGCCGGGAGGGCCGCACCATCCTGGCGGTGGTGATGAAAGCCCCCACCTCGGAGGAACGCTTTGCCGACGCCGTCAAGCTGCTGGATTATGGCTTCGCCCACTAAAATGAAATCGGCATACAAACCGACATCCGCCGCAGAGGACAACCCTCTGCGGCGGATGTTTTATTCTATACCGTTTTTGTTTCCGCTTTCGTTCAGCGCTCTCACCAACAGGGTGTAAGCGTCCTCCTCCAGCTTTTCCCCGTCCGCGTAAGCGCCGCTGCAGCCGGCGTGATACACCCCCTGGATCACGCTGTTGAACACCAGCAGCGTATAGGCGGCATCCTCCGGCGGGGCGATGACCCCTTCCTCTTTTCCGCAGCGGGCCACCTCCAGCAGAGCCCGGGCGATATCCCGCTCCCGCTGCTGGAGGAAGGCCTTCCCCTCTTCCAGAATCCGGCTGGGCTCCAGGCTGCCGATGGCCTTCATCGCCAGCCGGAAGGCGGAGGCGTCCCCCGCGGACACACCGCGGCAGAAACGGAGGATCACAAGGCATTTCTCCCGGAACCGCTCCTTCTCCGCCACCCGGCGGACCATCTGCTCCACCTGCACGTCCAGCCGATGGAGCAGCGCCTGCAGGATGATATCCTCCTTGGAGGAGAAATAGAGATACAGCGTTCCCTTGCCGATTCCGGCGGCCTCGGCGATATCCGCCGCTTTCAGGTCCCGCAGATCGACGCCCTCCTCCATCAGCCGGATCACGCTTTCCAGGATCACCAGCTGCTTGTCGTTATACTGTGCCACGGTCCTCCTCCTCCAGCTCGATCTTTTTCATCGGCTTGCGGTGGAACAGGCTGTAAAGCGCCGGCACCACAAACAGGGTCAGCAGGGTGGCGTAGGTCAGGCCGCCGATGGTAACCACCGCCATGGGCTGCAGCATATCCGCCCCTTCACCGATGCCCAGCGCCAGGGTGAACAGGCCCAGTATCGTGGTGAGGGCGGTCATGAGAATCGGCCGGATGCGGGTGCGTCCCGCCAGCACCAGGGCCTCCGTTTTCTCCATCCCCTCCAGCCGCAGCTGATTGACGTAGTCCACAAACACAATGCCGTTGTTCACCACAATGCCGGCCAGCACCAGGAAGCCCAGCATGGAAATCACGCTGATTTCCATGCCCGTCATCCACAGCGCCAGCAGACCGCCGGTGAAGGCCAGGGGGATGGTGAACATCACGATGAAGGGGGATTTCAGCGACTGGAACTGGGCCACCATAATCAGATAGATAAAGACAATCGCCAGCCCCACCATCTTCAGCAGCTCGGTCAGGGTGCTGTTGATGGTTTCATTTTCGCCGCTGATCTCCAGGGTGTATCCCTCCGGCACACCGTAGCCGTCCAGCTTCTTCTCCAGTTCCCGGCTCACCAGGCCGATGTTGTGCTCCACATCGATGGCCGCGCTCACCGTCAGGGTGCGCATCTGCCCCTCCCGCAGGATGGAGGACAGCCCCTGCTCCACCGTCACGGCGGCAATATCAGAAAGTTTAACAGTTGTTTCCTCCCCATTCTCTGTCACCGAGAAGGTCATCTCCCCCAAGGTCTCCTTGGTGAGAAGCTCCTCCTCACCCTTGAGGACGATCACCGGGTATTCCTTGTTTTCCACCGTCAGGGTGGTGGCCGTGGTTTCGGTCTGCAGGGCGGCGGCCACCTTCTGATACACCTGGGCCACCGTCAGGCCGTAGCCCATGGCCTTGTTTTTATCCACTGTCACCCGGATTTCCGGCGCGGTATCCTCCAGGCCGTCGGAAACCTCCGCGGTTCCCTCCACCTCTTTCATCATGGCCGCCACATCCTTGGCGATGGCCTGCAGCCGATCCATATCGTCGCCTTTGACGGTGACCTCCAGCCCGGAGCCGCCCATGGCGGAAATATCCATGGAAGAACCCTGGGCGGTGACCTCGCAGGGCAGATCCGCCGTCTTGTCTCCGATGAGGGCCGCCACCTCGTCGCTGGTGTGGGCCCGCTTTTCCTTCAGCAGCACGTACATGGACACGCCGCCGCTGCCGGAGGACATCATGCCGCCCCCCTGCATGGCTCCCACGGTTTCCACGTCCTCGATTTCCAGCAGCCGGTCAATCACCGTATCGCTCATCTGCCGGATCTCCGCATCCGTGCTGTCCTTGGGCATTTCCATGCTCACCATGATCTGGGAGCTGTCCATGGAGGGCATGAAGGCGGTGCCCATGGAAACCGCCCCCAGCACGCTGACGGCCAGCAGCACCACCGCGGCGGCCAGCACCACCGCCCGGTGACGCAGCGACCAGCCCAGCGCCTTGCCGTAGCCCTGGGTAAAGCCCTCAAACAGCCGGTGCTTTTTCTCCACCGATTTGCGCAGGGTCCGGGAAGCCAGGGTGGGCACCAGGGTCATGGCGATAATCAGGCTGGCGATCAGGGAATAGGCGATGGTGAGGCCCATATCCGTGAACAGCTGCCGGGAGATCCCCTCGGTGAAAACGATGGGCAGGAAAACGCAGATGGTGGTGAGGGTGGAAGCGGTGATGGCGCCCGCCACCTGGGAAGCGCCCTTTACCGCTGCCGCCGCGGCGGGAACCCCCTCCGCCCGCAGCCGATAGATGTTCTCGATCACCACGATGCTGTTGTCCACCAGCATACCCACGCCCAGCGCCAGGCCGGCCAGGGAGATGACGTTCATGGTGACGCCGCTGAAATACATCATGGCTACGGCGAACAGCAGGCTGACCGGGATGCTCACCGCGATGATGGCCGTGGGCTTGATGTCCCGCAGGAAAAGCAGCAGGATCAGCACCGCCAGAGCGCCGCCCATCAGCAGGTTCTGCAGCACCGAGTTGATGACGATATCGATGTATTTGCCCTGGTCGCTGAGGGCCAGGATGTGCAGCCCCTCCCCTTCTTCGGCCAGCTTATCCATGGCCTTCTGAATGGCGTGGGATACCTCCGCCGTGGAGGCACCCGACTGTTTGAGCATGGAAAGAAGTATGCCGTCGTTGCCGTTGATCTTGGCGTACATCTCCCCGGCGTTGTCCGCCATGGCGATATCCGCCACGTCGGAGAGCTTCACCACGCCGTTATCCGCGGCCTCCAGCTTCATCAGCTCCAGGCCGGACAGCTCTTCCACGCTGGCGAAAGCGTCCCCCACCTTTACGGCGTAGCTCTGGCCGTTGTCCGTCAGGGAGCCGGCGGGCATGGAGAAGTTCTCCGCCGCCAGAATCTGGCCGATCATGGCTTCGGTGATGACCGTCCCCATGTCCGCCTGCTTATACGCCTCTTCCCTGGCAGCCTCAAACTGGCTTTGGCCCTGCCGCAGCTGTTCCTCCTGCTTCGCCAGCTCACTGAGGGTGGCGGTGAGCTGATCCGCCATCCCCTGCGCCTTTTCCAGCCCTTTCTCCGCTTGGGCGATGCCGTCGGCCAGCGCTTTTTCCTGGGCCGCGTATTGTATCGCCAGCTGGGCCTTCTGTTCCGCGTTCAGCTGCGGATTTGCCAGATCAGCGGCCTTTTTCGCCGCCAGCGCCTCCTGCTGCTGCGCCAGTGCGTCCAGCCCCTCCTGGGCCTGCTTCACGGCGGCCTGGGCCTGGGTCAGCCCCTCTTCCGCCTGTTTTTTGCCGTCGGCCAGCTTTTTGGCGGCCTCCTCCAGCTCGGTCTGCTTCTCCGCCAGGGAGGCGTCGATGGAGGCCAGCACCTTTTTATTCAGCGCGTCGATCTTGTCCTTGTTCAGGGTGATCTGCAGCTTTTCCTCCACCAGCCCCGTGGCGGTGACCGAAGCCACCCCCTCCACCCGTTCCAGGGCGGGGATCACCGTGTCCTGCACCACCTTGGAGGTCTCATAGGCGGTTTTGCCGTCGATATCCACGCTTGCCACCATCACCGGCAGCATGTCGGGGTTGATCTTCATCAGGGTGGGGGCGCCCACCGCGTCGTCCAGCTGGGCCTTAACCCGGTCCACGCTGCCGCTCATTTCGATCATGGCGCTGTCCATATTGGTCCCTTGGGTGAACTGCAGAATCACCATGCTCATGTTCTCGCTGGAAATGCTGGTGATACCCTCCACCCCGCCGGTGGTGCTCAGGGTCTGCTCCAGCGGCTTGGTGACCGACTGCTCCACCTTCTCCGGGCTGGCGCCGGGATAGGTGGTAATCACCGCCACATAGGGCAGATCCATGCTGGGCAACATGTCGGTGGTGATGCTGGTAAAGGAGATCACGCCCAGAATAATCACCAGAAGCACCGCCACAATGACGGTCATCGGCTTTTTTACACTGAATTTGGCAAACATATCGGTTATCCTCCAACCGCCGGCCGAAATAAAAGAAGAAAAGAACTGACTGACCGGTCAGTCAGTATCATACCGCCCCCCCGCCGTCTCTGTCAACGTCATCCGGTCCCGCCATGGGGGAATTTACAAAAGGTTTACATCCGCCCTCCTCCTAATACTAAAATCTAAGGAAAGGCTTTCCATCTGATTTTAGTATAAACCGGAACCGCCCCTGCGGACGGCGCGGCAAAACACCCCTGCGGACCCGGAGGTCCGCAGGGGTGTTCCTGCTCATTGCACTCGTTGCGGCATTTCTTCAAATCTTTTTGCCGGTTTCCTTATCGGTGAATACCGCCTCATATTCGAAATTCAGCACGTCGGCTATCTGCTTCAGGTCTCTTTCGGAAAAATTGTCGCGCGTCATTTTCCCGCTTAAGGTTGAAAGACTCCTGTCCAGCAGCTTAGATAAATCTGTGAGAGTCATTTCGCGCTCCACCAACAGCATTTTTATCTTCTTTGCAGCCGCCAATTCATCACCCCATTTTCTCAATTATACGTTTATTTCCTAATAAATTCAATAAAAAAACGAACAGCATTCGCAGGAATGCAAATTCCCTATTGACATAATTTGCATTTTATCGTATGATGTTCGTAAATAAGCAAATATTATTTGTAGTTCAGCAAACCAAATGGAGGTGTAAACTTTTTATGAACAAAAATGAAACAGCATCCGCAAAGGCAGAAAGCGCAGCAAAAACCGCCGAAAGAGATAAGCAAACCATCCGGCTCCTGCAATGGATACGGCGAAACCCCGTGTGGTGGATGCTCATCTGCACGCCCGATGACAAGCAAATGACGCTGGAAAAGATGAAAATGATCATCCAGCGTCTTGCTAAGGATCAGCTTTATGAACTCATCTTTGTTTTGCTTACGGTTCATCGGGATAAGAATTATATGTACAACGTGTGGAGAGCCTTGCTTGTGGAGATGGCGCTGGCGGGTTGGTCGGGGGAGGTGAAAACAAAAGAACAAATATTGTATAAGTTAACCGACATGTTGACATAAAGGGAGAGAGAATATGGATTTCAGCGAGTTATTGAAAAGGGCGGACCTGGATCATCTTGAGGAGTTCCTGATGCACGGCGGGGAATGGGTTAAGGAGCCGTCCGCATCCCCCCAGACCTATGCCAATCGGCTGCGGACGGCGCAGGAAAACGTCAGCGCTTTCTTTGCGTCGCGGTATACCGATCTCAAGGAACTCGACGAGATAACCGGTTATTACGACGAGCAGGTGGGGGTGTACCAGGATGTCTATTTTGAAATCGGGCTGATCCTGGGGGCTAAAATCGCCTTTCAAATCCGCGCGAAAATGGAGGAGCTGCTGTAACCGGCCCGCAAGCGGTTTTCCAGAGGGCTGCTGCAAAATGAAACATTTTGCAGCAGCCCTTTTCTCCTGTTCTTCTCTTTACCAGTTTTTCTTTTCCTTACCGCTGTCATGCTGATGCTTTCGCTGCTCCACCATTTGTACAAACCACTCCACCATGGCGGGATCATAATGGGAAAAGAAAGCGCTTTCCTTTTTATCCAGAGCCGCAATCCGTTCCATGTCGGCATCGGTGAGTTGGAAATCAAACACGTCAAAGTTTTCCGCCATCCGCTGCGCATGGGTGGATTTGGGAATCACCACCACGCCCCGCTGGATATGCCAGCGCAGCATCACCTGGGCGGTCGTCTTGCCGTACTGCGCGCCGATTTCCTTCAAGGTGCCGTTTTCAAACAAACCGCCCCTGCCTTCACCGAAAGGCGCCCACGCTTCGATCTGCACCCCGTATTTGTCCATGTACGCCTTGGCCTCGGTCTGCTGGTTGAAGGGATGGGTTTCCACCTGATTCACCATGGGGCGGATACGGGCAAAGGAGGCGATGTCCACCATTCTGTCGGGATAAAAGTTGGAAACGCCGATGGCTCTCAGCTTTCCCTCCTCGTATAAATCCTCCAGCGCCCTCCACGCGCCGTAGTAATCCGAGAAGGGCTGATGCAAAAGCATCAGATCCAGATAATCCGTCCGCAGTTTTTTCAAGGACGCTTCCACGGACTTTCTGCAGTTCTCATAACCGTAGTTTTCAATCCATACTTTAGAGGTCAGGAAAATCTCTTCCCTTTTCACGCCGGATTTTTCAATGGCGGCCCCCACTTCCTCCTCGTTGAAATAAGCCTGCGCCGTATCGATGGACCGATATCCCGCTTTCAGCGCGTCCAGAACGCATCTTTCGCATTCGTCCTTTGTCACCTGATAAACGCCGTAGCCCAGCATCGGCATCCTGACGCCGTTTGACAACACTGTGTATTCCATTGCTGCATCTCCTTTTTCAAATGCCCGGAAACAGTCTATCATCCGCAGACGGTATGCTTGCCTGAGCATCAGATATTTCTGCCCATTTGATAGGCTTCCTCATAAGCGGGCGTGTTTTTGATCTCACCGCTTTTCCACGCGCCGGTACCATAGATAACGCCCGCTTCCCTGGCCCCGTCGAGGCAGTCCTCCGTAAACCCGCGGAAGGCCTCCATCGTTCTCTCCAGGTTAGCTTTCTCCGTATCCGCCGCGGTGAGGATAAAATAAAAATCCTTGTCCCGTATTTCGGTATACCTCGGCACCGTCCGGTCGATAAAGGTTTTCATCTGCCCGTCCATGGAATAAAAATAAACGGGCGTGGCAAGCAGGATAACGTCCGCCTGCACCATTTTGTCAAGAATATCCGCCATATCGTCCTTTTGTACGCAGCGATGGGTGGTGTTGCACACGCCGCAGCCGCGGCAATACCCAATGTTTTTCGCGGCTGTAAACACCTTTTCCACCGCATGACCGCTCTCCTTCGCTCCCTGAGCGAACCGGTCGCATAAAAGATCCGAATTCCCGTTTTTTCTCGGGCTGGCTGAAATAATCAATACCTTCTTCATCGGCTCATGTCTCCTCCTGCCAGATTTCCTTTGCCAGGCGAAACGCCGCCCATGCTTTCGGCCATCCCACATAAAAAGCGGCGTGGGTGATGATTTCTGCAATTTCTTCGGCGGTAACGCCGTTTTTCCTGGCGTTTTTCAAATGAAAGGAAAAGGAGCTGTCCAGCATGCCGCCGGCCATCAGGGATACGACGGTCACGATGCTCCTGTCGCGGAGAGACAGCTGTTCTTCCCTGGACCACACCTGCCCGAATAAAACATCGTCATTCAGCTCCGCAAACTGGGGGGCGAACACGCCCAAGGCATCTCTTCCCGCGGTTACTTTCTCCATTTCGGCACCTCATTTCAGCTTGTTGTAATCTTCGTCCGATACAGGCTCCAGCCACTCGTTGGCGGCGCCCTCGGCAGGGACCTCCACGGCGAGATGGGCGAACCAGCTGTCCGCGGCGGCGCCGTGCCAGTGCTTCACTTCGGGGAGAATATGAACCACGTCGCCGGGATGCAGTTCCACGGCTTCCTTGCCCCATTCCTGATAATAGCCCCGGCCGGCAGTGCACAGCAGAATCTGCCCGCCTTTATGGTGGATATGCCAGTTGTTGCGGCATTTCGGCTCAAAGGTGACGTTCCCGATAGCCACCTGCTCCGTTGAAAGCATGTTCAGATAGCTCTGACCGACAAAATACCGGGCGAAGTCCTCGTTGGGCCCTCCCACGGGAAATACGCTCATTTCTTTTGGCGGCATAACGCCTGCGCCTCCTTATACTCATCCTTCCGTATCGCCGGACGGCAGTTTTTTATCCTCCTAAGCCCTCCAGCCATTCCCGCACTTCCTCGGCAGACGTCCCCGAAGAGAAGCGTTTGCCCTCCAGCCAATTTCCTGTTCCGGCCATCTCGGACAGGAGGCGGCCGCTGTCTCCGATTCCCGATGACGCCGATGTGCAGAAGGGAATCACGGTTTTGCCCGAGAAGTCATTGTTCTTTACAAAATTGTTCACCGGCCATGCGGCTATGCCCCACCACACGGGATATCCCAAGTAGATCACGGACACATCCTGAAAATCATCCACGGTGGCGGCAACCAATTCCACATCTCTTTCAGCCTCGTTTTCATGCTCTCTGCTGACGCGGCTGCCGCTGTTCGTCCAATCCAGATCCTCAGCGGTATAGGCCTGCACGGGTTCCAGCTCAAATAACGCACCGCCGGCAGCGTCAGCGATCATACCGGCAACCTTTTCCGTGGTTCCCGTCGCTGAATAATATACCACCAGAATCTTTCCCTTTGCCGCTTCATTGGTGCCCTGTGCCGTTTGATTCGTCTGCGCCGTCTGGGCCGTGCCGCTGGCGCTCGGCTCCTTCTCCGCCGTCCCGCAGCCGCTGAACAAACCAACCGTCATCACTCCGGCAATAAACAAGGATAACAACCTTTTCATAGATATCCCTCCCAAATGTTTTTGTTCATCTCATCGGACTTTCATCGGACGCACGCCAGACCCCGCGAGCACAATCGCGTTGGCTGTCTGCGGTTTCATTCCTTTACCCACCTTTCCATATCTTTTCTCGCCTTTTCCACATTGCTGCCGTGAATCGCAAGTCCTTTTTCAACGTCGGCCCCTGGACACAGCTGTTTAATATCCTTTTCGCTTCTCCCCATACCGCTGCCTTCGTGGGTGCAGAAGGGCTTGATGGTCTTTCCTGTAAAATCAAAGTGTTCAAGAAAGGTATAGACAGCCATGGGCATCGTTCCCCAGTAATTTGGGAACCCTAGATAAACGGTGTCGTATTCGTCGATGCTTTCGGGATAGGCCCTCAGCTCAGGACGGGCGTTTCTGCGCTGATCCGCCTGCGCTTCGGCAATACACGCGTTGTAATCCCGGGAATAGGCCTGCATCTGTTCGATTTTAAAGAGATCCGCCCCCGTCAGTTTCCGGAGGATGCCCGCCGCCGCTTCCGTATTGCCGGTTTTCAGGGGTATGATCCTGCCGCTGACGTAATTCTCATCTGCTCTTGAATAAAAAGCAATCAGCCGATTCGCCATTTCCCGTCCCTCCCAGACTTTGGTCTGTCTTCATCATAGCACAGCCCTCCTTGACAGGGAATTTCAAAAATGTTATCATCGTGTAAACCATTAGTTTATACAGGAGGGCGCCGCATGGTGCACTATGCGTTGAAAACCTTTATCGCCGTAGCCGACTGCGGCAGCTTTACCAAGGCGGCGGAGCGTCTCTATATTTCTCCCACCGCCGTTATGAAGCAGATGAACACGCTGGAAAAGCATTTGGACCTGGCGCTGATTGAACGCACCTCCTCCGGCGTCCGGTTAACCGAGGCCGGCAAGGTGATATACCGGGATGCAAAATTCATCATCGACTATGCCGATAAATCCGTTGCCAATGCCAGAGCCGCGCTTCGCGCAGCCGATACCACATTCTGCGTGGGCACGTCGCTGCTGAACCCCGCCAAACCGTTTATGGATTTGTGGTACCGGGTAAACCAGGATTTTCCCGCCTACAAATTGCATCTCGTCCCCTTTGAGGACGATCATGAGGGCATTCTCACCGAAATCGGCCGGCTGGGAGAAAAGTTCGATTTTCTCATCGGCGTCTGCGATTCCAAAGCATGGCTGAATCTCTGCAGTATGCTGCCCCTGGGCAGATACAAAAAAATGATCGCCGTATCCCGGGAGCATCGGCTGGCGAATAAAGAGCGGCTGAACCTGGAGGATCTGTACGGCGAAACGCTGATGATGGTAAAGCGGGGGGATTCCGAGATCAACGATCTTCTGCGGAAAGATTTGGAGGAGCACCATCCTAAAATCCACATTGAAGATACGCCCCACTTTTATGATCTGTCCGTGTTCAACCGCTGCGCGGAAACGGGCAACGTCCTGCTCACAATAGAATGCTGGCAGGAGGTCCACCCCGGGCTTGTGTCGATCCCCGTCAATTGGGATTACAGTATTCCTTATGGCTTGCTGTACAGCCTACGCGCCACTGAGGATGTTCTGCAATTTGTTGAAACCGTGCGGCATACGCTGCAGGTAATTTAAGAAAGAAAACCCGCGGCCATGACAGACTGCATGGCTGCGGGCTTTTTTAATTCTGCATATGGATCTGTTCGCTGCCGATCAGCGGATAACGCGCCAGAGAAGCGCCGTCCAGCCGCTCATTGTGCATGTTCACCCCTGTGATCTGATGATTGTCATAAGCCGTGTAGTAATAAATCCCCTTGTCGGCGTTGCAGCAGGAGGTATACAGGGTAACCTCAAACTGGCCGTCCTCCAATTCGCAACACCCCCGCTGCTGTTCCACCGCGCCCAGGATATGAAAAAACTGGCTGACGCTCTCCAACTCCCCGTCCCCGGAAACGGCGTTCATTTTGGTAAAAGCGGCTCTGACAAAACGAGACTGGGAGGAAAGATCCCCCGGAAGTCCCAGCCCGCCCATGCCGCGGCTGTACGCGGATAAATGCAGCTTGCCGCAAAAGCGGTTTTCCGGCGGCTTGGGCGATATCTGCATATAATTGTTCAGCTGAAACATCTGCTGGTTGAAGGGAGGATTATTTGTCAAAACCCCCACCGGATTGGGATAAATATTGAGGCCCTCCCGCACCGATTCCACGGTTATCGCCTCTTCCCTATCCGCAATCAGCCAGTGAAGCTGCGCCGGCGGCAGCGTCTCGCTGAAGGGCGTGTCGACGATGTTGATCTGACGCAGGAGCGCTTCCGCCTCCTTGACGGTGGCGCATTGGCTCAGAATCCACGGGATAAATTCAAAGGACGCCACATTGTCCTTTCCCTGCTCCTTCTCTTTGTATTCCGCGTTGCCCACAAAATTCAGCCCCGCCATACCCAGCCCTTTTTCATTCACCGCGTCATAATACAGGGGATAATCCTCCGCGATGTAGGCCATGCCGATCATGGCGTAATGGCTTTCCATGATTCCCATGCTCCGAAAATGAAACGGATAGCGGCGCGGCGTTACCGTCACCTCATCGCCATAGGAAAAATCGTAATCCAATGTTCTGCCAAAATAAAAATCCTTTGTTTTGTAGGTCGCCGCCGTACACATAAGCCCCCGCCTCCGTACCCATTTTATTTTTCGGGATTCATCTGAAAACCCGGCGTTTCCATTCCTTTTTCAACTTTATTGTATTCACTAAAAGAAGCGGTTTATTCAGCGGCAGGAAAAAAGTTCATTCCGCCGCTTCCTCAAGGATTCTCCGGCTGCCGCAGCTGAAAGGTTACGGCCACGCTGCCGGAGCCCAGCGCCTCGGCCAAACCGGCGGGATCCTCGATACGGCCCAGCGGGGTATAGCTGTAGGAGGTGGAAAAGCTCTCGTAAAACAGCACCAGGCAGCTGCCGCCGTACAGCATCAAATCCCCCGCCAGGATGCCGGAAGGCCGGGTGACAGCGGCAGGCAGGGAAAAATCCAGATCGGTGTATTTTTCGTTGCCGTTAAGCTCGCTCATCCGCAGAGTCATGGGAAGCTGCGCTCTCAGGGTCCGCGCCGCCTCGTTATCGTACAGCAGAGCGGAAAAGCGTTTGCTTCCAATCAGAATATCCAGCTTTTGCACATTGTCCTCCTCTGCGACGGCAGTTGCTGAGGGTTCGCCGGCGTAGGAAGCTGCCGCGGATGCCGCCGATGGGAACACCCCGGTAGCCGTAACCCTTTCCATGCGGATTTCCCCATCGAGGGCGGCGATCTGATCGGCGCCGGAAACCGCTTCGCCCAATGCGTACAGGCCGCTCGCGCCGCCGCATTGCCCATAGAAAATCGCCACATCGCCCCATGGGGCGTAATAAGCCAGCGTTCCGGCGGGACCTTGTGCCAGGGGCGTATCGCTCACATCCAATTCCCGGGGCGGATAAAAGATTTTTTCGTTGCCGCCGTAATTTTCCACCGGCAGGATCAGCGGAAGCTGATCATACAGCGACTGCGCCGCCGGGCTGCCGTTGAGCTGAAAAATAATCTCCCGGTCATCAGCCAAGATGCGGATCAGCCGCTCCTTCTCCGGCTGGGAAGCCGGAGAGCCGGAGGAGGCTTCCCCCGTCCCGCTCCCGCAGCCGGTCAGCAGCAGGGCCAGGGACAACGCCCAGCCGAGCAGCGAATGCATCTCACTTTTCATTTTCAAACAGCCTTTCCCATTTGATAGGCTTTATCCAGCGCCGGGTGTCCCTGGATTTCCCCCACGGCGTTCACACCGCCGGCAAACACGGTACCGGCCAGCCGCGCCTGTTCAAAGCAGGCGATCCATCCCTCCAAGCCGCTGACCGCACGGCTGTCCACCCCATCCTCGTCCTCGGCCGCCGCCGACAAAAGATAAATGTCCCGGAAGGCGTAATCCGCCGCGTAAAGGGGATTGGCGCGGTCCAGCATGGTTTTCATCTGCCCCGACATTTCGTAGTAGTAAATCGGCGTGGCGAAAACGATGACGTCGGCGGTCAGCATATTCTGCACAATGGCGCCGGCGTCGTCATGAATGACGCAGCGCTGAGTTTTCTGACAGGCCAGGCAGCCTTGGCAGAAGCCGATGGTTTTGTCGCGCAGGCTGACTTTTTGAACTCTGTTTCCCGCTTCACACGCTCCGCGTATAAACGCGTCGGCCAGCGCCTCGGAATTGCTCCTCCTTCGCGGGCTCGTTGAAATCACCAGGATGTTTTTATCCATTTTCCCGTCCTCGTTTCTCTCAATTATTCCATTGCTGCAGTACCGTCGGCGCAGCCAACGGCAGGCCGATCCAAATCCCCCGCGGAAATACCCGATATGCGCTCCCCTTTACGCGCAGCAGCACCGCTCGGTGACGATCACCTCGCCCTGCGCCTCCTCGATATCCAGGATGATTTCTCCCACAGCGGGAAGATAAATGTGGCCGGAAAGCGGATTCTTGACGCTGAGCACCGGCGTGGTGATGGTGGCCTCCACCGCCGAGCGCTCAAAAGCCAAATCAGTGCCGATCATTTCACAGTTGACGAGTTTCAGGCCGGTGCAGTAGCACAGGGGCTGGGTCCCCATAATCCTGCAGTTTTCAAAGGTAACGTTCTCGCAGTACCAGGCCAGATACTCGCCCTTCACCACGCTGTTCCGCACCACAATATTTTTGGCGTGCCAGAAAGCGTCCTTGGTATCGAACACACAGTTTTCAAAAACAGCATCCTCAATGTACTGAAAGGAGTATTTCCCTTTCATCCGCACATTTTTGAACCGCAGTCCGCTGGAACGCATCATAAAATATTCGCTTTCCGCCGTGGTGTCCTCCATCTCTATCCCCTGTACCGACCAGCCGAACTCCGGGGAGATGATGTCGCATCCCCGCATCCTGACCCGGCCGCATTCCCGCAGGGCCTTGATGCCGTGGAGCCTGGTGTCTGTGATCTCGATATGATCGGAATACCACAGGGCCGCCCGGCATAATTCCGTCATCTCCGAATCACGGATCAGCAGCCCGTGATCGTGCCAGAAAGGGTACCGCAGGTTGAAAAAGCCGTGCTCCACCTGTATGTTGCGGCATTCCTTCAATGCGCTTTCCCCGTCGGCGGGGCCGTCGAAAGCGCAGTCTTTCAGCAGCAGATCCTGAGCGGCATACAGCGCCCTTTCCTCGTCAAAGGTTTGATGGGTAATTGTCTCCACAGCGAAAACTCCTTTCATTTGCCGGATGGTCTTTTCGCCTTCTGTATTGGAAAAACCAGATGATCCAGACAATTCAAAATAGGCGGCGTGTTATTTTCTCCATGAAAAACGCCCTCCTTGTTGTTTAAATTTATCTTAGCATCCGCCCGTTGGAATAACAAATACTTATATTGAATATTCATCTATGCTTGATAAGCATAGATGAACGTGATACAATACCAACCAGACAGGGGGTGGATTTGATGGAATTTCGGGTTCTGGAATATTTTCTGGCCGTTGCCAGAGAGCAAAGCCTTTCAGGCGCGGCGGAATTTCTCCATCTTTCCCAGCCGACTCTTTCCAGACAGCTTAGAGATTTGGAAGAGGAATTGGGCAAACAGCTTTTTACGCGCGGCAATCGCGGCATAACGCTGACGGAAGAAGGCATGCTCCTGCGCAAACGGGCCAAGGAAATTCTTGACTTAGTCAAAAAAACCGAAAACGAAATTTCGCTTTCGGATGAAACCATCGCGGGGGACGTGTATATCGGCGCGGGAGAGTCCGACGCCATCCGTTTGGTCGCCAAGGCGGCATATGCGCTCAAAAAACAGCATCCCGATATTCAGTATCATATCTCCAGCGGCAACTCGGTTTTTGTCACGGAGCAGCTGGACAAAGGCCTGATCGATTTCGGGCTTTTATATGGCTCCGTTGACCGCTCCAAGTATGAGTCGATAAAGGTTCCGGTCACCGATTCCTTCGGCGTGCTCATGCGCAGGGATTCCGAATTGGCGGAAAAAGCCTTCATCACTCCGGATGATCTGCTGGATAAACCGCTGATCGTATCCCGCCAGGAGGCACGGGATGGCTGGCCTATTCTCAGCTGGATCACACAGGATGTTTCCAGGCTCAACATCGTCGCCACCTACACGCTCCTTTTTAACGGCTCGCTTCTGGTGGATGAGGGCTTGGGCTATGCCATCTGCTTTGATAAACTCATCAACACCACCGGCGACAGCAGCCTGTGCTTCCGGCCGCTGCTTCCGGCGTTGGAAACAACGGCCAGTGTTGTGTGGAAAAAATATCAGGTACTCACCAAAGCGGCGGAAAAATTCCTGGAAAAACTGCAGGAGGTGTTTTAATCGCCCGCCAAAGGCTTTACCTGCAGAGTAAAGGTTTCCATCCCCCGGCTGATTGCCTGTTGGCGGGAAGCACGAAGATTCCTTCTCATTGCTGAGGACGCTTCATAGATGAGCTCCTTTAATCAAACTTTCCAATACTGGATTCTGCATTACATCGCCAATCTGGTGATAACCCCAATGCCGCCGCTGTTCCCAGCAGCGGCATTCCCCTTATTCCTCTAAAACTCTTTTCCGTCGGGGACGATTTGAATGTTGGGGAGGTTGTCCTTCACCCTTTGCGCGATTTCAATCATGACCGGCCATTCGTCTGGCTCTAAATCAATTTCTGAAGAATGGGAAAGAAACGCTTCCACGGCCTTTTCCATTCGAGGAATATACCGCGCCCACGTACGGTTTTCGTTTTTAATGATAAGATCAGCGACTAAAACATCATGAACATATAGATAACCAGGGGCGCAGCCATAACTGTCTTCAAATAGCCACCCTCCCCGCCTTACTGAATTTTCTCCATATTCTCTGGAGTTTGTCACATAATACATATATTCAACACCTTCTATGAATTCCTGCAACGGGTCACCCAGCATTTGTGTTTCCTCCAATATTTCTAAATTAAGGTATTAGCCTTGTTCCGCCATTATCAATCACTTCAATCACTATATTCTTATACTTGTTTGTAAATTGCGCGATAACTCTCGCGCAGCTGTCACACGGAGGTCTTTCCGTAAAAAGCCTGATTTTTCCAACAGCCGAGGTATTATTGCCAAGAGCGTTTGCAATGTCGCTTAGTATTTTGTATTCGGTGTCCACATCACGCATATAGCCACCGACCTCAGAAGCCGAAAAGATAGGATTGGTGGGTTTTAACGATATATTGGAAACAGCTCCAGTCGATTTTATGTCAGATAATAGCCCAATGCCGCCGCTGTTCCCAGCGGCGGCATTCCCCTTATCCCCTAATTTTTTCTGTTGGGGACGATTTGAAGATTAGGGAGATTGTCCTTTACCCTTTGCGCGATTTTAATCATGACCGGCCATTCGTCCGGCTCTAAATCAAGTTCGGGAGAATGGGAAAGAATCGCTTCAACAGCCTTTTCTATTCTAGGAATATACTCTGCCCATGTGCGGTTTTCGTTCTTCATTATGAGATCAGCGAGTAAGGTATCATAGACATAAAGAAATGCCGGCTCGCAGTCGTGATTATCTTCAAACAAACACCCGCCCCTCGTGATGGAGTTTTTTCCATATCGTCTTGCGCACAAAACATTATACTCATATTCAACACCCTCTATAAATTCCTGCAATGGGTCACCCAGCATGTTCAAGTCCTCCTATCATATTTCTAAAGACTAGGGTTTTAATCGACTTCCGTTATAAATAACCTCAACGACTATGTTTTTATATTTATTCGAAAATTGTGCGATTACGTATGTGCAGCTGTCGCATGGATAAAATTCCGAAAAAAGCTTGATTGTTCCAGTAGCGGATGTGTTATCGCCAAGAGCCTTTGCAATGTCGCTTAGAATTTTGTATTCGGTATCAACATCCCGTAAATGCTCTCCTACTATAAAGGCATCAAAAACAGGATTGGTGGGCTTTAATGAAATCCCAGGGGCAGCGCCAGCTGGTTTTATGTCACCAATAACATCAATTTTACTATGCGCACTCCACCATTGCTTTAGTCCGCTGATACTCACGTCAGCCACTGCGACATTTCCGCCGCCTTTCAAGGTGCTGTTTAACGGGCGTCTCAAATCTATCACTTTGTCGATCATCACGCCGTCAATAAGTTCATCGACAATTCTTCCACAGATTCTGCCGTTTCTGAGCGCAAGGGCGAGCTCGCTTGCAATATGGTCTCCGGAGATTCTGGCGATATCGTCGAACTTATCCAGAATTTTTGCATTGTTTGCATTCTTGATAGCGGACGAAATGAAGCCGACGCCTTCTATAACACTCAGTGCTCCACTCGTGATATCGAGCGCCCGTTCCCACCAAGCCATCTGGCGGCCTGTGAAATCCTTGCCGATGACTCCCTGAAATCCGATGGTTACGCGGGCAGGAATTGAAATCCATGGGAAAGGAAGCATTGCGGCAAAATAAACCGCATCCTGGAGGAATTCCAGCAGGATTTCCTGAAGCTTTTCGTCATTGATATTTTTATAGGCTGTGCTGCTATCGCAAAGGTCACTATTGATTACCATGTCATACGCGACGCTGAGTTCTTGTCCCTGAAGAATATGCTGGGCGATAACCGCAGCTACACCGGGATTATTGAGAATCACCTCATTTCTCAGCAACGCGTATTGAAGCATCTGTACGCTGTGTTTCAATTCCAATGCGTGGGCGTTTGCCGCTTCAATATCGGGTAAATCCAATGCGTCGATTAATTTCCATGGCGAATCAATAAACACTCTATACTGTTGGATCAGATCCCTGTAAATAAATACTTGCTCCGCATGTTCCTCTGCCGTACCGACGGTTACCTTACAGGACACGGTGATGCTATCCCACACGGTGACCTTGACGGTTGTTATGCCGACGCCGATACCCCGAATCACGGCAGTTTGTTTGTTCGTCGAGGGCGTTAAAGTTACGAGGTCCGGGTCTTCGACCGACCATTGAATATCGGCAGCAGTTACAGCAAACGGAGTTACCACCGACAGCGTCCGATTCTGTTCAAGATTCAATCTGGTTTGGCTTACTACGGTATTGTTGTAATACAGCTGTGCACTGAGAGTGCTCACCTTCCACATAAACTTGGTTTCCGTGGAGTAGCTTTGCCCCTTGATCTGAGCGCCGGAGGAACCACTGCCCATGTTGGACATGGCGTAGGCGTAGGTTCCCTCGTTGGCCTTGTTGATGAAGCTGTACCGACCACTTCCTTCGTCCTTGATCCGCCACAGCGCACGTTCGCTGCTGCAGTCGTCCGACAGCACCACCTGGTTCGACGTGTTCAGTAACAAAACCCGCTTGGCCGTGGTGTTCTGTGCATGAATCCGGTAGTATCCCGAGCTGTCCCGCACCAGCTTGAAACGCTGACTGGCATTATGGGTCAGAGAGCTCTGGATCGTTGGCGTGTTGTTGGCCGTCCCGTTGTTCTGGATGTCCAGATACTTCCCGCTGCACACGTTCTGGAAATAGTACACCCCGTTGTTGCTGA
>CABULH010000035.1 GCA_902492455.1 uncultured Oscillospiraceae bacterium
ACTTCATTCACACCAGTGTCTGCTAACCAATTTGCGAATAATCCTTGACACTACCTTTTCATTTCTAAGATTTATCACAAATTTCAGGGTGTACGTGGTATTCGGGAACCCGCTCCTGATCCACCCATACCCCCGGGGGGGCTTACTCACGGCTATATCCTTTTTAGGGCCTCCCATATCTCTTATACCCCCTGGTCTCATAATGTTTCAGGCAGCTTTATATAAACCGTGGACAACCCTTCACGCGAAAAAATCTCCCTAAATGGGCATAGCGCTTTTTTTAGGAGGGCAAAAAAGAAAGGATACCAATGAAAAAGCCGCCACCCGTAAGGGCAGCGGCATGAATCATTTTGCTATTTTCAGTTCCCTGATTTGTGAGGTGTTGTCCTTGGTGACAGCTTCCAGAGCGGTGACCTTGGCCTTGATCCCATTCACCTCTATCAAGAACTCGTAAGGTTCAGTGAACCACCGCGGAAATGGATGGCGGCAAAACGGAGACATTTTACCATTTTCATCCTGCAGAGTAAGGAAGCAAAAATGGACGAAGTCAAGGAGGAAGTGCAGTACAGAGATACAAAAAATGATATAATCTCGGACAAGCCTCTGAAGCGGCAGAGATCACAATCCTCTGGGGCAGGGGCCGCAGGAATCGGTATAAACCGTTTCCACCTCCAGTAATGTGCGGCGATTTTCAAAATCCGGATCCTGGATATAACGGATCAAGGACTGCACTGCCAGGGAACCCAGTTTAACATAATCCGGATTTCCGCATGACAGCGGCGGATTCAAGCCGGAGAAATCCGGGTTAAAGGAGGCTACGGATATATCTCGTCCCACCCGCAAACCATTGTTTTCGATCACCGCATAAACGCCTTTAGCCACTTCCGGCATGGAGACAATGACGGCGGTGAAAGGACAGTTTTTCAGCAGGGCGGAAGTAGCCTCAACGCCATCGTTCTCAGTTTTCCCAATATGGAGGATCAGCCGATCATCCACTGGTATGGCGTGATCCCGCAGGGCTTCCAGATAGCCTTTGAGCCGATCCCGGGCAACAGTGTATCCCTTTTTATAGTTGAACATGGCGATCCGTCTGTGGCCAAGAGCGATCAGATGGGAGGTAATGCGATAAGCCACTTTTTTATTGTCTACGTCCACCGACATCACCCGGGGATCATCCACATATGGGCCGCCAATAATGACATACGGTACGGATTGGCTGGTTACAGCGTCCAGGCGGATGTCGTCCGAATGGGGCAGGGTCAGAATAGCGCCGTCAATGGGCTGACAGCCGCTGCGCAGGGTGCTGAACAATTCCTGCTTATCCCGAATTCCATAGTACAGGGTGAGCCTTCTGCCGTTTTCCGCGGCGGTGATGGTACACCCTTTTATCATGTCGGAATCCAGGTCGGAGTAATCGTCGCTTCCGGTATCGAAAAAGAAACCGATAATATTGGTTTGTTTAGTGATGTTGCTGGATGCCATCACGCTGGGAATATAGTTCAATTCCCGGCTGACCCGCAGCACAAGTTCTCTGGTTTTAGCGTTGACCGGCCGCTTATTGGTGAAAACGTTGGAAACGGTGGAAGGGGACACCCCGCTTTTTCTGGCGACTTCCTTAATGTTGGACATCTTCATTCTCTCCCCACAATAATCTGCCGTTTCTCCGACGGCGTGGGATACGGATCTTATTGCCATGTCAGCGCATGCGAAATATGGAAAGACAGGCGCTGACCCACTGTAGTTTATCTTAACATAGCGCAATTTATAAATCAAGGTATATTCTCTCTTGACAAGGTATTTTTAACGTGATAGTATATATATTGTTTAAATGTAAAACGTTTTTATATAATAATTTACGCCAACAAAAACGTTTTATACTCGTTTAGCGGAGCATGCCAAAAGGGAGAACGCTATTTCGCATATAAAACATATTTCACAGTTCACAATCTCTGAACCCAGGCATTCGTCACCAAGCAGGCAAAAATATAAAACAGGGATTTCCATTCTGCAGCAAGGAGGGATGAGAAGCGGATTTCGGCAGCGGTCAGCTTCAGCAAGCCAGATGCGTATTCGGCAAAACGAGCCAAGAGACGAAACCCAAATTGATGAAAACGGGAGTGATTTTGGTGAAAAAGAGAATTGGAGCCATGCTTATGCTTATCGCTTTCAGCATGGGTATTTTCAGCGTCGGCGGTTTAACCACCGCCGCAGACGGCGAGGAGCCGCAGAAGGTGACGGTGGAGGATACCGAACTACACTGGTATAACGGCGAGATCCGGGTGCGCGGAGAAGGCTCCACGGATATTAAGGACAGCGCCCGCATCGTCAAGTACAACGCCGAAGGCCAGCCTCATGAAAAGATTCCGCTCCACGGGGAAGACGACAACGATGAAGTCGCCGTGCAGTGGATGTATACCTTAGGAACCAAGGGCATCAATGATAAGGATTATGATATCCTCTGCAAGGATTTGGTCACGCCGGTGAAGGGAGGCAAATTCCAATTTCAGTTTTGGTTCCGCAATGTTTTCGGACAAGAGGCCCAGAACAACGCCTTCAAGATCCGGGGAATTGCTTATGAAATTGACGGTACCGCCCATGAGCTGACTGAGCTGGCGCTGGCCGGCTGGAGCGGAGACGGCGTCAATGCTGGAAACGGCTGGTACAGCTACAGCGCCGATTTGCCGGCAGACAAGATCATCCACCGTGTAGCGGTGAAGATCTATCGGCCTGAAGGAAGCGAAGCCGCTATCGGTTTGGACGATTGGTCTATGATCGACGGCGTGAAGTTTGTGGATACCCAGCTGATGACGGACGAGGTAGCGTCCTTAGGCCTGACCGGTTGGAAAGGCAGTTGGACTACCAGCGAACTGGCGCCAACCGGCGTCGCTAATGAGCCTTTTGGCGGCGAATACGGTGAGAAACTGCTGATCACCGGTGGATTCACCTACCATCCGGACGATTACAAGCCCGACCAGTTCATCACTAAGGAGCTGTCCGAGCCGGTCAAGGGCGGCTATCTCTCCTTCAAAATGGAAAATAGAGTCAATTCCACGGTCCCCGGACAACCCCAGTTCAAGATGTTTGCCAACGCCTATGACGCGGAGGGCACCAAATATGAATTGGGCCAGCAGCCGGAGGGGAATGCCTATCTGCCGTTCAGTTCCTCGGGCAACCAGATGTACTTCGGCTTTAACCGCTATGTCGCGCCCCTGCCCGCGGATAAAGAGATTGTGAAAATTGAAATCGGTATGCATTTGCTGACCGAAGATGTAGGGATGGGAGCAGACGCCAGCGTCTTTTTTGCCAACGATATCAAGCTGGTAGGCACCGCTTACAAGAACGAGGAAGGCGGCGGAGATGATGGCGGTGAGGAGAACCCGCCGCCTGTCTACCCCGAATTTCCGGAACGCACGGAATTTACGCCGGACAGCAGTCCTTCCGGCAAAGATGTATATGAGGACAGCGAATTGGGCTGGTATAACAACGATGTCTATGAAAACGCCGGCGTTCTGGTGGATCATGCCCGGATCATCAAGTATGAAGAGGGCTTCACCGAAAGCGACGGCTGGTCCTGGATCAAAAATTTCTTTATCCGGCATGAAACCGATTCGGATGAATATGCGCTGCAGTTCATGGCCGTGGTGAATCATCCGTTGACCGAGCAGCGGCCCTATGACATCCTGTACAAAGACCTGTCTGTTCCGGTGGAAGGGGGCACCTTTGACTTCTATTTCTGGTTCCGCAACGGTTTTGAGTACAATCACAACGTATTTGCTCTGGAAGCCTACGCTTTTGATGCGGAAGGCAATGCCTACGGTCTGGGAGCCATTCCTGATCCGGAAGAAGCCCCCGGCCTGGATTGGAGCGGCGACCATGTCAACGTAAAAGCGGGCTGGTATCACTATTCCGCCGCCATGCCCAAGGATGTGCCGATTGTCCGTTTGGGCATCAAGGTGTTCAAGCCCGACGTCACCACCCCCGGCGTTCTTGGTCCGGCTTACAACGGCGAGTGGTTTGCGGAAGAGTGGTTCGCCATCGATGAAATCCGGGTAATCGATACCACCATCCTCAACGACGGTTATACCTTTGACGATGAGGAAGGCTGGGAATCCGATTACTCGTCCCTGACCCCCATGGGCGAGTATCTCAATCCCTGGTGTATCCTGGAGGGTGACACCGCCATTGAGATGGAGAACTTCTTCAACTACGACGATTTCCCCGGATACACCAATATCTACAAGGAATTCGACCAGCCCATCAGCGGCGGTAAATTCGCTTTCAGTCTGTACAACGTCACCAACTCTTATATGGATACCCAGCCCAAATTCCAGGTGGATGTTTACGGATACAAGGACGGCGACGATGAAACCACCCGGACCAAGCTGGGGACTTATCCGGAGGATAAGGACGGCTATCTGAAATATTCCGGCAGCACCGCCTCCTATCAGCTGTATAACGGATGGAACAGCGTAGTGGTGGATATCCCGGAAAAGGCGCAGTTTACCAAGCTGGAAATTGTCATCCGGGAAATCACCGGCGTGGAAAGCGACGGCTCCCTGATCTTTGTGGATGACATCAAGTTCATTGATTCCACTTTCGGCGCGCTTGAACCCGGCGGAGATGATTCCAAACCGGAAGAGCCGAGTCCCGAAACCGGCGACAGCGGTGTTCTGCCGTTGGCGATGGCCTGCCTGTTCAGCCTCACAATGATCGCCGGCGTGTCCCTGTGCCGTTTCGACCGTCAAGGTCGCAGAAACTGAGTCTGTTCCCTCAACGTTTGAATCCGGCGGCGGCCGCTGCTGCCTATTTTACCAAAAGGATAGGGAAGCAGCGGTCCCGCTGCCATTGTAAAGGAGTGGATACCGTGCAAAATACGCCCAAAATTCGGCGGTTTCACCGCTTAACATCATTGGCGATGGCGGCCGTGCTGCTGCTTAGCCTCGCAGCTTGCGGCAGTTCCACCAGCAGCACGCCCAATTCATCCGGAGGCTCCCAGATGTCAAAACCGGGGAGCAGCAATGCCAGCATCCCCGGGACGGAATCGGATGCTTCTGCCGGTCCGGAATCCGATCCGTCCTCTGAAGACGGGAACGGTTCTTCCATAGCGGAGACCAGCAGCAACGGCGGCGGAACCTCTGGCAATGGCGGAGGCGGCACTACCAGTAGCGGAGGCAGCGGCGGTTTTACGCCGCCGACCTATGATCTCAGCGGCAAGACCATCAACATATGGACCCCTTCCGGCGCGCCCAAAAAGAATACCTTGGAATATGCCAGCTGGAAGTATGTAGAAGAAAAATACAAGTGTACCATTAAGTTTACAAAGGTTTCTTATGAGGTGTGCGTCAACAAAATGTCCGCCGCCGCTATTTCCGGCAAAGCGGACTGCGATATCTGGGAAGCCGCCTGGTATGATACCTACCCCTCCTTTATCGGCAAGAGCATGGCCACTCCGCTGAACAAATATTATCCCTTTGATCAGGATCCCAATTGGAAATCAGATGAAAACTGGAATCTGAACACCTGGAACGGCAATTTATACGGCCTGAATTACGGCGCGGAACCGCCTCGCTGGGGTATGTGGTACAACAAGGCGCTGCTGCGGCAGGCCGGTGCGGAGGATCCTGCCACCCTGGTAAAGCAGAATAAATGGACATGGGAGAAGTTCCTGGAAATCTGCCAGAAGGTGACCAAAACCACCTCCAGCGGTGTGGAGCAATGGGGCTACTACGATGAGTATCTCTTTGTCACCTGCATCCTTACCAACGGCGGCGAAATCATCGGTCGGGACAGTTCCGGAAATTATAAGTTCAATCTCAATTCGGAAAAGGCCAAAAAGGGCATGAACTTCGCCCTGGATCTGCTGAACAAATACAAAGTGGTGCCGCATGTCGGCTCGGTGGGCGATCCTATTCTGCTGGATATGTTCAAGCAGGGCAACGTGGCCTTCACCACATATGCGCCGGAATACGGACCGGAGGCGGTGGCTAAAGGCATCAAGGCCAGCGATTTAGGCTATACCTATCCCCCTAAAGGACCGGATGCGACTGACTATGTGATTCATGCCGCCACTTACAGCCCGGTGTATGTCGTTCCGCCGCAGTTGGACGAAACCTGGAAAAAACAGGTGATCTGCGTGCTCCAGGATATGCTGTGCGTGTGGGATAGTTCCAAGCCCTTTGCCGTCAAGAAAGCCGATATCCTGGATATTGGTTTCTCTAAAAGCGAATACAAGGGGATTTATGAGAACAACAAGGATTTTATGCTTAACGGCGGCAAGAAGAACAAGGTGGCATATTTGAACAGCTTCAAGCTGTTCGATATGCTGAATGAAAATCTTATCTATCCTTTGTTTAAGGGCGAGACTACGATGGAAAGCGCCCTGTCAAAGGTGACCCCCATGGCGCAAAGCCGCATCGACGAATATGTGGCCTTAACCAAGGGAAAATGAGACAAAAGGGCAGAGGCGGAAAGTTGAAAATGATTGTTCCGCCTCCCGATGCACAAAGAAAGAGAAGGACCTGCTTCAGGTCCGTGATGGAAAGGGCGCAGCCATGACAACAAAACGCATCGTCAGTTTTTTGACGGCCTTGCTGATGGCCGGGAGCTTCGCTGCCTGCGGTGACCCTGCTGTTTCCGGCGATCCCTCAGGAACGCCTTCCAACAGCGCCTCCACAGCACCGGGTCAAACCGTTTCCACCCAGGGATCCAGCGGCACAACGGAGGAATCCGCTTCCGGTCCTATCACTACCGGCGGCACATCGGCAGTCACCGAAGCCACTCGAACCAGCACATCGCCGGCTCCCACCAATCCGCCCCCTTCGATAAACAGCTCGTCTACAACAACGACAACGGAGGCGCCGCAAGTGAAAGAGTATTATAGTTCCGCCGTGGGTATGTGGTACACCGTCTGGTGGGATTCCCAGGAAAAAGATGAGTTCTACTATAACCATCACTGGGGCAAGGAAACCCGGGTCAAGCCTGTGAAATTCGGCTATTATGCCACCGATGATGAAGCCAAGCTGGAATACGATTTCAAAATGTTCAAGCGCTGGGGCATCGATTATCTCATCCTGGATGACACCAATGATCACTATGCCGACGGCGGAAATATCTCCCGGCATATCGACGCCTGCTTCAGCATGGCGCGTAAACTGGGAGATAAAGCGCCCAAGCTGAATTTTGCCGGCGGCCGTCCGCTGATCAACGGCAATACAGCGGGGATGCAGGCGGAACTGGATATTTTCGCCGCCTATGCGGCAGGTTACCGGGAAAACACCTTCTTCTGGAAAGGAAAGCCCCTGTTCGTTAACTTCAACATCCCCAAAAATTACGGCTATCAGGATGCCGATGGGCGCTTTACCATGCGGCCGGCGGCGGGACATGTATCGGAGGGCTGGGCGTATCAGTATAAGTACGGCATCGACAAGACCGGCATGTACGGCTGGGTGTTTGACGTCCAGTATGAAAAATCTGAAATCCATGGCATTTCCCCCGGATTTTCCCGCAGTCACAACAACCTGGGGACATCTGCGCCGCCCATCTCCCGGGAAAACGGCGATCGCTTCCGCAATGAATGGCTGGCGGCAGTGAAGCGTAAACCGGAGATGATCGTGATTTCCAGCTGGAACGATCATGCCGAGGAAACCGGCATTGAGGCCGTGGAGCTTTTGGAATCGATTCCGGGACGCGGAGAAGAGGATCCCTTTTTCTATGAAAAGATCACCGAAGGATACCTGGCGCTGAAAACGGGATATCTGGACGGCTTCTGCTACCGTAGCGAAAGCGATTCCCAGATGTACCGGTACAATGCTTCCAGCAATAAGCTGATGAAGGTATCGGGCGTAGGCGCCCATGATCCCTATATCATCGTGCCGGATGATTATTTTGCCTGGGCGGGTGTTCCCAGGAGCTGATAAGCGACGGCGCCGGTTTTCCTCAAAGGTCCAACCGGCGCCGTTCCTCTTTCCAACAAATCTTTTTTCGATCCGTTCGGCTCCACTGCCGGCGGACCGCAGCTTGACCTGCGCCTAAACCGGCGCGGCCGGTTATCGGCCGCCCTGGATGAAACGGAGTGTGATGACGCATGAAGAGACCGGCCGCCAGAATCGTATGCTGTCTGCTTGCAGCAAGCATCCTCTTCACCTATTCACCGGCATCCGGCGGTAACGCTGAAAGCACTGCGGACGGGTCATCCGTTTCCGCCTACACCCACACCAGCTATAACGAGTATATCCAGGCTTTCGCCGACAGTGAAAAACCGGCGGAGACCTTTCAAATTCATGGGACGGATTACGACCCGGCTCGCAGCCAGGGAGTCGATACCCAGATGGTGGACGGCAAAAATGCCGCAGCCACCGACGGCACCTCCGCCGTTTTGTGGGAGGTGCCTGTGGAGCGGGCCGGCTTATATACTCTGCGGATTGAATATTATCCGCTGGAGGGCAGCGGCGGCGAGATAGAGCGGAACCTGAAAATTAACGGCGAAACCCCTTGCACAGAGGCGGCGCCGGTGGTGTTTCAGCGGATATGGCAGGATGAAACAGCCGAGCCGTTAAAAGACGCCGTCGGTAATGAATATCCGCCGGCACAGACGGAAGCGCCCCGCTGGCGGACGGTGTATGTCCGGGATTCGCTGGGCTATGTGGCCGATCCATTGTATTTCTATTTTGCAGAGGGAATCAATACTATCGAGCTCGTCGCCCAAAAGGAACCGATGGCGGTGGCCTCCATTACCCTGTGCCCATATAAGGCGCCGCCCTCCTATGAGCAGGTGCTCCAGTCCTATCGGGACAAAGGGCATCAGCCTGTATCCGCGGCCGCCCTGTATAAACGACAGGCGGAACAAACCGACTTCAAATCTGATTCCACCCTCAGCGCCATTGCCGACCGTACCTCCCCGCTGACAGAGAACACCGATATTACCCGGGTTACCCTGAACGCCATCGGCGGCAATTGGGCCGATGTGGGCCAGTGGATCAGCTATGAATTGACGGTGCCGGAATCCGGCTTGTATGAGCTGGCCTTCCGGTTCAAGCAAAACTATATGGAGGGCAGCCTCTCCACACGCGCTTTGTACATAGATGGGGAGCTCCCCTTTGCCGAGGCGCAAAATTTGGAATTTCACTTTTCCAACCAATGGCAGATAGCCAAGCTGGGAGGAGAGGAGCCGTATCTTTTCTATTTTGAGGCCGGCCGGACTTACACCCTCACTTTGGAGTGCGTGATGGGGTACATGAGCGGGGTACTGTGGGAAACCCAGCAAAGCGTATACGCCCTCAACGCCTTGTATCGCAAGATCAAGATGATCGTTGGCTCCTTCCCGGATCCCAATCGGGATTACGCTATTGATAAGCAGGTTCCCGACTGCCTGGAGGTGCTGACCGCCCAGCGGGATATCCTTCGCCGGCTGGCAGAGACCATGGAACAGCAGGGGCAAGGAAAAAGCAGCCACTATTCTATGATGCAGAAGTTGTTGGTACAGATCGAGGATTTCATCCGGGACCCGGATTCCATCGCTGTCCGTCTGGATAATTTTTCCTCCAATATTGCCGCTCTGTCAGAATTTTCTTTGGACGCGGCCTATCAGCCCCTGACCCTGGATTACTTTCTGCTCTGTCCGCCAGGGTATGAGCTGCCTGCTGCCGATACCGGCTTTTTGGGTAAGATCTGGTATGAACTTAGGCTCTTTTTTCAATCCTTTTTTTCTGATTACAACACCATTTCCACCGGAACGGACAGCGGGCGGCTGGTAGATGTGTGGATGATCACCGGCCGGGATCAGGCCCAGACCCTGCGGGCATTGGCAGAGAAGGATTTCTCACCCGCCAAGGGGATCGGCGTTAATATCCGGCTGGTGAAGGAGGATACGGTGCTGCCCGCAGTGGCGGCCAACTGCGGGCCGGATGTGGCCTTGACTATGGCCCGCAGTACGCCGGTGGACTACGGCCTGCGTTCGGCTCTGATGGATCTGACACGTTTTGAGGATTTGCCGCAGGTGCTGGAGTGGTTCAGTCCTCAGGCAGTGGAACCCTTCCGCCTGGGGGAGCGGCTTTTCGCCCTGCCGGAGCAGGAGTATTTTCTAGCCATGTTCTACCGCACGGATATTCTGGCCGAACTGGGCCTGGAGATACCGCAGACCTGGGAAGACCTATTTGATATTTTGTATGTCCTCCATCAGAACAGCATGGATGTGGGCCTGCCCAATGTGGCGACGTCGGATGCGGCCCAGGCGGGCTCCGGAACGGAGCTGTATACCATGTTCCTGTTCCAGAACGGCGGCGAGTTTTACAATGAAGAAAAAAGCGCCACCCTGCTGGACAGCAACACCGCGCTGGAGGCTTTTGAACAGCTGATGTCCCTGTATACCAAATACAAGGTAACCACCCAGATGAACCACTGGTCCCGTTTCCGTTCAGGAGAAGCGCCCATTATTCTGCAGCCCTTCACCTATTACAACACCTTTGAATCCACCGCGCCGGAACTTCGCGGTCTATGGGATATGGCGCCGGTGCCGGGCACTATGCGGGACGGAGAAATCAACCGCACCACTTCCAACGTGGTAACCGGTTCGGTGATTTTCGCCAACGCCAAGGATCCGGAGGCCAGCTGGGAATTCCTGAAATGGTGGCTGTCGGCGGATACTCAGACAGCTTATTCCCAAGGGTTGGAGAACTTAATGGGACCCGCCGCCCGGGTGCCCACCGCCAATCTGGAGGCTTTTGAGCGGATGTCCCTGCCTAAGGATACGCTGGCTATGATCAATACCCAGCGGGAACAAGTCAAAGCGCTGCCCGAGGTGCCGGGCGGCTATATGGTAAATCGCAGCATCAACGCCGCTATCCGCACCACGATTTCCATCGGCGGCAACGGCAGCGAGATTCTGCTGGACCGCAACAAACTTATCAATAAGGAAATTGATCTGCGGCGCAAGGAATTCGGATTGGATGAAAGGAGCTGAAGACCATGCAGGCAGCCGCAACCTCCCGGACGGGATACCGTCCCTCTCTGCTGAAAAAGCTGATTAAGTATCGGCACACTTACATTCTGCTCTTTCCCTTTATGCTGGTCTTTACCGTTTTCACCATCTGGCCGGTGGTGCTTTCCCTTTTCATCAGCTTTACCAACTTCAATGTGTTTGAGTCTCCTTCCTTCGTGGGCTGGAATAACTATGTCAATCTTTTCGTCAATGATGAGGTGTTCGGTATTGCCCTGAAAAACACCCTGGTGTTCGCCGTGCTTACTGGTCCGCTGGGCTACCTGTTGTCCATGTTTTTTGCTTGGGTGATCAATGAGATGCCCCGAGGGCTGCGGGAATTTATGACCTTGGTGTTTTACGCTCCCACCATGGCGGGTGCGGGACTCTTCACCATCTGGGGCATTGTCTTCGATGCCGATATTTACGGTTATCTCAACAGCTTCCTGCTGCGGTTCGGTTTCATCAACGAACCCATCGGTTGGATGGTGGACCCTCAGTATATGATGCTGGTGGTGGTAGTGGTGCAGCTGTGGCTGTCTATGGGGACCTCCTTTCTGACCCTGCGGGCGGGCTTCTCCACTATCGACCGCCAGCTGTATGAGGCGGGGCTGGTGGATGGAGTACGCAACCGTTGGCAGGAGCTGTGGTACATTACCCTCCCGGCTATGGCGCCTCACTTGATGCTTTCAGCTATTCTGGCGATTACGGCGGCCTTTTCCACTGAAACGGTGGCCACCGCCATGACCGGCTTTCCCAGCACCGATTACGCCACACACACCCTGATGCATCATATGCGGGACTATGGCTTCCTGCGGTACCAGCGGGGCTATGCCTGCGCTGTGTCCACCATCATCTTTGCCCTGAGTTTTGGAACCAATATGCTGGTACAGCGGCTGATCAGGAGGGTGGGAAAATGAGTGTGAAAGCCCGGATTCTCCGTCCCGGAAGAAAGCTGTTCAGCCACAGCGGCCGTCATGCCAACCGCTCCCGGACCGGTACCTTTTTCATCGTTCTCGTCCTGACTCTGTTCGGGTTGTTCAGTCTGATGCCCATGGTTCTCATTGTCAACATGGCCTTCAAACCGGTCAGCGAGCTGTTCATCTATCCGCCGCCTCTGTTCGTTCATAATCCCACCCTGAACAGCTTTCGAGTGCTTTTTGATATCATGAGCAATGGCTGGGTGCCCTTTACCCGTTATCTGTTTAATACGGTGTTTATTACAGCCACAGCTATTGTCATCAATGTTCTGCTGGCTTCCCTGGCCGCCTACCCTCTGGCGAAGCATGGCGAGGCTCCCGGCGTCAACGCAATCTTCTTCATCGTCACCGCGTCTCTGATGTTCAGCCCGGTGGTCAACGACGTGGTGAACTATATGACCATCAGCGGTCTGGGGTGGATCGACAACTATGCAGCGGCCATCGTGCCCAGCTGCGCCACCGGACTGAGCCTATTTCTGCTGCGGCAGTTCATGGTGCAGATTCCCGATTCCCTGCTGGACGCCGCCCGTATCGACGGGGCTGGGGAATATCGCACCCTGTTTTCTATCATCCTGCCCAATGTGCGGCCCGCCCTGGTAACGGTGTCCATCTTTAATATGCAGGCGCTGTGGGGCGTGGGCAACATCCCTTATATTTACCGGGAAGAGATGAAAACCCTGCCCTATGCCATGGGACAGGTACTCAGCGGCGGCATCATGCGCACCGGTCCCAACGCCGCCGCATCGGTGGTGATTCTGATTGTGCCCATCGTCTTTTTTTTGCTGGCCCAGTCCCGCATTATGGAGACCATGGTGGCCTCCGGCATCAAGGAATGAGCGGAAAGGAGGATACCGGTGAAAAGAATGCGGAAATGGATGGCCGGTCTGGCGGCGGGTCTGCTGGCCGTGACGGTTTTATGCACGCAGGCGGCAGCCTACACGCCTTATGACAGTTTCAATTTTGTCTATCGGCAGGGGGAGCTCAGCCGTGCGCAATGTCCTGCTCCTTTCTATCCCGTTCGGATTATTGATAAGGCGGGAGAGGGAATCACCCTGTCGGCGCCCGCCGATATTTTTGCCGCTCCCGACGGCTATCTTTATCTGGTAGATCAGAAAGCAGGGCTTCTGGTGAAAATGTCGGCTGAGCTGCAGCCGGTAATGGTGCTGGACGGTCCTGCCGACCGGGAGGAAGATCTGTTCCGCTCACCAGAAGGGGTGTTTGTGGACGAGGAGGGAAAAATTTACATCGCGGATACGGAAAACCATCGGGTAGTGGTGCTGAACAGCGACGGCAGCTGGATAAAAGCCATTGAAAATCCTCAGAATGAGGTGCTGGGTACGGATTATATCTTTGCACCCCGGAAGGTGGCGGTGGCGGGAGGCGACCGCTTGTTGGTGGTGGCCCAGTCCCAGGTCAATGGGATCATGGAGTTTGACGGCAGCGGCCGTTTTATCGGTTTTCTCGGCTCCAACCAGGTCAGCGCATCGCCTTTGGAGATCCTGCTGCGCAGCCTGCTCACCAAGGAACAGCGGGACAAGATGCTGCAGTTTGTTCCGTTGGAATACAATAATCTCTGCGTGGACAATGAAGGATTCATTTATGGGGTAACCAAGGCTACCGACCAGGCGGATAAGATCAAAAAACTCAATTTGGGCGGAGAGGACGTGCTGCTCCGGAGCGAATACATGACTATGGCCACCCAGATGTCCCAGATCGAGGATATCTGTACCGACGCCCAGGGGAACTATTCCTATATCGACAGCCGGGACGGAAAGATTTACACCTACAATCAGGACGGTTATCTGCTCTATGCCTTCGGCGGACTGAGCAGCCAGGCCGGTACATTTCAATCCCCCTCGGCCATCGAATACGCGGCGGGACGGCTGCTGGTGTGTGACGCTGTCCGAGGCTGCGTCACCGTTTTTGAGCGTACGCCCTATGCCCAGGCCATCGAGGACGCGGATTCGCTTTTCCGCCGCCAGGATTACGATGCCAGCCGCCAGCGTTGGGAGGATACTCTGCGGATGAACTGCAATTTTGAATTGGCATATATCCAGATCGGCCGTATTCTCTATCGGCAGGATGCTTATGGAGAAGCGATGGATTATTTTAAGAAGGGCAACTTCCGCGGGGAGAATTATGTCAGCGGCTACGGCATGGCATTCGAAAAATACCGGGCAGTGTTCCTTCAGGAAAACCTGCAATTGATTCTGACTATACTGGCGGCCGCTGCGGCGGCATTGATCCTGCTGGCTGTCTGGCGGCGCTGCCGCCGGAAGAGGGGGTGAGCCGATGTTTACACGTAAAGATCTGCGCTACGCCTTTTATGTGCTGACCCATCCGTTGGACGGTTTCTGGGATCTGAAGCATGAGAAACGGGGCAGGCTGTCACTATCGTTATTTTTCCTGCTGCTGTGGTTTCTTACCAATATCTATGAGAGCATCGGCACCTCTTTCCTGTTTAATCAGCAGTATGGTACCCCATTGGATATCCTGGCGGAATTCCGCAGCGTTTTTCTGTTGTTTTTTGTGTTCACCGTGGGCAACTGGTCCGTTACCACCCTGATGGACGGCAAGGGCCGGTACCGGGATATCGTTATGGTGTTCGGTTATGCCAGTTTGGTACTGACCCTGTTTCGGGTGCCTCTGACGCTGCTGACCCATGTCGCCGCCCAAAGCGAGATTATCTATATTCGCTTTCTGCAGGGATTGGCCTGGGCATTGTTTTTCCTGCTGCTCTTCTTCGGCACAATGATGATCCATGAATATACCCTGCAAAAGGCTGTTGCCACTGCCTGCCTGACGCTGGTAAGTATGGCGGTGCTGATCTTTATCTTCATTGTGTTCTACAATATTTTTGCCCAGCTGTATGCTTTTGTCCTGGCACTGTTTAAAGAACTGCGGCTGCGCAGCTGACAGAGGGAGGTGACATCATGGGTCCGATATCAAGAAAACAAAGCTTGGCCGCGCTTCTGTGCGTTCTGCTTCTGCTGGTATCCGCCGCCGGGTGTGCTTCGGAGCCTTCCTCCGTCCGGAAGCCGGTGATCCCCGATTATGAGGCGATGACCCCCATTGAGGAGGACAGCGGCACGGTGGATGTGGCGGAGAACGATTCCCTGCGGCTTTCCCTGTGGTTTGATCCCCTGAATATCGTGATAGAAGATAAGAAAACGGGAATGATCTGGGCAGCGAATCCGACAGAAGCGGACCTGGATGCCGGTGCCACTGAGGATATGAAGGCATACCTCAAATCTCAGCTGATGTTCAGCTACATCGTCAACCGCAACCGCCGAACGGTGGAATCCTTCACTGAATGCGATGAGACCGGCCAGATCAAGGCCTGGAGGATAGGGAACGGCGTACGGCTGGAATACACCTTCGGTGACATGGGAATTGGGGAAAATGACATTCCCATGAAGCTGACTCCGGAGCGGGCGGATGAACTGTTCCTGCAGAATCCGGCTCTCTCGGAGGAAGAGGCGGCTTTATTCCAGGACTGTTATGTGTGGGATGAGGAACTCAGCGCCTGGACCTACAGCGAATACAATTTCGGCAGCAAGGTAGAGGATCTGTTCACCCTGTTCGAAAAGATCGAATACTCCGGTGAGGATCTGGTAGCCGACGCAGCCGCTTTTGGGGAAACGGCGGAGGTACGGGAGAAGGTAGGATTTACAATCCCGGTGGAGTATACCCTGGATGGGGATACCCTGGTTACCCGCATCCCTGTGGAGCAGATTATTTATCCCGCGGAATATCCCATTTTGGATTTGACTCTTAACGGATATTTCGGCGCAGCGGACAACGAGGAGGAGGGCTATATCCTGATCCCCGACGGCAGCGGCGCCTTGATGCGCTTCGCCGGTGCTTCCCCGGTGAAAACAGAGGTGAATCTGCCGATTTACGGGCCGGATTTGGTGAACGCCGATACCGGCATCCCTGCCCGGACGCAGCCGGCGCTGCTGCCGGTTTATGGGCTGAAAACCGGTGAAAACGCCTTTTTCGCGGTTATTGAACAGGGGGATGCCGTGTCCAGCCTGCAGGTGACGCCGGCGGGCTTCAACTCCTCCTATAACAGCGTGGCGCCGAATTTTGTGCTTCACGCCCGGGGCAGTATGTATCTGGGAGTGGGGGACAGCAATAACGAGGTTACGGTGGTGGAAGAGGAAGGATACCGACAGGATATCCGGATTCGGTATGCCTTTTTGTCCGGCGATAAAGCGGATTACGCCGGGATGGCGGATTGGTACCGGACCTATCTGGCAGAGCATCAGGGATATGTGTCTCGCAAAACGGACGCGCCTCTGCCGTTGTTCCTGGAAACAGTGGGGGCTGTGGGAGCTCAACAGAGTTTTCTGGGAATCAACTACCAGGGTACAGAGACCCTTACCACCTTTGCCCAAACCGGCGACATGATCCGGGACCTGAAACAGAACGGGGTGGTGAACCCGGTGGTGCGGCTTTCCGGCTGGTTCAACGGAGGCTATGAGCAGCAGGTCGCCAAGAAGATGGATATCATCGGCAAACTGGGAGGCAAAAAGGGTTTGATGAAACTGGCTGCGGAAAATGGAGGTATCTATCCCGGCGTACGTTTCCAGACCGCGCCTTCCTCCAAAGGCGTATCCCTGACTTCGCAGGCCGCCCGTCGGATCGACGAGCAATATGCCAGGACCTATGTCTATGATATCGAAACCGATGAGTTTGAGGCAGAAGAATACATCCTGTCACCTGCTTATTATTCTCAGCTGACCCAGTCCTTCCTGAAATCCTATCGACAGCTGAAAATCGGCACGCTGTGCGTGGAGGATATGGGCGCCGGTGTGTACGCGGATTACAGCAAAAGCCGGGGAATCGACCGGCAAGAGGCGCTGGACACGGTGGTTACCGTCCTCAGCGGGATGGAGGAATTCGATTTGATGCTGCCGGGGGCCAACGCCCGCACGGCCAAATTCGCCTCCTATATTCCGGAAGCGCCAATGGATTCCAGCCATTATTTCGCTCTGGATGATGATGTTCCATTCTATCAGATGGTCATGGGTGCCTATGCCGTATACAGCGGCAGCCCCCTCAATCTCTCTTCCCAAAGCGAGGCTGACTTCCTGAAAAATCTGCTTTATGGCGGCGTGCCGTCCTACAAGCTGATCGCCGCTTCCGCTGACAGCATCATCCGTTCGGATAACGATGATCTGTATTCCGTGGTATACGACGATTGGGCGGCGACGGTATATGAGCAGTATCGCCGGGCCGCCGCTTTGCTGGAACCGGTTGCCGGTGCTTATATCGTCGCACTGGAGCAAGCGGAGGAAAATGTGTTCCGGGCATCTTACAGCAACGGAAAAGCTATCGCGGTGAATACCGGCCGGCAGGATGCTGTGGTGGAAGGCGTGACCGTTCCGTCCATGGATGCTGTTCTGATCGGCTGATAGCCGATGAAAGGAGGAATCGCCAGTGAAACATCGGTTTAATATGGTTCAGAAAAAACGAGCTTTCGGTTTGCTGTTTATTCTGCCTTGGTTCATCGGCTTCTTGCTGTTCTTTCTTCTTCCTGTGCTGCAGACCATGTGGTTCAGCTTCCATAATGTGGAGATGACCGCCACGGGTTATGAACTGATTCCGGCGGGAATCGAGAATTATAAGAAAGCCTTTCTGTCGGATGCCGAGTTTCCGCTGAAGCTGGGTAATTCTCTGCTGGTGCTGCTGCCGGATGTGTTCATGGTGCTGGTGTTCAGCTATTTGATGTCGGTGATCATCCACCAGAACTTCCGGGGCAGCGGGGTCATTAAGATGATCTTCTTCCTGACGGTGGTTCTGTCCTCCGGTGCCTTCATCACCCTGCAAAGCCAGAACGGCAGTGTTAACACCGACCAACTCAACCATGTGATCGCGGAGAATTCCACCGCCGCAGGCCTGCTGGATAAGCTGCAGATCGAACAGTATCTCCTGGAGCTGGGAGTCACCGAAACCATGATAAACTATCTGATCGCTCCCATGCAGCGGCTGTTCAGTATCCTGATGAAATCCGGGGTGCAGATATTCATTTTTCTGGCTGCATTGAAATCCATTCCCTCCAGCTTATATGAGGCCTGCCATATGGAAGGCGCCACCGCTTGGGAAGCCTTCTGGAAAATCACCTTTCCCATGCTGTCCCCCATGCTGCTGGTGAACGTGGTGTACACGGTGGTGGATTCCTTTATGGCCAGCGACAATGAGTGTATGGTGTATGTCCGGGATACGGTGTTCAGCGGGGCCGGAGCCACCCGGCAGGAGTTCGGCTACGGCAGTGCCCTGGCATGGATTTATTTCGCCGTTATCGCTGTTATTTTGGCGGTATCCATGGGCGTGATTTCCAAAGGCGTGGTGTATAACGACTGACGCCGCTGCGGCACTGGACATGAGGGAAAGGAGACTGGCCGATGCAAAAGCTGTTAAAGGCCGTTCGCTGGAAGGAACTGTCTGGATCAATCAATAAAAGCCGCCTCTCTGGGCGGCTGACCCGGTTTGCCTGGGCGCTGGTGCGCACCTTTCTGTTGACCGGCCTCTGTTTTATGATTCTCTATCCGTTGTTCATCACGGTTTCCCGGGCACTGATGGGGGAGGCCGACATGAACGATACCACGGTGGTGATGCTGCCCAAGCATCTCTCCTTCGCCATGCTGCAGCTGGCGGCAGGCCCGGAGCTGCTGAATTATCTGCCCAGTCTGGTTACCACCCTGACCTATGTGGTGGGACTCACCCTGCTGCAGACAACCGCCTGCCTGCTGGCGGGCTATGGCTTCGGCCGATTCGATCTGCCCTTTAAACGGGTGCTGTTCGCCATGGTGATTTTTACAATTCTGGTGCCGCCCCAACTGTTTACTCCCGCCTTTTATCTGCAGATGCGCAGCTTCGATTTTTTCGGCATTATCGAAGCGATTCGGGGAGAACCGCTGAATCTGGTGGGGGGATACGCGCCGGTGGTGCTTCTTGCCATGACAGGCAACGGCATCAAAAACGGGCTGTTTATCTATATTTTTCGTCAGAACTTCCGCAGTATGCCCACGGCTTTGGAGGAGGCCGCCTATGTGGATGGCGCGGGGCACATCCGCATCTTTACCCGGATTATGCTGCCCAATGCCATTACCACCATCGTTACCGTGGCCCTCTTCTCCTTTGTCTGGCAGTACAACGATACCTATTACAGCGGTATCTATCTGAATATGGATGCGGGTATTCTCTCCCTTAAATTCAACGAGGTGGTCCGTAATCCGATGGCGCTGGAGAATATCGGTTTGTCCATCAGTCAGATTTTCAATCCGGTTTTTGTCCGATCTCTATATAGTGCGGCGGCGCTGTTGGTACTGCTGCCGGTCATCATCGTCTACACGGTATTTCAACGTTTCTTTATTGAAGGCGTCGAACGGTCTGGTCTGGTAGGCTGACGCGCCATATTGCCGCCCAGAGCGGATGGAGGTTCATTCATGACACAAGACAAAGAAACCGTTGTGCATCTCATTCCCAGCACCCATTGGGATCGGGAATGGTATCTGCCCTTTCGCCGCTTTCAAGTGCGATTGGTCCGCCTGATGGATAAGGTGCAGTCGCTGCTGGACAGCGGCCGGTATCCCTTTTTTCTCATGGACGGCCAATGGATTGTTCTGGAGGATTATCTGGAAATCAAACCGGAGGAGCGCTCCCGGCTGGAAGGGATGATTCGGGATGGGCGGCTGTCCTTCGGTCCCTGGTATGTGGTGCCCGATACCCTGATTCCTTCCGGAGAATCCCTGGTGCGAAATCTGCAGATCGGCAGGACCTTCGCTGAAAAATTCGGCGGCGGACTGACGGTGGGGTATTCTCCTGACAGCTTTGGACTTGCCGCCCAGCTGCCTCAGATTTACGCTCAGTTTGGTTTTGACGCCGCCATGTTTACCCGGGGACAGCGGATAGCAGGCGACCGCAGGGTGGAGATGCGCTGGCAGTCCCCCGACGGCACCGTCCTGCCGGCAATTTTCGGGGAATACAGCTATGGTTTGCTGCTGGTGCTGCCCACCGTCTGGCGGAATATCGACCGGCTGGAAAACACCCCGGATCAGGCTGTTCGCCAGGCGGAGTCCCTGCTGGCGGGAGATAACGCCCGCACTGGCCTGCCCAACCGTCTTTGGGTGGTGGGCGTGGATCATCTGGAACCTAAGGAATCCCTGCCGGAGTTAGTAGAAGCGCTGAATGCCCGGGTGCCGGGAGCACGATTTGTCCTTTCCACCATGCGGGAATATTTCGACGCTTTTATTAAGGATATGCAGGCCCTGCCGGCTCCTTTGTCGGTGGGGGAACAGCGAGGGCCCTATAAGGAACATTTTGTGCTGGGAAACACCCTCTCCTCCCGGATGGATATCAAAAAGCTGAACCGGAGGGTGGAAAACAAGCTGGCGCTCACCGATGGGACCCTCACCGCCCTGCACAGCCGGGGCAATACCGGCTATAATCGACTGGACTGCCCGGCGATTATGAAATTTGCCTGGAGGCTGTTGATTCAGAATCACGCCCATGATTCCATCTGCTGTTGTTCCTCCGATGAGACCATGGATGATATCGAGCATCGTCTGCGCAACGCCCTTCAGCTGGCGCGGGAGGTGGAGAAAGAAAGCCTCTCCAAGCTGGAAGCTACGGTTTCTCCCGGACCTTCAAAAGGCGCGGTGCTGGTTTACAATCCTCTGCCCTTCCCCAGAAGCGGACGGGTGCGTGCCCGGGTGGCAGTCCCCTGTGCCCTGGAGCAGACCCGGCTGGTGAATGCCGACGGCAGTCCGGTGCCGGGGGCGGCGGTGGAGCGGGTGTTCCGCAAGCGGCGGGATATCGAGACGCTGAAAACCAATGAATTTGCCGAGTTGGAGGGGGATACCACCCGAATCATGCTGGGAGGAGAAACCGAAACGGATGTATACACCGGCCTGTATGTGGATTTTATCGCGGAGGATGTCCCTGCCTGCGGCTATCGGTGTTACTATTTTGGCGAGGCTTCCGCAGTTCGTCCGCAACCGGATCACCCGTTGGAGAGCGATTATCTTCGGGTGGATATCCGTGAGGACGGTACACTGCATATCACGGATAAAAGCAGCGGCCGCCTTCTTGCCGATACCCACTATTTTGAAATCACGCCGGATGATGGGGATACCTATACCTTCTCGCCGGCCGGCGAAGCCATTACAACGAAAGGATATCCTGCCGAGATCGAATATTTGGACTGCGGCGCACTCATCCGTTGGGAGTTGAATACTCCCCGGGGAAGCCTGCATATCCGCAGCAAATTGTCTCTTGCCGATGGCGGCCGAACGGTGGCTTTCAGTACCAAGGTGGAGAATCACGCAAAAAATCTGCGGCTGCGAGTGGTGCTGGATTATCCCGCCTCCGCGGCGTTCTCTATGGGAGACACGGCCTTTGATCTGACCCGTCGGCCGGTATTTGATGCAGCGGAACTGGAGCCGGCGAATATCACCACCTTTCCCATGCGGGAGGCGGCGGTATTGGCGATGCCCTGGGGAAGAGAAGCTGTATTCAGCGACGGTATCCACGAATATGAGGCGGTCAACAAAGGCAATTCCTCTTCACTGGCTCTGACGATTCTTCGCGCCACCGGTAAGGTGTATACCACTCAAACTCTCACCAAATGTGAGATTGAATGCGGCCCCGGTATCCGGTGGTGGTCGGAGAATTCGCAGATGCAGGGAGCATATCATGTCCATTACGCGCTGCGCTCCTATAACGGCGATCCCGGCGCGGCGGCGATCCTCAATGATGCAGCCGCTTTTGCCCAGCCTCTGATCCCTTGGGGTATTTATGCGGAGGGCAAAGGCCCCGCCGCAGCCGAGGGATGTGCGGTGGAAGGGGCGGTGATGACCTCTATGGAATCCGGCGGCAGCCATATCGTGCTTCTGCGTTTGCATAATCCGGAGGATGTCCCCTCTCGGACGGTGATTCGGTTTGCTTCTCCAGTTACGGAAGCGCGGCTTCTGAATCTGGCTGGCGGTGATGAGGGACTGCTTCCGGCAGAGGGGAACCGAATTGTTTTCACCTTGCCGCCCCATAAAATCGCCACGGTTAAAGCTCTCATAGGACAGGAGGAATCGCTATGAACATAATGGAACGGGATATCCTGCGGCGTCTGGTGACGGAATATATGGAGGCCGCCTCTCTGCCGGTGCAGCGGGAAAAGATCCGTCTGTGGAAGGCGCTCAACCGCAGCCGGATGGAACGGCCGATGATTACCATCGATCAGCTGCCCTGGAATGAATTGGCCTGTGAGGAATTGACTCTGCAGATTGGCGATCCCTATTGGCGTGGGGTGGAAAACAATCTGCGCCAGACACTTTACAAATGGCGGCATTTTCGGGTGGATATGGTGCTGGATCCCTTTATTTCCATTCCCAAAGCACTGCACCATACCGGCTATGGTCTGCACAGCCGGGAGGAAACCATTGGCGCCGCCGACAGCACGGCCAAATCCTATCATTTCATTAACCAGCTGGAAAGCCTGGAGGATGTGCGGAAAATTACGGATTATCACATCACCCACGATGAGGCGGAAACTGCCCGGCGAATGGCAGAGGCCGCGGATCTTTTCGGTGATATCGCCCCGGCGGTACCCATGGGGCATACTTTTCATCTGGGCATTTGGGATATCATCTCCGGTTATATGGGCGTGGACAACGCCTATATCGCCTTTATGGATAATCCAGATCTGCTGCACGCGGCGATGGAGCGGCTGACCCAGGCCACACTTTGCGCCATTGAGGATGCCAATGCCTGCGGCGGTCATAATGACAATGCCAACATCTGTCATTGCTCCTATATTTACACCGACGAATTGCTGCCGGACAGCGGGATGGGCGGGGGACCCCGGTCGGAAAACTGCTGGGCTTTCGGTTTGGCACAGCTGTTTACCTCCATCTCGCCGGCAATGTTCGAAGAATTTGAGTTGCCCTATATCAGCCGGATGGCGGAGAAATTCGGTATGATTTATTATGGCTGTTGTGACCGGCTGGATGACCGGTTGGATATTGTCAAGAGGATTCCTCATGTCCGCAAGGTGTCCTGCAGTCCCTGGAGCGACCGGGCTCATTTTGCCGCTGAGATCGGACCGAAACTGATAATGTCCAACAAGCCCACTCCGGCCCTTCTGGCTACGGATTCCTTCGATGAGGACGCTGTTCGCCGGGATCTGGAGCTGACCTGCCGCCTGGCTAAGGAGAACGGCGTCAACCTGGAATTCCTGCTAAAGGATATTTCCACCGTAAGAGGAGATCCCCACCGTCTGACCCGATGGGCGGATACCGCTATGCGGGTGGTAGAAGCCTGGTGAAGTATTTCTCTAAATAAAAGGAACGGAGGCGAACAAACGCCTCCGTTCCTTTTATTTATGCTTCCGGCAGCCGGGTCGCCAGTGCCCGTTTGGCACGAAGGTTTTTGCGTTAATAATGATTTTTTAGAGCCTTGCCATCTTACTATCGCAGCTCTTTTTGGCCTCCTATATCTCTATCCCTCCGGCCTCGTCATCTTTCAGGCATCTTCATGCAAATCGTGGACATGCTTTCACATAAAAAATTCCCCTAAATGGGTACAGCGTCTTTTTAAGGTGTCCGAAATGGAAGAATGCAGCAACGAAAAAGCCGCCACCTATAAAGGCAGCGGCATGGATTACTTAGCTATTTTCAGTTCCCTGATCCGTGAGGTGTTGGCCTTGGTGACGGCTTTTTTCGTTCGTTTCCTTCACTTCACCCTCTTAGAATACTATGTGTTACGGTGAATTACCGTGGTTCACGGTAATATACGGAACCGCATGCTTATTCCTTCCCGTTATCCCGCTCTATAGCTTCATCCACAGTCCACGCCGGCTGAGCCTAATCTACCGGTTCGCCCAATCATTGTATAGCCACGACTGAAAAAGACGAGCGGGAAGCATGGGGAACACCCTGTCCCCGCTCTCTTATTTGTGGGGCTCTTTTGGTATGTTTTTGCAGCAATAACGACCAAATAACGACCAAAACCGGGGCGGAAGGATACCGAGGCAAAACAAAAACCCGCACGAACCTAGCGTTCATGCGAGTTTCTTTGGTGGGCGTAAACGGACTCGAACCGCTGACCTCTTGCGTGTGAATTATGGGAACACCATTTTGTATTCTTTTGTAATCGTTAAAAAATAGCTTTATTACTAGCTTTTTTGTGCTTTACATTTTGCATCTCCTCGCAAATAATAAACACCAAAAGTAAAAATAAACACCAAATAAACACCGAATAAGCACCAAGAAAATAGGACGCCGCCCACTAATTTGGTAGCGTCCTTTATTCGTTTATAATCCAAAAATTCAATTGGCTTTTGGCGCTGATTTCGTTTTTAGCATCATATCCAGCGCATCAGATGCCATTTCATCCGCCGTCTTTATAGCATGGCTGTATATATTCCCGGTTGTACTTGGGCTTGCATGACCTAGCCGGCCTGCAACAGTGCGAAGATTCGTTTTTCCTGATGCGATCAATAGTGTGGCATTGGTATGACGTAGAGAATGAGCCGTTATAGGTGGTAATCCAAGACTGATTGCAAACTGTTTTACCCATTTTGACAATGTACTCATGCAAATTGGCTTACCATTTGGCTGTGTAAACACCTTGTGGCTATTCTGCCATCTATCGCCCATCAATAGGCGTTGCTCCGCCTGCTGGCGACGCTGTTCAGTAAGTAATTCCATAACCACAGTAGGTAACTTCATTACCCGCTCTGAATTTTCCGTTTTCGTTGTTCCGTCCTCTATTCCCTTACCGGGAATATAAACCGCGTTTCTGCGCACGTGAAGCAGACTGTTATCAAAGTCAATATCATCCCATTCCAATCCGCATAGCTCACCACGCCGCATTCCGGAATACAGCAGTGTGGTAACCATAGCACGATACTGGAAAGGCTGTGTCTGCAAGCCATCCAAAAGAATAGCCGCTTGCTTATCGTCTAGATATTGCACTTCTCGCCTACCTTCCTTTGGCGGCTTCACACGTGCACAAGGGTTCTCCAGTATCACTTGCCACTCCACCGCTGTGTTAAAAACGGCAGAAAGAAACCGGTGATAATGGGCTACTGTACTTTTAGTCAGTTTTCTGGCGTTGCCTGACGGAGAAAATAGCTGATCGATCGTCTTTCCTGTGGCTTCTGCCAGCTTGCAAGCACTTTTATAGGATATAGCCTTACCAGTCTGAACTGTACGTAGCGTTTCGGCACTAACGCCTGCCAATTTGCATAGCTGTGTCTTTGTAATTCCTAAATTGTCAATGGCCTTTTCAAACCCGGATGCAGCGACAAATGAAATCGTGTTTAGATTTTCCACTTCCTCAAGCTGATTATAAAACTGGATTAAATGGTTAGGGCGCAGCTTATCCATGCGGATATGCCCAATAGCTGGCGACACTCTGTACATTAGCTGATGATACAGGGACAAAGTGGCAGGCTTCAAATTTTTATCTGCGTAATCTTTGAACCACCTTTCCACAAAGTCATCCAGCTTCACATTCCCGTCCATATACTGGCCTGTGCGCACCTTTTCCTCGAAAAGCACCGCCTGACGGTCAAGCTCCTTTTCAATCTGCTTTTGCGTCATGCCGGGAGCGGGCTTCCAGATTGTGGTTTTACGGATTTGTTTCCCCTGTGCGTCGTAACCATTGGAAACCGTTAT
>CABULH010000036.1 GCA_902492455.1 uncultured Oscillospiraceae bacterium
ATAATTCTTCTCCCTTTTTTATGTGGATTATTCTTACAGCCGTTTTTGAAAATTTGTCCATATATACATCGATATCATTGCGGCCATTGATATTCTTGTTCCAAAAGCAAACACTCTCCAGACAACTGTCTGGAGAGTGTTTGCTTTTGGATTCATTCGGGCTGTTATGCTCAAATTGAGATTTTTTCCCTCGAACGGTTACAGACTTCCGAAAGAGCCGTCGGAGTACGGGAACCCATGGCCTTTTTCCTGCTGGATGTCATTTCCTTGCGAAACTTATTAGGGCTCTGTCCACTGACAGACCGAAAAAATTTGCAAAAATTCTGGGAAGAAGATAAGCCGATGCGGCCAGCTATCTGCTCCCCGTCCAATTCTGTAAAACGCAAATAGTAAGCGGCTTCCTCGTACCGCCGATTCCGCAGATAGGTATAGAAGGTAGTATCCAGATACTCCTTAAATAGATTTTCAATTTGGTTTTTATTAATCCGGAATTTTTTATACAGTGAATCCAACGTCAATTTATCATCCAGATGATTATTAATATACACCAGCATCGATTTAAACTCCTTGGAAATAGACGCCTGCAGGCAGGTTCCGACGGTTTCTTCCTCTATGTAATAATTATGAAAAATTCTCTCCAGAATATTGATGATATCAATGAAATAAGATCTTGCCCGGCAGGACCAATACCAATCCTTTTGTTCCTGCAGATTTCGGGTTAAAAAGAAAAAGGACCTTTCGATTTTTTCCATCGTATCACTGTTCAGTCTGAAGCCGATGCGATTAATATCCTCCGACACAAATGGAGACAGCTGAAAGAAAACATGCTGTTGGCATAAACACTCATAATCACTGCTCCGGATGGTCGAAATCTCCATATTGATGTTGAGAAAACGGGGATCAAAATTAATCAGGTCAACGCCTATACTTCCGTTTGACAATATCTCAAATTGTTTTCGTTCATCCAGACAGATCACCGCAGGGCCTTCGAAATAGCAATCTACCTGATCGATTTTTACTGTGATGCTGCCGCTTTTCAGGATAATAAGGCTGAAAACTTCCCGCGCCAATTGAGAAACATCCAACCGCTGCAAAGATTGGGTTTCTATCAACACGCTTCTTTGATTGTCGCTCTGGCATACTGTACCTTTGAACATTCTTTCCTTTCCCCCTCATTATTTTGCGATATAAATCCCCTTTCATTATAATTCGTGTAAATCCTTCACCGTACTTACCGCCGTCGTTTGTAATCATTTGGAAACAAACTAAAATCGATTGGAAACAGAAAGAGATTGTTCGCCCATAATCCGCTGCTTTTCTGCCGCAAATACACAAATCTGTTCCGACAGGAAAACTTATTTCGACTTTTTTTCCTAAACTGGAATTATAAAGTCACAAAAGCTCGAGATTTTTTGACTTTTGTCTAATTAAACTGAAGGGTGTGTGAAAATGAGAAAAACCAATAATATTACAAGAATACGGTCGGTTTGGCGGTTTGGCAAAAAGTATATTCCCTTATTTTGTATCGCCGAAATCTGTATTCTGGTCTCCTATGCCATATCGATTCTTCTGCCGCTGAATCTGACCCGCTTGACTGACCAAGTCCTCTACGGACGGCAATACGCACTTCTTCCAGAAGTTATTAGAAGTTACATCGTGCTTTTTTCGACGGCCACTATTTTCAATTTTATCTACGCCTTTGTTTGGCAATATCTCAACAACCACTATATTGTGGACATCAAAACGGCTCTGTTTCGGAAAATGATCTATGCCAAAGCATCGTTTTTATCCAATATGAACAGCGGCGATATGATGAGTCGTATCGACGGCGACAGCGAACAGTTTATTCACGTCGTGCAGCGGAATCTTTTTCACTTTGTCAATTCCCTTATCATGTGTACCGGCATTCTTTATATGGTGGCAAGGATTCATCCCGGCATCGCCGTCATGCTGGCTGTTGCCGCGCTGCTCCCGATTGTCATTACTAGGCTGTGCGGCCGCTTTACGGAAAAATATGCCCAAAAAAACCGAGAGATTACCGGTGCCATGACCGGACGGCTGTTTGAAATTTTGAAAGGCTTGCGAGAGCTTCGCCTGGTCTGTGCCGATTGGTGGGTCAGCCGACAGATTATCACGCCCCTGAAAACGCTCATCACCCTGGGCAACCGCATTCGACGTGTGGATTTCTTCGTCAACAAAGGGATTTATCTGATCAATCTCTCCGCCTCTATTTTGATTTACGGCTTTTCCGTCAAGCTTATTCTGGGCGGGGAAATGACCATCGGCCTTTTTCTGGCAGTGATCGAATATATCGCTCTGCTGCACAAAAAATTCAACTGGATGCTGCGTATTTATCTGGATTGGTTTTCCCGCAAGGTGAGTATCGACCGGGTAAATGAGGTGCTGGACCAGGATACCGAGAGCAATGAAGGCCAGGAAATCACCGACATTGAAAGGATTGACTTTCATAACGTCTCCTTCTCTTACAATGAGAGGAATCCTGTGCTGGACAACATTTCCTTTACCATTGGCAAAGGGCAGCATATGGGATTTGTGGGCAGCAGCGGCGTTGGCAAAACAACCCTTATGGCCTTGCTGATGAATTTTTATCAGCCGACTGCGGGAGAAATTTTGATCAACGGCATACCTCTGCGTGATATCAAGCCCTCTTCCCTGCGCAAGTTAATCGGCATCGTGTCTCAGGATATCATGCTGTTTGATGAAAGCGTGCGATACAACCTGAGCCTGGGAGGAACTGCCGGTGATGAGGAGATTTGGCGGGCGTTAAAAGCTGTACATCTGGAAGAGTGTATTCAAAATCTGCCCAACGGCCTGGATACTATCATCAGTTCGGCGGCCTCCGATCTGTCAGGCGGTCAGAAACAGCGGCTGATGATAGCTCGTCTGCTGCTGAAAAATACCGCTTTCATCATTCTTGATGAGGCCACCTCCGCGCTGGATGTGGAGACGGAAGAAGCCATACTGGATGCGCTGGCCTCCTTTTCATCGGATACTACCCTGCTGATTATCTCGCATCGACTGGCGGCGGTGAGGCATTGCTGTCCGATCCTGGTTCTTAATAACCGTCGTGTGGAAAACGCCGGAACACATGAACAGCTTCTGGAAACTTCCGCCGCCTACCATCTGCTGTTTGGGAGGGAAAAAACTTGAAACTCAACCGCTTTGACATTTTACGACAGATCAAACAATATGCTTGGCCGGTAAAAGGCTCTATTGCCGCGCTCATCCTCACCAGTGCGGCGGCCATCCCGGTGTCGTTGGTTTCACCTGTATTTTTTCAGATTCTGTTGGATGAGGTTATGACCCAATACAACATAGAATCCTTTTCCACTGTGGTATTGGGGCTGCTGTCGGTTTACCTGATGCGCTTTATTTTAGACGGATCCGCTTTATTTTTCGGAAATCGGCTGCTGAACACCTTCACCTTCAGCCTGCGCAAGGACGTGCTGCGAAAGATACGGCGAACACCTTTTTCTTTTCTGGAAAAGAAGGAAACCGGCGATTTAAAAATGCGGCTGATGGATGACGTAGACTGTCTGGGCAATTTCATCCGGGAACAGGTGGTGGATTACCTGTTCGGTATTCTTATGATCGTCTTCACTCTATATGCCACACTGCGAATCGATGTAAAGATGACCCTTTATTGCGTCGCTGTGATCCCGCTCGTATTCCTTGTCAATTATCTCATCGGCCGAGGGACCCGGAAGGTCAATGAGGAGATTCGCCAGGTTAATGAGAAGTATTATTCCTCCACGCATAGCTCCCTGCAGTTTTGGCGTGAGATCAAAGCTCAAAATACGGAAGAAGCGTTTATCGAGCGTTTTGTCCGGTTTCGCCGCAAGCTGGCTAAACTGGGCCTTCGTTCTATCCGCTATTGGGCTTATACAGAGGTGTTCAATGATTTCAAAGCCAATTATCTCACCAAGGTTCTGGTTTATATCATCGGTGCTTTTTTTCTGATTCGCGGCGAGCTTACCGTAGGCGTCTTGATCATGTACGCCGAATATTTTTCCATGCTGTTCTCCGCTTTGGACAGTGTCAACTCCAAAAGAGCGGCTCTGAAAATCAATGCGCCTTATTATCAGCGGATTTTTGAAACCCTTTCCTTCCCGGAAGAAGAGGATGAGTCCAGAATCGAGGTGAACATTTCCGGCAGAGTAGCCATACGTGATCTGTGCTTTGGTTATCAGGAAGGAAAAGAAGTGCTCCACCACGTGGATCTGACGGTTGATCCCGGGGATTATATTGCCGTCATCGGCAAAACTGGCTGCGGCAAAACTACGCTGGCTAAACTATTGCTTGGTCTGTACACTCCGCAGGAGGGAGAAATTACCTTTGATGGCATCAATCTGCAGGATATTTGCAGGGAAAATTTTTATGAACAAATCGGTGTGGTTATGCAGGACAGCTATTTATTCAACATATCGATCCGGGAAAATCTCCTTCTGTATAAAGAAAATGCCACGGAAGAGGAATTGTCGTCCGCCTGCCGAAAAGCCAACATTTATGATTTTATCGCCGGGCTGCCGGAGGGCTACGACTCCATCATCGGTGAACGGGGCGTCAAATTATCCGGCGGGCAAAAGCAGCGTCTTGCCATCGCAGGCGCTCTTTTGAAATCCCCAAAACTGATCATTTTTGATGAAGCTACCAGCTCCCTTGATCGGGAATCCGAGGAAATTATCCATCATTCCATCAATGAGATCTCCAAGGATACCACTGTTATTGTCATCACCCACAAGCCGGCCGCGGTGCTGCGGGCCAGAAAAATTGTCGCTATGGAGGACGGGATAATCACCGCAGCAGGCTCTCACGAAGAATTGATGCAGAACAATACTCTATATCAAAAACTGGTGGAGGCTGATTTAAGTGCGTAGTGAAATTCGCTGTATTCTGGAACTGTGCCGATTCCTGGATAGTGACCCCAAAACCCTCTCTGCCCTTTTGGCACAGCCATTGGATCTTCCTTACATATTGGGCCAAGTATTGTACAACCGGATGGGGGGCGCCGCCTATTTTACCTTAAAGGAAAACAATCTGCTGGGCCGGGTGAACCGGGAATTCCGCAGCACGCTGCAAGCCATATATCAGGTTGGTATGGATAAGGCCCGCAGTTTGCTTCAGGCGTTGGAGATGCTGGAAGATGTACTGCGGCAGGCGGATTTCCCCTACGCACTGCTGAAAGGAGCTTTTTTGGCGGAGCTGTATCCCATGGGGCTGCGCACTTCCAACGATATCGATATTCTCATTGAGCCCCAGCATATCACTTCTTTGGCTCAACTTTTGAGCCAGGCCGGCTTTCGTCAGGGAAATATTCGCAACGGCGTTTTTACTCCCGCCACCAGGGCGGAAATTATTTCTTCCCGGATGAACCGCGGCGAGACCATCCCCTTCATAAAAAAAATCGATCTTCCAAAAATGGAATATCTGGAGCTGGATATCAACTTTTCTTTGGATTTCCAGGCAAAAAATAAGAACGACAACGTGTCGATTTTGCTGCAAAGGGCAGAAAAGGGAATCAACGGGTGTCTCTATACCCTTTCCCTTCCCGATTTTCTCATTCATTTATGTGCGCACCTTTACAAGGAGGCGACGGTAATAAGCTGGGTAGAGATGGGACGGGATCAATCGCTGTATAAATATGCCGATATTTATTTGTTTGTTCATCGCTACATGACGCCTGCTTTCGCCAAATTTCTGGCAGAGCGAATCACGGCGTATGGTTTGCAGAAAGAATGTGCCTATGCCTTTCTCTATACAAGAGAGCTGTTTTTCATCCAAAACAAAAATTTCGATTGGCTGATTGAGACAATTTGTCCAGCGGATACCAATTTCCGACGGCAAGTCCTAGAACCGCAGACCGGCAAGCTTTATACCCACGCTTTGAATTTGACTGAGTGGATCTTCTGTATGAATCGAAAGGAGCATCTGCATGAAACTGGATATGATGGATAATCTCAGCACCGGCAAGCTCATCACCTTCTGCGGCCTGGACGGCTGCGGCAAAACCACCCAGATCCGGCGGCTGCAGCAGCATCTGGAAGGCAAAGGCTATAAGGTGTATCTGACAAAACAGCCCACCGACTTTGTGAGAAACTCAGAAATCTTCAGGAACTACATGGATACGCCCAGCCACGATGAATTCGATTACCGGGCGCTTTCCCTTCTGTGTGCCTCCGACCGTGTCCAGCACTCCAACCGGGTGATCAACCGCCGGCTGGAGGAGGGCTATGTGGTCATCAGCGACCGCTACTTTTACTCCTGTCTGGCGAACCTGATCGCCAGAGGATACGAACAAGACGGATGGATTTATGAGGTCGCCCGCTCCATTCGCCGTCCGGATGTCGCCTTTTTTCTCGATATCGATGTGGATACCGCCGTCCGCCGTGTCCGTTCCCGAAAAGAGGAAAAGGACCGGTTTATCGATCTGCCGCTGCAGCACAGGCTGCGGGAGCAATACCTTCGCATCGCCGGAGAAAATCACGGTGTTATCATCTCCACTAGTCAAACGGAAGAAGCGTGTTTCCAGCTAGCCGCAGCGGAGGTTGACAAAGTTGTTTGAGAATATATACGGTCTTTCCTGTGTCGAGAATCAGGTGCTGGCCATTCTGCGGGAACGGGGAAACGAAATCGCCCACCTTTATCATAACAGCGCCATTCCTCTGAAGGAGCTGTTTTTCTTCATCGTGATAAAAGGGGACAAACCGGAATATTTTTATCGGATTCCCCGTATCCAGCAGGTTTTAGGGGAACTGGGGGTTATGGAATTAACCTTTCAAAAAGATAAGCCGATTCAGGCGGTACGGAATAAAATCCGGCGCTGCCGGGATAACGAGTACATCCTGCTGCGGGTAACGCCAGAATTCACCCGAACCACCCTTCATGCCCGTGGGCTGCGGAACGATCACTATGTGAGGGCTGTTCCCTGCGGCGAAGACTTCATCGTGTATAACGATATTCCGGATACCGCCGTTTCGGTAAATGCCCGGACGCTGGGTCGGATCTACGCCGGAGACTGCCTGCTGCTCACCATAAAGAAGAACCTCCAAGAGGAGATGACGGAATACCTCTGGAAACAGCGATTATATAAAGCGGAAAAGCATATTCCTTTTTATTTTAACGAAAACGACTTTGCCGGTGTGGAAAATGCCGCCACTCATTTTCGGGATATGATCGGCGTGTATAAAACCATGCGGTATCGGCTGGCCGCTTACTACGGTTTGTACCTCGACACCGCTTTCATTTCCAAGGCCATGCCGATGATCGAGCGTCATTACGCCATGGCGGAATATCTGCATCTGCGCGGCGCGCCGATTTCAAAATTGTTTTCACTGCTGGAATCCCTCAATTATCAGGATGAAGAACTATTTCAACTACTGAGCGAAAAACTATCAGGAAAGGAACGGATACAGTCATGACAGAAAAGATCAATCGTATTTTGATGGATGTAAGCTTTTTGGAAACCAAGCCAAACCAGGAAATGAAGCTGAAAGAGGAATTGGGGTTGGACAGCCTTCGTATGGTGGAATTAATGGTGACGCTGGAGGATGCATTTAATCTGCAGTTTGACGAAAGCGATCTGGATCCCGCCGGGCTGGAAACCGTTAAGGATATTTATCTGCTGATGGAAAAATACAAGGAGATCGCCGCTTATGCTGTATGAATATCTGAAACGCCGGATTCTTCAAAATCCCGACAGTGTCTTGGAGGACGGTCCGGTTTCTCTCTCTTTCCGCGAGCTGATTTCTCACGCGGAAGAGCTCGGCAGCCGCCTTACCCAGCCCAAATATGGGATTCTCTGCCGTTCGGAGCTTCGCACCGCCATCGCTCTGCTGGCTTGTTTGTATGCTGGAAAAACCGCCGTTCCTCTTTCCTGGCGGTATGGAGAAAAGCATGTGCAAAAACTCATGGATGGCGCTAAGCTCTCCCATCTCCTCACCGATCAGGGGATGGAAACCGTTTGTACCGCAATTCCTGAAAAGGAGGATTTGTCCGATGTAGCGCTGATTATGTGCACCTCCGGCACCACCGGAGCGCCAAAAGGAGCCATGATCACAGAGGAAAACCTGCTGACAAATCTGACCGATATCGCGGGATATTTTCCATTGGAGAACAAGGATCGTATCCTTATTGCCCGACCGCTTTACCACTGTGCCGTATTAACAGGGGAATTTCTGATATCTCTGCTTAAGGGAACCCATATCCTTTTTGTATCCGAAGGCTTCAATCCGCTGGAGATTCTCCGACTGGCAAAAGAAAAGGGCGTTACCGCTTTATGCGGTACGCCCACCCTGCTATATCATATCTCCAAAATGAATCTGCGCAGCAGCCAGCGGTTAGCTCTACGGGTGATGGCGGTCAGCGGCGAATGCATGACTCCCGTAGCGGCCAGGACAATGCGGGATGCCTTTCCCGATGCGCAGATATTTAATGTCTACGGCTTGACGGAAGCCAGCCCCCGGGTATGCTATCTGCCGGCGGATAAATTCGACAGCCACCCGTTGGCGGTTGGCGTTCCCCTGCCCTCGCTGGAAGTCAGGATTGTGGATCAGGAACTGCAGATCCGCGGGAAAAGTGTGATGAAGGGATACTATGATGATCCCGATGCAACCAGGCGGGTCATCCAGGACGGCTGGCTGCACACCGGCGATATAGCGGAGCAGGATGCCAGCGGATTCCTGTATATCCGCTGCCGCCGGGATAACATGATTATTCGCTCGGGAATGAATATCTATCCGCAGGAAATTGAAAATGCGCTGAAGGGGGATGATCGGATCACAGAGGCGGCGGCGTTCGGCGTACGTGACGATACGGTCGGGCAGAAAATCCATCTGCAGGTGGTCACCTCCCTCACCAAAAGCGAAGTGTTCAGCCTGTGCAAACAAAAACTGCCCTCCTATCAACTGCCTGACAGCATCGAAATCCTGCAAGAGATTCCCCGCAACGCCTCCGGCAAGATCATTCGTGGAAAGGATGAGCATCGTGTTGGCCTATGAGAACGAAGTCCGCCGTTTGCTTTGTAAGGTGCTGGATCTTCCCTCCGCCGATCATATTCCTCTGAATGAAGATCTCCAAGGCAGCGGCATGGACAGCCTGAATTGCATGGAACTGACCATTGCTCTGGAAGACACATTCCATATCACCATTCCGGATGAAAGGCTGGGTCTCCAGTATATTCGCAATATCCGAGACATCTGCCAATTGATAGAGGAGATAAAGACCTATGAATGAGTATGTTCCTTATCTGTACAACGGAAAAACATTGTTGATCCAGCGATATGGAATCCTGTGCGAGACATCTTGTGCAGAAAAAGACTACAACCTATTCGATATGGAGATGGACGAACAGATTCGTCAAACCGACTGGGATCATTTGACCCTTTCATCGATCCCCATCTTTGATGATCTGGACAGAGAACAGTTCAACACTTTTCAGTATCGGGACGCGCAAAACAAAAAATATTCCCTTTACGCGCAGGTAATCAGTCGATCAACAACCAAAGTTATTGTTCACACCTCCTGCTCCAAGGGAAAACTATGGATTAATGGGCACTGTGCCGTTATCCACGGTGAAAATTATATGACCGACCGCTATTTCACCGTCACTCTCCAAAAAGGGATGAATCACTTGATACTGGAGACCATGCCCGGCAACTCCAGAGGTTTATTCTCCCTTCAGCTAAAAAATTATCGTTACGAAATGGAGGACCACCCTACCTCCCTTGCCGACCTCCGGTGTATGTTGAATCTGGATGGGTTTATCATTATCCATGATTCCAATTACTGTCCGACAGATAAGTGCTTTCGGTTTATGCTGATGCAGAATCATCCGGAAAACTATGAGGAAGGCTACCGGCTGGAGGTTCATAACAGCCATCATGGCTTTTTCAAAAAAATGACTGCAAAAATCAATCAGATGGTGGAAATAGACATTGAGGAACTGCGGCAGCTTTATCAGGAGAAGCTGCGCCATGAATGGTTCGGCTGCTTTCTGAAGGATAAAGAGGGAAAAGACATCCACATCGGCTTTAGCATCATATTAAAAGACTTTATGGCCGCGGCTTCTGAAATCAGTGAACAGCTTTTAGTTGCCGCCCGGGAACAATCCACAGAAATTCATACATACTGTACAGGGATTATTCAACAACAGAATATGACCCAAAAAGGCAATCTGGAGGGAATGTATTGGATAACCTGGAAAATGACGGATATCCTACAGCAGTTTCGCAGCGGCACCTATCCGCATGTCTTTTATAAACAGCCAGGTATTCACGATGTGTTTATTCACAGCGATCTGGACGACAGCGTTATTCGCGTCGCCGTCCGGGTTCCTCAAAATTATCAGCCGGAAAAGGCTTACCCGGCCTTTATTTATTTTGCTACGGGCAATGATGGATTTGCATGCCACTCCTTCCCGGAATCTCATCTGACCGAACTATGCCTTTGCTTTGATGTAACCGGCAGGGGATTCACCGGAGGAAGTTACATCGGCGAGGCATGTAGTCTGGAAGTGCTGGATTGGATTCGTTCTCATTATAAGTTGGACGAGGATCGGCTGTATTTTTTAGGCTCTTCCAACGGCGGATTCGCTGCCTATGCACTGGCGCAAAATCACCCTCATCTGCCTGCCGCCATCTTTCCTTTAATCGGTTATCCGCAGGTGGATACTCTGGAGAATATCTCTCATATCCCCACATATCAGCTGGTATCTCCCAAGGATCACATTTTTACCGGACGTGAAAATCAAGTAAAAAACAGGATTGGCCGATACGGCAATTATCATCAGTACAATTTTCAGGAGATGATCCACCACCATTTTGCCTTTTATCTTTTTCACACCGGTCTGCTCAACAGCCTCCTGACACATAAACGACAGCCTTATCCGGATACCATCCGTTTCAAGACTTTCCGCAACCGGCACCTAAAGTGCGGGTGGATTCAGCTGCACGGGATCCGTCCGGGCGCTAAATATGCGAAAATCACGGCGACTCTGCATGAAAATACCATTTGCCTGACCGTCAGCGGTACAAATGGTTTTACCCTCACGATTCCACCTCAAATCAATAAGCAAAATTTCATCGTTGTGATCAAATCCAAACATTTCTATTTTGAAGATTATAAAGACAATACCGTTGATTTTGTTCATGATCGCTGCTGGAAAATCGCAAAAACCGTTCCCACTGTCGATTTTCGAAAGGGTACCGGGCTGTTGGATATCTACCTGAACAGTCTGCGTATCATCGTCCCTGACGCCCCGACTGAATCCATGCAGAGAATGGCGAAAAATTTCTCCCTTCCCGTCTCAAACGGATATGATCCCCATATTTTTGTCGCTTACCCAATCTACCAAACAAGCGCCGTGCCGAATCACATCTTTTCTCATAATCTCATTCTCCTGGACCAGGAAATGAAAAACCCATATACTCACCGCATCTATGATCATTTGCCTGTAAAATATGACCGTAAGGGCTTCACATATCAAGGAAAGGACTATTCGGGAGATTATGTTTTAATGCAGGTTATTCCGAATCCCTTTGACCGCCGCCTCTCCATCCTGGTGGTGAGTTATAACAGCGAAGATGCCCTGCGTCGGCATATTCTGCTGAGAAAGATCATCATTCCCACCTACTCCAACGGTATCCATAAATATTGGAATAACGAAATCCTGGCATTTCACTGCGGAAAATATCTCGCCGCCTATGAACATGATGCTGCTCTGCAGCCAATCGAAATTCCCGGATCGGAAAAGATTGACAATGAATCAACAAGCACAGATTTGTCCAAGAGTCAACAGAAGCATTCAAGCTAGAAAGGCGGTACAAAAACATGAAGAGACAAGCATCATGGGTACTGACAGCATTTTTACTGCTTGTGATTTCAGCGTGCGGGAACACAGAGGAAAGTGCCTTTCTTAACAAAAAAACGCCCCTGAAAGCAAGAGAGCATATTTCCATAGAAAAAACCTTCTACAATGAAAACGCTATATGTCTGGAAAATACAGATTCTACCAAGACATTATATTTGTATTCATCACCGCTTTATTATCAGGATGATAGGAAGAAAGAACATGTGCTCATTGATAATTCTCTAAACGATAATGAAGATAACGATGCCTTTTTCAATACTTTCAATGATATACAATGCTTTCTGCCCACTTCCTTATCTTCCAAAAAGCCGATTTTACTAAAAAATAAAAAGTATCCGCTACCAACTTATATGGCTTCACAGGAGAGGGGATACATTATAAAGACATATGCGGAGGGAACGCCGTCACTATATTGCCGGATGACTTTGGAGTCAATATGGAATTCCTGGTGCCGGAGTATGAGACAACCGTACTGACTTATCAGATAGAGATGGATAATGTCGAACTGGATACGAATTGTTCCGACTATGTGCTGTTCCGTGATGTAAAAGAAAAAGAGGTAAAAGGTGTTCTTTATCTACCTGTTGTTATGGATTGTAATGGAACGATAATAGACACCATTGATAACAACGCCTGTAGCATGACGGTGCGGAAAACAGCGCCGGGAATTTTTTCTGTCGACATTGTTTTGAAGAAAAACTTTATCGAAACAGCGTGTTATCCTCTCAAAGTGAACGGTTCCATTCATCTTTATAAACCCAAACAACCGGACTCCGCTATCTATTCCTTGCTGCTTTTATCTGCTTTTCCGGCATATGCTGCGCCGGAGGAGCCTTTAACTCAAGATGCGGGCCACGATTCATGGCCCGCAAGCGGTTTTTCAGAGGTTTGCTGCAAAACGTTTCCTTTTGCAGCAAACCCTTTCTCTCGTCGAGAATACTGCAATTATCAGCGTGCGGGCTGGTCCCGCCGTATCACATTGTGCCTTCCTTATCTTGGACAGCCGCCAAAAAAATCCGGTTGAATGCCTCCAGCTCGTCGTATACGATGCCATGGCCGCTGTTTTCCAAGGTGAAAAGCCGGGAGCCGCGGATTCCCCTGTGCTGGGCCTGCGCCAAATCATCGGACACCACAACGTCCTTGGCTCCATGCAGAATCACCGTAGGCACCCGGACCGCGGCCAGATCCGCCCGGCCGTCCTCATCTCGCAGGGAGATGGCCGCACGCACGGTTCCAACCCCGGAAGCAGAAAGGGCAATATCTTCAAACCAATTTTTCGCCGCTTCGCTCTGGGGAATGGCAAACAGCTGCTCATGGCTGAAGGTGTAGGCCAGCTGCGGTCGGTCGGTGGATGCCTGACAGATCAGCTGATCTACATATTCCCTGGTCAATCCATAAGGAAAGCCGGGCCGCTGTGTCCAGCTGGGCGCAGCGGCAGCCAACAGAATCAGCTTCTTCACGCCATACCCTTTGTACAGCCGCATATACCGCAGCACAATGGCGCCGCCCATGGAAAAGCCCGCCAAAGTAAACCGGCTGAGCCGGAGCCCCCGGATTACGCAGTAAAGATCCGCGGCCATTTGGTCATAGCCGTATCCTCCCGCCGGTGTGTCGGATCGTCCGAAGCCCCGCAGATCCACCGCCACCACCCGGTATCCGTAGCGCAGCAGCAATTCGATCTGATACTCATACATCTTATGAGAAAGGGGCCAGCCGTGCACCAAAAACACGGTTTCTCTGCCTTGAGGATGATAATCGTAAACGGCAATTTTGGTGCCGTCGTTGGAAGAAATAAACCGCATATCGCAGCCTCCATAAAACAGAATACTCCATTTTATGAAGGAAAAGGAGGAAGGGTGCCCTTATCAGCAGCAGTTCTTTATCAGAGCCGCCAGAGTTGGCGCCAGGATGGAACCGATGACCCGTGCGCCAAACTCATTGGGATGAACGCCGTCGGTGGTGAAGTCTACCGGATTCGCGCCGATGCAGCGGGCCGCCATCAGACCGTCCAGAGGCAGGTAAACATCCGCATATTCCCGGGCCACCTCACGCAAAATCTGAATCTTTTCATCCAAATCAAACCGCCAGGTGTTTTTGGTTTCATCTGTCGGCAGCAGAATGGGATCGATCAGGCAGATTTTAGCGTGGGTGCGCTCCTTCACTTGCTGCAGCAACCTGCGGAGATTATCGCCGTACTGGGGTGCCAGGGTGGGCGTATTGCTGTCGAATCGACGCCAGGTATCGTTGATGCCGATCATCAGGCTGAGGACGTCCGGCCGGTAAGCGAGACAATCCTTCTCCCATCTCTCCAGCAAATCGGCGGTCCGGTTGCCGCTGATTCCCTGATTGATGAACTCCATCTCGATATCCGGCAGCAGCCGGCGCAATTCTTCCGCCGTGTACTTGGGATACCCTGACCCTAAATGATGGGGATCCGCATAATTTCTCCCCGCGTCGGTGACGCTGTCTCCCTGAAATACAATCCGCATATGTTTTACCTCCCGCTATATTTTACAAAGGCTTTCATGCCTGCTAAAGCTCCTCCGCGTGGCTGGCTTTTCCCGCGATATATTCCACTTCCATCCGCAGAATTACAGTATTCACGCCCCAGTGGGCAATTTTCCCATCCAGCTCCTCCGTCGTCATATCCGGGGCATATTTGGAGCACAGCAGCCGCAGGGCGGCCTGCCGCTCATCCTCGCCGTAAACCGGCCGCACCATGCCGAAAGCCATGGCGCTTTCATAAGCCATGGTCAGGCGTTTGCCCAGGTTCCGGGCGGCGGATACCGCTGTCAGGCAAGCGCGTCCATCGTGCATAACATTGTCCAGCTTCTGCCCTTCCGGAGCGCAATGAAAATAGATGCTGTTTCCGGTCAGCACATAACAAATGGGCACGCCGTAAGGAAGACCATCCTCACAGCTGGTGGATAAAACCCCGTAATCCGCCCGATTCAGGATTTCTCGTGCCCGGCTGTAGCTGGTCTGCCGTTTCGCTTGATGCATCCCGCGCATAGACGATTGCCTGCCTTTCCACCGGCGCAGCGGCATCTAGGTAAAGGATGAATGCATCCCGCGTAAGCGCCGTGGCGGCGAAATTTACGTTCGCCAATCCGCACACGCCATTTCCTCATCGCTTACCTGAAACGCCCAGCGCCGTTTTCTCCTATCATAGCGGAAAAGCCATTTGATTGCAAGGGAAACCTGTCCGCGGCAACAGTTGCATTTCCCTTTATTTTCATATACAATAGTGGTAATAGATAGAATCGGATGATCGGGCAATCAGGCTCCCAGTGTCGAAAAGCCCTTGCAGGCCTGCCATTCGATGATATACGACCACTTGCGTTGAGGAGGCCATTTGCATGGCACAAAAAAAGCGCTCTTCCCCGTCCGCTTCATCCAGCACCAGCCGCAAAAAAACCGGCCAAGGCGGCTCGGCCGGTTCCAAAAAGCGCAGCACGGCATCCAAATCCGGGAATAACCGCAGCAAAGCGGCGGCTATTGCCTCCGCCCGGCACCAAACCGCGGCGGTCCTGCTCTTCGCCGCCGCTCTTCTACTGTTTTTCATTGTGCTGATTCCCGGCGGAAACGTCTGGAAAGCGCTGCACAACTTCGTGCTGGGGCTGTTCGGCATCTGTTCCTACATTCTGCCCGTGCTGCTGATCTACATCGCCGTGATCTGCGCCATGGACAAGCCCATCGGATCGATCAATTCCAAGCTGTGGCAATGTATCCTGTTGCTGATGATGATCGGCGGCGCCATTCAGGTGTTTACTCTGAATATCCCCGCAGAACCGGGCAACGGTTATTTTTCTTTCTTGGGAAAAGGGTACGTCAATGGTAAAAATCTCATCGGCGGCGGTTTTATGGGCGTGATCCTGGGCTATCCGCTGGAATATTTCTTCACCGATATCGGCGCCAAGATCATTATCTGTCTGCTCATTTTCGTTTTTCTGATGCTGGTAACCGGCACCACGATTCTCTCCCTTTTCCGGGCAGCCTGGAAACCGGTGCAGAAAACCAAGCAGTCTATTGAAAACGTTATGATCGCCAGTGCGGAAAAACGACAAGCCGCCGATATCGATGTGGATCTGGGTGACGGATACTCGGACGGAGAGCTTCCCGCCAAGGAGGAAAAATTCCCCTTCCCCATCACCGCCGAGGAATCGCCGGAAACCAAATCGGACAAGCTGGCGGCGCTGGAAAAGGCCGCCGCCGATATGCAGGCGGAAAACGACCGCCCCCTGCCCAAGCTGGACGATATCATCGGCAAACCCAAGAAAAAAGAAGAAGAGCCGGCGGAAGAGATCATCGAAACGGAAAAGCCGCCGGAAAAGAAAAAACCGGCGTATATGGATACGGAAGCGGACAGCTACCGTTACCCCCCCATCTCTCTGCTGGATGAATCCACCCCGGTGGACGACAATCAGGCGGCCATGGAGCAGCAGATCAACGCGGAAACCCTGGTGAACACTTTGAAGGAGTTCGGCGTCAGCACCCGGGTAGTGGATATTTCCCGCGGCCCCACCGTCACCCGCTATGAGCTGCAGCCTAGCGCCGGCGTCAAAATCAGCCGTATCACCGGCCTGGCGGATGATCTGGCCCTGCGCCTGGCCACCACTGGCGTACGGATTGAAGCCCCGATTCCCAATAAAGCGGCTGTAGGCATTGAGGTACCCAATAAGGTCAGCCGGTCGGTCTGCCTGCGGGAGCTGATCGATTCCAATGAATTTTCCACAGCCAAAAGCAAACTGGCTGTGGCACTGGGCCGGGATATCGCCGGCCAGATCGTGCTGGCGGATTTGGCGAAGATGCCCCATCTGCTGATTGCCGGCACCACCGGTTCCGGTAAATCCGTCTGCACCAACTCCATGATACAGAGCATCCTCTACCGTTCTTCTCCCAAGGATGTGCGGATGCTGCTTATCGATCCCAAGCAGGTGGAATTCGGCATTTACAACGGCATTCCCCATCTGCTGGTCCCTGTGGTGACCGATCCCCGCAAGGCCGCCGGCGCTCTGGGCTGGGCGGTGACCGAAATGCTTAACCGCTACAAAACCTTCGCGGAAAACAACGTGCGGGATTTAGCCTCTTACAATGCGCTGGCCCGGAAAAGCGATACCCTTCAGACCATGCCGCTGATACTCATCGTCATCGACGAGCTGGCCGATTTGATGATGGCCGCCGCCAACGAGGTGGAGGACGCCATTATTCGCCTGGCACAGATGGCCCGGGCGGCTGGCATGCATCTGGTTATTGCTACCCAGCGACCGTCGGTGGATGTTATCACCGGCTTAATCAAGGCCAATATTCCCTCCCGTCTGGCGTTGACCGTGGCTTCCGCCGTGGACAGCCGGACCATCCTGGACGCCGGCGGCGCGGAAAAGCTGCTGGGCAAAGGCGACATGCTCTTCATGCCCGTGGGAATGCCCAAGCCCATGCGAGTCCAAGGCTGCTTCGTCAGCAATCAGGAAGTGGAATCGGTGGTGGAATTTCTGAAATCCTCCGAACAGCAGGAATACGACGAAAGCGTGATGCAGGAAATTGAACGTCAGGCTGCCGCCAGCGGCAAATCCGCCGCCAAATCCGCTGCTGATGAGGATGAAGGCGGCGGCGAGGGAGACGAGATGCTGCCTCAGGCCATTGAAGTGGTGGTAGAAGCCGGCATGGCCTCCACCTCCCTGCTGCAGCGGCGGCTGCGGCTCGGATACGCCCGGGCCGGCCGCATCATCGACGAAATGGAACAGCGTGGCATAGTGGGTCCTCACGAGGGCAGCAAGCCCCGTCAGGTATTAATCACCCGCCAGCAATGGCTGGAAATGAAGCTTTCCCAAGAGGATGAGGGCTAATAATAGCAAGAGGCGGATGTAATCACAGGAGGGCTCCTTATGATGCGGACAAAGGAACTGTTCCGAAAAACCGGAAGGGTGGCAGCCAGATTTTTTCTGTGCCTGGGCACCCTGCTGATTGGCGGCTTCGCGCTGCTGATGGGAGCGCTGGCCGTGGTCTTTTACGGCCCCGCTCCCACTGTACGGGATTTGCTGGTCTGTACCCTGATGGAGACCAGCGGTGCAAAGTTTGTCGCCAGAATCTACTTTTCCGATGAGAGAATTGAGGAAATTCTGGCCGCCAACGCTCCCCGAGCACTGCAGAACATCTCCACCGGCGACGGGGTGAATACGAACAAAAACAATACGGATCTTGATCTCCGCGCCATCACCGTGGAGGAAGTAAACGGCCCCACCTTTCATGGCAAAATGATGATCGTCAACGATCCCTCCCGTATTTTCGTGGAATCGGTACAGGAATTCGGCGAGGATAAGGATGGGGAAACCATCACCAGCATGGTGGAGCGTACCGGAGCGGTGGCCGCTATAAACGGCGGCGGCTTCTACGATCCCGGCGGTTACGGCAGGGGCGGTATGCCCTGGGGTGTGGTGATTAAAAATGGCCAGCTGGTTTGGTACAGTGCTAAGGGTGAATTTCGGGACTCTATTATCATCGGATTTGATCAGGATCATAAGCTGCAATTCGGCAAGATGACGCCCCAGGAAGCGCTGGACCGTGGCATTCAAGAAGGGCTCAGTTTTCGTCCCGCCCTGATTATGGACGGCAAACGGGTGCCGCTGTCCGGTACCGGCGGCGGACTGAATCCCCGCACTGCCATCGGCCAACGCAAGGACGGGGCGGTACTGATGCTGGTGGTGGACGGCCGTCAGCCGGACAGCATCGGCGCCTCCTTCAAGGATCTCCAGGATGTGATGTTGGCATATGGAGCGGTCAATGCGGCTAATCTGGACGGCGGCTCCTCCTCCACACTGGTGTATAACGGGGAGATACTCAACAACATCTCCATGATTGGGCTGCGCAAAATTTCCACCGCTTTTCTGGTGCGGTAAGGGGGGCGGAGAAATGAGCGATCACGAAAAAGGCATCGTCCTCCTATCGCCGGATTCTGAAACGGCGGCAGCGGCGGATTCAGAGTCCAGGACAAATACGGATAAAACTGTCCCCTCTCCTCCACACAAAAGCAAAGCGCGACACAGCCGTCCTGCCGGGAAACGGTCGAAGTTTTTCCTGGCGTTTTTCTCTTATGTTGGTGCGCTTGCGGTGTTGATAGTCGTCTCCCTGACCCTCTTTTGGTTCTATCTCAAGGATTATCAGCGGGCGCTGCCCGTCAATCACGGTGAGAGAATCGCCCAGGCCTATCGGGAAGGCGATGCCGCTCTTCTGCGGCAATACTATACCAATCTGCCAGATACTCTGCAGGACGATCAGGCTCTGGCCGATTACCTGGGGAAATATGTGGATACCTCCGATATTTTTGTTTACGAAGGCGACGGCGGCGAAAAGAATCAGCTGATTTACGAGATCAGCGCCGGTACCTCCCGCCTGGCTACTCTGACCCTGGAGGAAACCGGTGAAAAAAGCCTTTTCGGCTATCCTTTATACCAGCCGGTGTCCCTGCAGGGCTACCCCTTGTTTCGCTATACGATACAGGCGCCGTCAGGAGTACGGATCCTGCTGGACGGCAAGCCCCTGGATCAATGCTATCTTGTCAGGCAGGAACCTCAGGCTGCAGCTCTGACCGAAGCGGACTTAGGGACATTCACTCATGATTATTATGAAATCACGGATTTTCGTTATATCCGGGATGTACAGGCGGAAGATGATTGCGGCAGGATGCTGAAGGTGGATTGGGACAAATCCGCTCATACCGTTATCATCTCTTCGCAGCCCGCACCGGACAGCTGTGAGGAGATAAAAGCCTTCGCCTTTAAAGCGCTGAAACCTTATCTCACCTATACCACCAAGCGCAACGCTTCCCGGGCCCCTGCACTGGTCTATGCCCATCCCGCCGGCTCTTACCGGCAGATGCTCAACGCCCAATTTGAAACTGTATGGCTGCACGAATACAAGCAGGAACGGTACGACGACCTGCAGGTGGATGAGTTCCGGCAATACAGCGCCAACGCTATCTCCTGCCGGGTCAGGATGAATTTCACCATTATCTTTTCCAATGGACGGGAGAAAAACTTCCCCTTTGACAAGATTATCTATCTCTCCAAAGATACCGGGGACTGGAAGATCGTCGCCATGGAAAATCCGGATCACAGTTAAACGGGAGGCTGTCGATGAAAAAACGCTGCGCGGCATTGCTGGCCATTCTGACAATGGCTTTTATCACAGGAACATCCCTTTCCGCCGAGACCGAAAACGGCAGTGCATCTCTCTTGAGTGACGTTGTATTAACTGTGAATGGCCGAGCCGCCTCACCGTCTCTCACCGATGGCAAGATCCTCACCTCTTACACCTTTGCCGAAGGGGAGAGGCTGGAGATTTCCGCTTCCAGCCCCATTCATTATCTGTATCTGCAATTTGCGAAAATCCCCTCTCCCTATACCATATCCTATGAGAAAGAAACCTGGACGGCGGGAGAACAGGGCTTTCTGCATGAAGTGCTTCCTATTACCGATGGTGCAGACAGCATCTCCCTGTCGCTTTCCGGTTTGTCCCTGTGCGGTATATCCGCTTATGGCGAAGGCAGCCTGCCCGATGATGTCCAACAGTGGCAACCGCCCCTGGAAAGCTGTGATCTGCTGGTATTTCCCACTCATGCGGATGACGATACCCTATACTTCGGTCCCCTGATCGCCCTTTCCGTCCAGCAGGGCTATACGGTTCAGGCTGTTTTTCTGACCCATCACTGGAGGGAACCGGAACGCCCTCATGAACTGTTGGACGGCTTATGGGAGATGGGCGTTACCGCTTACCCGGTGATCAGCAATTTTCCCGATAAATATTCCCGCAGTCTGGAACATGCTTCCACCCTTTATAACACCGATAAGGTGCTGGGCTTCCAGGTGGAACAGCTGCGGCGCTTCAAGCCGAAGGTCGTGGCGGGCCACGATTTAAAGGGGGAATACGGCCACGGCGTCCATATGCTCAACGCCCATCTGCTGATGGATGCCGTCGAGAAATGCGCTGATCCTACGGCATTTCCTGAAAGCGCTCAAAAGTGGGGGATTCATCAGCCCCAGAAAACCTATCTCCACAACTATCCTCAGAATCAAATCCTCCTAAATGTGGATCAATCCTTAAGCCGATTTGGCGGCCGAACTGCCTTTCAGGTGGCGGAAACGGCATACGCCAAGCATCTTTCCCAGCAGAAGTGGGGCTTTGCGGTGGTTACCTCCGGCGTGGAAGATTGCCGTCCCTTCGGGCTTATTCAGTCTACAGTAGGAGAAGACACGGGTAATGATCCTTTTGAAAATGTAGTTTTTCCCCGCCCTACCGAAACCTCTCAGCCTACGCAAATCACCGCCTCCACCACCGCTTCCATTCCCGCCATTCCTTCCGTGTCCTCTCCCATTGACAACAAGGGCGGTTCATTTTCCTCTTGGTTCCCTGTCACGATAATCGCCGGTGTTTTGCTACTAACAGTTATGGCGATTCTTCTATCGCTGCATTTTCGCAGACGACAGCGATAATAAACCTAAAAAAGCATGAGAATCACGGAGAGTGGTTCTCATGCTTTTTATACTTTATCCACTTTCGACTACTTTTTCTCCGCTTCCTGCCGCCTGCATAGGATAGCACTGATGCAGCAATAAACGATTCTGCACGATGGTACTGCTTTTTTGAAAAATCTCAACAATCCTGTTGGCAATTCGGTCAACGTCCGCCTCCGACACGTCGCAAACCATAATCAAAAATTGGCAGCTGCTGTATTGGGTGAACACATCTCCGGATCGAAGTGAAGTCTGAATGATGTCTTTCAGTTCCATCATCTGCGCTTCTCGCCGGGCTAATTCCGGAAACCTGCCTTCACCATTTGTCAACGTCAGCAAAATGATGTAGGAACTGATATGGGTCCGCCGCAGTCTTCTTTCCACAAAACGGAAAATATTCTTGAATGCCTCGTAGTCCTGGCAAAAAGCGCCGGACATCACAACCTGTTCGGATAACTCTTTCCGAATGCGTTCCGCATCAACAGCGATACCATCCTCCGATTCGCTCTGGCCTCTCCATTCATTCATAACCCGGATCCTCCATTTCGTCGCTGTTATCGATACCGTTTCCGCTTGTATATAAAATACGATACCATAAACCACCCCTATATTGCAAGAGGTTATCTGCCTATCTCTTAAAGTTTAAAGTTTTCTTTCCAGCTTATCTTGGCCCGTACACCGATATCCAAGCTCGCACTCTCAGCGTTCCTATCATATAGGCGATCTATCGCTGTCCTACATCATCTGCCTAGATGCCAGTGTGATCTCGTCTAATATCCACCTCCCTACTACAAATTTCAGGGACAAGACTCGTCGGTCTGCACGGTATACAGGGCCATCCCCACATACTTTTCGGCATAAATAATGAATAGTACACCTCCTAACGAATAACGCAGGGGAGGAAGCGGAATAGCGGAACCATTTGCAAGAGGCGAGGAGAAATACACAAAAAGGGAAGCATCTAAATATGAATGCCAATGAAAGCTGTTTTCGGAAAAGGAGAA
>CABULH010000037.1 GCA_902492455.1 uncultured Oscillospiraceae bacterium
AAATTATGATACCAATAGTCTTGCCGCCTGGAAAGCCTACCTGGCCGCCCAAAAGGCCGCCGGAACCCCGGTTACCGTTGTCTATCAGCTGGCGGAGCCGGTGGTGACACAACGCGATCCAGCCCGGGTGATCCCGCCCGCGCCGATGTGCAATGTGTATGCAGACCAGGGCGATGTGGATGTGACCTATAACCGGGATATCAATATGGCGTTTGCGGCGCTGGAGACGGCGATGAAGACCCTGCTGGGAGGTGCGTAAAATGGATATGGTTAAAAAGGCGGCGCAGCTGCACACATTGATCGGTTGGAAGCTTCAGGAGCTGTCGGACGGCGAAGCGGTGCAGATGCCGGATTTGTATCCCTTGTGGGAGGCGGGTACCGAATATCCCGCCCAGGCGCTGGTGTACCATGGGGACTGCTTGTTCCGGGTGGAGCAGGCCCACACCGCCCAGGCCCATCAGCCGCCCGACGGCGAGGGATTGCTGGCCCTCTACCGGCCGATTCGGTCGCCGGAGGGGGTATACCGCTGGCTGTACGGCGAGGCGGTGGAAATAGGGACGCGGCGGATGGATCCCGCCGACGGGCTGGTGTATGAAGTGATCGCACCGGCGGGGGCCAACATATGGGCGCCGCACACGGTGCCGGCCATCTGGCGGCTGGCGGAAGCGGCGGAGGAGCCGGATGAGATAGCGCCGGAGTATCCGGCAGAGGGGGCGGTTTGATGTCAATATTGCGGGTGAAGGACGACCAGGGAAATTATGTGGAGATTCCAGCCATAAAAGGGGAGCCGGGAGCATCCGGGGTGATCGACGCCACCACGGAATCCGCGCTGACCGGGCTGCTCAAGGGAGCGGGCGGGCATATTGCCCCGGCGGTGGCCGGGACGGATTATGTTGCTCCCGCTGATATGGCGGCGAAACAGAATAAGATCACCGCCTCCGGGCTGCTCAAGGGAGACGGCGCCGGAGGAATCACCGCAGCTGTGGCGGGAACGGATTATGTTGCACCCGTCAGTATGGAGGCGAAACAAAATAAAATCACCGCGTCTGGGCTGCTGAAAGGAAATGGAGCCGGCGGCGTTACCGCAGCTGTATCCGGGACAGATTATGCGCCGGCGATAGATTATATCGTCGATCAAGGGACAAGCGGGATATGGTATTACCGCAAGTGGAATAGCGGAACGGCGGAATGCTGGGGTATGCAAACGAATGTAAGCGGAACGTTTGCCGACTGGGGGAATATTTATTCGTACGATATTCCATCGGTGAGTTTTCCATCAGGATTGTTTACTGCTCTGATCTATGAATCCGCGCAGGCGAGATGCCCGGAGCAAAATGCTGTATCCTCGATCAATGCTCATGGCGGATCAATATCAACCGCAAGTCAAATTACCTGTATCAGAGGTACAGCCGCGACAGGCACCTACACGTTTACCGCTTACCGGTACGCAATCGGCCGTTGGAAATAAAAAGGGGGTCATTATCTGAACATCATCACCTGTTATCAAACAAAGAATCCCTGCTACCAAAAGGGCACCCCTATGACGCCGGTGGGGATCGTGGTGCACAGTACCGGGGCGAACAATCCCAACCTGTGCCGGTATGTGGATTGCCCGGAGCAGCTGGGAATCAACCGCTACGGGAACCACTGGAACCGGGCGGACGCTCAGACTCTGGTGCACGGGGCTGTCGGCAGAGACAAAAACGGCCGTGTCGCGGTGGTGAACACCCTGCCCTATACCATGGCCGCCTGGGGTGTGGGCGGCGGCAAAAAGGGCAGCTACAACTACGATCCCACCGGGCATATCCAATTTGAGATGCTGGAGGACGATCTTGTCAGCCGCGATTATCTGGATGAGGTGCTGGAGGCGGCGGTGGAATACTGCGTCCTGCTCTGCCGGGAATACGGCCTGACGGCGGAGAGCATCGTCAGCCACAGGGAAGCCCACGCGCTGGGATACGGCTCCAATCATGGAGATCCGGAGAACTGGCTGAACCGGCACAGGCTGACAATGGAGGATTTCCGGGCAAGAGTCCGGGAGAAGATGAAGGGAGAAGTGACAATCATGGGTAAGGTTGTGAAGGCGGAGGAGCTGAAGGCGTGGATCGACGCCCACGCCGTGGAGATGGAGAAGGAGCCGGATATCAAACCGGAACCGGCGCTGAAGGCAGGGGATCGGGTGGTGCTGAAGCCGGGAGTCACCCAATGGGGCACCGGGTCCTCCGGCAAGAGCATCCCTGCCTGGGCACAGGATGGCAAGACCACCTTCACTGTGCTGGAAATCGTCAAGGATGGCACGGAAGCCCGGATCGGCAACGCCGTGGGCGCTTACACCGGCACCGCCTATATTAAGGATCTGGAAAAGGTGGGCTGACATGGACACGGCGGTTATCGTGGCGATTATCTCCCTGGTGGGGACGCTGCTGGGCAGCAGCGGCGGGGTGCTGGTATCCTCCAAGCTGACGGCCTACCGGCTGCAGCAGCTGGAGAACAAGGTGCAGGAACATAACAACTATGCCCGCCGCCTGCCGGTGGTGGAGGAGCAGATCAAGGTTATTAATCACCGGGTGGCGGATCTGGAAGCCCGTGAAGAGAGGGGAAGTGCCTGATGGACATCATCGGTTATATTGTGGACAACGCGCTGATTCTCATCCCGGCGCTGATTGTCGTGGGGGCGATTATCAAACAGGTTGAGGCAATTCCAAACAAGTGGATTCCGCTGATTCTGCTGCCCCTGGGTATCGCCGGGGCGCTGGCCCTGGGCGGCCTGTCGACGGACAGCGTTATCCAGGGAATCCTGGTAACCGGCGCGTCGGTTTACGGCAACCAGCTTGTCAAGCAGCTGGGGAAAAAGGAATAAAGTAAAAAGACCCCGCCGGTTTTTCGGCGGGGTCTTTGGGATTATCGGGATCTTCCTGGCTCTCTGAGAAAGAGAGAGCCGCCAGAAACACGGCCTTTCGGCTGTTTTCTGACGGCTGCTCTGATGCCGGGTAACGATATGGAGAAAGGAAGGGAAACGCGGAAAGACTTATGCACGCTTTTTCAGCGCCAACAGCGTGCCGCCCGCTAAAAGGGTGAGGACGACGGCGGAAACCGCGATGGGATCGCCGGTGGAGGGCGCGGGTTCGGTAGCGGTGGTATCCACGCCGGTGGCTTTCACGGAAAGCGAAGCCTTGGCGCTGTTGTAGGTTTCGGAGGTTTTCTTGTCGCCCAGCTTGATGGTGAAGGTGCTCTGGGTCATATCATAGACATATTTGTAGTCCCAGCCGTCGCCGCCGTCGATAACCGCGCCGGTGGTATCGGTGCTGGCAACGTCAAAGGCCCATTGTCCCAGAACCTCCAAAATGCGGGTGTCCACGGTCAGGGTGACGTCGGCGGCCGCAGCCTCGCCGGTGGTAGTCATAACCGCTTCCTGGATATCGTCGCTGGCGCCGATGTAGGTCTTGGCGGCATCCCAGTATTTGGCGGGCATCCACTTCTTGATCTTCGCGTTGTAGTCGGCAATGCTGGAGAAGGAGAAGCTCACCGTATAGTCATAGGAGCCCAGGTCCTTGGTTTCGGTTTTGCCGGTGTCCTTGTTTTCCACCTCTTCCATTTTGGTCTGTTCCTTCATCGTCACGGTGAAGCCGGAGGGAACCTTGCTTTTGAAGAGGTTGAGCAGCGCCTCGGGGGATTTGATGTAGCCCTTGTTGGCGTTGGCGGTATCGCCTTCCACCATGAAGTTATTGCCCACGCCTTCCACGCCGTTTTTCGGAACGACGATGGTGAAATTGGCTTTGCCGGAGCCGGTGGCGGGGTTGACCTCCAGGTTGCCGGAAGGCACCAGATGGCCGCAGGAAGCCAGCGCTAGGCACAGTGCGCCTGCGATAACGAAAGCCGAGAACTTTTTGAGACTTTTCATTGGAATCCTCCTGTTCATTTTTGCTCATGCCCGCCGCGGAGACGGGCTGATGGACGTGAAAACGGCACAACCGGACGGATTTGCTGAAACTGTCCGATGGACACAAAGGATGCGCAAACGGCCGATGGCAGATGAGGGAAAGAACGGTTTGGGAATTCCTGGGCTAAAAACGGGTGGTTTGCCTTAAACAAAAAGAAAATATGGAAACAAATCAGTTCTTTTGACAAATATATTCTACCGAAAAAGAAAGCCGGGTACTAGAAAATTCTTGACATAAACCAGGACGATATTGCTGAATTTGTGGGAAATCCCTAAATTCCGGCGTTATGATCCCAGCCGGCGCAGCGTTTGGGAAACAGCCGCCAGATTTTCCGGCGGCGTCAGCGGCGGCACCTCGCAGCCCGCGGCGATAACGGCGGTGGGAGAGGAAACCGCCGCGCATTTTTCCACCGCTTCGGCCACCATGGCAGGAGTGCCCCGCAGCAGAATCTCCACCGGATCAAAATTGCCGCAGGCGCTGCATTTGCCGGTAAAAATCTCGTTGGCTCTGCGGAAATCCACCATCCAGTCGCAGTCGATGAGATCCGCGCCGGTTTCCGTCACCAGCTCCAGCAAACCGCTGATATCGCCGCATATATGGAGCTTGGCTTTGCCGCCCGCTTGATGGATGGCTTCCACAATGCGCTTTTCATAGGGCAGGGCGAATTCCTCATACATGGCGGGGCCGATAAGGGAAGCGGCGGCGTCCCCGATACCGACGATGTCCGCGCCGGCGGCGATTTGGGCGGTGGCAAAGGCGATGGCCTGCCGGGTGCAGATATCCAGAAGCTCGGCGGCCGCCTCCGGCTCGTCGAAAATATCCATCATCATATTGTTCAGATCCCGCAGGTCGCAGGCCTCCGCGAAGCCGCCCTCCACCCAGCCCTGAACGGCGCATTCCTTCCGGGCGTATTCCGCGTACCGGCGCACGGCCAGCAGCCGGTCGTTCATCCGGGCGCAGGCGGAGGGGTCCTTTACCTGCAGGCGGGAGACCTCCCCGATGTTCTGCAGCAGAGGCTGGGGCGCGTAGGGCACCCCGTCTTCGGGATAGGTCACTGCGGCGCCCAGGCCCTCGGCCTCCCGCATGGGATCGGAGATGGCGCTGAGGATATCCAGATCAAACTCCTCCCGGCAGCGGATGCCCGCCTCGGTCAGCACCCGATAGTCGGTGACAAACTCCCGGTAGCTTTTTCCGATGTAGCGGGCGCCGAAGCCCATTATGATGCAGTTGTTGGGGATGCGGTCCACCGGCCGGCCCTCCAGCCGGGAAAACAATCTTTCATAGGCATTCATCATCGATGCATCCTTTCACAGAAGGTGGGAGAGGGGATCAGCGCCCGGCGACAGCGTCGTTGCGGGGCGCCGCGGCCCGGTCGACGGCGGGAAAGCTGGTGCGGCGCAGGGTGGTGCAGCCGATGGGCACCAGCTCCACCCATTCGGGCACGGCCCAGGCCGAGAGCATTTGGACCTGCAGGGTGACGGGGGGATTCTCCCATTCAAAGCCATTGGCGTCGTAGCGCTTTTCCCGGAGATATTCCTCCGGACGGCGGCTGTCATAGAACAGGGTGTATTCCCAGTTTTCCCCTTCCGCCGGGGTGTAGTTGGTATCGCAGAAGGGCGCCTTTTCGTAGTGAAAATAATCGTCGCCCACCTCGGATATGTTCAGGGAGAAGAGCAGCGGCCCGTCGGCCACGGCCTTGGTGCCGTCCACGGCGGTGAGCAGCCGGGGCCGGGAGGGGAGGATCAGCTCCAGCCGGTCTCCGTCCTGGAATTCCCGTTCCAGCTGCAGGGCGCGGCCGCCGCCCCGCTTCACCATCCGGGCCGGGACTTCCCCGCCGTTGAGGAGCAGCCGGGCGTTGGAGCACCAGTAGGGGATGCGGAAGGAGAGGTTCTGCCGGAAGCTGCCGTCGGCGCGGATGCGGAACTCCGCCCTTTTCTCAAAGGGATAACGGGTCCGCTGCTCGATCTCCACCGCCCTGCCGCCGCATTTGGTCTGCAGCAGGCAGGGACCGTAGTAGAGGGCGCAGAGGCCGCCCTCCTCGTCCTGCATCCACATACCGGACAGGTGATAGGGCATGATTTTGCCGGAATTGGGGGCGCAGCAGACGGCGGCGTCCATGTGGGTGGGGGAATAGTCCCAGCGGTCCCCCACATCCTTGGCGGCGCGGTAGCAGTTGTCGGAGCAGAGGTATTGGATAGCTCTGCCGTCCTGCCGGCGGGCGGCCATAGCGGCGTTGTGAATCATCCATTCCTCGTAATCGGCGTATTCCAGGTCGCCGGTGAGCTGCAGGGCCGCGTTGAGGCTGAACATCAGCTCGGTGGTGGAGCAGTATTCGTAGCCGATGCCGGGGATGGGATAGCATTCTCCTATGTTCAGCCCTTCCCGGTCGGTAGGGGAGACGTTGCCCTGGTGAACGCCGATCAGTTCGTCGGATTTGCAGGAGCCGGAGAGGCTGAGATACCGCTTCATCTTGTCAAAGGCGCTGAGGAAAAGGGCGTAATAGTCCTTTTTGCCGGTTTCCCGGTAGAGCAGCAGGGGGATGCGCAGCTGCTCGCAGGTGTGGGCTCCATGGCCCACGAAGGGCGCCTGGGGGGTGGAAGCCTTGTCCCGGGCAAGATCGTAGCAGGGGAATTTGGCGTCCGCCGCATAAAGGGAATAATCCTCGTAGAGAAATTCGCAGAAGGCCAGATACTCCGGCTTTTTCAGCTGATGATAAAGGGAGAGGATCGGCTCGATAATCATCAGGCTGTGGGTTTTGCTGCCGTCCTCGTCCGGAACCCGGTAAAGGGAGCGCCCTTGCGCCAGGGGGCCGTACTGCCGCACCACCAGATCGCACAGCTTTTCCAGGGCGGTCAGCACCCGCTTTTCCCTGGTGTGGCGGTAATAGGTCAGCAGACAGGTCATCAGGCGGCTCTGGGTCCACAGCTCGCCGCTGCGGGGGCCGTTGCCGAACCGCTCGTTGGGCAGAAAAATACCCATATAGCCGTCCGCCTCCTGGCAGCGGAGGATACGGTCCACATACTCCCTGGCGTCCTGCATCAGCTCCTTGTCGTCCAGGGCGAAGGCCAGGCGGGTCAGGGCGTCCCGCCAGTTGCCTTCGGTTTCGCCCGGCCACCAGGAGCTCCAGCAGCCGTCGATTTCATCCTTCACCTTTTTATCCTCGAAGATGCCGCTGGCGGCGTCGGGGCACAGATGCTGCAGGTTGCCCGTGATCCCCCGCTTATCCCGCAGCAGATGCTCCAGCATCCAGCCCCGGGGAAGAATTTTTCCCGTGATGTCCGTTAACATAAATCAGACCATGCCTTTCTGTTGCGCGTCGTTCCGTTGGGCGACGCCGTCCAAGCGGCAGTCGCCCCGGGGATAGACGGGGATATAGGTTCCTTTTTCATGCTGGAGGAAGAGCAGATCCTCTCCCTCGAAATCCACCCGAAGCCCTCGGTGTTCGATATGGACGGACAGGGGATTGTGCACCGCTTTTTCGCCGTCGGCGGTGAAAATCAGGGAGCCGTCCTGGAGCACGCAGCCCTGCTCAAAACGGTTGGCCGAGATTTCCCATTCCGCCAGCAGCGCCTTGATTTGGTCGGCGCAGTCCAGGCTGTTCAGGCGTACGCCGCCCTCCAGCACGGCCAGGCTTTCCGGCGACAGCGGGGTGCCGTCGCTGTATTCCCGGGCCTCGCCGGCCACGATGAAGCGGGAGGCGTCCAGCTTTTGGAGGAAGGGGAAGCAGGCGGGAGCGAGGCTGTCCGGCGCCAGCAGGATCACCGCGTCGTAGTCCTGGGAGCCATACCGCACCCGGCCGCCGTCCACGAAGAGGCTGCCGTTTTCGATCTCGCTGGTGGGAACCAGGTCGCAGAGAATATCGTCGAAGAGGCGGTCGGCCGTTTCCAGCACGGCGGACAGGATCTTATGCCGGGGATACCAGGGCGGCGCCGGGTTGTCGTTGTAATACCAGTTCAGGGCGTTCTGCATGCCGAAAAGCACCAGCACGCGGCAGTCGGGCATGGCGTTTTGGCGGGAATCCAGCAGCCGGACCTCCGCGTCCATTTCCTCGATGCTTTCCAGCAGCCCCTGGGGCTTGAGCTCCAGCACCACCGCCTCGTTGGGACATTCATAGGCGAGATAATGGGTGCGGCCGCCGAACCGGACGTTGTTCCAGGTCTCCCGGTAATAGGTGCCGATGTCCCTGGTTCCCATGGAATACCACATGTTGTACCAGGTGTCCCCGCCCCATTTGTGCGCCAGGGCGGTGCGGATGGGCATGATGACGATTTCGTCGGTCTGGGCCACGTCCCGCTTGGCTTCCCACCAGTAGAAGGCGTTTTTGAAACCTTCGAAATTCTGCAGGTAGTTGTTGCCCCACCAGGTGGGATGCACGCCGTAGAAGGTGTCCGGACCGAGGATTTTTTTGCTCAGGGCATACATGGCTTCGTCGTTGCCCCGCATGATGTCCCGGAAGGCTTCGTGGTAGGCGTTGACGCAGCGGATGCACAGGGCCCGGCCGCCCTCTTCCTCATAATAGAAGCGCAGCAGATCATCCCGCAGCTCCCGGTTACAGAACCGGCGGTACCGCCGGGCGAAATTGTCCGTATAGGTGACGTGCTCAAAGTAGATTTCCCGCTTTTTGTAGTAGTCGGGGTCGGTAGATTCATCCTCGATGCGGATAATCACATCGTAGCCCCATTCGTCGGACATCACCCCGTCGGCCTCCGCCTTTTTCAGGGGCGTCAGCATGGCGGCGTAAAAATCCGCAAAGGCGTCGGAGGCCAGATCCGGGATGGGCTGCGGAATCCCCACAAAGACCACCGCCGTCCTGCCCGCCGCCCCGGGGCCGCCGTCCACGGCGACCAGGGTGCGGTTGTCGTCCGCAGGGGAGAGGGTAACGCAGCCGTCCGCCCCCTCCGCGCTGCCGGAGGCATAGGTGCGGGGCCCGGTTTTGTCCAGCAGGAAGGCCCGCAGCAGAGCGGGCTGCTGCCGCGCCGTCCGCCAGTAGTGGGGGATGGGGGTGGTGTCCGTCAGGGCGCTGCCCCTCCCATCCTTGTTCAGGGCGATTTCGGTGGCGGTGGTGACGTAGGCCACATCCTCGGGGTGGGCCTGAAAAAAGGCGGCGGCTTCGTTGCGGGGACAGCACTCCACATGCAGCCTCCGGCCTCGCTTGTGCAGCTCCCGGGCGCACAGGGCCACGGCCTCCTGGAGCTTCTCGTCCCAGAAATCCCGTTTTACCCAGTGCAGGCCGACGAACACGCTTCCCGCGTCCATCCGGCTGCATAAATCCTCAACCTTGGCGGCCAGATCGCTCTCCAGGGTGGCGTCTTCCCATTTCCAATAGATCACGCTTTTATTCTTGGATTTCATACCAATCCTCCTTATCACGATGGCTTTATTATAGCGGCTGTGCGGCGGCGGAATCTACGACTTTTTTGCACAGGAGCATAACGATATTGACTTTTTATAGGAAAACGCCTTATAATATTCTTGTAAGATGGAAATATATTAAGCGTTTTGACTGTAATTGTGATACGAGGTGAACGGGATGAAAAGTACCGCCGAGCCGATTAACGGCTCTGTCCTGCACGAAGAGATCGTCATGCCCAACGCGGATCTGCCCATCAATTTCATCGAGCATCATCACGGCTCGGTGGGGCCTTTTTGTATTCTGCACTGGCACAACGAGATCGAACTGGTATACGTCTGCCAGGGGGTGGTTTCCGCCAACTGTAAATCCGGGGCGGTGGAAGCGCGGCCGGGGGAGATGATTTTCATCAACTCCAACGAGCTGCACGATTATCATATCCTGGAGGCGCCGATTCAGCTCTATTGCTGCACCATCGGCCTCTCCCTTTTTCAGGGACGGTATATCAGCAGCTACGATTCCCCCTTCATCTCTCCCAACAGCAATATCGCGGTGTTTGAAAACCACATTGTGGGGGATGAGGACATCGCCCGGTATTTTCTCACCATGTGGGAGGAGGGCCGAACCAAGGAAAAGGGCTATGAATTCGCCATCAAGTCGGATTTGTACGGCATCATGTCCCTGATGGTGCGGCGGCATATCCAATCCACCATGTCCAACAAGCAGTTTCTTTATAAAAAGCGCAACCTGGACAGCATCAACCGGGTGATCCATTATATCGAGGAGAACTATCAAAAGGATATCAGCCTGAGCGAGCTGGCGGAGCTGCTCAACGTCAACCGGTTTTACTTCTGCCGGTTTTTCAAGGAGGTTACCGGCGCCACGCCCATCGAATATCTCAACAATTTTCGCACCCATCAGGCGGTGTCCATGATGCGGGAGAAGCCGGAATACACCATCACCCAGGTGGCGACCCAGGTGGGCTACAATGACTCCAACTATTTTGCCCGGGTTTTCAAGTCGGTGATGGGGGAAAGCCCCTCCGTTTATAAAACCCGGCTGGAAAAGGAAGCGGCGGCGAATGGGTAAGGCTCGCCGTCGGACAAGCCGGAAAAGGGTGCCTAAAGAGCCAAATTTGCGGCTGGATTGTGAAACCATCCATTAAATACAGAATTATATAAAAGAAATTCGTATAGAACCGTCATTATTGTCAATATAATGCTTGTGCAAATCAAAATATTCAAGGATGCATCCGGAATTTCGATGTAAACTATGCACAGAATCCATTGACAACCCCCACCCGGTTTCGTTGCAGAACAGGCGGCGGGAACCGGAAGAAACAGCCGGAATTACATCGTAATTTTTTAGGAGGTATGCTTGATGAAGTACGCATGGCGTCTGACAGCACTATTGATGGCGGGCCTTTTGACAGTGGGAACAGCGGCCGGGTGTGCCAAAAAACCGGGCAGCAGCCAGGGCGGAAACTCCACTGTTTCCACCGAGAGCGGCTCCGATCCCCTGGCCGGACTGGCGGGCTCCCTGGAGGGCAAGCTCATCGTCTGGGTGGGTGAGACCGCGGAGGAAAATTTCAAGAAGATCGCCAAATCCTTTGAGGAAGCCACCGGCATGACGGTGGAGCTGGTGCCCTACACCGGCGTGAGCGCCACCGACAAGCTGGCCCTGGACGGGCCCGCGGGCAACGGCGGCGACGTCTATGTCCAGGGCGGCGGCGGTGTTTTAGCCAAAGCGGTGGACCAGGGCCTGTTCATGGAGCTGCCCGAGGCGGCTTTTGATCTGCAGGCCTTCACCCAGAGCGCCGTGGACGATTACCGGTACGACGGTAAGCTGTACGGCCTGCCCATGGGCTCCGAAACCCCCGCGCTGATCTACAACAAGGCCCTGATCCAAACCATTCCGGATACCTGGGAAGCGCTGATGGAGGAATGCGGCAAGTACGCTGATATCCCCAACGACAAGTACGGCCTGCTGATGGATCCCACCAACCCCTATTTCACCAACGCCCTGTTTGAAGCCAAGGGCGGCTACGTTTTCAAGATGAACAACGGGGTTTACGACACCAGCGACATCGGCCTGAACAACCAGGGCGTGAAGGATACCTACAGGATGTTCAAATCCTACTTTGAAAAAGGCTGGTGGCAGCGCAACGCTGTTTTCGCCACCATGGAAAAGAAGTTTGAGGAAGGCAAGTCCCCGGTTATCTACGACGGCCCCTGGTCGGTGGCCAACTATCAGAAGGCGGGCATCGACGTGGGCGTCGCGCCCCTGCCCAAACTGGCCGACGGCGGCACCCCGCTGACCTATTCCGGCTCCTACGGCGTCTGCGTCAGTGAATATACCAAGAATCCCCGGGCCGCGGTGGAATTCATGAAATACTGCGTCACCGAGGAAGCCGTCATGGATTACTGCCGCACCACCGGCCGCATTCCGGTGCTGGATGCCTGCCTGGAGCTGCCGGAAATCAAGGACGATCCGATCAAGAGCGGTTTTGCCGAGCAGATGAAAAACAGTATCCCCCAGCCCAATGTTCCCGAGATGGATCAGATCTGGTCGCCGATGCTCAACGCCGGCACCCTGATCTTCTCCCAGAACGCGGATATCGACTCCACCCTGGATCAGGCGGTGGAGCGGATCAAGGAACAAATCGCCCTGATGAAGAGCTGATAAGGAAAAAGGGGCCGCTGCGGGGTCACAGCCTCGCGGCGGCTCCCTCCATCTCCCGCCGGGAAATTCCGGAAGAAAGGACCGGTCCTATGAAACCAAGCAAGCGCCCAATTGTGTGTGGCGTGCTGTCCGGGCTGTACATGGGCGTCGGCCAGCTCGTCAACAGACAGTGGCTCAAGGGCATTCTCTATCTCGCTGTCCATACCTTTCTGATCCTTTGGGTCTATCCCTACATTTACTGGGGCATTGAGGGTCTCATCACCCTGGGCGCCACCCCCAAGGTGGATCATTCCCTGTTTCTGATGATTTACGGTATTCTTTCCATCATCGCCCTGGTTTACCTCCTCATGTTTTACGTCTCCTGCATCAAGGACGCCTACCGCATCGCCAAGATGCGCCAGAACCATGAGATTCCGCCCAGCTTCAAGGAGGGCTTCAAAGCCTGCCTGCGGCGCAAATCCCCGCTTTTTTTCGCCGCCCCCGGCATGGTGGCCGTTTCCCTCATTGTCATCCTGCCCCTGGTGTTCTCAATTATGCTGGGCTTCACCAATTACGACCTGTATCACCAGCCCCCCGGCAAGCTGCTGGATTGGGTGGGATTCCAGAACTTCGTCAACCTCTTTACGATCCGTTCCTGGTCCCACACCTTCACCAGCATCCTGCTGTGGACGCTGGAGTTCACCATTCTTTCCTCGGTGCTGCCCTATATCATCGGCATTATCATCGCCCTTTTGATCAATCATCCCCGGGTCCGGTTCAAAAAGCTGATTAAAACCGGCTTTATCCTGCCCTGGGCCATTCCTTCCTATATCAGCATCCAGGTCTGGCGGGGGATGTTCGATACCAACGACGGCTTTATCAACCACATCCTGCGGGACGTTTTCAACCTGCCGGGGGTGGAATGGATGCAGAATACCGCCTCCGCCCGGACGGCGCTGATTATCGTCGCCATCTGGTGCGGGTTCACCTTCCCCATGATGATTTCGGACAGCATTATGAAAGGCATTCCCAGCGAGCTGTACGAGGCCGCCCGGCTGGACGGCGCGTCGCCCACCCGCTGTTTTTTCAAGATCACCCTGCCGCTGCTGCTTTTCTCCATCGCGCCGCTGTTCATCATGGGCCTGTCCGGCGCCTTCAATAACTTCAACCTGATTTATCTGCTGACCCAGGGCAACCCGCCCAATTTGGATTTCGTGGGAGCGGGCAATACGGATATCCTCATCTCCTGGCTGTTCAATATGACCTTCAACACCATGAAATACAACTATGCGTCGGCCATTTCCCTGCTGATCTTCATTCTGCTGGCGGTGTTCAGCATCTTTAATCTGCGCAGAACCAAAAATTTCAAGGAGGAGGAGATGCTGCAATGAACAAACGGCGCGCCTTCAGCCCCAAATCCTTTGTCAGTCTGGTGTTTGTCTACATTCTGATTCTCGTTCTCCTGGCCTTCGCGCTGATCCCCATTATCTATGTGGTGGGCCTGTCCTTCTCGCCGGGCAGCACCCTTTATATGGATACCATCTTTCCCACCAATCCCACCCTGGACAATTATAAAACCCTGCTGTCCGGCACCCTGTTCCCGCGCTGGTATCTCAATACCATTGTGGCCGGGCTGCTGACCTCGGTTGTCACCCTTCTGCTCTGCGCCCCCACGGCCTATGCCTTTTCCCGGCTGCGGTTCAAGGGCCGCAAGCCGTTCCTGCTGGTGCTGCTGGTGCTGCAGATGTTCCCGGGGATGATGGCGATGGTGGCCTATTATGTGCTGCTGAATATGGTGGGACTGCTGGATACCACCCCGGGCTTGGTGATTCTTTACTCGGGCGCGGCCGTCACCGGCAACACCTGGCTGCTGAAGAGCTTTTACGATACGGTTCCCAAAGCGCTGGAGGAAGCCGCCCTTATCGATGGGGCCAACCGTTTCCAGCTCTTCACCAGGATCCTCCTGCCCCTGTCCTATCCCATGCTGGTGCTGGTGGGCGTTTTCTCCTTCGCCGCTCCCTTCGGAGACTTCGTCCTCTCCCGCATCGTCCTCACCCGGCCGGAGAACTACACCCTGGCGCTGGGCACCTACAATTTCATCGCATCGGATTTCGGCAACAATTTCACCGTTTTCGCCGCTTCTTCGGTGCTTGCCAGTTTGCCCATCACCATTCTGTATCTGCTGCTGCAAAAAACCATGGTTACCGGTTTCAAGGGCGCGGTGGTGCGCTGATCCCCCGATTAACATTGCAGAAAAACCTCCGCAGGCCTGCGGAGGTTTTTCCTTTTATGCGGTTTCCGGCAACAGAAAAAAAGCGGCGGAAAGGGCGGGGGAGCGTGAGGGGGATATCCCTGCGGAAATGTCAAAATTATACGATAAGACGGCAATACCATTCTAGCGGTTTTTCCTCCCGGAGGCTATGATGAAAGCAGGATGGCATTATCCTTGAAAAAGCAGAAAGGACGGTTGTGTTTTATGTCTAAATTCAAGTTTTCCGTCGGCCCCTGGAACGTCCATGACGGCACGGATGTCTACGGTCCGGCCACCCGGCCCAATATCCCGTTGGAGGACAAAATCAGACGGTTCAGCGAGATGGGCTTCAGCGCCGTGCAGTTTCACGATGACGACGCCGTGCCCAACATCAATAACCTGAGCGAAGAGGAGATCAAAGCCGAGGCCAGAGCGCTGAAGGCCATGCTGGACCGGTACGGCATGGCGGCGGAGTTCGTGGCCCCCCGGCTGTGGATGGATCCCCACACCACCGACGGCGGCTATATGAGCTGCCGCAGGGAAGACCGGGAGTTCGCCATCTGGCGGTCCCTGCGCTCCATCGATATCGCCCGGGAGCTGGGCTGCGATAAAATCGTGCTTTGGCTGGCCCGGGAGGGCACCATCTGCGCCGAAAGCAAAAACCCGGTGGAAAGCATCCGTTACCTGGTGGAAGCGATCAACACCATGCTGCGGTATGACGAGCGGATTAAGGTGCTTATCGAGCCCAAGCCCAACGAGCCGGTGGATCGCAGCTACTGCGGCACCATCGGTCATGTGATGGGGGTTTCGGCCGCTACCTGCGATCCTTCACGGGTGGGCGGATTGCTGGAAAGCGCCCACGCTGTCCTGGCCGGCCTGGACCCGGCCAATGAAATCGCCTTCGGCATGGCGTTCGGCAAGCTGTGGGGGGTACATCTCAACGACCAAAACGGCATGAAATTCGATCAGGACCGCTCTTTTGGGGTGGAGAATCTCCGGCAGGCTTTCAACCAGATCAAGGTGCTGAAGGAAAACGGCTACGGCCAGCACGGCGAATATATCGGCCTGGATGTCAAGGCCATGCGCACAACCCCCGCCGAGGCCAATTACGATCACCTGAAAACCTCCCTGCGGGTCTTTGAGATGCTGGAGGCCAAGGTGGATAAGTTCGATTACGATTTTCAGAAAAAATGCGTGGAATCCCGGAATTTTGAGGCTCTGGAACTCTATGTGATGGAGCTGCTGCTGGGTTCCTGAATCCCCCCTCCTGCGGAAGCTGCTGGAACCGCCAGCCGCCGGTATGGCGGAGCGGTTAGAACCCTCATACAACGGGCGGCCTGTCCATCCTGGACAAGCCGCCCGTTTTGGCTCCTTCCGGAGCTTTTCTATACCATTCTGTAATAGAATATCCCGGTTTCTCCGATTTCAATGAAATGGTCGGATTTCTGAAAAGCGCTGCTGGATATCAAAGCGCCGCTGTCGTCATACCGGCGGCAATAGCCGTCGTAGAGCACGGAAGCCCCGCGTTCATAGGATCCCGGACTGTAGCTGAAAAAGGAATCATCCAGGGCCTTCAAGCGGGAAAACCTGCGGGCCTCAAATTCGGAGGCAACGCGGAGCTCCGCGTCTAAAAATTGGAATTTATCTGCGGAAACCGCGATCTTGTCCTGGAAATACGCCGCGGAAATATGCGCGCTTTGAAAGACGGCGGTCTTTGTTTCCTGCCCCTGAGCATCCAGTTCCTTTAAAAAGACCTCATCCGTGCCGGTTTTGGTGCCGGTGAAAAGAATCCTGCCGTCATCAGAAATATCCCCGATATAAAAATTCCCCTCGCCATCTGCTCCGGTATACGTCCATTCTACCGAGAAATCCTCGTTTACACGGCTGATGTGCCAGCGGTAGTCGGCGGTAAATCCCTCGGTGATGGTTCCGCCCAGGGGATAGTTGTAGGTAAAGCAGGTGGCAAGGTTGGAAATCGGGGGAGAGGTGCTTGCGGTTCCGTCGATGCCGATGATCTGGTAAACCGTGGAATCCGTGGGAGAGGACCGGGTGTTGACCATCAGTTCCTCATCCGCGTTCAATAAATAATTGGAATTTGTATCTAAGCAAAGCTTCTTCTCCCAGATCACCCTGCCCTCGCTGTCGCAGGCGGAAATCTTTCCGTTTCTGGCGGCGTAAAAGAACCGCCCGTCCTTCAATGGATAGACTGTCCCGTCGAATCCCGGCTGTGTTTCCCAAAGCTTTTGCCCGTTTTTCTCATAGGAGGAAATATAGAATGTCGAGTCCCGGGTGAGCTTGCGTTGAGCACGGGAGACGATATACACGTAGTTTTCTGCTTCGACGAAGCTGTACAGTTCCCCGCGAAAGGAAAGATACGCCTTGCCCTCCGACTCCTTTTCGCCGCAGGAGGGGAGGAGGCAGACGGACAGCAGGAGGAAAAGCGTTTTTTTGAATAAAGAAGCTTTCGCTGATTGCATGTCCTCATTCCCTTCCATAGGATAAAAATTTCGCGCTTGCCGAAAAGCAAACGCGGAGGCACATCCCAAGCCTGCTGTATAAACCGGGATTTACAACGGTAATAGTCGTTTTTCTCATAAGAGCCGATGACCTTAATGTGAATAAGTTTATATTACAACAAAAATTTTCAATCATCAACCATTTTATGGTGATGATTTTTCTCTTTTGATAAAAAAGAAACACACCATGCCAATGCATGATGTGTTTCTCTCTGGGAAGCGTTGACAAAATACAAATCTCTGTTAGAAGTTCAGACTTTGAAAAAAATTAACATTGTAGAGATAATCGCCATTGCAAGGAAGCCCCAGGAAAGCAGTTTGCGGGTAGCTTTCCCGTAGTTACCGGAAAAACTGAAAGGCCAATTTCTCACGGCAACCATCATTTTAGCAAAATGCGGAGAGATAGCAATGAACCCAGAAAGGGCAGAGGCTAACGGGATGCCTATAAACTGTATGATGTCTGCGGAGGAAAGAATGAGAAAGATAAGAAGGATGGGAATTGACCCAAACGAGATACATGCGTTAACACGGTCAAGGATTGAAACTTTGAATTCCAGTGGCTCTGACTCGTCCGATGCCTTATCCAAAATATGCTGTACTTCCTGTTTGCTGATTGATTGCAGTCTAGCCCCGCAATTGGTGCAGGATTTAAATGAATCTTTATTATTGAATCCGCATTTATCGCAAATCATAAAAATCCCCCCCTGATAATCTTCATTATAACAAAAGCTTGTCGAAAAAGCAATTACTGCTTTTTCGACAAGCTTCTATACTGGTGCGAGAAACGGGAGCTTGAAATGGGTTCAACTCCCGGCTCTTACAAAAAAAGAAACACACCATGCCGATGCATGATGTGTTTCTTTCGTGGTGCGAGAAACGGGACTTGAAAGCGATATAACGCCTTTTGCATTCGTGAGAAA
>CABULH010000038.1 GCA_902492455.1 uncultured Oscillospiraceae bacterium
GACGCCACGGTCACCAAGGCGCTGAAATCCAGCGGCACCATCCGGTCCGCGGCCAGGTATACACAGACGGTGCAGGTCAGCGGAGCCAAGGGGGATGTGTTCTCCTTCGGTGGCTGGGGCAAGGCGGACAGCGTGGGTCTGGACAGCCCCGGACGCCACGGGACGGGTCAGGCGGCCTTTGGGATCCGTGTGAAATACGGGAATACGGAAGAATACCTGCCCTTCAATTTCGGGTATAACGGCTGGCAGTTCATCAGCGGCAAGCTGGTGCTGAAGGAAGCGTGCACCTCCATCAGCTTTACCTATGATTACAGCTACAACCTGAATACCGCTTACTTCACATTACCCTTCCTGTACAAGGAGGAGTACGGGCAGAGCTATGTCTACGACAAGGACGGGAACGTCAGCAGCGCGGTGGACGCGGCGAACAGCGAAGCCACCTTCGCCTTCAACGACGACAACCTGATGCGGCTGTGCAATCCCACCGGAAGCAAGTTCTATTACACCTACGATTCGAAGAAAAATGTCACCTACGCCCACACGTCGGAGGGGCAGCAATACCATTTTACCTATGACGCCTACGGCAACCCCCTGACCAGCACCATCAGTGTGGCGAAGCCCGCCACATCGCTGAGCGCCGGAACGAAATATTACGTCCGCAACTGCGATACGGGGGAATATCTGTATGCCAGCGGGACGGCATCCTTGAATCTGGTGAAATCCCACGATTTCACGGAAACGGATGTGAAAGCGCGGTGGAAACTGATTTCGGCGGAAACGGATGTGTTCTATTTCCAGCCGGCGGATTACACCACGCTGCATATGAATGTCAAAGGGAATGCGGCAACAGACAAAGCGGAAATCATTGTTTATACTGCGGGAACGGCGACAAACGAAAAGTTCAAGCTGATCCGCAACGGGGACGGCACCTTCACGATTAAGACGGGATCCACCGGCTACAGCAAGGCGCTGGACGGCTGTCCTTTGGAGGATTCCAAGTCCACGGTGCAGCAGATGACCTATACTTCCGGAAAGCTGAGCCAGAAATGGGAGTTCATCCCGGTGAGCGGCGGCAGCCCGCTGTATATGAGCGCGGAAAACGAATACACCGGGACAAAAGGGAACTTCCTGTATAAAAGCAAGGATGGTCGGGGAAATACCACCACCTACGCCTACAACAGCAGCAAGGGCTTGCTGGAATCAGTGACAACCCCCAATGGGGCGACCACTACCTATACCTATGACGCCAACAACGACCGTCTGACCCAGGTGAAAAACGGCAGCTCCATTGTGCGGTACAGCTACAACAGCGACCGGCTGTGGGATATCAACGTGGGGAACTGGGATGTGCGGTATGTGCTGAACTACGACAGCCGTGGCCGGCGGACCACCACGCAGGTGGGACAGGGGATCAATCTGCGGACGCTGTCGACGAACACGTGGAACAGCCGGGATCTGCTGACGAAAATGACCTACGGCAACGGAGGTCAGGTCAACTATGCCTATGACAATCTGGACCGGATCACCAATGTGTGGAACGCGGACGCGGCGAAGGGAACGGAATATGTGTACAACGCCCAGGGCTTGCTGGGTCTGGAGGATGACAATCTGCTGAACCGGCGGACGCGGTATACCTACGACATGGCGGGGCGCATGGCGGAGGTGGAAACCCGGAATCAGGCGGGTTCCGACCGGGGCACGAGGATGTTGTCCACCAAATATACCTACGAGGACGGAACCAATCGGCCCATCCAGATGGACTACAGTACGCCTCAGATGGGGAGCTTGAGCGCCTATCGGAACGACTATGCCTCGGTGGTATACGGGACGGGGATCAACGTGGACCGTGTGGAGCTGGTGCGGTTCAACGGGGTCAACCGTCTGGGTTTTGAATATGATAATCTAGGCCGGGTGACAAAACGGATATACAACACCACCCGCTTCGATGGGAACACCGCCCGGGAGACGAGCTATACCTATCTGGCGGGAAATGCGGTCAACAAGACCACCGATCTGGTGGCGACGGTGAACAACGCGGGGATGGATCTGCTGACCTACACCTACGACAGTATGGGGAACATCAAAACCGTTAAAAGCGGCAGCAAGCTGGAAACCTACACCTATGACAGCCTGAACCAGCTGGTGCGGGTGGACAGCCAGAGGGAGAACAAGAGTTATACCTACAGCTATGACAACCGTGGGAATCTTCTGGAGCGGAAGGAGTATGCTTACACGACGGGGACGCTGGGGACAGCGACCAAGACGGTGAACTACGGATACACTCCCGCGGCAGGCTCCTATTGGAAGGATTTGATGACCTCCTACAGCGGGCAGGAAATCACCTACGACGCCATCGGGAACCCGCTGCAATACCGGGATGGGATGAACTTCACATGGAGCAACGGCCGTCAGCTGACCGGATTCAGCAAGGGTCCGATATCGGCCAGCTACGAGTACGATATCAACGGACAGCGGACAAAAAAGACCTTCAACCGGGTTGCGGATTCCGTAACGACGCAGTATTATTATAGCAATGGGATGCTGCTGGGTTTCTACCGCAGCGATGGTTTCGACGTGAAGACGCTGCTGGACATCAGCGGCAGTGTTTATGGGATCACCGTATCCAATGGTTCAGCGAACAGTATGGTGTACTTCGCGTACAATGCCCAGGGGGACGTCATCGGACTGTACGGTTACAATGGGACTCTGTACGCCACCTATGACTACGACGCCTGGGGCAACTGCACCGTGACACCGTTAGTGGCCGACACTGCCGGCCACTCCATTACCGACGCCAACCATATCGCCCACATCAATCCCTTCCGCTATCGGGGATATATGTACGACTCCGAAACGGGATTGTATTATCTCGGCAGCCGGTATTATGACCCGGTAACTTGCCGAATGATTAATGCCGATACAACGGATGTTCTAACCGCTTCTACCGATCAGCCCAACCATGACAAGAATTTGTTTGCCTACTGCGACAATAACCCTGTTATGCGTATGGACGATGGAGGAGAATTCTGGAAAGAAATAGGCACTATGTTTGCTAAAGTCGCTGTTGTTGCAGCAGCTGTAGCAGTAGTGGCAGCAGTTGCTGTTGGAACCGGAGGGATAGGTGCGGTGGTTATGGCTGCAGGTGGTACAGCGGCTATGGCAACAGCTGCTACTGGAGCTGTTGTTACAGTTGGTACAGCAGCAGCGGTTACTGCGGGTTCTGCAATGGTTGGGGTAGGAATGGCGGCTGTGGCCGAAAATTATGTGTTATCTAAGAATCAAGATCCATATGCGAGACCAGGTCAAAAAAAACAAGGACGGGAAAGAAAGGAAAAGAAAAGGAAAAATGGAAGTTATAGTGGGAAAAATGGGAAACGCAGAATATCGCCGCCCAATAAACATACACCAGGCAATGACCACAGAAAATATAAACCCAAAACAATGAGTGGTCAAACCGCGATGTATTACAATTTTAGCCTCAAAATGTATATTTATTATTGAGTAAAATACTAAGGGAGGGTGGATATTGCCTAATATTATCTACCCTCCCTTACAAAGTGGTGTATAAAGTTGAATGTTTGGTTAAGTAAAAACTGGGTTAATTATTATAAACACTATAATTGTAGAAAAGGGTTGAGGCTAAATTTTGAAAAGGGTATAGATAGTAATATCAGAAAAGAATGTTTAAAATATTGTAATTGGTTAAGAAATAAATATGAATTTCCTATGCGGATTCCTATTTATTTTAAAAATGTTCCATATATAAAAGCAAAAGATGGGGATCATGTTTCAGCAATATTCTTTGGACCATATGAAAGATATATAGAACCTTTTATATCCATTTCTTTGGGTAAATTTGCGGATGATGTGAACATTTATGGATATAAGAACTGTATCATTGGCATTTTTAACTCTATTACACATGAGCTTACTCATTATTTTCAATGGATAAATAATATAGAACTATCAGAAAAAGGTGAAGAATTGCAGGCGGTTTATTATACGAAATTAATAGTAAATGAGTATTTAAATCAAACTACAATTAATTTAGCTTAACTGGTGTTGGCTAGCGTATCCAATGGTTCAGCGAACAGTATGGTGTACTTCGCGTACAATGCCCAGGGGGACGTCATCGGGCTGTACGGTTACAATGGGACTCTGTATGCCACCTATGACTACGACGCCTGGGGCAACTGCACTGTGACACCGTTAGTCGCCGACACTGCCGGCCACTCCATTACCGACGCCAACCACATCGCCCACATCAATCCTTTCCGGTACAGAGGGTACTATTACGATACTGAGACCGGACTGTATTATCTCCAGAGCAGGTACTATGATCCGCAGACGGGTAGGTTTTTGAATGCGGATTCGCAGCTCAATCCGGACTATTTAGGAAATAATGTCTTTGCATATTGTTCTAACAATCCTGTTAAACGTTCTGATAGTACAGGGTTATGGTTTGGCTTTGATGATATCTTTACAGGGCCGGTTGACGAAATACTTGTTCTTGGCGGTTTGGGTGTCTTATCAATATTTGGTGTTGGATGGGCTTCCAACGCCTTAGCTGGAGCGCAACAGGCAGCCAGTGATGCATGGAATAGTATAACAAATTCATTCAATAACTTTATATCAGATTATAGTGTAGCGGCATCTGCTGAAGATGAATTGGGAAGAATCGCGGGGGAATATGGCAATAAAGAGTGTGTCCAAGCCGCTAAAGAGATGATGAAGTATTTGGTTAAAAAAGCAATTCCATACGGAGTCGTAGAAATCCAATTCATTGGTGGTCGAGGATATGTCGTAAGCGTAAGTAATAGAGACAGAGTAATCAGCGATAATGGATACCATACTGGTGTATTTGTAAATGATAGAGTTTTCTGCAATGTTCATCCGTTAGGTCTACCGTTAAATGAATGGATAGCTGATTTTGAGGGAACTGGAGTAAAAACTGTATCAATGATAATGTGAGGGTGATAATGTAATGGAAATAATTTTTGACTTGCTTCAAGATATACGAAAACGTCCCAATTTATATCTTGGAGAAGCTTCTTTGGAGTTGCTAAATGCCTTTATTGGCGGCTGTTCTTTTTATTGTTTGAAAGTGAATGGCTATTATCCGGAATTTTTTCCTGGATTTCAAGAATTTGTACAAACCCGCTACGATATTCACACGGTACATGGTTGGTGGTCTATTATTCGTTCCTTTTGTGCTAACGATGAGGAAGCATTTTACAAATTTTTTGAATTATTAGATGAATTTCTTATCATTACAAAAGCGAAAAATACTTGGCAAGCTGATTGAACGCATTGAAGTAGGGCATACCGAAACGGTGAACGGTCAGAAACAGTAGAAGATCACCATTGTGTGGCATTTGTGGGAGTGTGAGACAGGATGCCCCGCCACTTATTACGGGCGGCGAGTATTCTCCCGCCTACATGATATCCTACGTTCATAATAAACTTACAAGCCATTTTTCATCTGGTATAAATCAAAGAGCGGGCAGCCTATCCACAATGGACGGGTTGTCCGCTCTCTTTTTAGGGCCTTGGAGATCTCGGGATAGGCAAATTTTTCATTTCTAAGATTTATCGCAAATTTCAGGGTGTACGTGGTATTCGGGAACCCGCTCTTGCTCCACCCATACCCCCCGGGGGGCTATCTCTTGGCAATGGCTTTTTAGGGCCTCCCATATCTCTTATACCCCCGGCCTCATAATGTTTCGGGAAGCACCATGCAAACCGTGGACAACCCTTCGCGCGAAAAAATCTCCCTAAATGGGTACAGCGCCTTTTTAGGGTGTCCGAAATGTAAGGATATCAACGAAAAAACCGCCGCCTGTATGGGCAGCGGCATGAATTACTTGGCTATTTTTAGCTCCCTGATCTGTGAGGTGTTGTCCTTGGTGACGGCTTCCAGAGCGGTGACCTTGGCCTTGATCTCTTCCACGTCCTCCGCTACCTGATCCAGCTTCTTGAATTTGTCGTTGATCCCTTGCTGGCCCTCAAGAAGCAGATCAACCTTTTTCTCAAGCGTTACCATTCGTGCTGTATCTGCTTTAACAGCCTGCAAATCTTCACGAATTTCAGCATTGTCCGCTTTTAGTGATTGGATATCATCCTTTACGGTGCCTAGATCATTTTCCACAGCGCCAAGACGGGTATCTATTTTATCCAGTCTGTCGTTTATAGGCTGAATGAGATGACTCATTGCTTCCAGCATGTCCTTGTCAATCATCCTCTTCACCTCGCTTTCCTAGAGTACCATGTCCCCCGCGATTTTGCAAGCTATTTTCAATGAAACATATACTTCAGCCAATTCACTTGATTTTCTTTTGCAGCATCGATTGGTTTGTCATCACCGGTGATGACAAACACCGGTTGAAAATGCAGGAAACAGCGAAGAAAAGGAAAAAATGGATAGACTTTTTTCTGTACTAAAACGTGAGAATAGAGGGAAAAGAATGGCGGGAGAAAATCCTGTATGCCAAAATAAAACAGCTTGTCGACCGCCAGCATGATCGCAGGCTCATCCTTCAGCAATCCATGGAGCCGGAAGAGCCGCTTAAGAGCAGCCTCCGCCGGACGCTCCCTCCCGTACTCGGCGCACATAGGAGGCATACGCCGTATAAAGCTCTTCCGTATCCGCGCCGCCCAGATCCATCCGAACCCCCGGTTCATTGAGCAGTCCGGTATATTGATAGCCATACACCTGCTCCAGCATGTCATAACAACGGATTTCCCGGATAAGCGCCTCGCATGTCTTGGGCCGCAGCCCTTCGCCGATGGGGAAGTCGAATATCTCCATGTCTACCCAGAAGTGGGTGCCCGTTCCTGCGCACATCTCGGCGATTTGGGGAATATTGTTTTCGCTGCGGGCAAAAGCGAAGGGAATAAGGATATCGAGATTCTCTAAAATTCCTCTCCATTCTTCTCGATACCAGTCCATATGAATGTTATTGGGAGCCAGGGCCACCGGTTTGGTTGGAGTTAGGCTATGTGCAAAAGCCTTGTACTCCCGAAAAAAGTTCTGAATATCCCTGTATTTTTCATCCGGCACCGGGTCGTATTCGTAATACAGCGCACCCCAGATTTCCTCGGATATGTACCACCCGTAAAAGGAAGCGTGATGGCCGTATCGTTCATATAACTCCCTGGTCACCCGCTTATGCCATTCCAAGGACTCGGGGGAGAAGTCAAACCAGGCGTACAGCCCCACTCCGGGGAATACCGCCATGCCGCACTCATCTGCGGCGGAGAGAATCGCTTCTATGGGATCCACGGCGGCAATGGGCATCCGGTTTGGATAGAGGGTGCTGTCATAGAATGCCCTGCCGTCATAGGTACTGGCGGTTATGCTGTGCTGATACGCATAATGCGGGCTGTCAAACACATTCTGGATCAGGATGGTGGTTACGCCGATTTTGTGCATGGAGTATATCTGCTGTTTCCATCCTTCATCCGTCAGCTTCCGCAGTCCCGGATTAAAATAACGCGCTTCTTCCTCGCTCCAATTATAGATGCTGACCCAGCAACCGTCCAGTAAGCGGGTAGAGACCACATCTGACTTCACGATTTCATAATCCAGCGACTGGATTTCCAGCAAGTGATTCTGCATATCCCAAAAGGAGATTTCGAGCCAGATTTTTCCGGCCGCTCCTGATAATGTAGGATAGATCTTGTTAAGCTCCAACCCGCCCTTGAGGGAAAATTGTCCGGCGTGCCTCCGTTCTCCGTCAGCGGTAACAATCTCTGCGCGGAGTATGGCGGCACTGTCGGTGGCCACTCGAAGTTCCAGCCGGCTGTTAGTGGAAATTCGCCTGGCGGGAATAGGCGTGCAATAGTTGTTCATCGGCTACCTCTCCTTCTCTGTATCGTTGTCTTATTGAGCGCCGACGTGGTGAACAGCGGCAATTGTATAGCGTGGATTGTTTTCTAAGTAACCGGTATCGTCCACCGGCAGGACCTTGTACGAAGCTTCAGCGGTCACGCCATCATCTACTATCAGTGGAAATCGGCAGCCTTCCGTATTGCCATAGCACAGCAGCGTCAGAGAGAACAGCGTGTCCTTATCCAGCTGTTCCACTGGTTCTGCCAGGGGTAGAATAGAACCGTCCCGCACCAAAACAGGCATTCTTTCAGAGGAAAAATCTACACACCTTCCACCTTCGTAACAATCCTCGGTATAAAAATCCACCCATCTTCCTTTAGGCAAATACACCTGTCGCCCCTGTTGTTCAGCCGTCATGGGGGCGATGAGCAGGCAGTCACCCACCAGGAACTGATCATCCACCGGGTAAGTGGCAGAGTCCTCCGAATAATCCGCTACAAGGGGGCGGATAGGCGCTCGACCGGTGGTGTAATAGGTATAAAAAGCGCTGTACAGATAGGGAATCAGACGCATGCGCAGCTCCAGCAAGTGCCGCACCTCATTGGTGCAGTCAAAGTCCAGCCAAGGGAAATGATCCAGATACCAGGCATTAATCATGGCGGCCGGTGAGAAAACCACCGTTTCCAAACGACGGATAAAATCTTGTTTATTCCGGCCCTCCCGAACCTCGGGAACCCACAGGAGCCCGGAAAGCCCCGCCGAGGCCATTCCCCGGATAAAGGCCTTGTGTTCGTATAAATCGCTGTACAAATGGAAGGGATAGGAGGCGGCACAGGCCCCCATGTTCCGTACTTGAGACCAAGTGCGCCCGCTTCCCAAAGCCGAAAGAATGGCTTTGGCGTACAGGGTGCCGTAAAGGCTGTGCATCTGGTCCCCTGGAATCCCGGAGGGAAAAACAGCGGTATCGGGGAAAGACCATGAGCCGGTAAAATCCGAGCCATCGCATTCGTCCAGCTTGAACCCGTCGATTTCCTTCTCCACGAATTGTTCCCGATGGTATCCGGCGAAAAGGCGCACAGCCTCTTCCTCTGCGAAATCTGGGACCAGACCGTCCCAAACCAAAAAATCTCCGCTGAAGGGATACAGGGATTCATACAATGGAGATTCCGGATGCACATAAGCATGCTCCCATAGATTGATGTGGAAGCCCGCTTCCCGTAAAGCGGCTGTCATGGCCGCCGGATCTGGAAATCGTTCCGGATCAAACTCGAAGGAACAGGAATAGCTGCGGGTCTGCCAGCCCGGTTCCAGCCCTATGACAGAGCAGGGAATATGATCCCTTCGAAGAGCCGCTGCTGTTTCTAACACCTGAATTTGGGTATACCGGCTGTAGCAGCGGTAAAATACGCCTAATCCCCAAAGAGGCGGCATGGCGCCGCCGCCGGAAAACAAATTGTATCCCGCGACGGCCTCCCCGGTAGTAGCTCCCTGGAATCGGTACAAGGTCACCCCTTTGGCGACGGGTATGTCTATAATCATGACAGTGTCGCCTGTTAACTCCTTGGCGCTGTAGAGTTCCTCGGTAGAAATACCGATCTCCCGCCGCTGCACGGTTCGAGAGCCGCCCTTTCGGCGATAACCGCAGTAAAAAACGGCTTGCCTGGCGGTGTCCACATATATCCCCCACCCTCGATTGGTGACGAAGAATGGGACCGGTGCATGGGAATCCCCGCTGGGAGACAGAGCATCGGCATTGGGACGCAGTGCCGCCTTCCCAGCGGTAAAATCGAAGCGGTGCATCTGCAGCCCGAAACCAAAAATATGGGTTCCTTCCTGAAGAGGAAATTCCACTCGGCAGCCGACATCCGTTTCAAAAAATTCCAAGTCCGCCCATGCGCTGGCCGGCTTTTTTTCCACTGGTATTTTGGAATCCGGCTTGAAACGGCAGGGAGTAACGGCCTCCGGAGTACCAAAAACAAATTTTTCTGCTGTCATATTGTCTACCATCCTTTATGTGAACCGATGCTCTTCGGCAATGGTCCCAGCAATGATTTTGACTGAACAAGTAAACGGAGGGCGCCGCGGCGCCCTCCGCAAAAAGAATCGTCATAATCCAACGGTCAGTTCAGAACCGCTTCCCCTATATAAGAGCTGAGTTTATTTGGAATCTTGGGTGAAAAGCAGCCTGCTGCCGGCTGGATTCGGGACAAATTTTGCCTCACAACAGGGATTCCAATTGAAGCAGCCCATACATATTGGGCGCGTTGCACCATCCGGTATAAACCGAATACATACCGCCCTCATCAATGGGATTGTTCTGATCCGCTCGTCCGGCCCAGCATTCCTTTTCCACATCGTAAGATCCCCGCCAGGCGCCGTCCCACAGAGGGGATTCTCCTCGGCACTGGATGTTCATCAGGAAGCTACCCAGTTTTTTGGCCGCCTCCAGGCTTCGCGAATCCCCGAGAACCCGATACGCCTCGGTAAAGCCCATCAGAGCAAAGCCTTCGGTATACACTAAATCGCATAGATTCTCCTCTTCCTGCAGAGAAGCGCCCAAGGAATCGGGAGAGCAGTTAACAATGGCGCCGCTTTTATGCTGGAGGGTGAGAAGGAATTGCAGCACCCGTTCCAATGCTGTGCGGACTTCCTCGCACGGGTCGTACCGCATTACCCGGGCCAGGCAGAACAGCGCGATGGCGCTCTCGGAGGATACCGGCCGCCAATCTTCGCTTTTGTGGATTTCATAAGTGGTGGTGAAGCGGCCGTTTTCTTTCTGTAGGGGCAGCACATACTGCAGCGCCTGACGGGCGCTCTTTCGATAAACCTCTTTTCCTGTCAGGGCGGCGCACTGAGCCAGCCCGGCGATCAGCCAGAAGAGGAAGCAGGGCCCCTTGTAAAGGCTCTGGGTTACGCCGCGATCCCGACGAAAGTAGGTTCCCTCGGGAAGCTGCATCCCCATCCAATAGCCGGCCAGCTTTTCGGCGCAGGCAAGCAGGCGGGAATCCTTGGTTTCCTCGTACATATCCAGCAGGGCAATCAGCACCTTACCGTTGTCGTTCTGATACCGGGCGTTGCCGGTGGCATCCTCAATCCAGCCGTCGAACAGGTAAAAGGGGAAGCTGCCGTACCACACGGACAACTCGTCTGTATCCTGCACCTTCAGGAGCCAGCTGACGAAGTTTTCATAAATATCCGTGCGGTTCTCGTCTCTGTTGAGACGCCGGTTGAGCAGTAGCACCCGGGCCATCTCACTGGTGCAGTCGGGACGAGTCCAGCAGACGCGCTGGCCGATATTGATCCGGATGCGCTCATACACGCCGCAGGAACCACGGTTAAAGGTGAGCATCTGGTTTTCCATCCAACTGAGACAGCGCTCCACGCTGTCCGCAATTTGTTGTTTATCCATGGAATTACAGTCTCCTCTGTGTTTATTGTAAGGAATAAAGGGGTTTAGCTTTTATTCTTCTTTTTGGCCCAGAAGTAGACGCCGATACCGCCTCCGGCCAGTACCACGACAATGGCCGGCACAATGACCAACCACCAGTTAAACGCGCCGTTCTGTTTGCTGGGAGCCGTCACGGAAGGGCTGGCGCCGTCCGAAGCGGGATTCGTCGGAGCTTTGGTGGCCCCGCCGGGGATCACCGGCTGATTGGGTGCCTGTGTGATGACGGTGCCTCCTGCATTGCCTGCATTCTCCCGATCCGCATCCGTTTCCTCAGGCGGATTGGTATCCCCAAGCTTGAAGACCTCGCCGCCGTAGTACACGCCGAAGGTTACTGGGCCTACGGGGGGTTCGTTCCCGCTGCTCATGACGCTGATGTGGCAACGCAGCGTCAGGTTCTCGGATTTCAGGATACGCGCTCCGGTTCCGCTGACGCTTTCCCGCAGATCCACCCGCAGCCAAATGTTGCTGCCCACCATCTCGGGGCGTATCCGCAGCGGGTTGGGAGCTTCGCCGGTCATGATGCTGTCGGGATTCTTGAAGTAGAAATACGGCCAGGTATGCGGGGCCAGCTGGGATACGTTGATGTAGACGTAGGGGGTGGTGATCCGAGAACCTTGGGGGAGATCCTTGAGAATAAAGCCCTCCGCCTGCGTGCGTTCCTTGTTGAGGGTAAAAACGCAGCGGTTGGCGGCGTCGGAAACCGGCGTAAAGGTGATGTTGCCGATGTCGGTGGGCTCTGTAAAATCAAAGGCGCCGGTGGCGCGGGAATCGTCCTCCTGGGTGCTGATGGAATCGCCGCCCAGCCAGATGGAGCGGAAGCTCAGCTTTTTAGACGCGTCGTTATCGTGGAAGAACTGGATGGATATGGACAGGATCTTTTTGTCCGGGCTCCATTTGCCGGCGGCTTCCAACGTCTCCTTATAGGGGATTTTGATGGTGGAGCCAGCCTTGGTTTCCTCATTGGACTGGTAAATCTCCACGCTGGGATAGAAATAGCCGTCCAGGGAATTGTGAAATTCCGCCTTCACGGTGAAATCCATCAGGCTGTCGCCGGTGTACAGGTACAGATTGTCCATGGCGTTGTAGTCAACGTTATTGAACAGGTTGCTCACAAAAAAGGAGATAAAGCCGGAGGTTTCGCTTACCGCGTCGTTGCGGCTCAGGGTGTAGGCGCCGTCCGGGGTCATGTCCAGCTTGCCGGAGTTGGTGATAAAGGCTTCAAAGGGATATACCTTGAAGCCCTTGGCGCCGTCCCCCTCGGCGGCGGCGCCAAGGGAAAACAGCGGCAAGGCCAGCATAAGGGACAGCAGCAAAGCGGTAATCCGTTTCATATCAGTTTATTCCTTTCCGTTATCAATGGGGATTCAGCGCTTTTTTCCCACGGCCAGCAGCAGCATCGCGGCGGCGCCCGCCAGCACGATGACGCCCGGCAGAACCGTATCGCCGGTGGAAGGGGCCGGGGGAGCGGGCTCCTCCGGATCCTCGTTGGAGCCGGTATTCAGCTTGAACACCTCGCCGCCGCTGTATACGCCGAAGGCCACGGGTCCGTCGGGGGCGTCCGCCCCGCTCATGATGCTGATATGGCTGCGCAGGGTCAGGGTGTCGGAGCTGAGAATACTGGCTCCGTTGGCGCAGTCCCGCAGATCCAGGCGCACCCAGATGTTGCTCCCCGCCATCTCAGGCCGTATCCGCACGTTGGTTAGGATGCTGTCCGGGTTCTTGAAATAAAAATAGGTGGTGGTGAAGGCTGCGGTCTCGGATAGATGGATATAGGCGTAGGGCGTGGCGGTGCGTGCTCCCTGGGGAAGGTCCTTGACGATATAGCCCTCCTGGGAGATGACCGTTTTCTTGATGGATACGGCGCCGGGATAGGCGGTGTCTGTCACAGGCTCGGCGGTCATGTTGCCGATAAAGGTGGGATCGGTGAAATCGAAGGGTTGGACAATCGTCTGGGAATCGTCCTCTTGGGTGCTGATGGAATCGCCGCCCAGCCAGATGGAGCGGAAGCTCAGCTTCTTGGATGCGTCGTTATCGTGAAAGAACTGGATGGAGATAGCCAGGTATTTGTTGGCCGGATCCCATTTGCCTGCCGCCTCCAAGGCCTCCTTGTAGGGAATTTTGATGGTGGAGCCGGTTTTGGTCTCCTCGCCGGATTGGTAAATCTCCACGCTGGGGTAGAAATAGCCGTCCAGAGAGTTGTGAAATTCCGCCTTGACGGTGAAATTCATCAGGCTGTCGCCGGTGTACAGGTACAGATGATCCAGCGCGTTGTAATCCACGTTGTTGGACAGACAGCTCACAAAAAAGGAGATAAAGCCGGAGTTCTCGCTTACCGCGTCGTTGCGGCTCAGGGTGTAGGCGCCGTCGGGGGTCATGTCCAGCTTGCCGGAGTTGGTGATAAAGGCTTCAAAGGGATATACCTTGAAGCCCTTGACAGCCTGCCCCCCGGCGGCGGCGCCAAGGGAGAAAAACGACAGGGCCATGAACAGGGTCAGCAGCAAAGCCAGTGTCCGTTTCATAAGAATCCTACCTTTCTCTCTGTTTTGTCAAATTGCGCTGGGGCGGCGTTTTTTCACCGCGATTACAGCGATTACCACCGCGATGATACCCAGCAGAAGCGCTGCGGCGGATACGGGCGTCCCGGTGGAGGGGTTTGAGGCCCCGCCCGCTGTGGTGGAGGCCGTCTCCCCCTGGCTGGAGGAAGAGCTGGGTGCGGGGGGCTGGGTATCCGCTTTAAAGCTGGCGGAGATGACGGTATCGCCGGTCACGTTTTCCAAGCGGAAGGTGCTGCCGGAGGCCGCTTTTTCCACCCCGTTGATCTTCAAGGCTTCCAGCACATACCCTTGATCTGGGGTAATGGTGTATTCCGCCGAGCCGCCGTGGATCACGGCCTGCGGTCCGGTGATGGTTCCGCCCTCGCCGGCGGAAAGGGTGACGGTGTGACGGGTTGCGGCAAAGGTCTGGCCTCCCAGATACATCCCGCCGATTTTCAGCGTGGCGGGGAAGGCTCCCGGCTGGG
>CABULH010000039.1 GCA_902492455.1 uncultured Oscillospiraceae bacterium
CACCTTTCGGTGTGCCTGCCATCCTTTTTTGGCACCGTTTTGCAACGGCCCCTTTGTTGTATACAAGAAAACCACCAGCAGTTGGTTCTAATGGAAAAATCTTGTATTTGCCTATATGTCACGCCTTATTGCTTGCAACAAAGAGAGGGAGGATGCTTTTCAGCATCCTCCCTCTCTTTGTTGTTTACTCTTTCTCTGTTTTCTCCGCCATCTTCTCCTTCTTTCCGGCGAAGATAATCCATTTGCTAAAGAAATAATTCATCACCATCACCACTACGTTCATGGCTATTTTAGAGAAGGCTTTATTCAGATGGGCAGCATTCACCATCAGCACCATTCCCACTGCGTCTACCCCCAGGGAGAGCAGCCGCGCCCCAATAAATAAGCCGAATTCACGCAGCGCCGCCGGAAAGCCTTCCACTTTACTCTGGAATACGAAGATCTTATTCACTACATAGGCAAAGATGACCGCCACTACCCAGGCGATGCAATTACTCACCAAATTGATGAGCACATCGTTCATTGCCCGTGAAGCGGTGAAAGCAGTGGAACAGAGCAGATAAGTAACAATATTGATGATGGTGGTGAGCACTCCAAACACCACATAGGAAACCGTCTCTCGGTTTACCGCCTTGGGATACTTTATCCAGACGAACTGAAAAAGACGAATGCCGCCCAGAATCAACAGCGCGGCACCGAAGCTGACGGCGAAATCCACAACCCGGGGCATCCGTCCGGGCGTAAAAATCTGATGCAGCTCATCGGTCACGGCGAACAGGGTGGTAACAGCCAACCCCATGGCAGGAGCGGAGTTGATGCCCAATCCTGACAGGCGGAAGGCATTCCAACAGAGTACGCCCAACATCATATAAGCCAGTACCTGCAGCCCGCAGGGAGTGAGAATATCCACCCATCTTATAAGCTCCGGAGAAATCGGACCCATCATAGCTTCCAAGGCGGAGCGGACCCATCTGGCAGCGGCATCCAGCCAACCGGCGGCCAGCCGGCCATTCAGGCAGGAAAGAATGAACAGCATCAGCATCCAGCAACCGGCGGCCGTCCAAGCCAGGGCGGGAAAAAGGCGTTGACGATTTTTCATATATGTGTTACCGATCCTTTCCGCTGTCATTTGCCGATTCGATGCAGTCAGCGGTTTATTGATAAAGGAAAATGCCGGGCCAGAGCCTTGGCTATTCCGGCCTGACTTTGGGGAGCGGTGACTTCGTCAGCGGCGGCGCGAACGGCTTCTATGGCATTGCCCATGGCGATACCGATGCCCGCCCATTCCAGCATATCCAGGTCATTGGGACTGTCCCCAAAAGCCATGCTGTTTTCCTGGGAAATACCGATCTCCTCCAGCACCCGGCGCATCCCGTCGGATTTACTGGACCCCGCAGGCACCATCTCCGCATAATCCGGATGCCGAATCACCCGCAGCTCCTCCATTAACCGAAGCGCCTCTTGATCAGGAGCGCCATAAACGGTGAGCTTGGTGATTGGGTTGCTGTCAAACCAATCGTCGGAAGGGCGGCGGGCCGGAATGGGACGATAGCTGCGGGGGGGCTGTACCTGACAGCCGATATTCACATAGAACATCCCCTTTTCCCCTTCCAGCACAAAAAGCTGGGGCCGGTCGTAGTAATGCTCAAAAAGCGGCAACAGCCATTCCTTAGACACCCGGCGGCGAAGAAGCAGTTTGTCCCCTACCACAATATGGGCGCCTGCGCCCGCCACAATACCGTCGAATCCGATATCCAGCACTTCGGGATAGAGGAAACCCATGGAGCGACCGGTACAGAGGAACACCCGGTTGCCCATGGCGCGAACCCGGCGAATAGCTTCCGCATCCTCCTGGTGTGGAGGCAAATTATTGCATGCCAGTGTGCCGTCCAGATCAAAAAAAAGCGCTTTCTGCGTCATATAAAGAGTCATCAAGCCTTTCGTCAGTGTTGCGCCGCGGCTTTCATCCGGCCGCGGCTGTCGATATCCGCTGGCCTGCCAGCGCTGTTATGATTTTATTCGTTCAGTATACGCGCCGCGTTGCCGCCCATAACCGCAGCCTTCTCCGCTTCGGTAAAGCCATATGCATCCAAAAACGACCGCATATCCTCCGCCGCTGCGGCTTGATCAGCCCAGGGAGAATCGGTGCCGAACAGCACCTTGCTTGCGCCGTTTCGACGGATAATGGCCGCAAAGAGATCCCACTGCTCCCGGACCTGCAGGCTGTAGCTGGTATCCAACATCACATCCATCTCCGGCAGACAGGGAAGGACCTTCTCCCACAGTTGGAAGCCCCCCAGATGAGCCAGGACGATTTTGGCATCAGGCACGGCTTTTCGTAGCCGAATCACTCTCTCCGGCGTACAATGGATTGGGGGCGGCATCCCGATATCCGCCCCGGCGTGGAAGACGACCCAAAGTCCGAGACGGGCGGCGGCGCGGACAACTGCAACGCCCTCCGGGTCGTCCACGAAGAAGCCCTGGTATTCGGGATGCAGCTTGATTCCCCGCAAGCCCAGCGAATGGAGCCTCTCCAACTCTTGCAGAAATTCCGGATTCCGCGGATGAACGCTGCCGAAGGAGCGCAGGCCCGGCAATTTATCCACCTGAGCGGCAAAATCGTTGATCGTAGGCGACGGCTTAGGAGAGGTGGCAATGGGCAGCACCAGGCTGATATCCAGCCCCGCCGCCTTGGAGGAAACCGACAGGCCGTTCGCCGTGGCATCGGTATGGGGCTGTGCCTCACCATAGATTTCTTGATATATCCGGGTGTTGTTCAGTAGCTGCTGAAGAGCGCCCGGCGCAATCCGGTCGGGGAAAATATGGGTGTGGAAATCGATCAGCAATCCAAAGACCTGCCTTTACGATAGGGATGAAAAATCATAGGCGCCCTGAGGATGATACAGGATGTAGGCCGCTTGGTCCCCGGATACCTCCGTGACTCCACGGATCTGATCCCGAATCTGCTGGGCGGAATAGTCATAGGCCTGCAGCCAGGGCATCACCGCCGGCCGGTCCGCCTCTTCCATCAGCTGGATGCGCAGGGAGAGCTGACTCATAGCCAGCTGCACCGCCTCATAAGGATGCGCCGCCGGTGAATCCACCGTGGTCTCTCCCACCGACAGCCGGCTGCCCAAAGCAGAGGGCAGCAATACCGGTGCGGCCACCGCTTCCCCAAAGGTGAGGGGATTGCCGCCGAATACCTTGGTTTCCTCGCCAAATCCCGCCAACCCCGGCATGGAAAGAATCACCCGTCCGTCCCCAAATGCCGCGGACAGATCGGTGACAAATTTCTGCAGCACCTGTCCTCTGCTCAGAGAGGTCAGTTCGGAGTTGCCGTAGTCGGCACTGGATTCCTGGTTTGGAAACTGCACGCCATCCAGCATCAGCGCAGTGAAACCCATGTTTTTCAATTCCGCCGCCATGTCGGCAATATACCGATGAGCATCAGGCGCATAGGGATTCAGCCAGCGCTTGCCGCCCGCAGATGGATTGTCATCATACCAGGTCAGTCCGCCGGATAGGGTAATCTTGGCAGTATCCAAATTGCCTGCCCCCACATGATCCTGGAATGCGTACAAACGGGGAATGGCGGTAAAGCCTTTTTCCCGCATATGACCTGCCGCCGATTTCAGCTGTTCCAGGGTTAGGGCGTCGGCTACAGCAGCCTGGCTTTGCGCCGCCAGTTCCGTAGCAGACTGATAATACAAATGTCCCTCCTGATCTTTGAGATCAAACAGCACGGCATTCAGTCCTGCCGCCGCTGCCGCCTCCAGCTGAGCATCCAGCGCCGCCTGATCCCGCAGCAGGGAAAGGGGCGCGTAAAAAGCGCGCAGGCCGCCGGTCTGGGGCGTCGGCTCAGGCGGTACGGAAGCCGGATCGGAGGATGGCGTCTGTGATTCCGGTTTGCTGTCCACAGACTCTGGAGCAGCGCTGCCGCCGGAAACCGCGGAACCGCCGAAGGGCCAGCCCTCCACGCTGAATTTGGCGGTAAAATAACCGCCCGCCAGCACGCCGGCGCAGCCGACGACGACCAGGATTCCAATCAGCACTTTTGAAAATGTGACCTTCTTTTTATGAAAGACAGCGGCTCGGCGGCGAATTTTCTTCGGCATTAGCGTTCCCTTCCTTCTTCCATCAGATCAAGGTAATGGCGTTAGTGAAACCCAAAAGGGCTATTGCCAGGATTCCCAGATACAGTAGGGTGGCGGGCAGTCCCCGGAATGCCTGCGGCATATCCGGATTGTCCAGCCGCTCCATTCCCTCGGCCGTGAGCCAGCACAGCAGCACGAAACCCACGCAGGCTCCCAGGGCCAGTCCCACCGCTCCCCAGAAGGAGAGGGTAAACTGGTGGTTCACAATCAGCGCCACGCCAATGACCACATTGTTAAAAGCGGCCAGAGGCAGCAACCGGCTGAGACTTTGATAAATCGATGGCAGCGTCTTTTTCAGCAGAAAGGACACGCCGATATACAGCGCCGCCGCAATGGCGATCATAATCACCGGCCGGATCAGCTTGGCAATGGAGAAGGAACGGATCAGGAGATCCACCGGATAAGCCAACATCGTGGTGAATATGGTGAAAAAGCAGAGCAGCCCGCCAAAAGCAAAGGTATCCCGGGGGCGGCGGACAATCCGCAGCATGATGGAGGAGCCGAAGCCGGTGGTCAGCACCACGTTCTGAATAAAAGCGGCGGCCAGGAGAAACAGGACGAATTCCGGCAGCTTCATACCTTCTCCTCCTCCTTTCTGCCCGTCAGACGGGTAATCAGAGACTTAACCCATTGCAGAAAAGCGGCCATAAATCCCAGCAGCAGAAAACCGACAAAAGGCATCGCCGCTTCCGGGAACCGGAAGGAGAAACCCATAGAAATCCCCCACAGGGTACCGGCAACCGCCAATTCCCGCAGGGCGGAAACAAGGCAGATCACCAACCCGAAGCCCACCGAAGCGCCCAGCGCATCCACCAATGCGGCGGCGGGCCGATTGCTCACGGAAAATCCGCCTGCCCGATAGGTGAAGATGGTATTCACCGCCATTAAAGGCAGAAATAGATACAGATAGGCATAGATTTCATGGGAAATGCAGCGGTCCACAATGGCGGCCGCACCCACCAGCAGCAGCGACGCGCCCACGGTATACACCGGCGGTCGCAGCCAGGCGGGAATCTTTTCCCCAAAGAGAGACATCAGCAGGCTGGTAGGCAGCAGAACCGCCGCAGTACATAAGGCCAGCACCACACCGTACTGCAGAGTAGTACCGGCGGCGATGATGGGACACAGACCAATAGCCTGAACCAGCACAATGTTTTTTGTCAGAAAGGTTTCCATAAAGATGCCCGTCAGCTTCCAGAACTGATGGGTGGCAGTGTGCTTCATATGGCGGCACCTCCCCGGATTTTTTTCACGAGGGCGCCCAAACCGTGGACCATCCGCCAACTCCACCTATCGATGACCGGAGCGAAAGCATTCATAATCAATACAGCGAAGCAGGCGCCGGCTTCAAACCGGCCGTTATACCGCAGGGCCATGGTAAGGGCGCCGCCCAAAGCGCCGTAAAAAATCCGGCCCAGCCAATAACGGGGAGCGGTAACCGGATCGGTCATTAAGAAGATAGCCGCAAACAGCAGGTATCCGGAGCAAAGTTCCAGCATCACACTGTTCTTCCAGCCGCCAGCCACCCGGGGGAACATCACTGCGCACAGGGCGCATACCGCCAGAAAAGGCAGGGTGATCCAAGGGGACGCCGTCCGCCGTGAAAAAAGATAAATGGCGCAGGCGATCAGTACCGCAATGGCTGTGGCGCCGATTGGACCAGGGAAATTCCCCAAAAGCAGGGTGTTTTGATTGTAAACGGTAGCGCCGCCGGTCATCAGCTGCGCGGCAGGGGAGGTCACCAGGTTGACCCCTTCCACAGAATCCAGCGGTATCGGGCTGGGAAGACCGGGATCCGGATAGGTGAACAATTGCGCGGAGAAGCACTGGGTAATCAGCGCGATACCCGCCGCCGCGGGGTTGAAGGTATTGCGTCCGGTGCCGCCGAAGGGCATCTTAACCACCAGGATGGCGAACGCCGCCGCCACTGCTGGCAGCCAGTAAGGCGAAATGGGAGACATCAGCGCCCCGATCAAGCCGCCGGTTACCACAGCGGTACCATCCAGCACCGAGGGCTTACGGCGCAGCAGCAGACAGCAGAGGGTTTCGCAGACCACCGCTGTGCCGACACCTACCAGCATCAGCAGCACCGGCCTTGCACCGTAATAGACGGAAGAAAAAATCGCCAGGGGAACCAGGGTAATCAGCACATCCAGACTCATAAAGGATGCCCGGTCCGTCCGTCGGATATGAGGGGCGAAGGCATTTTTAAGATTCATCGTCATCACCCCAGTTCAGAAAAATCGGACCCCTGGCCTGCGCAGCCTCCGCCACTCGGGCGGCCATCTCCCTGCCAGCCGGGCAGACATAGGAACAAGCGCCGCAGCCGTCGCATTCCTCCGGATGGAGGGAGGGCAGCCGCTCATAATGCATGTTTTCCAGCCGCCGGACGATCTCATACGGCAGCAGGCCCGCATGGCAGACCTGGGCGCACCTGCCGCAGCCGATACAGGTTCGGGCCGGGATGACCTGCCGCGCTTTCATGGCCAGCAAACAGGTCATGCCGGGCAGCACGGGAATATCCAAAGCCTGCGTGGTAACGCCGGTGATGGCGTCGCCAAGAATCACATATGTTGGATCCGCCGAGAGGCCGCAGTAAGCCAACACGTCCTCCACCGAGGTGCCAAAGGGCACCCGTATGTTCTTGGGGGTGGCTACCGCATCCCCTGCCACTGTGAGTACACCGTCACAGTGGCCTTCCCCATAGGCTGCCGCCCGATAAAGCGCCAGGCAGGCCTGCGGGCCGATCAGTGCCACCGGCGCGCCGCTGCGGGAATAGCGCTCCACAGGATATCGGCCGGATACCTGATACACCTGGCCAGCGCCCAATCGCTGACTCAACGGACGGCGGCGGGTAGCGGGCAGCCGTACGGCGAAATGAGAGCCGGATGCCCCCGCAGCCCGTACGGCCAGCAGCAGTCCCTTCTGTATCTCCTCCGCCGATTCATTGAGCACCGCCCAGGCGCTGGAGGCAAAGGGCTCCGCTTCCACGGCGTTGACCACGATCAGACTGCAGCCCGCTTCACGCCATTCCTGTAATTTCTGATGAAGAGGGATGCCGTCCAACTCATCGATAATACCCGCCTTACGGGCTGCGGTAAGGATCTCCTCCGTCTTCATATTCTCCACCGGCCGAGGCTTGGAAGGCTCCTCCCCGGTGGAAACCATACACTGCACCACCGCACAGTTCAGTTCTCCGAACAGAGGATGATGAAGCGACCGCAGATTGGAAAACACTCCGCTGACTGTGGCAACGGCCGGCGTGTCTGCAGGATCATCGGGCAGCCCCACCGCCTCTCCGCGCATCACGGTTTCATAGGCTCCCATGGCCGGCCGACAAACCCGGCTGTCGCCGTAGGCCAAGGGAATCTGCACCTTTTCGATGCTTTTGAGCGATTCGATGCCGCGGGAAGCCGCCGGCTCTTTCACATGGGCCAAACGAATACCGCGTGGAATGGTAAGTGGAAGCAAATCGCGCATCTCCTTTCCGGATAAGAGAATCATTGGCGTCCGTTTTTCGGCACAGGATGTATAAAAGTGCCAGCGGATTTTCCAGCCTTTGCGTCCTTGAAAAGCCGCCGCCGGAACAGTATGATCATAGTATAAGATGGATCCAATCACAAGCAAAGGGGCCCGATGGGCCAAGAGGGAGGGATGCAGCCGTGAAAATGGAACTGCTGGAAAACGGCTGTCTGAAAATCTTGCTGACGGAAGAGGACCTGAATCGTCTCGGCCTGTCCTTCGCCAGCCTGGATTATGATACGCCCGCCACCCGCAGCGCCATGCAGACGCTGCTGCTGGCCGCGCGCAACGAAACGGGGTTTGACCCCACCGGCGGCCTGGTAGTGGAGGCGCTGCCGGTGGACGACGGCTGCCTGCTGCTGTTTACCCCCACCGGGAGTCATCGCCGTATTCGGCTGAAAAAGGCCGTGGGCCCGTACATATATGAGGTGGAGGATGCGGAGCAGCTGTTCCGCTTGGCGGAGGGGCTGTCCCGTTACCGCCAGCCGCTGCAGAAGCGGCTGCTGCCTTCCGCCGGCAGCTCCTTATATCTGTTTGGGGAAAAGTATCGCCTGGTCTTGTACCCGGCATCGGTGCTGCCCCGGGGGGTACAGGACCTGATGCGGGAATTTTCCCGCAGTGCCGGAGAAGGAGACGCCGCAGCGGCTTATACCGCAGAACACGGCCGGGCCATCGCCGTAGGGGATGCGCTTACCCGGCTCTGCCGTGCTGCGGATAACGGTCAGCAGTGCTGAATCGTCCGCACCAGCGCCGCCGGATCGTCGGCATTGAACAGCGCGCTGCCCACCACGGCCACCGTGGCGCCTGCCTGGGCCACCAGCCGCGCTGTGTCCGCATTGATACCGCCGTCCACCTGGATGGCGGTATTTTTGCCCCTGCGGTCAATCTCCGCCCGTAGGGCTGCGATTTTGGACAGCATATCCGTCATAAAGGATTGACCGCCGAAGCCCGGTTCTACCGTCATCACCAATACCATATCCACCTTATCCAGGAAAGGAAAAGCTGCTTCAGCAGGAGTGACAGGCTTCAGGGTAAGCGCCGCTTTTTTGCCCAGCCGCCTGATGGTATCCAGCGTTTCTTCCACCGGAGAATCGCATTCCGCGTGGATATTGATGCTGTCCGCTCCCGCGGCGGCAAAAGCTTCGATCAGACGGTGGGGCTGCTGCATCATCAGATGCACGTCAAAGGGCAGCTGGGTCAGTGGACGCAGGCGCTGAATCACCGGCGGACCAAAGCTGAGATTGGGCACGAAAAGGCCGTCCATCACGTCCAGATGGAGCATATCTGCGCCGGAACGGTCGACAAAAGCGATTTCATCTGCCAGATGAGCGAAATCACACGTGAGGATGGAAGGTGAAACTTTCATGAAAACCTCGTTTTCTCTGCAGCGGATTCAAAGGGATACCGGCACCCTGCCGCTGCGGAAGATGGTCTGTTGCGGGAGAGAGAAATCTCGCCGGACATACTCCCGGATTCTTTCATTTTACTCCATTTTTGTCAAAAGGTCAATGGAAAACCCCAGATCGGCAGGTTTGGGGAAATCTGTTCTCCTGATATTGCCGCCGTATGGTTGCTAGTGGTCAACGGAAATGGTAGAATGGGAGGAAATCGATAAGGCAACAGAAGGAGACGGCATGTACGACGTAATCATCATCGGCGCCGGCCCCGCGGGATGTACGGCGGCAAAAACATTGGCGGAAAAGGGAAGAAAAACTCTGCTGGTAGAAAAGTTTTCTCTACCCCGATATAAATCCTGCTCCGGCGTTCTGATCAAAAAATCCCTGAATCTGCTGCAGCTTTATTTCCGTTCACCTCCTCCCGCCTCCGTTACCTGTACACCGGTGGAAAACAGAGGCATGATTTTTACCAATGATCGGGGACAGGAATACCGCTTTGAACAGGAAGGTCTGAATATCTGGCGCAGCTCTTTCGATGAATGGATGGCCCGTCAGGCCGAAGCATGCGGCGCAATCATTCGGGACAGCACCGCCGCCCTGTCTTGTGAAGAAGAAAATAACGGCGTCGCTGTTACCCTGCGCGGCAGCGAAACATATCGGGAGCATGCCCGCTATGTGCTGAACTGTGAGGGAGTTGTGGGATCCCTGAAGCGAAAAAAGCAGCCAAGCGCTTTGCCTTGCCATTATATCACCACCTTCCAGACATTCTGTGAAGGACATATCCATTTGGACCCTCATTATTTTTATGCCTTCTTACAGCCGGATCTCTCGGAATATGATGCCTGGTTCAATATTAAGGATGACCGTCTGGTAATGGGTGTATCCGTAAAGAATCCTGCCAAAATCCCCCTTTATTATCACCGCTTCCTTGCTTATATGAAAGCCCGGTACCATCTTCAGATCGATCAGCAGATAAAGGCGGAAAAGTGGCTGATGCCCCATATTTCGCCTGGCTGTCCCATCGATTATGGCAGCGGGAGAATGCTGTATGCCGGTGAGATCGCGGGGTTTTTGAATCCAATGGGGGAAGGCATCTCCGCCGCGATGGAAAGCGGTTATTGCGCAGCCTGTGCTTTGGCCGAAAACCTTGAAAATCCGGAAGCGGTGTACGTGGATTATCGGCAGCGTACACAGGATTTGAATGCCTATATGCAACGGCAGTGGAAGTTTGTGGCCGGTATGGCCGGTACCTTTCAGCATATGGCGTTATAGTATGCCCCTGTCGTATCAATAATCAACACGCACGATGTCTGAGGCAATCTATACTGAAAAAACTGGTCTTTATTCATTTTTCGCGTCTTCTATTTCTTATTTCATAAGTTCGGTCGTCGCCAGAAACAAGAGGATGGGGAATAACAAGACATCGCTCCATCTCCAAATAAGGAAGAAAAGCGTTGCCGATAGGGCAACGCTTTTCTTCCTTATTAACAACATATCAAGAAAGTCCGCTATCTCTCCAAGCTAAGCAACAGTATAAATCTAACCTACCTTGCTAGACTTGTAGTGCTCATCGCGTCTGTTTCACTCGATATGTTCGATATGTTAATGTATTATAGATGATTCTTCTTTGTCCGCAACAATTCTTGTGTCATTCCGTCATGCCTTTTGCAGCAACGCCACCCAGTCATAGGTGTCGGGCTTATTCGGAAGAGAAATTCGGCCATCTGCAGCGGTGTGAATTTGGGGCTCTGCCCTTTCTCCTGTCTGCGGATTGAACCAAGTGAGCCAGTATTCACCTTCGACCAGCTTATTCACCGTGCCGGTGTCTGTGGTCTGATTCAGGAAATAAATCACAACGGTGTCGGAGCCGTCCCGGGCCATGGCATAGTTTTCCTCAGCATCTGAAGCAAAATCGCCGGTATCACCGAGAGTAGGAATGAGTTTCCACCACTCCACCTCACAGAGAAAGCCTTTCATATATCCAAGCTGCTTGGCAGCGGGGAGCTGCAGGCTTTCCATCCAGGTGATTTCCGTCATCTCTTTCTTGGTAAGCTTGTCATAACCGTTGGACACTTTCTTTTTAACGGCGCCGGCCCAGACGCCAGGCGCTTCGTTGGCGCTCCAAATTTTTTGAGAACCATAACCATATCCACACATGCCGCCCAAATAGGCGGCCCATCCCTGAGCACGGGCACCGGTAGTCCCCGTCCAGAAATGATCATAATCGCTTTCATACAACACGGACGGCTTCCCTTGGCCGTTAAGCCAGTAATCACGAAAGATATCATTATTGGGAAATGTCGACCCGACGCCTACTTTGAATTGGGCAGCATACCAGGAATGTCCCTCCACATTGCGGAAAGCGGAATTGGAGGCATTGGTGAAAACAGCGTTTTCTTGATGAGCGGTAAGGGGATGCTTATAAGGATCATTTTTGTAAATATAGGCCGCTACCTTTTTCCACGGGTTGGTTTCAGCATCAAAATAATACTGATCTCCTCGTTCGAAATAATAATCGTTGTCGCATTCCTGCGATGTGGTCCACATTACGGGATAAGCAGCGTATCGCGCCACCCAATACCGGCATAGCTTTTCCAAAGCTTCATCGGAAAAGGTATCCATATACTTGCCGAGAATATCCGCATAAGAGAACTGCGCATTGGCATGAACCAAGCCCTTTTCGGCTATATAAGCGAAATACCGGTCATAGTACTGAAATTGAGCCAGCAATTGATTGGGGTCATAGTCATTGAATAGGGCCAGCAGCTCATCGGAGAAGATTTCGAAAATGCCGTGAAAATAGTTGTTCCCGTCGCTGCCCGTATATTCGCCCAGCGGCTGGGATTGAATCACGGTAAAGCCCTGTTCCACTCGGGTATCAATGGTATATTGAAACCGTGAGGCGATGGAATCGTCGTCACAATATTCACCGTTGCCGTCCAACTCCTCCAGCGCCATATGCCAATGGGTATCACCCAGATAGAAGAAAGGGGTGCCGTCATCATAAACGAAATAGTGTTTGTTCGGGTCTGTCTTGACGAACCCCCGCCTGTAAATTTCCAAATCACCAGAATAGGCTTTGCAGTCGATGACGCCCTTTTGATTCATCAGACCAGTGTTGCTTTCATCCGTACATACGGTGTGAAAGGACCATACGCCTACTTCCGTCAGCGCATATCGGACCCGCCAAACGAGACCGCCGTCCCAGAAAGCCGGCATCGTGAGCTTGGTCCCAGTGTCCGTGTTTTCAAATATTACATCCACCCTTGCGTCATCATAGGGCCAATTGTATTCAACCGTACTGGTAAAGGTAATTTCATTGGCTTGCCAACATTCTACAGTTGCAGTGGGAGTAACAGACATGGAAGATGTTGTTGAAACAGTACCGGAAGAAAGGGCAGTATGTGATCCCTGCCCCTTACTGAAAAGCCATACGCAGAGGATAACAGCCACGGCAATTATCCCTACAAGGCCAACCCCCAAAACAATTCCCAACTTAAGTTTGCGCATATTTGTTCGTTCCAATTGATCATCTCCCAAAAGGCGTACGCCTAAAATAATAAGTGACTATGGATAAAAACAGGAATTAAGAGAAAGAGACTGAGAACAGATAAAAAGAACTTCCCAAATCACAGGATTCACAAAAGCATCAATCTCGGTACACTGGATGCGCGGCTTATCCTTTGTGAATAATTATCTATATTAAACACAAATAATATTATTTATTTTAAATTCTATTTGATATAATGTACATCGAATATTTGCCGTAAATAATTCGAAATCGGCCAGATCAGCGTAAGGCCAAATTATATATTCAGCAAGCGAAAAACATAGGAGGAATGGTATGAATACATCTATAGCATTCATACCATTCCTCCTATTCCACTCAACATCTAACAGACCTTTTCCTAAAAGATTCCAGAATAGGATATCCAAAAGGAAGCAATAAAGGCAGTATGAGATAGTGAATCCCCGGAGATTGTGTGAACATCACAATCTCCGGGGATTCATTTCATTGCAGGAGATGAGGAGAGAAATAGATATAAAGGGAAGCATCTAAATATGAATGCCAATGAAAGCTGTTTTCGGAAAAGGAGAAAGGAAGGAATGGAAGGAGGATCACCAAACCTTCCAGAAGGGAGAGCGGGAAAAGAGAGGGAGGAAAAAAAGAAGCAGCCCGCAAAGATTCAAAAAAGAATCCATGCGGGCTGCAAAGATTGGTGTCGGCACCTGCCTATTTTCCCGGGCCGCTTCCAGCCAAGTATCTTGGGCGCAAGTGGGCTTAACTGCCGTGTTCGGGATGGGAACGGGTGTACCCCCACCGCCATCGGCACCGACTCTATGGAAACCCCGTACGGGGATTCCAATCTCAAGGCTTTGTATACCCTGAGAACTGAACAAAGAGTTGTCAAAAAGTGTTTGGTCTCAAACCCTAAGCGATCCTCTTCACGATTCTGCGCTCTAGGTCAAGCCCTCGGTCTATTAGTACTGCCAAGCTAAAGACGTCGCCGTCCTTACACATGCAGCCTATCTACCAGGTAGTCTTCCTGGGACCTTACCTGATTACTCAGTGGGATATCTTATCTCAGGGCCGGCTTCACGCTTAGATGCTTTCAGCGTTTATCCGATCCGCACTTAGCTGCCCAGCTGTGCCACTGGCGTGACAACTGGTGCACCAGAGGTGCGTCCATCCCGGTCCTCTCGTACTAAGGACAGAGCCCTTCAAATATCCTGCGCCCACGACAGATAGGGACCGAACTGTCTCACGACGTTCTGAACCCAGCTCGCGTACCACTTTAATCGGCGAACAGCCGAACCCTTGGGACCTACTACAGCCCCAGGATGTGATGAGCCGACATCGAGGTGCCAAACCTCCCCGTCGATGTGGACTCTTGGGGGAGATCAGCCTGTTATCCCCAGGGTAGCTTTTATCCGTTGAGCGACGGCATTTCCA
>CABULH010000040.1 GCA_902492455.1 uncultured Oscillospiraceae bacterium
AGGCCCGGGCCGCCAAGGAAGCCGAGGCTCAGGTAGAGGGCCAGGAGGCCTGAAAGACTGCGGAAGGGAGCCGGTAGCGGCTCCCTTTTTCCATGAGGAGAGATTTTTGATGAAAGCGACCATCGTACACGAGAGCCGAGGCCGGATGCGCCTGCGGCTGAGGCAGAAAACTATGACCTTCCGCCAAGCGGACCTGCTGGAGACCTGGCTGAAGGCCCAGTCCTGGACCAAAGAGGCGGTCGTCCATGAGCGTACCTGCTGCGTCATTGTGGCTTATGCGGGTGAGCGGGAAACCGTCCTCTCCGCTATCGGCGGCTTCACCTGGACCAAGGCAGAGGAGTCAGTTACCCTTCCCAGTCACAGTATCCGGGAACTGAACCGGGAATTTCAGGAGAAACTGGTGGGCAAGGTGCTGATGAAGGGGGCCGCCGCCCTGTTCCTGCCCGCTCCGCTGCGGGTTGCCCGGGTAATCTGGCATATGGCGCCCTTTCTCCATAAGGGTTTCCGTTGCCTGAGCCGAGGGAAAATCAAGGTAGAGCTGCTGGATGCCCTGTCCATCGGGATCTCTGTGGGCCGCCGGGACTTCGGCACTGCCGGTATGGTGATGTTCCTGCTGGAGATCGGCGAGCTGTTGGAGGACTGGACGAGGAAGAAGTCTGTGGCCGACCTGGCGGAGAGCCTGTCCCTCCATGTGGATCGGGTGTGGTTGAAAACAGAGGCCGGCGAGGTACTCACCCCCATCGGCCAGATCCAGCCCGGTGACCGGGTGGTGATCCGGGCCGGGGGTGTCATTCCCCTGGACGGCGTGGTAGCGGAAGGAGAGATCACCGTCAATCAGGCCTCCCTCACTGGCGAGTCCGTCCCTGTGGCCAAACGGCCCGGCGGTGCGGTCTACGCCGGCACCGTGGTGGAGGAGGGCGAGTGCGTCCTGGAGGTGAAACAGGCATCCGGCCAGGGACGCTACGACCAGATCGTGGAGATGATCCAGCGATCCGAGCAGATGAAGTCCGCCGCCGAGGCCAAGGCATCCAGTTTGGCGGATCGGCTGGTGCCCTATACCTTTGCCGGGAGCCTGTTGAGCCTGGTACTCACCCGGAATGTGACACGGGCCCTGTCGGTGCTGATGGTGGACTTTTCCTGCGCCCTGAAACTGGCCATGCCCCTGGCCGTGCTCTCCGCCATGCGGGAGGCAGGGCGGGAACACATCACCGTCAAGGGCGGCAAGTTCCTGGAGGCAGTGGCCAAAGCGGACACCATCGTCTTTGACAAGACCGGCACTCTCACCCACGCTTGCCCCCGGGTGGCGAAGATCGTCCCTTTCAACGGAAAAGATGAGGCGGAGATGCTCCGCCTGGCTGCCTGTTTGGAGGAGCACTTCCCCCACTCCATGGCCAACGCAGTGGTGGAGGAAGCCAGATGCCAGGGACTTCGCCATGAGGAGCGCCACGCCAAGGTGGAGTATCTGGTAGCCCATGGTATCGCCAGTTCGGTGGATGGGGAGCAGGTGCGCATCGGCAGCGCCCACTTCATCTTTGAAGATGAAAAGTGCGTGATTCCGGAGGGGGAGCAAGAGAAGTTCGACGCACTGTCCCCGGAGTTCTCTCAGTTGTATCTCGCCATCGAAGGAGTGCTTTCGGCCGTGATCTGTATCTCCGATCCCCTGCGGGAGGAGGCGAAGGACGTGCTTTCCGCCCTGCGGGGCTTGGGTGTGAAAAACGCCGTCATGCTCACCGGGGACAGCCCCCGCACCGCAGCCGCCATCGCGGTACAGCTGGGAGTTGACGATTTCCAGGCCGGAGTGCTTCCGGCGGACAAGGCGGACTATTTAGCCGCCCTCCGGCGGGAGGGTCACACTGTTCTCATGGTAGGGGACGGCATAAACGACTCCCCGGCTCTCTCCGAGGCGGACGCGGGCATCGCCATCAGCGACGGGGCGGCCATCGCCCGGGAGATCGCCGACATCACCATCGCCGCCGACAGCCTGTGGGAGCTGGTGCGGCTGCGCCAGATGTCCATGGACCTGATGCACCGCATCCAGAACAACTACCGCTTCGTCATCGGTTTTAACGGAGCGCTCATCGGCCTTGGTGTGGTAGGCATCCTGACCCCCGCCACTTCCGCTATGCTCCATAACCTGTCCACTCTTGGGGTGAGCCTCCACAGCATGAGCGCCCTGCCCATGTCCAAAACAGAATAACGTACCCAGACAGAGCCCGGCGCGTTTGCACCGGGCTTTTTCAATCTGTCTATTGACAAATGCTCCCGTCAGCCGTATTATAACGATGTTATATCACACTGTTATAAGGAGGCTGACTCATGGAAGAGAGGACCTCTGCCACTCTGAAAAAAATCCAGGAAGCTGCGTTGGCGGAGTTCCTGGATAAAGGATTTCAAGGGGCATCCCTGCGGCAGATCGTGAAGAACACCGGGGTGACTACTGGGGCCTTCTACGGCTATTTCTCCAGCAAGGAAGCCCTGTTCAACGCCCTGGTGGAGCCCCACGCCGCCGCCCTCATGGGCAAGTTCATGGAGGCTCAGATTTCCTTTGCCGAGTTGCCTGAGGAAGAACAGCCATCCCACATGGGTGTGGAATCCGGGAGTTATCTGGACTGGATGGTGGACTATATCTGCCAGCACCGGGAGCCGGTAAAGCTGCTCCTCACCCGCTCGGAGGGCACCAGCTACGAGCACTTCGTCCATAACATGGTGGAGGTGGAGGTAGAATACACCCTCCAGTACATGGAGGTACTCCGTCGCCTGGGGAAGGACATTCCTGTGCTGGACAAATCCCTATGTCACATCATCGCCAGCGGGATGATGAGCGGCATCTTCGAGATCGTGATCCACGATATGCCCCGGGAGCAGGCCTTGCGGGACGTGGATCAACTCCGCGATTTCTACACTGCCGGATGGCTGAAATTGATGGGGGCTTGACCCCTATCTTTTTTGGATATAAGTTAGCAATAACTAACTATTTTAACAAGGAGGGATCACTTTGAAACAAAAGAAACCAAGCAGCCTGACCCGCATCTTGGGCTATGCGGGCGAGCACAAAAACCTGACGATCCTGGGCTGTATCCTGTCCGCCCTGTCGGCGGTGCTGGGGCTGGCGCCCTACCTGTGTGTCTGGCTGGTGGCCAGGAGCATACTGGCCGCCTGGCCCAGCCTGGACGGGGCCGGGGATCTGGGCCGTTTTGGCTGGATGGCGGTGTGGACTGCCGTTGGCAGCATCCTGCTGTACTTTGCCGCCCTTATGTCCACCCATATCGCAGCCTTCCGCACCGCCCGGAACATCCGGCGGGCTGCCATGACCCATGTGCTGAAGCTCCCCCTGGGCTTTTTTACCGGGAATCAGTCGGGGCGGCTGCGCAAGCTCATCGACGACAACGCCGGGCTCACAGAGGACCTGCTGGCCCACAAGCTACCTGACTTGGCCGCCACGGCGGTGACGCCCATCGCCGCCATCGTCGTGCTCTTCCTCTTTGACTGGCGGATGGGCCTTTTGTGTTTGTTCACCATGGTGCTGGCTTTGCTGTCCATGTGCCTGATGATGGGCGGCAAGAATGCCGGCTTCTTCCACCGCTATCAAAAGGAGATCGAGCGTATGAGTGGCGAGGCGGTGGAGTATGTCCGGGGCATTCCGGTGGTAAAGATGTTCCAGCAGACGATCTACTCCTTCAAGGCCTTCTACGCCGCCATTCAGGATTACAGCAACCTGGCCAGTCAGTACGCCATGAGCTGTCGGACAGGCCAAACCTGCTTCCTCACCTTCATCAACGGTGCCTTCGCCCTGCTGATCCCGGCGGTGCTGCTGATCGCCTCCGGCGGAGATGTGCGCACAGCGCTGGTGAATTTTATCTTCTACGCCCTGTTCGCCCCCGCCTGCGGCCAGATGATCAACCGCATCATGTATATGAGCGAGGCCGTGATGGAGGCCGACGAAGCCATCGGCCGTCTGGACGAGATCCTGAGCCAGCAACCTATGGAGGAGCCGAAGGTCCAAAAGAGGCCGGTCAACGACGCCGTGACCTTTGACCATGTGACCTTTACCTATCCCGGCGCCAGCCGGCCCGCGCTGGAGGATGTGAGCTTTTCTGTCCGGCCCGGTGAAGTGGTGGCTCTGGTGGGGCCCTCCGGCGGGGGTAAGACCACCGCGGCGAGCCTGATCCCCCGGTTCTGGGATGTGGACAGCGGCAGCGTCACCGTGGGCGGCGCGGACGTGCGGGAGCTGGACAGCGCCGCCCTCATGGGGCAGGTGGCCTTTGTGTTCCAGGATACCCGGCTGTTCAAGGAGAGCTTGCTGGAAAATATCCGGGCTGCCCGGACGGACGCATCCCGGGAGGAGGTGCTTGCTGCCGCTCATGCCGCCCAGTGCGATGACATTCTGGAAAAACTGCCCCAGGGGCTGGATACGGTGGTGGGCGCCAGGGGCGTCTATCTCTCCGGCGGGGAGCAGCAGCGCATCGCCCTGGCCCGGGCCATTTTGAAGGACGCTCCTATCGTGGTGCTGGACGAGGCCACCGCCTTCGCCGACCCGGAGAACGAGCATCAGATCCAAAAGGCCTTTGAGACCCTGACCCGGAACAAAACGGTTCTGATGATCGCCCACCGGCTGTCCACGGTGCAGAATGCGGACAACATCATCGTCTTAAACGAAGGAAAGATCGCGGAACAGGGCAGCCACAGCGCTCTATTGGAGAAAAACGGCGTCTACGCCGCCATGTGGGCGGACTATCAGCGCAGCGCCCAGTGGAAGGTTGGAAAGGAGGCAGCGGTATGACGAAGAAATTACAGCACATCTTCGCCCTCAGTGAGAAGGGGGCAAAGGATCTGGTGAAGGCCGTATTCTGGTGCTTTGTGTGCAATCTGGCTCTCATGTTCCCCGTCGGGGCGGTTCTGTTCACGGTCCAGCATCTGCTGGGCTGTCTGGAGGGCGGCAGCGACCCCATGGAGGGGTTCTGGACCTATGTGGGCTTTGCCCTGGCGGTGCTCCTCCTGCTGTTCGTCCTCCACTGGTTCCAGTACGCCTCTCTCTACATCGCCACCTACCGGGAGAGTGCCAACCGCCGGGTGAGCCTGGCGGAGACCCTGCGCAGACTCCCCCTGTCCTTTTTCGGAAACCGTGATCTCAGCGACTTGACCTCCACCATGATTGCCGACTGCTCCAGTCTGGACCAGATGTTCTCCCACTATGTGCCCCAGCTGTTTGCCTCCATCGGCTCCACGCTGGTGATCGGGGTGTGTATGTTTGCCTGCGACTGGCGCATGGCCCTGGCGGTGCTGTGGGTGGTGCCCGTGGCGGTGGCGCTGACGGCGGGCTCCAAAAAAATCCAGGATGCCTTCGGAACGAAAAACATCCTGAACAAGCGGGCGGTGGCCGACTGCATCCAGGAGGGCCTGGAGACCATCCGGGACATCAAGGCCTGCCACCGGGAGGAGCGGTATCTTGGCGATCTGGAGGCAAAGCTGTCCGCTATGGAGGGCAGCTCCATCCGCTCCGAACTGGCCACCGGCGTGTTCGTGTGCTCCGCTCAGGCCTTCCTGCGGCTGGGGCTTGCCACCACGGTGCTCACCGGCGGGGCACTGCTGCTGGCCGGGGAGCTCTCCTTCCTCTATTTCCTGGGCTTCCTGTTCGCCGCTGCCTGGCTGTATGATCCTCTGGGGGTGGTACTCCAGAATATCGCCGCCACCTTCAACACCAAGCTGCAAATTGAACGGATGCGCTCTATTCTGGAACAGCCGGTGCAGACAGGAACAGAGAACTTCCACCCCGACCGATACGACATCACCTTTGACCATGTCTCCTTTGCCTACCGGGAGGGAGCAGGGGTGTTGGAAGATGTGAGCTTCACCGCCCGCCAGGGGGAGGTCACCGCCCTGATCGGCCCCTCCGGCGGCGGAAAATCCACCGCCTGCAGGCTGGCTGCCCGATTCTGGGATGTCACCGGCGGGAAGGTGTCCCTGGGCGGAACGGACGTGTCCACGGTGGACCCGGAAACCCTCCTGCGCTCCAACTCTATGGTGTTCCAGGATGTGGTGCTGTTCCGGGACACGGTGATGGAGAACATCCGCTTGGGCCGCCGGGGTGCCACCGATGAGGAGGTGCTGGAGGCCGCCAAGGCCGCCCAATGCGATGAATTCATCTGTCGGCTGCTCCAGGGCTACCAGACGGTGATCGGCGAGAACGGCTCCACCCTTTCCGGCGGGGAGCGGCAGCGGATCTCCATCGCCCGGGCACTTCTAAAGGACGCGCCGGTGGTGCTGCTGGACGAGGCCACCGCCAGCCTGGACGTGGAGAACGAGAGCGCCGTCCAAACCGCCCTCTCCCGCCTACTCCGGGGTAAAACGGTACTGGTCATAGCCCACCGGATGCGTACCGTGGCGGGAGCCGACCACATTGTGGTGCTGGAGGACGGCCATGTGGTTCAGCAGGGCACCCCGGCGGAGCTGATGGAGCAGGGAGGCCTCTACCGCCGTATGGTGGAGCTCCAGAGCGAGAGCGCCCAGTGGCGGCTGTTATGTAAGAAATAAAGCAGAACGACTGACGGGCGGCTCCCAATCATGGGTGCCATCCGTCAGTCGGTCTGTTTTCAATGATTTGCCCCATACATAGCATAAGCCCCATAGGTTCACATTGTGTACCTATGGGGCTTATGCCTTTACCTGTCTCTTTTTGTTTGGCGGAGTTGCAGTAAGAAGTTGCGTGCAAGGCGTGCGGGAGAAATATATATAAAGCGCATTAAAACAAACGAACTAAATAAGGCAAAAGGGTTTTGAATTATTAGACGGTACCTTTTTATTATATGCTTGTTTTTCACTCGCTAACGATCATGATCGTGACGGAAGAACTTGCAACACTACTCCATGTAGATAGAAGCACCTATGCGTATTATGAACTTGGAAAAACAAAGCCGTCGTTTCACACAGTAGCTTGGCTGGCACACTTTTACCAAGTCACCTTAGATGAGCTTCTGACAATAAATTTAAAAAACTTACAGATACCCTTTAGCAATCTATTGACAAAAGATGAACGGTAATATATAGTAATATTGTAAATAGGTTTGAGTGATTGCTCCTTGAGAGCATTGGTATGAGTTATGAGGTCGGATTTATCTAAGAAAGATAAGTCCGACCTTTTTTAGTTCCTGTTCGTAAGATCAGGAACATCAAGCGAAAGATTCTAACCCAACGCAAGGCACACTATATATAGAAAATATTTCGGAATATATATTGACAAACACAATATATTGTGCTATATTATGGCTGTAACTGATTTTTGTGCCTTGCCGCTTTACCAGTGGCATTGCATACGTTGTTAAGTTTGTACGTTGTTCGACAGATGGGTAATGCCAATTCACTGTCGTGTTTTGAGTAACCGGTGGGCATTCATCGGCCTCAGCGCCATGAGCGCAGTTGAGAATGAAAACACCGCAGGGATAGTGTGCCCTACGGGAATCCATGAAATGAAAACTGGCTGTAAAGGCCGCAAAACCGTGAAAGAGATTGGTTTTGCGGCCTTTTTCTGTCTGAAAATAAGCAAATGAACGCTTCCTCTATACTGGGACAGCCATCCCGGTATGGAAGCCAACCGATGAGAGGAATGAAATCTATGACAAGCAAAAAGTTTATCGTCCCTCCGGCCATCAGCAAAGGCGCCGGAGGAAGCAGACGAATAGCCGACATAAATAGGCAGCCTTTGCAGGAACCGCGTGGCGGCGGTTTCCGAACCGGCAGGCGGGCGTTGGTCCCCGCAGACGATGCCGGTACGTACACATATAGACCTTGTCTTCGTCTGGACGGGTCGCCGAGCGCCTGCAGCCTATCCGGTTGCAGCCGGTTCCTACCGGCCAAGACGCTCCCCGTTGAGACAATAAGATCCCGGAACGCTTCCTTTACGGGGGATGGAAAATGCCGCGGCAAGTGCGCCTTGCCGCATGGCATATTTCTGGCGGGGGGCTACCCCCGTGTCTCAGGTTTATTAAAACCCATACGGGAATTTACTAAACATTCAGAATCGAATATCCGGTCATAAACCTCTCAGAGACAGAAGCTAAAAAATCCGCCAAACGCAGTAATAGTGCGGGATTCAGCTCTCTAGCCACGGGAAATTGGCCGGAAACGGTCGAGGTTGTCAACGGGGATAGTCTGTCCTGATTTCGTTGCGTGGTGCTCCCGATTAAAAAAAGGAGTACCTATGAAAAACAATACGTATTTTACCCTGTTTGAGCAGGCTGAGAAGCTTCGCCGCCACAATCGTCAGTGCAGCTACAAGACGAGAGAACGCTATTATCAGGCGTTCCTGCGGTTTCTGAGATTTGTAGCGGCGGTTTTCCATTTGGAAAAACTTGCAAACCTGTCTGGCAAGCATCTGATCGCTTATGTCAAGGATATGAAAGAGAGGGGACTGTCGCCCTCTACCATTAAAACCGAGCTTTCCGCAATCCGCCTGTGGCACGACCAAATCCCCAATGCCCGGTACAAGCTGCCGGCCAATACTGAGCTGGATCTGGAACGGCGGGCGTACGGCAAAGAGGACCGAACGTGGAGCTGTCGGGAATTTAACCGGATGATCGGCGAGTGCTGGAAAGCCAACCGAAAAGACTTCGAGGCCTGTATCGTCATCGGGCGGTATGCCGGTCTGCGAATCCATGAGGTCATGCGCATCGACACCGCTATAGCCCGAGCCGCATTGCAGAATGGGTATATAACGATTAAGGGAAAGGGCGGTAAACCCCGGGAGGTTCCCATCAACGACACGATCCGCATTGAATTGACCGATATGCTGAAAATTACGCCGCCGGGCCGCAAGCTGTTCGTCCCACTTGAAAAGGATACCCGGAGCGTCACCTATGAGCTGGGGGCGTTCATTCGAGCGCATTGGAAAGAAGTCAAAGATAAAGGCTCCATCCGACCCATGACCTTCCACGGCCTGCGTCACACCTGTGCGGCAGACTGGTATCTTCGGCTTATCCGTGAAGGGAAGACGCCGCATGAGGCCCGGCTACAGGTGTCCCGCTGGCTGGGACATGAACGAGCAGAGATCACGCAGATTTATCTGGCTGGCTCGGAAGGCAAGTCGGACAGCTACTGGAGCGGCGGTGACGGCGATGCTTGACAAGTACGGCGACGTCCTCACTGTCAAAGAGGTCTGCGTAATCCTGGGCATCAGCAGAAACATGGCGTATGAGCTAGTGCGTGAGGGAAAAATTCGCTGTGTAAAAGTAGGAAACCGCTATCGTATACCCAAAACAGAAATTGTACGATTTCTTGAAAGGTGTTATACTATCAATAGTGATGGGGCTTCCGCAGGAAGGAGGACAACATGACAGGAAGCCTTCAAATAAAAGGGAACATCTACTACGCCGTGCTCAACATTCCGGACGATGCCGGCAAGCCGCATCCCAAATGGATCAGCCTGAAGCTCCGGGTGGACACGGTGAAAAAGCGGGAGGCGCAAAAAGTTTTCCGGGATCTACTGAAGCAATACGAGGACAGCCATGTGGCCTATGCCAAAGACGTGCTGTTTGCGGACTGGCTGCGGCAGTGGCTGGAACAGATGCAATACGCCGTGGAACGCTCCACATGGGATTCCTACAAGGTGTTTGCCGAGCGGCATATCCTGCCCTATTTCGAGCCACAGAAGGTCACGCTCATGGGGCTGACGCCGCAGATGCTGCAGCGGTATTACAACGCCATGGTGAAAAGCGGGCGGCTGGACGGCCAGGGCGGGCTATCCGCCAACACGGTGAAAAAACACCATGTCGTCATCCACAGCGCCCTCAAAGACGCCGTGCGCAAGAACCTTATCCCCTATAACCCGGCGGAGCGGGTGACCCTGCCCAAGGTGCAGCAGTACGTCGGAAGCTACTACAATGCGGAGCAGGCAGCGGCGCTCATCGAGGCGATACGGGGTGATCCATTCGAGCCGGTTATCCTGCTGACCCTGTTCTACGGCCTGCGTCGCTCCGAAGTGCTGGGGCTGAAATGGACGGCGGTGGACTTTGAAGAGGGGCGCCTCCATATCCAGAACACGGTGGTGCAGTCCAAAGTCGTGGTGGAAAAGGAGCGCACCAAAAACCAGAAGAGCCGCCGCACCCTGCCGCTGATTCCCGAGATGGAGGACTATCTCCGCCGTCTTCGGCAGGAACAGCGGGAAAACCAGATTCTCATGGGGCCGGGCTATGTGCGCAATGATTTCGTCTGCAAGTGGCCGGATGGAACACCCTTTCGTCCCGATGTGGTGTCCCGGGGGTTCCGGCGACTTCTGAAACGGCACGGCCTGCCGGATATCCGGTTCCACGATCTGCGTCACTCCTGCGCCAGTCTGCTGCTTGCAAAGGGTTTCCAGCTTAAAGAGATCAGCGAATGGCTGGGGCACAGCGACATCGGCACGACCGGAAATATTTACGGGCATCTGGAATATCAATCCAAGATGCGGCTGGCGGACGGCATGGGAGAGCTGCTGCATATGAAGAGTGTTTCGGGCGATAAATAACGGGGTTTACCCCACTCTTAGAAAAAGTCTTAGAAGAATGGGGAAAGCACCCCCAAAACGTGCTTTCCCCATTTCAAAACAAAAAGAAAAAAGCCGCATAAACACTGGGTTTACACGGCTTTTATCATTGGCCCGCCCGGAGGGATTCGAACCCCCGGCCTTTGGAATCGGAATCCACTGCGATATCCAGCTTCGCCACGGGCGGGTATAGATGAAGCGTATTGTATTTTACACTGTTTTCCCGAAATTTGCAACCCCTAATTTCATATTTCCCTTTTTTATTCTGACTTTATCTATTCGGGCAGTAAAAAGCCCGCCTATCGGCGGGCTTTTTACTAAGTTAGAGGGGTGTTTTGAGGAGGGTAGAACGTACTCAATTTTAACGAGACTTCTGCGGTGCGGCTCCGCTCCATCTCTTGAGCACATGTTTATTATACGGTTGATTTGTGCATTTTGTGTGAATTGACTATGAATAAACTGTAAGGTTTTTTCGATGGAATTCTTCAAACAAATGTTTGCTTTTTTCTTTACCATATGTTATACTATAAAAAAAGCAGCGGGAGGTCTGTTCATGAAGCCGTTAAATGAAAAACAGCAAAAGGTTCTGGCATTTCTGCAGGAACGCGCACAGGATGGCCTGCCGCCAACGGTGCGGGAAATCTGTGCAGCCGCCGATATTAAATCCACATCCACGGTTCACGCTTATTTAAAGGTGTTGGAGGAAGGCGGCTATATTTCTCGTCAAAGCGGACTTAACCGTGCCATCCGGCTGCCGGGAGAGAGTGTAGCCCGGGTTCCTTTGCTGGGTAAGGTTACCGCGGGTCAGCCGATTTTGGCTGTGGAAGAGGTGGAGGATTATGTTCCTTATTCGGGCGGCGGCTATCAGCCGGGGGAACTCTTCGCCCTGCGGGTCTGCGGTACCAGTATGATTAACGCGGGAATCTTTGACCAGGATGTGGTCATCGTCCATAAAACTCCCACCGCGGTCAACGGGGATATTGTGGTTGCTTTGGTGGGAGATGAAGCCACTGTGAAACGTTTTTATAAAGAAAACGGCCACTTCCGCCTGCAGCCTGAAAACGATGCTTTTGAGCCGATTATCGTCAACGAGGTCAGCATTTTGGGGAAGGTTGTCTCCCTGGTCCGTTATTTCTGAAACGGGGTGACCCCATGGCAAAACCGATTATTGCCGTAAGTTCCTGTTTATGCGGCATCTCCGTTCGGTATGACGGCAGCAGCCGTCCCGATTCCCGGCTGACCGCTTTATGGAGGCAGGGCGCGGCGCTGGCCGTCTGTCCTGAATGTATGGGTGGCCTGCGGGTTCCGCGGGAACCGGCGGAACGGCAGGGGGATAAGGTGTTCAATCGTCTTGGTGAGGACTGTACCGCCGCCTTTTCGGAAGGCGCGCAGCAGACGCTGAACTTCTGCCTGCGATACGGAATCAAGTATGCTGTGCTAAAAGAAGGCAGTCCTTCCTGCGGCAGCCGGGAGATTTATGACGGCAGTTTTCAGGGCCGTCGGATTTCCGGCCAAGGCGTAACCGCCGCTCTGCTGCAAGCGCACGGTATCCAAGTATATTCGGAAAATGATTGGGAAGCGCTGCTTCCCCTGATCCACCGGGAGGAAACGGCTATCGTGCCGTGACCTCCTGGTTTTTATTGTTTTTTATTTGGCATCGGGCATAGCCTACCATTTTCTCTCCGCTGGTCGACGGTTTTTCTTCGGATTGATCACTTGCAATCCTAATGTATGCTGTGGTAAAATGAAAAATAAACTATCTGTAGAAAAATGCCGAACAGGACTCGTAAAAGGAGGAAAAAACGTGGTAAACTGCAACGCGGAGCACAAGTTCTCCAAAGAAGGGCTGACCTTTGACGACGTGCTGCTGATCCCCGCCAAATCGGACGTTCTTCCCAAGGAAATTTCCATTACCACTCGGCTTACCAGCCGTATCACCTTGAACACACCGCTGATGACGGCGGCCATGGACACCGTAACAGAAGCGCGTATGGCCATTGCCATTGCCCGGGAGGGCGGTATTGGCGTGATCCACAAGAACATGTCTATTGAAGCCCAGGCGGATCAGGTGGACCGGGTGAAGCGTTCGGAGAACGGCGTCATTGTCAATCCGTTTTTTCTTTCTCCCGATCATTTGGTGGCCGATGCCAACGAGCTGATGGGCAAATACAAAATTTCCGGCGTGCCGATCTGCCGGGATGGCAAGCTGGTGGGTATTCTCACCAACCGCGATATGCGTTTTCTTACGGATTTTTCTCAGAAAATCGAAGAGGTTATGACCAAGGAAAACCTGGTCACCGCTCCTGTGGGCACCACGTTGGAACAGGCTCAGGAAATTCTGCGGCGGCACCGCATCGAAAAGCTGCCCATTGTGGATGACAAGGGGCGTCTGAAGGGCCTTATTACCATTAAAGATATTGAAAAAGCGGTTAAGTATCCGAATTCCGCCCGGGACAAGGACGGCCGTCTTCTCTGTGCCGCCGCCATCGGCGCCACCTCCGACGTACTGGATCGGGCCGGAGCGCTGGTGGATGCGCAGGTGGACGCTCTAGTGCTGGATTCCGCCCATGGTCACAGTCAGAACATTCTTAACGCGGTGGCCAAGGTGCGGGCCGCGTTCCCCGACGTCTCCCTGATCGCCGGCAACATCGCCACCGCGGAAGCGGCGGAAGCGCTGATTGCCGCCGGTGCGGACGCTATTAAGGTGGGAATCGGTCCCGGTTCTATCTGTACCACCCGCGTGGTGGCAGGCATCGGTGTGCCGCAGATCACCGCTATCTATGACGCCGCCTGTGTGGCTGCGAAACACGGTATTCCGGTGATCGCCGACGGCGGTATCAAGTTTTCCGGCGATATTGTCAAGGCCATCGCCGCGGGTGCGGATGTGGTCATGATCGGCTCCCTGGTAGCCGGCTGCGAGGAGTCCCCTGGGGACACCGAAATATATCAGGGGCGGCAGTTTAAAGTATACCGCGGCATGGGAAGCTTGGGCGCGATGGCCCACGGCAGCAAGGACCGGTACTTCCAGGAGGACAACAAAAAGCTGGTTCCCGAAGGCGTGGAAGGCCGGGTGCCTTACAAGGGTACCCTCTCCGATACCGTCTATCAGCTGATGGGGGGTCTGCGTGCCGGCATGGGATACTGCGGCTGCCCCACCATTCCGGATCTGCAGCAAAACGGCCAGTTTGTCCGGATTACCGGCGCCGGTCTGAAGGAGAGTCATCCCCACGATATCTCCATCACCAAGGAAGCGCCCAACTATTCCATCAGCTTATAAAACTTTTTCAGGGGTTGTTGCAAAATGGACAGAAGCCTAAAAAACGGACAGTGAAAAAAGAGACCTCCTGTTGTAGAATA
>CABULH010000041.1 GCA_902492455.1 uncultured Oscillospiraceae bacterium
GCTGCTGAGCACTTACGAGTTCCCCGGCGATGACCTGCCTGTCATCAAGGGCTCCGCTCTGAACGCTCTGACCTGCGAGTCCAACGATCCCAGCGACCCTGACTATGCCTGCATCAAGGAGCTGATGGATGCCGTTGACAGCTACATCCCCACCCCCGACCGTAAGGCTGATATGCCCTTCCTGATGCCCGTTGAGGACGTGTTCACCATCACCGGCCGTGGCACCGTGGCCACCGGCAGAGTGGAGCGTGGCCAGATCAAGATGGGCGACGCCGTGGAGATCGTCGGCCTGGCCGAGGAGAGCAAGAAGTCCGTCATCACCGGCATCGAGATGTTCCGCAAGCTGCTGGACTATGCTGAGGCCGGCGACAACGTGGGCACCCTGCTGCGTGGTATCGACAAGAAGGAGATCGAGAGAGGCCAGGTTCTGGCTAAGCCCGGCTCCATCAAGCCCCACACCAAGTTCTCTGGCCAGGTGTACGTCCTGTCCAAGGACGAGGGCGGCCGTCATACCCCCTTCTTCAACAACTATCGTCCTCAGTTCTACTTCCGTACCACCGACGTGACCGGCGTCATTTCTTTGCCCGAAGGCACCGAGATGTGCATGCCTGGTGATAACGTGGAGATGGATGTGGAGCTGATCACCCCCATCGCTATCGAGGAAGGTCTGCGTTTCGCCATCCGTGAAGGCGGCCGTACCGTCGGTTCCGGTGTTGTCACCAAGATCAACGGCTAATTCTGTATAAGAAAACTCCCCGCAGTAAACACTGCGGGGAGTTTTTGCGTTATGCCGGCGAACACCGCCTCTCTGCCAGAGAAAATAAAAGGGGATCCTAACATAGATTGGTGTATAAAGCCGGAGTGGACGATGTCATTTTTGCAGAATCTAGACGGTAATCTATTCTATCTTATACAACGTTAACCGGCGGGGAGAAAAAATGGGAATCATGTTTTTGTCTAAGACGATGGGGGCCAATCCTCTGCATCGCCCTATTTTTCTATTCTCTGATACAGGAGAGTTTCTGAACGATGGCGATAAACCATGGCGCATTTCGGTAACTATCGAAGCAATGGTGTCGGAGGTCCTTCTGCAGCAGCCGCACCCATTGTGTGTTATCCTCGGGAGCCGTTTGTACAAGCCAACCGCAGAGCAGGGGATGTGATAGCTCGTGTTCTTCCACTGCCACTGATTTGATAACACATTCGGCGGCTCGCTCCAGATGCGCTCTTATCGTATCTTCATCCTCATCGAGCACTATCTCCATTTCGGCAATCCGTTTGTGCATCCAATAGAGCTGCCGCAATGATTCAAACCCCATATCGTCGTTTCTATAGAGTAATTCATATAACTGGGAAAGTGTTTTGTATACCTCCTGTTTATATCGTATCCCTTTGGATATGGTTTCGCTACCGTCGATCCGGGCCGCCATATAGAAGAGGCAATTAAAAAACCAATAGGTGCAAAAACCGATACTGCCGAGCATTTCCTCTCCGTCGAGAATTTCTGTCAGCAAAATATCCTTTGCATGAAAGAGGGATACGGATTTTTCGACCCATTTTTCCGCCAATCCCCGATTGCCGCTTGCGGCATAGGTGTTGGCGATTTCCTGGATTGCCTGCCCCTTGTAATACATAGGAGCGTTACTGTGGAAAATTTCCGTGCCGAGGTCGATAATCTCCTGCTGATATTTCACTTTATCGATATCGTAATAGGAGGACATTATCATTTCTTTAACCTGAATATTGTTGGGAATTTCCTTGTATGCCGCCAGCCAAATATCCAGCACTTCCCGACGTTTTCCGCAGCGGTATAAGGCTTCCGCCTTATGCTCGTATTCTTTGTAGATCCTTTCCTCATCCACTTTCTCCACCTGTAGCAGATCATCGGCAGTGACCCCGAAGAAACGCGCTATTTCGGGCAAAAGTGTGATGTCGGGATAGGTAGCGCCGGTTTCCCATTTACTTACCGCCTGAAAAGATACGCCGAGGTATTGGGCCAGTTTTTCTTGAGAGACCCCTTTTTCTTTTCGCAAAATTTTTAATTTTTCCGCCAAATTGAAACGCATAGCATCCTCTCCCTTCTATTTTTTGACAGCCGTTTCACCGCTCTCTATAGCTGTCCGAGATGTGTCCATTATAGCAAGAGAAAGATGAGGGCACAATAACCTAATGCTTGAGCGGATGGGGGAAACATTCAAAGGCAGGTTGAGTGCAAAGGTGTGGGGGAGAGGATAGGAGGCATATCTCAAATCCGAAAAAATAAGCGGGACACCTTTCTTGCAAAGGTGTCCCGCAGGACAATTTTCTGATGGTATGCTTTGGAAGCACGGCGCCTTCCTGGTGAGGCAACTGGTTACAACCGGTTACAGCCGATCTTTGATGGAATTGAGCAGGCCGCCCTTTTGGATGATATTCTGGATGAAGGGAGGGAAGGGTTCCGCCTGATAAGTCTTACCGGTAGTAAGATTTTCAATTAAACCAGTGTCGAAATCTACCTTTATCTGATCACCATTCTGAATATCCTGGGCAGCTTCGTCGCATTCCAGAATCGCCAAGCCAATATTGATGGCGTTGCGGTAAAAGATTCGGGCAAAGGTGGAGGCTATGACACAGGAGATGCCGCTGGCCTTGATGGCAATGGGAGCGTGTTCCCGGGAAGAACCGCAGCCAAAGTTCTTGGTGGCTACCATGATATCTCCGGTTTGTACCTTCTTGACGAAATCCTTATCGATATCCTCCATACAGTGGGCCGCCAATTCCTCATGTTTGGAGGTGTTGAGATAGCGGGCGGGGATGATGACGTCGGTATCGACATTGTCGCCGTATTTATGGACTCTGCCTTGTGCGATCATAACTTATAACCTTCCTTCTTTATTCAATAGCCCTTACAGGGCGGCGGGATCGGTGATATATCCGGTAACCGCGGAGGCTGCCGCAACATAGGGATTGGAGAGATAGACTTCGCTGTCCACATGACCCATCCGGCCCACAAAGTTTCGGTTGGTGGTGGAGACAGCCCGTTCTCCGGCGGCCAGAATGCCCATATGTCCGCCCAGGCAGGGGCCGCAGGTGGGGGTGGATACCACAGCACCGGCTTCCACAAAGATATCGAACAGTCCCTCGTGCATGGATTGGAGCCAGATGGCCTGAGTGGCGGGAATGACGATGCAGCGCACACCCTTGGCAACCTTGCGGCCTTTGAGAATCTCCGCCGCAGCCCGCATATCCTCCATGCGGCCATTGGTACAGGAACCGATAACTGCTTGGTCGATTTTCACCTGGCCGTTGCACTCGTCGATGGTTTTTGTATTTTCAGGCAGATGGGGGAAGGCCACAGTGGGACGCAGAGCGGACAGATCGATGGTGATTACCTGATCGTAGACGGCGTCCTCATCGGCGGCGTACACCACCGGCTGACGCTGGAAGCGGTCCTCCACATAGGCCATGGTGACCTCATCTACCGGGAAGATGCCGTTTTTCGCTCCTGCTTCAATCGCCATATTGGCGATGCAGAGCCGGTCGTCGATGGACAGGGCGGCCACGCCCTCGCCGGTGAATTCCAAAGATTTGTATAGCGCGCCGTCCACGCCGATCAAGCCGATGAGATGGAGGATCACATCCTTACCGCCCACATACTGGGAGGGTTTTCCAGTGAGAACAATTTTCAGGGCGGAAGGAACCTTGAACCAGGCGGTACCTGTTGCCATACCGGCGGCCAGATCCGTGGAGCCTACGCCGGTGGAGAAAGCGCCCAGCGCACCGTAGGTGCAGGTGTGACTGTCCGCGCCGATGACGCAGTCGCCGGGGCCTACCAGCCCCTTTTCCGGCAGAATGGCGTGTTCCACGCCCATTTGCCCCACATCGAAAAAGTTCTCCACATCGTATTTGCCGGCAAACTCCCGGACGCGTTTGACCTGCTCCGCCGCTTTAATATCCTTGTTGGGGGTGAAGTGGTCCATCACCAGGGCGACCCGACTCTTGTTGAAGACACCGCAGGCGCCGCAGCGTTCAAACTCGTTGACCGCTACCGGGGAGGTGATGTCGTTGCCCAGACAGAGATCCAACTTGGCCTCGATCAGCTGTCCCGCCGTTACCTCCAGCAGCCCAGCATGAGCCGCCAGAATTTTTTGTGTCATTGTCATTCCCATGTGTACAGTTCCTCCTTGTCTTTGATCAACTTGTATTCAATGGAATCGCTCAGGGCAATCCAGCTGGCTTCGATAACGTCGCTGGAAACGCCCACGGTGGTCCATTCTCTGATACCGTCGGTGGATGTGATAAGAACCCGTACCTTGGCCGCCGTGGCCTGCCGGGAATCCATTACCCGGACTTTATAGTCAACCAAATGAACGCCGGACAGGGCGGGATAAAAGCTGGAGAGTGCAGTCCGCAGTGCGATATCCAAAGCGTTAACCGGACCGTTGCCTTCACCGGCGGCGATTTCACATTGGTCGCCCACCCGCACCTTCAGACAAGCGATGGCGCTTTGACCTTCATCATAAGGTTTTTCACCGGTGATGCGGTAATAGACCAAATCAAAAAAGGCTGGAATGCTGTGCAGGCATTTGCGCACCAGCAGTTCGAAGCTGCCGTCCGCTCCCTCAAACTGGTATCCCTCCAGTTCCATGGACTTGAGGGCACCGATGATCTCCCGCAGTTCGGGAGATTCCTTCTTGATAGCAGGGCAGTAGCGGCGGATTTTTTCCAGCACAGCCGTGCGGCCGGTCATCTCGCTCATCAGGAAGCGGCGTTCGTTGCCCACCAGGTCGGGATTGATATGTTCAAAGGTGGCGGAGTTTTTTAGCACTCCGTCGGCGTGCATCCCCGCCTTGTGAGCGAAGGCGCTGCTCCCCACGTAGGGTTCCCCCCGGCTGAGACGGATGTTGGCGATTTCCGCCATGCTGCGGGCGGTTTGGGTCAGGCGGCCCATGTTGCTTTCCGGGATGCAGAGATAGCCCCGTTTCAGCTGAAGGTTGGGGATAATGGCGGAGAGGTTGGCATTGCCGCTGCGTTCTCCAAAGCCCAGGTAGGTGCCCTGAACATGGGTGGCCCCCGCCTGTACCGCCATGATGGAATTGGCCACCGCCATGCCGCCGTCGTTGTGGACATGGATGCCCACCGCCACGGGAAACCGCTCCACCACCGTTTTGACGATGGCGGCGATTTCATCGGGAAATGCTCCGCCGTTGGTATCGCACAGGCTGAGTACATCCGCGCCGGCGTCCACCGCTGCTTCCAGGGCTTTCATGGCGAAATGAGGATTGGCCTTGTAGCCGTCAAAGAAATGCTCCGCGTCGAAGATCACTCGCTTGCCTCTGGATTTGAAGAAGGAGATGGTATCGCCGATCATGGCAAAATTCTCATCTTCTGTAGTTTGGAGAATATCCCGGACATGAAGATCCCAGCATTTGCCGAAGAGAGCCACCGTGTCGGTATTGGCCGTCAGCAGGGCCTGGACATTGGCATCCTCCTCCGCCCGGATACCCTTGCGGCGGGTGGAACCAAAAGCTACCAGACGGGAATTTTTCAGCTTCAGCTCTCCGGCGCGGCGGAAAAATTCCAGATCCTTTGGATTGGAACCGGGATTGCCCGCCTCGATAAAGGGTATACCCAATTCATCCAGCAGCCGGGTCACCGCCAGTTTATCTTCCACGGAAAAGCTGATTCCCTCTCCCTGTGCACCGTCCCGCAGGGTTGAATCCAGAATTTCAATCGGTTGTTTCAAGTGTGTTCCCGCCTTTCAATCATCCTCCCGGATGGTACAGTCGCCCCGAGCCAGCGCCGTGATGCCGGTGCGGGCCATTTCCAGGATGCCCAATGGCTCCATATGTCGGATGAAAGCATCCATTTCCCGGGTCTGTCCGGTCATTTCCACCGTCATGGAGGCGTCGCTGATATCCAGAATTCGGGCCCCATAGGTTTGGGCGGCGCGAAGCACGTCGACGCGGCCCTGCTGCCCCTCGGCCCGCATTTTAATCAACAGCAGTTCGCTGTTGGAGCAGTCCTCCGGTTCCAGCACCTCCACCTTCACCACATCCTCCAGCTTCAGCAGCTGGCGGAGCAGCTGGGTAAAGGTGGCCTGGTCTCCCGTCACCACAAGGGTCCAGCGGGAGAACTCCGGTTTTTCCGTGCTGCAGGCCACAATGGAATCAATATTGAAGCCACGGCGGGAAAAGAGACCCGTTACCCGCAGCAGCACGCCGGGATGGTTGACGGTAAGTACGGAAAATACAACTTTGGTTTCGTTCACTGATGTATCCATGAACCTCATCCTTTCTTTCAATTGTCCATGGTTTCAATCATATCCTCCACCGTGCCGCCGGGAGGAATCATGGGAAGCACGTTGGCGTCGGGAGAAATCTGGCAGTCCACCACCACGGGACCGCCATTTTCCAGCGCGGCCTTCAGCACCGGCAGAATATCACCGGTGCGGGAGATGCGCATCCCCGTGCAGCCGAAGGCTTCGGCCAGCTTTACCAGATCGGTTTTTCGATGGGGATCGGTGGAGGAGAAGCGATTTTCATAGAATACCTTCTGCCACTGACGCACCATACCCAGTACGCGGTTATTCATTACCAGCACCACCACCGGCAGCTCATAGGATGCCAGGGTGGTCAGTTCGTTGAGATTCATGTGGAAGCTGCCGTCGCCGGAGATCAGCACCACCCGACGGTCTGGCATACCGCATTGGGCGCCAATGGCGGCTCCCAGACCGTAACCCATGGTCCCCAGTCCGCCGGAAGTCAGCAGGGTGCGGGGCAGGGTGAAGGGAAAGTGCTGGGCGGTCCACATCTGATGCTGGCCCACGTCGGTGGCCACGATGGTGTCGGGAGAGGTCAGCTGCCGTAAGGTTTGCAGGATCGCCAGCGGGTCGGGGATGGAATCAGGGTTGGAGAGATCTGCTGCCGGCTCCCGGCGCAGCGCCGACAGCTGGGTTATCCAGTTGGGATGCTCTGAACGGAGGGCGCGGTCTGCCAACTGGCCCAGGGAATCCCGCAGATCTCCGGCTACCCGCACAGTTGCAGGAACGTTTTTGTCGAATTCCGCATGATCGATATCCAGATGGACCACTTTGGCATGGGGAGCGAATCCGTCCCGGCTTCCCGCCACACGGTCAGAAAAGCGGGCGCCGCAGACCAGCAGTAGATCACATTCCCTGGCGGCACGGTTGGCAGCCAGAGTTCCGTGCATCCCCACCATGCCCAGCCACAGCCGGTGGCCGGCGGGAAAGCCGCCAAGCCCCATCATGGAGGCACAAACGGGAATATCCAGCTTTTCCGCCAGTTCCAGCAGGGGCTTTTCCGCCTCCGACAAAATAACACCGCCGCCGAAGTAAATCAAAGGTTTTTGGCAGGAAGCCAGCAGTTCCAGAGTCATACGGATCCGCTCCTCCTTGGGCGGAGCGGCAAGACGGCGATTTTCCACAGGACGGAATTCATAGTCCGCCAAGGCGCCGGTGACATCCTTGGGAATGTCGACAAGCACCGGACCAGGACGGCCGCTCCGGGCGATAAGAAAAGCCTGCCGCACGGTGTCAGCCAGTTCCTCCACATGTTTGACGATAAAATTGTGTTTGGTTACCGGCATGGTAATCCCGGTGATATCCACTTCCTGAAAGGAATCTCGTCCCAGCAGCGGCACCGCCACATTGCCTGTGATGGCTACCATAGGGACAGAATCCATATAGGCCGTGGCGATTCCGGTCACCAAATTGGTAGCACCGGGGCCGGAAGTGGCAATGCATACCCCGACCTTTCCGGTAGACCGGGCATACCCATCCGCCGCGTGAGCAGCGCCTTGCTCATGGGCGGTCATTACATGTTGAATTCGGTCCCGATAGGCATACAGAGCATCATAGATATTCAGCACTGCGCCGCCGGGATACCCAAAAACCGTGTCTACCTGCTGTTCCAGCAGGCATTCCATCAAAATCGTCGCGCCGTTGCGTTTCGTCATCCGGATCTATCCTTTCCTGGTAAACAATGCCTTGCGGAAATACTAAAAAGCCTTCGTCTCTTGATTAAGAGACGAAGGCTGTATCCTCCGCGGTACCACTCTTTTTGCCATTGCCGGCCGCTCTGCGCATCGGGCCTCATGAGCCGAATGCCGTCCCCGTTAACGGAGGGAACCCGTTCCGACCTAACCTGCAAAGGCTCAGCGGAAAGCTCAGGAGGTGATATTCGCCGGACACCGCCCGCTGCCTCGCACCAACCGGCAGTTCTCTGTAAGAACGGTCCATCCGCTACTTGTCCCCGTCATTGCTTTTGATATATTATCCTTACTATACTCTATTCAACGGCAGATTGTCAAGATGTTTCTGCAAATTTTCCAGCGTCGCCCAAGTTGACAGCAGCTTAGATCTATGCTATAGTAAGAATAGTTTGATAATCAAATTAATTTTGGAGGTTTGTATATGGCGCTGCATATTTTGACGGATTCCGCCTGTGATATCGATTTGTCTCAGCAGGAAAAGCTGCATTTTACTATCCTTCCCTTGAAGGTTTTCTTCGGTGATACCTGCTATATTGAAGGAGAAAACCTGACAAAAGAGCAGTTTTACACTATGCTGGCGGCTTCTTCGGAACTTCCCAAGACGGCACAGATCAATCCGCTGGATTTTGAAGAAGTGATTCGTCCTTGGGTGGAAGCGGGGGATGAAATATTGATCCTGCCGCTTTCAAAAGAGCTGAGCGGAACCTATCAGTCCGCTATTCTGGCTAAAGAATCATTTCCGGATGCAGCAATCTATGTTGTGGATACGCTGAATGTTACCTTCGGCCAAGCACTACTGGTGCAAGCGGCGCTGGATATGCGGGAGCAGGGGATGAAGGCTAAAGAGATCTTTGAGGCTATTACGGCACTGGTTCCCCGGGTTCGACTGTATGCGGTGATTGATGATCTTAAATATCTGCGGCTTGGCGGTCGATTATCCTCTGCTAGCGCTGTGGTGGGAACACTGCTCGGAATAAAGCCCCTGATTGCGCTGCAGGATGGTAAAGTGGTGAGCATTGCGAAAGCTCGTGGTCAGAAAGCCGGATATCAGATGATTGTAGAAAAGGTACGGGAAGATGGTATTGACGGCGATTATCCCGTTTATTTCGGCCATTCCAACGCGCCGGAAATGATGAAGGAGCTGGCTGAGCTGATGAACTCATCTGTTTCTCTGCCGGATGTGTACGAAAGCGATATTGGTCCTGTTGTGGGAACGCATGCAGGACCTGGCTGTACAGGCATCGCCTTTATTGCCAAAGCCAAGTGAAAAAAGAAGGGGATCCAATCGGATACCCTTCTTTTTTAACAGAACTTATTTAAAATAGCGGTTCAACAGACCCTCGAAAGCCTTGCCGTGACGAGCTTCGTCCTTCGCCATCTCATGGACGGTATCGTGAACGGCGTCATAGCCCAATTCTTTCGCCCTGCGGGCCAGGGTCATCTTGCCTTCGGTGGCGCCGCATTCGGCTTCCACACGCATGCTCAGGTTGGTTTTGGTAGAATCGGTCACAACTTCACCCAGCAGTTCGGCAAACTTGGCGGCATGTTCGGCTTCCTCATAGGCAGCCTTCTCCCAATATAGGCCGATTTCAGGATACCCCTCGCGATGGGCGACACGCGCCATCGCCAGATACATACCGACTTCGCTGCACTCGCCGTTGAAATTGGCACGGAGCATTTCCACTACTTCCTGATCCAAGCCTTTGGCAATCCCCACACGATGCTCATCAGCCCATACACGATCCGCAGCAGCGGGCGCGGACGGAGCGGAAGGCGCAGAGGGAGCGGCGGCGCCCATTTCCTTGAATTTATCAGCAGCCGCACCGCAGACAGGGCAAACTGCCGGGGGTTCGTCACCTTCGTGGACATAGCCGCAGATCAGACAGACATACTTTTTCATTTTCATTTCCTCCTGTATTCATAATATTTATGTTGGGATATGAACCGACAATAATTAGGATTCAGAGCTTTGTTCACAGGCGGCACAGATACCATTCATAAACACGTCCTGTACTTCTGCTCGAAAGCCCTTGGGGCACATGGTCTTCAACGCTTCTAAAGAAATAATAAAATCATAAAGTTTGCCGCAGCAGTTGCATTTAAAATGCCCGTGATCTGTGGGGTTTCCGTCAAAGCGTTGTTCTTCTGCATCAATGTTGACTGTACGGATTAATCGGGCATCCAAAAGAGTGTGAAGGGAATTGTAGATAGTCGTGCGTGAGAATGTAGGATAGATTGGTAATAAAGCGCGATAGATCGTATCCGCTGTTGGATGAATAGGGTGTTCAATTAGATACTGATAAACCGCGATACGCTGTTGGGTGGGGCGCAGCCCTTTGGCGGACAGCGTAGCGGCGATTTCTTGTATAGTCACCGAGCATCCGCCTTTCTTGTAATTAATTTAAATTTGTAATGATTACATCAAATAGTATAGCTTTCTCATGTCCGTTTGTCAAGAGGGATTTCGGAAAAAAGGAAAAATTTTCTTGTATAGATAAATGTCAAAAAAATTGACGGCAAATTATTTTAACCCCTTGACAAGCCGAAAAGGATATGGTATAGTTTAACGCGTCGCCGGATGCAGGGATATTTCAGCTTGAGAAGTTGGTTGAGATTATCTATGAAAACTGAATAGTTACATTATTCTCTATTTGGGGGTATAGCTCAGCTGGGAGAGCGCTTGAATGGCATTCAAGAGGTCAGCGG
>CABULH010000042.1 GCA_902492455.1 uncultured Oscillospiraceae bacterium
CAGCAGATTGTCATCCTCCAGACCCAGCAAGCCCTGGGCGTTGTACACATATTCCACGCCCTTCGCCGCGTCCGCGTTCCACACCTTGGTGACCCGGTCCAGATTGTCATAGGCATAGTTGATCTGACCTCCGTTGCCGTAGGTCATTTTCGTCAGCAGATCCCGGTTGTTCCACGTGTTGGTCGACAGCGTCCGCAGATTGATCCCCTGCCCCACCTGCGTGGTGGTCCGGCGGCCACGACTGTCGTAGTTCAGCACATACCGCACGTCCCAGTTCCCCACGTTGATATCCGTCAGCCGGTCGCGGTTGTAGCTGTACCGCACAATGGAGCTGCCGTTTTTCACCTGGGTCAGACGGTCATTTTTCGCGTCATAGGTATAGGTAGTGGTCGCCCCGTTGGGGGTTGTCACCGATTCCAGCAAGCCCTTGCTGCTGTTGTAGGCGTAGGTGGTGGTATTTCCCCGCCCATCCTTGGTTTTATACAGGAAATTCCCTTTTGTCCCGGTGTATTCGTTTTCCGCGCTCATATACAGCGGGCTGCCGCCGCTCACCGGGATGAACTCCCATTTCTGGCTCAGCTTTCCGGAAGTATAGGTCATCTGCTGCACCGTGGACTTGGAATCCTCCAAAGGACAGCCGTCCAAAGCCTTGCATAGCATGGCTTTGGAATACGGCGTGAGGTTATTATACCATAAATGTGGCAGATAGGTAAATTATTATTTTCTCTTCTTATATCACAGAGGTGAAACAGTTGGGTAGATCTCCACGTTCACCCCATTCAGATTATGCCGCAGGCATGAATGTTAAGGGTAAATCCATCCTCCGAGAGCAATGAATTGTTAGGAAGTTTGAGAAAATAGATCACCCCAAGTTTTTGTAAACCTAGGGTGATTCTTTACTCTATTCTTTTACGACTCATCATCCGGAGGAATATAGTTCTTGATATTAATGTTTATGCCTGGCGTATATTTATCATCCCCACGATAAGCAAACAGGGGATCTGTATCATCCTCCATTTTGATGACGTATAACGACCGGATCCCCACATTATCGGGATTGGCGGTATCAATGGTGAAGTCCTGAATGGCAAAGCGATATGCCCGCTCACTTGTTTTAACATCATAGGTAGAATAAAATTCCTTCAGCCTATAGCCATCTTCTCTCGTTTCTTCAACCCCAGGTCCTCCCCAATTATTATACGATACAAAATCGCCTTCATAATAATCGAACAAAGACTTCATACTATCATCAAAATTTTTCGCATCCGCGATAGCACTTTTAGAAAACAGGGCTTTCAATGCGCTTTCATCCTTACTTTGCAGCGCCTCCAACACCTTTTCCATTCGCGCATTGGCTATTTGGTTATCACTGTCAAACATACCTCCCCCTCCTAACGAACATGCACTCATAGATATTGTCGCTAAAGTCATCAGCAATGCCATCCATTTTCTTTTCATGGATAACCTCCTACGATCAAAATGTATAAGTTGCCATTAACTTTTTAGAATTAAAAGTCCATCCTCTTCGATTAGCAGCACGAAAAGCATTAAACATTCCCGAATCATTAAATCTCACCGTAAAAGTGGCCGTTAAATCTGAAGCCTTAACATTTATGTATCGTGGATTAAAGCCTGTTATCCACCAAGTCCTTTCACTATAGGTTATAATGGTAGTTTTTTTGTATTTAAGCGTTAAGGTCATATTCATGGCAAGTCTTTTATCAACTCGCCACAGCGGCCCACCTCCATAATATATACCCAGTTCTGCTCCCGCGCCAAGATTTATATAATCTCCTTTCCACGCCCATAAAATATATGATTTGTTCTTATATGAAAAGGGAAATTTCGCGCTTTTCATACTTGTGCCAATATCAAACATGAAATCATAAAAATCACAGTAACCAAAATACTGCTGCCAACAGTCAAAACTAGCGTGATAGACCCCCTTCGGATCTCTTTTCATATTTAGGAAACAAGCCCCTATCGCAGCGGTATCTCTGCCTTTTAGTCTTTCTCCAGTGTTGATGACATGTAGCACAGCTCTTATACTTGTTTTAACTTGATTCCATATTGTCCTCCACAGCATTCCCCCGTCATCATAACGATTTATAGGATTATTACCGCAATATACAAACAGGTTATATGCGGCCATATCATCGTTGACACCCATTATATTATCCGCATTCAAAAACCTGCCCGTCTCAGGGTCATAATATCGGCTGCCAAGATAATAAAGCCCTGTTTCAGTATCGTAGTAATATCCCCGATATCTGAAGGGATTGACCTGAGCAATATGATTGACATCGCTGACAGAATGGCCTTCGTCATCAGTGGCTACCGCTTTCACGGTACAGTTGCCCCAGACATCGTAATCGTAGGTGGCCACCAGGGTACCTGCGTAGCTGTATAGCCCGACTACATCACCTTGTATATTATATACAAAATAATATATCCGGCTGACACCGGCACTTTCCATCACCGAGAGGCCGTACAACCCTCCATCTGCATCCAGCAGCGTCTTCACATCGATTCCGTCGCTGCGGTAGAAGCCAAGCAGCATCCCGTTGTTATAATAATACTCCGTTGTGATGGAATCTGCAACTCTATTAAACGTCTTTCTTGTACGCATTCCGTCAATATCATACTCATAATCCGCCGAAATCGGGCCTTTGCTGAATCCTGCCAGCTGACGGCCGTTGACCCAGGAAAAATTCATCCCGTCCCGATACTTCAGCGGATTCCCGATGGTATCGTAGGTGATCGACTGACCATTGTAGGTAGTCATCAGATCTTTCCAGGTGCTGTCTCCGTAAGCATAACTCACCGTCTTGGTCGCTGTTCCCAGCGTCCCCGTGGTGTAAGCATACTCCTTCCGCTCCAGCAAATTCCCCCGGTTATCGTAGCTGTAAGTGGTACTCTTGTTCGCCTTCTGGCTGTCCACCCGCACCAGCTGGTTCAGGTTGTCATAGGTATACGTCTCCAGCTTGCTGCCGCTCTGGATAGTTTTGATATTCCCCATGCTGTCATAGGAGTAGGTCAACAGATCCAATCCCGAGTTGTTCACCGTCGCCACCAAGCTGGTGGTACTTCCACTCACTCCGGCCAGATAAGTATAGCTCGTCTCCCGGCGAGTGTAGCCCTGCGCCGCCGTTGCTAAGGTCGTGGTGTTGTACAGTTGCTTGGTGATCCGCCCCAAATCATCGTAAGTATAGGACAGCCGGTTAGAACCGTTAAGCCGCACCGCCTCTATACGATCCGCGTACATTCCCGTGCCGTATATTGCTTGGGCATAGTCGTTTCGATAGTCGGTCAGGCTCCCCATCCGGGGGATGCTGTAATCCATCCGCAGCAGCCGGTTGGTGCCATTCTCATACTGATAGGTTGTCTTGGTCCGAGTCGCCCCCTGATCCCAGTTTTCATCCAGGTTGTTGACCTCCACCAGCCTCCCAGCCATATCGTATGTATACCGCGTCTGCTGATCCTGCAAGTAATCCCGCGTCAGCGCCAGACGCCCCTCCGCGTCGTACCGGTATTCCACCCGCTTCGACGTGTCTGTGTTCCACACCTGGCTCATCCGATCCAGATTGTCGTAGGCATAGTTGATCTGACCCCCGTTGCCGTGGGTCATTTTTGTCAGCAGGTCCCGCGTGTTCCACGTGTTCGTCGACAGGGTGCGGAAGGTGTTGCCCGTACCCACCTGTGTCGTCGTCTGGCGGCCCCGTGCATCTGCATTCAGCTTATACTTTATGTTACCCCCGTCTACGCTGATCTCGCTGAGAAGATCCTTCAGATAGCTGTACTCCACCTTGGCGTTGCCGCTCTGTGCCTTGGTTAACCTGTCGTTATTGGAGTCGTAGGTATAGGTGGTTTTCGCACCGTTGGGCGCTGTCACCGATTCCAGCAGCCCCTTGCTGCTGTTATAGGCGTAGGTTGTCACCTTTCCTCGGCTGTCGGTAGTAGTTTCCAGGTAGTTTCCCCGCGTATCGGTGTACGTGTTGCTGGAAGTCATCTTCAGCGTACTGCCGCTCACCGGGATGAACTCCCATTTCTGGCTCAGTTTTCCGGAAGTATAGGTCATCTGCCGGATGTCGGGATCCTCAGAAGGACGGCCATCCACGCATTTGGCATAGCTTGTCACCCCCGTCATGATCCGGAAGGTTCCGTCTCCGTTGGCGATGGGCTTGAACTTTTTATCTGTAGTACCAGGTGTAATTCCGATTTGAGCGTTGTCACTGGTTGAAGAAGAAATGACGCTCATAGTCAGGGCGGTATAATCCCCTGGCTGTAGATAGTAGATTCCTGTTTCTCCGCTTGAGATCAGCTTCCATTGCAGCTTAGCATTTCCTTCTACAAAGGCAACGGGCTTCACCGGTCCTGCGGAGGGCGCGGAAAGGGCGTGGAGATACAGCCCCGTATCGCAGTTGCGGACGTAATATTTCGTTCCGGCACTCAGCGATGTGGCGGGCTTCGCCACGCTGATGGTGCTGGTCAGGGGATTCCCATACGCATCATAGGTGAAATGGTATTGCTGCCCATCCGAAGTATGGGCATAGGTGACATTTTTATTGCTATCGTAGGTGTAATAGAACTTGCTTCCGGTAGGATTGCACAGTCGCATCAGGTTATCGTTTCTGAAGGCAAAAGTAGCTTGACTGTTCGCCACATCCACCGCGCTGCTGATGTTGCCGTCCTTGTCGTAGACATAGCTCTGCCCAAACTCCTCCTTGTATAGGAAGGGGCGGGTGAAGAAGGCGGTATTCAGGTTGTAGCTGTAGTCATAGGTGAAGGTGATGGAGGTGCAGGCTTCCTTCAGGATCAGCTTGCCGCTGATAAACTGCCACCCGTTGTACCCGAAGTTAAAGGGGAGATATTCCTCATGGCTACCGTATTTCACCTGAATTCCGAAAGCCGCTTCTCCAGTACCGTCGCGTTCGAGGCTATTTAGGCCCACGCTGTCCGCCTTGCCCCAGCCGCCGAAGGAAAACACGTCCCCCTTGGCTCCGTTAACTTTCACCGTCTGCGTATACTTGGCGGCGGAACGGATGGTGTTTGTGGATTTCAATGCACTGGTGCAGGTAGAGTCCGGAAAACCGCTGATAGTCGCCACGGCTGGCGTGTTCCCCGCTGTCCAACAGGAGGTGGATTTCAGTTCGGTGTTTTCCAGCAGATTGAAGCTGTTGGAGGCTTCCCCGCGCTCCAGCTGAATATCGTCGATCCAGAAGGTCCCGGTCATGTTGGCGGCAGTGGTGATGCCCACGTCCAGGCTCACCGCCTCGTCTGCGTAATAGGTGGCCGTCAGCCGTACCCATTCGGAGGAGCCCGTCTGCTTCACATACTGGGAATACCGGCTGGTCTTATACCCACCTGCCGCCTTGTACGAATTGATCTTCAGCCGCACGCCGTCCCCCGCCAGGACCGTGCCGCCGGTATGAACATAGGCGGACAGGGTATAATACCCCGCAGACAAACCCGTGATGTTCTGCACCGCTTGCAATCCTCCACTGGTGGCGGCTGATTTCGTCAGCTTCACCGCCCCGGAGCTAAAATGCCCTTTGGAAGAATCCCAAATGGCCGTCATACCTGACTGGAGGGTATAACCACCATTGCTGCTGTCGAAGCTGGGATTGGTGAGCAGGTTGGAGATACTCGTCTGCACCTTGGAGGAGCCCAGCAGCTTGTTCTGCTGCCCCGCCTCCGTCTTGTTCATCCCCGTACCTCCAGGAATGCCCGGCGCGCCGAATTCGTAGTATTCCGCCTGGCCGCTCTGGAGGTTCACCACTCCCACCGTCTGGCCCGCGTTGTTGAACTGATACTCGTATTTCCGGCCGTCCTGATCGGTGATGAGAGTGTTGTTGTGCCGGTAGGCGAAGGTATATTTCCCCGCCTGAGCGCCGTTGGTATCATACCAGGTGGCGGAAGCAATCCGGTAAACGGGAGCACCGCTGTAGGTAAACACCACCTTGGTGCCGTCTCCGCTGTCCATGATTTCTTTCACCATATTACTCTGGCTGTCATAGGTAATGCCTGTATAAACGTTTTCCGAATCCTTTATGCGGGTCACCCGGCCTACATTATCCAGAACAAAGCCGGTGCTCCTCCCCGACGGATCCTTGATGCCGGTGAGGGTGGTTCCGCTGTAAACAAAGGTATACTGGCGGCCCGCGCCATCCTCCACGTAGTTGATCCTCGCAAAATTATCACGATAGGCGACAAAAATCCGGTTGCCGTTGGCATCATTCACGCTGTGCAGCTGGCCGTTCCAGTTGAACTTCATCTTCCCGCCGCTTTTGTCCGTGATCTCATACTTCACATCCGTGGTGTTCACCTGGCTCAGGGTATACCCCAGCCCGTCCTCATCCAGATACTTATTCTCAGATTCTTTATAGAAATAATGGTCCGTCCCGTCGGCGTCCGTCAGGTAATAGGGATAATTCGTTGCCAGGGCGCCGGTGGTGGTCGTTATCTTCATGCCGTAGTTGGTATGCCACGCGGCGGTGTTGTGGTTATAGATATACTCGATGGATACCGGCATGACGTTGCCGCTGGCAGAGGCGATACCGCTCGCCACCGTCAGCGCGCCGTTGTAGTTGTTGATATACGCCGCTGTGTTCCGCCCCGCGGCAATCGTGGTATAGGTCCAGTAGGGCTCCAGTCCCTTGGTGTCCCGGTAGTTGATGATGAACTGCGGATCCTCCGCAATTCCGCCGGTATCGCTGGCTATGTATTTTACCAGCCCGCTTTGCCAGCTTGTTGACCGCAGCAGGATTCCCTGGTTGTTCCCGCTGGTAACCCAATCCTGCACCGCTTTGGTGATATCAAAGGTTGTTGTGACATTCTGCGTTGCCCCTGCAGGCGTGATAGAATAATCCAGCGGCGTGGCGTTGTAGGCTGGAACCTGTGTGTTGTACAGAAAATTCTCGCCCTTTGTCCAGCTGCCGGTCACTTTATAGGCGTTCACCTGCATACCGGTGGTGTTGCCGGTATAGTAGAACAGGCGCAGCTTGGCGTCCAAAATACGGGCTTCCTTCAGTTCGCTCATGTCCGTTTGGACAATAGCAGCGCATTCCATGTTGCCAACCGTGTCATATTTTCCCACAAACAGTTTGGAGCTGGACCAGCCGGTGCTCATCTCGGTAATCGCAGCGGCACTTGGAGTCCCATAAGCCACGGTAGCGTCGTGAATGGTGAGATAATCCCTGTCCAGCTGAATGGCCGGATCAATCGTCACGGGAAACTGGCGGTCCGCCGCGTTGATCCATTCCGCGTCCGCGATGACCCGCAGGATGTATTTCTTCCCGTTGCCGCCCGGCTCCAGCTCATACCGCGCCGCTGTGGATTCCGCTCCCGCCGCGTCGAACATATACGGCGCGGGGATCACGAAGGAAGCTTCCGTCTCCCCCTCTTTGAGCACGTCAATGCCGCCGTCCTCCCGTGGGGACAGCGTCACGCCCTTTACCTTCAGCTCAAACTCATAGGTATAGGCCGTCTGCGCCTTCTTGACGATGATGTTTTCCTTCACGCCGGTCGGCGTCACGATATACTGCAAATCCGTGTCTGCGAAGATGTCGTTGTACCGCATCTCCGAAGTCAGCTTCGTCAGCTGCAGCGGATCCTCCGATTCCGCCGGGTTGGACGCCTGACCCGTCACCTTATTCTTCTTGGGTGAGGTCAGGGACCAGTAGATGGACCAATCCTCCTGCTTCAGCTTCATCAGGAATTTACCGTTGGATTTTTTCGCAAACTTCACCTGGAACCGGTTGCCTTCAGTGCCGTAAACCTCCGTGGCGCTGCCCTCCGCCGCCTCGTCCTCTTCCACGCCCGCAGTCAGGGTGTTGTCAATGTCCACCAGCTCGCCGTCTTTTTCGTAGTGCACCGGCGTGGCGTATTGTACCATGGTATACGAGCCGTCGCTGCGTCGGAAATGCTTGGCGTCTTTCGAACGCCGGGTGATGTCCTCCCCAACTATCGGCGCTTCCCTGTATCCGCCCTCTTCTCCAGGCGCTTCTCCCGCTTCCGATGTTCCCTCCGTTGGTGCCTCTTCCTCCGCCAGACTCACCGGTACGCTCACCGTCAGCAGCGCCATCGAACATAATACCGCCAGCCATTGTTTGAACCGCTTTTTCATCCTGCTCATTTGCCACTCCTCCATCTATTGCATTTCTTTTATTTTGCCGCTTTATATGTTATTTTGCATAATATTATTATATTATGGCCTCATTTGTATGTAAATATATAGTTCTTCCAATTATGTATCTTTAGTTTTGTTCATGTTTATCATGCTACTTTGTTCACCTACTATTGGACGATGGATGAATACACTATCCTTTCTTTATCGGCTCGATGGCCGTTATTGCTGAAATCCGCCTTGCGCTGTTGTGTTTAAGCTGTGTATGTACCTGGACATGAAAGTATACTATCGGAGCGGGCAATGGCCCTTCCCACGCCTCTGCAAAGCCGTGCGCACTATTCCAGTGGTTTAAGTAGACTTCTAAACTCCTCGTTAATGTGTTGATACTCGGAAAGGAATTCCCGAAGGGTCGTTATTTCATTCTCTTCCACTTTATCCCGCATTGCCTGTGATACTGCTCCACGCACCGCACCCGCCAGAGTAGGGTAATACTGGGGCCGACGCATCTCTATAACAGCTTCGCCGTTCCGCTCGCGCTGGACAGGCTTCCCCACGATATATTGCAAATCGTCTGCAATTACGGCTAGATTCTCGGTCAACTGGATCATGTTTCTTCATCCTTTCTTTTTTCGTGTGGTTTTTTAGGTGATTTCCCTTTGTTCGCTCTTTGCTCCTTGCTTCCACCTTGCTTCATTGCAGCCTCATTGCGGAAGAGCATTTTTCGACTTTGCTCGGAGTTAGCCATACTACCGGGTTAATTCTTCCATTCTTTCCGCCGCCCGCTCCACAGACGAAGCGCCGCTGTGGTAGAAGGAGGCCCAGCCGGTGCCCATCCAGGCGTAACCACTCC
>CABULH010000043.1 GCA_902492455.1 uncultured Oscillospiraceae bacterium
GGTGCGGCGGGTGATGGAATCCGTCCAGGATCAGCGCCTGCTCAAACGCGCGTAAATATGTAAAGAAATAACCGGTATCGGATGGCGTTGGCCTCCTGATACCGGTTATTATTATCGGCTATTCCTGTTCAATTGCCGCCGGCCGGGATAAAATGTTTTTGATGGTCTGCGGATTGAATTTCGGGCGGCGGTCGTAGGTATACAGACCGTTTTGTTCCTGCTCCACATCGGTCAATTGGGTGTAGCACAAAGCGAAAATCCGGCTGTTATCCAACAGCGCGTCGGTGAGACCGGCAAACCGTTGCAGAAACTCCTGCTCCGTTTGGGGCCCTTCGCCGTAGCCCCAGCCGCCGTCGGCGGCATTCCAGGCGATGCCGCCGTATTCACTGATAAAAACCGGCTGTCCTTGATAAACCTGCCTGGGAGCCAGGGGATTGTGCAGGATGTTTTCTTTTGGTAGCCGATCATAGTTTCTTCTGAAAATTTCCGGATTCTGTTCATAATCGTGGATATCAAAGACATCGGTTTCCACGTGAAAATATCCGCTGGCGTCGATACAAGGCCGTGTGGGGTCCAGGGTCTTAGTGATGCGATAAACCGTTCGAATAGCTTCGTCCCGCTGATCGTTTCTGGTCTCGTTGTGGGGACACCAGCCGATGATGGCCGGGTGATTGAAATCTCGCTCCAATTCTTCCAGCCATTCAGGCAGGATGCTGTATATAGAATCGGCTAAAGAATTGTCCAGCCCCCAGTCTGGGTATTCTCCCCATACCAGATAGCCCATCCGGTCGCAATGATAGAGGAAGCGCTCTTCAAAGATTTTTTCGTGCAGCCGGGCGCCGTTGAATCCCATATCCATAGAACGAGTAATATCTCCCAGTAAATCGCTGTCATCCGGCGCGGTATAAATACCATCCGGATAGAAGCCCTGATCCAGCACCAGCCGCTGGAAGACGCTCTTGCCGTTGATGAGAAAACGGGAGCCATCCAGGCAAATCTGTCGGAGTCCGAAATAGCTGGTGACCGCGTCCTCGCCGTAGGTCAGCTTCAGATCATAGAGACGGCCGTACCCCGGTTCCCAAAGATGACTTTCCGCCAGGGAAAGGGTGAGGCTCTGCTGACCCCCGCCGCAGTTGACGGAGGCTTGTCCAACCTTCCGCCCCTCATAGTAGGCGGTCGCTTTCAGCTGCGCGGCACCGGACAACTGCGCGAAGATAACTAGCTGGGTATTATGGATATCCGGATAGTAGCGGACGGATTGTATATGAGTTTTCGGTAGAAACTCCAGCCACACCGTCTGCCAAATGCCGGTGGTTCGGGTGTAAAAGCAGCCAAAAGATTGATACCGTTCGCTCTGTTTGCCGCTGGGAATGGTGCGGCTCCTAGTATCGTCTGCAGCGAACACCACAATGGTGTTTTCACCGCTGTGGACCAGATGGGTAATATCAAGGTAAAAAGAGATATAACCTCCGGTATGTTCGCCGGCTTTCTGGCCATTTACGAATACTGTACAGCGATAGTCCACGGCGCCGAAATGCAGTCGAATCAATCCGGTGAGCTGCCTATCTTCTAAAGTTACTTTCCTTTTATACCAGACGCCATAGAGAAAGTCGGTATGCCCGATGCCTGACAGACGGCTTTCTGGGCAGAACGGTACCTGGATCGTGGAGGAAAAATTCTCCTGTTCATAAAATCTGCGCTCCATACCGCTTTGGGCGTTGTCGATTTCGAACTGCCAGCTTCCGTTGAGATTCAGCCAGTTTTCGCGCTGGAACTGGGGTTTTGGATGTTCGGGTCTCGGAATTTTCATCTGCAACACCTCCTGAATGTAAGAACATGGTATCAAACCCCGCAGCATCGCACAATGTCCTATTCTCCTGGAAAATTGACATATCCTACTAAATTCTTTATACTATGCAGCGTAGAGAGGAGGAGCGGAAGTGGATATTCTTCAGATCCGGCATGAATGGCCCGAAAAGGACGACTTTTGTATCAATCGGCCGCGAGGCCGTAAGGATTATACCTTTTTACATTTTTTTAACCGTGTGGACTTGTTGATTAACGGCGTTAGACAGAAAACCTCACCTCATGCCTGTATTTTCTTCCCGCCTGGAATCCCTCAATGGTTTTTAAGCGATGGGCCGCTGATCCATGATTGGGTTCATTTTTCCGGCACTGCCGCCCGCGAAATACTGCAATCCTACGGTATACGGGAAAATGTTCTATATTACCCGGGAAATGAAAAAGAAATTACCGCGCTGTTTGCGGAGATGGAATATGAATTTTTTCTTGGCGATTCCTATTCTGCCAATATGCTGGAAGCAAAATTTCAGGAATTTCTCATCCGTTTTTCCCGTGGCTGCCGGATGACTTATCAAAGCGGGGTAAAGGATGAGGAACGGAGGGTTTTTGCGGAAATACGGCAAACCATGCTGCTGCGCTTGGATGAACCATGGTCGGTGGAGAGACTGGCGGAACTAGCCTGTTTGAGTCCATCAAGATTTCACGGGATATACAAATCCCTGTTCGGTATCTCTCCCATTCACGACCTGATTCACGCCAGGGTTAGTTCCGCCCAGAATCTGCTGATCGCCGAACAGGCGACTGTTGAAGAATTGGCCGACCGATTGGGTTATACCAATCCGTATCATTTTATTCGGCAGTTTAAAAGCATCACCGGACGTACACCGGGGCAGTATCGAAAAGAATATAAAAGTATGGAGGTAAAGAAAAAACCGGCGTTTTAATATAAAACGCCGGTTTTTTCATCCAATTTTAAGCTGAAGCCGAAATTTATCACTGATCATAGCGATAAACTCCGAATTCGTCGGCTTTCCCCGGCCGTTGTGAATGGTATAGCCAAAATAGGAATTGAGCACATCAACATCCCCACGATCCCATGCCACTTCAATGGCGTGGCGAATAGCCCGTTCCACCCGGGAGGAGGTGGTGCCGTGTTTTTTGGCAACTGCGGGATACAGTCGTTTGGTGACGGCGTTGATAATATCGTCATCCTCTATTGCCATCAGTATAGCGTCCCGCAGATATTGATATCCCTTGATATGAGCAGGCACGCCGATTTGATGAATGATTTCAGTTACGCTGATTTCCAGGCTGCCGCCATTTTCCGCAGGGGACAAGGCAGGCTTATGGAGAGGCTCCTGAAGTCTGCTTTTTTTGCACAGCAGAAGAATTCGTTCCGCCATCTCATCCGCATCAAAGGGTTTGAGAAAATAATAATCCGCCCCAGCCAACAGAGCTTCCCGTTCCAATGTGGGATTATCAAAGCCGGACATGATCATAATCTGCGGTTTCTGCGCCAGATGAAGGCCCTGAATGCCTTTCATCACACCAATGGCGTCCAGACCAGGCAGAAAAAAATCCATAATAACCACATCCGGCCGAACCTGCGCTACATTTTCTACCACCCGCCGGCCGTCCTTCTCCGTCATCTGTACCTCCAGATTATGAGAGCGCATCGTCGTTGCGCAGGGAACGCCGAAATATTCGCTGTTATCCGCTAAAAGGACTTTAATCTTCTTTTCCACTGCAAACCCTCCGATATTTTTCTTGGCAGGGAAAGATTACCATATTATGGAAATTATTGCAATAGTTTGGAAGATGTTTTTTTGGCTTTTACGGGAAAAATATATGGTGCCATCGAAAAATAAAGGAGAATTTGTCTTATGCCGCCGGATTTTGCATAGCGACCGACTCTGCCGTTTTCAGCATATTCTCAGCAAATATGGCAAAGCCCTTGGTGGGATCATTGACAAATACGTGGGTGACGGCCCCAATGAGCTTGCCGTCCTGGAGAATGGGAGAGCCGCTCATACCTTGAACAATCCCGCCTGTTTTCTCCAATAATTCAGGATCGGTAATCACAATAACCATATTGCGGGTAGGGGACGAATCGTTATAGCGAACTTGATCAATTTGAATGTCGTACAGCTTAGGAGTGGTGCCGTCAATAGTGGTTAATACCTGCGCTTTGCCCGATTTTACCTGTTGCTTCATGGCCACCGGAACAGCATCCCCGTAAACAGGCTGACTGGTAAGTGCTCCATAGATGCCGGTTTCACCGTTTACCGTCAGGTTCCCCAGCGTACCGCTTTCAAAGCCGCCTCGAAGTTCTCCCGGCGTACCGATGACGCCGCGGTTCACACTGTAAATCCTGGCAGGAACGATTTCACCTGATGAAAGGGGAAGAATTTCCCCGGTATCCACGTCACAAACGGCGTGACCCAGCCCGGCGAAAACATTGGTTGAGGGACTGAAAAAGGTCAGGGTACCGATGCCGGCGGAACTGTCCCGTACCCACATACCCGCTTTCCAGCGATTCTCGTTGACCGATTTGGCAGGAACAAACCGTACTTCGAACAGGATATTATCCCGGCGGATTTTAAAGGTGAGGCTTTTTCCTCCTGATTCTTCTACCATCTGCGCCACCTGTTCGGTAGTGGTGACCGTCTCGCCTTCAATGCTGACGATGACATCGCCCACCTTAATCCCGGCGGATTTAGCGGGATTATAGGACCCGTTGGGCGTATCCACAGCGGACATACCCACCACGAGCACCCCATCTGTAAACATTTTGATACCGAAAGGCGTGCCGCAGGGGATCACGGAGGAGGCATCCACCACCTTGACCGCCACATCCTTGACCGGAAACAGGCCGAACAATTTTAAGGACGCGGTATAGCTGCTCCCGGCACTGAGAGAAGCAGCGCTGACCGAACGCCCTTCAGCCGTTTTCTGGCTGCCGACCTTTACTGCTCCCTGAAGGGACAAAGAGGTACCTTCCACTACGTTGAACTGCTCCGGCATGCGGCCGGCCAGCACAATCACCGCGGCCATGAGGAAACCGCAGGTCAGAGTCAAACAGCCGCATACTATATGAATACATCGCTTCATGACTTTTCCTCTTCTTTCCAATAAATGAATCCCTGTTGGATTCCTCTATTACTTTTCCTCCTGATAAAAAAACTATTTACCCAGTTTTTTTATCGGCGGAATAGTTTTTGGCTGCGTTGGGAAAATTCCCGTTTATTACAATTTATTTATTTACAAACATTTGTTTGTGTGGTATATTGGGAAAGAAAAGGAAAAAGGAGGGAGACGGCGATGAAAATCGCTGTAATAGGCAGCCGGCACGCCACGGAGGAAGTCTCCCTCCGAATTCTGCAGGAACTGCCTGCTAACGTAAGCGAAATCGTCAGCGGCGGCGCCGCAGGTGTGGATCATCTGGCGGAACAGGTGGCGGAATCGCTGGGAATTCCTCTTCGTCTGTTTCTGCCGGATTATGAGCGATATGGAAAGCAGGCCCCCTTGGTTCGCAATGAACAGATTGTGGATTACGCGGACCAGATTCTAGCCTTTTGGGATGGCCTGTCAAGAGGAACCGGTCATACCATTTCCCTTTGCATTAAGAAAAACAAACCCGTTCGGATCATCTCCATTCGAACGTCGAAATGAGAAAACCTGACAAATGGAGTGTCTGCATGAGCATTGTAAAGGGCACAATCGAGGCCAACATCACCCTAAGTAAATCCACCTGCTATTATATGAAAACCGGAAAGTGCTCGCTGAATCTTGTTTCCGATTATTATATCAGCGCCCAGACAAAGACTGCGGCCAACGATCTGCTGTACTGTCCCCGGCTTTTTCGTGCGATGAGCAATCGGGAACGGATGAAACCAATTCTGATTACCCCCTGTGAGTGCGGTCACGCGGAGGTGGTTTCAGGCCACCAGCGAGCCTGTATTGCCAGCCGCAAGGGACTATCCCTGGCGGTGAAAGCGGCCAATGATGATACAAAGGAAGCCTGCCGGGTTTGCGACGGGCAGGTTACTTTTGAGGAAAACGTCGGAGGCGAGAGGATCATCTCTTTCCGCGCCATCATACATAAGGATGGCTGACGAAAGACTAACTATTAAAAGTCAAGCCCCAAAACAAAATTTTCGAGAGAAATTTTAAGGTGGTGAAAATTGGTATAGCAAACAAGAGCATCCGTTGTCGGATAC
>CABULH010000044.1 GCA_902492455.1 uncultured Oscillospiraceae bacterium
CTTTTGGGCGGCCAGGTAGGCTTTCCAGGCGGCAAGACTATTGGTATCATAATTTGCGTCATATACGGCCATCCCATTTGAAGCCGTGGTATCCATACTTACCCCTGTCGTACATCTATAGCTGTTGTACATCGTTTGTGTCTGGTAATGGGTACAGACGATATCCGGCAAAACTTGGTTGCTATCTAATGTCACGATATCAGACAGGACTAACGTCGGCCGATATTTGCTGGTTTCAACGGTCCCGGATAGATGCCAATTCTCCGTCCCGTCCAACTCCATCCGCTTCCATCGCCGGGTCTCGATCCCCGTTGCTGCGTCGTATTCATCGCTCACAGTGCCGTCGCCGTACAGCGGTTCCAGCGTCGGCAGGGTTACGGTGGCGCCGGTATACGGCTCGTAGGCCGTGGCGGTATTCCCTGGCTCCAGCTGAATATCGTAATACCGCACCGTCCGGGCGCCGGTGTTCCCGGTGTCCATGGTGAGATGCAGATACAGCCCGATATAGCCGGACGCCCCCACCGTAATGGTTTTGCTCCCCGACGCTGTCACTGTGGTGAGCGCTGCCGCCGTATCCGTCAGGGTTTTCTTCAGGTATACACCCAAAGCCGGCGTAAAGGCGGAATCGTTGGTTTCCATCTTCACCTGCAATGTGTAGGTGCCCGCCGTAATCGGCCACCACAGCCGCTCCGCCGCCCATGTATGGGAGCTTGCAGCGGGCATTGTCAGAGTAACGCCGTTGTTGTACCGCTCCACCGTGGCGCTGCCAATCCCCTCTACCGAGCTGGCGATCTGATAGGGGCTTTCCAGCCCGATCAGATTTTTTCCCGCAGCGCTTACCGCCGCCGGTACGACGCCATCCACCGCATATGGATTATCCGGTCCCTTGTCTTCCGTTCCTGTCTCGATGGTTTCTCCCCGCACCGCCAGCCGCCGCAGGCTGCCGATACCGGATACGTCCGTCATGTGCGCCATCGCGCCAGAAGCACTTCCTGTCAGCGTTCCCGCATAGCGGTCGTCTGTTTCCCGCTCCCGCTTCTCCAGCGCCAGCCGCGTATCCAGACAGTATTCCGCGTCGATCACACCGGCGTCAGTGAAAATATTGCTCACCGGCGCGAAGGGAACCACCTGAACCGGGTCGTACCGCGTCGCCTCCGGGGTTGCCAGCTGATACACGACGGTAACCGGAGTTCCGGCGGCCTTTTGGGCGGCCAGCCAGGATTTCAGTCCATCCACTGTGCTAATCGTGTCTATATATAGGGATAAAGTCGGATAGGAGCTAGAAGAACCTATACAAACTACATTTATACCAGAAGTAGCATTATTCGTATACGGGAAATGAGTGCAAACTCCATTCGCACTCAATCCATCGAAAAATCCCGAAAGCTGATACCCATACACATCCGCTCCACTACCCCGGGTAATCCAGTTCTCCGTCCCGTTCAATTCCATCCGCTTCCATCGTCGGGTCATCATCCCCGTCGCCGCGTCGTATTCGTCGTTGATCATGCCGTTGCCGTACAGCGGGGATATCTCGGGCAGAGCTACAGTAATGCCGGTATATGGCTCGTAATCGGGCAGTGTTTGTCCCATTACCACCTGCGGATATATGGTCTCGTTATTGTAGGTATCCAGATTGCTGTGGCCTGTTTTCCCGCGATAACGCACTCCGCAGAAATTGGTGGGTTCAAAGAGTTCAAAAGTACCTTGATAAGAATCTGTGCTGCTGGTTACAAACAGCCATATCCCAGGCGAGGCGGTATATATCCCAGCCGGCAGTCGGAAAAATACAGTCGGCAGATTATAACTTCCCGCATACCAGACGTTGGCGTTGGTTGGCGTCCCGTTAAGGGTTACGCTCCCGTCTGGATTGTTGGTAACCGTCAGGCTGTGGTAGGTGCCGCTGGCAATCGTCATTTTCGGCAGCAGATTCTTCCCGCATACCATCGCTTTGGTGGGTGTTACCCCATCCACCGCATAGGGATTATCCGGCCCCTTGTCTCCCGTTCCTGTCTCGATGGTTTCCCCCCGCACCGCCAGCCGCCGCAGAGGAGCCGCCGCAGCTTCCGTCAGTGCGGCGATCATCCCCGACGCGCTTTCCGTCAGCGCACCCGCATACCGGCTGTCCGCCTCCGTCTTTGTGATGCACACATCCGCTTCGCCGCTGGGATCAATCTGTACGTTGTAGCCCGTCGGCATCTCGCCCTCGCCCACATACACGCCGCTGACGCCCTGAGGGCCCTGCGGCCCCACATCGCCCTTGGGCCCCACCGGACCGCGGGGACCGATGAACTCTCCCCTGTCCAGCTTCTGCTGCACCTGATCCGCGACAGCATCGGCGCTGGCCGCTGCCTCGCTAGCCGCCGCGGCGGCGGCATTGGCGCCGGCCGCCGCGGTGTTGGCCTGGGCGGCAGCGTCCGCCGCTCCATCCATGGCCTCGGTCATCTCTTCGATCAGCACCGGCAGCTTGGTTTCATAAGCAGCCGCACAGGCCCCGCCGTTTTCCCGGCCCGCAAACTGCAGCCGGCCGGTCAGGGTATACAGCGACCGTTCCTCCGCGCCGTCGAGAAATTCCGATACGCACAGACGGATCACACCGCAGCCCCCCGCGGCCGTCCAGGCCCTGGGCAGCGAAACGGCGATGGTCTTGTCTGCGGACGGGGTTAAATATTGGGTGGTATCCCAGCCGCCCGCGCCGTCCACAAACTCGCATCGATAGCGGTAATCCGGGTTTATCAGCGCCGCGTCCAGCGACCACACCACCTGAGTGGCGTTGTGATCGCCCTGCACGCCGGCGTCCTGGGGTCCGGTGGGTGTTACGCCGCTCACCGTCGCGTTGAATGTAATGGTTCTAACCGCTGACACATGCATCACTCTCCTTGTGGTAAGCATAACAAAAGCGGAGAGATTTCTCTCCCCGCTTTGCGGCTGTTGGACGCTCCGTCCTTTTCCGCAGCAATAAACGCCGCCGATTTCACCAACAGCCGTTATTGCCGTTACCTGTATCGTATGATATGATCAAAACAATCGTTGAAAATTGACGGAGGGAATCCAGATGAACTGGACAGAGGAAGTACAATTAAGACTCAAAAGGAAAAATCAAGTTCTCTTTGCAAAGGATTCGGCATATTTACAGGACTTGCTTGACCTGTTTCGCCATCAGGATCATCGAGTGATGGCGTTGTGGGCGTTTGATTTGGCTGAAGAATCTGTTCAGCAATTGGAGGAAAAATATCCGGATGAAAAACGGCCGAAAGAAGCATTGGAAGCTGCCCGAGATTGGGCGTCTGGAAAAATAAAAATGCGGACGGCACAGCGGAAAATACTGGATTGCCATGCTTTTGCCAAAACCATCGGCAGCCAGGAAGATATCGCCATATGCCATGCGGTCGGACAAGCCTGTGCGGTCGTGCATACTGCCGGACATGCAATCGGCTATCCGGTCTATGACCTTACTTCCATTATTTACAGGCTAGGGATAGAAAAATGCACAGAAGCGGTTGAAGCACGGAAAGGAGAATATATTCATAAGCTGTTATATTGGCATGAGCATTTAAACGAGTACAGCGGTGAGTGGGCAGCATTTATGCTCAAATAGCAGCCAATGCCTTTTGCCAGGGAGTCCCGTTAGAGCAAGGGCTGTCTTTTATGGATTCGTCGATGGGCTGCCGTATGTGCTTACCCCCTCAAAATTGGATGCCGCTGCATTTTGGGTTCTCTATGCGCCGATTCGTCATCCGCCGCACCGCATGCAAGGGAGCTGCTGCAAAATGTTTCATTTGCAGCCCCCCACGCCGGCAGCCCTTTCCGCGAAGGCAGCCAAAAAGGACGCGCCTCATACGCGCCCGCCCTTTTCCCCGCACCAATGGGATGTCTCCGCTGTACCTGTGCCTCATCCTATCCAGAGCCAGGGGCAAAGATTATGTGAATATTTTTCACATCACCGCAATTTCGGCCATGGTTGGCTCTTGGATATCCAGTCGGCTGCAGCATCTCTTCTGAGAACAGGCGGTTTCCGCCTCTCCCAGATCTGGCTCCCAGCTGAAAGGTTGCGGCGCTGCAAGATTTTTGTCCCCTATTCCTCCTACCCGCACCAATATAAATGTCAAACCTGTTTCACGCCCCTTCGCGGCTGGTGTTTTTGCTTTGGCAGCAGACAATATGAAATGCATTCCCTTGGGCCATAGCGCCGTGTGAATAATATTCACACGGCGCTATGGCCCCCTCATTCCCGATACCGGCTGTTTTTGGTTGCTCCAGCTTTCGGATTCCCTCCTGCAGCACCGATTTGTGAAATATATTCACATATTGTAACCTGTTAAATAGCAAAATCTGAAACCCGACACCGCCTTCCCGGGTGATACCGCTATCGTTATCAGCCCCGTCCGATTCACTTAGCAGCCAAAATCCATTTCAAAATCACCCGCCTGTAAACGATTTCCCCCTCCCGCCCTCATAACACGGAATCCTCCTGCTGATTCTCGCTCTCCACTGTTTTGGCGTGTGAATATATTTCACATTCCAGCCGTTTCCACCTTTGTGATCTGTATTCACGACATTTTTGCTCTGTAATACAAAGCCCCCTGTTTTCTCCGACGTATTCAACAATATCACCGCGTTTTCATACGCCGCGCTTTGCAAATTGTGAATATTTTTCACATTGACTTGGTAAAGGAAAAGGCTATGCCAATTGCGGCATAGCCTTTTCCAAGTCCTTCTGATTCTCCTTCATGTGTGTTTTATTCACGTTAATTTTTCAATAGATACCATTGTCTAGACAACGGAAAAATCCCATGCCGTTTTGGCATGGGATTTTGTTAATCTCATTTCTAACTCAGTACGCTAGATAGGACAACCACTCTTTTTCTTGGACTTGTTCGTATGAGGCCTTTTCAAAATTGCCGTAGCGATTACGGCTTCCATTTTTGTTTGATAGAGCATCTGCAGGATTATCCCATTCTGCTTCACATTCGTCGCAACGGACATAAAGTTTATCCGTATCAAGTTCTTTTACGATCTCCAGTATTCCCTGTCCACACACTTTACAATTGCCAACAACGAGCTTTCTACTCACCTTTTTCCCTCCTCTGTGTTTAGTTCTCCAAACGATGGGTAAGCAGTTATGATGTCTGATGTGTTATCCATTACAATAATAGTAATAAAATTCATCTCTTTACCAGTATTTCTATAACCACTTTCATATCCAGCATTTTTCATAGGAATATGATAAATTTTAGCCCCCATACCATCATCAATCGGGGTAACGTTTCCTCTGTTTTTCCACGCTGCCTCAACCATCGTTTGGGGATCACCATTAAATACACCATGTGATGCTCTTTCAGGCATTGGAACCGCGTGTCTCTGCAAATGCTTCAATCGAGTTTCACCAGACTTGCTGACAATCTTGTTCCAATCGAGCTTGTCAGCAGATTCGTCGGTTTGGTGATTGACGGTCGCTTCCAACTCTACATTGCTATATCCTTCTTCCCCATCCCCCAACGCCTGGGTATACAGCTTTTCGGCTTGGATCAGGGATTCATCGGGGGATTCGGCGGAACGGAGC
>CABULH010000045.1 GCA_902492455.1 uncultured Oscillospiraceae bacterium
CCCAGCCGGGAGCCTTCCCCGCCACGCTGAAAATCGGCGGGATGTATCTGGGAGGTCAGACCTTTGCCGCAACCCGTCACGCTGTCACCCTTTCCGCCGGCGAGGGCGGAACCATCACCGGACCGCAGACCGTGATCCACGGCGGATTGGCGGAATACACCATTACCCCGGATCAAGGCTATATGCTGGCAGCCTTGACGCTGAATGGAAAGATGGTAGCCGCTCCCTCCACCCCCTATCTCATGAATGTGACACGGGATATCAACATTCGTGCCGTCTTTCTTCATAAAGCGGCGGAAAATCGCTTTAATGTCCGGGCCTTCGGCACCAAGGGAGACGGCTCCGACGACTCCCTATGCATCCAGGCGGCCCTGGATTATGCCTCCTCCCAAGGAGGCGGCACTGTCTACATTCCCAAGGGGACTTACGGAATCGCACAGCCGCTGAGAAAACCCGCTAGGGTCAGCCTCCAAGGGGACGGCATGTGGGCCACCACCCTGGTTTGGAAGGGTGAAGACGGCCAGGCTATCCTGAACATGGCCAATGAAGCGCTGTGGGGCACCACGGTTTCCAGTATGGGCTTCACCAAGCAGACCGGCTGCCAGGAAATCACCGGCATCCGGGGCGGCTCCACAATGGAGATATACAACTCCGCCATTGGTACCTTCAAAAACCTGCTGTTTTCCCAGCTGGATTACGGTGTCAAAGGAGATGCGGAGCCCACCGGCGTGGGTATTTTCGACTGCTATTTTGAAAACATTTTTTGCAGCGATTGTAAATACGGCTTACAGCTCTATGGCTCAGGCAATACCATCGTCCACCCCCGTATGGCCGGCAATCAAGCGGGGCTGGTGCTGGATTACCTGAACGGGGAATCCTTTGACGGCGTGCATGTGATCGGTGGCATCTTCGCCGCTAATGAAGTGGATATCCTCATCCCCAACCGCAACGGCCTGCGGCCCTGCAATTTCGTGGGTACCTGGTTTGAAACCTCCAGCAAGGGAATTGTCTCTATCCCCACTCCGGGCACCCAGGTGATGAATCTGGCTTTCCGGGATTGCATGCTCAACTCTAACTACAGCGAAGGAGACGCGTTGCTAGACTTCTCCAACGCCACCGGCCAGATCCTGCTGGACAATTGCACCATTTATGGAGGTGACCGCATTGTGGGGCCTTCCGGAGGACAGCTGACCATACGCTGAAGTTCAGAACCCCGCCTGTTAGCGGCACACCCTTCTCCCATGGGCACAATAACGGTTAAACCCGCTGGAGAGCGGAAAAAGGTATAATCCTATTTCAATTTGAAGGAGGCCCATTGCATGAAACGCATTCTCGCCCTGACAGCAAGCCTTTTGATGTCGGTCTACCTGTTCGGCTTCGCTGCCGCGGCAGAAGCCCCGCAGCAGCAAAACGCTCAATCGGAAGGCTACAAGGTGTACCCGTTTTCCCTGTATACCAATCCCAACAGTTCTGTCAGCCTGAAAATGACCCCGGACGGCGGCTATACCATCTCCAAAAATCCCGGCAACAGCGCCACGGTGGGCAACATTTCCTTCCTGGTCAGCGACAGCGTGGACAGTATTGACTATGAAG